>UGGN01000001.1 GCA_900450455.1 [Eubacterium] infirmum
TTTAAAAAACTTTTCTTCGTATTCATCCGGTAATTCCTTAGGCTTAGTTATAATCCATCCGCTCATATAGTTAATATCTTGTCTATCGCTGTGTATATATATTTCATCAAGCCTTTTTTTTAGATATTCAAAACTCCGTCATATTTCTTTCCGGAGCTAAAGAATAATTTAAGTGACTTCTGTTTTTATCGATATCAATATTTTTAGGATATTTAAGTTCTCTTGATACATGCTTGAGCTGATTATATACAGCATGTTTATTAAACTTTTGATTAGATGCCATACTTACCTCAATCTATATATTTTTTCAAAAGATATTTGCTTTTTATTAATAGTAATATCTTCACCGTTGAGATTAATAACATAATTTAAAGGATTCTCTTGTATATTGCAATAGTACATTAGAAAAGATTCACGGTTATGTTTATCATAATCTGAAGAACCTTGTAATTTTAATATATCTCCATTTGATAATCCTATTTCATATTGATATAGATACTTATATATATCTTGTGATGATATCCTGTGAAGCTTTCTTTTTTTATTGCTATGCAAAATTAATCCTATAATTAAAAGCACAAGAGCCGGTTTAATTAATTTCTTCAAAATATACCAAAACACTGTTCTTCTCCTTTTCAATAGATAAGAGATTAATTTTCACAAAGTGAAAATTTTCCTTGAAAAGCCGTAAGGCTTTTCCCTTAGCATTACAGGCTTAAGGAGCTATGCTGCTTTGGCCGGTAATGCGCTGGGGGTAATCCAAAGGGGGCAGCGCCCCTGCTGGCAACTCGAACTGTCTTCGAGCGACCGATAGGTCGGATATACCATATCTGCCCACCGCAGGTGGGCAGATATGGTATATCTTGTATACGCAAATTGCACGCCCCCTCTATTTAACTGTCTTAAATAGAGCTTATGCAATTTGCAAAGCTGTATAAACATTGAATTATCAATGCTTATACAAAAATACCGAAAGCATTAGCTTTCGGCACACTGACTTAAACTGTCTTTAAGTCTTGTTTATACTTTCTGACACTAATACTATATCACAAGTTTTATGTATTTTTTTGCCTTTTTTTGCTTATGTAAAAAATAACAAAAAGCTCTATTTTTTGCTATGTTAATTTTTTCAAAAATGCATTTTTGAGCAATGTCTATATTTATCTTTCGTTTTCTATTGATGTATCAAAAACATCTATCTTTTGACTTACTATGTATTTAAGCGCAAGTTCTATATATCTTTGCCGCTCGGATAACTTTACATTCTTTGGAAAAAGCTCATCTGATACATGATATTTTTTCTTTTCAGCTTTTGCTTTTTTACTTACAGATCTATGCTTTCTCTCTTGCTTTTCTACATTTTCCTGCCCTTGATTAATTACTTCTCTTAAAGCATTCCATGGGAAGCTTGCCCTAAGGGGCGGATCTTTCTGCACCTCTTTATACTTATCAATAAGCCCTTTAGCGATTTCTTTTGTCATCTCTTTATTTTCTTTAGTCATAATCTCAGATACTTGATCCTGTACCGCTTCCGGAAGCTTAGATATATATTGCACTTCTTCCTGCGTAACCTTACTTCTGTTATATAATCTAACAATTCCATTTGAACAATTTGCAAGCGCCATCTTTCTTGTTAATGTTCGAGCGGATATACCATATTTCTTAGCAACTTCTTCATCCGTTCGTTTCGAAGTGTCACTTTGACACTTCGAAAGAGATGTTGAATTTTCAACGTTTTCATTTTTGGAATTTCCAGGACTAAGATTACAGTTTTTATCCTGTACAAGTGCATCATATGTAGCCTTATATGCTCTTGCAAGCTCTATATCGCTTACTTTTTCTCTTTGGATATTCGACTGATTGATAAGCAGCGTTGCTTCTATATCATCACAGCTTACTATGATAGCGTTTACCTTGCTACTTCCTATTTCTTTTAAACACTCAACCCTTGTATGTCCTACAAGGATTTCAAAGTCATTTTCTATAAGCTCTTTATAATGCTGCACGCACTCTTTAGGTCTAACTATTATAGGGTTAATCTGTCCATAGCTTTTTAAAGAGCCTATCATCTCTTCCCTTTTTTCACCGCTGATTTTTGAAAAGTGATTTTTAGGAGATTCCGATAATTCCTTTATATCAAGCTCAACAACTTTATCTTTAGCCTTATTAAGGATATTGTCAAAAGCCTTATCATTATTTTTATTAACGCTACCTAAATCATCAGGTGTAACATCAATCATAAGTTCGCTATACTTACCTGTTATATCGCCCTGTTCAAGAAGTTTTTTGCGTTCTGCTACAAGCTTCTTTATCTCTTCTAAATTTTTCCCTGTTTTAAGAGCCATATTTTTTCTCTCCTTTATGAAATTTATGTAAGCTTTGCAACGATTGTTGCAAGCATTTTTTATTTAAAAATTATCCAACAAATTACTATTCCAACAGCTACATATAAATATATATCATTATCCTCCATCTTTTCTTCTTGATGATTAGATGAATGAGAACCTTTATTACTATCGCAAGAGATTATCCTAATTATAATCGTGACCGTAATTAATAAAAAAAAAATCCCCAAAATTGGCAGCACATATTTAGTTAAAACCCCTAGAATTTCTGTAAGATTTATATCATTCATTTCACTAATCTCCTTTACTTAACAATTCTTCAGATAGTTTCTTAAATGCTATTGCAGCTTTACTTTTAGGCGAATAATCTCCTATAGAAAGTGATTCAAACTCACTTTCAGGTATTGCGATTGCCTTTGGAATAAGTGTGTTAAAAATATATACATCTTCTCCCCAGGAAACCTTAATAACTTCATTCATCAATTTATGAAAATTAGTCTTTTCTTGTACCTTATTTATTATTACTCCTGCTGCTTTTAAATCTTTGTTAAATTCATTTTTTATTTGCTCAATAACCTTATTTATTGTAAAAATTCCATCAGAGCTTGCTACTTCCGGCTCAGTTATAATTAGATATTCATCTGAAGCTACAAGTGCATTTTGAAAATCAAGATTAACCGACGGAGCATTGTCTATTAATACATAATCATAATTATTTTTTTCTCTTAAAGTTAATATGTATTTTTTTAGTAGCTTTTCTCTACCCATAGCAGACATTGCATTCATGCTCCAGTACTCTTTTCGTATATCGCAAGTAATTATATCAAGATTATCTTTAACTTTATAAATTGGATCATTTAGCAATTCCTGATTTGCCATTATTGAGTTTAGTACATCGACAATATTTTCTTTTATAGTGTTCTCTTTTTCTATACCTGCAAATTTTGTTAGATTTCCCTGTCCATCAAAATCTATTAACAGCGTATTCTTTCCTGCTTTCGCAAGCTCAGCTCCCAAGTTAAAAGTTACTGTTGTTTTTCCAACGCCGCCTTTGTAGTTAATTATAGAGATTACTTTCACTTTCTTTTCCTCCTCAAAAATCTGTAATTTTAAAAATCTGTAGTTATCCCAAGCTCTTTAGCAAGGCTATATATCCACTTGTTTATTTCAGCTTCTATTTCCGCTTTTTCAAACGCCTCTATTTTTATCCTTTTATAAAAATAGTTCCATACTTTTTTCTGCATATCCGGATCTACAGCATGGCTGAAGGTTTCTTCTATCGTTTTTAAATGCCTTATTCTAAGCTCATATTCCTTTTGCCTTTCTAAATCAACATCCCTATTCATATTCTGCCATCTGTTATACGCATCAGTTGCCGCTTTAATCTCGTAATAGGCGGCTGCAAAACTCCTTGCAGCTTTCTTAGCTTCCTTACATAATATTACTTTCATAAGCTGCCCTTACCCTTTCATTTTATTCTCTGTGCAAAATGTCATATAAATTTTTCCCTAATAAATTAAAGGCAATATTTTTTACTAAATCAGTTTCAAGTTTCATCATTTCCTTTGATGATAGCCTGCAAGGTATATATATTTTTTTAACAATACTTTTAATCAATAAGTAACGGATATCTTCATCTATTTTCTCTAATGCATCTGATACCGCTTGAAATTTTTCTTTTATGCTCTTTTCAAAAACAACACATTCATTAATTTTGTTTTGATATCCTGCGTTTCCTGAGATCCCCTTATTTATAGCAGTTTCACTAATACCTTTAAGACTATACGCTTCCATCTTCATTTCATTTAGCCTTACAATAGCCATGTAATATGCAGATATATTACACATAACAAGATTATAGATCTCTCTTTTCATAGCATGCTTCCTTGACGACATCCCAACTATCTTCGCCCACATATTTTTTTATTTCGGAAACTATAGCTTTTACAGGACTATATTTTACATATTGTCTATTTTGATATTCCTCAGCTGTAAGCCCCCTCTTAAGTTCCGTATAGAGTATGCTTCTTGTAATGTTTAATTTCTTTTGAATTATTGTGAGCGAAAACCCATCTGATAGTAAAAACTGTAATTTTTTTCTGTTGTCTAAATCAAAAAACTTATTCATTTACTTTCTCCTTTAAATTTATTCATCTTCATCTGCAAGCTTAAGAATTAAATCATAATCGCTAATATCATATTCTTTACCCATAGCTTTATCTAAATCTAATTTTTCTATAATACCTTCAAGATTAACTATCTCATTTTTTAGATGATTATATTCGTAGTTAGTAAGTTCGACTTTATTATATAGACCATACTTTTTATAGTTTGTATCTATTTTTCCGGCTGTTAAGAGTTGCTGCTTCATATTGTTATATTTAAGCCTTTTAGCATCAGCTTGTGTGCTGCCTTTTCCAGTATTATTAATAACGTAAGGTACAAGTAGATTAACAGAGTATTCATCTTCAACTTTTTCTATAAGACCATTACTTAAAAAGTATGTGAAAGCTTGCCCTACCATTTCTACCTCTTCTCCTATGTCTTTAGCAAGAAGTGCTATATATGGTACTTCACCGAGCTTTGGTACTTTTAAAATTCCTTGCTCCTCTGTTGCAAGTGCGCATAGCTCCATATAGATTACAACAAAGTGATAACCGTATACTGGGATATGCTTCATATTTCTGATAACCTCTTGTCTAAAGAAGTTGTTTATTAATCGATAGTAAAAATACTTCATATAAACCACCTTAGATCTCTTATTACTTTATTATTTTTCTCTTTTCAAAAAGTAAAAGTTAGAGTTATAGTTATAACTATGTGGAGAAATCTCCACTTGGTTTGAAAATCATAACTAAAACTCTAACTTATTATTTAGTGTTTATCATATTAAATTGTATGTTTGACTGCTCAAACTTAGTAATTCCAACGTGTCAGAATTTTAATAGATTTTCAATTCCTATTTAATTCTAACATTCAGCCAAAAAATCTTTTTGATTTTTCTTTTTTTTGAACCTCATTGCAAGTCGATACGCCTATATAGTATACTATTATAGATGAACCATTGTACCTCGTGTTCAAATTTATTTTTAGTAAAGACACCATAAGTTGACCTGATCGAGATATACCGCAGTTTAACTCAGTGAGGAAGAAATGCCTAAAGACAATTTGACAAATTTAGTAGAGGAATACAGGAACGGGAACGTCTCTGTATTTGACGAGCTCTATAATCGCACAATAAACGATATGTATCGCTATGCGCGAAAGCTGACCAGTGATGATTCAATAATTGAGGATGCGATTCAGGATTCATACATCAAAATGGCTGATTCGATAGAAAGTCTGCGCGATTCCTCAAGTTTTTTGTCGTGGGGATATACCATACTCCGTAACAATATTAACTCAACATACCGCAGAAGAAAAAAAATCGTGCCAATGCCCGTTTCTGTTGATTCAAACGGCAACGAACTTGAGTTTGTAGAAATGCTGGAGACAAATGACAGCGAGACCATGCCGGGTGCACAAATGGATCGCCGGGAAACCGAACAAATAATTCGCAACACTCTTTACAAGCTTCCGGAGACTCAGAGACAAACCCTTACATATTTCTACTTTGATGAAATGAGCATCAGGGATATCGCTTTGTTCATGGAATGTAGCGAAGGTACAGTTAAAAGCAGGCTCAGTAACGGACGCGAAAAACTTAGACTTGCGATAACAGCTCACGAGGAAGTAAACGGATATAGGCTGCATGCGCTTCTGAATCTTCCTCTTATCACCTCCGCGCTCAAGGCTACCGATTTAAGCATAGCCTTACCTCTTGCAAAATCAAATACCCTCTTGGGCTGCATCAAAGCCACCGCCAAGATTTTCTCTCACACTTCATCCTCTATAGGAGCAGCCGGGACAACAAAAGTTTCCAATGTGATGACCGGAGTCGGAAAAAAAGGAACCTCAAAGACCTTGAACTCCGTTTTGAGTCATGCAATTCCTGCGGTAATCGTGACAACCATGGTATGCAGCGGCGTATTGTTCGCTTTGGAGTCAGGCGGTGACCCTCATCCCGAAGAAGGCAATACTACCACAAGTAGTTCATTCGCGGATTTGAATATTTCGGCAAACAAAATAATATCCTCAAATGATGAGTCCAACAAAAAGTCTATATCATACAAAAATAAAATTATGACGAAAAAAGACAAAAGAAGAATTCCTGACCCGCTCAGCGGTAATTCTGAAGTCGGAGTAAAAAATAAGGGTATCGACAAATTGAAGGAAAGGTCGGAGCGTCGAATGAACGAGAAGATAAATCCGTTAATTACGCCTGAGACGAACAAGCCCCTGAAACCCGAAAAGCCGCTAACACCCGGGACCTCGGGAGAAGGTCATCCAAATCTGTCACCTGTCAGCCCGTTTACTTCTCCTGTCCTCTCTTCTAACATAATCAGCTCCGGAAAGGAGAAGTTCACTTCAAACGGCAAGCTGAGCTTTATAACAAGACCTGACAAGAGTTATTCCATCCTAAAGATATCCGAAAACGGGGTAGAAGAAGTTTGGGCATCATCAGGCACTGAAGTCGATTCAATTTTGATAGATAAAAATATCCTGTATTTCACCTGCAACTCCGCTGATATGGGCTTTTTGGTATCCATGGACATAAACACGTCAAACACGAAGATATGTTATAAGGAATCACGCAGAAAGCTGAGCGATCTTGCATATCATAACGGCTTACTATATTTCAGATCTAAGGCAAATGACGGAAATTCAGATGAGCTTGCGTTAAATCCGAATCTGTCCAATTACACCGGCAGTAAGATAACATCCGAAAATGTCAGTGGATTTGAATCTCTCAGCGGCGCTTACGACGGAAGGATTTATGGAATCAAAGATGGTAAGCTCAAGTCGCTGAATTTGGCGAACGGTGAAATTACAAGCTTTGTCTCTGTGGAATCAGAAACCCGAATAATCACAACTCCGAGAGCACTCTATTTCACGATGACCTCAGCCTTTGATCCAATGAAGACCGGACTTAAGAAGTACGATTCGAAAACCAATTCATTTTCAGAGATACTACAGCTTCCGACGAACAAAGCTAACCTCATGATTGAAGGTGAAAATGATACCATAATTTGTCTAAGTGAAAAAACGGACGGCAAGATAGAGTTATTTTCACAAAAACCCGTGAAGGATGCCGAAAGACAAATTCTATTTGACGACATCATTACAATTCCCGGAATCGATACGGCAGAATATCAAAGAAACTGTTACCTTTTAGGCTCTGACCTCGCTAATATCTATGTAGCAACAAGCTTTAAAAAGAGCAACGGCTCATCCAGGACATATCTTCATGCAATATCAAAAACCAGCAAAAAAGCGCGCCTGGTTTCCGAGATCAGCTAAAACTAAATGGAAATACAGGGCTATAGGACAAAAAGTGTTGATGACTAATCCCAGTATGCCCTTATCTTCTAAAAACCCCGAACAGTCGGTATTTTATACCGATTATCCGGGGTTTCCGTGTCTATATCTCAGATTTATATTTGTTGAACTCCGCCTTGTTGGCCCAAACAAAGTGATTAGGCCTGATCTCCATCCACTTCGGCTTGTCTACCGAGTAATCGTGCTGTGATGGATCGTAAACCTTCAGCACCTTCTGCTTCTCATGCTCCGGGTCAGGCATCGGTATGGCCGATAGCAGCGCCTGAGTGTAAGGATGCATAGGATATGCGAATAGCTCCTCAGTATCTGCAAGCTCAACGAGAACTCCCTTGTGTATTACACAGATTCTGTCGCATATAAATCTCATAACTGAAAGGTCATGTGAAATGAACAGATAGGTGAGCCCCATCTCCCTCTGCAGCTTCGCCATTAGGTTCAAAACCTGCGCTCTTATTGAAACGTCAAGTGCCGAGATAGGCTCGTCCGCAATGATGAACTCAGGGTTCATAACCATGGCTCTTGCGATACCGATACGCTGTCTCTGACCACCCGAGAATTCGTGCGGAAACCTGCTTGCAAACTCGGGAAGAAGCCCTACAGAGTCCAGCGCCTCTGAGATTATTCTGTTGCGCTCTTCCTTGTTGAGCTTCTTAGGCAGGTTTAGAAGTCCCTCAGCGATGATATAGTCAACCTTGGCCCGCTCGTTAAGCGAAGCCATAGGGTCCTGGAAAATCATCTGAATCTTGCGTGTTACCTCTTTATCCTTTTCCTTGGATATTTTACCGCTTATGCGCTCACCATCGTAGATGATTTCTCCGCCGGCCGTAGGATTTATACGAATTATAGCTCGTCCGATTGTCGTCTTACCTGAACCGGACTCTCCAACCAAGCCAAAGGTTTCACCCTTATATATCTGGAAGCTTGCCTTATCAACGGCTGTAAACGGATTTCTGCGTGAACCGAACTTGACCGTGAGGTCGCGAACGTCGACGAGAACCTTTTTTTCTTTTTTCTCTTTTTCGTTCATATTACAACCTCCTCTCCGCAAGTCTTTGTACGGCTTCAGGTGGATCCAGCTTAGGAGCTCGTGGGTCCATCAGCCATGTTCTCACTTTGTGAGTTGGGCTTACATCAAAGAACGGCGGTCTTTCAACAAAGTCAATATTCAAAGCGTAAGGATTACGAGGTGCAAAGGCATCTCCTTTGATTTCCTGCATCAAATTAGGAGGTGTACCCGTAATTGAATAGAGATCCTCACCTTTGATCCCCAACTGTGGCAGAGAGCTTAGCAGTGCCCATGTGTATGGGTGCTTCGCATTATAGAAAATCTCATCGCACTTTCCGACTTCAATGATATCCCCTGCATACATTACCGCAATTCTATCGGCAACATTGGCAACTACACCAAGGTCATGAGTGATGTATATCGTTGTCAGCTCAAGCTTCTGCTGAAGCGTACGAATAAGCTTAAGTATCTGAGCCTGAATCGTTACGTCAAGCGCCGTCGTCGGCTCGTCACATATCAAAACTCTTGGATCACAAGCAAGCGCTATAGCTATTACAACACGCTGTCTCATGCCGCCTGAAAACTCATGTGGATACTGCTTGCATCGTCTCTCAGGTTCATTTATCCCAACATCCGTCAAAAGTTCTACAGCCCTCTTGTGAGCCTCTTCCTTGCTCACATCTCTATGAAGAAGAACGGTCTCCTCAAGCTGATGTCCTATAGTCTTAAGTGGGTTGAGTGAAGTCATAGGGTCCTGCATAATCATAGCGATTTGCTTTCCTCTAATCGTCAGCCACTCCTTCTCCGTTGCATAAGTGGAAAGGTCAACAATCTTTTCGTTTCCATCCTTGTCTCTATCTCTAAAAAATATATGCCCTGAATCTATCTTGCCGTTTGAATCCAGCATCCCCAGGAAGGTCTTTGTGAATACGGATTTACCCGAACCCGACTCTCCTACGATAGCAAGGCTCTCACCTCTATGAATATCAAGACTTATACCTCTAATTACATTGAGAGTATCACCTCTAAGGCTGAATTTTACATGGAGATCATCAACTGACAATATTACGTTTTTATCCATATTATCCATCAAATCCACCTCCTACCTGTGATTTCTTGGGTCTGCAGAATCTGAGAACGCATTACCTATAACATAGAATGAAATGGTTATCAGCGACAGAACTGCCGTTGGGAAAATAAGCTGATACCTCAGATTTGGACTCATCATAAGGGTACGGCCCGAGTTAACCAGATTACCCAATGAAGGCACATCTGTCGGCAATCCAAGACCTATATATGTTACAAATACCTCGTTGCTTATAGCCCCCGGAATAGTTAAAGCCATTCTGAGCATGATAACCGAGACTATGTACGGCAATAGATTCTTAAGAATAATCCTGTAAATAGGAGTCCCCAGACATCTCGAAGCCAAGTTGTAATCGCGGTCTCGAATCATCAAAATTTGATTTCTGATAAACAGTGCCATGGAAAGCCATCCGGTGATACTCATTGCAAATATCAAAGTAAATATACTTCTATCCATTACGTATGCGAGTAAAACTAGCACTATTGTCTGAGGTACATTATCAAAAATATTCCAAAGCTCCGTAAAGAAGAAGTCGAGCTTTCTGACATAACCCCAGAGAAGTCCGATTGTAATACCAACAACTGCTTCAACCAGGGCAACTACAAAGCCTATGAATAGCGATGTTCGGGTTCCTGCCCAGATACGTGACCACAGATCCTGACCGGCGTTATTCGTACCAAACAGGAACTTTGCACTAGGCTGCTGGTTACTCATAGCATTTCCATTGGGATAGAAAAACACATCGTTTGGCTTTGCCTGTCCGGGTAGCAATGGCTGAATAAATGTAAATGCCAATAGGGCAAACATTATTATCAAAAATGCAACAGCTACCTTTCTATGAAAAAATGTATTTAGGGTTGAACGCCAGTAGGAGTATCCCTTAAAACCCAGTCTCTCCGAATCCCTAAGGTCATGTGCAGCAAAGCTGAATTTCTCGGCATCTGACATCTTAGATCTATCTATATTTCCGGCCTTGACAGGTGCATCGCCTAATCCGCCGCTCTCTATACGATCAAGTTCATTAGCAATAGCCTCGGAAGCTTTGTCCTCTAACTTCTTGGACATATGGTCCTTAATGGAAAACTTGTTCACTAGCGAGCACCTCCCTTCTTGCTGAATGAAATTCTTGGGTCGATCATAGTCATCATCACATCACCGAGGATGAGACCCGCAATACTCAGCGCTGAATAAATCAAAACCAGTGCCTGAACAACGGTGTTATCCTGACCCTGAATGCATTTTACCAGAAGTCCACCCATTCCCGGAATCGAGTATAGAGACTCAATGTAGATTGAGCCTACCAGTGTCAAGAGGAATGATGTAGGTATATATTGTATAAGCGGAACAAAGGCATTACGGAAAATCTGCTTGTTCATAATATCCTTAGATTTCATGCCCTTTGCTACCGCGAGCTTCACGTAATCCTTATTGCTCTCATCTATCATATATCTTCTGAGCCACATCGCATAATAGGAAATATTTCCTAGAGACAAGGAGAATACAGGCAATATATATGTAATCCATTTGCCTCGCGTAAATAATATAGGTATACCTAAAATGCTCGTACCATACATTTGTATGAACAAATAGTATACTACTGCCGGAACTGCGTTAATAAGTACGATAAATACCGTTCCAAGGTGGTCAGGAAGTCTTCCCTTGTAGTGAGCCATAGCTCTTCCTAGCGGAATGCCTAAAAGGAGTGATATTGCAAGTGAAATCGCACCAAGCCACATGGATACCGGAATCTTGTCTGCCAAGATTTTTGTTATTTCTACACCGGGACGATAACGGGTTGATTTACCTAAATCACCATGAACCAAATCGCTATAAAAACGTCCTAGCTGCACAGGTAGCGGATCCTTTAGCCCCTTCATCTCCAGCTGTCTTTGTACCTGTGATTCTGTAAGCTTATCGAAGTTATTGAAATAACCCTCGATAGGCATTAGCCTCAGCAAACAAAACACTATCGTACATACGATAAATAGAGTTATAAAGGAACGCAGGATTCTTTTTGTTAAATACGAAGCCATTTATAAGCCTCCAATCCTTAAATTTTATGTCAGTTTATTATGTCAATTCCTGTATCTAATAATAGCCAGAAGGAAGGTAAATCCCTCTGGCTATATTAACACCAATAATCACGCTAATTCTTTATGAAAGTTCTTTTAATAATTTACTTTTCTTCAGTAAGTGCCTTTTCCCATTCCTTAAGCTTCTTATTGAATTCCTCTGTGTTTAGAGGTTTCTCCAGGATATGCATGCCCTTGTATCTGAGTGAAGCTACACCGTAAGGAGCATATTGACCTTCGAACGGATCCAGATAAGATGCGGTGTATCCTGCATCTAGTCCGTAAGGAACAACCATTGCATGCTCTATCAAAATAGCTTCTGCCTTTGCAAATGCCGCATATCTTTCGGCGATCTTATCAGGATCTGTAATCTTGTTAGCCGTCTCAATCTGCTTGAAGTACTCGTCCATGATCTTCTTTGTTGATGAATCGGTACTCATGTATTCGCGTCCGTACGAGTTATCCTTACCGAAAGGATCTGCATATGTTAGAGGGTCTGCATAGTCGCATCCATAGTTGCACTTCATGAATCCGAACTTGTTGCTCCTTCTAACATTTGTTAGGAAGCTCTGTGTAGGTCCCTGTTCAACTACTATGTCGATATAGTCGCTTCCCAGTAGTCCCTCAAGCTGCTTCTTTATATACGTGCATTCCGAATCCCAATCAGCAACTGAAGGATTGTAAACCATTACAACCTTGACCGGAAGTTTAGCTCCTGAAGCCTGTAGCTCTTTCTTAGCCTTTGCTGCAAATTCCTTAGCCTTATCTTCGTTGAAATATGCATCAGCGCCATCCTTATTCACAGCTAAATCCTTAAATACCTTCTGCTGTGTGTAGTCTTTTCCGTCAGCTGAAACGAAATTTTCCGGGGTAATTGTGTTCAATACCAAAGCATCCGCGTTGTTCTCATTGGAAATCTTCTTGGCACCGACTCTGTTGATGCCGTAGAATATTGACTTACGGAAGTTCTCGTTATTTACTGCAATTTTCCAATTCTCCGGCTCGTACTTCTCGTCGAACTTAGGATCGAACTGGAATGAGAAGAAGTAGCTGTAATCCGGAGTCACTCTTGTCGGATGATATAAGTCCTTAGTCTTATCGTTCTGGGACCAGCTCTTAGCCATCGTATTTGTGATTGTAGCCTGCTCAAGCTCACCTCTCTGATACATCTCACCTGAAAGAGTTGCCGCTTCCGCATTATATGTATCTGTAATTTTTTCAATGTATACCTGATCAGCCTCAAAGTAATCCGGGTTTTTCTGCATTACATACTTCTCACCTGCACTGTATTCGCTTAGGTAGTATGCCCCGCAGTACCATAGCTGCTCAGCTGTTACGCCGTCTAGAGACTCGGAGAATTTGTTCCAATCCTCAGCTGTCCATTTTTCACGTTTATTCCATTCACCGAACTGTTTAAGCATGTCTGCCGAAGCAGGTGCAAAGCATCCGTATGTTAGGCATGATAGGAAGTAAGGACACTCTGCATCCAGTTTGAACACTAGAGTATAGTCATCCTTAGCCTTGATTCCTACATCCTTCCACTTAACTGTACCGTTCAGAAGAGCCTCAGAACCAGCATCTGAGTTCTTAATCTTTGCTGATGGGAACATGTAAGCTGCTGCTGCATCGCACTTTAATGCGTATTCTGCTGCATTTACGAAGTCCTGAGCCTTAACCTCACCCATTTCCTCGTGTTCGGAATTGTACCACTTAACTCCCTTGCGAAGTTTGAACGTCCAGGTCTTCCCATCCTTGGATGTCTCCCACTTCTCTGCAAGCGCCGGCTGGATATGTCCTGTAGAATCGTACTGGATCAACCATTCCTGTGTATTAGCCGGGATACCCATATCCCCGGTAAGTGTTGTGTTGAGGTAATTCAGCGTTGTTACGTCAGATGAATACAGTGATCTGAATTCAGTTTTCCCTGAATCGTTGCTTCCGCCTCCACAAGCGGTCAGCACGCCAGCTACTAGAAGTACGCTGACTAGCGTCACAAAAATCTTTTTCTTCATTCTTTTGCCTCCTACAAACATTTCGTCTTACTAGCGTTTAGATTTATTAGGTGGTATTTGGACTACATAACAAATGCAGTCATAACTTTCCTGTATTATAACACAATTTCATCACATATCTACCTTTTTTTTGAATATTTCGTTATGAAATTCGGTAATAGAAGCAGTCCCTTCCATTAGAAATTAAGACTTGACTATTTTATTTCTTTAAAGCGTTAAACCCTATCTTCAGATTTCAAGTTCTACAAGCATTTTACTTGCAAATATTCGACTTGAGTTCCTCCATGTTTTCCACCAAAGTTTTCGCTCCGTTTTGCTCCAAAAACTCCCTGTCACGAAATCCCCATGTGACTATTATGTGATCTATTTCCGCATTGTTTGCTGTGAGCAAATCCACCTCCGAATCTCCGATATAAACCACCTCATCTTTGCTAAAACCAAATTTATCAATTATTGCATTTATGGGCTTTGGGTTCGGTTTTCTCGGTATGCCGGGCCTCTCGCCCCGGGCTACATCAAAGGCTCCCTCAAAGAAATTGTCGCACAGTTCCTTGACCGCACTGTCAATCTTGTTGGAAACAACTGCAGTCTTGATACCGCTTGCTCTAATCTCTTTGATAAGCTCAACTATCCCATCATAAGGCCTGGTGTTATCCATGCTGTGAACCTTATAGTATTTTAGAAAATCCTCTTCAACCTTTGATATTCCAGCTTCACTTAGCTCCTTCGGAACGCTTTGCTCTATCAAAAATCTAACGCCTCGGCCGAGAGCCGCCCTCGTCTCCTGTTTGCTCCTTGGCGGAAGTCCATTCTCATTTAACGCAAAATCCACGCCGCTTGCAAGGTCGTCCAGTGTCGAAAGAATAGTTCCATCCATATCAAAGATAGCTAATTTGTATTTCATCAAAATCCTCCTGCACTACTCATCAAAGCTAAGAACTTCGTTTAGAGGAAGCTTTGGCACGTAGTAGTTTCTTTCTTCATCTATATAGTAGCTAAGTTCACCGGCCTTTCCCTCAACTATGGTGCTGGTATGAGCCGGCTTTCCAAGCGCTATCGCAAGTCGCATGGTAATATCCTTGCCAAGCCCTAATTCCTCTGCATAGGCCTTAGCATTTATAGATGCTAGTATACAGCTTCCATATCCCTTTTCATAGCCGGCTATTGCAATGGTATCCGCTGCTATTCCTGTATCTATATCCTTTATCATAGAAGCACTTCCGGCGTAGTAAATCACCACAAAAGCTGCCGGCATCTCGTCTTCCTTTGGAGTCCCAATCTCGCTTGGCAGCGATGCTGCCCACTTAACATGGTCGCAGAGAGTTCTTATCTTTTCCTTATTTGTCACAACAACAAAGCGAAGCTCCTGAGCATTTCTTCCGCAGCTTCTCTTCGCCGCCATAGAAACGATTTCCTCAAGTTCTTCCTTTGGAATTTCATCCTGCTTAAACCTTCTATACGTCCTACAGCCTTCTAGCAGCTGCTTAAGGTTCATTTTTAATCCGCCTGCAGTATCCGGCCCGCCAATCTTTGTTATTGCAGTCTTCTCAGACGGCTTTCCGAAGTGAGCCTTAGCGGAAGCTACGTAGTGTTCCGCTGCCTTTTGATTGCCGATTATCTCATCCGCAGTCAACTCTCTGACTACCTTTGCCGGACTTCCGACTATGAGCACGCCCTCCGGGAATTTCTTGTTCTGCGGAATCAGGCTACCTGCCGCTACGAGGGAGTTCTTCCCGATATGGCAACCGTTCATCAAAATCGAACCCATGCCTATCATACAGTTATCCTCAATGACTGCACCGTGAACTATCGCCCCGTGTCCAATCGTCACATCATCACCTATATTCATAGGATATCCTGCATCAACATGCAAAACTGCGGATTCTTGGATGTTCACCCTCGAGCCCATTTTGAGCTCAGCCGAATCTCCGCGTGCCGTTGCGTTGTACCAAATGGAACAGTCCTTTCCACATATGACATCGCCGCTTACAACTGCACCTTCTGCTATCATCAAACCCTCAAAACCGTTCATATATTCATCTCCTAATTTATTTATATTCTTTCAACAACCATTATATTATATCATCCGGCGAACTCAAAACAAAACCGGCATACACAGGATAACTACAAATTAATTAATATCTTGCATTATCATTATTGAAACTATTCCATCTGCCGGTTTTTAGTGATACAATCATATGATATATAAAAACATGAAATTACAGATAAAATGCTTTTGGACGTAAAGGAGAAGAAATGCGTAAAAAAAATAGAATGAAACTTAAGAAAGCCGAGGAAATCCTATCAAGAGAAAAACAGCGTCAGAGAAATGCATTTCTAAACATTGCTACAGCTCTAACCCTAACAACGCTAATTGGACTTTCAATAATTGCCCTCGCACCTGTTCGCAAGAGCAATACGGTAAGTTCCGATTTAGAGTCGGAAAGCAATTAGCTTGCAAACATGAAAAGATCAGATAAACTCGGCTACAGCATTGCTTCGACCGGAGATGCGATTGCCTATACATTTATAGGTACTTTTTTGATGTTCTTTCTTACCACCGTGGCAAAGATTGACCCGGCAAAGGCCGGTATAATCAGCGCTGTCGGTGCTATTTGGAATGCCATCTTCAATCCCTTCATGGGGTACTTTTCTGACAAGGTGAGAACGCGCTTTGGAAAGCGCAGACCTGTAATGCTTGCGTTTTCAATTCCGCTTGGGGTTTCACTCTTCTTGCTTTACACCGTTGTTCCACTTCCGGAAAACCTGAAAGCAATCTACTACGGTCTAATTCTCATGCTGTTTTGGACATCCTACACTGGTTTCTTCGTTCCGTATCTGGCGCTCGGTGCCGAATACACTACAAACTACGACGACAGAATCTTGCTCAGGCTCTACGCTTCTTTCTTTAATATGATGGGCATTCTGATTTGTATGTTCTCACCGACACTTTTGATAGATTTCCTAAAATCAAAGGGAGTTGAAACCGATCACGCATGGTCGCTAACTGCAGGAATGCTCGGGCTGATTATCATGACCGTGATATTTATCACGGTTCATCTATCAAAGAGTAAGGACCTTCCATGTTCTAAGGAAGACGCTCCGATAAAGGATAAGGGCACGGGAATTCCGGGTATATTTGCCGAATACCTGTCGGTTGCAAAGCTTAGACCCATGATATACCTGACCATCGCAAGCCTCGCATCGCTTATTTGCTATGCGATTTTGATGTCAGATATGCTCTACTTTATGACGTACAATCTGAGATTTTCCCCTAAGATTATTGCACTTCTTCTTTTGATCAGACCTCTTCTTGCTGTGGCTATTATTCCTCTTGTTGGAAGAATAGCAATCAAAACAGACAAGCGCCTGGCTATAATCGCCTTTTACTTTATCGGTATCGCTTTGATGGTGCTGCTTCACTTTATCGGTATAGAGAGCAAGTTTACCATTGCGCTATACCTTCTCGCTTTGATGCTCTGCACATGTATCTACTGGCAACTGATGCCTGCAATCTACTACGACGTGTGCGATTACGACCGGCTTCACAGCGGTAAGTCCAGACAGGGAACCATAGTATCCTTTCAAGGACTCATCGAAGCGGTGGCTGTCGGCGCGGGCTCGCTGATACTTGGTACACTGCTTAAACTTTCCGGCTTTGATGGGAATGCCACCGTGCAAAATTCAGAGACTTTAGCTCGAATCGAGACCTGTACAACCATAATTCCTGTCATCTTTCTAGCAGTTGCGGCAGTTTCTGTATACCTTTACCCGATAACAAAGCGCGCGCACGAAGAAATTCTAAGAGATTTAGCCAATAATAAGCGAAAAGATTAGTAAATCTAATAAAATTGTCTTAAATTATTGGTTTTATTTTACAATAAATGGATAATATGTTAATATAAGGGGTACAATTAAAATACCTTTTTAATACTAATTAATGCTAAATTTTATATGAGGGATAGTTTTATGAATAAAGAAGAATTTGCAAAAGTATATCGCCATTCCCTTGCACATATCCTGGCAAAAGCTGTTATGGAAATTTACGGCAAGGAGAATGTACAGATAGCCATCGGTCCGGAGATTGCCGACGGATTTTACTACGATTTCGTTTTACCTAAGAATGTGACAAACGACGACTTCCCTGCAATAGAGGAGAAGATGCGTGAGATTATCAAGCGCAGAGAAGATTGGGTATGTAAGGAACTCTCCAAGAGCGAAGCTCTGGAGGTATTCAAGGATCAGAGATTCAAGCTTGAGCTAATCAATGAGCTTCCGGAAGATGAGAGGCTCACAGTTTACTACACAGGTGATGACTTCGTTGACCTATGTCGTGGCCCACACATCAACAATTCTCAGGAATTGATGAACTGCGCTTTCAAGATTAAGTCAGCCTCCGGCTCATATTGGAGAGGCGACGAAAAGCGCGATCAATTACAGCGCATCTACGTTTACGCATTCCTAAACAAGCAGGATCTCAAGGAACATCTAAGATTAGTTAAGGAAGCTATGGAGCGCGACCACAAGAAGATTGGGCCGGCACTTGATTTATTTATGTTCCAACCAAGTGCTCCCGGTATGCCTTACTGGCTACCAAGAGGATGGAAACTCTTCAATGCACTTAAGTCATTCTGGTCAGACATCCATGATGAGCATGGATATCAGGAGATTTCAGGTCCTGTACTCAGCAGCAGTGAGCTTTGGGAGATAAGCGGACACTGGGGTCACTACAAGGAGAACATGTTTGTCGTTCCTCCGGCAAACGAAGGTGACAAGATTTATGCGCTCAAGCCAATGAACTGCCCTAATGCAATACTGGCATATAAGAGAAGTCTTCACAGCTACAAGGACCTTCCAATTAGAATCAGCCAGACAGATACCATCCATCGTAAGGAGAAGTCAGGTGAACTTAACGGTCTGTTCCGTGTTCAGATGTTCCGTCAGGACGATGCACACACAATCCTAGCCGAGAATCAGGTGGCTGATGAAATCGCTGATATCATGAAGATTGCTGATGAAATCTATGGAACACTTGGACTAAAGTATCGTGCAGAGCTTTCAACAAGACCTGATGACTACATGGGAGATATCGAGTCATGGAACAAGGCTGAGGCAGGTCTAAAGGCAATTTTGGACAATCAGTATGGAGAAGGCAACTACGAGATCAATGAAGGCGACGGAGCTTTCTACGGTCCGAAGATTGACCTTCAGATGACAGACGCTCTAGGTCGTGAATGGCAGATGGGTACAATACAGCTTGACTTCCAGCTACCTTTGAACTTTGATTTGAAGTACACTGCAGCTGACGGAAGCCAGCAGCGCCCGGTTATGGTTCACCGTGCGATTTTCGGTTCATTTGAGCGTTTCATCGGCATTCTAATCGAGAACTTCAAGGGTGCATTTCCATTCTGGCTCTCACCTGTTCAGGTAGGCATAGTTCCTATCCGTCCTGAGCACAACGAGTATGCTGAGAAAGTTGCTAAGCTTCTACGTAGAAACCGCATCAGATTTGAGGTTGACTACGAGAACCGCAACATGAAGGAGAAGATTAAGGCTTACAAGAATTACAAGACTCCATATATCATCGTCCTCGGTGATAAGGAAGCCGGTGAAAACACTGTTTCTGTAAATGTTCGCGGAAGCAACAAGCAAATTCAGAACGTTCCACTGGAGAAGTTCATCGAAATGTGTAACGAGATGAATCTCGAGCATAATCTTGAACTAATTGAGGAGCTGTAAGGTTTTGGATTGAATTGTTAATAGACGATTTATATAGGTGTTAAAAAATACCAAAAAGAGGGGGTAAGTATCATACTTTCCCCCTCTTTTTTACTCTATGTATTTACTAATTCTCGCCTCTATGTACTGCTCGGCAGCCTTTTCCATTGCGAGGCAGATATCAAGTGCCTCCTTAAGGTCCTTGCCACAGGCAATCATGCCGTGGTTTGATATTATACATCCGGAGCGGTCGCCAAGTGCCTTTACGACGTTTCTCGTCAGCTTTCGGCTTCCGGCAAAGGCATAGTCGCTTATGTAAATCAGCTCGCCTGTAATCTTTGCCAGTTCCTCATCTAGAACCTGAAGTGGCTTTCTTGCCGCTGCAAAGATAGAGCAATATTTGGAATGCGTATGTATTATAGCTCCGATATCACTTCTGCTCTCATATATTCCCGCATGCAAACCTTTCTCGGTTGTCGGAACGTTTCCGTCTCCATATGTCAGCGTTCTAATTGCAACCTTTACCATGTCCCCGGCATCTATCATTTTATAATCAAGCCCTGATGGAGTAACAAGCATATAGTTTGCAGAAAGCCTTATTGAGATATTCCCCCAGGTCCCCTGAACAAGGCCGAGCTCAAGAAGCTTACGTCCGTATTCAGCCATGGATCGTCTGGATTGCCATTCATCATTTTTTCTCATCTGCAATCCTCCTCTCTGCCCTGGAGTACTTGTTCAAATACTTCCTTCTATTTGTACTCACTATAAAGAAGCCCAGCTCCTTCGCTCCGCCTATTGCAGAAGCTTTTAGGACGATTTCTGCGGATTTCTCGAGTACCGTCATAGCAACGACAGCCTCGTATGGATTTCTGCCCACGGTTATAGCATAGCCGGGAGATAGTTCTCCCTGCTCTTCTACAAGCACCGCCGAGTCACCCCTAAGATAGGCGGCAATCTTGTGTGCCTCTTTCTTTAGTATCGGAGCCCTATGTCCAATGATCTGTGCGAAGTCGTCGAGCACTGCTGTTACGGGCATGCCGACTTTGATACACTCCTTACAGTATTTAGGCGCGCTAAGCATAAGAGCCTCATAGTTCTTGAGGCTCATTAGTATTTCGGCTTCCGTTGTATACTCGCCAGGAACTTCCGAGAAGTCCTCGTATCCCAGTTTGTCGAGTTCGGTCTCCACTTTTGATATGTAGCATTTCCCGTCCAATTTAACGAGCAATCTGTCGCCATCTTGTAAATGGTATTCAAGCTCTCTTATCTTTTTGATATATTTTGAAAGCTCTTCCGATTTCATCCAATAATCCTTTCCCTCAAAATCAACCAATACACTCTACCTGACGAATAATGTTATCCATCTTGTCCATCATCTTATTTGCGTCAATCTTGCCATCGTGCAGATATGTATGATTTAGAACCGCGTAAAAACCACCGGTTAAAAATGTCAGTTTTGTCTCATCTCCGTCGATTCTATCCAGTATCATCTGCTCTATTTCTAAAATTGGATTGCAGCCGCCCGGTTCGACTATTGATGCTGAAATTACCCTGATTATCAGCGCCGGGAAATCAGCTGCATCTTTAATCAGCTGTTCGAAGACATGTCTCACATCCGGACGATTGTCTTCCCTTTTCTCTTTCCTTTCGCAGTATTCCCTTACTGCGTTAACCTCATCCTCACAAAGTGCGTCTAGCACACCTTTAACACTCCCAAAGTAGTTGAAAACCGTTGTCCTGGAAACATTCGCAGCATCTGCAATGTCCTGCATTGTGACATGCTCAATTCCATGAGTTTCTAATAATGCCTTAGAATTCTGCATTATTAGTCTTCGGGTCTTTCCTCTCTTGCCATAAAATACACTCATTCTTTTTCTCCCCACTTAGGCACAATATTATGTTTTTATATACAGTCTAACGCATAGTTAAACCCACATATTTAATATTATCTCATCTCCCATAAAATATCAATGTAAAAATCGTATAACACAATAATTTCTCATTTCTCTATGCCCCATTCTTGCGTCTTCTTCCCCTGCGTCTTTCTAACTTGCGAGCCTTACGCTTCTCCGAAATCCACTTGCCGATCCCCACGCCTTTGTGTATGTATCTGAATAGACCTTCTGTGGCAATCAAAAATACTACGAGCAGCATAGCAGCCTCGGTCGTAATGCTGTTAATACCGAAGAGCTTAGGCATAAATATAACACTGTAAGCCATGCCTGCTATCAAAATCGTCATCATTCCAAGGTGAAGCCTGTTTATTGGCTGTGCTACCTTGCCTAAATATAGGAAGCCTACCAGAGCGACAAGCATTGTGCTCGAGGTTGAAATACACTCTGAGGTTATGTGGAACACCTGACCGAATACAACTAGAGAACTTACACTTATGAACATCGTAATGCCCGCCGGCAAGGCCATCTTAAACACATTCGACAGGAACCTTCCTTTGATTCTATCGAAGTTTGGCTCAAGTGAAAGTACGAACGACGGAACGCCAATTGTAAACATGCTTATCAAAGTAATCTGCGAAGGCTTTAGCGGATACTTCAGTACACTAATTACCGAAAACACTGCAAGAAGCAGCGAAAATATATTTTTAGTCAAATACAAGGATGCCGCCTTCTGGATATTGTTTACTACTCTTCTTCCCTCGGAAACCACAGAAGGCATCTTGGAGAAATCCGAATCCATCAAAACGAGCATAGAAGCATTGGATGCCGCCTCGCTTCCCGAAGCCATCGCTACCGAACAATCTGCATCTCTTAGAGCGAGGACATCATTCACACCATCACCTGTCATACCTACTGTCTTGCCCTGCTTCTTGAGAGCCTTGACAAATGCAAGCTTCTGTTCAGGCGTAACTCTACCAAATACCGTAAACCTCTCGACAGCCTCGTATATCGACTGCTCATCGGTCAAATCTCCGGCATCAACATAGTGGTCTCCGCCTATGATTCCGGCTTCCATCGCAACATGAGATACTGTCTCAGGATTGTCTCCCGAGATAACTTTAATCTCAACGCCGTTTGCTGAAAAATACTCAAATGTCTCTTTTGCAGACTCCCTGACAGGGTTGTCCAGAAAGACAAGTCCGAGAAGTCTCACAGGTGCCTCTAATCTGCCTCCGTTTGGAACCTCACCGGTCTTTGCAATAGCAAGGACTCTGTAGCCCTGATTACTCATGTTACTTATGTATTTTTCGTATCTTGTAAAATCATTTCTCAGTACGAACTCAGGCGCTCCGATTACGAAATTTCCTTCAACAAAGCAGGTTGCACTGTACTTATATTTTGATGAGAATCCGCAAACAGATGTTGCCTCTCTTCCACTCAGTTTCGTAAAGTAATCTTGAAGTGCTGCCATAGTCGAGTTGTCCTTACTCTGGTATCTCACGACATCACCGATAAGTGTCTCAAGTTCCTCATCGTTAATACCCTTGTCCATCTTTACAAAGCCCTCAACCCTCATGTCCGGACCCGTTATCGTACCCGTCTTATCGACGCAGAGTACATCTACGCGCGCAAGAGCTTCTATGCACTTCATATTCTGTACGAGAACATCCTTCTTTGCAAGTTTCAAAGCCGAAACTACCATGGCTATACTTGCTGTCATATATAGACCTTCAGGAATCATTCCAAGGATAGCTGCAACCATTGAAGTTACACTACTTCTGAATGTTCCACCGAGTATATACCACTCCTGAAATACAAGTGTAAGTCCCATAGGAATAATCAAGACACCAATGACCTTTACGAGCTTGTCGAGCGACTTGATCATCTCGGATTCTTCCTGCTTGTCCTTGGTTGCTTCTATTGTAAGCTTTGATATATATGAGCTGGCTCCAACTGCTGTGAGAACTGCCATGCACTCTCCGGAAACCACATAGCTTCCTGAAAGTAGCACATCCCCTTGGGATTTTCCAATCTCGTCAGCTTCACCTGTCAAAAGCGATTCGTTTACCTGAATCGAACCTTCCACAACTTCTGCATCCGCAGGAATCTGGTTACCTGAACTCAAGATTACCACATCATCGATGACGAGCTTCTCAGTTGGAACCTCGGTTCTCTTACCCTCTCTCAAAACCTGAACCTTCGGCATCTTGAGTATCTTTAGGCTATCTAAGGTACGCTTTGATCTTATCTCCTGCAGTATCCCTATCGCTGTATTAGCCAATACGATGAGCATGAAAGTCAGATCTTTGAGAGAACCCGCAATCACAAGCAGAAGTGCGAGCACAGTAAATATAAGGTTAAAGTAGGTAAAAACGTTATCCTTCACTATCTGCTTAACCGTCCTTGTCGACGAGCTTACCTTTACATTCACCTTCCCGGCTTGTTCTCTGTCTTTTACTTCTTGCTTTGTTAAACCCTGCATACTTTCCCTTTTCTAAACAAACTATATTATATCCATTGAAGATTTGAGTTCCTTCTCGATTTCCTCGAGGTTACTGCCTTCCTTCGATGCCTCATTTGGAAGCTGTCTGTAGTTTTCCATCATGCTGGCAAATATATCCGCTGTCGAAGGCGGTGTGTAGCTTATTGTATTTGCCCCCGCTTCAATTGTCTCCGCTATCGATTCATCTGTCGGACCGCCGGTTGCAATGATAGGAATCCTTGGAAAGTCCTTACGAATTGCACGCACAACCTGAGGTGTTTTCGCAGCCGCAGAAACGTTCAAAATTGAAGCTCCGGCATCCAACCTAGCTTGAATATCCGTATCGCTGTTCAGCACGGTTACGATAATCGGAATATCAATGGTCTTCTTTATCATCATGATAGTGTCATTTTTTGTCGGAGCATTCACGACAACCCCGAAGGCGCCGTGTGCTTCAGCATCTCTTGCAATTAAAACCGAGCGAAGTCCCGTAGTTGTTCCTCCGCCAACACCTGCAAATACAGGAATAGACGATGCGTTTACTATGGTCTGAGAAATTATCTGCTGTGGTGTAAAAGGATATACTGCCAGCACCGCATCTGCGTTACAATTTCTGATTATAGCCAAATCCGTAGTAAATATAACCGACTTTATTCTTCGTCCAAGCACAACTATGCCCTTTGCTTTCCATATATTCTCCGGAATCTGCAAGCTGTGTGATCGTAAAGTTCCATTTAGGCGTGGAATATCTTTTTTATTCATCATATCACCCCATTCTTAATTTATTAGGTACACGCTATCGTGTCTGTAATGCTGTATTGACACTTCACACCGCCAATCAAATATTGCTCTTAGTCAAAATCACAAAACTATGCTATAATGC
Source organism: [Eubacterium] infirmum (assembly GCA_900450455.1). Classification (GTDB taxonomy): domain Bacteria; phylum Bacillota; class Clostridia; order Peptostreptococcales; family Anaerovoracaceae; genus Eubacterium_B; species Eubacterium_B infirmum. The sequence goes on from UGGN01000001.1 coordinate 24,940, forward strand.
CATAAGCAATGTAATATTCGGAGGTATAAAATGTCATATAAATTCAAAACTCACGGAACATGTGCTTCATTTATCGACGTTGAGATGGACGGCGACAAAATCAAAGAAGTCAAATTCACCGGTGGTTGCAATGGAAACCTCAAAGCAATCTCAAGCCTTGTTAAGGGAATGACCCTCGAAGAGGTAAGAGAAAAGCTTCAGGGAATTACCTGCGGTTCCAAGGACACCTCTTGTGCCGACCAGCTCGTTCATGCTATCGAAGAAGCCAGCAAAAGCAAAAATAGCAGCTCCCTATAGATGATTTCCCGCATTATCGGTCTCGTCTGAATTCTTTATTTCGGCTTCATCAACTTTAATTTCACCTTCCGGCGTTCCCTCAAATACCGGAAGATTTATTTTTACCGTAAACAGCGTACCCTCATCCTTATAGGAAAACATTCCGCCCATGTTGCGGCAAATTCTCTCACATGTCTTGAGACCAATCTTGTTGCTCTCGACATCGCGGGAATCCGGACGCGATCTGTTTATAATTCTAATTATGATTTCCGAAAGTTCCTGTACAGCGCTTATGCGCACGTGGTACGCCTTGTCAGCATACTTTATTATGTTCGATGACACATTATCAAAAAGCCTCTTCAAGCCCGAAACATCAGCTTTTATGTCAATCTCAGGAACCGAATACTCAAAGTCAATCTTATATCCATAGTTTATCAGCTCAGCTGCATGCTCAGAAATAAGCTGCTGCAAGAGGATTCCGGCGTTGTAGATTTCGAGTTCCTTATCTTTGTGGCTTCCGAATACCAAGAAATATTGAAATAGCTTGTCGGACAAATCCTTAAGCTGAAAAGCCTTCTCTCTGCTCGAAACGATATACTTAAGCATCTCCTCATCGGAATTGTACTTATGACTCTCAATAATATCCAAATAGCCTATTAACGATGTGAGCGGAGTCCTGATATCATGCGACATAGCAGTTATCAGTTGGGTGTTTGCATCCCAAGCCGCCTTCTCGCTCTGGAGCCTTTCGACAATTGAGTTACGCATGTTGTCGACATTTACAGCAAGCCGTCCAATCTCATCATTTGACATTGGATTAATCTCAGCATCGAGGTTTCCGTCGATAACCTCTTGAACTTCCTTTGATAGCCTAATCATCCTCTTAAGAACCCTGCTGTTATATATCAAAAGGCTTCCAAAAACTGCAAGACCGCAAATAATTATCTTGACGAAGAGCATAATCTTCGAAAAGTGCTCTTCCTTGTAAACATCTATAAATACGTAGTATTTCTTGTCAGCAAACTTTACGATTCTATTTTTGAAATTCGTCTTAAAGTTCTCGTCTAAAATTGTCGCCTGCTGAGAGTTTTGATCATTTATCGTTATCTTCTTATCGTCCTTGGTTCTTTTATCCGAGGATGGCGTATAAGACCAGCCTCCGTCGAATACCGTATTCGTATCATCAGAAACTGTGAGATAGGTGTAATCGTTTTTCTTTACCCACTTCTGCAGCTTTTCGGTATCGGTTCCTTTGACATTATTGTTCGCTATATATTCCTCAAGCCCACTGTATGCCTTACCGACATTCTTTTCGATTGCGGTATCGCTCTTATAGAACTTCTCAATCAAGATGTTCTCCAGCCAATCGGAGATTCCGTAAAGCGAGATGGCAAGTGTAATAGTCGCGAGTACGACGATGGTAAGCCTAAGGTTAAGCGAAATAAACTTTTTCTTACTCAACCTTATACCCCTTCCCCCATATAGTCTTTATCAGCTTAGGGTGATTTGCATCGTCCTCGAGTTTCTTGCGCAGATTAAGCACGTGAACCATAACCGTGTTTCCGTCGGATGGACGATATTCACCGTTCCAAACCCCTTCATAGAGATCCTTATTGCCGACAATTTCACCGCGATGCTCAACGAAATATCTCATGATTGCATATTCCTTCTCGGTCAAAGGAATGCGTTTTCCCTCTTTGATTATGCAGCGTTTCTTAGAATCAAGTCTAATGCTCTCGTTCAGTGCCGTGACACCGGAAGCCTGAGATACGACCCTTTGGTACTCCGTGTATCTTCGCAGAAGAGATTTTACTTTCATCAAAAGTTCCGCCTGTGAAAAAGGCTTAACAAGGTAGTCGTCACCACCCTCCGAATATGCGTCTATCTTATCCTTCTCCTGCGATTTTGCCGTCAAAAACATAATAGGCACATTGGATCTGCGTCGAATCATCTCGCAAGTTTCAACACCCGTAAGCCCCGGCATCATTATGTCGAGAATCACGAGATCTATTTCCTTATCAGCGTATACCATCTCAACAGCATCACCGCCATTACCCGCTTGAAGGACATTGTACCCTTCACTTCCGAGCAAAATGGATACTACCTCTCTAATATCTTGATCATCATCAACAATCAAAATCTTGTTCTGTGACATCTTAACAATCCCTTTCCTTGTTTTCCTCTGTCGCCTTATCGATATACATGAAAACGAATATAGCACCGATAATGGTGAGCGCAGATGACACGCAAAGAAGAATCTTTGCTGAAAAAATATCCAATATAAAGCCGCCCATTAAACTGGTTACAACACCTGCTGTTGTAGTCATCGTCGTAAACAGCATATGTCCCTTTATCTCCTCGCCTTTTCTCATATTCTCATCAATATACTTGACCATAGCCGGAAGAAATACAGCTAGCGAGCAAAGCTGTGTAGCCTGCACCACAAGAAGCATCGTCACATTAGGCGAAAGCGTGCATCCGACGAGCCATACGCAGAACACGACAGCTGAAAATTTGAGAAGCTTGCTACATTCTATCCTCTTGCTATACTTATCAAATGTCATCATCGCCGGAACTTCAAGGAATGCCAAAACTGAAAGTACCAGCCCGACCTCTCCGTTGTTTCCGCCAACCGATCTGACAATCTGAGCCATAAAGGTATTAACGGTTGCGTTACCGACATATAGCCCGAGAACTCCTATATTGACCATGAAAAACATCCTGTGACCTTTTAGAAATTCTCTAAGGTTTATCTTCTCCGCCAGTATCTCGCGCCCCACGAGATTTTCCACTACATCCGATGTATTCTGATTGTGTGCCCTATACGAGAACCAAACGACTGCCAAAAGAACCAGAGCTGTTAGAATTCCGGCCTTAGGAATTATATCGACAGTGTATGAATCCACCATATATCCGAGCACTACAACTACTATGCTGTACACCAAAGAGCCTATGCTCCTGCAAAATCCGAAATAGATTTTATTTCCGCCATCCTCGAGAACTCGGTTAAGACCATTACAGAAAGGCTGCATAACTGATTGAAGCATGAAAGCTGCCACATAAAAAGCCCCTAGCAAAAGGTGATTCTTAGCCACAAGAATTATATTCGTAAACAAAACCAATGCGATGCACATACTTGCCATTACGCTGAATATTGCAGTTCTTCCGGATCCGTCAACATAGTCAGCTAGATATGGCTGTATTATTACCGCAAGGATATTGGCGAGTGCTATGATAATTCCAATCTGTGAATTTGAAAAGCCTCTAGCAAGCAAAAATACCGATGAAAAGCTCGAAATCACACCGTAGTAAACCCAATATGCACCGTGTATCGAAGAGTAAAGGAAGTTCAGTTTCTTTTCCATATTCTAACATTCCAACCCTTCTATTAAAGTTGCAAGGCTCTCACCCTCATCGACATACAAATCCGCAAGTTCCTTGAGCTCCTTTTGATTTGAGAGGCTAACTTCATCAAAGATGCCAACTGTCTTCATGCCAAGAGCTGCAGCAGTTCTTAGCGAGTACAGACCATCCTCAAAAACGATAGTCTCATCCGGGGAGCTTTCCATAAACTCCATAGCCTGAATAAACAAATCCGGCTTCTCCTTTGATTTTCCGACCTCTGTCGAAGTGTAAATTCTGTCAAAATACGCAGAAATCCCCGTCCGCTCAAGTCCCACCTCTATGCAGTCTCTATCGGTTGAAGTTCCAATAACCATCGGTATTCCGCGCGACTTAAAAAACTCCAAAAGCTCACCGGCACCATCCTTTAATTTAACATCATTCTTATAGAACTCTCTGATTATAGCATCCATCCCCTCAACGGCTTCTTCCACCGTCACGGAAAGCTCATACTCATCTATTATGAACTCGGCAGCTTCCGAAATCGTCATGGTAAAAAGTTTTTCGGCGATGTTCTCATCAGCAGCTACTCCGAGTGATTTTACGTATTTATACGGCACCAAATTCCACTGACCCATCGAATCGAGAAGCGTACCGTCGGCATCAAATATTGCTGCCTTTATCTTCATTTTTTTCCTCTCATGTGCTGTAAATTTCTGTATAATTATCCTATATTACTTTACCACGATATCCCTTTGATGTCCATTTATATGGTAGAAATATATCAATCTGGGTATTAATAAAATGTAATTTTGGCTGTTCGTTTTTCTTCTCAAAGGAGGCTAATGTGGCAACTATCAAAAATATCTCAGGGCAGGCTTTGGATGTGCTCGCCGGCTGTCCGCTTTTTAAGACTTTAAGCCGCGACGAAATTTCTGAATACCTTGCAAACAGCAGTTCCAAGCTCTACAGCTTCGAAAAGGGCGAGCTCATATTTGACATGGACGATGCTCCTGACAATCTTTTGATTTTGATCAAGGGCTCCGTCGACATAGGCAAGATTTTTCTAGACGGAAGACGCAGTATAGTCACTCATTTTGATGAACCGGGCGAGATATTCGGTGAAGTTCTCCTATTTTTAAACAAAGATAGCTACAACCACTTCGGCGAAGCAGTTGGACGATCAGAAGTTTTGATGATTCCTAAGAAATATATCCTCAGCGATATAGGAATCGGCATCAGAATACACCAGATTCTATCGTCTAATATGATTAATATTTTGGCACAGAAGGCATTCTACCTAAATGGCAGAGTTAGACTTTTGCTGGGTTCAACTCTTAGGTCAAAGATTGCATATCTGATAGTAAATGAGACGAAGTGTGACCCGAATACTCCACTCGTAATCGGACGCGAAAAACTATCCGAGCTTCTGGGTGCTGCGAGACCGTCTGTTTCACGCGAGCTCATGAAAATGCACGACGAGGGGCTAATAAATGTCGACGGAAGGAAGATTTACGGAGTTGATTTCAACAGTCTGGCGGATTTAATTTAGTTGAATTGTAACATTTGTTACCTACCGGGTCCCAAATATATGTTAAAATACGTTTATATTAAACAGATTAGAATAAATGGAGGAAATAAATATGGAGAATAAAGTAACTAAGGACATGCTAATCGGTGAGCTTGTATCAAAGTATCCGGAAACAATCGAGATTTTAATGGGTGCAGGAATGCATTGTCTAGGTTGCCCGTCATCACAGATGGAGTCACTTTCAGATGCTTGCGCCGTTCACGGAATCAGCTCAGATGCTCTTCTCGCAACTATTAACGAAAAACTATCAAAATAAGACGAAAACTGCTGTCAGCTAAGTACAGCAGTTTTATTTTATAACGCCCGGGCGCCATGTCTATCTTCATCATTTAATTGCATTGTCTACGAGCGCAGTAATCATATCCGTATATCTTATTCCCTTGTCCATGATAAGCTTAGGATACATGCTGTGCTCCGTGAATCCGGGCATGGTATTTATCTCATTAAAGCAAATCTCCCCCTCATCAGTGTAGAAGAAATCAACTCTCGAAAGACCCTTACACTCCAGAGCCCGAAATACTTTCTTAGCCTGTTCCTGGATTTCATGGACTTGCTCATCGCTGAGATCTTCGACAATCCTTATCTTAGTTCTTATAGAATCCTTGTATTTTTCATCAAATGAGTAGAACCTGTCATCGTTGATGATTTGGCCTATAGCCGACGCAATCAGCTCACCATCACCTCTATCCAAAATAGCTACCTCTATCTCACGACCAAATATACCCTCCTCAACAACCAGCTTGTCATGGTGTTTATATGCTTCGCAAACCGCATTCATAATCTCTGAAACATCGTTTACCTTACTGACTCCTATGGACGATCCCGCATTAGCCGGCTTAACAAATATAGGATACCTATCCTCAAAATAGTTTGCTATATCTTTGCACTGTGCCTCGATATGCCGCTCTCCATATTTAAACTCCAGATAATCAGCTTGCATAAGACCCAGTCCTTTGACCAATCTCTTGGTTATCGCCTTATCTATTGCAGCTGCTGAAGACATTATTTCCGGACCTATATACGGGATGTCTGCATACTTGAAAAGCCCCTGAATTGAACCATCTTCGCCATATTCACCATGTAATATCGGTAATAGGCAATCCGGAACATAGATAGGATTCCTCGCATCATCCCAGCGATACAGCCCCTTTCTGCACCTGTTCGTAGATAAAAATACCGGTATATTATTTGTTCTTTTTTTCCAAGCACCTGATTTTATCTCCTTGCCGGTCGCCTCCGTCAAAAGCCATTCGCCTTCTCTTGTTATGCCTACGCATTTCACTTCAAATATGTTTAAGTCCAAATGTTCTATTACAGATGCTGCCGAAAGGCAGGAAACATCATGCTCTGGTGATAGTCCACCGAATATTACTAAAAGCTTTTCCAAAATATCCTCCAGAGGGTAGATTTGATGTATTGAATGTTAGATAATATTTCTTATTATAGCAAACACTATGAGTGCCACGCAGTAAATTACAAGCAAGAGTTTATTCCACCCGGGCATAGGTTTCTGCTTATAGCCTAAATACGCATTATATATTATCTCAAACAGAATGAACGGAATAGTTGTGAATATAAAAGGATTCGCATAGAATGCCTCAGAAAATCTGAACCTCAAAATATCAACGCACATCGTTGTTACGCCACAACCCGGACATTTACAACCTGTGAAGTGCCTGAAAACGCAAGGTATATATATGTTCGTCATTCTAAGCCATATATAGTAAATGACTCCCAATATTACAAAGGGAGCCGTTTTCCTAACTAGATAGCGGAGAAATCCACCTTTTCGCTTATTACATGGTTGCATGGTTATTTATGTTATCCTGCATTATTGCGTATGATACAATACCAAGTCCAAATATACCCAGTATTACGTAGAGAATTCCTGAGTTTGAACCTCCGTTAACCCCATCTATCTTTGTGCCCATGCTGTACATCCAATAAAGTCCGTAGATTCCACACGTTAGCAACGAGAATAGGAATACCATTCCGCCTGATGTAGCCTCTCTATCCCCTACTATTTCGTTTACATCGTCGTTAATTATAATCATCCAGTAGATGCCATAAATTCCGCATGTCAATAGAGTGAAAATGATGCAAAGCGCAATCTCTCTTCTTCTAATCGGTCTTCTGTACTGGTTGAAATCGTTTCCACCAAACTGTCCATATCCCTGGTTGAACTGAGCATTATTTCCACCAAACTGTCCGTTATCCTGATTAAACTGACCATTATTTCCGTTGAATTGACCATTGTTTGTGGTGAACTGACCATTGCTCCCATTTGTCTGCCCGTTATTTGGGGTAGAATTATAATCCTGCATATTGTTCTCCATCAAAATTCTCCTTTTTAATCTCAATCTACTATCTACATACTCATTTAAAATCTTTGTCTATTATATCACAACAAAACTGTTTTTCGGGGAATTTTTCCTTTAAGTGTAAAATTAAAGCTTTCTTAAGTTTTTAAGTCTCTTGTAATAAATTTAAAACAAATGTAAATAAAAAAGGACTACGTCCGGCATACACCTAACATAGTCCCTGAAATTCAACAGTCACCCGCTATCCAGTCGATTGCTGTTATAATCTTGTATCCGGTACTACTGAATAGCACCTGTTTCAGACTACTTGCTGTAGTCGTAGAAACCTTCTCCGCTCTTGCGACCGAGCTTGCCGCCTCTTACCATCTTTCTTAGAAGTGGGTGAGGTCTATACTTTGTATCGCCAAATTCTGTGTAAAGAACTTCCATGATTGCCAGGCAAACGTCCAGTCCAATTAAGTCACCCAGTTCTAGAGGTCCCATTGGATGGTTTGCACCAAGCTTCATAGCAGAGTCGATACCCTTTGCATCAGCAACGCCGTCAGCTAGGATTCCGATACCTTCGTTGATCATTGGAATAAGGATTCTGTTAACAACGAATCCAGGAGCCTCTGCAACCTCTACAGGAGTCTTGCCAAGCTTCTCTGCAAGCTCAACGATTGTCTTGTTTGTCTCAGCTGATGTTGTTAGTCCGTTGATAATCTCAACAAGCTTCATTGCTGGAACAGGGTTGAAGAAGTGCATTCCGATAACCTTGTCAGCTCTCTTTGTTGCTGCTGCAATCTCTGTGATTGAAAGCGATGATGTGTTTGTTGCGATGATGCAATCCGGCTTTACCAGCTCATCAAGCTCAGCAAATAGAGCCTTCTTAGCTTCCATATCCTCTGTAGCAGCTTCGATGATAAGGTCAGCATCCTTGATAACCTCAAGCTCTGTAGCTCCTGTAATACGTCCAAGAATAGCAGCCTTATCTTCTTCTGTAATCTTTTCCTTAGCTACCATCTTAGATAGGTTCTTCTCAACAGTTGCCATACCCTTGTCGATTGAGCTCTGACGTCTAGCTCTCATTACTACTTCGTAGCCATTCTGTGCAAGTACCTGAATAATGCCGGCACCCATTGTGCCTGTACCTAAAACACCAATCTTTTTCATTGTAACCCTCCTGTGTGGATATTAAATAATATAATTCACTCACTTGGTAATTTTGTTAAAAAATTAACCTTTATACAATATATTATAACACACTCGAAAATAATGTAAACCTTAAAATTTACAAATAAGCACTCAAAGTCTCATTTTATTTTCTTTTTATATTAGGAACTCGATTGATTGCGTCATTTGCAAAAACGCAACAAGCTCACCGATATCCTCAGCGTCGTTTGTATCTAGTTCCACAGCGAAGCTTTCGCACTCAAGAGCAGCAAAATGCTCATCTCTCTCCCTGTTTAGAAGTAGCTGGAGTGATCCGTCCTCGTCACATCCATCAAAAGAAGGAGTCATCAAATCCTCATATGCTTCTCTTCCCCCGATGCAGATTCTTAAGCATTCATTATCCAAGCTTGGTGACGGCATCTGTATCTGCCTGTGTGAAGCTCTGATATCAGGTCTTGCAAACCATTTTGCAATTTCCTCATATTCCTTCTGCCAACTTTCTACAATAATTCCCTTATTCTCAAATTCTATCATCCTAGATGCAATTAAAGGTAGATTTGTATCCCACTCCGGTGCTGAAATACAGTCGTAAAATCCCCTAATGTAGGCCTCAACATCAGCACCCATGAGCTTAAGAATGAAAATGACCGGTTCTGTGTTCGCAAGGTATGAAGGATCTGTACTATGTGAAACCTCTATCTTAGTATACTCATTTTCAAAAGCATCCTCTTTGATTGTTCGGCTTCTTTCTGAATATATTACGCAGATTTCCGGGCTAATCTTGGCTTTATTTGCCTGAGATGTAACGAAATGCTTGGCAACGCTATACGCACATCTAAGCTCAAGGCTCTCCTCCATAATAGAAACTGCCAAAAGCGCAACTGTTTTATTCTCTAGTCTTCTCAAAACCGAGGCGTAATCACTAATAGAAAAATTGAGTGGCATAAAAACGATTTCAGGATACCCTTCCTTAGGATCAAAAAGATCTATTACTGCTTTAATAGATGCCCTCTCTTCTCTTCCCGCAACCACGAGAATTACTTCATAAGTCTGAGTAAGAGTTGATACATATTCGTTATATGTTTCGATTTTGGCCTCATCCTTCTTGTGTATACAGTCACTAAGCCATTGCATCGCCCAAATCTTGTCAAGCGCTGGGTTTGCAATATCGTTAGCCCTCCTAATCTCCTCTGCACTATATGTTTTGTTATTCTTAATGTTTATTCTCATTCTTTTCCTCCACTCCGAATGACTACTCGGAGCTTTTATTTGTCATTCGTATCATGGAATTTACTGCATCTATTAGGTTCATTAGCTGTTCGTCATCCAGCCTTTCCGTAAGTTCCATTAGTTTTGCTTCTGACAATCTGCGCTTTTGAGCACTGCCGGCGTCCTTTCCCTCTATGGCATTGACGTTCTGACGCCTTTTATATCCACGTGATTCCTCGACCACAGCCTTTGAGCTATGATCATATCCGTTTATCAGGTAGTCTATCCCTACATCAAAATACTGAGCTATATGATACAGATTGCTTAGCTTCGTTCCGTATATACCCGACTCAATATTTCTCATAGTCTTGTCTGAAAGCTCAAGAAGTTCGCCCAGTTTTTCGCGTGTTATATCACGCTTTTCTCGTAAGTTTCTAATCCTCTTTCCTACCTCTGCATTGTTGATTTCTTTGAATCTATCGCTCATCAAGCTTTCTCCCCACAAAATAGTATCACTTTTATTTTATGGGTATTGAAATACATCTTAAAGGAAGCTGGGTTTCCTGTTTCGGAAGTTTAACTTCCTTTTCATGGCGTACGTATTGTTGTATAATTCAAATAGTTAAGTCTCTGGTGTCGTTATACATTTGATACAATGCAAAAAATCAATACTATAAGGAGTATCTATGGACTATTTGGAATTCAACTTCAAGGTTTGCAACAACCTGCGGCTGCTCAGATCAGCCACAAGCATGTCCCAACACGCAATAGCATCGGCACTTGGCATAAGTCGCTCCTCTTACGGCGCAATTGAAGCGGGTAGACAGACATTAAGCCTCTATCACGCAATAAAGCTTTCTGAAATCTTCAGAGTCAACTGTGATAAACTCTGGTCAGACGATTTACAGAAAACAATATTCAACGATTTGCGCGAATCAAGTTTCTTCAAATCGAGCAAATCCGGTTAATCAAAGCGATTTAACTTTGAATTCTGGCTTTCAGCAACTCATTTATAAAGTAGTCTATGTCGCCATCCATGACAGATGCGACATTTCCTACTTCAGTACCCGTTCTATGGTCTTTAACCATAGTGTACGGTTGAAAAACGTAGGATCTAATCTGAGAACCCCAAGTAATCTGTGAAAAATCGCCCTTTAATTCGGCAAGATTTTCCTTGTGCTCTCTTTCGGCGAGCTCGGTTAGTTTTGATGCGAGAATTCTCATCGCAACCTCACGATTCTGGTGCTGGCTTCTCTCGTTTTGGCATGTAACTACTATGTTAGTAGGCAGATGTGTGATTCTTATCGCAGAATCCGTTGTGTTTACATGCTGTCCACCGGCACCGGTTGACCTATAGGTGTCTATTCTCAAATCCTGAGGATTTATTTCAATGTTAAAATCTTCGTCCATCTCCGGCATAACCTCAACTGATGAGAATGATGTCTGCCTCTTTCCTGCTGCATTAAACGGTGAAATTCTAACAAGTCTATGCACTCCATTCTCTCTTCTGAGATATCCGTATGCATTTTCCCCGTCGATTATCATCGTACAACTTTTAATTCCCGCCTCAGCGTCATCCTGAAGATCTACAATTTTGACTGCATAGCCGTGCTTGTCTGCCCATCTGGTATACATGCGCATAAGCATCTGCGCCCAGTCCATGGCATCGACACCACCGGTTCCGGCGTGAATTGAAAGAATCGCGCTGTTGTGGTCGTACTTTCCGTCCAGTAGGAGTTTGAGTCTAAAAGTCTCAGCATCCTTACGCAGTTCATCAAAAGACTCCACCACCGCCATCGCCTCGTCTTCATCCTCTAGCTCCTCTGCAATTTCAACCATTTCAGAGATATCCTCAAAGCCTGAGCTAAGCCTGTCATACTCATTTACGGTACTCTCGAGAGTCTTTTTCTTTTTGAGCAAGCTTTGCGCCTTGTCGGGGGCATCCCAAAAGTCGCTTTGCTCACTTTGTTTATTCATTGAATCTATCTTCGCCCTGAGACCTGCGAGGTCAAAGGGACTCACCTGCCTCTTTGAGCCTTGCTTCAGCCTTCGGTAAATCCATCTTTACCATATCAAGCATCAACATTGAATCCTCTCCTCTCTGTGCTTAAATCTGTTCCGAGAACCTATTTATTCTCTGCCGGCCATATCCTTCTTCATGCAGCAGTTCTTGTACTTCTTACCGCTTCCACATGGGCACGGATCGTTTCTGCCTATCTTTGGACTTTCTCTTCTTACTGTCTCCTGCTTATGCTCTCTTTTCTCTCTATACTGATTAGGCTCACCGCTCTGTGGTTCTTCATCATGATACTCTAACTTACTTGCAGTCATGCTACCGCCTGTAACGGATTTACGCTCAGCCTTTGTGTCGATAGAAACATTATAGCAATATCTTACCGTATCCTCCTGAATAGCTCCAATCATCTGCTCGAACATATCAAAGCCTTCCTTACCGTATTCAGCGGCAGGATCCTGCTGACCGATAGCTCTTAGACCGATACCGGACTTAAGCTGATCCATAGCATCAATGTGATCCATCCAGAGGCTGTCAACAACTCTGAGAAGTATAACTCGCTCGATTTCACGCATGTGCTCTGCACCGATTTCCTCTTCCTTCTTAGTGTAGAGTTCATCCAGCTGTGCACATATATCATCAACAAGTGACTCTTGAGTCATATCTCTAAGCTCATCAGCGCTGTAATCCACTCTCATATCAAAGTTTGGAATTAACTTGTTCAGATTACGTTTCATCTCAGCGAAATTCCACTCCTCAGGGAACTTGCTGTCCATGGTCGACGGTCCTATGATTGCAGCAACAAGGCCATCTTTCATATTCATGATGTCACTGCGAATGTCTTCACCGAAGAGTACCTTTCTTCTCTCACCGTAGATAATCGTTCTCTGCTTATTCATTACGTTGTCGTACTGGAGAACGTATTTTCTGATGCCGAAGTTCTTGCCCTCAACCTTCTTCTGCGCATTTTCAATTCTTCTTGAGAGAACGTTTGCCTCAAGAGGCTCGTCTTCTGCAAGGCCAAATCTACTAACGATATTCTGCATCATCTCTCCACCGAAGCGGCGCATCAAATCGTCCTCAAGTGAGATAAAGAACTGAGTTGTACCAGGGTCACCCTGTCTACCGGCTCTTCCTCGCAACTGGTTATCTATACGTCTTGACTCATGTCTTTCACTACCTAGAATACAAAGGCCACCAAGCTCTACTACCTGCTCATGCTCAGGCTGTCTCTCAGCCTTATATTTCTCGTGGAGCTCAGCAAACTTTTGTCTGGCTGCATTTAGCTCCTTGTCATCGCTCTTTACAAAGCTTGTCGCAAATAAAATCTGCTCATCTGTATAGCCAAGTTTTTTCAACTCGCGCTTTGCTTCAAACTCAGGGTTACCACCGAGGATAATATCCGTACCTCTACCTGCCATATTGGTTGCGATAGTTACCTGCCCGAGCCTACCTGCTTCAGCAACGATTTCCGCTTCTCGCTCGTGCTGTTTAGCATTTAAAACATTGTGCTTAACACCCTTCTTTGTTAAAAGCTTGCTCAAAAGCTCAGATTTTTCGATTGAAATTGTACCTACAAGCACCGGCTGTCCTGTTGCGTGAACCTCTGCAACCTTGTCAGCAAGAGCCTTGTACTTTCCATTTTCCTTTAGGTAAACAGAATCCGGAAGGTCTTCTCTCATAGGTGGCTTATTCGTTGGAACTACAACTACGTCCATGTTGTAGATATCACGGAATTCCTCTTCTTCTGTCTTCGCAGTACCGGTCATACCCGAGAGCTTGTTATACATACGGAAGTAGTTTTGAAGTGTTATAGTAGCCATTGTCTTTGATTCAGATCTAACCGATACGTGCTCCTTAGCCTCTATCGCCTGGTGCAGACCGTTGCTGAATCGTCTTCCGACCATTAGACGACCGGTGAACTCATCGACAATCAAAATTTCTCCGTCGCTAACTATATAGTCAACATCTCTCTCCATGATGTTGTGGGCCTTCAAAGCCTGAAGAACATGGTGGTTAATCTCCATATTCTCAGGATCACCGAAGTTCTCAACTCCAAAAAACGCTTCGGCCTTGCTTACGCCGGCATCCGTCAAAGAAACCTGCTTGTCTTTTTCATCTACGACAAAATCGCCTGTAGGATTTGCATCCTTCTCGTCAATTTGCTCTCCTCTCGTGAGGGTCTTAACAAATCGATCCGCCTTTTGATATAGGTCTGTGGACTTGTCGCCCTGTCCCGATATAATCAAAGGTGTTCTCGCCTCATCGATAAGTATGGAGTCGACCTCGTCTATGATTGCATAGTTTAACTTACGCTGTAAAAGTTCTTCCTGATAGATAACCATGTTGTCTCTCAGGTAGTCAAAACCGAATTCATTGTTTGTTCCGTAAGTGATGTCGCAGTTATATGCATCCTTTCTCTCCTCACCGGTTATGCTGTTGATAACACAGCCTACGGTGAGTCCAAGGAAGGTGTAAAGTTTACCCATCCACTCCGCGTCACGCTTTGCCAGGTAGTCGTTGACTGTAACTACGTGCACACCTTCACCTGAAAGCGCGTTTAGGTATACAGGAAGTGTAGCCATCAAAGTCTTACCTTCACCTGTCTTCATCTCAGCTATACGACCTTGATGAAGAACAATACCACCTATAATCTGTACGTGAAAGTGTTTCATTCCGAGGCTTCTAACCGCAGCCTCACGGCAAACGGCGAAGGCTTCAGGCAAAAGGTCATCCATAGTTTCACCCTCTGCAAGTCTTCCCTTAAATTCATCTGTCTTAGCGCGAAGTTCATCATCGCTAAGTTTGGAAGTTTCCTCGTCTAGGGCTTCAACCTTATCCGCGATTTTTTCAAGCTTCTTGACTTCCTTCGCATTAAGGTTGCCAAATATTTTTTCCATTAGGCTCATTTCTTTTCCCCTTCTCCGGCGCCTTCATCGAGGTCCTCGACTCTTATTGTTAGCTCAAGCGCCTTTCTATCATCTGCTTTTGTTACTATTGCTTTAAATATCTTCTTACCGGCCACATATTCAAAACGGTCGCCTCTACGCGGCAGTTTATCAAGCTGTAGAGCGGCCCATCCGTTCACTGTAGTCGCATCTATTTCGGCTTCCTCGCCGAAATAGTCCATCATCTTCTCAAAGTTCGCTGAACCGAGCACTCTATAGCTTCCATTTTGCTGCAAGGTTATCTCCCTCATAGCCACTGTGTCGCTCTCGTCGTATATCTCACCGACAAGTTCTTCAATGATATCCTCAGATGTTACTATACCCTCAGTTCCACCATATTCATCAACTATAATCGCCATTCTGCACTTGTTTTCCTGTAGCTTTCTTAACAGGTCAACAGCCTTCATTGAACCGGCAACATAAATTACCGGTTTAACCATATTAACTATGCCGGCACCACGCTTATATACATAGTTGTGAAAATCTTTTTGATTTAGGACACCAATTATGCGATCCAGTTCATCCTCATATACCGGAAGTCTCGAAAATCCGGTCTTTCGGAATATCTCATCGACTTCTTCTTCAGGCGTTTCAACCTCGACAGCCTGTATATTTACACGCGGTGTCAAAATATCTTGAGCCTCAAGTTCCCTGAAACTTATTGCGTTTTGAATCATCTCGTTTTGTTCTTTATCAATACCTCCCGTGACGAAGGCTTCATCGACTATAGTTACGAGCTCGTCCTCCGTTATGCTGGGCGCAACTTCAGTCTTAAATATCACTGAAAGCAGCTTTTTCCACTGTGCAAAAATCCAGTTTATCGGAGTGAGGATTATTCTCAGCAAATTTATAGCCGGTGCAGCAAATGCGGCAAATTTCTCCGGATGTTCCTTCGCAAGGCTCTTCGGAGTAATCTCGCCGAATATTAGAACAGTAAGAGTTGTAACTATCGTCGAAATCGTTGCGCCATATTGCCCGTAGAGGTTCATGAACAAAACCGTAGCGACCGCTGTACTTGCAATGTTTACAAGATTGTTTCCGACTAGAATCGTCGAAAGCAGATTGTCATAGTTCTGTTCAAGTGCCAAAACTCTTTTCGCACTTGGATTGCCCGCATCGGCCTTATTTTTTATTCGTATTCTATTTAGTGAAGTAAACGCCGTTTCCGTCGCGGAAAAAAAGGCGGAGCAAAGCAGTAATACTATAATTCCTATTACTGATGACGTTATACCGTGGCTTCCCATATTTCTCTCCCTAAATCTCAAAGTGAGCCCACTCGCCCAATTTACCCGATAATTCTATCATATAAATGTGAAAAAATAAAGGAGATAGCCCCAAAAATCAATGTGTTTTCAAAAAGCTCAAAACAATGTATAATATGCTTATCTAAAACGAACTTATCTGCATGGAGGTCAGCATGTCAACTAAGATAGAACTTCTAAAATTTTTAGATGAAAACTACGGTTCTTTTGTTTCAGGCGAATGCCTTGCCCAAACATTGGGCATTTCTCGAGCTGCCGTTAATAAGGCTGCCTCTGCTCTCAAAAAGTCCGGCTACAAGATACTGAGCAGACCAAGCCAAGGCTATAAGTTACTTGAGAAAATCGACATTCTCACCGAAGAATCCATCGGTTCTAAGATAAACGAGGATTGCAAACTCATAGTTTTTGACGAGATTGACTCGACAAATAACTTTGCACATTCCTTGCCGGCATCAGATGTTCCGCAGGTAATAGTAGCAAACAGTCAGACCGCAGGCAAAGGCAGGCTCGGAAGAAGCTTTATGTCGCCATCTGACAACGGAATTTATCTAACTGTGGCCTTTAGTCCAAGCTTTGATCTCAATAAATCACCTTTCATAACCATGGCATCTGCGCTAGCGGTTTGCAAGGCGCTTGAGAGCGTTTGCGAAATAAGTCCTAAGATAAAGTGGGTCAATGACATTTTCTACAAGAACAAGAAGGTATGCGGTATCCTAAGCGAGGCACAGACTAACCTTGAGACAGGCCGAATCGATAAGCTGATCATCGGAATCGGAATAAACTGTTTTCCAAGCAAATTTCCTGATGAAATTGCCGATATTGCCGGGAGCATCGCAGATGAGGCGGGAGCATTTTCAAGAAGTGCACTTGCCGGTGCTGTAGCAGATAATATTCTTGCCATGATTAAAAAATTTCCAAACACGCACTTCCTTCCTGAGTACAGAAGAAAGTGCTTCATCCTCGGTAAGAACATCTACGTACACACAATTGCTGACGGTAAACGCATCAAAGCACGCGCCCTCGACATCGACGACAAGGGCGGACTTGTTGTAGAGTACATGGAAGGTTTGAGAATGAGAGAGATAGAAACTCTATCTTCGGGTGAGGTTTCCATAAGGCAATAGTGTGGATACAGATTTTGATATAGCAGAAACACCATATAATACAAGTATTATATATCGCAAATCGACGATTCTCATAAGCCTTGAATTTCAGCCGAATTACGTCAACTATAAAGACCGATTCAGTCTAAATCGGTCTTTTGATTTTTCCCTATAATCCTTGATAAACTACTTGCTTTCACCTGTCTTTTCTACGAGCTTTCCCCAAACAACAATTCTGTCATCGCCCGGATCATATGTACATGTACTTAGCATAACAATCTTGTCATCAGGTGTCACATCGACTGTTCCCTTATAGCCTGCGAGCTCGTTTTTGCTGAGTATGTTGTTGATATATGCTTCTTTTGTTGCTACATCGCCCTCGGCAATATTCAGGTTATATATCGACTCGTTTGTCGCTTTCACATTTGCCGCACCGAAAATCTCCAGCTTATAGTTTTTCTCAGGTGTATAAATATCGATAATCTTGTGCTTCTTATAATACTTTTCGTCCTCAAAATACTTTCCGAGACTGTTGAACATACTATCATCCAGCATTCTGTGACCGTAAACTATGGTCAAAAAGCTATTAAACGGATTCTTAATGTTACTGTCTATGAAGATTGAGCCC
Source organism: [Eubacterium] infirmum (assembly GCA_900450455.1). GTDB lineage: Bacteria > Bacillota > Clostridia > Peptostreptococcales > Anaerovoracaceae > Eubacterium_B > Eubacterium_B infirmum. The sequence continues at coordinate 42,786 of UGGN01000001.1, forward strand.
TTACGGCTGTACTCTCCTGTCATGATGTGATGGAGGTAGTAGTCGTTATCGCTTCCCTGCATTATAGGGTAGTTTATGACTGTACCCTTGGATCTGATCCAGCCCTTGACATTCTTACTTATCTTAGATAAAGCATCCCAGTTAATATTGAGGTCCTTCTCTTCCTTGTCAACAGATTCTCCGACCCCCGCAATTTGTGCAAGCTTGTCATAGGCAACCGTACCCTTGTGATATTCCATATAAATAGTAAAAACCTTGTAGCCACTGAAAATCATGACGCAAAGTAGTGCAAGCATTACAAGTCTGTAAAGCCATGTACCAAGCCCGGCTTTTTTCTTTTCTTTTTTGCTCATATCATCCTCTCAATCCTTATTTCCCCTCATTCTCGGACTCATACTCGTCTATCACAGTCTGAAGATTATCCCCAATTCTGCCTATAGCCTTATACTTTACCGGTTTCCCATCCGTCAAAAATATCTCATATCCGCAGCCCGGCTCAGGCATCCAGTCCCACATAGACCTTCCGTCGCCGAAGAGATGATCCATGAAACTGGAAATCACACCACCGTGGCATATCATAACAGTCATAGGGGTATTGCTCGCGATGTGTTCATCTATCAAGCTCTTTCCTCCTCGAGTTGCTCTATCACGAAACTCATTTCTGGACTCGGCGTTTGGTAGCTTAATTTCACCGGTCTGATCATATCCCCACTCTAGGAAAACCTCATCATCCTTAAGCGAATCAAAGGCTCTGCACTCGTAGTCACCGAAGTTCATCTCCTTCATGTCGGTAATCCTACCGTGCTCTACATCTCCGAACAAAATCCCTAGAGTCTCCTCTGTACGCTTCATTCCTGTAGTAAAGAACCTGGCATCTTCAGGGACATCAGGATAGAACCCGCTATCCCTTTGCTCCTCAAGTTCTATGATTCCCTCATCACTGAGTCCAATATCAGTAGCTCCGTAAAACCACTTCTTCTTATTCCCTTCCGTTATACCGTGCCTTATAATCAAAATCTTAGATTCCAACTATTTTATCCTACTTTCAATTCCGCAAAAAACCGTATATACCTCGTCCGCCTCAGCTGCGATTGCATTGACTACCCTGCCGTTCGTCTCACGCCAGGCTCTCTCGACCTTGTCCATCGGAACAAGGCCGCGAGATATATCCTCACAAATTATTATCTTATCCCTCATCAAAGGAAGCTGCGCCCTTATGTACTCACTTGCGCTCTGCCCCCTCATCTGATACCCATATATAAATTTCTCCAAACCGTAGATTAGTTTTTTCCCAAAGTCTATAGACTTCATATCACTATTGCAATAGAAGATATCTTCATCCTTAATTCCGAAGTTTTTTCTGGCAAAATCGAGCTTGCCCTGATAAGCTCCTGCATATATCAAAATCATAGCTGTCCCTTTCGCATCCACCATTTACTACACTGTTATCATCGCTGCCAAAATCATTCCGCCAAGTTCACCCATACAGATGCTGTAACCTGCAATGTCACCATTCATTCCACCTAGGTTATGACGCGCATAAAGACAAGAAAGAAGTGTCACGCATGCAGTTCCAAGAGTTGAAACAACAAGTCTGATTATGCCCTCCGGTCTTGCAACTATAATCGCTATGACTAATATTACCAAAAAGTAAATAAAAGTCATTAGTGCTACACTCTTAATATATTTTTGGCGTGGTTTTTCGTGATCCTTTAGATACTGGCTTGTCTCTAAAGGCTTAAATCCCAAAACACAACCACCTGACGTACCTCGTGAAGCAACCGGAATTGTCAAAAGAGGAAACAGTCCGCTTATCTCCATCGGTTTTATGAAGAAACTCAAAGTCGAAACGTACATACCTAAAACAAGGAAAATCAAAGTCACAACCGCAAATGCACCAACAGTCGAATCCTTGAGAATCCTCAGCCTGTCCTCCAAAGGTCTGCGCGACATAATCGCATCGTTAACATCCATGAATCCGTCCATATGCATAAAGCCACAAATTGCGTAGATGAAAAAGCAGATGACCAGTGCGGAAATTAGAGGACTGAATGTGAGTTTAAGCAAAACACATCCTAATACGAACCAAAGCAGTCCCGCAACTGCTCCTACGGCAGGCAGAAATGCCAACATCATATTCTTCTGTTCACTGTCCCATCTCTTATATGGACAAGGCAGGGTCAAGAAATTGCCCCAAGCCATGAAAAATCCAACAACAAAATTATTCATAACATCAGTCTCTCATTTAAATCAAAAGCTATAAACTTCCCTTACGTGCGATGACATTACCGCAAATAACCTCACACACCAGCTCGCACTTATGTGCTAAGGCCCTGTCTATCAGAGCGAGCCCTCGCCTGTAACTCTCCGTAAAGTCATCAAAAATTCTGGACTCGGAATATATGTAATCGGAAACGAAAACTACATTACCGCTGAGCTCAGCAAATTTCGACAAATCATTCGAGACCTTCTCAGCCGCGTGCTCATCAAAATCTCCAATTCCAAACATCGCATTAGCAAGCTGTGCTGTAACGCTGTCTAAAAGGAAGACTCCATCTCTATCCAAACTATATGGTTCTTCAAATAGCTCGCACATGTTCAAGGGTTTCTCAACAGTGATAAAACCCATACCATCGCGATCTGCCACATGTCTTTGGATCCTGAGTTCATCCTCATCGTCTGTTGCAACCATGGTGGCAAGATAGTATAGCTTTTTCCCCTTTGCCATGTCAAATGCATATCTTTGGGCAAACGAGGACTTGCCGTTCTTTGCACCTCCGCTTACAAAAACATTCATATTAAAACAAGCTCTTTTCTCTCAACTCATCGAGATACTCCGCATCTATCTGCCCTTCTTCCAGGCTCTTCATCTCGTTCATAACAGCACAGGATGCTTCCATAATCTTAAAAGCTATAGGGCATCCGCTGGCCTCACCGAGCTTCATCTCAAGGTCGAACATCGGTCTGATTCCAAGCTTCTTAACCGCCGCCTTGTATCCCGGCTCCTGTGAAAAATGCGATGTGAACATGAAATTCTTAACCCTAGGATCAATCTCCGCAGCAAGAAGAGCTGCCGCAATAGAAATATATCCGTCCACAACAACCGGAATTCTGTTAATCGCTGCACCTAGGAAGGCACCGGCCATAGCACAGATATCATAGCCACCGAAAGCCGCTGCGCGGTCTATCGGGTCCGGCATGTTGTATTTTGCTACAGCATCTGCAACAATCTTACACTTTTTGTTCAGGGATTCATCATTGAGACCACCGCCTCTTCCGACAACCTCCTCTGCGCTCATGCCTGTAAATGAGCTGATTATGCAAGCTGCTGTCGTTGAGTTTCCTATACCCATCTCACCGACGCCGTAGATGTTCTTTCCTGCCTCGCGAACCGCATCGGAAGCCTCAATTCCTGTCATTATCGCAGCGATAGCTTCATTTCTGGTCAAAGCCGGTTCCTTTGCAAGGTTTCTGCTTCCGTCAGCTATCCTTCTGTCAACGACTAGCCTCTGAATCTTCCCGTCAACCAGCATGTCCTCAGCCAAAGTATCCGCCGGTATGGGCAACCTAACGCCGACATCTATATCCAAAATATCTATTCCAAAGTACTTCGCCTGTGCGCCTACACCCGTAATACGCTTGGTAAAGTTGATAGTCTGCATCAAAGTAACCGTCTGAGGAGCTGAAGCTACACCTTCCTCGACCACACCGTTATCTGCGCACATCAAAACAAGAGCTTGTTTATCCACCATATTCCCGTAGACTTTTCCGGTAATACCTGCAAGCCTGATGCTCATCTCCTCAAGTCTTCCCAGGCTTGTCGGAACCTTGAGCCTGTAATCCTGTCTCTCCTTGGCATCCTTCATCGCCTGCTCGTCGAGAGGCTTGATTTCAGATAAACGTTCTCTAAGCATTGATTCATCTGCACAACAAATCCATTTATTCATTACTTATAGACCTCATTCTTCAAAGTTTCGTTGTAAAATATACAATAATTCTATCATATCTTTGTGTCGAATAAAAGAAGGCCTTATTGCGCCTACAAAGATTCAAATATATAATGTTCTTACAAGATAAAGTAGCGATTTATTATTTTGATTATGAAAAGGAATTATTTATGAACAAGCGAATCATCAGCAACATCTTATTGCTAGTAACGGCACTGATTTGGGGCTCTTCCTTCGTTGCGCAGAAGGCGGGTACAGTACTGGAACCATTCACATACAACGGCATCCGTACACTGGTTGGCGGAATTTCACTAGTCCCGGTCATACTGATTTTATCAAAGGCCGGCAAGGGCAAAACAGCCGAAGCTGTTCCTAAAGACAAGAAGTCCTTTATTATTGGTGGAATTGTCTGCGGAACTTTTTTGGCTATTGCCTCAAATCTTCAGCAGTTCGGCATGTACTTTGATGCTGACGCCGGCAAAGCAGGATTTATAACAGCGCTATACATAATGATAGTACCTATTTTAGGAATGTTCCTCGGAAAAAGAGTCCGTCCACTCGTTTGGTTCTGCGTACTTCTCGGAGCATGTGGTTTCTACCTCCTGACCATTGCAGGCAAGGGAGTCGGACTTACAATAGAAAAAGGAGATCTCTTCATTTTGCTTTGTGCGGTTTTGTTCTCCTGCCACATACTCGCCATCGACCACTTCTCGCCTAAGTGCGATGGTGTTAAACTATCCTGCCTTCAGTTCTTTGTTGCAGGCGGACTTAGTTTCATCATGATGCTTGTGTTTGAGTCACCGAGCCTGAACCAAATTCTGGACTGCTGGTTTCCTATCATATATGCCGGTGTGTTCTCCTGTGGCATCGCCTACACTCTTCAAGTCGTTGCCCAAAAGAACGCAGAGCCTACAGCTGCATCTTTAATCCTCAGCCTTGAGTCTGTGTTTGCGGTTATCTCAGGTGCGATTCTGCTCGGCGAGAGAATGACAGGTTATGAGATCTTAGGTTGTATAGTAATCTTTGTTGCCGTTATCCTAGCCCAGCTACCCAAAAATGAAAAGTAGCGCTTTAGACTTAAGAAAACTCGAACATTGCATTCGAGCTTATTCCAATATGTTCGTCTTTTCGCCGGATTTACGATAAAATTAATCAAAAGCTTCGTTTTTTTGTGTACAAGAAAATTTTTCTTATAGTCAATCGCAACTCTGCTACATTATAATTACAGTGTATTTATTTTAACTATTTAGTAGATGTATTAAAGGAGAACAATCAATTATGGAAAAGCTTTTCAAATTGAAGGAACACGGCACCGACCCGCGTACTGAGGTCATCGCCGGCTTTACTACCTTCCTGTCAATGGTTTACATCTTGGCAGTTAACCCTAACATTCTTTCGGCGGCCGGCATGGACCGAGCAGGAATCTTTACCGCTACAGCAGTTTCTGCAGCATTTGCGACACTATGTATGGCATTCTTTGCTAACTATCCGGTTGCGCTCGCTTCAGGAATGGGTCTAAACGCATACTTCGCTTACTCGGTTTGTATTCCTATGGCTAAGGCAGGAATCAAGAATCCATGGACAATTGCTCTTGCCGCCGTATTAGTTGAAGGTATCGCATTCATCCTTCTATCTCTAACAAACTTCAGAGAAAAGCTCGTTAACGATATTCCGGAAAGTCTCAAGTACGGGATCACTGCAGGTATAGGACTATTCATCACCATAATAGGTCTAAAGGGTGCAGGAATCACAGTTGCAAGCAGCTCAACACTCGTTGACCTTGGCCCGGTAAACAAACCTCAGTTCATACTTGCACTTGTCGGACTTCTAATGATTGCGGTATTGCACCACTTCAAAGTAAAGGGCGACATTCTAATAGGTATTCTTGGAACATGGATTCTAGGTATGATTGCACAGGCTGCAGGTTGGTATGTCGTGAATCCTGAGGCCGGCGCATTCTCTCTATATCCAAGCTTCGCGGGAAGCAACTTCATACCTAAGGCCCCTGAGCTGTTTTCATTTGACTTCGCATGGATTGGACATCACATCATAAGCTTCGCAACAATCGTATTCTCATTCCTATTCGTTGATATCTTTGATACAGTAGGAACTCTTATCGGTGTTGCATCAAAGGGTAACCTGCTAGATGAAAACGGCAAGCTTCCAAACGCAAAGGGTGCACTCCTTGCAGACGCTGTCGGTACAGTTGCAGGTGCCTGCCTGGGCACATCGACAGTAACCAGCTATGTTGAATCATCAGCGGGTGTTGCAGCAGGTGGACGTACGGGTATGACAGCATTCACAACCGCCATACTCTTCATCGTAGCGCTGTTCTTCTCACCAATCTTCCTTGCAATCCCATCATTTGCAACGACTCCTGCTCTTGTTTGGGTTGGACTTTTAATGATGAGTACAGTTAAAAAGATGTCATTTGACGGAGATATCGCAGATGTACTCGGAGGTTTCCTCGCAATAATCATGATGCCATTTACATATTCAATCGCAAACGGAATCATGTTTGGAATGCTGGCATGGGTAATCCTAAAGGTTCTCACAGGAAACGCAAAGAAGGTTCCGGTTGTTATGTGGATATCAGCAGTGCTGTTCGCATTCAGATTCTACACACTTGTAAAAGGACTTTCATTCTAATAATAGGTGAATATAATATAATGTTATCAAAGCTCGACCGGTACTGCACCGTCTCGAGCTTTTTCTATATCATCAAAGGTATGAAATAGAAGCCATATATGATATAATATATCCGCATGTTCAAGCGAACAAATTAAATAGTAAAGAGGAAATCAAAATGCATTATGAAATGAAAATTGCCGGTCTGACAAGGCAACTACCACTTTGTCCAATAAATGACGAGCTCTATATCGCAGCCTTCGTAATGTTTGGAGACGTTGATATAACAGAAGCAGCAGCAAAGGAGCTACTCACTAAGGCCCCGGACTTTGATGTTATCGTAACAGCTGAATCCAAGGGGATTCCTTTGGCTTACGAAATGGCAAGGTTAAGCGGCGGCAAGGACTACGTCGTATTCAGAAAGGCAGCAAAGCTGTACATGCAGAACATTATAGAAACAAGCGTCGATTCGATAACAACCGACCACGTGCAGACACTCTGCATAGGCGAAAAGGAAGCAAGCCTGATTAAAGGCAGAAGAGTTTTGATTGTCGATGATGTTATCAGCACAGGTGAATCTCTGCGTTCCATGGAGAAACTCGTAGATGCTGCCGGCGGAAATATAGTTTGTCGCATGGCAGTTCTGGCTGAGGGTGAGGCTGCGGGTAGAGATGATATCAAGTATCTTGAGAAGCTACCTCTATTCAATGCAGACGGCTCAATCAAAGAGTAAAAGCACATAAGGAGAACAAATGGCTTACGATTACTCAAAATTGCAAAACGGAAGCGATATACGAGGCGTTGCTATCGGAAACAATGCAGAAGCTATAAATCTCGATTCTGAGGCTGTTTCACGTCTGGCTAAGGGCTTTCTGTATCTGCTATCACATAACACCGAAAAAGAACCACATGAGCTTTGCATAGCAGTTGGACGTGACTCCAGAATATCAGGTCCCAATCTAGTCCGCGATATAGTCGCTGCACTCATTCCATACGGAGCTAAGGTTTTGGATTCAGGTCTTTCATCCACACCGGCTATGTTCATGTCCACGGTTTTTGAAGAATTTAAGTGTGACGGTGCCATAATGGTCACCGCAAGTCACATGCCTTCAGACAGAAACGGAATGAAGTTCTTTGATGTGGACGGCGGACTGGACAAGGGCGACATAGCTGATATCATCACCTTTGCAGAATCCAATTCGGTCCTAGGTAGATTGAGCCCAAGAACAGCTTCTGAACCAATCAAAATTAATCTTATGGACGTTTACAGTGCTCACCTAAGAAAGAAAATCGTAGACGCTCTTGATGCCGGAGAAACTCCCCTTTCAGGACTTTCCATTACAGTCGATGCCGGAAACGGCGCAGGCGGTTTCTATGCATATAAGGTTCTCGCACCACTTGGTGCAGATGTCAGCAGTTCGCAGTTTCTGGAGCCGGACGGAAGTTTCCCAAATCACATCCCTAATCCCGAGGATAAGACAGCGATAGAATCTATTCGTGCAAAGGTTCGCGAGGCAAAGACTGATTTAGGTCTCATCTTTGATACAGATGTCGATAGAGTTTCCGCAGTCGATGAAAGTGCTAAGGAAATAAACAGAAACGCTATAGTGGCACTTGCTGCTGCTCTCATAGCAGATTCACATCCAAACTCAACAGTCGTCACAGACAGTGTTACCTCTCGCGGGCTGACAGCCTTCCTTGAGGGAAGCCTCGGTCTCAAACACCTACGATTTAAGAGAGGATATAGGAATGTAATAAACAAGTCCATAGAGCTCAACGAACAAGGCATAGAAAGCGATCTTGCGATAGAGACATCGGGACATGCAGCATATAAGGAAAACTTCTTCCTAGACGACGGTGCATATCTTGCAACGAAGATAGTAATTGCCACGGCTAAATGCAAAAAAGCGGGAAACGGAATCTCATCGTTAATAAGCGATTTATCTGAACCATTGGAAAGCCAAGAAGTTCGCCTTCCAATCCAAGGAAATAACTTCGCTGCCGTAGGTGACAATATAATAGAAGACTTACGAGCGCTAACATCTTCCGGCGAGCTTGCTGAATGCACTCTCGAAGAACCTAACTACGAAGGTGTACGCATCAACTTTAACAATCCATCAATCAAAGGTTGGATGCTCCTGCGCAAGTCCCTGCACGAACCTATCATGCCATTGAACTTTGAGAGCGATGTAGAGGGAGGATGCCTCAAAATAGCTGAATTACTCATCCCGCTTCTATCAAAATACGAAGATCTTGATATAGGAAAGCTAAAAGAATTAGTTTAAGATATTGAACCGGCATAAGCCGGTTTTTTATTGAAATTACAAGCATTTAGTCTTAAAGTTTTGACCTATTTTGATGCTTATGTGAAGAAATTTAAAAAAACGTGAAAAAATATCTTGTGATTTTAAACAAATTATGTTACAATCCTTATTATTTCCAAACAAAAACTAAAATGAAAAGGGGACAAAACATATGGATAAGAAACTTTCCACAAAAAATTATGTATTACTTGCCTCCCTCCTATTCGGACTGTTCTTTGGAGCGGGAAATCTGATATTCCCGGCACTTATGGGGCAGATGGCAGGCGAACACACAGCAGCGGCTACTCTTGGCTTCGTTATTACGGGCGTTGGATTACCACTGCTGGGTATTATCGCAATTTCACTGTCTCGAAGTGAGGGTCTTTACGACCTGGGTTGCAAAGTATCCAGACCGTACAGTTTATTTTTTACTTGCCTTCTATATCTAACAATAGGACCATTCTTCGCAATTCCCAGAACTGCGACAGTTCCTTACACAGTAGGTGTAGTACCGGCACTTCATAAGGATTCACCTGTAGTGCTTGGAATCTTCTCACTCTGCTTCTTTGCAGTAGTTCTATGGTTCGCGCTAAGACCATCGAACATCCTTGATAATGTAGGTAAGTACATAAATCCAATATTTCTGGTATTCCTGGCAGTGCTTCTGGTTATGTGTTTCGTTAACCCGATGGGTTCGATTTCGAGCGCAAAGCCAACAGGTGAATATGTAACACACCCATTCTTCAGGGGCTTTGTTGAAGGTTACAACACAATGGATGCACTGGCTTCGCTGGCATTCGGAATAATCATCATCAACTCTGTGAGAAATCTTGGAGTTAAGGAGCCTAAGAACATAGCTAAATCAACTGCTTTCGCAGGTGTGGGATGTGCGGTTCTCATGGCAGTTATCTACTTCGCGCTTGTATTTGCCGGTGCACAGTCAAGAGGAATCTTTAAAGTTCAGCCGGATGGTGGAACACTGCTTAACAAAATAGCTGACCACTACATGGGTGGCCTAGGTGCAACATTCCTAGCTATAACAATCACTCTTGCCTGTCTTAAAACTGCAATCGGTCTCGTTACAGCATGTGCAGAAACTTTCGGAAAGATGTTTCCTAACAAGCTTTCCTACAAGGCGTGGGCAACACTGTTTACAGCAGTCTCATTCCTGTTTGCTAACTTCGGACTTGTTAAGATTATCGCATATTCAATACCGGTATTGATGTTCCTATATCCACTGACAATAGCTATCATCTTAGTCAGTGTGATTGGCGGACTATTCAAGTATAATCCGACAGTTTACAGATGGACTATCGGATTCACAATGATTCCTGCCATCTTCGACGGACTTAAGAGCCTCCCAGCAGAGACTGTTGCTGCTCTTCACCTAGACGGAGCTTTGAAAAAAATCGCCGAAATTCTTCCGCTTTCAGACATCGGAATGGATTGGGTAGTACCATCACTAATCGGTTTCGTAGTCGGATTACTGCTCTATCTTGTAAAGAAGGATAAAGGTACAGCAACCGCTTAATTAGAGAAAATCCTAATACGATTAAAAGAAAAATAGTGCAACTGTATGAAGTGCACTATTTTTTTCTTCTCTTTATATGTTTATTCTTCTTTGCTGCGCTGAGCATCTTTCTATACGCTCTCTTGCTCTTCTGGCTTACAAGCCTTCCTATGGCCTCCGGCTCATGTCTCCTAACCATTTGATTTTGATTTGTCCACATCTCTATAGGTTTTGCCTGAAGCTTCGAATAGAGTATCTTCTGACTCGAGTAAAGCCCGTTATATCCCGAACAGAGGTAGCCCATGAAGCTTGCTATGGCAAACATTTGCACTCCTCCCCCTCCAAAGCACTCTATGGCTAGACATATCGGTGCTATCATCGTATTTGTCGCTCCGCCGAATAATGCTACCATTGCGAGCGCTGCACCGAAAGATGATGGTATACCCAGCAGTGGTGCGAAAACTGCGCCGAAGCTGCTTCCGATGAAGAATAGCGGCAGAATTTCTCCGCCTTTGAATCCTGCCCCGAGCGTTATTGCTGTGAACAGAATTTTAAGTATGAACGCGAAATAGCCTTCATTGCCACCTGAAAGCATCGTTGCTATTGTTTCACCACCTGCTCCGTTATAGGTGTCTTTACCTACTAAAAGACTTAAAATGATTATAATTATCGCTCCTGTGACTACTCTTATATATGCATTGTTGAATAACTCATCATACATTGCGTGTATCAGCCTATAGCTATTACACATAAGTGTGGATACAAGTCCGCAAAGAGATGCTAAAACAAGAATTTTGAGCATCAGATATGGCGTTGTCGCAGGTATGTTTATGTGGAAGCAAAAGGAAACTACACCGAGCTTTGTTGCAATCCAGTAAGCCGTATACGAAGACATGAAACATGGGAAGACAGCCATCTGGTAGAGGTGTCCGACTTTGATAAACATTACGACAAACACAGTTGCAGCTAGTGGTGTGCCGAATATGGCGGCAAAGAATGCTGCCATGCCTGCCATGGTTGCTATTCTGAGGTTCTCTGCACGAAGCCGTGACTTTCTGCCTATGAAATTACCTATACCACCGCCTAGCTGGAGTGCTGCCCCCTCCTTGCCGGCAGAACCGCCGCACAGGTGAGTCAAAACCGTAGCTACAAAAATAGCAGGAACCAGCCTGGTCCTAACCGGCGCACTATCATGCACGGAATCTATGATATCATCGGTTCCCTTGCCCTCAAGCCCCAGTTTTCGGTACATATAGACTATTATTATTCCTGCAAACGGAAGTAAATATAGCAGCCAATCATGCTTCTTGCGAAATATATTCGCATATAACACACCGTTGTAAAACAAAGCCCCGACAATACCGCAAATAATTCCGATTACAATCGCAATAAGGCTCCATCGAAGGATGAGTTTTACATACTGCTTAACGTATTCAGTCTGGGTATATCGTTGATTTTGTTTCAAGACCGCTCCTTATATTATTTAATTACTGTATAAATTTGTTGTGACATATTCCGGATCGCATGTAACGTCGATTCCAAGAGAGGAAAGCGTCTGCTCATCCCTGTCCGAAAGTATTGCCGTGCAGTGCGCCCTGCATCCGTGAAGCAATGAAAGTTTACTAGCCGCAATCCTGGCCTTTTCATCCGTAACTCCGGAAACCGTGAGAGCCATCAAAATTTCCTCGCAGTTCAGGCTGCTCCTGTCGTAGCCTAGCACATCCGTCTTAAGATGCTGCGTCGTTTCAAGAACCTTCGGCTCTATCAAAAGCAGCTCGTCATTCATGTCCGCCAGATATTTAATTGAGTTCAAAACTACAGCTGCTGCCGCAACCATTCGTCTTGAGCTTCTTCCCGTTATAACATGTCCATCCGGCATCTCCATGGCCATGACCACAGCGTTCTCGTACTTATCACAAAGTTCCCTCTTGTACTCTGCGTAGTCTCTAGCCTCCTGAACAACGACTCTGTCTCCTACGGACTTGCCTACTTCCTTCATCAAAAGCTCCGCCCTGTCTAGGGAATCACTATCAATCTTACCCTTCTTGAAGTCGACTGCCGCTATCAGAAATCTTCTAATTATCTCTTGGCACGAAGCCTCCTGACATACCTCATCATCGGTTATGCAAAATCCTACACGGTTTACACCCATATCTGTTGGAGACTGATATTCCGCTTTTTCGCCTGTAATCTTTTCGATTATACGCTTAACTACCGGAAATACCTCAATATCTCTATTGTAGTTAATAGCCTTCTCTCCATAGGCCTCCAGATGGAAAGGATCTATCATGTTCACATCTTTAAGATCTACTGTTGCCGATTCATAAGCGAGGTTAACAGGATGCTTTAGTGGTAGGTTCCAAACCGGGAAGGTCTCAAACTTTGCATATCTAACCTTATGTCCACGCATGTAGTCGTGATATAGCTGAGATAAACATGTTGCAAGCTTTCCTGAGCCTCCACCGGGTCCGGTTACGACGACTAGTGGCTTTGTAACTTCTATATATGGATTTGCACCATAGCCCTCTTCACTTACAATTGTATCTACATCCGTAGGATATCCCTTAGTGAAGTAATGTTTATAGGTCTTAATTCCGCGTCTTTCGAGCTTTTTGATGAACATGTCCACCGCCGGAGCATGTTCATATCTCGTTATAACCACACTGTTTATATCTAAATCGTACTTTCTGAATGTATCTATAAGTCTCAGTACCTCAAGGTCATATGTTATGCCGAAGTCATGTCTCGTTTTGTTCGTCGTTATATCTCCGGAATAGATGCAAATAATCACCTCTGCCGAATTCTTCATCTTCTGCAGAAGCTTAATCTTCGCATTCTCATCAAAGCCCGGAAGCACCCTCATCGCATGCTTATCGTGAACCAGCTTGCCACCAAACTCAAGGTAAAGCCTCTCTCCTTGCTTTTCGTTGATTCTCTGCATTATGTAATGCGATTGTTCTTCTAAATATTTTTCTGAATCAAAACCTAATTTGTACATAGAGACGCCTCCCGCCTACACTAACAATTGGAAAGAAAGAACTACTGTGGTTCCAACCATAGTAAGTATGATAACCACTACTACTATTCTTGCCACCCATCTTTGAAATCTGTTCATAACCACACCTACTGCATTATCTCTATCGCAAGTTCATTGCGACCTTCTATCATTCCCCTAAGACTGATATCGTATTCAAGGGTTATCTTGCCGTAGCCCTCCGGCGAAAGCTCTCTTTTGATGCTGTTCGTCAAAACCTCAAGCGACATAGGCCCATACGGTGTACTGTAATTGCTTTTAAAACGTTTTCCGGTCTCAAATTCCAGTACCGAACCGTATTCGCTTGAATCTCCTATTCTCTTCATTCTCAAGCTTGTATCCGTCAGCTTAAGACTGGTCTTGCATCCCGGGAACCCCGAAAACTCACTCTCCTCATATATATAATACTTAGCTCCGCCTTTATCGAACATCATGCCGTCACTCACAAATTCGAGTTCTTCTTCAACATTGTCGCCGACAAAACGCTTACCTGTAATCTTTATCGTGATATCCTTCATATCATTACTGTCCTTTCACAAACTCAATTTGCTATTATACCACAAATAAAAGATTTTTGTCATTTAGCAAGCAAAAAACTTCTGTGTTAATCAAATATTTTGCTTTTATAAACAGCTAAACTCTGATAATATCAAAATATATGAAATCATTGCACAGGGTTAACCCTTTTATCACAAAAAAGCCATATATCTTAATTATAATCATACCATAAATTAGTAAACTAACAAGGAGGTAAGCTTATGGATCACAACAATGATTACATACCACCATTTGGCAACAATGATGAAATAACTCCCCTAGATGAAAATCCATCGGATGTAACAGAAGCCAGCAGTAGTGAGCCATCGGATGTAACAGAAGCTAGCAGTAGCGAGCCATCAAATGTAGATGGTACTTTTTATAACGATACGGCACCAACAGATTCTGAGCAAGACTCAACATCTGACTTTGAATTTGATTCTGACTCGACATCCACAAATACATCATATAATGCTTCGCACACCGAATGGGAGCCTGTACCTGAAATTCCCGGCTATGAAAGAGCCTCATTTTCAAATACATCGTTTAATGAGTCAAGCAACCCTTTCGAACAGGAAAGACAGTTTAATACATCGAGAAGTTTTGAAAACTACTCATATGATCCTTCGCAACTTCGGAGCTTTGACAGAAAATCCACAAACGATAACGGTGGCAATCCTAAACCAAAGTCAAAGAAATCTCCTGCTTACATTACAAAGAAAGCTTTTATTATCTGCTTAATCTGCGCAATGCTGGGAACTTCCGGCATAACAATCGGAGGACTTAAGCTAGCGGGTGCATTTAACGGTTCATCCGGCGGAAACCATATTTCTGCTACAGACTACAAACTAACAAAATCCACCGGAACGACCAGGCCTGTCAAAGAAATCGTTTCAATGAACGAAAATGCTGTCGTTGAAATACAAACCGAAAAGTCAAGTGGCGACTCGTGGATTAAGAACTACGTAACCAAGGGCGCAGGTTCAGGTGTAATAATTGACAGCGACGGCTACATAATGACTTGTAATCATGTAATTGACGGTGCTTCAAACATAATCGTAAAGCTGAAGGATGGTACGACCAAGAAGGCAAAGGTTGTCGGTGCCGACAGTCAGAGCGACATTGCAGTTCTTAAGATAGATGGTTCAGGCTATACAGCAGCAAAGTACGGTGATAGCGACTCTATATCAGTAGGTGATCAGGCAGTTGCCATCGGGAACCCACTTGGTGAACTTGGAGGAAGCGTTTCAGCAGGTATCATCAGCGCACGCGATAGACAAATTGAAGTTGATGGAAAGACAATGAAGCTCTTGCAGACCGACACTTCAATCAATCCGGGAAATTCGGGCGGCGGTCTCTTTGATGGTCAAGGTAACTTAATCGGAATTGTAGTTGCCAAGTCATCCGGTTCCAACGTTGAAGGCCTTGGATTTGCAATCCCAATTAACACCGCCTCTAAAATCGCAAAGGATTTAATTCAAAACGGTAAAGTTACAGGACGCGCAATGATAGGAGTTAAAATCGTAGATTTAACGAAAACAGAAGATGCACAAAAGTATGGTGTAAATACACCCGGTGTGTATATAGATGATGTTGTTTCGAACCGGGCAAAACAAGCGGGACTAAAGTCCGGAGACATGATTCAGTCTGTTGGAAAGACAAAGATAACGTCGGCTTCCAGCCTTAGGGCAGAACTCGACAAGTACAAGCCCGGCGACCGGGTAAAAATAACAGTTTTGCGGAATGAAAAGTCCGTAGAAATCACTCTAGTCCTCTCGGAAGGTTAATATAAATTAATATAGCTGTATTGCAAAAGCCTCAAGATTTCAGTGTCTTGAGGCTTTTGTTTTGTTTATATTAAGTTTAGATTTCAGATTCTTAATCTTAGGCGCAGTTTTCTATGGATAGTTTTGTTACTAAATTCCCCTTAGATTAGAATTCTCTCTTATCGCGAAAGCCGGTTTTACCGCCCTCGATAACAAATGCTCTGAGTGCCTTGATATGCTCTGAAACAACTCGTCTTGCCTCTGTGCTGTCACCACTCTTGAGCGCTGCAATAATACCTCTGTGTTCGCTAGGCATGTTCTCATAGCGCGAAAAATCGTCATAGTATATATATCTGAATCTCAAAGCCAGTTCCTGAGCCATTGTGCTGAACTTTACAAGAGTGTTGTTTCCCGTAATCTCGACAATTTCCTTGTGGAACTGCTCGTCACAGAAAATCATTTGCTCTGTATCGTTGTGCTTAACAGCAAGTTCATAGTTGTCTGTAATATTCTCCAAACGATTGATTTCTTCAGGAGTGATACGCTTTGCCGCAAGCTCAGCCGAAAAACCTTCAAGTTCTTCTCTAACATCCAGCAAATCCACCATCTCATCTATAGAAACATCAGATGCATAAGCACCGTGTCTTGGCTGAATCGTAACTAAGCCTTCCTTCTCGAGCTTACGAATCGCTTCTCTAATCGGCGTACGGCTAACCCCCATCTGATTTGAGAGGTCTACCTCCATAAGCCTCGTGCCGGGAACAATGCGACCCGTCATAATATTCCTCTTCAATTCCTCATATACAACTTCTCTGAGAGGTCTGTGGCTACCAATATCCATTTTTACATCCTGTAGGTCCATAAAAATCTCCATTCTGATTCAATAAGTTCTATATCATTGTCCTTGCCCAAAAAGCAAAACAAGATTTCTCTTTAAAAGTTGCCGCATACTTCTTAGCCTGATTATTGCTATCAAAGATTGCAAACACCGTCGGCCCGCTACCACTCATCAGCACTTTCTTCGCACCCTCGCATGTCTCACTCATAAAGTGCTTCAGCTCCGCAACCTCCGGATACTCCTTCAGCGTAAATTCCTCCAAAACATTTATCATCTCAGAATATGCTGCAGACTTATCCCCATATCTCAAAGCTCTACAAAGCTTATCATTATTAGGTCTATCGCTTATCGTACATTCATCAATCCCGGCAAACACTGTTCTGGTGGAAATGCTAAGCCTTGGTGTTACGACAAGTATGCTTGACTTCAGCGGTCTCACCTTGCTTAACTCAGTACCTGTTCCCCTTGCTCTCGCACAAGTCGAAGCAATATCAGAATACCTGATATTCTCAGGCAAGACCCGGTTGCTCTTTGCCTGTGCAATCAAGCAAAATGGTATATCAGATCCAAGCTTTGCGCCCTGTTCACAGAGTTCCTCCAGAGAAAGCCCCAGCTCCCACATAGCATTTAGTCCGTGCATTATTGCCGCTGCATTTCCACTTCCACCGGCCATACCGGCAGCAACCGGAATTCTCTTCTTTATGAAGATTTCGATGAGGCCTTTAGGCTCCACTCTGTCTCCATATTCATTTATCATCAGCTCTGCTGCCTTCCATGCAAGGTTGTACCTGTTGTTTGGTAGATATCTAAGGTTTGTTCTGAGATAGATTTGAAAGCCATCCGGATTTACTTCAAAGCTATCAATCGCCTCTGCCGTTATTTCATCTGTAAATCTAATGCTTATCTCATCCCTGAGCGATATCTGTTGCATCACCATGTCTACCGGATGCATGCCATTTTTCATTACATCTCCGACATCGATAGAAAGGTTAATCTTCGCGTAGGAAAAAAGCATAATCGTCTTTTCCACTTATTGCCTCCAAATACGCTCTACTGCAAAATCAAAATCTTACTTCTTCTTGTTCTTAGCTCTTCTCTTAGCGAGACGCTCTTCCTCTGCAGCCTTTGCCTCTGCAATAGCCTTACGTCCCGTTATATATCTTCCGCCTGCTTCAGATATAGGTCTTGGTCTCTTTACCTTGAAGTTACCGTTATCCTCTTCCTCATACTCCTCGTAATCATCCTCTTCAGCTTCCTTAGCGGCCTTTCTGGCAGCCTTCTTAGCAGCCTTAGCCTCTTCTTTTTCGTGCTGAGCGATTACCTCGCTAACAGGTCTGCCCGTTCTCTTCGCTTCCTTGTATGGGTTAAACGGAGCATTTGCCGTATCTGAGTCTTCATCCTCTTCCTGATGTTTCTTAGCTTGTCTGCTTGTAAAGAAGAACATACCGAACATCATAACCACCATCATAACTAGGTAAATCTTAGTATTTAGACTCTGGTTCAGTGTCTTAAATGTAATCTTCTGATCCTTACCAAGCGTATTTCCATCATTATCGACGAATTTCTTCGAAATAACCAGCGTGTACTTGCTGTCACCCTTTATAGCATTCTTCTTAGCATTTACTGTATCGTAAAGCACTAGAACCTGCCCCTTAACATCAGGATTGTAATACACCTTGATAGGAAGTGCCTTTCCCTTTGAATCTAGAATCTTAAAACACTTTGAGTTAGCTTTCTGATTCTCCTTCTTGTTCACCTTATTGTTAAAAGTGAGCTTGACGCCGACGTTCTCTATAGATGTATTCTTCTGTCCATCCTTAGGGTAACTTTCCTTTAGCTCAAGCTTACCGCTTTCTGCAAATGCAAACGAGGTAAATATCATCACAATCAATGCTGTTAGGCAAATTCTGATACTCGTTTTCTTCATTATTCTTCCTCCGGTTTTTTCGTTTTATTTCGTAGGTTGCGAAAGAATTCGCGTACAAGCTGCGAACTTTCCTCTGCCATTATCCCTCTATCCACTGCAATTTGGTGATTTAATCTGTCATCCTGCACGATATTGAAAACCGATCCACAAGCTCCGGTCTTCAGATCATCCGCGCCTATATATAGATGTTCGATTCGCGACCACACGAGCGCACCCGCACACATACTGCACGGCTCCATAGTCACATACATATCGCAGCCTGTCAGTCTCCAGCCTCGCAAAAGCTTAGCCGCCTCCCTAATTGCTATCATCTCAGCATGCGCTGTCGGATCCTTCGTAGTTTCGGTCAAATTATGGCCTCTCGAAATGATTTCGCCATCCTTAACAATAACTGCACCAACAGGTATTTCTCCCATCTCGGCAGCTTTCCTAGCCTCCTTAAGAGCCTCTTTCATATAATTACTCATATACTTAACAATCTTATCATAGATACGTGTATTATTCAAGATACAAAATCTACACTAACGTGATATTATCAGTCAAAACAGGACCACGCTTTGATAACAGATAAAGCCAAAGGTAAGTTGCACAAATCACATTTATGAGGTATCATTTACGTATTAATTCATCAAAAAGAGAGGAGGAAACATGAGCCTTTTTAGCATTGCCATGATAAGTAAAATATCAGATATTCTAGTCATCGCCATCATAGTTACATCAGCAGTTCGCGGCTATCGCAGGGGCCTTCTTAACTCCTTTTTTAATTTCTTTCGCTGGTCGCTATGTGCCGTTTGTGGAATTGTATTTGCACTTCCCATCAAAAATTTCATATTGAAACACACAAGCCTTCAGCTCAATATATCAAAGAGTATCAAAGAAACCATGGATTCATCCATAACAGCTAACAAATTCATCATGAGTCTACCTCGCCAGATTCGGCTGTTTTGGGACGACATCCGAAACGAAGCAACATCAAAAATTTCGGTATCTTTAGCAGACACTTTGATTTCCATGCTTTCATTTATCCTTCTCTTTGCTATTCTATTCATTCTGGCACGTTTTGCACTTCGTAGCCTAGAGCTGAAGAAGCCTGGCGTTCTAAGTCTCTCCAACAGACTTTGTGGAATGTTCTTCGGCGCTCTCAAAGGTGCTTTGCTCGTAAGTATCATAATGCTGATTTCATTTCCGCTTCTAAGCCTTTTGGATCCTGACACGTCAGCAACTATTGCGAAAGGTCTAAGCCACGGCAGACTATCAGGCTTCTTCTACGACTCAAATCCAATCACTGAAGGCATTTCCTTAATTTCAAGGTATTCGGTCTAGATGGCGGTTCAGTATTATAAATATGGCAAAGCTGATAGTAAGACACATAGAAACCTAACACAAAAGGGGCGTTAAGCAAAAGCTTAACGCCCCATCTCTATTTCTCTCGAGTTATATGTACTTTCTCTACTTAGAGTATACACTCGAAATTCCAAAGTATTCCTCTAGTGTAATCCATTCCCCGTTGTTATATAACTTTGTTGCAAGCTCAGGTCCTACATACCTGATATGCCACGGCTGATACTCCCTGCCTGTCACAGATTCCTTTCCCTTAGGGTATCTGATAATAAATCCGTACTTTGCACAATTCGCCGCGAGCCACTTACCCTCTGCCGTATTTCCAAAGCTCTCATCAGCATTGTTTAGGTCAAGCGCATACCCTGTCTGGTGCTCCGAATAGCCGGCTCTGGCAACCGCCTTGTCAGCTGCTTCCTTTCCGTGCTTGGAAACATAATCGTCATAGATTTCCTTCTGCACGCGATATGATCTATATCCACTTAGCAAGCTGAAGTGAACTCCATCCGCCCTAGCGTCAGCGAGCAGTTTCTTAAACTCATCATATGCGTCTTTTTGTATAGCGCCTATGCCATAGCCCTCCGGAAGTGAGAAGCTGTTATTTACAATCAAAATACCATCTATGCTTGTGAGTCCATCAACACGTGTCAGCTTAAAACCCTTACCCGTTACAAAGCTCATATCACCTTCCGTCTGATTCATATCGATAACATTGACCTTAATCTTCTTCTCTGTCTTATTTCCACTGTCGTCAGTTGCAATCAGAGTCAAGTTATAGCTTCCGGGCTTTTGGGCATCGTAGCTTCCCTTGAGCTGTGTCTTAAACTTTCCTGAGTTATCGCTCACCTTAGCCATATCCTCAATCTTGCTTGTATTACCAATCAATACATTAACTTCACTTTCCATATTAATTGTCGGCGCCTTGGTATCTACAACTTTGACTTCAAAATCATAGTTCTTTTCTTCACCTTTTATAATAAGAACCAGCTTGCATTTCTTTTTACCTAGCTTGGACGTATCAATCTGAACATCCTTCTTAAGCTTACCACCGTCTATATTCTCGATATAGTCTGATGCCATAGCCTTGCTGTTAATCTCAGCGTTTAGGCTATCCTTCAGCTTAACCCTGCTCGCCGTACCAAAGAAGTTAAAATATATGAACAGGAACACTAAGAAAGCTAAAAATAGAATTATAACTCCGATTACGATGTCCCTTATATACTGAATTCGCGTTTTTCTCGCAAAGAGGTATTTCTTTCTTCCAAACATAGATGTCCCTTTCGGCACATAGCCTATCTAAAATCTTCGTTTAATGCTGCCTATATAATACCATAACTCTCTCATATTTTAAAGTTCTAGAAAAAGCAAAAGAACCGCAGATGCGGTCCTTTCGCTTTACAGGATTTCTATGTGATTAATTATGTTGATTTCACGTCTAAAATTTATAGCTTTACTAGTCCGCCCTCATCTGCAATCTTCTGCTCTTCATCTGTCATCTTCTTAATTGTGATTCCAACGAATGCGAAGAGGAATGTAATTACTGGCATTGCCAAGTTGAAGATTGCCCATGGGAAGTATACTGCTGTGCTCTGGATACCGAGAGTCTTCTTGATATAGATAGCGCATGTATTCCATGGAACGAGTGGTGAAGTAACTGTACCTGCCGACTCTAGAGCGTTTGATAGAGCTACAGGGTGCATTCCTGCCTTACGATATGCCGGAGCATACATTCTTCCTGGAACTAGGATTGAAATGTACTGCTCAGGCATTGTTACGTTTGATGCGATACATGTAAGCTCTGTAACACCGATAAGTGCCGGACCGCTCTTTACGTACTTAGTAATAGCGTTGATGATAACGTTGAGCTGTCCTGTAGCTTCCATGATTCCACCGAACATCATAGCAATCATTGTCATGAGAATTGATTCAGCCATTCCCATGAGTCCACCCTTAGTCAGAAGTGTATCGAGTGCCTTGATTCCGCTCTCCATTGTGAATCCGTTCATTGCGCTTTCGAAGATAGCTCCGAGCGTAGCACCGTTCTGGAAGATTGGTGCCATAATAGCTGCAACGATTACACCGAGTGTGATGCCAGGGATTGCAGGCATCTTCAGTGCTATAGCAAGAATAACTACTAATGGTGGAAGAAGCAGAATTGGATTAACATTGAAGTTGTCCTTAATTCCGTTTACAAGAATATCCAGCTGTGATGTGTCTGCATGTCCATTGTTAGCATGCATAAATCCATATACACCGAAGAATACAAGTGCGATTATATAAGCCGTAATTGTAGCCTTCATCATAAACTTAACGTGTGAGAATACATCTGTTCCTGCCATAGCTGGTGCCAGGTTTGTTGTATCTGATAGAGGTGATAGCTTATCTCCGAAGTATGCACCTGAAAGGATTGCACCTGCTGTAGGTCCAACCGGGATTCCCAGACCTGCTGCGATACCCATAAGTGCCAGACCCATGGTTCCCATTGTTCCCCATGATGTACCTGTTGCTAGGGATGTTACTGAGCAGATAAGAACAGTTGCAACCAAGAAAATTGATGGTGATAATAGCTTAAGTCCATAATAAATCATTGTTGGGATTGTTCCTGACAGAATCCATGTTCCAACTAGCATACCAACAATCATAAGAATTAGAATAGCCTGCATTGCACGTGAGATACCTGTAATCATCATGCTCTCAACTGCATCCCACTTGTAACCGAGTCTCAGTGCCATAAGTGCTGCAAAGATAACGCCAATGAACATTGGGATATGTGGGCTTACTTCGAATACTACGATTCCCACTGACATGATTACAACTAAGCCTAGGAACGTAGCAATCGCCTCGTACAGCTTAGGTGCTCTTGGCTCTTTAGCCTTTACATTGTCTTCCATTTGTTGTAATTCCTTTCTTTTCATTAGACTTCCATAATTTTGTAGAACCCTGTAGTTTCATACATACATTATGAACCTTAATCTACATTATTACAATAGTTAATTTAATCAAATTTGGGGGGTCATTTTTGTTGACTTCCCACAAAGAATTTTCTATTTTTTTATTAGTGATTCTAATTAACATTTGCTTTATCGTCGCGTTTACTAATGATAAACGTGTAAAATCTGCTTTTTTGAGATAAAATAGCCTTATTTATCTATTCAGAAGCTAATTCGAAGGATTTTTTTGTTCTCTGAAAGCTCTTTTAACTTTCTTTCCAGCACGACCTCGTTCATACCATTTTCTTTCGCGATTTTAAAATACTTATCGAATTCCTGGTGATTGTTTTGTTTTACAACCGCTAAAAGCTCACCAAAGTACTCCCAAGCTTTGTTGTAGCTTCTCGTCGAACTGTAATCATCTTTTTTCGGCATCCACTCTAACTCCAAAAAGTATCTGTGCAGTATCTCGCTCCAAGTTTTCTCATCATCGTCATAGCAAAAGAACTTATTTTTAAATAGGCTTCCAAATCGCCTATCCCAAATTTTTACTTCATCCGGCAGATACCACACTTCTCTGCATATAAGCTCCCCTACTACCATTTCAAGTATGTTTTCAGGAAATCCTCCCACACATCCGTATCCTCCGGGAACCGATGTCTTTGATGCATCTTCTTTAAGCTCTTCATAAGCGGTAGCACTGTCAAGCAAAGCTATTGCAATTTTAGCACGATGAGCAAAAGGCATTCCTTCACTTAGGATTTTATATTTCTTGAAATTGTTCATAACTCCTCCAATTTTATGATTGTATTCACTATTTGATATGGATAATCTACTGACTGTTATGCGCTAATTGAATCACAAGTGAAATACGTGCAGCATGTTCGCAATATAAAAACGGCACGCCCCACACTTCGTAGCTTGTGCCGCTTTGCCGGATTTATATCCTTATTGGTTTCTTTGAATTTTAATATTTGAACGGTCTACTTAACATATGTCTTTTCTACATATTTGCTAGTCATGCACTTTAGCAGTCCGCCGTAGCTCAATGTAAACTCAATTATGTCGCCGACTTTGTAGTCGCCTTTTGCCTTTGTTACATCGACAATGATGTGGTCTGAGCTTCCGCCCATAATCTCAAGTCTTGAGTCAACCGGTTCCATGCTGTCGAGGTCTGTGTCCTGCTTTCCTATTGCGATGATAGCTCTGTCCATCAAACCTCTGTCCTCGTAGTAAGGCTTCTGACCGAATGCGTCAACACCAACCTCTCCGATAGGTAGTGACGGCTTTCTCTTAAGCTCTACAATTTCCGCCTTGAGAATAAATGCATCTGCATCTGTGCCCGGAAGTCTTGTGCTATAAGCTGTGTCATTTCCGAGAAGCACTGACTCGCCTAATCTTAGGTTATTTATTCCATCCGGAAGCTCGCCCTTGTCAATCAGATATATTGAGCTTGAATTTCCTCCTGAAATCATCTCCAGCTTGATGCCAAACTTAGCTTCGATTTCTCTCGCAATTTCAACAAGGGCTGAAAGGTTCTCGTTCTTTGGAATAATAGCACCGTAGCATGTGAGGTTAACACCCACACCATAAAGATTGATGTTGTCGAGTGCCAAAATCTGCTGAACTGCTTCGAAAATCAAATCCTTATTTTGGAAGAAAATTCCCTCTCTGAGGTCTCCCATGTCAATCATCAAAAGGATGTCCTGCTTTTTGCCGAGTTTTGATGCTTCAGCGTTTAGAAGCTTAATCGTCTCAATCTCGGAAATCATGCAAAGGTCAACGTACTTTGCTACTTCGACAATCTCGCTCTGCATTGGAATTCTTAGAAGAACTGTCTTCTTTCCGTTCTTGTGAGCCACGTCTGCATAGCTTGCTATATTTGATATACGTGAATCTGCAAGGAAGTCAACCGCCGGAGTCTCTGCGATCATCTTTACAACTTCTTCGTCTGCACAAACACACTTTGTTACAACCATCATGCTACACTTGCCATGCTCCTTAGTTGTCTTTGCGACTGCATCGAGATTATTTCTGAGTTTCTTTATGTTAATACTAACCTGTGGATACATTTCATTCTCCTTTTATTATTTTTCTGTCCACTTGCCCTTAACGCCTTCATCGTCACCGTTGCTCGTAGGGTCATCCTTCTTATAAGCTGACATATCGTAGCCGAGCTTCTCCATCTGCCTGATATGTTCTCTGCGCTCCTCTTCAGCGTGATCCTTTTCTTCTACTGCAAGTTCAGCCTCTTTGAGAGCCACAGCTGCTGAAGCAAACTTCTCATCCTTCTTCTCCGGAAATTTGAAATCCAAGCTCTTCTCAAGCAGCTTTATCGCAGCATCGCGATAACGAGTCGAAAGCACACCCAGTGAGGCCATTATGTAGTCATTATCTACCAAAATCCGAGCATGCTCACTTGGGAACAAAAGCATTCCGCTCTCATTATATGGAGCAATTTTCTTCATGATGTCAACTCTGTGAGGAAGTCTTGTCAAAGCACCACCTGTACCGATAATATATTTTACCTGTGTCAGGTCCTTACCCTCTGCAAGAGTACTTCTTCCACTTGGCCCATAGATATATCTGAGATATCCTGCATGTCTTTCAGTCGCCTTGAGAACCGCCTCAGTTGTAAGTCGCTCAACAAACTTTATCTCAGCTTCGTTCTTTGGAATTGCAACATAGCTTGCGAGCACCTCATCAAAGTCAACTCCCATTGACTTGCACTCTTCTCTTAGCTTCTCCTCGCCAATGGATTCGATAACCTTCATTCTATTGACATAGACACCAAGGTCTCCCTCTACGGTTCTCTTCGCCTTTGGTTCAGGTGAAATCATAAGCCTTGCGATCTTATCGGATTCCGTAGCCACTGAGTGAAGATCAGTCGTTGCACCACCTACATCGAGAACCATGAGATCTCCCAGGCAATCATATAAAACCTTTGTACACTCCATTACAGCACCCGGTGTTGGAATTATAGGACCGTTAACCATGTCCCTAACGTGTTCCATTCCCGGGGCGTTTGTTATGTGATCCTCAAAAGCATCCTGTATTACCTTACGGCAAGGCTCTACATTGAGCGCATCTATCTTTGGATATACATTGTCTACGATGTAGAGCTTCTGTCCGCTCTCTTCATCAAAGATAAGCTTCATTTCTTCCTGGTTCTCAACATTTCCGGCATAGATTACCGGAATCTTGAGACCCATAGCACGAATTAACTCCGCATTGTCAAGCGCTGTATCTCTTTCACCGAAGTCAACTCCGCCGGCTATCAGGATGAGATTAGGATTGATTTCCTTTATCTTTGCTATATCCGTTCTTCTTAAACGACCTGCCGTTATGTAGTGGATGATTCCACCGGCACCGAGAGCAGCTTCCTTTGCTGCCTTAGCTGTCATATCGTAAACGAGGCCGTGAACTGTCATCTTTAGTCCGCCTGCAGCAGATGATGTTGCAAGCATTTCACCATATTCCAGTTTATCAATACCTTTATTTCGGCAGAGATCATCAATTGCACCCTGCAATCCGACCCTTACGTCACCTTCTAAAACCGAAGTGGGTGCCTGTCCTTGTCCCCAAAAAACCGGATTATCAGTATCAAGATCCGTAAACGCGTTTACAACCGTCGTTGTAGATCCGATTTCTGCTACCAATACATCTACTTTCATCTTCTTCCTTTCTTCCATTTAGACAAAAGGACGGGTAAAAGCCCGCCCTTTTATTTAATAGAAATCCTATTTTTTACCGAACTTTTCGTTGGCCTTTTCGCCGGGAGCCAATTCTCCCCTTCTTCTCATTGCTTCTTCTGCAAGGAATGTAGCAACATCAATACCATGTGAGTCTCTTCCGAAACCTTCATCGATACCGGTCTTTCTTGCGTCTTCAGGAACAACCTGAGTTCCTCCGGCACAGATAATTACCTTATCTCTGATACCCTTCTCAATTGCAAGTTCGTTGATTCTCTTCATGTTCTTGTAGTGGATGTTGTCGTGTGAAATGATTGTTGATGCCAAGATTGCCGAAGCATTAAGCTCTATAGCAGCGTCAACAAGCTTTTCAACCGGAACTGAAGTTCCAAGGTAGTTAACCTTGATACCCCACTTCTCAATACCACCGTGCTTGATGTTAATAATTTCTCTCAGTCCAACAGAGTGTTCATCCTCTCCTACTGTTCCGCAAACAACTACCATTGGGTGCTCCTTGAACTCCTCAAACAGTATTGCATCCGGTAGGTGATGTGGTTCAGGTGGAATCTCAAGTCCGTTAGGGTCTACATCGAATGTAACCTTACCCTTCATCTCGATTCTTGTACCTTCAGCCTCTTGCATTACTTCCTTACTTGTTACTTCAGGATTCTCAAGACCAAGCTTGCGTCCAATCTCCAGAGCAACAGCTTCGGATGTTCTTGCATTTGCCGGAACCATCATTGTCATGAGTACAACGCCGTCTCCGCACCACTCCATCTCTGGCTTGATTGCTTTTCCGTCAAGGTATTTCTCAACCTTTTCGAGTCTGCGATGTACTGTATCTTCTTCTTCGAGCTCATCGATATATACGATTTTGCTTCTATCTTCGAATGTGCATCCGCCGATAAGAGCTGATGGATTTTCAGGATCTCCGCCGTACTGCTCTACGTTGTTGTAGCCGTAGTGAGCTGTTACAGGAGCCATGTAGTCTTCTTCTCTCTCAAAGATAAATCCGTAGCCTACACCACCTTCAATCTGTCTTGCGATACCGTCGCCGTTTCTTGCCGGATACTTAGCTGAGTCTACGAAGAAGCCTTCCTGTACAGCCTGGAAGTATCCACCAACTTCGATGATTTCTTCCATGAATAGAAGTGCTCTTTCTTTGATGTCTCTAGCCATCTCTCTGAGCGGTCCGTCCTTCTTGAGCTCTACGAGTTCCATAAGTCCGTCCATACCGATTAGCGCCTGCTTAGCGTTGTCGCAAGCTTCCATGTTGTAGATGTGCCATGGAACGTTTCTTCCTTCATCAGGTGTGATTGTTGACTGAATGTCAGCACGTGTAAGCTTTGAAATGAACATGTTTAGCACGTGTGTTACAGTAGCTTCTCTTACTGATGAACAGATATACTTTGTGTTCTGCTGAGCTCTCATCTTATATCTGTCGCAGATATCTCTAAGTGCTACAGCATATGGCAAGTCAAGGTACATACAAGGAGCCGGTGTAGCTGTTGGAGGTACTGTTGACAGTGAGATATTGCTTGGCTTAATGCCAACCTTCTCTGAGAAGAGTGAGTTGATTGAGTGCTGAACGATAAGTTCAGGCATTACCTTCCAAGCTTCTCTTGCTGTTGCGTTAGCATTGTGAGCACCGTCAATCTGAAGAATGTCAGCCCAAGCCAAAATCTTCTTTGATTCGCAAGCGTCTACGAATGATCTAACACAGTTGATATCTCTGTAAAGAACGTTGTACTGTGGATCCTGGTGAGCACCGTTGATACCTTCTTCAGCGAACATTACCGCTACGTCCGGTCCTGCTACACCTGATACGTATGAGTGGTAGTTGATTGGACGACCTACTTCATCTTCGATGATATCTAGAGCCTTTCTCTGTGCTCTAACTTGTTTTCTTGTTACAGGAATACCACCGATACCCTGTGGAGTACCCTCCATAAGTCCATCGATATGTGACTGACCCATGTGTCTGATTACCATGATATGGTCAGCACCGTGCCAAGCAGCCATTCTCATTCTTCTGATATCGTCTTCGAATCTACCGGAAGCGATTTCTGTTGTGATTACCGGAAGTGGCTGTGGGTCGATGTCGCCGAAGAACTTAGCCGGTGGAAGACCAACGCTGTTCTTTAGCGGCTTTGAACAATCCTTATATACAAAAGGTCCCATCTCAAGATTAGGTACAGGTTCACGCCAGTGCCATCCTCTTCTTCTTGGTTCATACTTATCGAGATCCTTGATAATCTCTCTAACGTCGAGCTTTTCGTTATGCTTTAAAATCATATCTGACATTTTTATTTGCCCCCTTTCTTAAAGAGAGCAACAGCATCTGTCCAGTATTCACCGTTTGCCAGTGCTGTGCCTGCTTCAGGAATAGTAATGTTCTTTTCTTTTGAAATCTTGTAAACAACGTGTCCTGCACCGTGGCCCATTAGTCCGTTGTCCATACAACCCTGTACAATCTTCTGTGTCTCGAGTGATGAGATTCCCATTCTTAGGAGCACAGCTCTCTCAACTGAAGGTGTTGTGTTCTTTCTTCCAAGCTCCAAAAGTGGCTCTACTACCTGTTCTGTAAGCTGCCAGAATCTTTCATATAGTTCTTCGTCAGTAAGATTAGCTATATGTTTTCTTCTTTCTTGAAAATCGTCTTCTCTTATCATTCTTTTTCTCCTTAATTATTTTATAGACCTAAGGTGTTCTTAACGAATTCGATATCTGTCTTTGTTTCATCTGCTAGGAACTGAAGGTCTTCAGCTGTTGGGTTTGTTACACCACGCTTCTTGCATGACTTTTTGATGAGAGACTGTCTGAAGTGCTTGATGTCAGCTTCCTGGATTCTTAGATAGCTTGGATCCTTAGGAAGTACTAGGTTTACGCCTGGCTTATCTTCCTTATCAGGATCGCCGAACTTAATCTCGATTCCGTTCTCTCTAGCAAACGCCATCTGTGGCTGGATGTGCTTACCTGCACCTGTGTACTCAGTTTCACTTACTACTATTACTGCATCCTCAGGAAGTTCCTGAGCTAGTGCAAATGCAGCAGCTACAGCTGTATTTCCGGCAGGTCCTCTCTCGATACCTTCCAACTGAGCAAGAGCTTCTGTGATATACATTACATCACCCTGCTTAACTGTTACGTATCTGTCCATGTAACGTAGAGGTCTTGCAGCACTTCTTGGAACGTCTGAGTGGTCAGGGTCTGTAGCATATGGTACACCGAATCCTGTGTGTCCTGTTGTGCATGACTTCTTGTTGAATGCTTCATCTGATGCCATTGAAAGTCCTGATAGGTCAATTGAAGCTGAAACCAGCTTTGTATCTACAGCGCCGGCCTTTATTAGACCACGAGCTGTACCTGTCATCATTCCGCCACCTGCGTTTGTGCAAACTACCATTTCCGGATCCTTGCCAATGCGCTCACGGCACTGTGTAGCGATCTCGTATCCAAGTGTTTCTACACCGGCGATACCAAATGGTGAGTATAGTGAAGCGTTGAAGTATCCTGTATCCTCTAGGATTGATAGGAATGAGTAGAATAACTCAGGTCCTACTGTTAGCTGAACAACCTCTGCTCCGTATGCTTCGCACTTTCTAGCCTTCTCTACGATTTCAGGCTGTCCAACTCCGTGTGAGTCGTAACATTCCTGAACGATGATGCACTTTAGACCCTGCATAGCAGCCTGTGATGCAACGGCAGCACCGTAGTTACCTGATGTAGCAGCGATAACTCCCTTGTATCCCAGTTTCTTAGCATGTGCAACAGCGCAAGCTGCTCTTCTTGCCTTAAAGCTTCCTGATGCGTTTGCAGCCTCATCCTTAGCGAATATTCTTGCACCATATCCCGGCTTTGCATACTTTCTTGAAAGAGCTGAAAGGTTGCGTAGCTCGATAAGTGGTGTGTTTCCTACTGCGTGTTCTGACTGAATTTTAGCGATTTCGTCAAGAGTATATCCTGTTGACTTCATTAGAGCTTCGTAATCAAATGCAACTGAACCTGATTCAAAATCATTGTAGTCAAGTCCAAGTGCCTTCTTCATGATCTCATTCGATCTTCCCATCACGGAATCATAATCTTTTGCTAATGCCATTATTTGTTACCTCCCATGATTTCTCTGAGCTGCTTATCGATTTCGATAATTTCCGGAACAAACTTTCCGTAGCTATGTGTGTAGTAAGGACCTTCTTCAATAAGTTCGCCTTCTACTATACGACCAACTGCTGTCTCTACCTTAACTGTGTCGCCAATTTTAGCATCCTCCAGTAGAGTTCCCTTTGTCCACATTTCTAAGTCACATTTCTGAGTGTCTTCAGGTATCTTTCCTGTTCTTTCTGCAGCTTTAAGAACTACAGAATGAATTCTTACCCACTCGCCTTTTTTTACCATTTTGTTACTCCTTTATTGATAGGGCGCGAAAAAAGAAATTCGCGCCCATAGTAAATAACTTTTGTTTAATTATTTTACGATTTTCTTGTCTGGGTTGATTCTTTCTCTTACGTCTCCCATGATTGCGCGTGGAACTGGAAGAGTAATCATTGTGTGTAGACCAGCTTCTGCATTGATAACCTGTGGAATCATATTTACGCACATAGCGATTGTTCCAAGACCGCCTTCAACCTCTGGGCTGTTTACCATGTTTACATTAGGTGTTCCCTTGATGATTACATAGTCACCGGTCTGAACGCCAACCTGCTCAGGTTCAATCTGCTGTGGGTGCTCCATACGAATTTCCATTCCGTTTGAAAGTGTAGCGTCAGCTGTCATAGCAACACCTGCGCATGATCCCTTAGCTGCGAATCCGTAAGGTGACTTTCTGTCTACATCTGTTGTGATAGGAGCCATGTCCTGAGCGAACTTGTCAACCTTTAGTCCAAGACCTTCAGCCATCATTCCTACTGATTCAGCGAATCCAACGTGTCCTGACATTGTTCCGTTAGCTTTTCTTGTCTCAAACTCTTCTACGCTGATGCCGATTCCCTGCTCTTCCATAACTGTCTTACCGAAAGGTGATAGTGAGTTAACTCTCTTTGATAGGATGTGTTCTACGTCTGTCATGCATCCTGTCATAACGAGTACAAGAAGATCCATGATATGTCCAGGGTTGATACCTGTTCCAAGAACTGATACGCCGTTAGCCTTAGCGATTTCGTCAAGCTGCTTAGCTAGTTCTGGCTCCTGAGCTGCAGGATATGACATCTCTTCTGCAGATGTGATAACGTTTAGCTTCTGCTCCAGGATGAATTTTAGCTTATCAAAAGCTGTTCTTGTGAATGAGTCTGTGCAAAGAAGAACGATGTCTGCTGCACCCGGCTTAATGATGTCCTTAGGATCTGAAATTAGTACCTCAGGTCTGTTGCCCTTTTCTGTCTTGATGAAGTCGTACATTGACTTGCCAATCTTAGCTCCTCTACCTGCTACGCCAACGATTTCAAAACCCTTCTTTGAGAGAATCATGTCAGCCATTCCGCCGCCCATAGCGCCGAGTCCCCAAATAATTACTTTTACATTTTCCATAATAACTTTCACTCCTTTTCTTTGTCTAAGCTATATGCCAACTAATTTTGGCGATTAGGAAATTGCGATTCTTCGCATACCTAATATGTTAATGCAATTGCTATGCCAACTATATTGTGTATACATTATATTTATTTCGCGTATTCCTTTGTTATATCGGTTATTATAACATAAAACAGTTGTGTTTTTTGTGAAGAAGCAAAAAGACTTGAGTTCACAAGTCCTTTAGAAAAAATCTATATTTTTTGGTGCAAATAAATGGGCGTCTTTGGTGCAAATAAATTTGCAGCTCACTCCTTTAGACCGTACTTTTTCATCTTATGCTGAAGGGTTTGGCGCTTAATCATCAAAACCTCTGCAGTCTTTGAAATATTGCCGCCTTGGTCGAGCAAAGTCCCCCTAATAATCTCTTTCTCGAGACTTTCCATGTATTCTGTTAGTGGGCCGCGTCTTTGCCAATTTGCCATGTCGTCACCCAGAGCCTCTGCTCGCATAGGCATCTGAAGCAGCTTAGTCGTCAAAACACTCTCGTCATCAGCCATTGAAACCGCTTGGATTACAATATTTTCGAGTTCACGTACATTTCCCGGATAGTCATAACTCTTAAGTTTCTCTATAACCTTTTCATCTACACTTGTAAGCCGCTTACCAAACTGCTTGTTATGTTTCTCGAGAAATGCCTCAATCAAAATCGGAATATCGCTCATTCTCTCGCGAAGCGGAGGTATGCTTATGCCGACAACATTAAGTCGATAGTAAAGATCTCGCCTCAGCTTGCCTTCTTCTATAAGCTTCTGCGGCGGCTCATTTACAGTAGCAATAATCCTCGTATCTATTGGAATATCACGGGTTCCACCTACACGTCTTATATACATTTCCTGAAGTACACGAAGAAGTTTGCCCTGAAGTTCATAAGGCATTGAATTAATCTCGTCGAGCAAAATGGTTCCGCCACTAGCCTGTTCAAATAGACCTGCTCTATCTGTAGCGCCTGTAAATCCGCCCTTTGTCGTACCGAAGAGGATACCTTCCAGTAGCGACTCCGGAAGTGCTGCACAGTTTTGTGCCAGAAACGGCTTGTTTTTGCGCTTGCTGGCACAGTGAATACTCTGAGCAAACAGTTCCTTACCGGTACCTGTTTCGCCATATATGAAAACTGTAGCATCGTTTCTTGCCGCCTTTTGGGCACGCTCTATTACCTGTGCAAAGTTAGGTGATTCCCCGACCAAATCATCGAAGCTATATCTTTTGATAGATGGGGCTTCTATCTCTCCTTCCATGTCCTTTTTTTGAAGTTCCAAAATCGTGTTGCTCATCGACTGTAGCGCCGTTATATCCTTCGCCACCTCAATAGCCGCAATCGTTGTGTTCCCTGACTTTACAGGAACGGTACTGTTGACGGTTGTTATGTTTCTACCGTATAGGTTCTTGTATGACTGTCGTTTATTCCTTGTCGAAATTCCTTTTTTGAGCGCCTGAAACATCGTGCTCTCGGCCTGAGGAACCCCCGGGAATGCCTTGTGATACTCTCTGCCGATTACATCACTCATCGTAATTTGCTCAACATCAGACATAGCCTTATTGTAAAAAATACCGACTCCGTCATTATCAACTATGTATACTCCCTCGTCCATAATGTCGAGAAGACTTTCCAAAATCAGTTTATAATCCCTGTTTTCCATTTAAACTCTCCTTCTTAATATACATAGTACCACACAAAAATAATTAGTGCAAATATTTTTGCACCACCTTGTCGCCAGCTTCAGACTTTTTAAATCAAAAGAAGAAGCAACCGGCCAATGACCCGCTGCTCCTCCTTAGGCCTAAAGTTTAATTGAATACATTAAGCCCTGTAATTTCTAATTATAACTTATTGTGCTCTCGCTTACTCCGGCACCGCTTACTATTATGTTGTTAAACGACTTGCTCGGCTTTAGTGTACCAAGAACCTTTCCACTCGAATCCTTAACAACGATTTCTGAAGCTGATGAGCTGCTTACATTCAGTACAACTGTATTCATGCCCGATTGAGCTGTAAGAGATTGTAGCATGCTGCCGTTATCAGTAGCGATTACCACTCCGCCGCTGATTGTTCCCGTTCCTGTGAAATCAAGAGCGGCATTACCACCTCTTGACGGTCCTTCGACATATACAATGCCACCTGTAACATCAAAGTTTCCGTTTGAGTCAACTCCATCACCCTCTGCAGATATGTGTATCTCGCCTCCTGTAATTTTAATATACGCGTTTTCATCTACGGACATATCTCCACCTCCGCCCGGGCCTCCGGGACCCTGATTTGTGTTATCATTGCCGGTTGATGGACTTGCTGCGTTTAATCCGTCATCACTTGAAGTTACATCAATCTTTCCTCCGTTTATATCTATGCTCTGCCCCTCAATACCTTCGGAGGATTCGGTGACAGTTATCGTTCCTCCGTCAATGGTAACATTGTTTCCGCTGTGTATTCCGTCATCCGCTGCGGTTATTTTGATAGTTCCGCCTTTGATATATACAAAGCCTAGGTTGCTATCATCCTTGTTTTCACTGTGGATTCCATCGTTAGATGAATTGATTGTAATCGTTCCTCCAGCGATTCTTACGCTGTCCTTCCCCTGCAGACCGTGTCCGCTTGATTTGATTTCTATAGTTCCTGATGCGATTACAAGGTCATCCTTGCTGACAACTCCGTGTCCCGACTCTGTGCTGATTTTTAGCAATCCGGTTCCGTTGATGCTTAGATCGTCCTTTGAGAAGATTACACCGTCAACCGTCGATGAATTATCCGAAGCGAATTTCCCCGTTTCCGTCAAAGTATTTTCGCTGTTTGGTGCAAGCGTTAGGAACACTTTATCTGCCTGTTTTACGTATATTGCAGCGGTGCTCTTGCCGGAGACGGTCGCTCCCTTAAGTACAATCTGAACCTTAGCGGTCTTATCTGTATTGACAACAACCTGTCCGTTTAGCTTCCCTGATAGTATGTAAGTTCCCTCATTAGTGATTGTTACGGTATTTACGCCGTTTTCACTTGAGAACTTTGCGCCATCTCCACTGACAGTCGTCTTGCTGTCTGAGAGCTTAATCTTTGTTGCCTTGCTCTCGTCATAGCCGGAATCCAAATCTCTTTTAGTAAACATGTCCGATGCCGAAACCGTCGTGGTGCTGCCAGAGGAGCCCGTACTCTTGCTTGTAGTCTTTGTTCCACACGCTGCAAGGCTTGTCACAGCCAGCATTGTACTGACAAGCAAAACCCCGGCTATCTTAATCTTTTTTCCTTTCATTATAGTTCTCCTTCCTCTATCGGCCTGTGGATGATTATCTCCAAATTACCGTTTCTACATCTTATTTCATCGACAAAGTCTTTTTCCGTAGCTTCTGATTTTAGTTTGAGGCTATATGTGAGCTTGAAAAGGCTTCCCATGTTACTTGTTTTCATCTGTGTTAACTTGCACTCGTCTGTATATTTCTTGAACAGGTCATCGAATACATCTGTGTAATCGAGAACCTCCGGAATTGTGACCGTCATCGTACGTGCTTTTTTAGACTGACTACCGAACTTGCTTAGCGAATATAGTAGGATAGCCGTCAAAATAATTGCCACAAACAGAAATGCGTATATTAAGAATCCCATACCGCAGGCAAGTCCCGCAGCCATAGCCAGAAAGACGGCTGCTATTTCCTTTGCACTTCCCGGAGCTGAGCGAAAACGCACAAGGCTGAAGGTTCCGGCAACAGCAATTCCCGCACCTATACTTCCGTTTACCATCATGATTACCATCGCTACAACTGCAGGTAAAATAGCTACCGTAACTACGAAACTCTTTGTATAACTACTTTTGTACATATGCACAAGTGCAATCATGAATCCGATTATCAAAGCTGCGCCGATGTCAATCAGAAATGTCGTCATCGCTATGCTCGATGATTGCCCGGCTGCATTCTGTAACAAAGATTGTAAACTCATTACCCTACTCTCCTTTCCTCAAAGCCTTCATAATCAAAGCTCCCCTTTATACATTTTTTATACGCCTCCCCATACTTGGAGAAGCTTCCTTTGATTATTTTCTCTTTTCCCATAAACTCCCTTAACCAGAGAGGAAGGCCATTTAAGGTTTTAACCTCCAATAAGACCTTGCCTTCCGGAAGTATCCTGTGTAATTGTGTTTCTTCATTCTTTGACCCCTCAGATACCATGCAGATATTACAGTCAAATGTAAGTCTGAGGTTCTTGTCCTCAATGCCCGTGAGAGCTATCCTGTCATATTCAATATGGGCGGACCGTATAAGTCCTCCGTAGAAGTCCCTTGCGTACTGCAGTTCTTTTAGAATTTGTTGTTCCTTTGGACTTTTATCTATAAAGACCTCTTGATCATTTTTGCCTGCCATGAAGTCGAGTGCCTCTTGATACTCAAGCTTTACACGTCTCTTATATACAACATGCTTGAGCTTTTTCTTAATCTCAAGAAACACATCGTCTCCCGCAACCGCTTCACCGTAGAATCTGATTCTGAACTTCTCTTTATACAGAGGTTTTTCAAGACTTCTCCTTATCAAGACATAGTTTGGCGTGTCGAAGTATATGCTCTTTACATTGCTTCTTCCAAACTTGTCCTCCACCATGTATTTGCTTGCAATCTGTCTAAGCAAAGCCGCCTGTTTTGATGTCAAAACGTATTTAATTTCTCTTCTCTTGAAAACATCCTTCATCATTTTCATTTCATTTCACCTTTTTGTAGTAATTTTCCATACCAAGTGCCACAATTATCAGCACTGCGGCCGCCGGTAGATATAGTAGCGGATAAATGGAACTCGTTCCGTAGATGTCGAGAACTCCCTTTAGAAAGCTTCCGAAGATCAAAGTGAGAACCCCAAGCTTATATGTAGCTCTTGCATCTTTTGATGTAATAAAACTCTTATCCAGCATTCTTGCTGCAAGGTTCGGTGCAAGCCCGAGTAAAAGCGGTATCATGAACATCAGATACATGAATGGTGAATATACTTGGTGGCTGAATAGCTCATACACCGTTCCTATTACCAGAGTTACAACGCTTTCCACCGCGTAGAAAATCAGCTCCGCCCTGTTCTGTTTAAGCTTATATGTAGACAATGTCGCTCACCGCCCTTTCCTGTATTGAATTTCCGTTTGTAGTTGGCTTATTTACAATCTGTCCGTTGAAGTACATTGTTGATGATCCGCCACCATCAAGATTGTATGCCGTAGTTACATTCAGCTCCTGCATGAACTCTGCAAGTTCCTTTAGGGTCAAGCCCTGACTTTCGCTTGTGCGTCCGTCCGATACAACAAATACGTAATTGTTTTCATCTATGATTCCAATCGCTGTACGCGGATTGCTCGCCATCGCCTTGCCTACCTCGTCTGAGCTGTCCACAGCAACTTTGCCGTTCTCTATCAAAGCAGGTCCAAATGAGAGAACCTGATATGCATTGTTATCTAGTAGTTCCTCGGCTGTGACATCGCCCTCTTTGATGATTTTCATGCTGCCATCCTTGTAAATAACCAAATCTTCCTGGTCGTCACTTTGGCTTTCACTTCTCAAGAGCTGTCCGTTTCTTATTACGTATCCGGCGTTACGCGCTCCGTAGAAGTCTCCATTTATCGCAAGTACCGCATTCACACTGCTTGCTATATTTGATGTCGTATCCGTTACATTCTTACCGTAGGTTTCCCCTGCAAGTGCAGATTTGATTGACGAGTTTTTCTTTAAAGTTACAAAGGCAACGTATATCTTTGTCGAATTTCTCTCGTAAGTTTTGATGGTGACCTTCTTGTAGTCGTCTTCGTAGGCAGTCGACGTGCTCACCGATGCCTTATTTGAGCTACTTGAGCTACTCGATGTTGTCTCGTTGCTGAAACTTAAATAGCTTCTTGAAATCACAAGACTGTCGAGTATCACCAGTCCGGAACCGCCGAGCAGAACCGTAATATATGCGATTGCCAGTATTCTTCTAAGCTTATTGCTAAATATACTATCTGTTTTCTTATTTGACATAATGCACACCTTTCTTTTGGCGAAAAATAAGTTTCTTTTGTACTATCCAATTGAAGAAAAACATCGTTATCTCCGTACATATCTTTCCGATAAACGGGCCTATCCCTACTCCGTAGCTGATTCCCATCAAAATTAGAGTATTTACCATCAATGAGAAAGCGGCAAGAAGCACATAAGCACCAAGTTCTTTCATCACCGGTTTATCGCTGGCGAATACAACTTTCTTATTTACAAAGAAATTGAACCCGGCGCTTATAAACCTCGCTGATATGTTTGCCGCAACCAGCGGAATTCCTAAAAAAATCTGCAATGTGTATAGGCTGTAGTCCAGGCAAAACGATAGAATCGACGATAGGGCGAACTTGAAGATTTCCTTATATATCCTCACGGAA
This sequence comes from [Eubacterium] infirmum, assembly GCA_900450455.1. GTDB lineage: Bacteria > Bacillota > Clostridia > Peptostreptococcales > Anaerovoracaceae > Eubacterium_B > Eubacterium_B infirmum. Next base: position 81,162 of record UGGN01000001.1, read on the forward strand.
TCATGCACAGTATTAAAGTGCGATCCCTGATTATTGTTTTCATAAATCGTCTTGATCTCCAGCTCATAAAATGGCCTGTTTTCCTTTGCCCAAACCATCAGCATGTTCATTTCATATTCATAACGTGAACCGGAGATTTCCAACATCTTGTCCAGATGAACGGCTGAAAAACCTCGCAGTCCGGTCTGGGTATCCCCTATTTTGCTACCGCTTGTTATCTGAAAGACCTTCAAAGTAATCTTGTTTCCCAGCTTGCTTCGAAGCGGAACCTTTGCTCCGTCAAAGTTTCTCACCCCGATAACCAGACTATCCTCGTCCATCGAAGCTCTTGCTGCTACTCTTACGATATCGTCAGGACTGTGCTGACCGTCTGAATCAGCTGTTACTACAGAAAAGTTATTTCCCTTGAAAGTTTCTTTTATATATCTGAAAGCGGTTTTTAACGCCGCGCCTTTTCCCATGTTCTTAGGATGTCTCAAAACCTTAGCTCCTACCAGTTGTTCAAAGATATTAAGGTATTCTTCCCCGCTGCCGTCATCGACAACGACTACCGGCAAGCTCTTTCTAACAAGCTCAGATGTTAGCTTTACAAGTTTTTCATCCGGCTCATATGCAGGTATTACTACTATTGTTTTCATCGTTTTCCACTCCTCACCTGTCAGGTGAGCTCTCTCCTTTACCTTAGTGTTATTTATGATTTTAAGCACGAACCTTAAACCTACTTTAAAAAAACAAAAAAAGTGGAAAAAAATTTGATTTTATTATTTAATATAGTTATAGCTAGATAATCAAAACTAGGAAAACCGCCATATTCTAATGTCTTATGCCATTTTATAATCAGGAGATTCTATGAGAATTCTTTTATGCGAGGATGAAAGAGACCTGTCTGATGCTCTTTCAACGATATTAAAACATAATAATTATTCGGTAGATCAGGTTTATGACGGACTTGAAGCGCTGGATTATCTCGAGGCCTCAAACTACGATGTCGTAATCCTGGATATAATGATGCCAAAGCTGGATGGTGTTGAGGTCTTGCGCAGGCTTCGTGCAAGCGGAAGCGATATCCCCGTAATCATGCTGACCGCTAAGTCCCAAGTTGAGGACAAAATCTTAGGACTCGACAGCGGAGCAGACGACTATCTGACTAAGCCATTTGACAGCAGCGAGCTTATAGCAAGGCTCAGAGCAATTACAAGACGAGTGAGCTCAGCCCTTCAGTCTGTTTTAACGCTCGGTAACACGCAGCTGGACACAGCAAGTTTTGCCCTTAGCACAGACAGGGGTTCAGTGACTTTGACAAACAAAGAATTTCAGATGATGGAATACTTCATGCTAAATGCAGGAAATGTTATCTCCGCAGATAGCTTTATGGAAAAGATTTGGGGTTACGACAGCGATACAGAGATAAATGTTGTCTGGGTATATATTTCCTATTTAAGAAAGAAGCTTTCAACCCTTGGTTCCAATCTCAAAATCAAGGTCTCAAGAAATATAGGCTATTCACTGGTGGTGGACGAAGATGGAAAAGAAACTGAGAACTAAATTTACATTTTTATCTGTATGCGCATTTTTCATAGCGCTGATGCTTATTTCCTCAGCTTTGATATATGCAAACTACAATAAAATCGTCAAGCAAGCCGATTCGACTCTCGAAAGAATTATAAATAGCGGCGGCAAATTCGGTACGCCCAAAGATAACGACGACGATGATAAAGACGATGAAAGAAAGCACTCGCCTGATGATAAGGATGACGATGAAAAGCCGGACGCCGAGGAACCGTTCTTTAGTCGCTATTTTACGGTAAAGTTCAATAGCAATAAGACTATTAGCACAGTAGACACCGCTCACATCTATGCAGTGAGTCAAAGTGATGCTAAGACCTATGGCAAGAAAATCATCTCGAATCTTGGAAGCAGCACCGAGAAAACAGGCTTTCTCTACAACTATAGATATAAACTTCAAAAGACCGCTGACGGATACATCTGCGTATTTCTAAGCTGTAGCCGTGATCTAGGCATTCTTAAAGTCTTTGTTAGAAACAACATCCTGATTGCAATAGTCAGCCTGATGTTCATCAGTGTAATCTCGTGGCTCCTATCAAAGCGTGCCGTTTCCCCACTGGTTTCAGCATATGAGAAGCAAAAGGAATTTATTACTAACGCAAGTCATGAGCTCAAGACTCCGCTTGCCATAATCAGTGCCAACAACGATATAATTGAGATAGAAAACGGTGAAAGTAAGTGGATTTCGAGCAATAAAACCCAGATTAAAAAGCTGAGCAGCATGATAGATATGCTCGTAAGCTTAACAAAACTGGATGAGAATACCAAAGTCGAAAACGCTACGGCAGTCGACATATCTTCTCTCCTGCAATCGTCCATAGAAAGCCTCTCTCCTCTTGCAGAGGCACAGGAAAAAAGCTTTTCAATCAACGTTCCTGACACTCTCACATCAAAGGTAAACTTTGATGAGATAAAAAAGCTGTTCTCAATATTGCTGGAGAACAGCATAAAGTACTCAAAAGATAATAGCACAATTCACATAGAACTCAAGTCACTTGATGGCGATGGAGTTTATAAGAGAGAAAAGGACGAAGTGCCTCTAGAGCACTTTACATTCTCCATCTCAAACGCTTCGGAGAATTTGCGAAAGACTTCCTATGATATCCTGTTTGACAGATTCTACCGCCTCGATTCATCTAGAAATAGTGAAACCGGCGGCTTCGGCATAGGCCTTTCTATCGCTAAGGCAATAGTAGAAAAGCACGGTGGCAAAATAAAGGCTTATAGTCCTAACGGCGAACGCATGGTCATTAGACTTGAGATATAGCATGTATTCTTAGACGAATTTTTAAATTCACTAAAAAATATTTTGTTTGGTTTTAAGAAATTCAGTTGGGAAGCTTAAACTTATACTTGATTTTTAGGCGAAAGTATCGTATATTGTTAATTAACAATATAACTTATACAAATTCAGCAAAGCCGCTGGAAATAGCACCGTTATGAACTATACAAAACTTTGATGCTTTAAAGAATGGAGAGAACAAATGAGAATCAGACGTGAAAACGATATGGCCGATGCCGATATAGAATTTATAGCAAATGTTTCGGATGCCTTTGCACATCCTGTCAGACTTCAGCTTTTCAGATATATAATGCAGGTGAACAAGGAATTCAAAAGCATCTGTAACAAAGAGCTGGTTGCCGAGTTCGGATATGCTCAGGCAACAATCTCACAACACATGAAGAAACTTATCGATGCCGGTCTGATTGAGCCGAAGAAAATTGACAAATTCACATATTACTATGCAAGCCTTGGCGTGCTCATGAAATATGTTAAGCTAACAAAACAATTCTCAGTTGTTTAAGAGGCGGAATTGAAGCGGCCGAATGCTGTGCGAAACTGCCTGATTTGCGGCGAACGGAAAACGGAAACAGCCGGTGTTTGGCGGGCTGACCAAGCGGGTCAGCGGCTAATCTCCGGCTGTCTTTTATTTATGGTATTTTTCTCCGCGTGCGATTTTGAAGCTGCGGTAGATTTGCTCTAGGAGAATGGTGCGCATCATTTGGTGCGGGAAGGTCATGTCCGAAAAGGAAAGCTTCATGTTCGCACGCTTGCTGACTGCTCTGCTTAGACCTAAACTTCCGCCGATTACAAAGGCCACATCACTCTTACCTTCAATCGAAAGTTCTTCAATCTTTTCAGCCAGCTGTTCTGAGCTAAGCTTCTTTCCCTTGATTTCGAGAGTTATAACATACATATTCTGTGTTATTCTAGAAAGAATTTCCTCTCCCTCACGCTCTCTAACTATGTGCTCGGCCGCTTCGCCTTCTCCACTTTGCTTGCTCTCTTTAAGTTCGATTATCTGCGGATTGCAGTAGCCCTTTAGCCGCTTCATATACTCGGCGACAGCATCACGCCAATAGGCTTCTTTAAGCTTTCCGATACATATAATCCTTATGTTCATATTTTTATAATCTCTCCTATAATGTCTCGCTCGAGCACGAACATCTTGAAATCACGATTATCCACATATCCCTCTTCCATAAGTCTGCTCCTTATCGTAAGATAGGCCTGTCTCGGCGTATTATTTTCTCTGCTCAGGTGAGATAATGCAATTTGGGGCATATCTTCTTTTGTTCGCTCACCCAAGGCTCTAATGATTATCTCTGCTGCGTTTTCATTTGACAGATGGCCCTCGTCTCCTAAAATTCGCCTCTTCAGCGAATATGGATAGCTTCCCATCAGCAAAATATTTTTCTCGTGATTCGCTTCCAACACATAGAGGTCTGAGTTGACAAGATAATCAAAGGCATCGTCTGTTATGCAACCTGTATCTGTAACTATGGTTATACGTCTTCCCTCATGCATCAAAGAAAACCCGAGCGGTTCCGCAGCATCATGCGAAAGCGTGAATGGGGAAACCTCAATGTCGCCTATTGAAATAGCAGAAAAAGCATCTACCGTGAAGGATTTTTCCGATGCAATTTTATCCGTGATTGCATCTAATGTGCCTTGCGAAGCATAGACCAAAGCATTTTCGGCCTTTTTGCTGACCATCCTAACGCTCTTGATATGATCTGTGTGCTCATGAGTAATCAAAATACCGTCGAGGTCACCCGGCTCAAGGCCACATTTAGATAGTCCCTCAAAGATTTTCTTCCCCGTAATTCCTGTATCGATAAGTAAATGAGTGGTTTCTGTGCTCACAAGATAGCAGTTTCCGGAGCTTCCACTCGCAAATGAACAAAATTTAAAAGCCATATATTTCCTTTGATTTTTAACTTCGAGCTTTCGCTCGCAAATAGATTATACCACAAAATTCCCCGTTTACATTTCATTGAAAAGATATTTGAGCTGGGGTATAATTTGAGCATGAGTATTTTGAGAATATATACGGACGGAGCATGCTCCGGCAACCAAAACGAAACGAATATCGGCGGTTGGGGCAGCATCCTCGAGTTTGGAGATAACCGGAAGGAACTCCACGGAGGAGAGCTTAACACCACAAATAACCGCATGGAGCTCACTGCTGTCATCGAGGCGCTGAAGATTCTAAAACGAGACGGTCTTGTTATTGAGATTTTCACAGATAGTTCCTATGTGGCTTCCTGTTTTAGGGATAAGTGGTATATAAATTGGCGCAAGAACGGATGGATGACTTCGGGCAAGAAGCCTGTCGAGAACCGCGAGCTCTGGGAAGAGCTGATCGGTCTTGTGGAGAAGAACAAGGTCGAATTTTTCCGTGTCAAAGGCCATGTGAACCTGTCCTCACCGAACACAAACCTAGCCGAACACTACAAGAAGTTCAAGCAGTGGAACGGAGATCGCTTCACCATGGAAGACTTTATCTACATAACCGAAAAGAATAACAGAGCAGATGCCCTTGCCAATATCGGCATGGATGAGCTGCGATAATATAATCCAAATTTTATTTGGGCTTTACAGACAGGAAAAAACACCTCATAAGCCGCGGGCCATGCGCCGGCAAATGAGGTGTTTTAATAGGGGTTTGAAAACTTACTCACCTATAGATGAAGTCTTGTATACAAACTTTACATTCGACTTTGTACCCTCTGTCTTACCTGCAAAATTATCGTATGATTTTGCCATATCGGACATAGCCTTTAGCCTTGCTGACAACTCACCGAATCTACCGTTGAACAGCTCAACTATTTTTTGAACACCTTCCTTATTGAACCTGTTCATGCCTTCAGATAGCGTCTTTGCTCCATCGTTTAATTGCGATACACCGCCTACAAGCTTGTCACCACCTGCCATCAAAGCCTTTATGCCTGCCTCTAGTGTCGCTGCGCCGGCCTGAAGCTCTTTGCTCTTTTCTGCAAGTTGACCTACTCCGTAATTTATCTTCTTAGATCCCTTAGCAGCCTTATCTACACCTTCAATGTACTGTCTTAATCCCTGATAGAATTGATTGTACTTGTCGAGCTGTCCTTTTAGCGCTGCCAAGCTGCTTACTCCGGTTTTAGCCTTTGCAACGGCCTCCTCTATGCCCTGAACTACGGCAGGTGAATTCATTGCCTGCTCGATTTGATTATTGATTTCAGCATTTACTTTAGCCTGTATAGTGCTCTGAACCTGTTCTGAGCTCATCTGTGCGGCTACTGCATTATCAATCTGCTGTGCTACTGATGCCGGAATTGTGCCTGATGCAAGCGCATTTTTATATGCCTCTACTGTCATGGATATTCCCGACGCATTTAAAACGTTTTGAAGCACCTGTTCCTTTATCTTTTGCGTAACTACAACTGCAATCTGAGCCTCGTTTTGATGTACCTGAGCCTCAACTGTCTGGCGTGCCTTCTGAGTTGCTATAGCTCTTACATTACCCTCATCCATATTTTTGATGATGGATGTCAAAACGCTGCTGTAGTTATCCTTTGTCATGCTCACGGCCCCAAGACCTCTGGCACTGAGTTCTGTGTTTGCCTGTGCAATTAACGAATCAAATATCTGTGCGGCACCGTTATTCAGCTGCTCGCTCTTGCTGCTCAAAGCTTGAAGGCCCTCGTTCAGCTCAGTCGTACCTTTATATAATTCACCTGTACCTTCTGAAAACTGCTTTGCTCCATCGTTTAGGCTTACTGCCCCTCTATATAGCTTCAATGTTCCGGTTTTGATTTCTCCCGCCTTCTCAAGTAGAGTGCCAAGTCCATCATATAGTTGACTGCTGCCGTCTGCCAGTTTGTTAGCTGAATTTGCGAATTCATCCAGCTGTGACTTAATTCCGTTCAAACTTGACAGCTTGTCGCTCGAAACATTTGCAAACAGTTCACTTGACACTACACTTATTGAGGTCTCAACTGAGAAGTTCTTCACATCCGCTGTCACCTCAAAAGTCTCAGGAAGATTCAAGCTATTTGCCGCATCGCCGAGGTTTTCCTTCATTCCCGGAAGTGCAAAACCCATAACTATATTTCTCTTCCCGTCGTTGATGACTCTTCCGTTTGTTACCTCAACATTCGAAAATGCCTTGTCGTCCAGCACAAGACCTGTAACAACAGAGAAAGGAACATACATAGTTAGGCTTTGACCGTCGACATTTACCGTTCTTGCCTCATTATTCTTATAGGAATACTTGATTGTAACCCTTCCGCTTTTTCCTGCGAGCTCCTTTGCACTCACATTCTTTCCGTCAAGTGTATAGCTTACAGAAATATCCACAGGAAGTTTCTTATCGATTTCGCCCTGATAGTAGACATCCTTGCCCTCTGCAGTCCAAACCTTCATATTATCCTTATCAATGACGTATTTAGCATTATCCTTGACATTTTTGATATTCTTAAGTTCGCTGCTATCCTCCAGCTTGGCAGCTTTTTCAGTATTCTTGAGCCACTCGCTGACGATTATTTTCTCAGGGCTTCCGTCACTGCCTGCTATTACATAGACAGTTTCATCCTTTTCTCCCTTTCCTACCTTATCTATTATCTGAGACGAGGTCTGCGCCTTGCCTTTGCTCGTACCGGCCTGCTTATCCTCAGCATATGAAAACCCGCTGAAAACTAGGCTGCCGGTTACAAGTGCCAATGAAAGCACAGATGCAACAATCCTTTTGCCAATCATCTTATCCTTTTTCATTTTTAAACCTCCTCTACAAGACCGGCCTTTGCAATATGCTTCATGCTTCCGGTTGTCTTGCAAATTATCTTATCAAATACGTGAAGCATAGCCGGCAATATGAATATTACTGCCAGTACGCTTATTATTGCTCCCCTTGACATCAAAGTACAAAGCGACTTTATCATGTCTATATTCGAATAAATCGCAACTCCGAAGGTCGCCGCAAAGAATCCGAGACCGCTTACTATTATCGACGGAATCGATGTCGCTAAGGCTATGTTAATAGCGGAATCCGTATCTTCTCCTCTTAGTCTTTCCGCCTTATATCTTGTAGTCATCAAAATAGCATAATCTACCGTCGAGCCGAGCTGTATCGTGCTTATGCAAATTGGTGCTATAAACGGCAGCGAAACACCCATCAAATGTGACAGCCCCAGATTTATGAATATAGCAAATTCTATTACTGCAACCAGAATTACCGGAAGTGATGCGCTCTTAAATACTATGAGGATGATTAAGAAGACCAAAAATATCGAAACCGTGTTTACAATATTAAAGTCTCTGCTCGTTGTCTTTATTAAATCGTAAGTCGCAGGTGCCTCACCTATCAAAAGTCCCTTTTTGTCATACTCTTTGATGATCTTTTTTGCAGCGGCAACCTGTTTATTTACCTGATCTGACGCCACTTCATACTCCGATGTAATCATAACAAGTTGGTATTTACCCGATTTCAATTTACTCGTCATTTCACTGGGAATGAACTGATCCGGAAGTGACCCCCCTATAATGCTGTCGAGTCCCATAGCAGCCTTAATCCCCTTAAGGTCACTGATTCTATCTGTCATCTCGGTAAGCTCCTTGTTGCTAAGATTCGAGTTCACCAAAGCCATATATGTGCTTCCAAGATCAAAGTGCTCCGCTTGTTTTTCATCTGCAACCACACTTGGAAGCGACTTTGGAAGAGAACCCCCTATATCATAGTAGACTTCTTTGTTCGTCTGGTTATATGCAAACAGCGCCGGAATCAAAACAATGAGGAATATTCCAATCTGGATGTAAGGCTTTGCCGTTACCTTCTTGGCAAAATTATTCATATCCGGAATCAAGCTTCTATGTCTTGTCTTCTCTATGAATCTATCAAATACCAGTATCATCGCCGGCAAAATGGTTACGCAGCTTATAACACCGAATATTACTCCCTTTGCCATAACTATACCAAGATCCATACCCAGCTTGTATGTCATAAAGCAAAGTGCGACAAAGCCTGCAACTGTCGTTATCGAGCTTCCTAAAACGGCACTCAAGGTCTTGTTTACGGCCTCTGCCATAGCCTCATGGTCATCGTCTATGATGTCTCTTTCCTCTTCATACTTATGCCAAAGGAATATTGAATAGTCCATAGTGACCGCAAGCTGAAGTACCGATGACAATGCCTTCGTTATATAGGAAATCTCGCCCATAAAGATGTTCGAACCTAGATTCCACATTATCGCCATGCCTATGCCCGCAAGAAATACAAACGGAATTAGCCAGGAATCAAGGAAAATCATCATCACTAAAGTTGCAAGAAGAACTGCAAGACCAACATAGATAGGCTCTTCCTTTTCGCACAAATCCTTAAGATCCGTTACCAGCGATGACATACCTGTCAAAAAACAATCCTTTGTTGTAATATTTCGGATATCCTTTATTGCTGTCATTGTCTCCGATGCTGATGTTGAGCTATCAAAGAAAATTACCATTAAGGTCGCATTTCCATTGTTAAAAGCATCGTAGTACTTCTTTGGAAGAAGCTCCATCGGAATCTTACCATTTGATAAACTGTCGTACCAAATTACGGAGTCGACGTGATTTACCTTTTCGATTTTGGCCTTAAGCTGCACGATATCCTTTTGTTCCATGCCCTCGATGACCATAGTCGAAACCGCTCCTTTGCCAAATTTGTCCAGCAGAATGTCCTGACCCTTGACCGTGTCCATATTCTTTGGCAGATAGTGGAGCATATCATAGTTTATCCTTGTGCCTATCATTCCGAAGAACGATGGAATCAGCAGTAAAATGCCGATAATCAGAACCAATCTATGATGTTTTACTGTTACCTTTCCGAACTTTTTCATATTTTTTTCACCCCTATGTTCAAACTGTCCTAATGGATAATATCCTCAAATATGTGTAATAAAAATGGACAATAAAAAATCAATGCCCAAAATTTAGGCATTGACCTGTTTTTGTCTAATAAATTACTTTGTTTCTGCATTTTTTAAGGCATTTTTTACGCTGTCATACATCAAATCGCACATTCGTCTTATTACAGCCTCGGGCTCATCCTTCATCCTACGCTGTAGCCATTCTAGAACAATACCGACAACCGCATGCTTATAAAACAGTATGATTAATTCCTTGTCCCTTTCGCTCACATTCATACCACTTGCCTGCTGATTCACATATCTTGCAACAATATGCGTTGAAACATTGTATAGATAACGCTCAAGGGTTTCCCTGCTTATCGAGTTATATACATTGAATATAAGCCTCTTGTTATCTAGTGCAAATCGTGAGGATTCAACGAAAATCCTCTCCCAGTTGCCATCATCATATTGTAGCGTTTCAGCAATTTCCTCAGTCTCAGTCTCAAAAATATCCGCCAGAAGCTCATAGATATCTTTATAGTGATAGTAAAAGGTATTGCGATTAACTCCGCACTCCTCGACCAAATCCTTGACTCTAATTTTCTCGAGAGGTCTCTCGTTAAGCGCTCTTATCATTGTCTCTCTGAGAGCCTTCTTTGTTAAGCTTGACATAATCTACCTCAATTAAAACGTCCTTAATTACTCTCCGTGTGAAACCCTTCCATCTCCCTGCAATGAAATTTTATCTCCACCCACGGCCTTTCTATTTCCTAGATGATTTATAATAAAATCTTTATTTCTTGCTAAAATTTCGCGACCTTCTCTATACATCATTCCTTCAAAGTCATGCTGATCTGCACTTACTCCAATAGCATCCATGCCCTCTGCCTCTGCAAGATAGATAGCCCTATACTCATGGTACTTTTGTGTTACGATTATCAGTTTCTTTACGTCAAAGATATTTCTTGCCCTTACCATGGACTCAGATGTGGAAAATCCAGCATGATCACAGAAAATATCACACTTTGGCACGCCATGTTTTATGCAGTAGTTCAACATAGTATGAAGCTCGTTGTGCTCCTTTTGACCGTTATCTCCCGTGAGAAGAATCTTAGGGGCAATGCCTTTTTTATAAAGTGCAATACCTGCATCGAGTCTATCCTTTAGAATCTCTGATGGTGTGTCCCTATCCTTTATACCTGCACCGAGAATCATGATACAGTCCGCTTTTTCTTCAGCTAAGTTTTGGAATTCACTGTCTGATACGTTGTTTTCCTGTGTATCTATAGAGTATTGCAGGCTCGGTGAAGATGTTTTGATAACATAAAAATTTATGCCAAGTGCAATTGCGATAAGCAGTATTAAAATTATTATTATAGTTTTTATGCTTTTCTCTAGAATCTTCATAGTTAAGCCTCGTCATTTTGCAAAATAAATATATATATGGTATTATTCATATGTATTTAGTGAATCACACACCGCCGGGAGACAAATATGAAAAAATTTACAGTTTCAACATCAACTCCATACGACATTCTTATTGGACACGACCTGATTTCTCAAATAGGTGAGTTCCTTAAGCCTGTCTTCTCGCCAAGACATGTATGCGTTATCACAGACAGTACAGTCAATGGCCTTTATGCACAGGTGGTGATGACCTCGCTCATAGAATCGGGATATCATACTTCTAAGATTTTATTCCCATCCGGCGAGCACTCCAAGAATTTGACAACCTACTCTAACATCCTCGAAGCTCTAGCTGATGAGGGTCTTACCCGCAGCGATTTAATTCTCGCTCTGGGCGGTGGTGTAGTTTGTGACCTTGCAGGCTTTGCTGCAGGAACATATATGCGTGGAATCAACTATGTAGTTGTTCCAACAACCCTTCAGGCTTCCATAGACACAGCTATCGGTGGAAAGACCGGTATAAACCTTCTGGGAGGAAAGAACCTCGCCGGTGTATTTTGGCAACCTTCACTAGTCGTTTGCGACAGCAAAATCTACGAGACACTTCCAAATGATATCCTTCTTGAGGGTATCGCAGAGGCAACCAAAAATGCTGTAATCGCTGAAAAAGGTTTGCTCAATCACATACGCAATCATAACTATGAATATGTCATTGAGCGCTGTATTTCCATCAAGAAATCTCTTGTAGAAGCGGACGAACGCGAGACAAGTCTCAGACAACTCCTAAACTTCGGACACACCGTAGGTCACGGAATCGAAAAGCTCAGCTCCTATACCGTAACTCACGGTCAGGCCGTTGCCAAGGGCATGATTGCTGAAGCAAGAGGTGCCTATGCTCTAGGACTTACACCTAATGACATTAGCGGTGAACTCACTGATATTCTCAATGAATTTGGCTTTGATACGTCGCTCGATTATGATGCTAAGGCTATCTACAAACTTGCCCTCAAGGATAAGAAAATCCGAGATGGACATATTAACATCATCGTTCCTGATTCGATTGGAAAGTGCACGCTAAAAAAGCTCTCACTTCCTGAGCTGAGTGAACTTATTATGCTCGGATTCAATCAGATCTAGCACTACTGCGAATATCACCCGATTAAATTACTAAATTAAACAAAATCTGATAAAAACCTAAAGGGCTAACTTCTTAGCCCTTTATTTTTATTCCGTGGTACTTATTATTTCCTTATTCGATTTGTCAATCTGACTGACCTTCATATCCTTTGCCTTCTCCGGATCAACCTCCTCTTGCAATCCCAGAAGTGTTGGCCCGAGGTAAATCGTCGATAGCGGTTCGCCGTTCAGCGTGACTTTGCTGTACTCCGTAAAGTTCTGGCCTTTAATGTAATACCTTCCGCCAACATTTACCACCTTGTCAATCTTAACGGTCTTAACACCCATCTTCATCTTGGTAGCCTTGACAGCGTCCTTGCTTCCGTCGTAGATGTATCTGTCTCCATACAGCATGTCATATGCCAAAAGATTTAGTCCTTCAAGAAAGCTCTTTTCACTGTGATTTGTATTCTGTTGATATTTAAATACTGTTCCCTCATGGATTCCCAATCTGTCACAGACATCTGCTGTTATCTCATACGCATGTAGGTCCTTATCCTGCTTTTTCATATCAAAGTTTGACCAGATTACATAAGGAGTCTGATAGAGATCTTTATCATATGAATCCGCTGTGATATCAAGCGCCGGAATGTGATCTCCATACATTACAAGAATTGTAGGTTCATTTAATTTTGATAGAGTATCGGTCAGCTCCTTTACGAACTGATCCATCTCATAAAGCTGATTTACGTAGTATTCGTACTTCCACTTTAAATCCTGCGATGGCGCCTCAGTAACCTGAACCTTCGGGTTCTTTACGAGCTGCTCCGTTGGGTATTTACCGTGACCTTGAACCGAAATCGTGTATATGTAGTCTCTGGATTTCGTTGAATTTAGCGCTTCCATTATTTGATTCGTCAAAATCTTATCCTTAGCCCAGTTCTTAGGTGTCTTAGGCACATCGCTCATATACTCAAGTGATGTAAATGTATCATATCCTATATTTTTAAATACTTCGTTTCTGTTATAGAATAGTGCTCTGTGGTTATGGATTGCATGCGTTGAATATCCTCTATTCTTAAGATCTAAGGCAATGCTCTCCGCAGGCGTATTTCTCAGAACTGATTTAAATGGATATTCTCCGGGTCCGAAGAACTTAACTGAAAGCCCCGTCATAACCTCAAACTCCGTGTTCGCAGTTCCCGCACCGCAGGCCGGAACCGTCAGATATCCCGAGGAATAGTTCTTCGCCAGATTTCTGAAGTTAGGTATAGCATCCGTCGAAAGTTTTATCTTATTGAAAAGCTTAGGATCTGTAAACGACTCCAGCTGTAAGAATATGATATTAGGAGATTTATGTCCTATATCTGTGTTCTTGACCTCCAGTGCCTCTTTCCCGTTTTTAATATTAGCCTTTGCGAGTATATCCTTCATTGTACTTTCGTTATAGCCTGCTGGTTTATGAATACCCGTGTTTAGCCATGTATTTACAAAGCAATAAGGTGCTCCATAATCCTGATAAGCGTAGGCAAGGTTTCCGAAGAAGGTTGCGAGCACGTTTGTTTTTATCAATCCCCATGTTGCACCAAAGGTCAACGCGATAACCAGAGCAACCATGGCAACGCTTTGCTTGAACTTGCCGGTCATATCCTTCCTTGGCAGTTTAATCCAGAGAATTACGACAGTAACCACAAGCAATATCAATACTCCGGCTATGATTGAAAGTTGGAATCTATTGAAGTAATTCGTTAGAATTGTAGCCGCATCGGTAATTGACGATAGGTCCTTAACGGTAAAAGGTGTCATTCTTTCGAGCAAAATCACACCGTTTGCCACACCAATCGCAATCCAGATTGTCGATATGATGACCATGAAAAACGATCGTCTTTTAAAAAGACATGATATAGAAAGTGTAGCAGCTATTACAAGACTGTTATACAAAAATACTATTGGACTGTGTATCAAAAAAATAAATCCACCAAAATACTTTCTTGCGAGTGTCTCTATTATTAAATTAATTATAAATCCTTGAACCAAGCAAAGAATTATTCCATTTTTTCCTATCTTCTGTCTCACGCTCTGTAGCTTACTCATTCTTTTTCTCCACAAATACTGCAAGTTCATCTGAAATTGCAGCGAAATCCTCTATCGAGAGAGTCTCCGCTCTCCTCATAGGCTCAATGCTAAGCCTCTCTAGTGCTTGTTTTATCTCATCCTTGCTGAAGCCTGCTCCTGTTAAGGAATTTAAGATCGTCTTTCGCCTCTGCCCAAAACCAGCTTTGATGCAATTGAACATCAGCTTCTCATTCTTAGGGTGCACCGGCTTTTCCGTCCTTATGCTCAGCTTGAGAACTGTAGAATCCACCTTAGGCACCGGATAGAACACCTCTTTTGGTACATCCGCGACCTCACTGACCTCACAGTAATACTGAACGGCAAGCGAAATAGCCCCGAAAGTTTTACTTCCCGGACCTGCAATGATTCTATCAGCTACTTCCTTCTGCATCATAATCGTTATAGACTCAATGTTTATTTCATTCTCCAACAGATACATGATGATAGGTGTAGTTATATAGTATGGCAGATTTCCTATTATCTTTGTATGTTGAAAAGTTGAAGACTTTATGATGTCGTTAAGATTTGTTTTTAGAACATCTTGATTTATAACTTCAATATTGTCGTACCCTTTTAGAGTAAAGTCAAGAACGGGAAGCAAATTTTTATCGATTTCTATAGCGCAAACCTTGCCTGCTTCCTTTGCTGCTTCAACTGTCAAAACTCCGATGCCGGGTCCAATTTCAATAACCAGGTCCTCCTCGTTTATATTTGTCGCCTCGATAATGCTATCGATTACTCCCTTATCGGTCAAAAAGTTCTGGCCCAGACTCTTCGCATTGTGAAAGCCGAACTTCTTCCTTATATAATTTAAAGTGCTTAGGGAATGTAATTCCATGTTCTTAGCTGTTTCCAAGCTTTTCATTCACCTTTCTGATTGCTTCATCAAAATCCTTGCGGCTGACTAACATCAAATTGAGTTTCTTCAACAGAGCCTTGCCATTGCAATATCCAAGCCCTAGCAAATCTCCGAGCATGGTGCGTCTCGCCTTTGATGATTCACCACCTATAAGCCCGTTACTGCTGAGATCTATATAAGAGAACTCCTCTCGCTTTCCCGTAATCGTACACTTTGCAAGCTTCAGTGCATTGACTATGTCCTCAGGCCTTGCGTTTTCTATACCTATATCACCGTTTTTCTCGGCTTTTGCGGCGGTCAAAAAGGCCTGCTTTGCCTCAGGATACCTTGCGCAGATTCGCTCCCTTATCTTGCGACCTGCGTGGTCGGGATCCGTCATTACAATCAGCCCTTTACTCTCATACGCACTATCTAATTTTCTCCAAGTTGCCGCCGAGATTCCGTAGCCGTGAGTTTCAACGGTCACAGCCTCCACCGCCTTATTTATAGCGGCAGTGTCATCCCTTCCCTCGACGACGATAACCTCATTAATAACCGGCCTTTCTTCCATTACTTCTTATCCTTACCATCCTTATTCTTTTTGCCATCCAAGACATAAAGGACTTCTCCCGGCTTAATCATCTTAAGCTGCTTACGTGCTTGCTCCTCAATGTAGTCGAGTTCGTTGACATTCTTGAGCTCTGCAGTCAAATCATCCTTCTTCTGCTCCAGCTCCTTCTGAGTCTTCTCCAGGTGACTCTTCTCAATATGAAGCGTAACTATTTTCTTGATTGAAAATGCACAGCCTATGAGGAGAAAAAGAACTATCAAAGATAGAACCAATCTACCCATATTTAATTTTTTCTTCTTTTTTCTCGTTGACTTTGCCATTCTTCAGCCTCAATCATCCTTTGTTCTATACAAGAACATCTTTCTCCCGTATCCATAATACCCGTGTCATCACATCGATTACACTTATATCTTTCCTCCATGTAATCCATATCGTAGTTGTTTTCGGTCAGAATTATAGCGCGTTCCTCGTAGAGCATATTCATCTCGTCATTTAAACTCTTTGATTCACCGTTATCTTGACCAAATAGCATCATTCCTGAAAGCTTTGCACTTAATGAGTGAATATTTTTCTCTATTTCCCTTATCTTTGGAAGCTTCTTATATATTTCCTTACGTCTAGCGTCGGCATCCGTCTCCGCCTTCTTGCGTAGAAAATCGTAGTACTTGTTCAAAACAGCCCTGCTAACAGGTTTCTTTTCATTAACATCCCTGTTTTCCTTGCCGGCTTCCTTTCTCCAGTTATCAAGAATCGAGTTCACATATTTTAGATTAGGATTCGAAATTCCCGCAGTCTTGCTACAAGCCTCCAGTACCTTATCCATCTTAAATCCCATCTCATCAAACCAGCTATCCATGAGCCTCTGCTCCTCTTCGGACGGATTTCTCGAAAAACCTAGCGCCTTCATAACGCGTCTATATCTCACATGCCTCTGATCATTCTCCTCGAGATAATTATCAACATCCTCACTGGTTTTGATGCCAATCTTGGTCCATTCCTCAATAACTTTTTCTATATACTTGAAGCTAAGCTTTCCCTTATCAGAGCAGTAAATCACTGCCTTTTCAACAACTTCGGGCGTTGCTTTCACATCGTCTATCCACGATATGACCTTTTGCATGTCACTGCTGGATAGAGTGCGACCTAAAATCTTTTCTATCTTCGGCATCAAGGTAGAAATTGCCTCACTACCAAAAACGCTCACCGGTTCAACGCCCTGTGAATCCTTTTGTTCTTCTCCCTTGCCTGTTCCGTAAATCAATTC
Source organism: [Eubacterium] infirmum (assembly GCA_900450455.1). Taxonomy (GTDB): domain Bacteria; phylum Bacillota; class Clostridia; order Peptostreptococcales; family Anaerovoracaceae; genus Eubacterium_B; species Eubacterium_B infirmum. The sequence continues at coordinate 98,187 of UGGN01000001.1, forward strand.
CTTGAGGTTTATGAACTCAACTGCAAAATCAGCCTTGCCCTCTCCATAGAATCTCTTTTTGATGGCATTCATATCCTCCCAATAATTCCAGGCTTCCACAATGGTCTTTTCATCGACTCCAAGCTCATTGGATATCTGAGCGTTATCGAGCGGGTATCCCAGCTCTGCGTAGAGCCTTGCATAAAGATAGACCTTAACGAAGTCTCCCGGAGCTATCGGAAGAAATTCATTTATGAAAATGTTTTCGAGCGATATATCGCCAAGATACATATCTCGTTTTTTTGCTTTGATATATTTCATGGATTTCTCCTAATAATCTGAGGCTAGCCCATAAAAGGCACATTAAACTATACCATGTCGCTGAACTTGGTATATCTCTCTACCCAGGTCAAATCACGTCTTGCGGTCTCTCCGTTTCTATGCTTTGCAATGCTGACCTCACATACATTTGGCTTATCACTCTCCTCGTTATAGTAGTCATCTCTATAGAGGAAGATTACCATATCAGCATCCTGCTCGATTGAGCCCGATTCTCTGAGGTCCGAAAGCATAGGTCTGTGGTCTGTTCTGAGCTCCGGCGCACGTGAAAGCTGAGACAGTACGAGAACCGGACAGTCCATCTCTCTGGCAAGTAGCTTAAGATATCTTGATAATTTACTGATTTCTTGCTGTCTGCTTTCGGATCTGCCCTCTGCTGTCATCAGCTGAAGATAGTCGACAACCACAAGGTCAAGTCCATACTCCGCCTTCATCCTTCGGCATTTATTCTTCATCTCCATAACCGTGATACCCGGGGTATCGTCTATGGTTATATTTGTTTTCGAAAGAATATCTCCGGCTATATTTATCTTCTGCCAGTCATTTACCTCTATCTTGCCCTTTCTGATGTTCGAAAGCTCGATATTGCTCTCCATAGAAAGAAGTCTCTGACCGAGCTGATCCTTAGGCATCTCGAGATTGAAGATGATAATCCCCTTTGAACCTCTCTTTGCCGCATTGAGCGCAATATTCAGTGCAAATGAACTCTTTCCCATAGCCGGTCTTGCTGCAATGATTATGAGATCGGATCTCTGGAATCCGCCCGTAATCTTATCGATTTCAGTAAAGCCGGATGGTATACCCGTAACATCACCATCGGATCGTGCAGCCTTGTCAATCATATCGATGTTTTCCATGATGACATCTTTGATGTGCGAGTAGTCATTCTTCTGACGCTTCTGCGCAATCTCAAATATATTCTGCTCGGCAAAATCGAGGATATAACCTGCATTCTCGCTTTCCTCAAAGCTCTTTTCTCTTATCTCATCCGCAGCCTTAATAAGTCTTCTAAGCTGTGCCTTTTCGGCCACAATCTTAGCATAACCTACAGCATTCTTCGCTGACGGCACATTTGACGGAAGCGAAGCAATATATGCTCTTCCACCTGCAATCTCAAGGCTTCCGCGCTTCTTTAGCTCATCGCAAACAGTTACAATATCCACAGTCTCATTTTTTTTCGCAAGATCCAGGATAACGTCATAGATTTCCTTATGAGCTGCATCATAAAAATCCTCAGCCTTTACTGTTTCAAGCACGTCAAAAAGTGCATCCTTATCAAGCATGGCAGCACCTAAGACGGACTGCTCCGCTTCCTTATTATGCGGAGGTATCTTCTCTGTCATCTTTGACTCCTAATCTACAAGCTCAACCTTGATCTCGCCTTTTATTTCGTGATACAGCTTAACCGCTACATCAAAACTGCCCAGCTGCTTTAGCGGATTTGCAAGCTCAATATTCTTCTTTTCAATATCTATTCCGAGCTGGTCCTTGATGGCATCAGATATGTCTTTTGATGTTATTGACCCGAAAAGCTTTCCGCCTTCGCCTGACTTTGTCTTAATTACAATTTTTTTGTTCTTAAGCGTTTCTGCCTGGCTCTGAGCTCGCTCTCTGTTCTCCTTCTCCTGTTGGATTTTGAGCGCCTTCTGCTTTTCTAGACTTCTTAGGTTTGCCTGCGTTGCCTCAACTGCCAGCCCTTTCTTTAGAAGCATGTTTCTTGCAAAACCGTCGCTGACCTTGAGAACCTCGCCCGCCTTACCTGTACCTTTTACATCCTCTTTAAGTATTACTATCATTATTATCTCCTTTTTGTAACAATCCCAGCACTATCTCCAGCACTTCCTCAGGTTTTTCTTCAACCTGAGCGCCCGCTGTGTTCAGATGACCGCCACCACCGATTTTTTCAAGAAGAACCTGAACATTTATGTCTCCAAGCGACCTTGCACTTATGCAGGTAGTTCCTTTATCGTTTACTCCTGCAACAAAGCTCGCCTTTATTCCTTTGATATTTAGGAGTTCATCCGCAACCTGTGCATTGATTACCTGAGCATCTTGGTTTTGTCCCTCACAAATAGATGTCGCAATGCCGCCATCGTAAAAGCTTGCATTTGCAATAGCCTTAGCCCTTACCTTAAACGTATCTGAGTCAATTTGGAAAAATCTCTTTACCTCTGTCGTGTCAGCACCCGCTCTTCTGAGCCATGCAGCAGCCTCAAAGGTTCTAACCCCTGTCTTTACAGCGAATCTGTTCGTATCTAATGTTATACCCGCAAGAAGAGCTTCTGCCTCAAGCTTTACGAGCGACTTTCTTGGAATTACATACTGAAGCATCTCTGTCACCAGCTCTGAAGCTGACGATGCATATGTCTCTATATACGATAGAGTTGCTCCTGTTATGTAGTCCTCAGCTCTACGGTGATGGTCTATTACAACTACTCTCTCAGTCTTGTCTAAAAGCTCCGGAGCTTCCAAGTAGCTGGGTCTTTGCGTATCTACAACGACCAGCAGAGTGTCTGATTCTATCAGAGCATTAGCCTTTTCAGTCGAATCCAGGTTATAGTTTTGGGTTGCTCTAACCTGATCATACACGGCCTGCATTGTATCATTTACCTTGTCTATGATAATGTGCGCCTCAGTTCCACTATTGATGCACATCCTATAAATTCCGAGCGCAGATCCGAATGCGTCCATATCTGCATTTTGGTGCCCCATAATCAAAACACGATTAGATTGCTCTATAAGCTTTCTCAAGGCATGAGCAATAATCCTTGACTTGCCCTTGCTACCCTTTTCTATTGACTGTGTCTTTCCGCCAAAGTAACTGATTTCCGATTCTTCTTTGACAACAACCTGGTCTCCTCCACGTCCTAGCGCAAGATCAAGTGCTGCCGCTGCATACTCTGATGTCTCCATTATGTTTGAGCCACCAATTCCAAGTCCCATACTAAGTGTCAGTGGAAAATCAGCACCCGTATCTATCTTTCTTACGTCATCCAATATTGTAAATTTGTTTTCGACAAGTTCCTCAAAATGGCCGTACTGAAAGTACACGTTATATAGTGTATCCTTGATTTTTTCTAGCGATGCATCTATGTCAGCCGCCCACTTTCTTATGATGCGATCAACCTGACTCGTTACCGACATACCGGTCTCCGGAGTTACAGATCCCGCAAACTGGTCGTAGTTATCAACACTTATGCGACACACGCAAACTCTCTCTGACATATATCTTTTCTTTAGATCCTCGTAGCCGGTAACATCCCTGAAAAATACGATTATATCATCACCATATTCATTTTTGTCACTATCTGCAATCACTCTGAACTTTCGTCCGTTTCTATCGAGAAGATACTTGTTATCACCCTCTAAAAGAGATTTTACCTTTATTCCTGTGAGAGCAAAAAAATCGGCATCTTCTATTCCTTTATATGGAAATACTCTGTCTATGAATCTGTTCGCACTGGTTACCTTGCCGGCCCTATTGACTATACACATTGGCATAGGCAGGTCGGCTGATATAATGCGCTTTGCCACTTTTTCCGTCATCTTTACTTCTCCATTACGAATTTATGTTTGCAACTCTGAGAATGTCTATCAATCTGTTCAGTTCATCCATGCTGTAATAATGGAGCTGAATAGATCCGCCTTTCCCTTTTGCTTCAATATTTACCTTCGTCCCATAAATATCCTTAAGTTCATTCTCAACACTGAGAATTTCTCTAGGTTTAACGCGTTTTAAAGGCTTGTTTCTCTTCTGTTTTTCAGTGCTTGCAAGTTTTTCGGTTTCTCTTACCGATAGACCTTCTGCGATAACGCGCTTGCAAAGTTCTTCCTGTTTCTGGAAATTATCCGCAGATAATATGGCTCTTGCATGCCCCGCTGAAAGCCTACCCTCAGCGACCTCATTTCTAACGCTCTCAGGCAAATTCAAAAGCCTCAAAGCGTTGGTAATATAAGGTCTTGACTTACTTACACTCTTAGAAACCTTGTCCTGTGTAAAGCCGTAAACCTTAATCATCTTCTCAAGCCCTTCAGCTTCCTCTATAGGGTTTAAGTCCTCTCTTTGCATATTCTCAATTATTGCAAGGAGCATATTCTCTTCTTCTGTAAGAGCTCTAACAAGACAAGGCACTTTCTTCAACTCCGCTTCCCTTGCCGCTCTCCAACGTCTCTCACCTGCTACAATCTCATAGCCAACCTCAGCTTTGGTTACAACCAAGGGCTGAATTATACCATGTTCCTCTATAGATCTGGCGAGTTCACTTATCTTCTCAGGATCAAAAGTCTTGCGAGGTTGCCCGTGATTAGGCTTAATATCATTTATATTTATGTATTTGACGCTGTCTTTAGATTCCTCCTGAGTCGGAAGTTTAGTGTCCTCGTTAACCGCAACTTCACGATCAGCAAACAATGCGTCAAGGCCTCTGCCCAGTCCACTCTTCTTTCCTTTAGCCGCCATTACTCTTCCTCCCTTTCGAGGAATTCCTCAGCAAACTCTCTGTATGCCTCCGCACCTCTCGATTTAGGATCATACTCGGTTATTGCCATGCCGTAGCTTGGTGCCTCGGCAAGCCTAATATTTCTCGGGATGACCGTAGAATATACCTTTGCCCCGAAGTACTTCTTAACCTCCTGAACTACCTGAACAGATAGGTTGGTACGTCCATCGAACATGCTCAAAATTACACCTTCAATCTCGAGTCCTTTGTTTAGATTCTTTCTAACTATTTCAATTGTGCTCACGAGTTGGCTAACTCCTTCAAGTGCATAGAACTCGCACTGAATAGGAATTAATACACTCTGCACAGCAGTCAAAGAATTTATAGTTAGAAGTCCCAGTGAAGGTGGACAATCAATGAAGATATAATCATACTTTTGTCTTACCTTATCTATGGCCTTTCTAAGTCTCTGTTCTCTGCCCTCAATCTGGACAAGTTCAATCTCAGCGCCTGCCAAATCTACGCTTGCAGGAATTATATCCAATCCCTTGATGTTTGTATGCAAAATCGCCTTTTTGGTATCAAAGTTATCCTCAATTAGAAGATCATAGACAGTATAATCGAGGCTTTTCTTCTTAATCCCAATTCCACTGGTCGTATTACCCTGAGGATCAATGTCTAAAATTAAAACTTTCTTACCCAAAAGTGCCAAGCATGCTCCCAAATTAATATTTGTGGTTGTTTTACCTACTCCGCCCTTCTGATTAAATATTGCTATTGCTTTTCCCACTTTATTATCCTCCATAATCAAAAAATGGACTTGATTTATTATATAACATATGGAATGTTTTTTCCACTTTTTTATAGCAAATAGAGAATGTTTCACGTGAAACATTCTCTATACTACCATACTTATAAGGGCTGTTTTGACGGGGTTCCCGGCTTTCTTGGATACACGTTTGGTGTTATTTTTACTTTCTTTATTTTTACAAAACAATGGTCGATATCCTCGTGGTCTGAGGATATGATTTCAACATCTCCACCACCGAGAATCCTCACTGCCTTCTCGGCATTTTTTATTTCCACTTTAGCCGCATCAGTCTTGTATGCAATGAAGTATCCACCTTGTTTTACCATAGGCAAACAATATTCGCATAGCGTCGAAAGATTTGCTACCGCTCTAGACACACAACAATCGAAGTTCTCTCTGTACTCAAAGTTTCTTCCCAAATCCTCGGCTCTTCCGTGAACCGTACTTACATTATTTATGCCGACATTTCCACATAACTCGTCTATGACCTTTAATCTCTTCTTCAGCGAATCGACAAGAACAAATTCAGTTTTAGGGTAGGCTATTGCCAGCGGCACTCCCGGAAAACCTCCACCGGTCCCAATATCTATAACTTTACAACCCGGCTTAATCAATCCCAGCTTTGCTATCTTTAGAGAGTCGATGTAATGTTTTTCTACAAATTCATCTTCATCTGTAATTGCAGTTAGGTTGATTTTTTTGTTCCAGTCCAAAACACCCTTCATATAGAATTCAAACCGCCTCAGAGTATTGTCATCATAAGGGAGATAGAGAGACTTCAGTTGCTCTTTAAAATTTAGCTTTTTCAATTCTCTTCTCCTTTTCTAAGTATACTTGAAGTACATTTATATCCGCAGGTGATACGCCAGAAATTCTCGAGGCCTGACCTAGAGATACCGGCTTAATCTTATTCATTTTTTGGGCTGCTTCAATTCTAAGTCCATCAATTTTCTCATAATCTATATCGCCGGAAAGAGGTTTTCTTTCGAGCTTCTTAAACTTCTCAACCTGTTGAATTTGTTTCTTTATATAACCCTGATATTTAATTTCAACTGAAACTTGAGCTCTTGCGTGCTCAGATATTTCAGGTCTTTCCTTATCTATTTCCTGTAGGTTTTCGTATGTCACCTCCGGTCGTTTCAATAGATCTGCAAGGCTGATTTTTCCGTCGACCGGCGAACTGTTAATTTTTTCCAAATATGAATTTGTTTCTGCAACGGTAGGCATTACGGATTTAAGCCTGTCTATTTCCCTAGCTACTTCCTCCTGTTTTGATTTAAGTCTATTAAATCTCTCTTCGGAAGCAAGTCCTATCTCATAACTCTTGGCTGTCAACCTGTCGTCTGCATTGTCTTGCCTCAGAAGCAGCCTATATTCCGCTCTGCTCGTCATAATTCTATAAGGTTCATTAGTACCTTTAGTCACCAAATCGTCGATTAGAACGCCAATATAGGCCTCGTTTCTCGCAAGAACAAAAGGTTCTTTACCATTTATTGCCAGGTGTGCGTTTATGCCGGCCATGAGTCCCTGAGCTGCCGCCTCTTCATATCCGGAACTTCCATTAAACTGTCCGGCACAAAAAAGTTTCTCGATTACCCTGCTCTCCAAGTTTAATTTTAATTCAAGCGGATCTATGCAGTCATATTCGATCGCATAAGCCGGTCTGGTGATAACTATATTCTCAAGACCTTCTATACTTTGATAAAAATCTCTCTGTACATCTTCAGGAAGACTTGAACTCATGCCCTGGATATACATTTCATCAGTATCAAGTCCCTCCGGCTCAATGAAGAGCTGGTGCCTTTCCTTCTCAGCAAAGCGATTTACCTTATCTTCAATTGAAGGACAGTATCTTGGTCCTATCCCCTCGATTTGACCGCCAAACAAGGCGGAACGGTTGAAGTTTTCCCTAATTATCTCGTGAGTTCTGCTGTTTGTATATGTGAGCCAACATGAAATCTGTTCCTTTTCAAGTTCATCATTTAAGAAAGAAAACGGTACGATTTTCTCATCGCCCTTCTGCTCCAGCATTTTTGAATAGTCAAAGCTTAAAGCCAGTGCTCTTGCCGGTGTTCCGGTCTTAAAACGCCTTAGTTTTATGCCGTATTCAACGAGCTTATCCGATAGCTCATTTGCCGGTGCAAGACCGTTTGGACCACTCGAATACGCGCTATCTCCAATAAAAACCTTACCGCGAAGAAAGGTTCCGGTCGCTATAATTACAGCCTTTGCTCTATAGACAGCGTGATTTCTTGTGACAACTCCACAGGCCTTACCATCTTCAACTATTATGTCTATAATCTCGTCTTGCTTCATAAAGAGGTTTTCCTGCCTCTCTATGGTCTTCTTCATCTCAAGGTGATACTGATACTTGTCAGCCTGCGCTCTAAGAGAATGAACAGCAGGACCTTTCGCTGTATTTAGCATGCGGCTCTGTATAAAGGTTTTATCTATATTTACACCCATCTCACCGCCAAGTGCGTCTATCTCTCTTACGAGATGACCTTTGCCGGTTCCACCAATAGAAGGATTGCAAGGCATCATAGCAATTGCCTCCAAATTGATAGAGAACATGATTGTCTTGCTTCCCATTCTTGCCGCTGCAAGTGCCGCCTCGCAGGCTGCATGACCCGCTCCTATGACGATTACATCGTATTTTCCCATTAAATACCGGTCCATCTATTTCTTGTATGATTATATCATAGGCTAAATCATACTCTCCTTTCCATTTTTACTGTCTGTGTCATAATACATTTAGATACTGTGGACTTTTTATCTATTTCTGTAGCATTGACTACTTGATAGGAGTGTATTGCCGCTACATTATCTGAAATGTTTATTAGTTGGATGTTGCCGGAGGCTTTGCTTTCCGAGTACTTATATCGATCAAGTTTACGAGGATAATTGTAAGGTGGATCTGACAGTATCAAATCTTTATGAAAGGAGGCGCTTTCAATGATATATGTTGGCATTGATATCGCCAAGCTTAATCACTATGCCTCTGCCATCGATTCCGATGGTGTGGTACTCATCGAGCCGTTCGAATTCTTGAATGACAATGCGGGTTTTTACACCCTCTTATCCAAGCTCAATTCCTTTGAATTGGATGACATCATCATTGGTCTTGAATCCACTGCTCATTATGGCAACAACCTGGTTTCTTTCCTTGTCACCAAAGGTCTGCACGTCTGTGTCATCAATCCGATACAGACCGCCACTTTGCGGAAGAACAATATCCGTAAAACCAAGACGGACAAGGTCGATACTCTGGTAATTGCTAAAGCCGTCGCATTGATGGATCACCCAAGATTTGTTACTCTGTATGATATTGCTCTCATGCAACTGAAGAATCTAGGGAGATTCCGGATGAAGCTTGTTAAGCAGCGTTCTCGCACCAAGATACAGCTCACTGCTTACCTGGATCAGGTCTTCCCTGAACTCCAGTATTTCTTCAAGTCCGGTATTCATCAAAAGACGGTCTACGCTATCCTAAAAGAGGCACCCTCTGCTACCCGGATTGCTTCCATGCATCTGACTCATCTTAAGAACCTTCTTGTGTCTAATTCCCACGGACACTTCAAGAAGGAAACGGCCTTAGAATTAAGAGTTCTGGCACAGAAGTCCGTCGGCACTGCCGACAGATCTCTATCCATTCAGATTACTCAATCTATCGCCCAGATCGAGCTACTGGATAGTCAACTTGATGCGGTAGAATCTGAGATGAAAGACATTGTCACATCTCTCGACTCTGTTATCATGACCATACCGGGTATCGGTCCCATCAACGGGGGAATGATTATCGGTGAAATCGGTGACATTAACCGCTTTTCCAAGCCTCGCAAGCTGCTTGCCTTTGCGGGTCTTGACCCATCCGTTTACCAATCCGGAAACTTCATTGCGAAGAAAACCAAAATGTCAAAACGGGGTTCTTCCGCCCTTCGTTATGCCCTCATGAACGCTGCTCACAATATTGTGAAGTACAATCAGACATTCAAGGAATACTATGATTCTAAAAGGGCCGAAGGCCGTGGCCATTACAATGCTCTTGGACATTGCGCCGGCAAGCTTGTCCGTATCATCTACAAGATGCTTAAGGACGATGTGGAATTTAACTTAGATTAGATTCCATCCATATGATTTTTGAGGCTTCCTGCTGGGAGGTCTTTTTAGGCTGCGCTTCTTTCTAAATGCAACTTATTCTATTTTCTTCTGAAATTTACCTTGACTTTTCATAGTTGGTCTCCATTTGATATTCATTAGATTTATTTACCTAAACAAAATCTGCTAAATACCTCATCTATGACATCGTCCTGCACTGAATCACCTGTGATAAATCCCAGTTCCTCGTATGCATTTCTTATATCTATTTCTAAGAATTCTAAAGGCATGCCGCCGGAAGCTGCATTTATAGCTTCCCCAAGTGAAGTCGCCGCTCTTTCCAACATATTCTTATGCCTTGCATTTGTAACTATATTGCTCTTTTGTGATCCTGCAAGCTTATCAGTTTCGCTTTCCTTTCCTAGCAGAAGATTTCCGCCTGCCTTCTCAAAGATAGCATTTTCAATCTCATCAACGGATTTGCTATCGTTTACGGAAGTTATCATATAATGCACTTCACGAGCAAATGAAGCAATATCAGCCTCAGAAATTCTTGCAGTCTTATCTGCCTTATTAAACAAAATGAGAAGCTTCGACTTATCTACTTGATTAAGAATATCGTAGTCCTCAGTAGAAATTTCAGATGTTAAATCTATCATGAAAATGACTAAATCAGCCGATTCAAGAGACTTCTTCGACTTATCTATACCGATTTGCTCGATTACATCATCGGTGCTTCTAATTCCGGCAGTATCTATTAGATTTACAGGAATGCCCCTTACATTTATCAGCTCTTCAATTGTGTCCCTCGTCGTTCCGGGAATCTCAGTCACTATAGCTCTTGATTCCCTAAGCATTGCATTCATCAAAGATGATTTTCCGACGTTTGGACGACCTATAATTGCAACATTAAGACCTTCCCTCAAAATCCTGCCCGTGTCGGAACTGTCTATTAGATAATCGACTTTTTTCTTTATAGAACGAAGCTCCTTTTCCAGCTTATCGTAAAGTATAAGCTCTATATCTTCATCCGGATAGTCGATATTTACGGCAATGTCAACTAAAACATCCGTTATTTCCTTACGTATTTCATTTATCTCTTTCGAGAATCTTCCCCTTAACTGCTCCATAGCTACATCAAAAGAGGAATTTGTCTTTGAGTTTATGACATCTATCACAGCTTCAGCCTGAGTTAAATCAAGTCGTCCATTTAAAAAAGCCCTCTTTGTAAACTCTCCGGGTTCCGCTAAATTCGCTCCACAGCGTAGCACAAGTGAGAGTGTATTTGACAGTGGTACAATTCCGCCATGACAATCTATTTCAACTACATCTTCAGCCGTGTATGTCTTTGGCGCAGGAAAGTAGACAGCGAGAACCTCATCTATTATATGACCGAATTCGTCCTTTATATGGCCGTAAATCAGCTGTCTATGATTATCCTTTGGAGCTAAATTCTTGCTCGCAGGATAAAATATTTTGTTTAGGATATTTAGAGATTCTTCTCCACTTATCCTTATAATTCCAATTCCGCTTTCTCCCGGAGATGTTGCTATCGCAGCTATTGTACTTTCCATAATTCTTCCTTTGATTACAAAAGGCTGCCGCAAAGCGACAGCCCAATCTACTATTTTAGTTCGATATGAATCCTTCTATATGGATCCTGACCCTCACTCTTTGTTGTAACGCGTGGATCTTTCTGTAGTGTTGCATGAATAATTTTTCTCTCGTAAGGGTTCATAGGCTCCAGTTTGAATGGTCTACGACTTCTTACTACCTTTTCAGCCAGTCTTTTAGCCAGCTTTTCCAATGATTTTTCTCTTTTTGCTCGATAATTTTCAGCGTCAACAACTACGCGAATATACTCTCCGTTACCCTTATTTACCACAAGGCTGGTCAAGTACTGAATTGCGTCGAGAGTTGCTCCTCTCTTACCTATTACAGTACCGGAGTCTTTTCCTTCTAATAGGAAGAACAAATCGGTTCCATCCGTCTTACCGACAATATTAAGCTCTATTCCCATCTCCTCAACGAGACCCTTTAGGAATACAAAAGCCACATTATCTTCTTCCAAATCATTTAGGGAAGTCATATCAATCTCCGGAATGACAGGTTCGCTAATCTGATTTTCATCATCACGATGTCTGTCATTTTTCATAGATTTTTTCTTCTTCTTTTGTGATGGTGTTTTTTGTTTCGCCTCAACTTTTTTCTCAGAGACCTTTTTACCATCTATGTTTGCATCTTCAGTGGATATTTCTTGTATTTCTTCTGCAAGTTCTTGCTTATTTTCTTCTTCCTTATCATTAAGGCTTACTCTAACGAGTGCAAGCTTTGATCCTATTCCAAAAAATCCTCTTGAAGGCTGCTCGAGTACTTCTATGTCTACCTCTTCCTTGCTTGCATTCAGTTCCTGCAAGGCAAGTTCAACTGCGGTATCCACATCTGTTCCCCATTTTTCCGAAACTTTCATCTTATAGATTCCTCCAATGAGTGTACGCGAATACTAATTTTTACTTCTTTTTGTTTTTAGCCTTTTTATTCTGTGCCTTCAATTCTTTTCTCAGTTTATTAAATCTAATATTGAAGAATATCTGAGTGAAGTTACTGATAAACCAATAGATTGCAAGGCCTGCAGGATATGCTCTTCCTAACCAAACTATCATGATAGGGAAAATATATTTCATCATTCCCATTCCCATATTAGAACCTTGCTGCCCTAGCTGGTTCTGCTGCGACATTGAGAAAGAGAAAAATGTTGCAATACCGGAAAGTATAGGTAAAATCCATGGATCCGGTTGGCATAAATCCTTAATCCAAAGGAAGGACTCATGCACTGCAAATACCATATTTTCATCACTGATATAGTTAAGAGGATATCTGAGTAAAACAAAAAGACCTGAAATAACTATAAGCTGTACAAGCATAGGCATACAACCCGCACTTGGGTTAAAACCTGACTCCTTGTAGAGCTCAGCTATTTTCTGATTCATCATTTCTTTGTCATTAGCATACTTCTTCTTGATTTCGTTCATCTTTGGCTGCATATCTGCCATGCCTGAAGTTGAAAGAATCTGCTTCTTATATAGCGGGTACATCGCTACTCTTATCAAAACTGATAAGATGACAATCGCTAACCAATAATGCCCCGTAATGTTATAAAAGAAAGCGAGCAGTATACTAAACGGTTTGGCTAAGAAATTAAATAAAGCCATATACTAAATTCCTCCGTTATTTTAAAGGGTCATATCCACCGGGATTTCCGGGATGACACTTTAAAATTCGTTTAATACCTAAGTAACTGCCTTTAATAGGTCCGTACTTCTGTAGTGCCTGTATGCAATAAGTAGAACAAGTAGGATAGAATCTACATGTCTTGGGAAGTAGCGGAGATATAAAAATCTGATAGAATCTAATTAGCTTTATCATGAAGAATGAAATAATCTTACCAATAAATCTAAACATTTTTCTTTATTTTAGCCTTTCGCAAAGCTGAAGAAATCGATTTTTTAACGTCATCCGCTTTCTTATCGTTAATAGTATTTCTGGATATGAATATAAAATCGTAGCCGGAATCCAATCCGTCACAAAGATATCTATATCCTTCCTTCATAAGTCTTCTCGCACGATTTCTTCTCACACTGTTACCAACTTTTTTACTCGCTAAAAAAGCTGTTCTATTATAATCAAGGTGATTTTTTCTCCAGAATAATACTACGTATCTATCTCCTACAGAATTTCCTTTTTTATAAATACTATCAAAATCTGACTTTTTTCTTATTACATTAGGTCTCAACATACTAAAACACTTACTAACTAAGCTGAAAGTCTTTTTCTTCCCTTAGTTCTTCTTCTCTTTAGAACGTTTCTACCATTCTTAGTAGCCATTCTCTTTCTAAAGCCGTGTTCCTTCATTCTCTGCCTATTCTTAGGCTGAAATGTCTGTTTCATTTTTTACCTCCTCTTTTATAAACTTACCTGCATCTTCTAAATTTCAAAAATGCATACAAAATTATTTTATATTGATATACCTCCTATGTCAATACAAGATTTGAATTTATCAACGTTTTAAGTCTTAGTTGTCAACACATATGTTACACTTTGAGAAGTATTCCGATACAACTTGGTTTGGGCTCTTGAAATCAAGAACTGTCTTTGCTGTCTTATTATATCTAGCCTCATGCTTTGACACTTGTTTTCTTAGATCTTTTTCGCTTGTAAAAGCTTTTCTTCCATAGAGAATCTTTCCATCCTCCCTATGGCTTCTTTCGACTTTACCGTTTTGCCAAGGTGAATATGGTCTTATCCTCTTTAATTCCATGTTCAATTCTTTTGCAGCCTTCTCAAATGCACTTTCTCGTTCTGTACGATCACCATCATTTACAAATTCACTGCCATTATCAACTTGAATCATACGAATTGGAAAGCCCATTCTCTTTTCTAATTCCTGTAAATACTTACATGTTTCATATGTGCTCTTCTCTTTTACTATTTTTAGTACTCGTTTTCTGCTGTATTCATCTATTCCTGTAATTTGATAGTATCTATTTCCGTAGCTTGGAAATCGTATACATTCAGCCGGCACATACTTTATATCTATTTGAACCTTATCACCCGGATATTTACCTTCCATGTGCTCATACTTACAATAACTCTTTTTATGTATTATTGGCTTTCTATAACCCTTTTTTCGTATTTGACGGCACATACTTGCAAAGCTTCTTGTATAGCCTTTCTCTTTACATCTGACAAAAACCTCCGCCAACCCATATACTCCATTACGTTTAAGCATTCTGCATATTAATGCAAGTTCTTCTTTTGTGTGAGCGTTAGGACTATTATGGGGTCTTCTTGATTTAAGTGCTAGGCTTCTGACATCTCCGTTATATTTTTCTAATTGGCGATAGACAAACTGTCTATTAGTATGATATCGCATTGCAGCACGTGTTACACCATATTTAATCGCATATTCACATAAACGCTGGCGGAAACGCATTTCTTCGGTTATACTTTTCATGAGAGGACTCCTTTAGTACTTGAAAGTTTGTGGTAAAACCTATTGTACCAAAGTTCCTCTCTTTTTTTATTTATTTCTGTAACATATGTCTTATCACATTACAAGATTTGAATTTATCAACGTTTTAAGGCTAAAAACCATATGTGGATAATTATGATAAAGTTATCCTCTGTATGTGGATAAGTCTTTTCATAACTACAAAATAAACATCCTTTTTTAGTAATAACCTGTGGATAACTTTTTGTAACTATATATTTTTAAAAAAAAATTTTTGAAGTTCCCATTCAATATAACTTGTTTTAAATCTAATTATTTTATACAATATATTTATATCATTTTAGGGAGGCATCTATAATTGAATAAAGAAGAAATCCTAAAAAAAGTCCTTCTTGATATAAAAAGCAATGTTACTCAAGCTACATACGATTCATTTATATCAAAAGTAAAGATACATAATATTTTAGAAAATCCTAATCTCGTTGAATTATCAGCGGATAAAGAGTTTACTTGTAATATCCTAAATCGAAGATATAATCATTTTTTTGAGGATTCCCTAAAATCTGTTCTAGGCAAAAGTTACCGTGTTGTTATCAAGACAGAATTTGAATATAAAGAAAACAACAAAGTAATAGATGATACCAAAAAATCTACAGCTTATAATTTAAATTTTTATTCAAGTAAAGAGAAGATTTTTAATCCTAAATTTACCTTCGATAATTTTGTTGTGGGTAATAGCAATACTTATGCTTATTCAGCATGCATGGCTGTTGCAAAAAACCCTTCTTCTGCTTATAACCCTTTGTTTATCTACGGTAAATCCGGTTTAGGTAAAACACATTTGCTTAATGCCATAGGAATATATATATTGGAAAATAACGAGAATATGAGAATTCTCTATGTTTCTTCCGAAACATTTACAAACGATTTTATCAAAGCTCTTCAAGAAGGAAAGGCTTTTGAATTTAAATCAAAATATAGAAAAGCCGATGTTTTACTTGTCGACGATATTCAATTTTTAGAAGGTAAAGAAGGTATTCAGGAAGAATTTTTTCACACATTTAACTCATTACACGAGGATAATAAGCAGATTATATTATCCGGGGATAAACCACCTAACAAGCTGGTTAAACTTGATGAAAGACTTAGATCGCGTTTTGGTTGGAATATGATTGCAGAAATTGCACCACCGGATTATGAGACTAGAGTAGCAATACTTAGAAAAAAAGCTGAACTTTTTAATGTCGAGCTAGATGATGATGTTGAACAGGTAATAGCTATGATTTCCGATAAAATAAAAGATAATATTAGAGAATTAGAAGGTGCTTTTACCAGAATTCATGCTTTTGCTCAGATGGGTAATCTAAAAATTGATATGAAACTTGCTAAATCTTGTCTTACAGATGTTGTTTCAATCGGTGGAAATATAAGTCCTGATAAGATAAAATCAACTGTTTCAAAACATTATAATATCAAGGTTTCTGATTTAGAATCCGATAGTAGAAAGAGTGAATTTGCTTATCCCAGACAAATAGCTATGTATCTATGCCGTGTCCACACTGATTTATCTCTTCCTAAAATAGGAAAGTTATTTGGTGATAAACATTATTCTACAGTTAAGCACGGTTGCGATAAGATAGAAGATGATTTAAAAGATAATAAAGAGTTAAGAGAAATTATTGATCAACTAAATGATGAATTAAAGACTATATAAACTTATCCTCATTCATCCATATATTATCCACATACTTATACTTCTATAAATGAGGATAAAAAATGACTTATTTTCAAAGCTTAACATAATTATCCACTGTTTCCACAGACCTTATTACTAATATTATTATATATAAGTTAATAATAAAATTACATTTTCAGGAGGTTTTTATGAAGTTCACATGTAATCAATTAGAATTAACAAGAACTCTTAACATTGTATCTAAAGCTATAAGTTCAAGAACAACAATACCTACACTTAAAGGTATTAATATCGATATTAAATCAGGTATAGCAACATTTACAGCATCTGATATGGATATAACTATAGAAAATTCAATAGAAGTAGCTAATTCAGAAGACGGTTCTATTGTTGTTCCTGCAAAACTATTTGGTGATATAGTAAGAAAGCTTCCTAATAATGACATAGATTTTAACTGTGAAGATGAAAAAATTACTATAAAATGCCTAACATCAGAGTTTTCTTTAGTAGGAATGCCATCAGATGAGTTTCCTAACATAAAGAATACTGAGGAGGATGCAAAGAAATTAACTTTTGATAAGCTTAAATTTGCTGATATGATTAGAAAAACTTCATTTGCAGCAAGTATTGACCAAACAAAGGGTGTAATTACAGGTATTCTTCTTGAAATAGCTAATGATAACATCAAAATGGTAGCTATAGATGGATATAGAATGGCCATTACATCAGAAGAAATGGCAAACAAAGAAAATCATAGAATAATAATATCTGCAAAAATAATGAATGAAATAAGCAAGATTATTTCAGAAACAAACTTAAATTCCGATAGTGAAGATATTAATATATTAGTTGATAATAAGAGTGCTGTTTTGATGATAGATAATATCAAGGTTATTATGAGATTGATAGCCGGAGAATTTATCAAATATCAGGATATTATTCCAAAGACTGCTTCAATAAATGTAAAATTAAGAAGATCTGAGCTTATGGAATGCGTAGAGAGAGCTTCACTTCTGTCAAAGGAAGGTAAGAACAACCTCATAAAACTTTCAATAAAGGATAATGTTATTACAATTACATCACGTTCAGAAGAAGGTAATGTAAAAGAAGATTTACTGGCAGAGAAGACAGGTGAAGACCTCGATATAGGGTTTAATGCCAAATATATAATAGATATACTAAAAGTTATAAGTGATGAAGAGATAATCATGAAATTTAATACAAGTATTTCACCATGCCTAATTACTCCGGTAGAAGGTGAAAGATATGAATACCTTGTACTTCCGGTAAGATTATCGAATATGTAAGATGCATATAGAAAAAATAGAGCTGCATAATTTTAGAAACTATAGCAATTTAGAATTAGAATTCAGCAAAAATGTTAATTTAATATTAGGAAAGAATGCTCAAGGAAAGACGAACCTATTAGAAGCAGTTTATTTAACTGCCATAGGTCGTTCTTTTCGTACATCAAAGGATATTGACCTAGTTAAATTCAATGAAAATAATTCTATAGTAAAGGTATGGGCAGAAAAGGAACTAAATAGTACAACAGTCGAAATATCAATAAAAAGAAAAGGCGAAAAAAGTTCCGAAAAGTTTATAAAGAAAGATAAAAAAAACGTAACTAGGACTTCACAGCTGCTAAAAAATATTTTGATAGTTATATTTTCCCCTGAAGATTTAAAAATAGTAAAAGATGAACCGGAAAAGAGGAGAAAATTTATAGATAGGGAGTTAAGTCAAATATCTCCAAAATACTATAACAGCTTATCTAACTATAAAAAATCTCTTTTACAGAGAAATACATATCTAAAAGAAGAAAATTTAGAGCCTTCAATAATAGATATTTGGGATGTACAGTTATCAAAATATGGAGCAGAGGTAATATTTTTAAGAGAGAAGTTTATAGAGAAACTCAGTGAGTACAGTTCTAAAATACATTCAGGTATAACAGGTGGTAAGGAAAAATTAGATATTTTATATGAGCCAAATGTTGAAATAAAACAAAGTTTATCTGAGCAGGAAGATTTTATTTATAGTGAGCTAAAAAATTCTTTTAAAACTGATTCAAGAAATAGGAATACTTCTGTCGGTCCTCATAGAGATGATATTTTGTTTGTTGTAAATGATATAGATATGAGAAATTTTGGTTCACAGGGGCAGCAGAGAACTTGTGCTTTATCGTTGAAATTGGCGGAACTTAACCTTATTAAAGAAAAAACTGATGAGGATGCTATATTGTTATTAGACGATGTTATGAGCGAACTTGATGCTGATAGACAGGAATTCTTAATAGATACTATGAAAAATAATCAATTATTTATAACGACGACAGAGCTTGATCAAAATATAAAGGATAAGTTTAAAGAGTTAAAAATTTTCTATATAGAAAATGGAAATCTTATTTAATATATGTATTAAATTGATATATATATTACAGATTAAAAATATCGCCTTAGGGCGATTTTTTTATATATAGTAATAATTTTTCTTGTAAAGAAGTAAAAACTTGTTAAAAAGTTAATTTTATTGTATAATATATGCTATCGTTTTGATAAAAAAATTAGAAGGAAAGCGAGGATTAAATGAGTACAGAAGAAAAGGTAAATACTCAATACGACGCCGCGCAAATTCAAGTACTTGAAGGATTAGAAGCAGTTAGAAAAAGGCCTGGTATGTACATTGGTAGTACCGGTGCCAGAGGTCTTCATCACCTAGTATATGAAGTTGTAGATAACAGTGTCGACGAGGCATTGGCCGGATATTGTAAGCACATAAAGATATGTATAAATAAAGATGGATCTTTAACAGTTGAGGATGACGGTCGCGGTATGCCGGTTGATAATCATCCAAAGCTTGGAATTCCGGCTGTAGAAGTTATTCATACAGTTCTTCATGCAGGAGGTAAATTCGGCGGTGGAGGATATAAGGTATCCGGAGGACTTCACGGTGTAGGTGCTTCCGTAGTAAATGCTCTTTCTACAGATATGGTTGTAGAAATTAAGAGAAACGGAAAAATATATAGACAAGAATACAAGAGAGGAAAGACAGTTACTCCTCTTGAGGTTATTGGAGAATCAAAGTCTACAGGATCAAAGACAACATTTTGGCCTGATGCTGAGATTTTCGAGACTATAGAATTTGATTATGACACTCTTCAGCACAGATTTAGAGAAATGGCATTCCTAAATAAGGGAATTAAGATTTCCATAACTGATGAGAGAGTTACACCTAAGAAGAAGGAAGTTTTCCACTATGAGGGTGGTCTTAAGGAGTATGTTCACTACATTAACCAGAATAAAGAAGTTCTTCATAAGGAAGTAATTTATTTTGAAGTAGAGAATAAGAATAGTATGGAGGTTGAAGTTGCACTTCAGTACACTGATAGATATAACGAATTCATACTTTCATATGCCAACAATATAAATACTACAGATGGCGGTACTCACATGGCCGGACTTAAGTCCGCTTTGACAAGAGCAATAAACGATTATGCTAAGAAGTCAAAGATTCTTAAGGATAGCGATCCTGCGCTAAGCGGTGAGGATATTCGTGAGGGTATTACGGCTATCGTTTCCGTAAAGCTTGCACAGCCACAGTTTGAGGGACAAACTAAGGCAAAACTTGGAAACAGCGAAGTTAGAGGATTTGTTGAAACTGCAACAAACGATAATCTGACAGCTTATTTAGAAGAACATCCACAGGAAGCAAAGATAATCATAGAAAAATGTATCAGAGCTTCAAGAGCTAGAGAGGCAGCGAGAAAGGCCAGAGATATTACAAGAAGAAAGAATGCTTTAGATAGCACTTCACTTCCGGGTAAATTAGCTGATTGCTCAGAAAAGGATCCGGCTCTCTCAGAAATATTCCTTGTCGAGGGTGATTCTGCGGGCGGTTCAGCAAAGCAGGGTCGCGATCGCTCAAGACAAGCTGTTCTTCCGCTCAGAGGTAAGATTCTAAACGTTGAAAAAGCAAGGCTTGATAAGATTCTAAACTCAGAAGAAATTAAGAATATGATTACAGCCTTCGGTTGTGGTGTAGGTAATGATTTTGATGCCGGTAAACTAAGATATCATAAGATAATTATCATGACCGATGCCGACGTTGACGGAGCACATATTAGAACACTACTTTTGACATTCTTCTTCCGTCATATGACACCTTTGATAGAAGGAGGCTATGTTTATGCGGCAAAGCCACCTCTATTCATGACAAAGCAGGGTAAGGATGTATATTATACCTATTCGGAGCCTGAGCAGGATAAGCTCCTTGCAGAGCTTTCAGGTAAGAAGACGAAAATAGATATACAGAGATATAAGGGTCTTGGAGAAATGGACTTCCATCAGCTTTGGGAGACAACCATGGACTTCAATAACCGTACTCTTGTTCAGATTACGATGGATGACGCATCTCAAGCAGATGAGATATTTACCATTTTAATGGGTGATAAGGTTCCACCTCGTAAGAAATTTATAGAAGATAATGCAAAATACGCAGAGATAGATATTTAAGAAGGGAGGGTAAACAATGTCAGATCTTTTAGAAGATACAAGATTAGAACAAACCGAGATATATTCGGAAATGAAAAAATCGTATATTGATTATGCGATGAGTGTTATTGTCGGCAGAGCCCTTCCTGATGTAAGAGACGGACTAAAACCGGTACATAGAAGAATTCTCTATGGAATGGGACATCTGGGAGTAACACCGGATAAGCCACATAAGAAGTCAGCCCGTATCGTCGGTGAAGTAATGGGTAAATATCACCCTCACGGTGACAGTTCAATATACGATGCAATGGTAAGACTTGCACAGGACTTCTCTACCAGATATATGCTCGTAGATGGTCATGGTAACTTCGGTTCGGTGGATGGCGACTCGGCCGCTGCTATGCGTTATACGGAAGCAAGGATGACTCCTTTTGCTCTCGAAATGCTTAGAGATATTGAAAAAGAAACTGTTGATTTTAGAGATAATTTTGATGGTGAAGAGAAAGAACCTGTAGTTTTACCTAGCAGATTTCCTAACCTACTTGTAAACGGATCAAATGGTATAGCTGTAGGTATGGCAACATCAATACCTCCACATAACCTAAAAGAGGTGATTGATGCGACAATTCGGGTTATTGACGAGCCGGATTGCGATATAGAAGAGCTTATCAAAATTGTTAAGGGTCCGGATTTTCCAACGGGTGCCCAGATACTTGGCAAAGCCGGTATGAGAGAAGCTTACAGAACCGGTACAGGTAAGGTTAAGGTTAGATCTTGCTGTGAAATAGAAGAGACAGATCGCGGAAAGTCACAGATTGTAATAACTGAGATTCCATACATGGTTAACAAGGCCAGACTTATTGAGAAGATGGCTGACCTGGTTAAGGAAAAGAAGATAGAGGGCGTTTCAGCTATTCGTGACGAGTCAAACCGTGAAGGTATTAGAATTGTTGTTGAGCTAAAGAGAGATGCAAATCCTCAGATTACGCTAAACAGATTCTATAAACATACTCAACTACAGGACAGCTTCAGCATGATAATGCTTGCGCTTGTAGATGGAAAGCCGGAAGTTTTAACACTTAAGAGATTCCTAGAGGAATATGTAAAGTTCCAAAAGGAAGTAGTGACAAGAAGAACAAAATTTGACTTAGCAAAGGCAGAGGCGAGAGCTCACATCTTAGAAGGATTGAGAATTGCTTTAGATAACATCGATGCTGTAATAAAGACTATTCGTGAGTCATACAGCAATGCTAAGGAAAATCTGATGGAAAACTTCGGTCTTTCGGATATTCAGGCACAGGCAATCCTCGACATGAGACTTGCCAGACTTCAGGGATTGGAGCGCGAGAAGATTGAAAATGAATATAATGAGCTTATGAAGAGGATTGCTTACTATAAGTCACTTCTTGCAGACGAAGTTCTTTTGATGGGAGTTATCAAGGATGAACTCATAGAGATAAGAGATAAGTTTGGAGACGAAAGGCGCACCAAGATTATCAGAGATGAAGGTGAATTCGATGAGGAAGACCTTGTTGAAGAGGAAAATGTAACAATTACATTCACTCATCTCGGATATATAAAGAGAGTTCCGGCTGATACATATAAGGCACAGAAACGTGGAGGAAAGGGTATTACAGGCGTTACAACTAGAGATAACGACTTTGTTAAGGATCTTGTAATGACTTCAACTCACGATAATCTCATGTTCTTTACAAATACCGGAAAAGCTCATAAGATTAAGGCTTACGAGATTCCGGAAGCTACGAGAACAGCGAGAGGGACACCTGCAATTAACTTCCTAAATCTTCTTCAGAGGGAGAGAATTACAGCAGTTATTCCGGTTAAGGAATTCTCGGATGATAAATACCTGATTGCAATTACGAAGAACGGTTTAATTAAGAAAACGGCTCTTAACGAGTTTGATACAAAGAGAACAACCGGCTTAATTGCAATAAATCTAAAGGATGAGGATGAACTAATCGCAATTAAACAATCCACAGGAAGCAACAATATCATCATTGTTACAAGAAAGGGTAAATGTATCTGCTTCTCAGAAAAGGACGTCAGACCTATGGGAAGAATCGCTAGCGGTGTAAGAGCGATAAAGCTCGATAAGGATGATGAAGTAGTTTCTATGGAATTGGTTGAACCTGAGCAGCAACTTATGGTCGTAACCGAAAACGGATTTGGTAAACGTACACCTGTTGAGGAGTACAAGATTCAAGTACGTGGAGGAAAGGGTCTTTTGACATATGATAAGGCCAAGTTCAGCAAGACAGGAGCCCTTATCGGAGCTATGGTTGTAGATGAAAGCGACGAGATTTTGATGATTAACTCGGATGGAATAATTATCAGAATTAGAGCGAGTGAGGTTTCCATCCTAGGTCGTGCAACCCAGGGCGTTAAGATTATGAAGGTCGAGGAAGGAAGCAAGATCGTTGCAATAGCAAAGGCAATACGCGATGATGAGGACGAGACCGAGGAAAACGCTTTAGGTACATCAAATGAAACAGAGGAACAGATGAGTCTATAAGGTTTATATTGTATACTAATTATAGTAGATATTCACCTTTGATTTTATTGAGTCAATAAGCTATAATAAGCCTGTATGTGATACTAAACCGCATACAGGCTTTTACATGGAGGAAAAGATGGATAATTTAAGAATTACCATTCCCGGCAAACCTGAATATATGACTATGGTAAGGCTTACAACAAGCTCGATTGCCGCAATGGCGGGATTTAATCTCGAGGACACGGATGACATAAAGATGGCTGTTTCAGAGGCATGCAAAAACGTTTCGTGTCACGGAGAGCAGGGCTTGAGTGATCAGTACGAAATATCGTTTAAGATGGATGAGGGATATCTTGAGATTAAGGTAGTAGATGCGTGTGAGAAGCATACGCTTGCAAAGGTTAATAAGACCTGTTTACACTGTCCTAAGGACGGTGATATTGGTGTTATCGTGATCAAATCACTTATGGACGAAGTTGAGTTTGGACGCGATGATAATAATCATAAGTTTATCAGTATGGTGAAGAAAAAATGATAGATCAGGAATTGTTTGAAGATTACAAGCAAAATCCGACAATAGAAAAAAGAAATGCACTTGTAGAAAAAAATCTTTACATGGTTGATATTTTGATACGCAAATATCTGAGTAAAGGCGTAGAATACGACGATCTGTACCAGATTGGAGCACTTGCTTTGGTAGCTGCAGTTGAAAGATTTGACCCGGCAAAGGGTTTTGAGTTCAGTTCATTTGCTACACCGACCATACTTGGCGAAATAAAGAAGTATTTTCGTGATAAGCAGTGGAGCCTCAAGGTTCCAAGGAGGCTCAAGGAAATCGCAGCCAAGGTGCAGGATGCAAAGGATAAATTGAACAGCGAGCTGCATAGGACGCCTACAGTAGCAGAGATAGCTGAGTTTACCGGATACACGGAGGAACAGATAATCGAAGCTATAGAAAGTTCGCATGCTTATGGAACATACTCGCTGGATAAGACCTTTGATGAGGCCGGAGAGGATGGCGAAAATGCATTTTTGGAGAAGTATACCGGTTTTGACGAACACGGATACGACCAAATAGAGACTGCCGAGATAATCAACAAGGTCGTAAACACTTTTAACGATCAGTATAAATACATATTCCGCGAAAGATTTATAAACAACAAGTCGCAGTCAGAGATAGCTAAGAGACTTGGAATATCACAGATGACAGTATCGAGAGCAGAAAAGAGCATAGTAGGAAAGTTTAGGGCGGAACTGTTTAGGTAGGTGAGTAATTTATGGACATAAAGGCAAAGCTTGGATTTATCGGATTCGGTAACATGGGTAGTGCAATTTGCGATGGTCTGATTAAAGCAGAAGCTGTCAGCACATCTAATATATTTGCATGCGCAAATAACTGGGATAAGTTACTTAAAAAAGCAGAATCAAGACAGATTAAGGCTTGTAAGAATGCGGAAGAGCTTGTAAAAAGTTCGGATATGATTGTGATTGCAGTAAAATCGAACATGGTTGAGAAGGTCTTGGAGCCGCTTAAGGAAGAGCTTAAGGGAAAGATTATAGTTTCAATCGCAGCGGGCTGCAATTCAGACTTTTATGAGAAGCTTTTAGGGAACGAGTATAATTACATTGTGACGATGCCGAATACTCCGATTTCAATTTGTGAAGGTGTTCTTTTATGTGAGGAAAATCATAGACTTACGGCAGAGCAGCTGGAACACTTTATGAGTATTTTCTCAACTGTAGCGACGGTTGAATTCATAGAGAGCAAGGTGTTTTCAGTGGCCGGAACTATAAGCGGCTGCGGACCTGCTTTTGTTGCGATGTTCATAGAAGCGCTCGGAGATGCAGGTGTTAAGTACGGACTCAAGAGAGATGTAGCATATAGACTTGCATCAAAGGTAGTTTCCGGAACAGGCGAGCTCCAGCTTGCGACGGGGGCACATCCGGCAGCTATGAAGGATACTGTTTGCTCACCGGGAGGAACCACAATCAAGGGAGTGACATCGCTTGAAGAAAATGGATTTAGAGCTGCGGTAATCAAGGCGATAGATGCGATAGAACAGAAGCGATGAAACAATGCTGAAATATATGAAAAATAAGCCGGTGATTACAGTTTGATAGACTGTGAATCACCGGCTTTATGTTTTGTTGGTTATTTATATAAATGAACTATCCGATCTTCCAACCGATTGCTTTACGCCTGGAATCAACAAAACGGCGATAGATACCATCCTGATTTATAAGTTCATCGTGTGTTCCGCGCTGTACAATGTGCCCTTTGTCCACAACGAAGATCTGATCCGCATTTCTTACTGTTTTTAGGCGATGAGCGATCATCAAAATTGTCTTTTCTTTTGTCAACGCCTCAATAGCCTCCATTAGATCTTTTTCATTCTCAGGATCGATATTGGCAGTGGCCTCATCGAGAATGATAATAGGGGCATCTTTCATGATAGCCCTCGCTATGGATATACGTTGTTTCTCGCCTCCGGAAAGAGAAGCGCCATTTTCCACGATAATGGTATCATATCCGTCGGGTAGGGCCGTAATGAAGTCGTGGCAGCAAGCCTTCTTTGCAGCAGCTATTACATCGTCCATAGGTGCATCCGGTTTCCCGAAGCGAATATTATTGGCAATCGTATCATGGAATAAGAATACATTTTGAAATACAAAACTAAAGTTCTCCATTAAGGAGTCCATCGAATATTCTTTAACATTCTTCCCGTCAAGCGATACTGTACCATTGTTCACATCCCAGAATCGAGCTATCAAATGACAGAGCGTAGTCTTACCGCCACCGGATGGTCCTACAAAGGCAGATATTGTTTTTTCAGATATACAGAGTGATACATCGTCAATAATCTTTTTTTTATCATAAGCAAAGTCAATGTTAGATACATTGATGTTATTCGTCTGTGGTACAACATTATCACCGGAAATATCCATTGGTTCAAGATCCAATACTTCCCTGCCACGATCAACACACAGATCAACTACTCGAAGTAGCGAGGAATACGCGCCCATTGATTCCAATCCGGAAAAAACAATAAATGACATGATCATCATGATGATTGCCGTGAGCAATTCCATTGTGCCGTTAAGATAAAAACCTATTGATGCAATCAGGATAGAAACACCGGTCAACTTCAGCACGATATTTTGGAACGGTATATATCGATTACAGATCATTTCAAGCTTTGTATTCGTATTAGATGCTTCTTGTATGGTATTGTCAAGTTTTTTCCTTGCTTTACCGACTATGTTGTAAGCCCTCACTTCCGAGATACCTTGAACATATTCCAAAACACCGGAAATTACCTTTGTGTCTACCTCCACTTTTTTCACGGCTGTTTCCTCGTTTGCTTTACGCATGGCTCGATTGATAAAAGCAAACACTGAAATTCCGACAATGCAGATGAGACCAATTCTCCAGTCAAAAACGAGAATTAAAAGAACAATGATTGCGGTGTTCAAAATGCCCTGAGTCGTAAGCATAACGACACGAGTTGCCACATCACCAAGCTGCTCCATGATATTGGTTGTGATAGTTGTGATTTCACCAAGACTGTTTTCGTTAAAATACCCCATCGGCAGGTATCTCAAATGTTCCGCTATTTCAATTCGCTTTCCTGCACATTCACGATATCCGGCTTTGCACTGCTGCATTGTCGAAATGCCACGGAAGAAGGACTCTAAAATAACTGAAACAAGTAAAATTAAAAACCCAATAAGTATTCTGCTACCGGATATGGCACCGGACAAGAATCCGTCAAGTATCAAATAAATAGCCGGAAACTTTGCCGCTTCGCAGATAGCAATAAATACACCGACAGCAAGTGCATGATAAAACATGTGACGGTTCTTATCTTCACAAAAATCAAAGAATTTTTTTAAGATTGCAATCATGCCAATGTACCTCCTTCCATTTCATCTACATCCTTTGCGTAAACATGAGCATCCCACATATTTCGATACAGCTCGCAAGAGTTGAGAAGTTCTGTATGCGTACCTTTTGCCTCAACATTACCGTCGTTTATAACAACAATCTGATCAGAATCAATAATTGTAGATAGTCTATGCGCAATCACGATCAGTGTTTTTCCTTTGGAAAGCTCAGAAACCGATTTCTGAATAATGGCTTCATTTTCAGGATCGGTATAAGCGGTTGCCTCATCAAGAATCAAAATCGGTGCGTTTTTCATCATTGCCCGAGCGATAGAAATTCGCTGTCTTTCTCCTCCGGATAAATGTGCTCCACTGCCACCTGCGACTGTGTCAAAGCCGTTCTCCAAATTCATGATAAAGTCATAGCATCCACTTTTTTTGGAGACCTCTTCTACCTCGGCATCTGTGGCAGAAGGTCTTCCCATTCGTATATTTTCGCGAACCGATATATCAAACAGGAAGCTATCCTGCGAAACATATGCAATTTGTGTATTGTAGTCGGAAATGGACATATCCCTTATATCGATATTCCCGATTTTAATACTTCCGTTTTTGACATCCCAAAGTGATGCAATGAGTCTCGCTATCGTCGATTTTCCGCTGCCGCTCGGACCCACCAGTGCGAGAACGCTGCCATCCGGAATGTTGAGATCAATTCCGTGAAGAATCTCCTTATCCCCATATCCGAAATGAACATTTTGCAGAGTGATACCGTGGTTTTCAGGCAGACTTACACTTGTACCGGGACGTTCGAGTTCCGGCAGTTCTAAAATGTTACTGATTTCTTTAAAAATGGATGTCGCCTTTGTCACATCATCGTTATAACTCATCACCGTAATAAGTGGTGTAATCAGTCCACAGGATAGAATTACAGTCATGATGAAATCGGGCAGTGACAAGGACCCGTGCATTGTGAATATAGCGCCGATTGGCAAAACAGCAAGCAGTGTAGCCGGAGTTATTACCATACCAAGAGAGAATGGTACGATACAGTCATACATCCAATCAATAAAACTGTTTGAGTTTTTTTGGGCGGCATCTGCAAACCTTTGATACGAGCTTTGCACTTTTCCGAATGCCTTAATGACCTCGATGCCACCGATATATTCTACCGCCGTATCGTTTAGCTCTTTCGTGGTATCCTGTGTCTTTTGAAACCTTATACTGCTGTCCTTAAACATCCATACCATTGCAATCACCGCAACAGGGAGTGTGGCGAGTGAGAGCAATGCAATTCGCCAGTCGATAGTTAGAATGTAGATGAACAGCATGATTGGTGCACAGAGATTGGCTGTAAACTCCGGTACGACATGTGCTAAAGTCGGCTCCATTGAATCCGTACGTTCACAGATGATGTTCTTAAGTGCTCCGGAAGGCATTCCCTGTACTGTTCCAAGCGGTAAACGGGACAGTTTATCGACAAGTGCAATTCGAACATTACCAATTAGCTTAAACGTCATTTTATGCGAGGTCTTAGTGGATAATGTATGAAAAAACACACGCAGAATCCAAAATATTGCCATAATGAGTCCTTCTCTAAGATAAATGTTAAAATCTTGCTCTCCCGACAAAAGTTTCTTTACCATATCGCCCATCAAAGCGTAGGGTGCAAGGGAAAACGCGACCCCGACTACGGCAAATACAATGCTTTTAATGTATGAACCCTTGTACTCACCCGCAAATTGGAAGATGTAATCCAAGATTCCTTTCTGTTTTTTAGTTTTAGCATCCATAATAAAATCCCTCCTTTGCTTAATGTTTCTGATTTCGATATTCATTCGGTGTCATACCGCACATTTTCTTAAAAACCGCACCAAATTTCGCCTGACTTTTATAACCGACCGCCTCTGCAATATCGCAAATGGTCATATCGTCACGTTCTGTTAGATACTCTCTGGCTCTTCCAATGCGATATTCTTTCAGCCACGTACAAAGAGGTTTCCCGTAAAGGCTCTTAAAACAGCCCTTAAGTGCTGTCTGTGAAATATCAAATGTCTCCGACAAATTTTTGATAGTGTAATCCTGATCCATGTTTTCAGAGATTAACTTTTGTACCGCCCGTGTTTTTTCAACCTTATCCTTGTAGAAGTAAGTTCCTCCATCTTTCGTTTCCCTTGCATCCATCACGGAAAGGCAGACCAGCATTTCTAAAACTTTCGTGCGGAAATACGGAAATTTCGCATTTTCCGGCACACGATACAGATCGGTAAACAAACGCTTTAAGGTCTCATTCTCCTGAATAATGAAATACCCGTCATTGTCGCAGAATTTTTTTCGTATGGCTTTCAAATCGATGGGGATACCTGCGGCGTTCTCTTCTAAAGCTTTTTCTGCAAGGGAGCTGACAAAGCCTATTGTGATGCCGTGGTAATGGTTCGTCGGAAAGTAGGACATGCCTTTATGGTGGACACGCGAATCAATGCAGATATTTCCCGTTTTTTTCATGCAGCATCTCCCGTTATCCAACTCCATGGTAATATTGCCCTCACGGCAATAATCTACTGCAAGCATCGTATCCACCGCTTGGTACATAGAATGGTACTGCGACATATGAAAATCATTATACATAAGAAAAATGCCGTCAAAGACCTGATAAAGAACCATATCACCCTCGCCGGTCTCATTTTCAAGCCGTATGACAACGCATTCTTCTGTCTGTGCGAGGATACGGTATTCACCAAGCTCTCCAAAATTATGGAATGTTTTCCATAATGCGCCCGGTATTTTGTTAGGATCGCCTTCTGATTCCTTAAAGATTGAGGTGTTGTATTTCATGTTATGCCTCCTCCATACGAATAACGTCGTCACAGCAGTGCTTAATAAACTCACTGTCATGAGTCACAGTAATTACAGTTCTTCCTTCTTCTTTTAGTCTATTCAAAATGCGCGCTATAACGAGCATCTGAGCATATCCCAGTCCGCTCGTCGGCTCATCCAGCAGCAGGATTGGCAGCTTCGAGGCAATAGCACAGGCAAGTGCGATTCGCTGCTTTTGACCGCCGGAAAGCGACATAGGATGCCTATTTGCAAGGGATGTCAATCCGACTTCGGCAAGGATTTCTTTTGCCTCCTCCTTATTCTCATTTGGCTGACTTATAAGTATCTCGTCAAGAACCGACTCGGTGAACAGCTGGTGGTTCACGTCCTGCATAACCATGAATATCATGCCGATTCGCTTTTTGTAAGTGTATGAAACTCCGTTCAGTGCCATGATGCCGTCATTCTTTCGGATGCCGCATACTGATTCCAAAAATGTGGTTTTCCCTGCACCATTGGCACCAACAATAGCTGTAACCTTATTTATGTGGATTTTCATTTCAGGGATAGAATATATCTCCTGTTTTTTGTTATAGGAGTAGTGAAAATTTTTAAGGCAAATGCATTCTTCTGCTTTCATAGCACATTCTGAGATTTTCTTCACCATATTTGTTGGAGGAATTCTTTGCATTGACCGTAGCCCATATCGCGCGGCATCTTCCTCTGTAAAACCGGTTATTTCACCGTGATGCAGATCTTTTTTTATAGACCCGTTTTCCAGTATGATTACCCTATCCACCAAATCCCATACATAATTTATCCTATGCTCTGCGATGAGGATTGTCTTTCCCGCATATTTCCATGCGAGGAGTATCTTACGCAAGTTATCAGTCGCTTCATAGTCCAGATTTGCAGAGGGCTCGTCCAAAAGTAGAATTCCCGGTTGGAGCACATTCACAGATGCGCATGCGATTTTCTGTTTTTCTCCGCCTGAAAGCTCAAAAATACTCCGATTCATTAGTGATTCAATATGAAAGTTTTTAACTGTTTTAGATATGCGCGCTATAATTTCATCCTCCGGCAATCCTAAGTTCTCCGGACCGAACGCAAGCTCACTGGTCGTGTCCACATTAAAGAACTGCGAACGGGGATTTTGAAAGACCGTGCCGATTTTTCCCGCCTGTTCTTCTATCCTTCGCCCATTAATATCCTGATCGTCTATCCTGATGATACCATTGACAATTCCGCTGTAAAACTCCGGAATCAGGCCATTTAAGAGGCGGAGTAGCGTAGTTTTTCCGCACCCGGAGGGACCTGTTAACAAAACAAATTCTCCGGGATTCACGGTTAAAGAAAGGTTAGAAAGGCTTTTTTCTTCAGGTGTTGCGTCATAGGAGAAACTGACTTTTTCAAGCTCAATCATGCAAACACCCCCAACCCCCAGTAAATCAACATCGCTGCCACAAGCAAAAAGAAAATCCAATCAAGCCTGCCGAATCCGATGTGGCAGATATTTGTCCTTTTTTTCTGACTGTTAAGCCCTCTTGTAAGTGCAGAGGCTGATAGCTCCTCTCCTATCTTCGCTGTACAGGTAATCATGGGCACAATGCGATATTCCAGTATCTGCACCATTTTTCCACCACCGAAACGGATGTCGCGCATCTTCATGGCAGCACGGATGGAGTTGTTTTCTTCACGGATTGTCGGAAAAAATCGAAACATTACACACATTGGGATTGTCAAAGCATCCGGCATATGCAGCTTATCCATTGCAGCCTTGAACTCACTGACTGTAGTAGTATTGATGACATACACACCTGTCAGATATGCCGGAAAGAATCGTCCCACAATCATGATTAAAATCAATATTATGCTTGCCGGTATCCCTCTTACATAAGGAAAAATCAGGACTTCCAAAATATAAATAATAGCAATTACAATCAAGCCTATGATGCAGTTCTTATATCTTTTTGCTGTAACGAGCAATAGAAAGGGTAAAACTGTGAAAATAGTTCTAAACCAAAACAGGCGCTCTCCTCCTGCAGATGCAAGAACAAGAATTGCTTCCATGAATACGATAAGGAGCTTTGTCCTTGGATCAAGTAGGCTCTTTTTCTTATATTGTGTGCAATTTTCATTGTTCATGCGATACCGGCTCTTTCAAAGTGTTTTTTCAGGAGAGATTTTCCAATAAAGCCTCCGATAATTCCGCAGACTAAAGTTGCAGCAAGAAGAATAAGGAACATCCAGTTCGGCGTATATCTCATGACTGCATCTGCGTACTCCTGACCATAGTTAGTTCTGCTTGCAAAATACTGCTCCCTCTGAAAAAAAAGCGGCAGATAGTTTCCGCATGCCCAGAGTGAGAATATGCCCGCTGTCAAAATAGCCGACCTCATACTTTTGTATTTACCGCTGAAATATATAAACTCTGCAATCAAACCTGTAACGATAGAAAAGGGGATAGGCATCCAAGTCATACCTGTGATAAACATCAAAATACCCATAATCGTACTCATAATGAGAATCATGCCGGGCTTTTTTACCTTGGTTAGAAACAACATAAATGGGATTCCACCGATAATTCCTATCATGGATGATAATAGAACAAGAAAAATCGGAATGAGACCCGTCATAGCCAAGACCATTACAATAACAAAATAGATAGCTGTATAAATGCCAATGTTTATGAAGTCTCGTCCGTTCAATTTGTTTACTGATTCCTGTTTACTCATATTAATTCGATCCCTTCTACATTCTATTAAGTTAGCCAAAACTAACGCTTTCAATTTAGTATAACACCGGGTTTATATTCTTGTATATTCCATTTAGTCGTTTTTATTCCGTTTAGACGATAAACTTTTGCGGCTCCAGATTGATGTTCAGTTTCGCAAAAATGAGTATGAAAAAAACAGTGTTTATATACTTCTTTTTAAGAAGGAAAGATCACTGCTTTTACAATTTCTTATTTAATTAATTTGCGTCAGCTATTAAGCGCTCTTTTATTGCTTCCTCAATCTGATTTGGGAGAGCTGCGAGTGCCTTTCTGTCGAGTGAAGCGGTATCGATGGCAGGTAAAATTGTAACTTTTACGGTTTCGCCTTTTGATACTCTCTTCTTTTGCTCAAATACCTTGTAGGTTCCGTCGATTACAACCGGAACTACGGGTGCCTTAGCCTTTGAGGCCAGCTTAAAGCTTCCAGGCTTAAAATCAGCCATTTCGTGTTTCTGACTACGCGTTCCCTCAGGGAAGATAACAAGAGAAAAACCCTGATTAATCAAATCTACTCCTTGGTTTATAATCTTGAGGCTTTCTCTTACATCGCCTCTTTTGATGAAAAGTCCTCTAATCACATTGATCCACTTTCCGAGGAGCGGAACCTTGCTAAATTCATTCTTTGCGATGAATCCGGTCTGCTTACCGCTTACGGCATATAGGAGTGCCATTATATCAAAATAGGCCTGATGATTTGCGATGAATACGCAAGGACCTTCCGGAAGATTATCCTTACCGATAACCTCGTATTTTATATCAAAATGTTTAGATACATAGGCGGACCATCTTGCTGTAACTTCGGCGATAAGCCTTGCTTCTTCCTCTTGATTGCCAGCAGTTTTAGCTTTTTTAATTTTACTTCTGAAGGGCAAAAATTTTATTCCTGACCAAATGAGGAAGAAAATAGCACCTAAATTTCTTATTTTGTTCACGCTAAACCTCCGTTTTTACTCCATAATAATATACCATAAATGATATGGAAATATCTATATTTTAGGTTATAATATATGAAAAGGTTTGGGATGATATGAAAAATAGAAAATTTAAAATATATGGCGTAATAATTTTTATTGCAGTTCTCGTTTTCATAGGGGTCGCAGTAGGTGTGCAAACCGGTTATTTGGAGGACTTTGACGATGCCGTGCGTTACCGTGTTTACAACATGAGAAGTGAAAAGCAAACGATGTTTTGGAAATTCATAACTCATAGTGGCGATAGGGAGATTGTAATAATGCTCGGTATCGTATTGCTTTTGTTAAAATCACTGAGGAATAAGTATGGGGTTAAGTTTGCGATTGCAGCACTGTCTTCAACTGCCATATATCAAGGAATGAAGTATATATTTCAAAGACCAAGGCCGGATATTGCACTCAGGCTTATTGAGGAGAGTGAATACTCATTTCCTAGCGGTCACTCGATGAACTGTCTGGTGAGCTATGGAATTTTGGCGTATTTACTTCTGAGGTATTGCGAAAATAGAAAGCTTGCGAAGCTACTTTCGATAGGCCTTGGCTTGATTATTATTTTGATAGGCTTAAGCAGGGTATATGTCGGAGTACACTTCCCAACAGATGTTATAGGTGGCTGGAGTCTGGGAATTGCAGTGCTTGTAGCGATGATGTACGCATTTGAGAAATTTGACGGCAGATATGAAAAATTATGCATGATGAAAGGATAGGTTATGGCTCTTAAGATTAGCATGTTATCAAAGCTGGAGACGACGAAGAATTTTAAGCTTGTTGCCGGTGCCGGTGGACTTGAGAAGACCATAGATTGTACGGAAATCCTCGATTTCGAATTCGACGACGAGGGTCAAAACTATAGAAAGAAGAGGGCTTTCGATGGAAACAGTCTCGTTCTCACGAGCTTCATCTACGCAAAAGGAAGGCCGGAGCTGGTCGTTGATTCCATTAAAAAGCTGATTCGGTGTGATGTTCATGCACTTGCATATAAGCCGGTAGTGTTCAAAACACTTCCGAAAGAAGCTCTGGAAATCGCAGATGCACTTGATTTTCCTATATTTGTTTTCGAGAGCGATGTTTATATGGAGAATATAATTCTTGAGATAAACAGTGCGAATCTGAAGGACCACAGCGAGTCTATCAAAAGTCTGATTCTCGAGTCGGTCATCAAAGGCAGCCGTGAGGAGACGCCTATTATCAATCAAATAATGAATCAAAGATATTGCTATGCCTCAGCTCTTTGCATAGGAGTAGAAGATACTAAATCTATTGAGGAAAAGCTCAAGTTTTCAATAGTTGGTCAGTATATAAAAAGGCATGTTTTCATAGGTCTTTATGATAAAAAGCTGATAATTGTCATAGCTCAGGAAGAAGATAACAGGGAAATCTTTATAAATACAATCTACGAAATTGCTTCCTTTTACAACCTCAGTCTGGAGATGATAAGCGAAGCTCACAAAGGATGGAGCAGGATAGATTCAGATGTGGAAAGTGTCACCGATTTGATTAGAGAAGCATACTGGGCTGAAATTATTGCAAAAATTGAAGACGAAAAAGTTAAGTATTACGAAAATGTGGGTATATACAAGTTAATTGCGCACCATTCAGGTGATAAAAAGATTTTAGATTTTGCCTATAACTATCTAAAACCGATACTTGAAGAGGGCGGTAAGGAGAATGAGCTTCTGCAAACAGGCATAGCTTATGTCTTTGCCGGTGGCGATGTAAACCTAACGGCGGGCAAGCTTTTTTGTCATAAGAATACCATTAGGTATAGGATAAATAAGATCCAGGAAAAACTGGATCCGGTCGCAACCGAGGCGGATTTCTTTACAAATCTGACCACGGCGATTAAAATTTATTTGTTAAACCGTTATAGCTAATGATAAATATAAAGATAAAGTTTAAAACAAAAGGAGAAAAAAGATGAAAGTATATGTATGTGGCGCATGTGGCTATGAGTATGATCCGGCAGTAGGTGATCCGGATAACGGTATCAAGCCGGGAACAGCATTTGAGGATCTTCCGGAGGATTGGGTATGTCCTATCTGCGGCATGGGCAAAGATGTTTTTGAAGAGAAATAAATCTTAAGCTGAGTAGGATTATAAGTAATTAAAACTCCGCGCGAACCTTAAGCTGAAAACAGCTGGGTCCTGCGGAGTTTTTGTCTTTATATATGACATAAATTTAGGGCTATAGGACAAAAAGTGTTGATGATTAATCCCAGTAAACCGGATAATTGCTCGAATGATGTAGCTCGCTCCATACAACTGCATCACCCCACATAGGAATAGTATCTTCTAGTTGTTTCTTGGCAGTCATCTTCTTGTAAATATCATCTATGCTCTTGTTTGTAGGCATTGTTTTTAATATCTCAGAAGCAGAAAGCGGTTTTGGTGAGTGCATATAGCACCACCAAAAAACCGCTTTAATTCTTCTCTCAACAGATAACCCCCTATGGTTATGCAGCATCTCCCTAAGACAAGCATTTACACCACCTTCAATTCGATTGTTTGTCGATGGAATTTTAAACTCAGCCCTTAATTCTTCATTAAGATACGTGAATAGAGTATTATCATTAAGTAGTCTTAGCATTGATTTTTCAGCCTTTATCAGTCTTTCATGCTTAGGTCTTATCTTTCCATTTTCATCATATGTTACTTCGCTTAAAAAACGTTTATGCTTGACAATCCAACCTGTAAAACGATCAACCCATATCTTTGAGTCTTCAATACTTTTAACATCAAACAAATCCCTTGCCAGTGCATAAAGCTCTAGCCCGGCTAAAGTATTTGGTCTACTTGTTGTATATCTTTTAACCTGTGAAAACACGTGAAATACGCATCTTTGATGCTTTGTCTTTGGCCACTTTCTCTTAAGTGCTTTTCTAAATCCTTTACCACCATCGGATACAACCACCTTAGGTTCTGCTATACGACTCATTAGAGCCTCCCAAGCTCCTGAATGCTCATATCTGCATACGTACCAACCTAATACATGTTCTTTGTCACAACATATCAAAATACACGATTTACGCGATAGATATATACCATCAAAATACAGTACATCTTTTGATTTTTCAATCTTTGGTGCCATAACCCATATATCCCAAAACTTGGAGGTTTTTCTTCTAAAAGTTCTTCCACCACCTGACATATTACTTTGTACTTCTTTACTGAATAACCAAGCCAAGAAATGCTGAAGCTGTTTAGTATCATTATCTATCTTTGGCGTAAACGCTAACTTACAAGACTTACAAAACCACCTTTGAGAGCCAGATTTTATCTTACCGTGTTTTATACATTTGCAATTACAAATTGGACAATTTACCTGCTTCATAATATATTCCTCCAAGAACTCTGATTCTAAGGAAGATATACCACGTTTTAACGTTGAAATTTGAATAGATTAGAAACTTTTTATCAACACTTTTTGTCCACCCTTAATCTTCTTTCAAAAAAGATTAAATCGCCATAGACATTGAATTCTCAATGCGCATGGCGATTTTCATCAACACTTTTTGTCCTATAGCCCTAAATTTATAGATAATCGCGGGTGGACCGGGGCTCAATTTGCCGGTAGGGCACAGCTGTGACAGAGCGAAAATACTAACAGCTACAACAGTACTGAGCTTGGAGCTCTGTCGAAGTAGTTGCTCTTCGCACCCGTAGATAGAGGAATTCCGTAGCAGAGCTTGACATTATCTGCGAAGAGCTTGAGTCTCAGCGCTGAGCGGCCGATGGAGTACATGACGCGGTTGTCGATTCGGTTATCGGCCGCAAGTGCCACGGCAGATCCGATGGCAATACCGAGGTCCGTGGCACTGAATGAGCAACAGGCATCAGCCTTGCTCATTTCAGCGCAGTTCTCAAAACCGCACATGCCGCAATGTGGAACGCCGCTGGCTGTTCCCTTAGCGGCAATCAGAACGACGCAGTGACTATTTCTGATGTTGTCTGCATCGCGACAGAAGAAATCCAAATCGTATTCCTTGCCGGCAAGTTCCATTTCCATTGCTAAAGGCTCTATATCATCACCTGAAATAATTAGGGTTCTAATCTTGTCGAGTCCATTTGCCTTTGGAGCGGTGTGAGCAGCAGCACACATAGCATCGGCGACTCTAAAAGCCGCTTCCCTTTCGGCATCCTTCATATTTTTAATCATAGATATCAGTCTCCTTTGAGATTATTATATCATATGATATAATTTAAATACTATTGTTTGAATCAAGAGGAGAGGTAAATTATGAGTATTTCTACAAAGAAGATAGATAAGCCCGCTCTTATAGTAATGGCAGCAGGTATGGGAAGCAGGTATGGAGGGCTAAAGCAGATAGATCCTATAAGCGATGAGGGAGAGATAATTTTAGACTTTTCTCTTTATGATGCTATGATGGCAGGTTTTGAGGAGATTGTCTTCATAATCAAAAAGGAGAATGAGCAGGACTTCCGAGCTTTGATAGATGAGAGAAGCGGAAAACACCTGAACATCCATTATGCATTTCAGGATATAGCGGATATACCTGAGGGCTGTAAGATTCCCGAAGGACGCGAAAAGCCTTGGGGAACGGGACATGCGGTACTCGCAGCACGTAAGCTGATTGATGCACCTTTTGCCGTTATAAATGCAGACGACTACTATGGTGCGGGAGCATTCCAGTCCATGTATGACTTTCTTGACAAGGCAAAGGATGACGATAAGTATAGATATTCCATGGTCGGCTACAGACTGGATAAGACTTTGACGGAAAACGGCCATGTGGCGAGGGGTATTTGCACTGTTGATGATAAAAATAATCTGGTGTCTGTCGTTGAAAGAACAAAGATTATGAGAAAAGGCGATGCAGTTGCATTTACCGAGGATGACGGGGAAACTTGGACAGAGGTCGCAGGTGACACTATTGTTTCGATGAATTTCTGGGGCTTCACAAAGTCGATGATGAACGAACTGGATAAGAAATTTCCGAGATTTTTTGAAACGAGCGTAGTTGAAAATCCGCTAAAGGGAGAGTACTTTCTTCCGGGTGTGGTATCTGAGCTTTTGGCTGAGAATAAAGCTACGGTCAAGGTTTTGACTTCACAGGACAAATGGTATGGGGTGACATATAAAGAGGATAAGCAGGGCGTTGTCAACGCGCTTCGTTCAATGAAGGACAAGGGTCTCTATCCGGAGATACTATGGAAATAGGAGAACAGATGAATAAAAAAATTACTAAGAGAGTTATTTTGGCTTTGGCATGTCTGGTATTCGCTTTTATGCCGGTAGCTTCTGCTATGGCACAGTCAAAGGTTAATATAAGTTTATCAGCAAGCTACGATGAAAATGAACATACTTTAGGACTGGCGCTTGAAAATGCGAAAGGCGAGCTAGCTGCAGCAGAGGAAAACGAAAGACAGGTAAGATCTGAGAACGGAAATGCCAACTATGCAGAGGAAATAAGGGCTGAACTTAAACGTTTAAAGGAAGCTAAAGCATATGTAATAAAGTATTTTTTGGAGAACAGAAGTAATCAATACGAGAGTGCATTGACGATTGAGAAGCTTATAAAATTTATCGATACAGAGCCTGCCTTGGCAGCGTTAAATCTTACTGAGGCTGATAAAGCAAAGGTTAAAGCTCTTGTAGAGGAGGCGCTTTCCTTTGAGAATATCAACAGATCAATCGAGTTAATTAAGACAGCAAACGATCTCAGAACAAATCCGGATTTAAGACCATATAATTCGGCTTCAGCTGTCAATCCCCAGCTACCGGGGATACCAAACGGAGAGCTTAAGGTATCTGTAGATTTAATGATGTTCTCTGCGGTGAGCAATGCAGTATTTACTGTTATGTACGAAAAAAATGGAAGAATTAACCACGATTATTTCATGGCTTTAATCTCTTCTAAGTACGCATTTATGTCAGAGATATTCAATTCGGGATCCGGCGAAAACTTGGCGCTTATGTATAGTGATCCTTTCAACTTTTGGTTCGACTATGAGAGACAGAAGTATGTAAATGGTACATATGGTTCAGAATATGAGATAGCACATTATAAATCCTTAATGAACGGCACGCATAAAATTACAGGACTTACGGTGAATAATCTCAGAAAAGGCTCACCTTCAAGCGAACAGTGTTTTGGAAGAGACGATGCCAATAAAAGCTATCTCACCATTGAGAGTTTTAGGGAAGAGATTAGAAAGCGTGAAAATGAGATAGATCAGGAAATAGCAAAAAAAGAAGCGGAGCTGCGCAATGCCGAAAACAGCGATAATAATGCGGCAATAAAAGAGGCCGTCCAAAAAACGAATGCCGCAAGAGAGAAGTTGAAACAAGCTCAGGCAGCGTATGATGCTAACAAGCAGATAAGGCTTGCAGGCAGCGATAGATATGAGACGGCATATGCCGTAGCTGAGCAGATGAAACTAAATAAGGGCAAAGAAAAGTTCGATAACATAGTAGTTGCGTCCGGAGAAAATTATCCGGATGCACTCTCAGGAAACTATCTAGCGTTCAGAAAAAAAGCACCTATGCTTTTGACAAACCAATACGAAGTGGATAACACTGCTGAGTATATAAAGAATAGTATTGAACCTAATGGTACAGTATATATTTTAGGACAGACAAGCGCTGTTCCAGCAAGCTTAGAGCAGAAGCTTCAAGGGATTAATATTAAGAGAATTGGAGGTTCTGATAGATTTGAAACTAATCTTTTGATTCTAAAGGAAGCGAGAGTGCATGGTGAAGAGCTTATCGTATGCTCAGGTTTAAACTTCCCGGATGCGGTTTCGGCTTCTGCAGCAAATAAACCTATTTTGCTAGCTGATGATAAACTCAGCGCAAGTCAAAAGAACTATCTTTCAACAATAGACCCACTAAAGGTATACTTTATTGGAGGAGATAAGGCAGTTCCAAAGACGGTACGCGACGAATTCACAGGGGATACGGTAAGACTTGCAGGATCAGATAGATTCGAGACATCAAGACTAATTGCAGAAAATCTTTTCCTAAGTCATCCAGATAGAGTTATATTAGCTTCGGGACTTAACTTCCCAGACGCCCTTGTAGGCGGAGCTTTCAATCAGGACATCGGAGTTCCAGTTCTACTTGTGGGACCAGATTTTGCAGATGCTTATAATGCGAAAAAATTTGTTTCAGAAAATGGAACTAAGAGTTTGATTTTACTAGGTGGAAAGCTCTCAATCAGCGATGAAATAGCAAATTATATAAGAGGCTAGTTGGTAAAGATAATATAAATTTAATCAATATAGGCAAAGTAGAAGGATGCTATCTATTACGAATAGCATCCTTTTTTGTGGGCTATAGGACAAAAAGTGTTGATGAAAATCGCCATGCGCATTGAGAATTCAATGTCTATGGCGATTTAATCTTTTTTGAAAGAAGATTAAGGGTGGACAAAAAGTGTTGATAAAAAGTTTCTAATCTATTCAAATTTCAACGTTAAAACGTGGTATATCTTCCTTAGAATCAGAGTTCTTGGAGGAATATATTATGAAGCAGGTAAATTGTCCAATTTGTAATTGCAAATGTATAAAACACGGTAAGATAAAATCTGGCTCTCAAAGGTGGTTTTGTAAGTCTTGTAAGTTAGCGTTTACGCCAAAGATAGATAATGATACTAAACAGCTTCAGCATTTCTTGGCTTGGTTATTCAGTAAAGAAGTACAAAGTAATATGTCAGGTGGTGGAAGAACTTTTAGAAGAAAAACCTCCAAGTTTTGGGATATATGGGTTATGGCACCAAAGATTGAAAAATCAAAAGATGTACTGTATTTTGATGGTATATATCTATCGCGTAAATCGTGTATTTTGATATGTTGTGACAAAGAACATGT
This sequence comes from [Eubacterium] infirmum, assembly GCA_900450455.1. Classification (GTDB taxonomy): domain Bacteria; phylum Bacillota; class Clostridia; order Peptostreptococcales; family Anaerovoracaceae; genus Eubacterium_B; species Eubacterium_B infirmum. The sequence continues at coordinate 139,847 of UGGN01000001.1, forward strand.
ATTAGGTTGGTACGTATGCAGATATGAGCATTCAGGAGCTTGGGAGGCTCTAATGAGTCGTATAGCAGAACCTAAGGTGGTTGTATCCGATGGTGGTAAAGGATTTAGAAAAGCACTTAAGAGAAAGTGGCCAAAGACAAAGCATCAAAGATGCGTATTTCACGTGTTTTCACAGGTTAAAAGATATACAACAAGTAGACCAAATACTTTAGCCGGGCTAGAGCTTTATGCACTGGCAAGGGATTTGTTTGATGTTAAAAGTATTGAAGACTCAAAGATATGGGTTGATCGTTTTACAGGTTGGATTGTCAAGCATAAACGTTTTTTAAGCGAAGTAACATATGATGAAAATGGAAAGATAAGACCTAAGCATGAAAGACTGATAAAGGCTGAAAAATCAATGCTAAGACTACTTAATGATAATACTCTATTCACGTATCTTAATGAAGAATTAAGGGCTGAGTTTAAAATTCCATCGACAAACAATCGAATTGAAGGTGGTGTAAATGCTTGTCTTAGGGAGATGCTGCATAACCATAGGGGGTTATCTGTTGAGAGAAGAATTAAAGCGGTTTTTTGGTGGTGCTATATGCACTCACCAAAACCGCTTTCTGCTTCTGAGATATTAAAAACAATGCCTACAAACAAGAGCATAGATGATATTTACAAGAAGATGACTGCCAAGAAACAACTAGAAGATACTATTCCTATGTGGGGTGATGCAGTTGTATGGAGCGAGCTACATCATTCGAGCAATTATCCGGTTTACTGGGATTAATCATCAACACTTTTTGTCCTATAGCCCTTTTTTGTGCAATAAAAAACTCCGAACTGGCAATAGGTATTAAGAATTTTAGCACCTACCAGTGCAGAGTATTCAAATTTTATACTATGAGCTTACCTATCCCCGGGAGCTTGCTTAAAATGTACGCAGCTACTGCAGATAAAGTTAGATATATGATAGTAAGAATTGGAATTCCAATTACTGAACTAAATGGAAGCATAGTGAAATTGAAATGATATTTTGCTTGTTCTATAAACAAAGGATGCACAAGATATATTCCGAAGCTGTATTTTGAAATAAAAATAATAATAGTTCTAGCTGTCTTACCAAAGCTCTTTAAATCAAAGTTGTACTTAAGAAATACAAATACAGCAATTGATTCAAGTAAAACGTTAATCGATAGGTAGGCGTAGAAAAAATCATTTGGAGTATTTGTGTGTATTGAATAGTAGATGGTACAAACTATTGTCGCTATAAAGCCTAAAATACCGAATATATATATTAAAATTCTCATCTTACGACTAAGGTTAATGGAGTTTAAATAATACCCTAAAACAAAGTAAAAAATGAATCTTACATTAAAGAATCCACTCCCCCCACCGCTAAATTTACCTAGATATTGACCGAGTGTTACAGAAAAATTAGGCATAAATAAGCCTAGTATTGCAACTGCATTTGGTATAAGTATGGCTGATATGAACATGAATACTATTGTATATCTTAAAGCATTTATATTCCCTTTGACCCCCGAAATTATAGGTGAGATTATATATAGTCCAATAATGGTAAATAAGAACCACATGTGATAGTGCCCTTCGAGGAATGTAAGCAGCTTGTTTTCTCCATTGTTGATTAGACTAGGCACAAAAGTATAAATAGCTGACCAGAATACGAATGCAACAACAATGCGAAAGATATTTTTAGAATACAGACGCTTTAAATTAATCTTTTTGTCTAAGAATAGTGCGCCACTAATCATTATGAAGCAAGGAACACACCATCTAACGACGCTATCATAAGCAGAACATGTAATCCAAGAGGAAGCCGTTACAGGCCAAGCATACCAATTAGCAGCACATACATGTAGCATAATAACAGCTATCGTTGCAAAGGCTCTGATAGCATCAAAATAGGCTATTCTGTTATTTGACGAAGCCAAAGGCTTAACGCTTTCCGAAAATAACAAATTGTTGTGTCCGTTTGACATGCTGTATCTCCTCGTAAGAAATATAAATAAGAACAGTAAAATCAGAATTTAGCTCTGAGTTCTATTACTTTACCCAAAATTCGTATTGGTAATTCCTCTATTTCCCTTGGGCTATATGACTTGACCTGATAAGCTGGGTTAAGCGGGATTAAATTGATTGAACCGTCTGGGAACTTTTTAATTTTTCTCATTTCGGCTTCATCGTGATTAACCATTACTATAGCAATATCTCCGGTTTCAGCATGTGATTGACATAAAACGATTGCTATATCACCATCTGAGAATTTTGGTTCCATACAATCACCCATTATTTTTAAAGCCATTATTTCTCCACGGCTTGCCATGTCAGATGTGATTTCTTCCCAATCTATAAAATCTTCAATTGCATCCATAGGATAGCCTGCATGAACCATGCCAAGCACAGGTATTCGAACTGTACGGAGTGTTTTCTTTTTTGGTTTTTCCCGTTCTAAACCCATAAGAAAAACAGGTGTTGTATTTAACGCTCTTGCAAATTCTGAAACCTTACTTTGAGGTATATCGTTTATACCAAGTTCGATTTTATTGATGGTTGATTTTGATTTATAACCTAATTTGTTCGCTAACTCTTCTTGGGTTAGACCGAGGAGTATACGTTTTTCTTTAATTTTTTTTCCAATGCTCATTTTGCTAACTCCTTCTTAGCTTTAAGTATATCATCAAGTTGATTTATATTCAACAAGTTTTAAAAAAGTAGTTGACAAATAATCTACCCGGAATATAATAGATTTATAATCTACAGAGGCAGAGAAAAATACTTAAAACATGGTTGTAATATAAAAATGTTTTGATTACAATCGTTGTATTACTTGTTAAGTAGATTTAAAATCTATAATAATGCGCAATATTATAAATATAAAGCAAAGGAGGTAATGAAAATGCTAACACCAACTGCTATCTCAAATATAATTACAAGACAAAAATTCTGGACTATGAGTCTGAAGGCATTGATTATTTGCATGATGATAGATTATATAACGGGAATAATCGTTGCAGGAGTATTTAAAAAAAGTAAGAAGAGTGAAAATGGAAAGCTTGAATCAAGAGCAGGGTTTAAAGGATTGTGTAGAAAAGGCACAATTTTGCTTGTAATTCTTGTTGGGGCACAGTTGGATAATGTGATAGGTTCAGGGTTTATTAAGAACGTTGTTACGGTTTGCTATCTATCTAATGAAATTATTTCTATAAGTGAGAACATATCGTTAATGGGGTTAGATACAGTGCCTATCATAGAGCATGTTGCAAAAATACTAAAGAAAAATTCAAATCAAATCACAAATGAAGATGTGAAAAAAGAGGAGGACAAAAATGAGTGAAATATATATTAAAAGATTAACAGCACCAGAATATCATAATAAAAACTGGCTGCATTCGTCAGCCGGAGGATATAACAATTGTATAAGAATAACATCGGATGGTGAGTGCATCCCAAACTGTGTTGGTTATGCTTGGGGGAGATGGCGAGAACTTCTCGGGTACAATCATAGACTAAGTAGGTCCAATGCAGAGGATTGGTACTGGAACAATGATGGGTACCAAAGAGGCGCTAGTCCAAGACTAGGTGCTGTTATGTGTTGGAAAAAGGGAGTTGTAGGATATGGTGGTGATGGTGCAGGACATGTAGCTGTTGTTGAGTCGATTGGAACAAATGGTGAAATTACAGTGTCTGCATCTGACTATGGATCATCAAGATTTTACATAAGGAAATATCACCCACCATACACAAATTCAGAGCCCGGTTTAGATTTTATGGGTTTTATATATCCACCTATTGACTTTATTGACCATAAAGTTGTTAAACCAATGTGCAATCTAACAATATATAGAGGGGAAGATAGAAACGAGACTGCGGAAATAGTTAGAAGTGCAACTAATAAATATAAGTATGTAAATGTGAGTGGTAAGAGTATAATTGATGGATTATCATCTACATTTTTAGCAAGAAAATATAATGCATCTATAATATTTGACTATTCTATTGAAAAAAAAGATGCGCTATTTCAGGTAGGTGGTGATATAGATTATAATTCGAATATTAAAATATTAACAGGAGATGATAGATATCTGACTAATTTTTAAGTGCTAAAACACGCACTTGGTGATGAAAAAAGAATCTTGGTAATTTCGGGTGCGCAGTACATTGATGGAATATCTGCAGCAGCCACTGGTTTGCCTATTCTTCTTGTTGAGGATTTTGTGCATTTTTATCAACTAGATTTTTTATCTAGAAAGAAAGGTCTTGAATTTATTATTGTCGGATCAATAGATGTCGTTAATTCTATTGTTGCAAAGCAATTAGCTGAAATCGGAAAAGTTATGAGGATTGAAGGTAGAAATAGATATGAAACAAGTGTCGAAGTTGCGAAATATTTCTTCCCTAATACATCAAAAATAACACTTGTTGACAATGAGGTGGATGGACTTGTTGCTTCACAGTTAGAAGATGGACCTATTTTGATAGTGAATAATAATAACCTTGAATACTCAAAAGAATATTTAAAAAATAAAAATATAACTAAAGCGGTTGTTGTTGGTGGACTGTCAGATTACATAGCAAATGAAGTTATAAGTAAATAGAACTTAACACTAAAAACCAAGGTAAATAATATTGATTTGCTTTGGTTTTTTGATGGTTTAACTTTATTAAGTTTTCCATACTTCAAGCCAATAATAAATTTTTTTCAGAGAGTATTTCAGCATATGTCAATATGTTATGATTGATAATAAAAAACGTATGACCATACAATAAGAAATCTGGCTATTTACCTTGATTTTTAAATTATTTAGTATATAATATTAGGGTATGCAACTAAGCATACAATCTCTGCGCTATAGGAATAGCGCCATTTATGACCATAGGGAGGTGAAACAAATGATTAACTACGAGGTAATGTTCATCATCGATCCAACATTGGAGGATGAGAAGAAGGACGCAGCTGTTGAGAGAGTTAAGAACGTAATCGCAGCTGAAGGAGAAGTAGGAAATGTTGATGTTTGGGGCCTAAGAAAGTTGGCTTACCCAATCCAGAAGAAGAACGAGGGCTACTATGTTGTCATCGACTTCAAGGCAGAACCAACATTGCCAGCAGAGCTCGATAGAAGACTCAGGATTTCAGAAGATTTCATGAGACATATCATCGTTAATAAGGATGCTGAATAAGAAAGAGGTGTAGATAGTGAATAGTGTAGTACTAATAGGAAGACTTACAAGGGATCCTGAACTTAGATACACCACATCTCAGATGGCTGTAGCAACATTTAGTTTGGCTATTGACAGACCCGTTCGTGCAGGCAAGGAGAGAGAAACAGACTTTCCGCGCATAACTGTATTTGGCAAGCAGGCAGAAAACTGCGAGAAGTATCTTGCCAAAGGTCGTATGGCTGCTGTTCAGGGAAGACTTCAGACAGGAAGCTATACAAACAAGGACGGAGCTAAGGTTTACACAACTGATGTTGTTGCTGATCGTGTCGAGTTCCTTGAATGGGGGGACAGACCGCAGGGCAGCACACCAAGACCACAGCAGACACACGCATCTGAGCCGGCAGGCGCAAGCGGCGGCTTTGATGACGAGATGCCGGATTCATTCCAGGCAATTGACGAAGATGTACCGTTCTAAAGAGAGGAGATAAACATGGCAGATAGAAGACATGGTGGCATGAGAAGAAAAAAAGTATGCCAGTTCTGTGCAGATAAAGCAGAAAAAATTGATTATAAAGATGTAGATAAGCTAAGAAAGTATATTTCTGAGAGAGGCAAAATCCTTCCAAGAAGAGTGACAGGAACATGCGCACTACATCAGAGAGATATCACAGTTGCTGTTAAGAGAGCAAGAATCGTTGCTCTACTACCATACGTAGCTGACTAATTTAAGTAAATCGGAGAGCCGGGTGAAGCTTGCTTCATAAGGCTCTCTTTTTTATGCACGGCGAATAAAACATATGGGGTTATAGGATAAAATATGGTATTATATGGGAAGAAGATAATCCCTGCATGGAATAAGGAGATTCAAAATTGAGAACTGTTGATGAAGAGACAAGAAAATATATAGAAAGCCTAGAAATCAGTGATGTTCCTTGGAACAGGTTGCCGACGATATATAGCAGAGCGACTGACTTTCCTAAGTATTTCGATACCCTGTTCAAAATGGATAATTTAGATGATGTAATGCGCGATGGTGAAGAGATAGCTATAAATATAGAGCATCAAAGCACTTTGCTACATGCGACACCATTTGCTTTGATTTTTCTTCTCAGGATTTTTCAAAAGGCCAAAGAACAAAGGGAGACAAATGATATTGCAGCAACACTGTTTGAGGAGCTAATTGAACTCTTCATGTATATAGCTGAGTCAATAAATGACGCCTTTAAATGCGAACATGCAGAGGAACTTCCGCATTTTGCCGACATGCTCAAAGAGGAATACCTATGGACAGAGGAATATGATGAGGAAGAAGACGAACTCAGATATGAGGAAAATCCTTTCCCGGATGATCTATTCTACAGTTTTTACTACTACTCCTATATGGTATTGCTCGAGTGCAAGCCTTTGATAGAAGATGAGATATCTGAAAACGCGAAAAAACTGCGCTCATGGTTATAGGAGACGAAGAATAAACAGTTTAAATAAAAAACAGCGAAGCTTGGAAACCCGGTTTCGCTGTTTTGTTTTGTGTAAAATCTTTAATTTACAAGAATCGTAATTAGGCGATGCCATTGCAATATCAAACTTTATCAAATTTGAATGGCTAGCTATCAGTCAACGTATACCTTAGGAAGTCTCTGTCCGAAAGCGCAGCAGATTTCGTAGTTTATTGTGCCTGTTGCGTTTGCGATGTCGTCAGCTGTAACTGAGTTTACTCCGTCAGAACCCATGACGATTACCTCGTCACCAAGTTTCACATTAGGCACTGCTGAAACATCTACCATGCACTGATCCATGCAGATGTTTCCGGCGATTGGGCAAACAACTCCGTTTACGATAACCTTAGCGTTTGCCGAAAATGGTCTTGGGTATCCGTCTGCGTATCCTAGGGCAAGCGTTGCTATTCTTGCCGGCTTGCTTGAGATGTACTTGCGTCCGTATCCTACTGAAAAGTTTGCCGGAACATCTTTTAGATGAACTATATTTGCCTTTACCGACATTACAGGCTTGATTGAAAGCTGCGCGCGTTCAACCTCGTCTGATGGGTAGCATCCGTATAGGATGATTCCAGGTCTTACAGCATCAAAGTAAATCTCCGGAAGTTCCATGATTGAAGCGCTGTTTGCCAGTGTGCGTAAAGGAATCTTGATATTTGCCTTTGTTAGAGCCTCGTAGAATGCGTTGTACTTAGCTTCCTGTTCGTGTGAGTATGTCTTGTCTGCTGCGTCTGCTGTAGACATGTGTGAGAACATACCCTTGATCTTGAATCCGGGAAGAGCTGCAATCTTGCGAACATCCTCGATTGCGAAATCTGTATCATCAGCAAGGTATCCTATTCTTCCCATTCCTGTGTCAACTGCGATAAGTCCGGATACGATCTTTCCTGCTGCAACCGCTGCATCGCTGATAGCCTTGGCATTTGATGAGTCGCATACTACAGGTGTCAGGTCGTACTCTACGATTACGTCGGCATACATGTCAGGTGTAAGCCCCAAGCAGATGATTTCCTCTTTTGCGCCGGCTTCTCTAAGTGTTATAGCCTCCTGAAGAGTTGCGATTGCAAAGGTTTTAACTCCATTCTTTCTGAGAACTTCAGCGCATTTTACAGAACCGTGTCCGTAAGCATCAGCTTTGATTACGCCGATTAGCTCTCTACCGTTTGCTTTCTCTTTGATCTGCTTGATATTGTAGTCCAGGTTGCTTAGATTAACCTCAACCCATGCGGGTCTAATAGCTTCTTTGTACATTTGTTTTTCCTTTCTCCTCGTAAGTTTATATATTTGGTCTTCTCTTTATAAAATCATTACGGTTTGGACCGTTTGTAACTATGGTTATCGGATATCCAATTAGAACTTCCAGCTCGTTTACGTAGTTCTGAGCTGCCTTAGGAAGATCTTCAAAGCAACGGATTCCGCTGATATCACACTTCCAACCGGGAAGTGTCTTGAATATAGGCTTTGCTCTGTTTAAATCAGTTGTATTTGGGAAGTCGTCGTGCTTAACTCCGTCGATTTCATATCCTATGCAAACCGGGATTTCATCGAGATAGCCTAGTGGATCCAGAACCGTCAAAGCAACTTCTGTCGTCCCCTGCATCATGCAGCCGTATCTGGTTGCCACAGCATCAAACCAGCCAACACGCCTTGGTCTTCCTGTTGTAGCACCGAACTCACCGCCATCGCCTCCGCGACGTCTTAGTTCGTCTGCTTCGTCACCGAAGATTTCGCTGACAAAAGCACCTGCGCCAACTGCTGATGAGTAAGCCTTGCAAACAGTAACTACGCTTTTGATCTCATAAGGTGGAACGCCGGCGCCGATGCTTCCGAAACCGGCCAGAGTAGATGATGAAGTTACCATAGGATAGATTCCGTGGTCCGGGTCCTTCATGGCTCCCAGCTGTCCCTCGAGAAGCAATTGCTTGCCCTCTGCCAGACTGCGGTGCATAAAGCTCTCAGTGTTGCGAACATAAGGTTTGATCATATCTCTATACCCTATAAGTTCCTCATAGAGTTCTTCTACCTTAAGCTCCGGCTTATTGTATAGATTCTTTAGAAGCACGTTCTTAATTGTACAGATATTCTCCAGCTTTTCGATTAAAAAATCCCTGTCGTTGAAAAGTTCGTTAACCTGAAAACCTATCTTAGAATACTTGTCCGAGTAGCAAGGTGCGATACCTGACTTGGTTGAGCCGAAGGACTTGCCTCCGAGTCTCTCCTCCTCGTATGCGTCGAGCAAAATGTGATATGACATCACTATCTGCGCTCTGTCGGAAACAAAGAGCTTAGGGCTCGGAACGCCCTGATCTGTGAGATTTTTAATCTCGTCTATGAGTTTAGGAATGTTTAGGGCTACACCATTACCTATTACATTTGTAATGTGGTCATAGAAAACACCGGACGGCAGCATGTGAAGTGCGAACTTGCCGTAACTGTTTTTGATAGTGTGGCCTGCGTTACTCCCGCCCTGAAAACGTATTACTATATCGCTTTCGGCAGCAAGAAGATCTGTTATCTTACCCTTGCCTTCGTCACCCCAGTTAGCACCAACAATAGCTTTAATCATAAATACCTCCATGCCTTATAGCATTAAATGTTAATTTTAGCCTCCATGCCTATGATATCAGCATTTGCGCTAAGAATTGGCTTTATGACCCCGTCCAGAAACTCTTCGGTCTGGACATCTGCCCTGCCGATATAATTTTCGGGTTTCAAAACCTTCTGTAAAGCCTCTTTGGTTATATTGAATAAAGGATCAGCGGCAATTCTGTCTAACAAATCGTTAGGCTTGCCCTCCTCCTTGACAACTTTTGCAGCTGCCATGGAGTGAACCCTGATTCTCTCGTGAAGTTCCTGCCTATCTCCACCGGCTTTAACCGCATCCATCATGATATTTTCTGAAGCCATAAAAGGCAACTCTGCCATCAAATGAGATTTGATTACCTGTGGATAGACAACCAGTCCATCTGAGATGTTTATATATAGTTCAAGGATGCTGTCAGTTGCAAGGAAAGCCTCGCTTACAGAAATCCTTTTGTTAGCTGAATCGTCGAGCGTACGCTCAAACCACTGTGTTGCAGCAGTAATCTGTGGGTTCATGGATGTGCTCATCACATAGTTTGCAAGCGAGGCCATACGTTCTGAACGCATCGGGTTACGCTTGTAGGCCATGGCTGATGAGCCTATCTGGTTCTTCTCAAACGGTTCTTCTACCTCCTTCATATGCTGAAGAAGACGAATGTCGTTGGAAAACTTATGCGCAGACTGTGCAATGCCTGCAAGTACATTTAGCACGCGGCTATCAAGCTTACGAGAATAAGTTTGGCCGGATACCGGATAGCAGTCTGAAAATCCCATCTTCTCAGCGATTAGCTTGTCAAGTTTCTTGCACTTCTCGTGATCTCCGGAGAAGAGCTCCAGAAAAGAAGCCTGAGTACCTGTTGTACCCTTGGAACCGAGAAGTTTGAGTGAACCTAGTACATAGTCCAGATCCTCCAAATCGAGAACCAAATCGTTTAGCCAGAGACTTGCACGCTTTCCTACCGTAGTTGGCTGTGCTGCCTGATAGTGAGTAAAGCCGAGCGTAGGCATTGCCTTGTACTCGTCTGCAAACTCCGCAAGCTTTGCAATAGTATTGATAAGCTTCTTTCGAATCAGTTTAAGACCCTCTGACATGATAATCATATCGGTGTTATCGCCGACATAGCAGGATGTAGCACCGAGGTGAATGATACCCTTTGCGTTAGGGCACTGAAGCCCGTAAGCATAGACATGACTCATAACATCATGACGAACTATTTTTTCACGCTCTTTTGCAACATCATAGTTTATATTGTCTATTTGCGATTTCAATTCATCTATTTGTGATTGAGTTATATCAAGGCCTAGCTCCATTTCAGACTCTGCCAGTGCAACCCAAAGCTTACGCCATGTACGAAATTTCATCTCAGGTGAAAAGAGATATTTCATCTCAGCACTCGGATAACGTTCGGATAATGGACTCGTGTAATTGGTCTCCTGCATGATTTCCTCCTATGAAAGCCAACAAATCACTTTTACCATTGAATTATATCACCATTAGTGCTTTAATTCAATATTTCAGAGCGGCTCAAGAGTCCTCAAAAATGCAGAAATATCATAGCTTATAATGTGAAATTTATTACAATTCTTAACAAAAAAACACGATCTTCTTAATTTTATCAGAGAATCACTTAAGTGTGACGATATCATATAGACATCATGTATTTTTGTTGATAGAATTTGAGCAATAGAAGCAATTTACAAATTATTTTTGGGGAGAAAAATATGCTAAAACTGGATAAGGTATCAAAATTTTATTCGGCCGGCGGCGTCGTTACTTCCGGATTCAATAGGATAAGTCTAAACTTTGATATAGGTGAGTTTGTGGCTATCACGGGAGAGAGCGGTAGCGGAAAATCAACGCTGTTAAACGTAATCTCCGGATTGGATTCTTACGAAGAAGGGGAGATGTACATCTTTGACCAGCCAACAAGCGGATATGGCAACGAGGATATGGAAGCTTACCGCAAGAAATATATCGGAAACATATTTCAAACTTTTAACCTGATAAATAACTACACGGTATATCAGAACATAGAGCTGGTTTTACTTTTGAGCGGCTACAAAAAGGGAGAGATTAAAGCTAGAGTTGATGAGCTGATTGATTGTGTAGGTCTAAAAGCATATAGAAATACTAAGGCATCAAAACTCAGTGGAGGACAAAAACAGCGTGTAGCAATAGCACGCGCTCTAGCTAAAGATACTCCGATAATCGTCGCAGACGAGCCTACAGGAAATCTCGATAAGAAGTCCGCTGAGGGTATAATTGAGCTTTTGGCCAGCATATCAAAGGATAAACTTGTAATCATCGTAACCCATAACTACGAGCAGGTTGAGATGTATGCTACGAGAAAGATTACGATGAGGGATGGAAAGCTTAGCGAAGATAAGCGTTTTGCAAGCCCTATGCTGCTTGAGGCTCAGGAAAATATAAAAGGCCCCGGAGAAATTGAAGTTTCTCTAAGCAAAAAACAAAAGAATGCAACAAATGGGAATGAACGCTTGACACCTGCAAGACATGACGGACTTAGATTTGGCAGTACAGTCAGACTAGGCGTAAGGAATACATTTAGTTTACCGGCTAAACTAGTTCTCTTGCTCTTTGTATTTATCTTCCTATGCGCGGGAACTGCCGCATCATACGGGACGATGCAGAATATGAGGCTCTCTGTAAACGACATGATCTTTAATTCGATTTTTCCGGATTCAAATTCAAAGCGTCTTGTTGTTACGAAGCAGGACAAGAGTGCCTTCACCGAAGAGGACTATGCAGCTCTATCAAAGGTGGACAACGTAAAGAGCATTGAAAAATACGGGCTTTTATCGGATATCCTCATAAGCTTCAGCAATATTCCTTTTAGTGAAGTTAAAGAAGATTCAAATGACAATAAGCAGACTTTCCTTCAGCTGAAGGCAAAGTCAATCAAAGGCTATGAGAAACGTATCGTTTCAGGAAGACTTCCTGAAAAGCCAAACGAAGTTATTTTGATGCTGGGCAAAGATGATGATTATATAATATCGGCATTAAGCAAAACACCTGAAACGCCGATGTTTTACAGGTGCGAAGTGCCTTATGGCAAGCTCTTCAATAAAAAGGGCGAGCCTTTGAACTATGCAGAGGGCATAAACGAAGCTTTGACAGTAGTTGGATATGGATATTTAACAGAGGAAGAAGATAAGGCAAGACAGTTTAACGGGCAGTTTTACGAGGGAATCGTATGCTGTCAGGATTCTACTCTGGAGCACATGCAGTCGTTGATAACCGCAGGAAAGACGGATCTGGAGATGAGAATTAACAAGAGCACAATGCAGGTAAATCCAACTTCAGCGAATCCTATAATTGCATCGCCTATGGTTGAGGAGGGCAAGGCATATATTCCGGAATCTCTTGCTCAGGAGTTTCCGTACGGAAATACATCCGGTAAAACTTTTGATCTTACGCTTAACAGAAATGGAGAAAGAAGCCTTACGGTTTCAATTGCTTCAGTATACAAGAGGGACAATGTGAACAGGCTTCTTGGAAAGTCAATCGACGATATAAATCCTGAAGCGATATATATGAACGAAGCTGATATAAGAAAACTTTATGAGGACGGTAGCAACTTCCAGGTTACCGTAAATATAAAAGAAAACAAGTATGCAAAGGAAACTCTTTCGAGCTTGGAAAAGCAAGGCTACAAGGCTTTGTATCTTAACGATACATCCAGTGAAGTAGGAGATTCCGTTAGTATTATTCTAAACGGAATTAGAAAAGTTCTTCTGGTAATCTTCTTGGCAGTTTTGTTTTTCATAAGCTATTTCATCATAAAGCTGATATTCAAATCGAGAAACGTTTACTTTTCGACTGTGAGAATGCTTGGGGGAAGCAGTTTCGCATGCTCAGGGATGATTCTCATTGAGATGCTAATGATATTCCACATAGCCTTTGCAGCGGTCGCAGGGATGATAATCAAGGTTAAGGATGGAACGATAAACTCGTTTGAATTCCTGAACAGGAACCTACTCTATATCGAACATGAGGATATTTTGATTCTATATATAATCATTTTGATTATGACAGTATTCTTGGCACTTAGGTACTCGAGTCAGATGTTCAGAAAAACAGCTATGAATGCTTACAAGGAGGAGGTGTAGACGATGATTAGATTAGTAAATGTTAAAAAAACATTTAATAAGCATAAATCGAATGAGATCCGCGCGATAAATGATACCAGCATCGAACTTGCGGATTCCGGTCTTGTTACCTTTCTGGGAAACTCGGGTTGCGGTAAGACTACACTTCTAAATGCCATTGGCGGACTTGACCGCGTGGATAAGGGGCAAATTTACATAGATGACCAAAGGATTACTCGCAGGCTCAATGGCAAGCTCGATGAAATCAGAAATTTGAGGATAGGCTATATTTTCCAGAACTACAACCTAATTGAGGATGCGACTGTATTTGAAAACGTAGCTCTTGTTCTAAAGATGACGGGCTTTAAGGATAAGGATGCGATAGAGCGCAGGGTTATGTATATTCTCGATAGAGTCGGTATAGCAAAGTACCGTAACCGTCCGGCGAACATGCTGTCCGGCGGTGAGCGTCAAAGAGTTGGCATAGCACGTGCGCTAGTAAAGAATCCACAGATTATCATCGCTGATGAACCCACAGGAAATCTCGATAGCAGCAATACTATCGATGTAATGAACATAATCAAGGCTATATCAAAGCAAAAGCTCGTAATTCTCGTAACGCATGAGAGAGATATTGCAGAGTTTTATGCGGACAGAGTAATCGAAATTGTCGATGGCAAGATTGTTGATGACAGGGAGAATTCCCACGACGGCCAGCTCGATTACCGTATGGACAGCAAGATATTCCTTAAAGACATGCCTATACAAAAGGATTTTTCAGATGGGCCTTTTGATATAAGCCTTTACAGCGACAGCAATCAAAAACTACCGAAGATTGAAATAGTAGTTAAGAACAACAACATATATATCAAGACAGACGATAATCTCTCAATGGGCGCAGAAGGTGTTGAAATCATAGACGAGCACTATCAGGCAATGACCAAGGAGATATACGAGAAGTATAATTTTGACTACGGGGATTACTTTGAGCATGCAGAGGAGAAAGAGGGTATCGCTAGGAGCGGGAAGCCGGCGAAGATGAAATACTGCAGTATCTATGGCCCTTTCTCGTCGTTCGGTTCGGGATTTAAGAAAATCCGCAGATATTCAAAAATCAAAAAGATACTCATGCTAGGATTCGTACTGGCATCGATGTTCGTAATCTATGCAGTCAGCAATGTGGCAGGAATTACTCACTATACGGATGACAAGTTCACGACCATGGATAAGGATTACGTAAGTGTAAAGACGGGGAAGCTTTCAGGAGAAAGCTATAATAAGTATGCAACGCTGAAAAATGTGGACTATGTACTGCCGGGAAATTCAAAAGTAAACTTTGTTATGACCTTCGAAGAGTATTATCAGACTCAAGGCCTTTTGGTAACCGGTTCGCTGTCCGACAAAGCAAAGCTCAAGAAGTCGGACCTTACAGCCGGAAGGCTCCCTGAAAATCCGGATGAACTGGTAGTTGACGAGATGGTTGTTAAGAACATGATTAAGCTGGGGAATGCGAGAGAGCTCGGTATAAAGACCGGTAAGGACATTCTGGGAAGAACTCTTAAGCAACCGAACATGCCGGATATGAAGATTGTCGGAATAAGCAATCGGCAGACGCCGAGCATTTATGTTGATAGATCAAAGATGATACCTATAATATTGCATGATCCCGGTCAGAGTGCAGTTGATGATGTACAAAATCCTCAATATGCAGCTGAAACTGACGCTGTATTGCCTTACAGCGATTACGCAAACACAGGTAATCTTCATATCGTAAAAGGTGAAGCACCGACAAAGGACTTTGAGGTCCTTGTTCCGGAAGCACTTAAGGATGAGGTCGCTATAGGGAAGCCTATAAATGTTAAGGTGAAGGGTAATTACCTAATTGTTACGGGATATTACCACGACGATCGCAAGGGTGGCGGACTCTATGTAACGGATAACACGTACTTTATCAATGTGATTTCAAAATATAAGACTTTGACTATCTCTACTAAGAACAAAGCGGCGCTGATAGAGAGCCTAAAAGGTTCAGATGTCAGAGTAATAGATGTTTACAAGGAAAACAAACAGAGCTATGTAAATAGTATAAGCAAGAATATTTGGAAGGCGATTGCGGTATCTAGCGTAATCGTGTTCGTATCGCTTATTGAAATGTATTTGATGCTTAGGGCTTCCTTCCTATCAAGGATTAAAGAGGTTGGCGTTCTAAGGGCTATCGGTCTCAAAAAGGGCGATATCTATAGGATGTTTACCGGTGAGGTTATAGCGATTACATTGATAACGGCACTTCCCGGAATGGGACTCATGGCATACTTCATAAATGCTCTGACAAAGATAGATCTGTTTGACAGCATGTACAGGATGAATCCTTTGGTGTTTGGAATAAGTTTTCTTATTGTTTTAGGCTTCAATATGATTGCTGGGCTGCTTCCGGTATTTACAACACTTCGTAAGACACCGGCGGCAATACTTGCTAGAAATGATATCAGTTGATTTTGATATAAACTAATTTGTAAATACAAAAAGCTGCCCGTGTTTTAGATAGCACGGGCAGTTTTCTGTTATTGGATATTTAGCTTGTGGGTTTAACTTATTTGTTAAGTTTTTTTCTTCCTAGTGAAAGGCCTATTGTAGCTATTATAGCCACCGGGAAGATTACAAATGCTGCTGTATTTGTGCTGTCACCGGTGTTTACTCTTCCAAGTCTAGCCTTTCTTGTAGCTTGTCCGCCTGTAGTTTGACCTATGGCTGCTTGTTTGCTCTGTATAGCGAGAGTGAACTCGGCATATCCGGCGTTTGTTTGAATTCTACCTACATAGCTTCCCGGCTTTAGTGACTTTAAGAAGCTTGATGAGAAGCTAATAATGGTGCTTCCTTCCTCAGAAGTGTAGTCTGTTCCGTAAACAAGTGTCTTCTCTACACCATCGATTTTGATGCTTACCTTTGCCTTTGGATGAAGATTTCCACTTGCATCTGCAAAGTATTTGTAATCGGAATCTACTCTTAACTTTAGACCTTTAGCCTTGCCTTCTTCGAACTTGATCTTTCCGAAGCTACCATCAAACTCGACATTAAAGTCCTTGTTTAGAGCTGCGGAATCGAGGAAGCCTAGCGTAGGCTCGGTTTTGATCTTATTGAGGGTCTTTTCAGCCTTTTCTAAGGCTTCTAGCTTGTCCTTATTGAGTTTCTTCTGTTGTTCCTTTGTGAGGCTGTTAACTGCAGCTCTTGAGCTGTTTAAAACGTCTTCGCTATCCAGCAAAACAGGATTTGGAACAACTATCTTTGCTTCGACTCTTTCGATGTCTAGCTTGCTTTGTGTATCATCATGGTTGATGTTTGCACCGAACTTTTCGTTTACGAGATTCTCGGATGTCTTCTTATCTACCTGCATCTTTTCAGCAGCAGCAGTAAGAGCTGTATCTGATGGGTTTGGCATGTAGTTTCCGAATGCCTTTAGAGTTTCGTTGTTAAAATCGTTACAGTTACCATAAACATCTTTAATTGTTGCATTTGGACCCGTAAGGCTTCCATCGATCTTTCCGGCGAATCCACCGTTCCAAGACCATCCCGGAGTTACAGTTCCCGTGCTTATACAGTTCTCCACCTTGCCTGAAATTGTACCGGCAAATCCACCGATAAACTCTGCTTTTGTATCTTCAACCGGCTTTACATCTCCGGTGGAATAACTATCCTTTGTTGCACTATAAGGGCCGGATGCTCCGAAGAAACCACCGACATTGAATGCGCCCTTTACGTTTCCTGTTGACTTTGATCCTCTAACGGAACCATCGTTGTAACCTACGAGACCACCTGTTGTGTTGCCTCCAAGGACATCACCCTTTGAACTGGAATCTATGATCTTTCCCTTGTTGTGTCCTACTAGACCGCCTACGTGACCTGATATAGCTTTATCCTTTGCACCTACATCTGCGGTCACTTTTACATCAGCATGCGCATCAAAGATGGTTGTAGTCGCATAATCGTAGGTGTTAGGGTCTGTAGCTTCCTGAGCGGCACCAACTAATCCGCCGGCGTCTGCAACCTTTATAACTCTCTCTCCTTTGGCTTCTACTATACCTGAAACATTGCAGTGAGCAATTAGATTGTTCTTTCCGGCACTTGCATCAACCTGAGCTTCGCCAACGAGGACTCCTATAACGGCACCTCCTTTGACCTTTGCATTTTCAATCTTTAAATCCTTTACTACAGCCCCTTTAATAGCAGCAAAGAAACCAACGCCCTTTGAATCCTTGTCCTTTTCTATATTTAGATTTTTGATTGTATGTTTCTGTCCGAAGAACTTACCGGTGAAAGGATGTTCGAGGCTACCAATTGGTTCAAAATTAACCCCTGAAAGGTCGATATCCTTGTTTAACTTATAATTCTTGCTTAGAAGTTGATCGTCTGTTGTGCCTGAAAGCTTCATAAGGTCTTCCTTAGAGTTTATCTCCACGAATTCCTCTTCCGGATTTTCAATTTTTGTCAGAGGAGGGGCCTTATAGTGGTTCTGGTCACAGCCATAGAACCAAAGTATGGTTTCTCCGCCATTAAAGCTTGCTGAGCTTACGCCAACCGGTGACTGTATGTCGTTTACATTGAACATCCATCCATCAGGCTTTGGAGCCTCGATACCATCTATGCTTGTTACGAACTCGCCCCAGGTGCTTGCTTCACTTGTGAACGTGAACTTGTTCTCTGCTTTTGCTCTATTCATGAGGTCCAAGACCACGCTATCTTCCTTCTCCGGCTGAACCGTGAATTCCTTGAGCTTCTTGAATGTGTTTGTATCCTTATTGTAATTACAAATTACGAATTTTACCGGGGCTTTAGGTGGGACTAAAGGCGCTGTTTCAGGTGGAAGCACAGCTGAAAGATAAGGCATTCCGTTATTGTGGTTTGCGTCCTGAGTCCAAACGCTGCTAGAGTCTCCTGCTATAGAATTTAGGAAGGCAGGAGCAGTCATTTCAGCAGTAGTTTTTGCTGTAATTCCTCCGTATGCCTGCATTTCAGTTGCCGGCTTTGGCTTATCACTGTTATAATAGCCGTTTACAACCTCTCCAGGATTACTGAAGCTTGAGCCCTTCCATCCGGCTAGAGGTCCGCCTGAGCTTGCATTTACATCGTTACTTGCATAAACATTTTTTAGTTGAGATGGGCTTGCTAGGATTCCTGCAAATCCACCTATTTTTTCGTTAGAATTTGCCTTGACGCTTCCTACGGCATAGGTGTTGGAAATATTTCCTTTCTCAGCCTTTCCTACAAAGCCGCCAACATTAGCAGAACCAACCACATTTGCATCAGCAAAGCACTGATCGATGGTTCCGAATTTACTTGAATAGCCGTTGAATCCTGCAAATCCGCCTACCTGCATGGATTTTTCAGCGTTTACATTTGTGTTTATTACAGCACTCTTTGATATAGTGCCGACATTCTGACCAACAAAACCACCAGTACCGCTCTGACTTGAGTTGATATTAGAATTTACAATTTTACAGTTTTCTATTGTACCTAGGTTCTTGCTTGCGAGTATTCCCGGATATTCCGTGCTTTTAGCGCTTACGCTTGCGTTTTCTATGCTTAGGTTTTTTACGCTGGCATTTACATCAATATTGCTGAATATACCGCCTTCACTAAGGTTTACATTTCTGATAGTGTGACCGTTTCCGTCAAAGTTACCTTTGAAGAGTGGGTTGCTCTCGTAGTTTGCACTTCTTCCGATGTTTTTGAGCTTGGTGTACTTTGATAGATCCAGATCCTTGGTTAACCTAAAATTCTTGGATAGCTCGGACTTGTATGCTTTGTTTGCACTCATCAGATGCTCAACCAGCTCGTCTTCGCTTGTAATGAGTAAATAGCCGTCGCTATCTACGCCCAGTGTTGTCTCTGCAAATACGTTCTGAGCTGTCAAGGGCATGGTAGAGACTACCAAGAAGAAAGCTAAAATCAGAGCGTAGAGCTTGGATTTAGTTAATAAGGTTTTCATATTTCCTCCCGTTTTTTCTTTTAAATTAAAGCAGGAATGGAAAAAGTACACACAAATGTGTGCTCAAGAATTACAAATTTGGCATTATCTTTTGAGAAATCCGCTCAAATACAAGATAATTTTGTGCATGTCTCCCGGCTTGCGCATCTATATTTCTCAATCTTCCCAATCTCTTAGTGATGTATCAGAGAAACTACACGCTTACGGTGGCGGTACCGCACAGGATTTTAACCTGTTTCCATCTTCGCTTTTAAATAAAAGAACACTTATTATTCAGTTAATGTTAATGATACTAAAAAATGGTGTAAGTGTCAATTATTTAACACTTATTGTAAACCCTAAGTAAGAAATTATCTTTGTCGTGTCAACGCAATAAAAATCGGCATAATCAAAGGATTACACCGGTATATAAACTTAGTATTTTCTTGCCATAGTAAAGCCTCGTCCGTTTACTCCACTTACGTCAACCATGGTCATGAAAGCTTCTTCGTCTATTTCAAGAACCGTTGTCCTTACACGGTGTACGCTCTCGTGGCTGACTACACAGATGATTACATCCAGAGGATCCTTGCAGTGACCTGTGATTCCATGTGTCAAAGTAGAGCCGACATCCAGATCGTTCTGCAGAGCCTCGTTAATCTCCTTATACTTATGGCTGATTATTGTGAACTGTACATTGCTTGAACCGAAGAGCACAACCTTATTAAGTGTTATAGTGCAAAGCATTACTACGATGATACCAAAGAGCACGTCGTTTGTATTTGCAAATGGTAGCTGCAAGATCATGATCGTGAAGTCCGCTATGTAGATGAGCGGAGCAACCGGAATTCCCAGCTTGCGGTTTAGGATGATTGGAATTACGTCGCTTCCGCCGGATGATGCACCTGCACGAATTATGAGTCCCAGTCCAAATCCCATGAGCACTCCTCCGATTATGGCTGCAAGCATTGGTTGATCAGTCAGATGTTTAAGAGCATCAAATCTGTTAAACACATTCAGAAATAGTGGAAATAGCACTGAACCTGCTACTATGCTGAGTGCAAAGAGCTTCCCGAGCAAAAGGAAGCCGAGTATCAAAAGCGATATGCTGATTATAGCTACAACTACCGAAACGTCAAATTCGAAGTAGTGCGAAAACACCCTGCCTACACCTGTTACGCCTCCTGCGATAAACTTATGTGGGAGAACAAAGGCTGCAAAGCTGAATGCGTCGCAAGCGATTCCCACCAGCACCATAAGGATGTTTCCTGTTCTACTATCTAAAAATTTGTTCATAAATATCCCTCCAAAAATACCGATGCAGCTATGCCACATCGGTATGCCAGGTGTATTATACTACACTTTTTATTTTTGTTAAAGGTGATTTATAGCCGGTCAGACTATAGAGAAATCTTGCTTGTCTTTGTCCAGATTCCCATCTTCTCAGCATCCTTGATGAGCTCATCTCTGAAATCAGGGTGTGCGATGTTGATGAGCTTCTCAGCGCGCTCCCATGTACTCTTACCCTTGAGGTTTGCAGCACCGTACTCGGTTACGATGTAATGAGTTGACATTCTAGGGGTTGTTACAATTGAGCCCGGTGTTAGACCCGGCTTAATTAGAGTCTCAAGCTCGCCTGTTTTAGTTTTTCTTGTTGAAGGGGTGCAGATGAAGCTCTTTCCGCCCTTTGATAGGTAAGCACCCATAACGAAGTCGAGCTGTCCGCCAGTACCGCTTACATGCTGATATCCCGCACTTTCGGAACAAACCTGACCATAGAGATCTAGCTGGATACAGCTGTTAACTGAATAGAAATTATCTATATTCCTGATTACATGGATGTCATTAACATAGTCAACCGGAGCGATGTGGCATAGCGGATTATTATGGATGAAGTCATAAAGCTTCTTTGTTCCGCCTGCAAAGGCATATACTGCTTTTTTATCATCAGCGCCTGTTCCTGCTACCAACTTGCCGGCGTTGAACAGATCTACATATGAGTCAACGAGCATTTCTGTATGACATCCGATGTTCTTGAAATCTGACTCAGCAAGCATGCTTCCAATACAGCATGGCAGCGCACCGATTCCGAGCTGAAGTGTACAGTTATCAGACATCAAATTTACTACGTGCTTAGCGATCTCGGTTTCAATTTCGCTTGCTGCCTTTGCCGGAATCTCGGCAGGGATTGAGTTTGATCCCTCTACGATGAAGTCAACGTCTGCTATGTTAAGAATAGCTGTCTCACCGTTTGCGAAAGGCATATTTTCATTAACCTCTACGATGATTTTCTTAGAAGCCTTTATGATGCCAAGCATTTCAGCGACCTGAGGTCCGATGTTGAAGTTACCATGCTCGTCAATTGGGGTAACCTGGAAACATGCCATATCGAACTGATTATCGTTCTGATCCCAGTAGCTAGGGAGCTCACGGAAGAGCATTGGGATGTACCACTGACGTCCGGCTTTGCTCATTGCTCTATCTGTACCTGTGAAGTGAGAAGAGTGGAATCTTACGTTCTCGTTTGAGCTGCTTGCCTGATATGTCTTAAGCGCCTCTTTTCTGATAGCAACGTTTGTTATTATTGTAACGCCTTTTAGCTCGTTCGCTCTCTTAGCCAGAGCCTCGTCTATATCGATGACAGAGCCAAGTCCGGTACCGAAATGTACTCTAAAATTGTTTTCTATTTTTGCCGCTGCTTGATCGGCAGTGATAAGTTTGTCCTGATATTGCTTATGAACATCGCTCACTTTGCACATAGAAATTACCTCCATATAATAAGTTCTGTTGTGTTGAATATCGGCGAGTGATAATAGCCGAAATTAACCGAATGAATTGATTATTATTTAACAATCATACTGAAATTCTACTATATATTTTGTATACATGCAAGCATTTTAAGAATATATAGTAATGATTTACATGAAAACATGTCATTATAAATCTTTTTAATGATAGGATAACGGATGGTTTTGGGAATTGTGAAACCTTGACAAACAAGGAAATAGTTGATTTATAGCTAATAATGGCAATTATCCACAGAATAATAGCAAATTTTATATCATTATTGACAAGACTGTAACGAAATGATATAGTTGTGGCAAGTTTTTCAGTGCTTTAGTATAGAAATATAGCTAAAGGTAAAAAGGAATCAGGTGAGAATCCTGAGCGATCCGGTCACTGTAAACAAGGAGTTTCTTTTCATTATCCATTGTGCGATACGCATGAGAAGGAGAAGAGGAGCGATGATCTGTAAGCCAGGAAACCTGCTGAGAAATCCAATGTAGCTTCTGGGAGAGCGATTCATTGTAGGCAGATTACTTTGTTACATTGTTTTTTTCGTACTTTATAAGAAGTTACATTGATTTATGTAGCTTCTTTTTTGTTGTTTAAGAAAGGTAATTGAAATGGTAAAAATCAAAGAATTTTGGGAAGGCGAAGCACAGATTTATGATGAAGCTATAAAGAAAGAGATAAAAGGGGAGTTTGCGCCACAGTGGAAGAAGCTGATTTTGGATAATGCCCCTAAGGCTGATAGACTCAAAATTTTGGACATAGGAACCGGTCCGGGATTTTTCCCCGTTCTGCTATCTCAGGATGGTCACGATGTTACGGGAATCGACGTGACAGAGAACATGATTAAGTGGGCAAAGCATAATGCCAAGGAGTGCGGTGTTGAGCCAAATCTTTTGACTATGGATACTCACAATCTTGAGTTTGAGGATGACAGCTTTGATGTAATCGTGAATAGAAATGTTACATGGACTCTAGAGAATCCTAAAGATGCTTACAAGGAGTGGATGAGGGTTCTTAAGCCCGATGGATCTCTGATAATCTTTGATGCTTGCTGGTATCTATGGAATTACGATAAGGATTTAGAGAAGATCTATAGAGAGAATGAGAAGAGGGTTAAAGAAAAGTATGGTAGAAGAATCCACCAACACACAAATCCTGAAGACGAGAAGAGATTGGGTGAAGAGCTTTTCATGAGTGACAAGAGAAGACCCGGTTGGGATCTTGTAACCCTAATCGATTTAGGTTTTAAGGATGTCAGGGCAGATGTTGATATTACCGAGCTTGTTTGGGATGAGATGAACAAAGAAGTAAATGGGCCTACGCCGCAGTTTATGATAGTTGCTAAGAAGTAGTTTAAGAAATATTTATTTTATAGAGAAATTAAGGAAGTATGTGTGATTAAGTATATTGGCAAGAGACTAATTCTTGTGATTCCGGTAATTCTGGGGATTACGGTCATAACTTTTGTTTTGACATCATTCTCCGCCGGAGATACCGCAAGAATACTAGCAGAAAAAGTATATAATCATCCGACAGTAGATCAAATAGAGGAAATCAGGCACGAAGAAGGACTGGACCTGCCCCTGCACATACAGTACGGTAGATGGCTTAAGAAAGTTATAAAAGGTGATTTCGGAAACTCGATAGATTCAGGAGAACCGGCTATTGAGGAGCTTTTAACACACTTTAAACCTACGCTAAAGCTAGGGCTAATCGGACTTGTGCTGCTGGTTTTGATTTCGGTACCGCTTGGAGTATTTTCCGTCGTCTTTGAGAATCGGCTAATTGATAAAATTATCAAGCTTTTTTCGTATATAAGTGTATCCATGCCGAGCTTCTGGCTGGGTTTGCTCTGTCTTTATGTCTTTGGCGTAAAACTGGGCATAATATCGGTCATAGGTGCAGATACAGAAGGGAGTCCAATAATAGCAGCTTTTGTTTTGGATTTCGGTTTTTTCGGTATTTTGATCAGATTGATCAGAGCAAATCTGATTGAGGTTATGAATAAGGATTTCATAAGGGCATGCCGTGCCAAGGGACTTGGAACTACAAGGATACTTTTTGTGCACGGACTGAAGAATGCTATTATCCCTGTGATAACAAGGTCATCGTCGATAATTCTACACCTCGTAACGGGTTCTGCTATTATAGAAACCATATTCTCAATTAAAGGTGTGGGATATCTGGCGTTGAATGCCATTTCCCTAAAGGATTTGCCGGTGATTCAGTGCTATATAATCGTTGTTTCGTTTTTGGTCATAGTTATAAATTTAGCTATAGATATCTCCTATTCCGTTTTGGATAAGAGAATCAAATTGCAGTAGGGGGTCATATGTTTCATAGAAAAAAGAAAGCTGAAACTCTACTTGAGCAAAACGGGAATCTATCGCTAAGCAGCATCATACGTCAAAGGAAGACCAAAATAGGCCTTGCCATCGCAATTATTTTCATCTTAATTGCAATATTTGCACCTCTGATTGCGCCAAACGATCCGACCTTGGTAGATGTTACAGTAAAATTACAAAATCCAAGTCTAAAATATCCGTTTGGGACCGACCAACTGGGAAGATGCGTGTTTTCGAGGATAGTATTCGGGAGCAGATATTCCCTGTTTTACAGTTTTACTGTGCTTGCAATAACTTTGATTATCGGCCTTCCGATCGGAATGGTCTCCGGTTACGTCGGAGGCAAATGGGACACGGCAATAATGCGTGTCATAGATATATTCCTCGCAATGCCATCTTTCATAATCGTTCTAGCGATTGCCGGAAGCTTTGGAACCAGTGGTAAAAATCTAATTCTTGCTATGTCCATGTCCTACTGGGCAAACTATGCAAGGGTGAGCAGAGCTTTGACGCTGAAGATCAAAGGGGAAAGCTATTTTCAGGCGCTTAAAGCAGGAGGACTAAGCCATACGAGAATTATTTTCAAGCATGTTCTGAGGAATATTATGCCTTCAATTATTGCCCTGGCTACGGTAGAAATAGGAAGTATAATACTTGCAATTGCAGGATTTTCATTTATAGGACTGGGAGTAAAGCCACCTACACCGGAGTGGGGAATCATGCTGAGCGAGAGCAGACCTTTTATTCAGACCTTCCCTCAGCTGATGATGTATCCCGGTCTAACCATAATGCTTATAGTCTTTGGAGTAAACATATTAGGAGAAGGAGTTCAAGATGGATTGTCAAAAAAATAGCCTTGAGCTCAGGAATCTGCGCATTGGATTTATGGACTATGCCAAAAGAGAAACTCAAGCCGTCAAAGGGCTGAATCTGACACTACCGAAAGGTAAAATAGTTGCCCTGGTTGGTGAATCCGGCTGCGGAAAGACGGTAACAAGTCTTGCAATAATGAATCTGCTCAAGGAAAATGCGACGGTTAGTGGAGAGATCTACTGCAATGGGAAATCCATACATAAAATGTCTACAAAGCAGAGACAAAGCTGTAATGGAAGACTTTTTGGAATGATATTTCAAGAGCCTGTAGGGGCACTGGACCCACTGTTTATCATAAAGAAGCAGATGATGGAGGGATTGCGAAAACATAGAAACGTCAGTAAGACCGAAGGCATAGAGATAATTTGTGAGGGGCTTCAGAACATGAATTTCCAAGCTCCGGCAGAGATACTGAATAAGTATCCACACGAGCTTAGTGGTGGTATGTGTCAAAGAGTGATGATAGCAAGTGTCCTAATTCAGGAGGTCGAATATCTTATAGCGGACGAACCGACAACGGCACTTGATGTAACCATACAAAAACAGATTTTGATACAGCTATACAAATTGAGCAGAGAAAAAAATATTGGAATTCTCTTCATAACACACGATCTCGCAGCGGTAGCGGAGATTGCAGACTACATCTATGTAATGAAGGATGGAGAGCTTGTTGAAGAAGGCGATGTATTTGAAGTCTTTGATAAGCCGAAGAACGAATATACGAGACATTTAATAGCAGGGAAAATTTAGGTATTAAGATTATGAAGCCACTATTGGAAATAAGAAATCTAACAAAGTTTTATAGCAAAAATGACAAGCTGCCGGCAGTTTGTGACATTTCACTTGTAATAAACAAAAACAGCTCGCTGGCACTCATAGGTGAAAGCGGATGCGGTAAGACTACGCTTGCAAAGATAATCATGGGGCTGGAGAAGCCAACAAAGGGAGAGGTTGTTTTCAATGGTAGTAACATAGCGAAGATGAAGGAGAGTCAGCTAAGACCACTGAGAAGGGATGTACAGATGATATTTCAGTACAGTAAATCGGTCTTCAATCCGAGCTATACAGTTGGCGATAGTATAAGAGAAGTCTTACTTGCACACGAAAAGTTAAGTCATGAAGAGTGCCAGAGGCGTCTGGATGAAATATTTGAGGTAGTGAAGCTCCCAAACAGCTTTCAGAAGAAATATGTATCTCAGCTTTCGGGTGGACAGTGTCAGAGGGCTAATATAGCGAGATCTTTAATACTAAAGCCAAAGCTTTTGATATGCGACGAACCGGTCGCGAGTTTGGATTATGCAATTCGACATCGTGTGCTCGAACTGTTGCAGGAGATACGGCAGACAACGGATGTAACCTATCTTTTGATCACGCATGACCTGTCAAATGTGAAGGATCTCTGTCAAAATGTCGCAATCATGTATAAGGGTAATATAGTCGAGCTTGCGAAAGTCGAAACAGATTTAGATAGAGTAGTTAAGCATCCATATTCCATTGATTTGTTTAAATCAATACCTTGTGCAGATCCTCGAAAGAGGAGTTTTATCAATGAGCCTACTAGGGAATATGAGTCTACCGGAGAGACTCTTCAGGGATGCGTATACAGGAATCGCTGCACAAAGAGTGAGGCGATTTGTGACCATAATAAGCCTTTATTAAGGGAAACGGAACATAAGCATTTTATCGCTTGTAATAAGTTTAATAGTTGAAAGGAGATAAAGAAAAGATGAGAAAGAAAAGACTTTTAAAAGTTACTGCAGTGATGGCGATTATATTTGCGATGTCATTTGGTTTAATGGCTTGCAAGGACAAGGAAACGTCAAAGAAGAGTGACACAAGCAGCAAGACTGTTACTGCTATGATGTCCGGCGACCTAAAGCCGGAATCAGCGGATACTGTCGATACGAGCATATCTGCGATTAAGTTCTATGAACTTGTTTATGACCCACTAGTAAGATATGGTGAAGATGGAAAAATTGAGCCGGCTCTAGCGGAATCATATGAGATTAGCGAGGATGGTACAGTTTACACATTTAAGCTTAGAAAGGGCGTTAAGTTCAGCAATGGTGAGGATTTCAACGCTGATAACGTTCTGTTCAATACAGACCGTTGGAATGAAAAGGTTCGTTCAAACTTCTCAGCAAAGCTTCTGGATGTAAAGAAGATTGACGATTACACCGTTCAGTTCACCTTTGAAAAGGCGGCATATCCAATCCTCATCGAGTTCACATATCCGAGACCGTTTAGAATGTTAGCTAAAGCAAGCATCGATTCTAACGGAAAGTTCAAGGAACCTATCGGAACAGGCCAGTGGATGATTAAGAATTACAAGTCCGGTTCTGAGGTAACACTTGTACCAAACCCTAATTACTGGGGAAAGAAGCCTGCTTTTGATAAGCTGGTCATCAAAGAAGTAAAGGATGGGCAGGCAAGAACTATGGCACTGCAGAGCAGAGAAGCTGATTTGAGCCTTGCCGATATACCTGCAGAGGATACAAAGAAAATCGAAGAAGATAAGGATTTAGCAACTCTAAAGGAGAAGTCAACACAGTCCTTCTTCTTAGGAATCAACTACGATAACGAAGCTCTTAGGGATGTCAAAGTAAGACAGGCGCTAAACTATGCAACAAACAAGAAGTCAATGGTTAAAGAGCTTATAAACAATGCCGGTGTTCCGGCAACAGGTGTTTTCTCGGATAAGGTACCTTATGTAAATAAGGATAACAGTCCCGGTATGATTATGATATCAAAAAGGCGAAAGCTCTCCTAAAGGAAGCCGGATACAAAGAAAACAAGGACGGCATGCTGGAAAAGGATGGCAAGCCATTGTCATTCAAGCTTGTCTTCCAGACAGGAGAATATGCAAACTGGAAGACAATCTGCCAATATCTAAAGTCAGAGTATAAGAAGATAGGTGTTGATATTCAGCTGGAGGAGAAGGAAGTCAGTGCGTACTATGATGCAATCTGGAAGAACAGAAACTACGACCTGATTATCTACCGCTCATACGAAGATTCATGGAACCCACATGGCTTCCTAAAGAGTGTGTTCCGCAATACTGACGAGGCAAAAGGAATTTTCTGGAGCGATGATAAACTCACAGAGATGATTAATGATGTCCTGGCAACATATAAGGATGATGAGAGACCGGCAAAGTACGATGCAATCTTCAAGTATATGAATGATGAAGCGATAACAATTCCTCTCTACTATCCAAATAGAATGATTACATACAACAAGAGACTTGGAGATCTAAAACTGGCTGCAACCATGTATCAGGATGTCATTTGGAATACAATCAAGATTAAATAGTCTCATGCTATGTAAATTTGCCAAAAAGAAGAACAGATAATATAACTTAATATGGAATACATAGGTTGTTAATTAAATTCACCGTAGTCGTTATAGATTAATGGCTATGGTGAATTTATGCTTTGTTTTCAATGTCCGGTTTACCTAACAAGAGCAATGTTGCAGTTGAAAGACGCTCTTTATCGTGGTATTATATGTAAGCAATGTGTCCCAGTAGCTCAGTGGATAGAGCGTCGGTTTCCTAAACCGTGCGTCGGGTGTTCGAATCGCCTCTGGGACACCAAATTTAAAGCCTTGTATTTGCTTGATTATCAAGTGTAGCAGGGCTTTTTTATTTGCCTTGAAAAACTATCCGGGAAGATGATATTGACTTAAATTGTCCTATATTTCTCTATTAAGTGTGACACCCACTGTGACACCCTAAAAAATTAACTAAGACTTACAGCACGGGAATTAACATGATTTGCAAGGCAAGGCTATAGCCGGGTTTTACTCGTATGACGAAAACTGATATAATTAACTTAAGTAAAAAGCTGCTTATCGCAGTTAGAATTAAATAAAAGAGGTTTAGCTCGTGAAAAAAGGATATATTCAGGTATACACCGGAAACGGCAAGGGAAAGACTACGGCGGCCATCGGGCTTGCTATTAGGGCTGCGGGAGCAGGTCTTAGGGTTTACATTGGTCAGTTTATTAAGAGTATAGAATATAGTGAAATTAAGCTCATAAAGGAACGCTTTCCTGAAATCACGGTTGAGCTCTACGGCATTGACGGTTGTATGATGAGCGGTGTGCCGAGCGAAAATGACTATAGGAGTGCTGAGGATGGGCTCAGGAGGGCGAGGGAGGCTCTCCGCGGTGGCAGCTACGATCTTGTGATTTTGGATGAGATTACGATTTGCTGCTATTTTAAACTTCTGGCTGAGGATGAGGTTTTGGCTTTGATGGAAGCGAAGCCTGAAGGTATGGAGCTCGTTTTGACGGGAAGGTATGCACCTGATTATATGATTGAAAGGGCGGATCTCGTTTCTGAGATTCAGGAGACAAGGCACTATTACTCTAGCGGTGTAAAGGCTCGCGACGGTATAGAGCGGTAGTTAATAAAATGGAGTTATTTATGATTTGATATAGATATTCGTATAACTCATAGAACAAGTTAAGGGAAAAACACCGAATAGAACTTGCGAAAATTGCCGAATAAAATTAGAGAAAAACACCGAATAGACATACAATATTATTGTATGGAGGTGTTAAGATATGCTAAAACCGAAAGAGTATAAGCCTAGATTGATAGAAAAGCATTTGGATGAATATCTGAATAGCTTTGGCGCTGTATGTATTGAAGGACCTAAATACTGTGGAAAGACATGGACGGCTAGAAGCAGAGCAAAGAGTGCCGCATTTATAGGGGATCCACAAAATAATTTTCAAATGAGAACTATGGCACAGTTGAGCCCGGACCTTGTTCTTAAGGGTGAGGTCCCTCAGCTTATAGATGAATGGCAAGAAGTACCGCCTTTATGGGATGCTGTGAGATTTGAAGTCGATATTAATGGTGGTAAAGGTAAATATATACTTACCGGATCGACTGCTCCTAATCATAGAGGAGTAATGCATAGTGGAACAGGTCGAATAAGTAAAGTAAAAATGAATACAATGTCTCTTTATGAGACTGGAGATTCATCAGGGCTTATATCTCTTAAAGAACTGTTTGACGGAGATATAGAACCGAAAATAACAGGTGATATACGTGTAGAAGAGCTTATATATTATTCTGTGCGTGGAGGCTGGCCGGAAAATATCTCAGTATCTGCTGACCATGCGGAAAATCTAGCAAAAGAATACCTTAAGACCGTTATAGATGACGATATGTTCAAGGTGGATGGGGTTAGAAGAGATATAAATAAAGTATGGTCTCTTGTACATTCACTTGGCAGGAATGAAAGTACAATCGTAAAGAATAGCACAATTATAAAAGATATTGCGGAGAAAGAGGGATTAAGTATTGATTCTGACACGGTAACAGAATATCTAAATATATTTAGACGACTTTTTATTATTGATAATCAAGCATCATTCAGCACAGAGCTTCGGTCAAAAAGAAGGATTTTGAAATCTGCAAAGAGGCATTTTGTCGATCCTTCTCTTGCTGTAGCAGCAATAGGTGCCACAAAAGAGATGCTGCTGAATGACCTAAATACATTTGGTTTTATCTTTGAAAGCTTATGCGAGCATGACCTAAAAATATATGCAGAATATTACGGAGGCAAGCTTTTTCATTACAGGGATGATAAAGCTAAGGAAGTTGATGCAATAATAGAGTTTCAAGATGGAAGGTATGGAGCTTTTGAGATAAAGTTAGGTGTAAATCAAATAGATAAAGCTGCAGAGGAACTATTAAGCTTTAAAAAAATGATGGAACATAACGGAGACTCTGTACCTAAAGTGCTATGTGTTATATCCGGAATGAGCAACATGGCATATAAAAGAGAGGATGACGTTATTGTTGTACCAATTACAGCACTAAGACCATAGTATCTATTTTGTGAATATAGAGAGTCTATCTATGTTTGTAAAATGACATTTATATAGAAATTTATAGAGATTTAATAAAAGGGAGGTTTTTATGAGTAATGCAGAGAAAACCGTTAGAAGAGGCTTTAGAACGCAGGATGTGATTTACTGCGGTCTCTTTGCTGCACTTATGACAGTGGGAGCGCTTATAAAAATAGTGCTTCCGATTGGGGCTTTTGAGGTCACGGTATCGCTACAGGTTTTTTTCGCACTTCTTGCAGGATTTTTGTTGGGTGCAAGAAACGGATTCCTGAGCATAGTAGCATATTTGATCATAGGTCTTATTGGAGTTCCGGTATTTGCGCATGGAGGAGGTCTTGGATATCTGATTAAACCGACCTTTGGTTTCCTCATAGGCTTTGCTTTTGCAGCGCTGTTTGCAGGGCTTTTGACAAACAGAGAGAAAAAACCGAGATTTTCAAGGCTTGCAGTTGCGGCACTGGCAGGAGAGATGGCATATTATGCTTGCGGTTTGATCTACTATTTCATCATGTTTAACTTTGTTTTATCCGCAACGGGAGGGATAGGAATAGCAAAGCTGTTTAGCGTGTGGTTCTTGAGTACGGTTATCCCCGATACCGTTATCTGTATGTTGGCGGCAGTGCTCGCGTACAGATTGGTGCCGATTATGCGTAAAATGCAGGGATAGCTGACATGAACAGATTTCCACTTTGTATAAATTTAGAGGATAAGAGCTTTGTTGTTGTCGGAAGCGGAAGGATTGCTATGAGAAAGCTTGCGGCAATAAGGCAATTTACGGACAAAATCAAAATCATCACAAAAGAGCCTATAAAGGAAGATTTATATGACGGTATAAAAATAGAGAGAAAGACCTTCGATGAGGATGATTTAGAAGGTGCGGACTTTGTCATTACGGCGACGGGAAGCAGAGAGCGAGATGAGGCTATAGTGGCTTTCTGCAAGGCGAAAGGGATACCCGTAAATGCAGCAGATGACAGGGAGGAATGTGATTTCTTTCTTCCTGGGATAGTCAAAAGAGGTGAACTTGTGGTCAGCGTTTCTACGACAGGCAAAAGCCCCGCATATTCAAGATATCTAAGAGAGCAAATTGAAGATATGCTTCCCGACAACATCGAAGCCATACTTGATATTTTAGGCGATTTAAGGAAAAAATTGCCGTCAAAGGTGGATTCACAGCAGGAACGCAGCCGTATTTATAAATATGTCATGTTGATGCTTTTGAAGCTTGACGATATAAACGAAGTTGATGTAGATAAGATAATTGAAGCATATTATGATGGAAAAATTGGTTTTAGCGACTAGAGGCAGTAAGCTCGCCTTGGCTCAGGCAGAGCAAGTAAAAGCACTTATTGAAGACAAGGGCGTCAAATGCGAGATACTGATTGTAAAAACAAAGGGCGACAAGGACAGAAACCGCCCGATTCAGGAGATCGGAGGCGATGGTCTTTTTGTGCGCGAAATCGAAAAAGCCTTGCTTGATAATAGGGCGGATATCGCTGTGCATTCGGCAAAGGACTTGCCTTATGAGCTCGCAGAGGGACTTTCGATTGGTGGAATACCAAAGGCGGCAGCGTGTGCAGACTGCCTTATATCGCTTAAATGCGATGCAGAGGAATCAACCGAGAGACAGGCAAGTCCGAAGGTAATAGGCACGGGAAGTCCCCGAAGGATTTGTGAGTACTCGGCAATAGACGGCAATGTGCAGTTTAAGGGTCTTAGAGGAAACATCGGTACGCGCCTTGACAAATTAAGCTCAGGAGAATACGATGCCATAATCCTTGCGAGAGCGGGACTCGACAGGCTTAATATAGACCTTAGTCGCTATGACGTTTACGAGTTTACTAGCGAGGAAATGATTCCTGCTGCATGTCAGGGAATCATAGCGATAGAGTGTCGCAGCTGTGACAGGGAGATTGCAGAACTTCTGACAAATATTTCGGATCCGGATGCGAAAAGGCGCTTTGATATTGAAAGAAGCGTGTTTTGTAGGCTCAAGGCTGATTGCAAATCGGCTCTTGGAGTCCACGCAAAGATTGACGGAGACAAGGTCACGTTGATGGCGCTTAAGGATGATAGAAAGGTTTGTATAGAGGGGAACTTTGAGGATAGACAGGAGCTTAGTCAGATAGCTTTGGCTATACTTACGGAGGAGATTTAATGAGAGGGAAGGTACAGCTTATAGGTGCAGGCTGTGGCAGAGGTTTAATCTCTGTTAAGGCCCTAAAGGCACTGAAAAAGGCGGATGTCCTCGTTTATGACGACCTGATAGACGATAAACTTTTGAACGAAGTCAGGGAGGAATGTAAGAGGATTTATGTTGGAAAGCGCTTTGCTAAGCACAGCAAAACCCAGACTGAGATAAATGAGATTTTGATAGATGAAGCAAAGAAGGGGCAGATGGTTGCTAGGCTCAAGGGTGGAGATAGCTTTGTGTTCGGTCGTGGTGGCGAGGAATATCTTGCGCTTGAGGCTGAGGGCATAGATTGCGAGCTTATTCCGGGGATAAGCTCATGCATAGCCGTGCCGGAGAGCATGGGAATTCCGGTTACGCACCGCGGAACAGCACAGTCTTTTACGGTTATAACGGGGCACAGCGCAAGCGACAAAACGGAAAGCTACGAGGCTCTTGCCAAGCTGAACGGGACGCTGGTGTTTCTTATGGGCATTAACTCCATAGCGGATATAAGTGAAAACCTTATCAAAAATGGGAAATCACCTAAGCTTCCGGCGGCAATAGTCTGCAGAGGCTTTTCCGGCAGAGAAAAGAGAATAGATGGATGCCTGGGCGATATTGCGGATAAGGCACATCTTGCCGAATCTCCCGGTATTTTGGTCGTAGGTGAGGTTGTCGGCTTTCACATGGAAAGCAAGGGTAAGGGACCACTTGATGGAAATCGCATAGCAATAACGGGAACCAGATCATTTACTTCGAGGCTCGCTGAGCACCTTGAGGAGCTTGGAGCCTTTGTTGAAAGTATGGTAAGCCTTGAGCTTGAACCGAATGTTAGCGAGATTCCAGGGCACTTTAGCGAATACGGATGGATTGTTTTCACTAGTGCAAATGGAATAGATATCTTCTTTGAAGAAATCAAAGCAAGAGGCATGGATATAAGGTGCCTCGGACACCTGAAATTTGCCTGCATAGGCATCGGCACAGCATCAAAACTTAAAGAGCATGGGATAATCGCTGACCTTATGCCAGAAAAGTATACGGCTGCAAAGCTAGGAGCTCTTCTTACCGAAAAGTGTGCCAACGAGAAAATCCTGATTCTTAGGGCCCTAGGTGGGTCGCCAGAGCTTAGCGAAACGCTTGAGGAAAAGGGCGTAAGCTTTGATGACAGAAAGATTTACGACACGGTTAAGACCGGAGAAGATTTTGATATTAAGAAGTTTGAAGACTGCCACTATATAGTGTTTGCAAGTGCTGCGGGAGTCAGAGCCTTCTTTGAAAGCCATAAGCTTCCAGATGCTGAGATAATATGTATCGGTGATATTACTGCAAGAGAGCTCAAAAAGAGAACTGACAGAACTTTTTCGGTGGCTCAGGAGCATTCCGTTTCAGGTATTGGAAAGATTCTATGTGAGCTAAATAACAAATAGATTTTAAAAGGTGAATTGGAGGAAAAATGAAGGGTATTTTATACGGAATAGGCATAGGACCTGGGGATCCGGAGCATATCACGCTAAAAGCGGTCAGGATGATGAAGGAAGTTGATGTCATTGCAGCACCTGGCACTGAAGTTAAAGAAACTTTGGCTTATAGAATTGCGGTTCAGGCAGTGCCTGAAATCGAACAAAAGGAGATGCTTCCAATTGACATGCCGATGACCTTGGATAAAGAGGTTCTAGTCAAAGCGCATAAACATGGAGCTGAGACTATCGAAACAATCCTCAAAGAGGGCAAGAGTATCGGCTTCATAACTCTTGGAGATACAACGATTTATTCGACTTTCTCTTATCTTGAGAAAATAGTTAAAGAGCACGGTTTTGAAACTGTGTATATCAACGGAATTACCTCATTTTGCGCAGCTGCGGCAACACTTGGAATACCGTTAACCGAGTGGCAGGAACCACTTCATGTTATTCCTGCTGTGCACCAGCTTGACGATAAGCTTGCACTCGATGGAAGCTATGTTCTAATGAAGAGTGGCAAGCAGATGCCTAGGGTTAAGGAAATCCTTAAAAAGAGCGGCCGCAAGGTAAATATGGTGGAAAACTGCGGTCTTCAAAATGAGAAAAAGTACTATAGTGCCGAGGATATTCCTGATGGCGCAGGCTATTTTTCCTTAATAATTGCAAAGGAAAATAAGGAAAAATAAAATATAGCCGTAGTTTCACTGCGGCTATATTTGCAGCGGTTTTGTGTGCCTAGGCCTTTGCTTTTAACCGCGCCTGCGCCCTGAAAAGCGCTTTGCGTTATCTGCGCCTGCGCTTTAATAGGTGGTTCAAAATTCCACCGACAATCATGACGATAAATGCAACAGCGAGTATCTTTTTGACTGTGTTTTGGTCCTCTGTGGTCTCAACCTGCTTAGGCTTCTCGCCGAGTACATCTTTGCTGAGATTATGTTTTTGGATGTACTCTTCCGTTGATTTTTCAAGTAAATCGTAGTTAGGCGTTTTGAAATTTAGCGCCTTGTCAGGAAGGCTTGAGGCATCGAAAACTATATTTCTGTTATACCATTTTTGCCTTTTGATACTGAAGGCTGCGCATGGAACATCGGAGTTAAGGCTCTTTAGCGGAATCTCAAAATGTGAATGTTCTCCGTTTATGGTAACGGGTATCAGCTGGGATTCATCGGCCTTTGAGGCTTCCTCTGCGGTTCCGAGATATACGTACTTGTAGCTACCGCTTTTGATATTTACAACTGCCTTAAGCCCACCGTCCTTTGCAGTGATCCTCGACAATTCAAGCTTGAAAAATCTCGAGCTCGATAATACCATAATATCAAAGCTACCGTCCTTTACCTCGGAAGCCGAAATCGGCGTCATGCCATACCTTAGGGCTGAAGCTGCCTCTGATGTATCGAAGGTCCCAAGGGCGAGTGATGTGCTCGGAACAAGCAGGCAGCAGATTGCTAGTAGGTAGCACAATGTTGATTTAAACAAATTTATCTTTTTCATAGGATAATTATATCATAAAAGACTTTTGGAGATGCAAAATATGATAGAACTTTGTAATCTGACAAAGCGCTTTGGCGATCATACAGCTGTAGATAATCTCAATCTCAAGATAGAGACGGGGGAATTCTTTGGCTTACTTGGACCTAACGGCGCAGGTAAAACAACAACGATCAGCATGATTTCAACAGTTCTTTTACCTAGCAATGGCAAAGTTCTCATAGATGGGGAGGTGTTGACAAGGCGTAACCTTGCACAAAAGCGCAGGCTCAGCGTAATCACGCAGGAGTACTCTATGAGGCAGGATATGACTATGGATGAGGTCATGGAATATCAGGGCAGGCTCTACTACATGCCAAAGAAACTCATTCGTCAAAAGACTGAGGAACTCCTCGAATTTACAGGTCTTCTTGAGTACAGGCACAAGATAGTTAGGCATTTATCGGGAGGCATGAAGCGTAAGCTTATGATTTGTAGGGCTTTAATGGTTGAACCTGAGATTCTTTTGCTGGATGAACCGACTGCAGGCATGGATGCATTTTCCAGAAGGCAGATGTGGAACCTGCTGAGAAAGATAAACAGCAACAAGATGACGATTATTTTGACGACACACTATATCGAGGAAGCGCAGTCGCTTTGCGATAGAATCGCTTTGATAAATAAGGGAAAGCTTGATACCGTTGATACGCCTCAGGCTTTGATAAACGAATTAGGAAGCTATGCGATTGACGAGATAATTGATGAGGCGGTCGTAAGCCGCTATTTTTCGGAAAAAACCCAAGCAATCGAGTATCTGAGCCATACAGATTCAAAAACGACTATGAGGGAAACTACGCTAGAAGATGTATTTATAGAGAGAATTGGAAGAGGCCTCGGAAGAAAGTAAGCTGTAAATGAACACCAAGAATATGGAGATTTAAATGGGTATAGTTACCGTTCTATGGGAAAAATGGACAGAATTTAAGAGGGATTTCTATAAGATAACACTTTCAGCGATGATTTCTCCTCTTCTATATTTGATTGTCTTTGGAATGGGAATAAAGACCACATCGCATGGGGAACCCTACATCAACTTCCTCATTCCAGGTCTTGTGGCTATGTCGACCATGACGGGAAGCTTTGGCGCAGTAGCCCAGAACATGAGCGTTCAAAGGCTATACGAAAAGGCTCTCGATCAAATCATGGTCTCACCTACTCCGCTCTGGCAGTTTATAACAGGTCAAATAATAGGCGGAAGCCTGCGCGGCATATACTCTGCTGTAATGATTTTACTGCTTACCTTACCAATCAAAACGGGGCTTATTTTCAACGGTTGGTCGCTTCTGGTGATGTTCCTAAACGGAACTGTTTTTGCAACAATAGCATTAACTCTTTCGTTTATGGCAAAGAGCTACACTGATGCACCTAGATACACATCTTTTATAATAGTGCCTATGTCATTTCTGTGTAACACCTTCTTTTCAAATGATGAAATGCCTAACGGCTTCAGGCAGTTTATCTCGGTTTTACCGCTTTCCAAGGCGAGTGAAATGCTGAGGTCCATATCGAGAGGAGAGGGTTTTGAGCTAAGTGGAATTATCATTTTGATAATTTATTTAATCGTTTTTTCGCTTATTTCAATGAACTTTATATATAAGAAGAAAAATCTATAGTGGGCATTGCCCTAAGGAAAGGAAACGATATGTCAAAAAGAGCAGTTATGGCTGTGAGCTTCGGTACATCTTATGAGGAGACAAGAAAGCTTACTATTGAAAGATTTGAAAAAGCTCTCGGAGAGCATTTTGATAATGAGCCTGTTTACAGAGCATGGACGAGCGGCATAATAATGAAAAAAATCCTCAAGCGAGACGGTCTAAAGGTTGACAATGTCAGCGAAGCACTGGAGAAGATAAAGGCTGAAGGCTACGATGAAATTATAGTCCAGCCATCTCATATTCTCGAAGGAATAGAATACGAAAAGATTGTCGCACAGCTAAATGCAGTGAAGAAGGATTTTAAAAGTATAAGACTTGGAAACGCCATGCTTCATGATGATGCTTCTTACGCCGAGATCAGCGATGTCATAGCAGATATATTTTCTTTCGTTTCAGATGAGGAGGCTCTTGTTTTGATTGGACACGGAAGCAGCCATGAGACGGATTCATCATATGAGGAACTGGAAGCGGTGATGCATGCATCGGGACATGAGAATTATATTGTTGGAACAATAGAGGGTGAGCTGGATATCAAACGAGCCATATCAAAGCTTAAAGAGCTTAGACCTAGTAAGGTCATACTCGCTCCGTTTTTAATAGTTGCAGGGGACCATGCGCTTAACGATATAGGCGGAGACGAGGAGGATTCCTGCATAAATATGCTAAAGGATGCCGGTTTTGATGTAGAATGCATACTTAAGGGCCTAGGCGAATATGAACAGGTAATAGATGTATTCTTAAGAAGAGCGGATGAAGCCAAGGAGATATAGAGACTTAAAAGGGACGGTTTTCACCATGCAATGGATTGTTGCTGTACTGTAAGCGTAAAGCTATGGTATAAGATACTTGTATTTACATTGCCATCTCAGGAGGTGAATTTGCATGAGCAGGATGGGTGATTCAATTAAGAGTCTCAGGTCACGCAATAATATGTCTCAGGACGCATTGGCTGAAAAACTAAATGTTACGAGGCAGGCGATTTCTAACTGGGAAAATTCAAAGACTCAACCGGATGCTGATATATTGAAAAATTTAGGTATCATTTTTAATGTGACTGTTGATGAAATAATAAATAATGACTTCTACAAAAGTGAAAACAGGAAGAACTATTACTTTCTTGTGCCCCTAAGTGCTAATCTGCTATCACTTATACATTGTATTTTAGCATTTTTCGGATATTATAATCCATTTGGCCCTATGAGTTCGGTTGTATCAGCATCTGCAATCGCTTTGATTATGTATCTATCAATTGAGTACAGTATTAAAAATCGTGATTTTACAATGCTTGCAGGACATAAGAAAATATATGAGAAAGATGTTTACAGGTATGAAAAGAAGTTGCGTTCAATGAGCTTGCAGGTGGCCGGTTTAGCCGTATTATTAAACATACTATATTTTTTCATGATCTTTATAAAAAAAGAAGATCAAATGGTCGTGAGTATAATTTTCTTTGCAATATTTATTATTGGAATGATGGCTATTATCGGTGTTACAAATTTAAAATATAAGAAACAAGGATAAGGGAGATTGAAGATGAAAAGAACAGATTACATAACTTGGGATGAATATTTCATGGGAGTTGCAGCACTTTCGGGGATGAGGAGCAAGGATCCAAATACTCAGGTAGGTGCGTGCATAGTCAGCGATGACAATAAAATTCTATCTATGGGATATAACGGCTTTCCTAAGGGCTGTTCTGACGACGAATTTCCATGGGATAGAAGCTCTGATGACGCGCTGGGAATCAAGTACCTATACGTGACTCACGCAGAGCTAAACGCAATACTCAACTACAGAGGTGGAAGCCTTGAGGGAGCAAAACTTTACGTTACACTTTTCCCATGTAATGAGTGCGCAAAGGCAATAATCCAGGCTGGAATCAAGACCGTTGTCTACGGTAGCGATAAGTATGCAGACGAATCTGCAACAAAGGCATCAAAGCTGATGTTCAAGGCTTCGGGCGTAAAGTGCATAGAGCACAAATCTACAGGTAGAGAAATCAAAATTAGCATATAGACGAAAGCTAAATGCTTATGTATTATAGTGCGGAACAAACAAAAAGCCACTGATAGCAAGATGCAATCAGTGGCTTTTACGATAGTTGGATAGCAGAGACAATTAACTTAAATATTGACAATTAACTAAAGTAAAGTTAATATATAAAAAAAGAGTTAAGAGGTGCTTTATGATTTATGAACTAGGTAAACAGTTAAATATGCAGTTAGAGTGTTATGAGATAAAAGAAAAAGAAGGACTTCCTCTTTATTTATCGTTAAGAGATTTGTATCATGTGCATGGGAATGGTGTAGATTTTCTACTTATTGAATTACCAAGTGGAACAGACTTTAAAGTGAGTAAATTAGAAAAGCAACTCGGATTATATCAATCACACTTTAAAATGAACGCTGCTTTTTCTATCAATAATATTTCACGTTATCAGAGGGATGCTATGGTTCAAAAGGGAGTTCCTTTTGTTAGCCTGCCCAAACAAATCTATCTTCCATTTTTAGGAGTAATGTTACAAAATTATTTTCGTGATAATCCAATTTTACAAGTAGATAAGTTTACACCGATTTCACAGGCGTTGTTCTTGATGTTAGCTTACAGTAAAAAAGAGGCCAGATTCAGTAAAAGCGATGCAGCAAAAAAATTGGGTGTGACAAATACCACAATTACCCGGGCCTCTAAGCAGCTAAAAGCTATTGGAGTTTTGCAAGAAGAGTTTGTAGGAACATCCGTTTTCATCAAAAGGACTTTATCTGGTGCAGAATATTTTGAATTAGGAAAGCCTTATCTTATAAACCCAATACAGAAGACTGTGTACATTAAGGAAGGGGAATACTTGGATTTCCCTGCGTCTGGAGAATTGGCCTTGAGTAATTTAACTATGTTGAACCCACCGCCAATTAGAATACTAGCAACATGGAAGGATATTGTGTTATCAAATAGATTTATTGAGGTAGACCCACAACTTGAAAGAGAATCAGACTATGTGTGTTTGGAGAAATGGAAGTATTCACCTATGCTTTTTGCTAAGAATGGTAATGTAGATCCAATTTCTTTATATTGCATTCTACGTGAAGAAAAAGACGAACGTGTTGAGATGGAACTGGAGCGAATGTTGGAGGAAATAAAATGGCGGTAATGGGAATAACAGCTTTTAAAGAACGTTTTAAGGATTATGATGATTGCTATACAATTATTGGTGGAACAGCCTGTGATATCCTAATGGCAGAAGAAGAACTTGATTTTAGAGCAACTAAAGACATAGATATGATTATCCTTTTAGAGGACCGTTACCAGGAATTTGCAGAAGTTTTTTGGACTTTTATTAAAGAAGGTGGTTATCGCTGTGGATGGAAACGGAGTGATAAGGCTCATTTCTATCGATTTACTGAGCCAAGAACAGGCTATCCAGTACAGATAGAGTTGTTTTCGAGAAAGCCGGATTATCATCTTGAGATTGAATCTGGGGTTGTTCCCATTTATATTGATGATGATGTATCAAGCCTTTCAGCAATCATGCTAAACGACGATTTCTATAGCTTTATGATGGATGGAAGAAAGAGCATTAATGGAATAAGTGTTTTATGTGCAGAACATATTATACCGTTTAAGATGTTTGCATGGTTGAACTTGAAAGAACAAAAGCGTATAGGTGAGCATGTGAACAGTAAAGATCTAAGAAAGCATAAATATGATGTATTCCGACTTCTTCAGATTGTTCCTGCTGGAGCGAAAGTAAAGACAACGGGTGCAGTTAAAGATACTATAAATTCTTTCTTATCATGCATTCAGGAAGAAAATTTAAATATTGATTCATTGGGTGTGGAGTTTTCACAAGATCAAGGAATTGAACTTTTAAGACAGATATATCAAATACAGATATAGATAATTTAAATACTGATAAATAAAATAGAGGCATCTACCTCCATTCTTTCTAACCTCGCTATACTTTCGCACATAAAACTCAAGGCTAATGATTTAGTACTAGCCTCACAAATGCTAGTGATCTTAGTGATGATCGTAGTGTTCCTGAAATTCACAGCCGGGACATGTCAGGTGAGCGATTTTCTCGATTATGCGGTGAAGAGCATTTGCCACCTCGGTATCAGAAGCGCGGTAGTACATCTCCTTGCCGTTGCGTCTTGAATCGATGAGACCGCTCGTCTTGAGAAGCCTCAGGTGATGTGAGACTGCAGGGCTGCTCATGTCCATGAATGCAGCAATGTTTATAACGCATTCCTCACAGTGACATAAAAGCCAGAAAATGCGAAGTCTCGTTGGGTCGCACAGCTGCTTCAATATGTCGGAAACGGACTTAATTGTATCTGAATCAGGCATCTGTTCTAAAAGTTTTTCGTAATCTTGACCGTGATCGTGTGGAATTTTGATTTCGTTGTATTTCATTATAATTCTCCGTATTTTAAAGGCTTTCAATTATGAGTATAGAGATTTACGGCAAAATTTTCAAGCAAAAATCAAATTTCCTCTGTTAATTTAGACAAAAGTAGGGTACAATAAACATAACAATTAAATAATCTTTTAATTAAATGAGGAGAAATACGATGAAAAAGACCTACAAAATCGAAGTTGACTGTGCAAACTGTGCAAACAAAATGGAAGAAGCAGCAAAGAAGACTGCCGGCGTTAAAGATGCAAACATTAACTTCATGATGCTCAAGATGAAGGTTGAGTTTGAAGAAGGTGCAGACGAAAATGCTGTAATGCAGGAAGTTAGAAAGAACTGCAAGAAGGTTGAAAGCGACTGCGAGGTTTTTCTATAAATCCCATAGTATTAGATTAGTCTAAGGGGTCCGATTATGAATCAGAAACAGAAGAAGAATTTGATAAGAATTTTAGTATCTATAGTGCTCACCGCTATTGTCCACTTCGTACCCGCTGGTGGAATTGCGAAGCTTGTACTTTACATGGTGCCATATTTCGTTGTCGGATATGACATAGTTATAAAGTCATTTAAAGGCATAGTTAATAGACAGCCTTTTGATGAGAATCTTTTGATGACTATAGCGACAATAGGAGCCTTTATAATCGCATTCATCGACGGGGATGACTACCTCGAAGCGATTGCAGTAATGCTTTTCTATCAGATCGGTGAGTTCTTCCAGAGCTATGCCGTCGGTAAAAGCCGAAGAAATATCAGCGAATTGATAGATATCATGCCTGAGTA
Source organism: [Eubacterium] infirmum (assembly GCA_900450455.1). Lineage (GTDB taxonomy): Bacteria > Bacillota > Clostridia > Peptostreptococcales > Anaerovoracaceae > Eubacterium_B > Eubacterium_B infirmum. The sequence continues at coordinate 183,057 of UGGN01000001.1, forward strand.
TGCGAATATAGAGGTGGGCAACACGCTCGAGCAGGTCGACCCTGAGGACGTAGAGATTGGCACTGTCATTACAGTTCTGGCAGGAGAGAAGGTTCCTATCGACGGTGTGGTCGTAGAAGGTGGATCAAGCCTCAATACAAGCGCTCTGACGGGCGAAAGCATGCTTCAGGATGTATGTGCCGGCGATTCGGTAATCAGCGGCTGTGTCAACACCGGTGGTGTTCTGAAGATAAAAACAACTAAGGAGTTCAGCGATTCAACTGTAGCGAGAATCATGGAGCTGGTTGAGGATGCAAGCTCGAGAAAGTCTAAATCTGAGAACTTCATAACCAAATTTGCCAGAGTATACACCCCGGCAGTAGTTTTCAGTGCCATAGCCCTTGCAATTCTGCCACCTGTAGTTTTGATGATAATGGGAAATCCGGTCGTTTGGAGCACTTGGATTTACAGAGCCCTCACCTTCCTGGTAATAAGCTGCCCATGTGCCCTGGTTATAAGCATTCCTTTGAGTTTCTTCGGAGGAATCGGGGCTGCCAGCACTCAGGGAATTTTGATCAAAGGCTCAAACTACATGGAGATGCTTGCAGATGTCAAAACCGTCGTATTTGATAAGACGGGAACCCTAACAAAAGGAGTCTTCGCAGTATCAAAGGTTGTCGCAAAGGACATGAGCGAGGAGGATCTGCTTCACTATGCTGCTCACGCAGAGATGTACTCCAATCATCCGGTTGCACTGGCCCTTAGAAATGCTGCTAATGTTGAGGACGACTGCCGGGTTTCAGATTCAGAGGAGCTGGCAGGACAGGGTGTTAGAACTAAGGTGAACGGCTTTGATGTCTATGCGGGAAATGCAAAGCTAATGAAGAGCATTGAAATCGCATGTGATGATGTCACTGAGTCAGGAACCGTGATTCATGTCGCTATTGATGGTAAATATGCCGGATATATTGTTGTTTCTGATATTGTAAAGGAAGAGACCTTTGATGCTATATCAAAGCTAAAAGCCGAAGGTATCAGAAAGACGGTAATGCTCACAGGAGATAACAGAACCACTGCAAACGAAGTAGCTAAGGCTATTGGAATCGACGAGGTGTATAGCGAACTTCTTCCCGGAGACAAGGTAGATAAGATAGAGGAACTTATGGCGGCTAGGGCGTCCGGCAAGGATGCGGTTGCCTTCGTTGGAGATGGAATAAACGATGCACCGGTGCTTTCACGTGCAGACATAGGAATCGCAATGGGAGCTATGGGTTCTGACGCGGCAGTTGAAGCTGCAGATATCGTGCTGATGGATGACGACACAAGGAAGGTTTCCGAAGCTATCAAAATATCAAAGAAGTGCATGAGGATTGTAAGACAGAATATAGTTTTTGCCATAGGGGTCAAATTAGCATGCCTAATACTTGGAGCTGTAGGTCTGGCAAATATGTGGCTTGCAATATTTGCAGATGTAGGTGTTTTAATTTTGGCAGTGCTGAATGCAATAAGAATTCTGGTAGTGCCACGCGACTGATATGGTTGTGCATAAATATAATTAGAAATCTTAATTTATACCCGTTTACTTAATTAAAAACTCTTGCTTTTCGTGTTTAAATATTGTTTGACAATACATGGAATTTGAGTTATACTCACGGAAAGTAGTTTAAAGTGCTTTGGTTATCTAAAGCGCTTTTAATTTTATAAGCGTACACATTAAGGAGGGATTTTTATGCATGATGATAAGAAATTATCTTCGTTGACGACTGAAAAAACCGAATTCAAAAGAGAGATTGGCGTATTTGGCGGAATCAGTATTATCGGTGGAATCATGATTGGCTCCGGAATATTCTATCTAGGGTCATACGTTCTTCAGAGAACGGGGATGAACAGCGGTCTGGCGCTAATCTGTTGGCTGCTTGCAGGTGTCATCTCACTTGTTGCAGGTCTTTGCTATGCAGAGCTTGGAACTGCGATGCCTAAGGCAGGCGGAAGGGTTATCTACCTAAATGAGGCTTTTCACCCTGTTGTGGGATTTATGGCAGGCTTTACAGATTGGCTACTCGGTGGGCCGGGATCAATAGCTGCGGTTTCAATCGCTTTGATGAACGTTGCCAGGTCTTTCTTTGATATAAGTGACTTCGGTATCAAAGTAGCCGCTATCGTTTTGATTATCGGCACAACTATCTACAACTTAATCGGAGTAAAGATTGCTTCAGTGGTTCAGAGCCTTTCCATGGTCGCTAAGCTGGTACCTATTGCAATCGTGATGGGCGTAGCTCTGGTTGTAGGTAAGGTGAGTCCTGACCTTTCATTAGGCTCGGCGGCAACATATGCAGCAGAGAACAACACTCACATTGTTTCAATGATGGCTATTGCAATCGTTGCAGCGCTTTGGGCGTACGAGGGATGGACAAACCTAAATACGGTTGCCGAGGAGATCAGAAATCCCAGGAAGAATATGCCACTGGCAATAATCATCGGAATCGGTGGAGTTACACTCCTATATACACTGTTCAATTTCGCAATCATGAAGGTTCTTCCTCATGATAAGATTGCAGAGATGATATCAAAAGAGGATCTCTATCTAGGCACTGCAGTCGCAAAGACTCTTCTCGGAAATGCGGGCGGAGTTATCGTTTCTATCGGCATGATTTTGGCGATGTTCGGTACACTCAACGGAATGACTTTGGCGCAGCCAAGGATGTACTATGCGATGGCTGAAGAGGGACACTTCTTCAAGAGCTTTAAGAAGCTACATCCTAAGCACAAGGTTCCAACCGTGCCTATCATAGTTCAATGCGCACTTTCAGTTGTACTGGTTCTGCTAAGAAACCTTGATCAGCTGACAAACCTGGTCGTAATCAGTGGCATGGTATTTAACGTTATGGTTATCATTGCACTGCCTATTTTGAGACATAAGTATCCTAATATCGAGAGGCCTTACAAGGTTTGGTTCTACCCGGTTTCCGTAATCCTTGTTACTCTTGTATTCATAGGGCTTCTCGTTCAGGGAGTTATGGAAGATCCGGTTAACGGTGCTCTAGGACTTGTAGTTCCGGCAATCGGTGCAGTTGTTTACTTTATCTTTGACCGAAAGCTTAAGAAAGAAGTGAAGCAGAATGCGTAAGATTTTATTTAATGCAAAGGTCTATGTTGAGAGAGGAAGCTTTGCAGAGGCCGTTTTAATCGAGGATGACAAGATTGTAGCGGTTGGATCCAATAAGGACATCAAAGCCGAAGCATCAAAGCTAGACGGAAATTGTGGTGCAGCGCAGCTGATTGACTGTGAGGGAAGAACTTTGATACCGGGACTCAACGATTCTCACCTGCACTTTATGCAGTTTGGTGAGACGCAAAACCAGGCGATGATAGAGGGTGTTACTTCGATAGATGAGATGGTTGGGATATGCAGAGAGTTTGCAAGAACTCATCCTAATCACGTCAAAGAGGGACTCCACGCCATCGGTTGGAATCAGGATAATTTCGCGGATAGCAACAGGATTCCGGACAAAAATGATCTCGATAAGATCAGTACAGAATTTCCAATAGTTCTTGAGAGAGTTTGCGGTCATATAATTTCAACAAACTCAAAGCTTCTGGAGATGCTCGATATCGAGGCAAACAAGGAGCTCTTCAAGGAAGGCGACTACCTTGTAGGCGAGGACGGAAAGCCAAGCGGTATATTCACAGGAAACGGATGCAATATAGCAAAGCGCCTTATTCCGGACTTTTCCCTAGAGGAAAGGCGTAAGATTTTGCTTGAGACCATGGAATATGCGGTTGCTCACGGACTTACGAGCGTTCAGAGTAACGATGTGGGAACGACCTTTATGGACGGTCCTGCGGCTTTTAAGCTCTTCCACGACATATACGATAAGGGAGAGGCTTTGCTCCGATATAGACATCAGGTTTGCTTTAATAGACTTGAGGACTTTAAGGAGTATCTTGAGAATGGAGAATATGCAAAAGGCGATTATCCTAAAGATTCGTGGCTCACACTTGGACCGCTGAAGCTCTTTAAGGACGGAAGCCTAGGTGCCAGAACCGCTTTGATGACTAATGGCTACACCGGAAATCCGGATGACCACGGACTTGAGTGGATAAGCGTTGAAGATATGGATGAGTATTGCCGCATCGCAAAGGAGCACGGACTTCAGGTGGTTACTCATGTAATCGGAGATGAGGCAGTAAAGCGCACGATAGATAGCTATGAGAAAGCCTTTGTAGATGGTGAAAACAAGCTGAGACATGCCCTGATCCACTGTCAAATTACGAGCAAGGAACTCGTCGATAGAATAGCAAAGCTGAACATTCTCGTCTTCGCACAGCCGATCTTCCTGGACTACGATATGAAAATCGTAGATGACCTAATTGGTTCAGAGCTGGCTTCGAGCTCATATGCCTTTGGAAGTCTGGCAAAGAAGGGGGCACACGTATCCTATGGCACAGACTGCCCGGTTGAGGACTGCAATCCATTCCCTAATATCTATATGGCTGTGACCAGAAAGGATAGACAGGGAAGGCCGGAGGGTGGATTCTATCCGGCAGAGTGTGTCGATGTTGAAACGGCAATAGATGCCTATACCATTGAGAGTGCCTACGGCGAATTTATGGAGGCCATCAAAGGCCGCATAAAGCCGGGATACCTAGCTGATATGGTGCTTTTAGATAAGGATATATTCACAGTAAATCCTGATGAAATCAAGGATATCCTTCCGGTCATGACCATGGTTGGAGGTAAAATCGTATTTAAGCGATAGAAAAGGGAGAGCGTTGCTCTCCTTTTGTGTTATACTATTCACAGTGATGGAAGGTCTCTTAGATTAGCTGATTTTATAGTAAAATCATTATGGAGTTACAATGAAATTTTATAAACCACCATTTGAAATGAATGAACAAATAGCGACTATTACTGCTGAAATTGCAGAGCTGAGTGGAGAACTTTCTGCATATGAAGGCTTGACTACAAATCCTATACTCCGAAGAGAAAATCGTATTAAAACGATTCATTCTTCGCTTGCAATTGAACAAAATACACTATCAATCGAGCAGGTGACAGATATTATTGATGGTAAACGAGTCCTTGCTCCACCGGCGGAGATTAAAGAAGTCCAAAACGCTTATGAGATATATGAGAAGTTAGATATATTGAATCCTTATTCAATAGAAGATCTATTAGTAGCTCATAAAATTATGACAAAAGATCTAATAAAAGAGTCCGGTATGTTTCGGAGTGGGAATGCAGGTGTATATGATGGGGAAAAATTGATTCATGCAGGAACTCCGTCAAGCTACATACCGGAAGTGATGGGAAATTTATTTACATGGCTCAAAGAAAGCAGCTTGCATCCGCTGATAAAAGCGTGCTTGTTTCATTATGAATTCGAATTCATTCATCCATTTTTTGATGGAAATGGAAGAACGGGAAGATTGTGGCACACCTTGATTTTATCGAAATGGAAGCCGTTTTTTGCTTGGGTACCTATAGAATCATTGATTCATGATAATCAGCAGGCATATTATGATGCAATAGGAGCTTCCAACGAAAGCGAAAATGCCAATGATTTTGTTTTATTCATGCTGGATATTATAAAGACTGCCTTAGAAGAAATTCTTATAAGAACAAGAAATGTCGGAGAAAATGTCGGAGAAAATGTCGGAGAAAATGAAGAGGAAATCTTAAATCTTTTAGATAATAATCCAAGACTGAGTGCAGTAAAAATTGCAGAAAAACTTAATTTATCCAGTCGTCAGGTTGAGCGAATAATTAAATCTCTGCGTGAAGAAGGACGTTTGGTACGCCACGGAGCAAATAGAGGTGGATTCTGGGAAGTAAGAAAATAAGTTATTTTATTATTTGTTTTTTATGAAAACTTGTGATAATACACAGCTCTAAGCACAAAAGGAGAGCATTGCCCTCCTTTTGTATTTGTCATTCATCTTTTATAACTCATTCCAAACCGTACTAAGCTCCAGGAACTCATCGACCAGCATCCTGCCATTAACTTTCTTGCATTTTGCTTCGAATACCTGAGTTACTTTGTACACTGTACCGTCTCGCAACTGGTAGCTTATAGCGGTGTAGTCACCACCCGGGCGTGGTTTAACTTTGATGAATACACTGGATTTTTTATCTGCACCGTATATTTCCTCAATCTCATAAGGAAAATGCTCAAGCTTCATCATCTCTATGCAGTTTTTCGTTGCAACATCTTTAAATTGCTCATAGTATTTGTCTTTATTATCTATGTACTTTGTGTATCTATCCTTGTAGTTAAAGTTAAAAACTACATGAGCAAAATTTCTTATTGCCTGTTCCTCTTCGCTAAGCTTTATCGGCTTTAGATTCTGTTCCTTTGCTTCGCGGATATGTTGAAGGATTCGTCCTATTATTCCCGTCTTTTCATAGCCATCGTGAAATTCTACCAAAAGAGGTTTCAGGTCAGTGTGACCGCTCTCAAAATAGATACTGTAATTATCCTCGTCAGAAAGCAGTTTCAGGGCCTTGTCGAACTTACCTTCTTGAATATCCGTTATGTAATCGATATAGAACTTAGCAGTTATATCCTTAAACTCACCATTTTTATCCTTCTTACTGACAGTGACAAGCTCAGGATTTGTTTGAATTGCCTTCATAGAAATCTTGAGGTAGTCTTCGCGAAAATTGTTTGCGACTTTGGTCTTCGAAGACTTGCTATAAAAGACAAGGATCAAGATGGCTGCAATTACAAGGACTAAAGCTATAGAGAATATCTTTGCTTTGTTTCTCATGACTTATTTCCTCCTTACTATAAAATAACTGCATATAACCGTGACTAAAGAAATGCCCCAAGCTATTATAGAGATAAAACATGATATGAACAAAATGTTAGGGTCAAAAGGTATCGGAAGCGAAGCCTCAGGGTGATACATGGCGTATACAACGAATGCAAGCGTAAATACATTTAGATCCAGCGCAATTAGAGAAGTTATAACAAAGGCTTTTCTTGCGGAAATATAGGCATTTAGCTTTTCCATAGTTTTGTATTTTCGATAGCGATATATGAAATGCATTGATAAGATGAACATATAAAATATTGATATATAAACAAAACAATGCTTATATATGAATTCCATAATATCCCCAATCCATAAATACGCAATATGTAGCTCGATTATAGAGTATGTTAATATCAGCGTACTCCATATCACCGCTGACAGTGAATAAAACATGTATTTTACGATTTTCTCTGTGTTCATGACAAACTCCTCGTATCTATACAATTACATGACGTAAAAAGATTTCTATCTTACTTGGTTCTGAAGCATTACAATTCCCATCGTATCCTATAATGTAAAAAAATATAAATATAACTCTATACTTATAATAAGCCTCTCCTCCTTATTACAAAATAACTGCATATAACCGTGACTAAGGAAATGCCCCAGGCTATTATAGAGATAAAACACGATATGAACAAAATGTTGGGGTCAAAAGGTATCGGAAGCGAGAACTCAGGGTGACAAAAGGCATATAGAACAAATGCAAGCGTAAATACATTTAATTCCAGCGCAATTAGAGAAGTTATAACAAAGGCTTTTTTTGCAGAAATATAGGCATTTAGCTTTTCCATAGTTTTGTATTTTCGATAGCGATATATAAAATGTACGGGTGAAACGGACAAGTAAAATATCAGTATATAGACAATGTAATTAAGTGATGAGCCGCGAATAGACAAGTTATGTCCGGTTATAAGTACAATTATAGAAAGTATAATTGCAATTATTATCACCGCTGACAGTGAATAAAACATGTATTTTACGATTTTCTCTGTGTTCATGACAAGTACCTCGTATACATAAAATCACATCCAAGAACCGTATTCGACTATTCTTAATTATATAATAACTCTTTGTGGGAGGAAATCAAGCCTATAATTATCTCTATATTAAAAAATCTTTTCTATCAAAACACAAAAGACGAGAACCGGCGGCTCTCGTCTCATTGTATAAGTAAAACCACGCGTTTGACGCGTGGTTGGGTTTTTTGTAATAATAAAATTCCTCATTGGGATGATTTTATCTCTTCTTCTGTTTATAGAATCTGCCGCTAAGCTCCTCAGTCTTAAGCGAGTTGATAAATGCTTTAGGGTCTATCTCTTTAATAATATTTATGACCGTTGAGACCTGATCGCTGTTTACGACCGAGTAAAGCATCTTTCTTTCGGCACCCTCGTAGCAACCGGTGCCTACAAACAGGGTTGCGTCGTGGTGTGTAACGATGCGAATCTGCTCGTAAATCTCCTGAGTTTTATCGGTGATGATGAGCAGTGTGTGCTTTTGATAGCGCTTGTAGAAGAGCTTGATAATCTGCGTGTTGCAGTACTGAAATATAATAGAGTACAGGGCTTTTTCGAAGCCGAAAATACATCCTGCAGTCAGCAAAATCAAAGAGTTTGTGAGCAGTATCAAATTCCATGCGTCCTTGCCCTTGCGCTCCGACATGAATATCGATATGAAGTCCATACCGCCACCGCTTGCACCGGCTAGAAGCGTAACAACAACAGCAAGTCCGTTAAGGATTCCACCGAATACAGATATTAGGAGCATGTCCTCGGTTATTACAAACTTCGGAATTGTATCGGTCAAAATACTGGTGAGTGCGATTACGTAAAGGCTGTAAAGTGTGAACCTTTTGCCGATGTACTTAAAGCCTATGTAGATAGGAATAAGGTTTATCGGGATATATAGGGCTGTGAACGGTATGTCAAGCGCAAAGAACTTAGCACAGACTCTTTGAATCAGAATTGCAATTCCGGAGAAGCCGCTCGGATAAAGACCTCCTGCAGGAACAAAGCTGCAGAGGTTTATCGCAAAAAGAACAGCGCCGAAAGTTACAGCAAGAAATTGAAACAATGGGCCTAATATATGATTTTTTTGCCTTTCAATTTTCATTTTTTCTTGTATGATTAGCTCATAGGCTAAATCATACTCTCCTTTCCGTTTTTACTGTCTGTTTCATAATACATTCAGATACTCCTTTGGACGGCTTTCGCCGCTCTTTCTATTTATATATCTCCTTAAATTTCTTCTCTAGGTAGTCAATATAGTCATCAGCTGAGAACTTCTCTCCGAGAGCTTTCTCGAGAAGCTCATCTGAGCGGTAGAGACTTCCGTGTTTCCAGATGTGCTCTCTGTTCCACTCGTTTATCTTTGAGAAGTCGCCCTTTGATAGAGCGTCTTTGACGTCGATTTCGGCAGCCATCTTTGATAGAAGCTGAGCGCCATAGGCGGAACCTAGTGCGTATGACGGGAAGTAGCCGATTGCACCGCCGGCCCAGTGGCTATCCTGAAGAACACCGAGCTTATCGTTAGGAACGTCGACTCCCAGATATTCTTTATATAGCTTATTCCAATGTTCAGGTAGTTCCGTAACCTTTATCTCGCCGGCCATCAGTTTCTTTTCGAGCTCATATCTCACCAAAACGTGAAGGCAATATGTAACCTCATCTGCCTCTGTTCTGATAAAAGAAGGTTCAACCCTATTGATTGCACGATAAAGCGCTTCGGCTGTGACATCCTTGAGCGAAGGGAAAAGTTCCTTTAACTTAGGAAGTACAAATGCTATAAATTCCTTGCTTCTACCTAGCAGGTTCTCGTAGAATCTACTTTGGCTTTCGTGGATTCCCATAGAAACGCCTGCGTCGAGAAGTGTGTATAGATATTTGTCGTCAACTCCCGTGTCGTAGAGTGCATGGCCGCTTTCGTGGATTACGCTATACATCGAAGAAGCGAAGTCATCATCCATGTAGTGCGTCGTAATTCTTTCATCAAGATGTGAACCGAGGCTTGTTGTGAACGGATGCTCACTTGTTGAAAGGCCGCAGTGTGCAAGGTCAAGCCCCATGAGCTTCATCAGATAGTATGAGAGCTCCTCTTGCTTGGCAACAGGGAAGTTCCCCTTGAGGAACGATGAATCAACCTGCTCGCTTGCCGAAATGTGCTTGATTAGCGGTACGATTCTCTCTCTTAACTTGGCGAAGAACTCATCGCAGACTTCCATTGTCAGACCGTCCTCGTATTCACCGAGCCAGTAGTCGTAAGGCACTTTATCTGGAGCGCAGTACTTTGCAAATTTGATATTTGTCTCAAAAATTTCGCTTAAGTATGGTGCAAAGGAAGCAAAGTCGTTGTTTTTCTTAGCATCCTCCCAAACGTCTTCAGCTTTTACAACAAGCTCCTGATAGGCGATGTACTCGTCCATAGGGATGCTCTGCATGCGGCGGATATCTTTGAGCATGAGGTGAACCATGCGCTTTTCCTCTTCTGTCAAAGCAACCTTGTTATTATCCAGGAGCTCGAGAAGAGCTACTGTTTCACTTCCTGTTTTGATTAGGTATTCCTCCTCGCTGAGCACGGCAAGAGCGTGAGCGCGGTTTTCGGCAGTGCCCTTTGGGGCAACGGTCTGTCCGTCATAGCTGATGCTTTCCATAGCGTGTGCGTATGCGCTAAGGCGACTCTGTAGCTTAAGTAGTTGTTCCTTTACTTGATTTAATTCCATATTTTCCTCCAATTTATTCTATATGTATGGGACGCAAAACCTATAAGGCGTCCGTCTCAGTTATTATATTTCCAAATAATACGTCTAGCTCTTAGGTTCGTAGAGCAGGTCGTGGTTAATACACGTGTAGAAACCTTCTCGAATTTCTTCGTAGTCCGAATGCTCGGCACATAGCCACATCAGCTTTGTTACTGCCGATTCTACTGTCATATCAAAGGACTGAAGCACATTGTACCTGTCGAGGGCAAGGGCACCAACCTCGTATTTCTCCGCATCGCTTCCCTCGAGCATGACCTGAGTCGCGATAACGATGATTTTACCCTTTTCGGTCAAGGCGCGAAGTTCATTCATGAAGTTTCTTTTGTCATAGAATGGTATACCACCAACACCGTAGCTTTCAATCACGATGATGTCGTAGTGCTGGCCAAGATAAGCGAGAATTTCGGGTCTGATTCCGGGAATCAGCTTGAGCAGGAATACGGAATCGGATATCGACGGAGCAAAGCGCACCTCTCCTTGGACTACCGGAGCCTCTAAGTATTTGATTATCCGATTATCATCTATGAAAGCAGCGATAGGGTAGCCTATACTGTCAAAGGCGGCAAAACTCTTGCTTCTAATCTTACGTGCTCTGGTTCCCAGTATTGCCTTGCCGTCAAAGACGATAAAAATGCCGTTAAGACCGCCGTTAAGTATAAAGCTTATACTGTCACTGAGGTTGCGTCTTGCGTCGGTGAATTCGTCTGAAATCGGCTTTTGAGCACCTGTCAAAACTATAGGCTTAGATGCTCCCTGTATCAGGTAGGAAAGAGCTGATGCTGTATATGCCATGGTGTCAGTTCCGTGCGTTATCAAAAAGCCGTCATAGCTATCGTAACTTGACTCAATTTCTCTGACTATGAGCATCCAGTGCTCGGGCTGGATATTGGTGCTGTCTATATTAAAAATCTGCTTTACATCAATGTCGCACTCTGTACAGGCATTAGGGATATATGAAAGCAACATCTCCGGGGAAATCGCAGGTTTCAGACCGTTTTCGGTTTGGACTGAAGCGATTGTTCCACCCGTTGCAATGAGTAAGATTCTCTTCATAAGTTGTCCTCGATTTATCTTTCTTTGATAAAAGTATACCACATCAAAGCAGCTTATTAAAACGAATAGCTTGACGATTTTTTTAACAATGTTACAATCTTAGTTATATAAGATATTGATATAGAGAAAAGAGAGGATTTTATGAGACCCGGAATACACAATTATTCTGAGATTGGAAAGTTAAACAAAGTTCTTCTTCATAGAATTGGCTATGAGGTTGAGGGCCTTGTTCCGGAGAACTTTGCAAGATTGCTTTTTGATGATATACCATACCTGAAGATTGCACAGCAAGAACACGATGCTTTTGCTCAGGTGCTTAGAGACAACGGCGTCGAAGTGGTATACTACGTAGATGAGACAGCTAAGGCGCTTGCAAATCCGGAGATTAAAGCTAAATTTTTGGAAGAATTCATTGCAGAGAGCCATATGAACAGCAAATTCGCCGGGGAGGCAGTTTTCCAATACCTGAACGAGATGCCGACGAAGGAAATGGTTGCAAAGATTGTCAGCGGTGTTAAGAAGGACGAAGTTCCAAGTTTCAAGTCGAATTCGTTTGCCGAATTCATTTCTTCATCTTACCCGTTCTATCTAGACCCTATGCCAAACCTTTACTTCACTCGTGATCCGGGGGCATGCATAGGAAACGGACTCAGCATTCACCACATGAGCACAGGTACAAGACGTAGAGAGGCACTTTTACTCAAGTACATGTACCGATACAATGAGGAATTCTCAGGTGGAGAAAACAGATTGTGGTATGACTACGATCACGACTACGCAATCGAGGGTGGAGACGTCTTGGTTTTGAACAAAGAGACAGTAGCGGTTGGGCTAAGCCAGAGGACTACAGCGGCAGCTATAGAGCGATTTGCTCGCAACCTGCTCGGGAACTCCGAATTCAAGCGTGTAATAGTATTCGATATACCTAAGACTCGTGCTTTTATGCACCTGGATACCGTATTCACAATGGTAGACTACGATAAGTTCACCATTCATCCTGAGATTGAGGCACCGCTTCAGCTGTTTGAGATGGAGCTCGATAGAGACGGTGAGGTGAAGTATAGCTCGGTTACAGATACTTTGACAAACATACTAAAGTCAGTTTTGAACCTACCGGCAGTTGAGCTAATTCGATGTGGCGGAGATGATAAGATGGCGGCACAGAGAGAGCAGTGGAACGACGGTTCAAACACACTTTGCATAGCACCGGGAACGGTTGTTACATACGAGAGAAACTACGTTACGAATGAGCTTCTCGACAAGAAGGGCGTTAAGGTTTTGGCTATACCGGGAGCTGAAATTTCAAGAGGAAGGGGAGGCCCTCGCTGCATGTCCTGCCCAATCAACAGAGACGATATCTAATAATATATCAAAGATAAATCAAAAGGACTCAGAGAGCATGCTTTCCGGGTCCTTTGTAGTTTTCGTTATTTTCTCTTTTTGTTTCTATTACCTTTGTAAGGCTTGTTCTTCGCAGACTTCTTGTTTTGATAGGCGCTCTTGTCCGGCCCCTGAAAGAAGTTCAAAAATCCCGTTGGATTTGCACCCTTTCTCTGTGCATCCTTCTCCATCTCTTCCCTATTGATATTAGGGCCTGCGCGGAAGTAGAGGAAGAGTCCTGATACTAGCCCTGTAAATATTCCTATGCGTACGTACTCAAGACCTGTGAGCTTATAGAATGCGAACAAAAGAATTATTTGGGAGGCTATGAAAATTGCCAACCAGAGCTTCTCCGGAAGTGCTTTATGTATGCGACGTGAGAGTCCTTCAAATTTTGATGACTTTGCTTCTATCGCTGTAAGTATGAATACGGTGAAAAATACACCCATAAAAAGTGCGAGCACTAAGATAATTGCTCTGAGTATAAACATAAGCGTTCTCCTAAAAAATGAATAACTAATGATTGAATAACGGGAACGCTGAACGCGTTCCCGCCTTATTGCGCAAGCATATACTGATTAGTGAACCTCAAAAGAAGTTTTTATTAAAATATTTTGATTTTGAAGTCTACTGTTTAGCAGCCTTCTTTGCTGCCTTTGCAGCTTTATCCGCCAGATAGTATTTTCCGGGAGTATTGAAGAACTCGTCCTGAGCTTTCTTTACCTGCGGTACCATGAGAATCACAGCTATCATATTTGGAATGATGATGAGTCCCAGGAATGCGTCTGTTAGTGAGTACAGTACGCCGAGGTCTATTCCGAGTCCGCCTACTACAGTTGCTACGATGTAAACCCATACCCAGATTTTGCCGAATGTCATTCCGAATAGGAACTCTGCCTGTCTCTGTCCGTAGAATGTAACAACGATGATTGTCGAAAGCACGAATAGGAATACGCAGATAGCTACGAAGTAGTTAGCAAATGTTGGGTTGAAGTTCTTGCTGAATGCAGCCTGTGCTAGAGCACCGGCATCGATTCCCTTTTCTGTCCAAACGCCGGAAACCAAAACTGCCAGAGCTGTTACTGTGCAAACGATGATTGTGTCAACAGTAACCTCGAATACGCCCCAGAGGCCCTGTCTTACAGGGTGGTCTACGTTAGCAGCAGCGTGTCCCTGAGGAGCAGTACCCATACCGGCTTCGTTTGAGTAGCATCCACGAGCAAATCCCCATCTTAGTGCAGCACCTAGAGAAGCTCCTGCGAATCCACCGAAAGCAGCTCTGCCTGTAAATGCTGAACCGAATATTTCTGCAAAAGCATTAGGAATCTTATCAAAGTTCTTAACGATGATTACCAAAGCACCTAGTAGGTAAATTACAGCCATGATTGGAACGAGCTTATCGCAAACGTCACCGATTCTCTTTACGCCGCCTATGCAGACGATGATTGTTATAATAGCTACAGCGATAGCGATTGGAAGTTCAGGGATTCCAAGTGCCATACCCTGTTTTGTTACAGATGCAGCCTGTGAAGCAATCGATGGAATAAGTTCTATCATAAGTCCGAAAGCGTAAAAAGTTCCGAAGAATATACCGATTTTCTTTGCGATACCGCTTTTTCCAATTCCTCTGCAGTAGTAGTAAGGTCCACCGACAAAATCGCCGGCTTCATTCTTTTCTCTGTAAAGCAGACCAAGAGTTACCTCGGTGTACTTTGTAGCCATTCCTATGAATGCCATAACCCAGATCCAGAATACTGCACCGGGGCCACCAAGAGCGATAGCTACCGGAACACCAACGATGTTTGAGGCACCGATGGATGATGCAAGTGCTGTACAAGCAGCAGCAAATGGTGATACGCCGTCATCTGTATCTGATTTGGCAAACATTTTGCCGAATGTCTGTGAACAGATATATCCGAAGTGACGGAACTGCAGGAATCCGACTCTGATTGTTATATAGAGACCACCGAAGCCAAGTAAAATTAGGATTGGAATTCCCCAAAACCAGTTGCCAAAGGCAATTAAAGCATTGATTATAAACATATGCCTCTCCTTTCTTAATAAGTAGTTGTTGATATAACTTGCGCATAGTTTATTTCATCTGTAGTTAAGCGATCGGTGTATCTT
This sequence comes from [Eubacterium] infirmum, assembly GCA_900450455.1. Taxonomy (GTDB): domain Bacteria; phylum Bacillota; class Clostridia; order Peptostreptococcales; family Anaerovoracaceae; genus Eubacterium_B; species Eubacterium_B infirmum. The sequence continues at coordinate 198,175 of UGGN01000001.1, forward strand.
TACCACAGAAAAAATCGAATTAAGTGTTTTTGCTACTTAAGCAATTCTACAATTGTTTCATACGTGATATTAGGCACATTGCGGAAAGTCTGTTTCATGTCGACCCTCTCTGTGAGCATGTGTCCATCTCGTCCAAATGTGCCGATATTAACTACCGGAACGTTGATTTCCAGAATCTTATCGGTTTCATGAACATATTTATGTTTCCAAGCGGGCATGTTGCTTTCGATAGCCTGAACGGATGAAAGCTCGTCACAAACAGCCATAAAGCTTGAGTCTGAGATATATGGATAGAACATCCTTGTTTTGATAAGCCTCTCGCTTTCCGGACGAACCTTTTCGACAGCAGCTTCAACTGCATCAAGTAGAGCTCTTTCCTTTTCTGTCTTGCGAGTCATCTCAATTCTTGCACTATATACAGAACCGAAGAATACTACCAAGGCAGGGGATTTGTCCTCGTGCCATTTCCAAGCCTCTTCAGCGACTTTAAGACTGAACAGTCTCATATCTAGTGTAGGATCATCCTCGTTTAGCTTTCGCGCATAGGCATCGAGGCTCTCTGTGAACTTTTTGCCGTGCTTTTCGGCAAGCTCGCTGTAGAACTCATCCCAGGAATATACCCTTGGTGACCATGGAAGAGCCGTGAAATCAACCTTGCTTAGCTCACAGAAACGACGATACTGATTATTGAGATATTCGATGACGTCGGAAAAAGATTTCTTGCCGATATCAAGGCATTTCCGCAAAACCTCGCCGGGGCCTAGTCCGTGTGTAAAATAGTTGTAGTATGAGAAAGCTGTGAGCGCTGTCTGTACCGTATAGCCGACCTTAGTATCGGTCTGCTTTAGTGAAATGGGCGGTATGGCAACCTCTCCTTGAGCTATATCACAGAGATCTGTGTTGAGCGACATATTTCTTGTTACTTCCGCTATGAGCAGGTTAGGATCAAAGGCACTAAAGGCCTGTCCTACATGAGCTTCCTTACCAAAAGCTACAAAGCAAGGTAGAAGCTTTCCTATGCTTCCGTAGTAGATATATCTGTGCTCATCGCCTGGGCTATAGTTGGTTGAGTAGTCTGCGTTGATGCAGGCTATATACTCAAAACCTTCGCGTTTTTTGAGTTCTACAAGTTCGTCTAAAGCTGTAATGATTCCCTTTGAATTATCTTCTTCGTCACACTCTGCTATCTGGAGAATGTTTCCGTCCAGTTCTTCCGGATGCTCTGAGAAATACCTTATGAGATACATATGACCGGCAACACCCGATTTCATATCGAGAGCACCTCTACCAAACATGTACTCGCCGGATTCTATATCGTCCAGAACCTCTTGCGAAAGGTCAAAGCTTTCCTTCAGCTTCTGTGGAAGCTCTTCCGTCTTGAAGGCATATTCCTGAATAGGAGTGTAATCATCCACACCAACCGTATCTATATGCCCTATAAGTATGACGGTTTTGTTAGAATTACCCTTTGTTCCTTTGACAAAAGCGTAGGTGGAGTGCCTGCATACAAAATCATCCTTGGTTTGGAATTTTTTGATGTAATCAGGATGCTCCTTAAAATAATCAAGTCCGGCAAAATAGTCGTATACATATTGAGCCACTGCACTTTCGCCGGAAGGCTCTTTGTTTATGCTTGGTATAGCAACCATTTCACTCGTAAGTCTTTTTACTTCACTATAAGAATCAAGTTTCATAATGCCTCCAATTCTATATACTATACTTGTCTATAAACTTCTTTTCCTGCAAGATATGTGTATTCGACTTTGATATTTAATATATCGTCCTCCGCAATTTCAAAGATATTGCGGTCGATTACGACCATATCGGCAAATTTACCCACTTCTAGTGTTCCGAGATAGTCTTCCTGACCGGTTCCATAAGGAATGTTTTTTGTAAACATGCAGAGCGCATCGTATACGCTTACTTTCTCCTCGGGGTGATAACCGGTTTTTGGAAAACCGTCCAGGTCCTTACGGGTAACGGCAGCGTAAATTCCGTGCCATGGAGAGAAACTTTCAACAGGGCAGTCTGAACCGCCTAAGAGTCTTAGCCCCTTTTCTATATATGTTTTCCATTGATAGCTGTGTGCCGCTCTTTCGGCGCCAACGCGCTCCTCAATCCAGTGGAGGTCGGTAGCTAGGAAGATTGGCTGAATATCAACTATGAGTGGAAGTTTGCTCATACGCTCAATCAAATCAGGATTTGCCATTTGCGCATGGATAATTCTGAACGGATCGCGATTTGCCTGTTCCTCAGCCGTCATACCATGTTCCCTGCTCTTCTTAAGTGTATACTCGACAGCGGTTAGAACGCAGTCAAGCCCCTTGTCCCCGATGCAGTGTACGGCCGGTTGAAGTCCCATCTCATAGGCGGTGAGCATCTTTTCATTGAGTTCATCCTGCGTTTGCACGAGAAGACCGTCGGTGTCGGCAGCATCGCTGTAAGGCTCGAAAAGCTTTGCTGAACGAGAGCCTAGCGAACCGTCTGAAAAAATCTTATATCCGCCATATCTAACCTTGAGGTATGGATTTTCCATCTCTCTCTTGGTGAGATATGGCTTGTTATACAATGTGTCTAGGTAGATGCTAACCCTGAGAGGCAATTTGCCTTCGTGGTCGAGTTTTAGGTAGTCATCAAAGTTTTCCGTGTACTTCCAAATATCAGCCGCATAGGTGTGAATTGCGGTAAGACCGACTGAAGAGGCTTCTGCCAAAGCTTTGTTCATAAGCTCGGTTTTAACATCCGGAATCTTTGTCGGATCAGGGATAAGGTCGTCGAATATCTTAGTTGCCTGTTCTCTTAGGATTCCATTTGGATGACCGCCCGATTCGAGTTCGACAACGCCACCATCACCGAAGTCATATCCGGTGACGATGCCGGCTTTCTCGAGGGCAAGGGTATTTGCAACTCCTGTGTGCAGGCAAACCCTCTTTATAACTATAGGGTGCGTTTTGCTCGCTTCGTCGAGCCAGTGTCTTGTAGGAATCTCGTCCTCACAGTCGTCCCATTTTGACTGGTCAAAGTTGTTTCCTCTAATCCACTCGCCTTCAGGTGTTTCAGCCACCTTCGCTTTGAGGCGTTCCAGGGCTTCTGCCTTTGATTTTGCACCGCCAAGATCCACCGTTGTGAAGGTCTGACAATAAGCGAAGAAATGTAGATGGGCATCGCCAAGTCCCGGAAGCATTACCTTTCCGCCGAGGTCGATGATTTCATCTGCATCAAAACCTGCTTTTGCACTATTGTTATCACCGATGAAGGCGATTTTGCCGTCTTTGACAGCTAGGGCTTCATAACATAAGCCCTCTGCCTCCATCGAATAAATTTTTCCATTGATAAAAAGTTTGTCTGCGTGAGCTCTCATTTTGATCTCCTAAAATCTTTGGTTTATCTTACTTTAGTAGGTTGAGTATTGTCTGATAAACTAGCTCAGGGGTGTACTCAAATGTAAATCTTGTCTCGATTCTCTCCGTGTACTTGTGAGCGTCTTTTCCTACGGTTCCGATGTCTACTACAGGTAGATCCAGTACCTGCATGTCAGCTAGTGGAAGTGAGTAAATCTTACCTTCGCCGTAGCCCGGTGTGTTGAGCTCGAATCTCTCAATTACTGCCGGATCCTTAGGCGCGGCACCGTAGCTTAGGTCTGAAATGCAAGGGAGGAACTTTTTGCTGATTAGCTGATAGTCAAATTCCGGATTAGCCTTAACGCTTGCAACCGCTCCATTTACCGCATCGATAAGGGCTTTGCCCTTTGCTGTACTATCGTCAACATGGATGTGTGGATAGTAAGGTGGTGTGAAGTAAACTACTAGGATAGGGTCCTTATCCGACCATAGGTCGTGAACGAAATCGACAATTTTAAGTGACTTGTCTCTAACGTCAATAGTCGTATCCTTCTTTAGCTCTTCAATGTAAGCTGCAACCTTTGCATCCAGCTCGTCTCCAAGCTCAGCCTTTACCGCCTTATACAGCTCGTCGTATGTGAAGGTTCTTGCAACCCATGGCTGCTTTCTGAACTCTCTTCCGACCATACTGCAGTACGTCGCATACCTTTCGTTTAGGGTGTCAACAACCTGCTGGAAGCACTCGTGACCTGCGTTTTTCATCTTTGTTAGAACCTGGTCAGGCGTTGAGTCGTGGGTTGCGTAGTTTAGCATCAAAACAGCTTTGTTTGCAATCTGTACAGAGTACTCTGTCTTAAGGTCTCTCTGCTTAAGTGTGATAGGAGGAAGTGTTACTTCTCCATCAACTGTGTCGCTGAACTCAGGATTTAGATTGATTCTCTGAGTTAGCTGTGATGCAATCTGGTTAGGGTCAAGTCCGTCAAATGATTCTCCTACGTGAGTTTCCTTGCCTACGATATAGAATGTAGGCATGATTTTGCCGACTGTTCCTACGTAGATGTACTTCATTGGGTCGCCCGGGTATGCAGGTGCCATGTAGTCCGTATCTATCATAGCTATGTAGTCATAGCCCTTTTCCTTCTTTAGCTTAACAAGGTGAGGAACGAAGTTGAGCATTCCGCCCGAGTTTCCTTCTTCGTCGCAAACTGCAGCGTAGATTAGATTTCCTTCGAAGTTAGCCAAATCCTTACTGATTTCTTCCATGATAGCGATGATAATAGCATCACCGGATTTCATATCAAACAGTCCGCGACCGAACATGTACTTTCCGGACTCAAGGTCTTCTCTTACTTCCTCGGGAAGTTTTAACTCGCGGAATCGTTCAATCAGCTCTGCCGGCTGGGTTGAGTACTCCTTAAGCGGACCGTAGTCGGAAATACCGACCGTATCGAAGTGACCGATGAGAACGATGGTTTTATCAGAAGCTTTCTTCTCACCGTTAAGCTCTGCAACGACAATCTTTCTGCCGATTAAATCGTCCTTAAGGTCGATGTAGTAAAGCTTCTCAGGATTTTTCTTATAGTAATCAATCTCGCTCATGGTGTCATAGACTTTTTCCGCCATAGTGATTTCGCCTTCCGTGTCGACAACACTCTGCACTGAAGTGAAGTCAACGGCCATTTCTTCGATGCGCTTTCTTACATATTCGTTCATTACTTTTCATCCTCCAATTAACTTAAATGTATATATTTGAGAAACTCCAAAATGCTGTTTGAAATTTCAACAACTGACTGTATTTTGACTCGCTCATCATACGAATGAAATGAATCTCCGTCGGCCCCGAAAAGAACCGTCGGAATCGAAAGAAGTCCTCCGATGTGGTTGAAGTCGCCAATGCTCTGAAAATAGCTGAACGACGGCTCACGTCCACAGACCTTTGTCGTAGCGGCAATCAATGTTTTTAGACATTCGTTCCCCGGATCGGTGCAGAACGGTACAAAGCCTCCGTCAAATTCATTTGATAGAGCCTGCCTGAATACGATTTCCCATTTACTTTTTATACCGGCTTGCTTTATCGCTTTTTCGACTTCATTATATATTGAATTTATGCTCTCCCCGCGAACACAATGCCTAAAAACTTCAATTTCGGCATAATCGGGGACGCTGCAGGCGTTACCTCCCCCTTTGACGCTTATTACACATTGCAGAGATTTGCCTAGATGTTCATCAATAACGGGAGAAATATCCCTAAGTCTTCGTATTACCTCCGCAGCATCGTCCACAGCGTTTATCCCCAAATCAGGAATTGCCGCATGTGAGGCTTTGCCGTGAAGCTTGATGGTATAGTTGTATCCACCTTTTGCACCAAGACATATATTAGGATGTACAGATTCTGTAAAAGCTGCTGACGGTTCTGCTATTATGGCAAAATCTATAGGATCCGTAAGTCCATCGACATTATCCTTTATAAGAGCTACTGTTCCGAGCCCGTAAGGGCCTTCCTCATCGGAGGCGAACTGGTAGATAATCTTTCCGGTAAATGTATCTTTATAATTTTTGATGAATTTCTCGAGGGCGAGCATTATCGCACAGCAACCTGATTTCATATCAAGACTTCCGAGACCATACATATATCCGTCTTCAATATAGCCGTCATATTCGGGTTTTGTCCAGCCTTCGCAGAGATTTACCGTATCAAGATGCCCTCCTAAATATATGATATGACCAGGTTTGCCGCTGTCTATACATCCGCATACGTTCTCACCGCAGAAATTTGTCGCTACATCGTCGCAGTAGCTGTGGATTTTAGCCGGAACGCCGTGCTCATTAAGCCATGAATTTGTGAACTCCATGATTTCGTGTTCATGAAAGTAAGGGCTTTTGATGGAAACAAGAGCTCGTAGCAACTGTATAACACGTTCCTTGCTTATATTATTATATGTAGGTTTATACATGCGCTGCTCTCCTTATTTTACGGTGATTTATTTAGAACCCGTTAAGTTAGTTAGTTTTCCCAAGCAAACTCGATAACGTTCTGAAGCATCTCCGGCATAACCTCTAGAAGGCTGCGCTTGTTTACGCGCTCCGACCACTGGTGATACTCTCTACCTATAGGACCATATAGGATAGATGGCACCGAGATTTCTTTGATTGCATCAAAGTCAAGGCTATACGCACTTCCCCACATAGGATAGTTTGCGGTTATTTCATCAAAGTCTAAATCCGGAATGGACGTGTAACTGTTATCGGAAATTCCGGTGAAATAGTGCTCGGATGTTAAGGCTTGTCCGAATTTCTCTTCTGAAAGCTTCTTGGCGAACTCGAAAACCTTGCTGCCATAACCCTCACGACCCTTAATCTGGTCACTGTGAGTTGCAGGGTAATACGGTGGAGCCATGCCTATCAAAACGACAGGCTGCTTTATATCAGCATAACTCAAGAGCTTGTCCATAAGGTATATAGTAGCATCCGGGTAGCTTTTTCCTTTGGTAATCATGTCCTTAGCTTGGTCATAGAGCTTATCATAGAACTCATCAAAGGCGGCACCGTCCTTTTGGCGGAGCTTGTCGCAAAGCTCAGAAACAGTGTAGACGCAGTTTGGATAGTAAATCTTCTCCTTAGTCTCAAAGCGGTTATGCTTCTTAAATTCCTGATATTGCGCGTTTAATTTACTAACTTCCTCATCAAAGACTTCCACGCAGATTTTCTTTAGCTTTGCAAGTGTCTCTGAAATCGTTGTCTTGAAGCTCAATACGGTCATGTATCCGCATGAGCGGAATGGTAGGGAAACGTCATAGGTTTCTTTGATATCTCTCATGTATTGCCAGTTTAACGGCATTGAGGATTCGTCCTTATAGACATCGACAAACTCCAGGCTGCCTCCCGTCTTTTGGTATATTCCGGCGAGCATGTTGAGCGATGACATACCGTTGTAGCAGTGACCTATGTGAGCAACTGCTCCTTGAGTCATGATAACCGGCATGGTCTTTCCGATTGAGCCAAGCGAGAGAACCTGTGCAGATCCGTCTTCGGATGCCGGCTCCGGATCTATTAAAAGCTTAAAATTTAGTGAATACTTATTCTTGAGTTCGAGATACTTTGGCATTATAGCTCTCATTCCTGCCGAGTAGCACTCTTCGTCTGCAACAGCGGAGAAGAGATAGGAACCTTCCAGTTTGCCTTCTTGTGCAAGCTTTGCGTACTTCTCAAGGAGAACCATGGCAATTGCAATTCCACCTTTCATATCGGCAGCACCACGCCCCCAGAACCATTCGCCCGACTCAAGGTCTTTTCTCTGAATCTCGTTCAAATCCTTGGTGGCAAGTTTAGCCTCAAGCTCAGGTCCCAGCGTAAATGCAAGCGACTCTGCATCGCCGTATACTTCAGTGGAAACTACATCTATATGTCCCGAAAGTATAACTGTATTCCTGCTCTTACCTAAAACAAGTGCGTATGGGACCGTGCGCCCGAAGGGATCGTTTGGTATCTCATATGCACCGCATAACTCAGGATGTTCCTGAAAATAAGGTATATGTTTAATAAAATCGTTGACATACACAGATGCTGACGGTTCCTTTGGTGTACAACTTATACTTTCGCATGCTACAAGCTTAGTTAAGACTTCTAGAATTCTATCTTTCATATAAATCATCTCCTTTATCTATTAGTATGCATTATAACATAGATAAGACTAACTAATTCACCTGCTTTCTAATTATTCAAAAGCTAAGTATTCAAACCGTTAATATGAAGAAAGGTTTTACAATATAAATAAACAAATCACCGCGATAAAACGTTAAAACGGTAGTATTTTGAAAAAATTCACAGATACTAAAAGAAAATACAAAACAATGGTTGCATAAATATAAACTATAATGTATAATTACGTCGTAATAAAAATACTAATTTATGAATAAGTATAAGAATAATTCGAGGAGAAATCAAAATGAAAGGAAAGAATTTATTAAAGAAAACAGTAGTGCTTACAGTAGCTCTTGCAATAGCAGTTGGAGCGGCTGCATGTGGAAGTAAAAAAGATGATGAGAGCAAGAGCAAGAAGACTTACGTCGTAGGTACGGAGCCAACATTTGCACCATTTGATACTACGGACGCTGATGGGAATATAGTAGGTTTCGATATGGATTTGATGAAAGCCATCGGAAAAAATCAAGGTTTTGAAGTAAAATTCAAGTCATTCGGCTTTGATGCTCTTATTCCGTCAGTAAACGCTAAGAACTGCGATATTATTGCAGCCGGCATGACCGCTAACGAGGATCGTGTCAAAAAGGTTGATTTCTCAAATACATACTACGACAGTGGAAATTCGGTTCTGGTAAAGTCTGATAATACAACTGTAAAGGGGATTGATGACCTTACACCGGATATGACTGTTGCAGTTCAGATTGGGACAACGGGTGCAGACAAGGCTAACGAACTTAAGAAGCAAGGCAAAATTAAGGATGTTAAGGTAAACGACGGTGTAGATACTTGCTTACTTCAGGTCAAGAACGGTGACGTAGATGCTTTGATTATCGATAAGCCGGTTGCCGATCGTGCGGTCAAGTCAAATAAAGCATTTAAGACGGTTGGCGAGACACTGGATGCCGAGTCATACGCGTTTGCCGTGGCAAAGGGAGATAAAGCGCTTCTCGAAAAGATCAACAAGGGTCTTGAGAACATAAAAAAAGATGGGACATATGAGAAGCTATACAAGAAGTGGTTTGAGGGTAAATAAGTATGAATCTATATGTTGAAGGCTTTCTGGTTGCGCTGAAGGGCATACCTGTAACGCTTGGAGTGAGCGCGTTTGCGCTTATTCTAGGTGTAATGCTAGGACTGGTTCTGGCGCTGATGAGAACTTCAGAGAAAAAGCCCTTAAAGATAATTTCCGGGATATATATTGAGATTGTAAGAGGAACGCCACTGATAGTTCAGGCCTTGGTTGTGGCATACGGAATACCTTATTTTCTGCAGCAACACCATGTGGAGTTCAAATGGAGCCTCCTCCTCATTCCGGCATTTATTGTTTGCGGACTCAACAGTGCCGCTTACATGGCTGAGGTTATTCGTGGAGGGATTCAGGCGGTAGATAAGGGTCAGCGCGAGGCGGCTCTGTCACTTGGAATGACAAAGACTCAGGTAAACAGACTTGTCGTGCTTCCACAGGCCTTCAGGATAGTCATACCTTCGTTCGGTAACGAGTTTGTAACAATGATTAAGGAGACTGCAGTGCTCTCCTTTGTCGGTGTCGTTGAGGTTCTTAGGAGTGCACAGCTGTGGAATGCTTCGACATACAACACCTTTGAGGCATATATAGGCGCTGCGCTCGTATACCTTTTGATGACCGTTCCGTTATCAAAGCTGGTCGGTATCTTGGAAATCAAATGGAAGAGAATGTGAGGCGGATTTAGATGATTGAGGTAAAAAATTTAACTAAAAGCTTTGGCGGTGCAAAGGCCGTAGATAATGTCAGCTTTTCCGTTCAGGAGGGCAAGGTCACTTCGATTATCGGTTCGTCAGGCTCCGGAAAGAGCACGACGCTCCGCTGCATAAATGGTTTGGAAAAAAAGGACTCCGGGGAAATCTATATCGACGGCGAGCTGGTCACTGAAAAGAATCTCAGAGATGTTAGAACTAAGACCTCTATGGTTTTTCAAAACTTCAACCTTTTCAATAATCTGACGGTGCTGAAGAACATAACGGCTGCCCCTGTTAATGTCAAAGGTGTGAGTAAAGCGGAGGCAGAAAAGAAGGCTCTTGAGCTACTCGAAACCGTAGGTCTCGCAGACAAGAAGGATGCTTATCCTAAGAGCTTGTCAGGAGGTCAAAAGCAGAGGGTTGCAATAGCGCGAGCTTTGGCTATGGAACCGGAAATTATCCTCTTTGATGAGCCGACATCAGCGCTCGATCCCGAGATGGTCGGAGAGGTTTTAGATGTAATGAAAAAGCTTGCTTCATCCGGAATGACTATGCTTATCGTCACACACGAGATGGGTTTTGCTCGTGAAATATCAGATCAGGTAATTTTTATGACAGAGGGAAGAATTGTCGAAGAAGGAACTGCAGAGCAAATCTTCACAAAACCTCAAAACGAGAGAACAAAAGCCTTTGTTTCTAGCTTCATAAAGTAAATCCAACTTCAGGAGACGACTTGGGATGAAAATCCCGGTCGTTTTTTAGTATGGGGAAAAACGGAAAGTTTGCCACAAATGGCTTTGATTTTAGTATAATATATGGGTAGTTAGTAAAATTTGCCCGGTGTGAGCGTGATACAATTATACTCACACTCTGAAAAACCTTGTAAAATCAATAGAGAAAAGGATTTATATGGATATTATTGCAAAACTTACCGAGGAATTCGGTGTCAAGAAGGTACAGATTGAGCAGGCGGTTAAGCTGATAGATGAGGGTAACACGGTACCTTTTATCGCTAGATACCGAAAGGACGTTACGGGGGGACTAAACGATGAGCAGCTTCGTTCTATCGACGAAAGACTCAGATATCTAAGAGGCCTCGAAGAGCGTAAGCAGGAGGTTCTTCGCAGCATAGAGGAGCAGGGTAAGCTTACAGATGAGCTAAAAGCAGAGATTGAGAAAGCCGAGATTCTGCAGAGGGTCGAGGATCTGTATAAGCCTTTTAAGCAGAAGAAGACAACGAGGGCAGGAAAAGCCAAGGTCAAGGGACTTGAGCCGCTTGCACTTATAATTTATATGCAGCAGACGAGGAGCGGAGATGTGTTTAAGGTGGCTGAACCTTTTGTTAATCCCGAAAAAGAAGTAGAGACAGCAGAGGATGCTATCCAGGGAGCCTGTGACATCATAGCTGAGATGATTGCAGATAATGCCGACTTAATCAGCGAAGTTCGTGACAGATACTACAAGCATGGACTCATAGAGACTGAGGCTGTAGATTCTGAGGAGAAGACTGTTTACGACATGTACTACGGCAAGCACGAGGCCATATGCAAGATTCCAAATCACAGAGTTCTTGCGGTAAACCGTGGTGAGAAGGAGGGCAAGCTAAAGGTTAAGGTGAGCATAGATACAGACTCCATACTCCGATTGCTTGAGAAAGATGTAATCAGGCACGACTCCATTTTTAAACCTTTGCTAATAGAGACCATAGAAGATGCATATAAGAGACTTATAGCACCATCTGTCGAGCGAGAGATGAGAAATCTTTTGACCGAGAGGGCTGAAACTGAGGCTATAAAGGTCTTTGCCGGTAACACCGAAAAACTTCTCATGGTTCCGCCGGTGCGTGGCAAGAGAATAATCAGCATAGACCCGGGATTTAGGACGGGTTGCAAGCTTGCGGTAATAGACGAGACAGGGAAACTCCTTGCTTATACAACCATCTACCCTACCGAGCCTAAGTGCGACGTTGCAGGAACTGAGAGAACGCTCAAGAAAATCATTGATAAATACAATATAGACGTAATTGTAATAGGTAATGGAACCGCTTCGAGAGAGACTGAGGAGGTGGTTGCAAACTTCCTAAAGAAAAATAGCTACCGGATTCAGTACACCATAGTTAACGAAGGTGGAGCCTCTGTATACTCCGCATCCAAACTCGCAAGCGAGGAATATCCGGATTTAGACGTAACGACAAGAGGCGCTATGTCGCTGGGAAGAAGGCTTCAAGATCCACTGGCTGAGCTCGTAAAAATAGATCCTAAGCACATCGGTGTAGGTCAGTATCAGCACGATATGAACCAGAAGAACCTGAGCGAGGCACTTGGAGCAGTAGTCGAGGACTGCGTTAACAGAGTTGGAGTTGACCTAAATACAGCATCTCCATCACTTCTTTCCTATGTGGCGGGAATCAGTGGCAGCGTGGCAAAGAACATAGTTGCTTACAGGGAAGAAAACGGCAAGTTCACCGATAGAAAGCAGCTTCTCAAGGTTGCAAAGCTCGGACCTAAGGCCTATGAGCAGTGTGCCGGATTCCTTCGCATTAGCGATGGCAAAGAAGTTTTGGATTCAACATCTGTGCACCCTGAGTCCTATGAGGTTAGCAGAATTTTGATGAATAAGATTGGCATCTCCGAAAGTGATATCAAGGGCGGAGTGCAGGTCATAGACGATAAGATTAAGTCGGCATATCCTGCCAAGAGTCAAAAGGAGAGCGTTCGCAAGATGGCTGAGGACATCGGGATTGGTGAATTTACAATCAAGGATATCATAGCCGAGCTTCGTAAACCCGGCAGAGACCCTAGAGAGGATGCACCTCCGGTTGTTTTCAGAAATGACGTGCGCAGCTTCGAGGACCTTAAGGAGGGTATGGAGATGAGCGGTACAGTTCGCAATGTCGTGGACTTCGGCGCTTTTGTCGATATTGGGGTTAAGAATGACGGCCTCGTACACGTATCGCAATTGAGCAATAAGTTTGTAAAACACCCTATGGACGTTGTTTCTGTTGGCGATACGGTCAAGGTTCGCATAATCGGAATAGACAAGGAGAGAGGTAAGGTTTCTCTCACAATGAAGCTATAATTTGGGAAGCCTTTGATTAAGGAGAGGATATGCTCAATATCTATCGAAGCAGAGAATCGCTTGATAAGGAAAGCTTTATATACGGAAAGATAAAAGAGTCTCATAAAGAGACTCTGGTTATCGTGCCGGATCAGTACACTTTAGTTGCCGAGCAGCAAGCTATGAGCCGTATGAATACGGATGTGCTTCTCGATGTTGAGATAAGTGCAATTTCCAAGTTCGGTAGCAATGTGCTCGAGGAGACGGGCAGAAGTCCACAAACATACATCGACGAGTACGGAAGATATATGCTTTTATATAAGATTCTTTCTGAGCATAAGGACAAGCTGGAGGTTTTTGGCGGAGTTATCCAAAAGCAGGGCTTTTTAGAGTCCATAAACGATTTCATATCAAAGGCAAAGCAGGCAAACCTCGACCTTCAGACTGTAATAGATTCAATGGATGGTGATACTGAAGAAGTCGATGAGCTGACAAAGAGAAAGCTTTCGGATATCAAGCTTATCTTTGATGAATACGAAAATAGCATCAAGGATAAATACACGGATGCAGAGGATTTGCTTAGGCTCTATACTGCCGGAATAGATATGGCCGATAGTCTCAAGAGAAAGACTGTTTGGATCTATGGTTTTGACAGCTTTACAAACCGAAACCTGGAGATGCTTGCAGCTATTATCAGGCAGGCTGAGGAGGTCAATATCTTCTTCACCTATGACGAGCACTGCAAGGATGAGGAAATCTTTGAGATAACCGGCAATATGAGCGATAGACTCATAGAACTTTGCAAGGAATCAAATGTTGAGTTTAGGATTCACAATCTCAGTAAGGATAGTCCGCATGCGGAGCTTTGCAAACGGGCACCGGGAATTAAGGCTATAGAGAAGTCGCTATTTTCACCGTTTAACGAGCAAGACTTAGATGCTCAGGGCGTAAGGATTGTCAGAGCGAATAACATCTACAGCGAGGCGGAGTCTGCAGCCTCCTTTGTTCTCGATTTGCTTGAGAAGGAGAAGCTCAGATATAGAGATATCGTTGTAATTTGTAATGAAACAAAACGCGCAGAGGTTCTTAAGCGTGTATTTCAGGAATACGGCATAGGTATATTCACAGATAAAAAGAGAGCTATTGCATCATCACCGATAGCGGTCTTTGTCGTATCTCTGATAGAGGCTGTGAGCGGCAGTATGAGAACTTTAGACGTGTTCAGAGTGATAAAGACGGGCTTTATCGGAGTAGATGAAGAGGATGTCGATTTCATAGAAAACTATGCAATAAAATACAAGGTACGTGGGAATCAATGGTTTTCACCTTTTACAAAGGGTGCCTTTGAGTACGGAGATGAGGGGCTTGCAAGACTGAATGAAATTAGAGAGCAGATAGCAGGCGTATTTGATGGCTTCAAGAAGCTATATAAGAGTAGCAAGACAAATAAAGAATTCATAGAGTCTTACGTTGATTTTTTGATTAATGAAGCGGAGATTGGAGCACGCATAGATGAGTTGGTCAAAAATCTAATTTCACACTCCATGCAGGGTAAGGCGGACGAGACTACGCAAACCTGGCCTATGCTAATTTCTGCGTTTGAGCAGATTATTGAGCTCATGGGTAATGAAAGATTTAGCGGCAAGACCTTTGCTGATATTTTGACGGCAGGGCTATTACAGATGGAGGTGGGTGTCGTGCCTCCTGTTTCCGATGAAATTTTACTTGGAACAATGCAGAGAACAAGGTGTGGCGATGTGAAGGCCATGCTGATATTTGGAGCCAATGAAGGCATTTTACCTTTAGAGGCAAACGAAAACCGGCTATTTAGCGATGGCGAGCTTAAAAATATAACCTGCGCTACAGATATACAGAACAGTAGTGAGGACGTACGCCATATGGAGGAGACTCTTGCAATCTATAGAAACTTCTCCAAACCTGAGAGCTATCTTTGGATTAGCTATTCCATGGCAGATGGCGATGGAGCAGAGATTAGAAGGTCAGAAATCGTAGAACGCCTATTAACGATGTTCCCGAAAATTAAGGAAGAAGAGGATGTCGTTTCGAGTGGCAGGCTCGTCTCAATTCTAGGAGGAAAGACCAATACGGTAAGACATTTTACCGAAGCTCTGAAGGATTTTAAGTACGAAGGAAACATCGACAAGAGGTGGAGCTTTGTTTCAGAATGGCTAAAGCAAAATGAAGCAGAGCTATATAATCGTATCGAAGAAGGTCTTGAATTTGAAAATGTGCAAAACAAACTTCCTGCTGAGATTGTAGAAAGACTATACAGCGAGCGTAAGGATGCAGGGCTTGATGGTTTTGTAGCAGTTGATCCCAGCTATTCGCTCAGTCCGTCTCGCATAGAAAAATTCAGCAAATGCCCGTTTTCGCATTTTGTCAGCTACGGTCTTAGACCGGAAGAAAGGCGTGAGTTTGTAGTGTCTGCGCGTGAAATCGGAGATCTATACCACGAGACAATAATGCATGTGACAAAGCATCTAAGTGATGGTGATTGCTGGACGACGATAGGAAATGGCGAGCTCAGAGAACTTGTAAATGCACATATAGAGGCTGTGTCTCATAAGTATAGAGAAGGAATCTTTGAGAACTCAAACCGTGAAAAATACTGGCTTGAGAGGGCAAAATCTGCATGTTTTGAGGTGTGTAAGCAGCTTGTTGAACAGGCTAGAGTAGGAAAGATAGAAAAGAGTTACTACGAAGAGCGTTTTGGAAGACGCGGGCAGTTTCCACCAATAGAGATCAAAACCGATGCCGGTAAGGTATTCATAGAGGGTAAGATAGACCGTGTGGACTTGCTTCCTGGAGAGCGTGTAAAGATTATAGACTATAAGACGGGACGGGAAAGCTTTGATAAGGCAGAGGCGAGAACAGGATATAGACTCCAGCTTATGCTTTATCTTGCGGCAGCACAGGGCAAGGACCGAAAGCCTGCAGGTGTTTTCTACTTCTTGATATCAGACCCTAAGATAGATGTCAGTGGACAAAGTCCTTCGGGAATTACCGATATGATTTCCAGAGAACTAAAGGGCGAATTCAAGCTCAAGGGCATACTTGTCGATGAACCGGATGTTATAAAGAATATAGCAGGTGAGTTTGAGGAAAGTTCTGAGGTTATAGCTCTATCAAAGAAGAAGGACGGGGAGTTCAAGAAGACAGGGACGCTTCTTAGCGAAGCTGAGTTTGAGGAGCTACAGGTAGAGGTCAAAGCTGTGACTGAGAAGCTCTGTGAGGATTTGGTAGGCGGAAATATCGACATAAGGCCGAAAAAATCGGGGGATGAAGTTCCTTGTACATACTGCGAATATCGCGGAATCTGCAGATTTGATTTAGCATTTGACGGATGCTCGTATGATGTAGTAAAATAGTTAAGGTAATGTGGCAAATCGCCAGTTTCGACGACTTGCCATATTCCTTTTATATGCTTCCGTGGCTCAGTTGGTAGAGCAGCGCATTCGTAACGCGCAGGTCAGCGGTTCGATCCCGCTCGGGAGCTCCATTAGAAAAAGCCTTGCAATTGCTTGATTTTAAGCAATGCAGGGCTTTTTGTATATTTAATTCCATTCATCTGCCAAGAGGAAGTCCCTAATATTCATGTGCTTTATTCCATCTCGGCTCATATCAAAGTCGTCTAAAGATAGCACATATTTGGGATAATTGTCTCGAACTGAGCTATATACACCAAACTCACGGTCGATAGTATCCTCACTACTCAAAAGATATGCGACTTGAATGTAAAGCTTTCGGTTTTCCTTCTTTGCAACAAAATCTATTTCCTTTTCGCCAATCTTTCCGATGGTAACATCATATCCGCGCCTGATAAGCTCCATGCAAACAATATTTTCGAGTGTTTGATCAATGCCCTGGGTATTTCCTCCATAGACGGCTTCGCGAATACCCTGGTCTACAATGTAGAACTTCTCATTTATTGATAGCATCTTTTTGCTGGGGAGATCTTCACGACTAATCTTATAGAACAGATATGCATCACAGCATGCTTTAATATAGTTCATAATAGTTTCAGGAGCCGCTTTACGATTTTCACTTTTGAAGTAATTAGAAATACTTCTTGCACTGAAAGTATGACCTATATTTGCCAGTACATAAGTGATAATACGTTCTAAAAGATCGACATCGCGAATATTATTTCGCTTTACTACATCCTTTAGAATTATGGAGTTGTATAAATCTCGTAGGTATTGAATAGAGGATGTATGATTGTTCAGGTTTGCTAAAAAAGGCATACCTCCGGTGTCAAGGTAAGTTTTAAATTCATCTGATATCTGTTGGCTTTCTTTTTTTGGCATTCTGTATTCCAAATATTCCTTGAATGAAAATGGATAGATTACAAACTCGACATAACGTCCACCAAGGTGGGTAGCAAGCTCGCCGGAGAGAAGTTTTGCATTTGATCCGGTTATATATATGTCGCAGTCAAAATCGACCCTGGCAGAATTTATGCACCTTTCCCAGCCTTCGACTTCTTGAATTTCATCAAAGAATAAATAGCTTTTGTCTTGAATAGAAGAAATGCGGACAGTTAGTTCATCATATAGAGCGTTTGCGGTACAATAAGCAGCATTAGCCATGGATTCAAAATTAAAAGTAATAAACTGAGAATCAGGTACTCCTTGACTGCGAAGTTCGTCTTTGATAAGTTCAAGCATGACGGATTTTCCGGACCTGCGGATTCCTGTAAGAACCTTGATAAGCTCGTTCCCGATAAAGGGACGTATTTTGTTTATATAGGTATTACGTTTAATCATTTTATCACTACCTTTATTAATTAGTATACATAGAGCATATCACAAGTATATCTGACAATCAATAATAAATAATAGCTTTTGTCAGATATAACTGATAGAATATGGAGAATGACCATAGATTTAAAGTATAGCTGAATGGTGTGGATATATAGGTATTCGCGTTCGTAACGCGCAGGTCAGTGGTTCGGTCCCGTTCGGGAGCTCCATTAGAAAAAGCCTTGCATACCTATTCAGGCGTGCAAGGCTTTAGTGTTTTTGATCTAGAAACAGTTCTTTAAAATTTCTGCATCCGGCTTTTCTTTAGTTAGTAAACCTGTGATTGCAAAGGCTAGACCACTTGCAAATAGAGCTACGACTATGGCGTGAACGCCTAGAGGTGTCGATATAACTTGGCTAAACAAAATAAATGTAACCAGTCCAACTATGGTTGAAGCTATGCAACATTTCGCGTTTGCTCTCTTCCAGTAGAGTCCACCGATGAGTGGCCAGAAGAAAGTTGCTTCTAGTCCACCCATTGCAAATAGGTTAATCCAAACGATTATATCAGGTGGATTTAGAGCAAAGATGAATACTACGATTCCAATTGCTGCCGTGAGCCCGAAGCTGTAGAAGGCAATTCTTTTGCCGCCCTCTTCTTTGTTTATAGGCGTTTTTTTCGAAGCTTTCTTTGATATATAGTTTAGGTAAAGGTCTTTGATAATTGTTGCTGATGCGAGTATTAGCAGTGAGTCAACCGTCGACATTATAGCAGCTAGTGGCGCTGCGAGGAATACACCGGCAGCCCATGAAGGCATGTAGTTCATAACTACGTAAGGAATTACCTTGTCAGTTGTCTCGACGCCACCCTTTGGGAGAAGTGGAGCTGCAAGTGTTCCAATGAAATGCATTCCTATCATGAGAACGCCAACCACAAGTGTTCCGTAAATCATCGCTCTGTGTAGTGACTTTGTGTCCTTAAACCCTAACCCGCGAACGGCTGTCTGCGGAAGTCCGAGAACTCCGATGCCGACAAGAACCCAGTAGGATAAGAGGAAGCCGGGCTGAAGCGAAGGGATATCAGAGCCAAACTTACCCTTTCCCATAAGGTCCCAGCCGGGATTTACGTCGCTTAGCTTGCTGACGAGGCTTTCCAGACCGCCACCCGCTTTAAGGACAAAGAATATCATTAAAAAAGTACCCGTTGTCATGATGAAGCCCTGTATGGTATCTGTGATTACGACAGCCTTGAACCCTCCGACAGCCGTATAGATTACAACAACGAGGGCAAAAATCAAAAGTCCTACTTTGTAAGGAAGTCCCGTGAGAGATTCTAGCAAGGTTGCACCTCCGATGAACTGCGCCACCATTTGGGTGGTGAAGAAAACAAGAAGAGCAAGGCTCGACAGAATGACAACGGCCTTTGATTTATAACGTGCACGAAGATAATCGGAGATAGAAACTGCATTTATTCTTCGTCCGATAATACCGAGCTTTTTGCCGATTACGCCAAGTGTCAAAAACGCCGTACCTGTTTGAACGGCTGCAATCCAAGACTGAGTAAGACCTACCGAAGCCGCAAGTCCCGGGCCTCCGAGGAAAGAGCCGGCACTTGTATAGGTTGCAACGAGCGTCATAGCAAGAACCACACCGCCCATGGATCTTCCGCCTGCGAAATAGTTTTGGAGGAAGCCGCCTTCAGCGTTTTCCTTTGCCGAGCGCCTGCTCACCCAAATGCCGACCACGACATTCAAAAGCATGTAGGCTATTAGAATGATGAGTATGGTTGTCTTATTCCCCATGGTCTTCACCTCCGGTCATCGATGAGTCGTCAAGTTCAAAATTAACAAATACCTTTTTTAGAAGGTAAATTAGACCGATGACTCCGACTACAAAGACACCGGGGGTGCTCAAAATCCACCAAAGCGGAAGCCCTGCAACATGGATATCGCATCTTCCCGAGAGCCCGTAGGCAAAGCCGATGTGCCAAATTAAGCAGATAGCAAATAGTATCAAAGTGGATCTCGCTTCTTTTTTGATCTGCCTTTCCTTTTCTTCGTGTGAAAAAAATTGTTTCATGAAATCTCCTATCATAAAAAACACCCATACAACAAAAGTGCTGCATGGGTGGATAGAATTCCGAGTTTTTTCAAACAAAAATAGCTGTGCTACCCCGAGTTCTGTTCAATTGATACAGACTGATGACAGTGGGATTGTGCCTATGTTTTATTTGATTCAATGGTAAAGTTTCCTTCGGAATACCGTCCACAGAAAAGAATATACCATCAGAATAGTGATTTGTAAAGGAAACTGAGGTAGAATAATGGCAGGGTTTGTCATAAAGGCATTTACCATTTAACCATGAATATGAAGTCAATCATGGCTTTAAATGTAATTACTGTGGAATGCATGTAAATTTCGATTTTGCTAATGAAACTGTTGAACGAGAGAATATAAGGGGGATATGTATGATTAATGAATATGAATTAGCATATAGACTTGCATCAAAGGCTCACAAGGGGCAAAAAGATAAAGGCGGTGAAGACTATTTTAAACATCCGCTTACAGTCTCGAATAAATTATCTGGGGATAAGGAAAAAGTTGTAGCTTTGCTGCACGATGTTGTAGAGGATACAGATGTCACTGTAAACGATTTGAAAGAAGCAGGATTTTCAGATGAGGTTGTTTCGGCTGTGTCGACAATTACAAAGAAGGCTGGAGAGGATTACGAGGAATACTTGAATAGAGTAAAACAAAATCCAATTGCCTTAAGAGTAAAGATAGCGGATATGGAGCATAATTCCGATATAAGTAGAATCCCGAATCCAACAGAAAAGGACTTAAATCGATTAGAAAAATATAAGATTAGATTAAGGGAACTCCGAGAAGTTTTAGAAACAAGGTAGATAAAGGTACAACATGGATAAAAAAGCAAAGAAAATATTATTTAGCCGATATTGGGCCAGCGGATGGAAGCTCCAAAATGAGATATACACATCGCCGGAGGATTTTGCCTATGCAAAAGAAAAAGGACTAATGTTTGATCCCATTACAATCTCACATGACGAGTGTATCAAAAGAATTGTTAAGCTTGCTAATACGATTAACATGGAAAAAGTTGCGAAAGCCTTTCTATGTAGCCTGTCAACAAGGAGATTAGACTGGCGAAGCGCAGCAGCATCCTACTATCTTGCAAAGCTTTTTAAAGAGCACAGATATACACCTGTGGAGTCCGGACGTTTTTATGAAAACGGAAAGGCGATACATGTGAGCCATACATGTAGAGTGTGCCGTGATGTGAAGTATGGAGTCGTGGGGAAAGAAAAATATAAAAATGTAGATTTAAATGTCCTGAATTTTGAAAGGTTAAAGTGGGGCGGTGTTCGTCAAGGAGACTTAGTGTATATACTATTTGACCTGGAGAGATTTGCGGAAGAGGACATTCCGGAACCGACACAAGAAGATGGTGAAATACTAAAGGCAATACTGAATGCTGTCTCATGCTGTGACCCTAGTGACCATCCGGGTACTCTGAGAAATAGGTTTGCAGAAATATCTGCACTGAAGGCAAACAAAGATGAGCGAAGCGTTATAATTGAGATATTAGCATGTATAGGTGTGCTAGCACCTAAATCATATGACAGAGGAGAGCCATCAAAACACGACTGGACATACGCAACTTACTGGCGTGGAGAAGATGGATATGACAAGGAATTAGTAGAAAAGTATTTTGGAAAGTATCTAAAATAAAGTGAAGCCCTGTGCTTGGCACAGGGTTATTTCCTTAGTTCACAAAGTATGTATGCTTAACCTTCCATTGCTTGAGTCTGATATTCACCCAGAATCCGTAGATTCCCAAGGTGATGATAGAAAGCAGTAGCCATTTTATCCACTGACCGAAAAGTTGCATTGCAGTACCATCAAAGCCAAGGCGCCTACCCTCGATTACGGTGTGCTTTGTTTCCCAATTATAGACCATGCAGAATGCCCAGGGCAGACAAATGCCAAAAGTGCAAACCGTTATTACAGTTCCCGCGATTTTATATGCTATAAGCTGAGCTAGTCCACCATCAAAATAAGATTTTTCCATTAAAATATCCCTTCTTTAAGTATTTATTAAATTTGGACGTAATGATAGGGCTTATACATCTAATCAAACCAAAAGTCAAGTCTAATATTTATCAGTCATCATCATTGTCCCAAATGGAATCTTCGTCTAATTGCGTGTCTTCGTTTTCATAAGAATTATTATTTTGGTTTTTATCTTGCGTGCCTTTGTTTTCGAGGATATTGTTAATTTGAGTATCGTTATAGCTGTTATATAATGCCGATATATTATATAGAGAACCGAAGACAACCAATATCCTAATAACAAGTGACACGATAACAATTGTAATCAAAATATAGAGGATGGTGGTAACTGTCTTTAAGTTTTTGTCTATATGGCGTTGATGTTTTACGGTTTCAATGAGTAGCCCGCGCATATCGGCATTTTCTAAATACTCATCATCAGGATTGCCTGCTCTATTATATTTTTCGGGGTTTTGAGAGACTGATTTAATAATCTCTGCAATGTGTGCAGCATCTGCTGGCGTATCAAAATAAAAGATTCGGGTTTCGCCATTTTGGGATAGGGTCAATTCTGTACCTGACCACTTAATATCTTTAAAGTTAGCATAGCTAAGGTTTTCTGATCCGGAGGTACACGATAGATTGTTGAATTTCCATATATTTCCAAGCTCATCTTTTGCAATTATATCTTTATTTGCATACATACTGAATTACCTCCCTAAAATAAATAAGTTTACCAAACCGACTTTTAATCTTATCTATATTCCAAATAATACAAGAATTTAATTCTAAGGTCAATCCTTTAGAGTAACAACATCTAAGCCTATTTTGATGTTTTATAGAATTTTCCCAGCCACGGGGTTTTATGATGCAATAAATATGTTATAATTCCTATTCGTAGGGTAATCAATATGTGTATAGGAGGCAGTATGATACAAAACAATAAAAAAGACTATATTTTGATGCTGCTTCGCAAATTACAGACAGATCGAACTCTCAAAAAGACTGAGTTTGTCGAGCTCCTGAAGAATAGGGAACTGATAGAGGACGAGCTTTTTCAGGTATCAAAGGAAATACATGTAAAGAACTTTCACCGCAAGGTGTATGTGCGAGGGCTCATAGAAATCTCGAGCTATTGTGGAAACGATTGCTACTACTGCGGTATCAGAAGATCAAATCTCAATGCGAAGAGGTATAGGCTCAGTGCAGACGAAATATTTGAACAGGTTAGATTTGGTACAAGTCTAGGATTTAAGAGCTTTGTTTTACAGGGCGGAGAGGATCCGGGGTTTTCAGACGAGACACTCATAGAGATAATCAAAGAAATCAAGAAGATTAATCCGCAGACTGCGATTACGCTTTCGGTCGGGGAAAAATCTTTTGAGACGCTTAAGGCATATAAGGAAGCGGGGGCGGACAGGTTCCTTCTCAGACACGAGACCAGAAACAAGGAGCACTACTACAAACTTCATCCGAGCGATATGGATCAGGATTTCAGATTGCACATGCTGGAGGATCTTAAGAAACTGGGATATCAGACGGGCTCGGGCATCATGGTCGGAAGTCCGCATCAGACTGAAGAAAACATAGCTGAGGATCTTTTGTTTTTACGAAAGCTAAATCCGGAGATGATAGGTATAGGGCCATTTGTTCCGGCTACCGGAACGCCATTTGAGAATGAGGTGAGCGGGTCGGCAGAGCTTACGGTCTTTATTTTGGCGGTTTTGAGGATAATGTTTCCACATGCAAATATACCGGCGACGACTTCGCTGGCAACGCTATCAAAGACGGCTCGAGACAGAGCGATAGAGATTGCGGCAAACGTGTATATGCCAAACCTTACGCCGACATATAGACGCAGAGAATACAATTTATATAATGATAAGGCTTGTTTTGAGGTTGAGGCGGCAGAAAATCTGAAACAGCTGGGCAAAATAATTGAAGGCATCGGCTCAGAGCTGGTGATGGACAGGGGTGACTATAGTGAATGAAATAAAGAATGAAAAAGCCATAAAATACGATGCAAAGAGCAGCAAGGCAGAGGAATTTATCAACGACGCCGAGATTATTTCATCGATTGAATACGGAAGAGAAAACAAGGATAATATCGAGCTCCAGAGAGAGCTTTTGGAAAAGGCTAAGAACCTTAAGGGGCTTACACATAGAGAGGCTTCCGTGCTTCTACACAGTGAAAACGAAGAAATCATGGCGGAGATGAAGCAGATTGCGAGAGATATAAAAACTCGCTTCTACGGAAACCGTATAGTGCTGTTTGCACCGCTTTACCTATCAAATTACTGCGTAAACGGATGCGTATACTGTCCGTACCACGCTAAGAACAAGAACATCCCTAGACTTAAGCTGACACAGGACGAGATTCGTGCAGAGGTTATAGCACTTCAGGACATGGGACACAAGAGAATCGCACTTGAACTTGGCGAGGATCCGGTGAACAATCCACTGGATTATGTACTTGAGAGCATCAAGACCATCTATGCAACAAAGCACAGAAACGGCTCAATTAGAAGAGTTAATGTGAACATCGCGGCAACGGATGTGGAGAGCTATCGCAAGCTCAAGGAAGTAGGAATCGGAACCTACATCCTATTTCAGGAAACATACAACAAGGAAAACTACGAGCGTCAGCACCCGACAGGACCGAAGTCAAATTATGCATACCACACGGAGGCGATGGATAGAGCCATGGAGGGAGGCATAGACGACGTAGGACTTGGAGTTCTCTACGGACTGGAGAGCTATCACTATGAGCTCGTAGGGCTTTTGATGCATGCAGAGCACCTCGAAGCAAAGTTCGGTGTTGGACCACACACAATCTCAATGCCGAGAATCTGTCCGGCTGATGATATAGACACAAATGACTTTACGAACGCACTGGATGATGAGATTTTTGAAAAGCTAATTGCGCTAATAAGAATCTCCGTTCCTTACACAGGAATGATTATATCGACAAGAGAAGGCGTAGAGATGAGACGCAAGGCCCTAGAGCTTGGTGTCAGTCAGATTTCAGGAGGATCAAAGACAGCTGTCGGAGGATACATCAAAGATATTGAAGAGGAATCTGCACAGTTTGACGTCTCCGACTCAAGACCGTTAAAAGACGTTGTCGACTGGCTGCTTGAGCTGGGCCATGTGCCAAGCTTCTGCACAGCATGCTACAGAGAGGGAAGAACAGGAGACAGATTCATGAGCCTTCTAAAGAGCGGACAGATAGTAAACTGCTGTCATCCGAACGCTTTGATAACCCTAAAGGAATATATCGAAGATTACGGTGACGAAGAGATAAAGGCAAAGGGAAATCAGGTCATAGAACAATCGATGAAGACCATAACAAACCCTGTTGTTGTTGAAAAGACGAGGAAGTTCCTAAAGAAGATTGAAGATGGAGAAAGAGATTTTAGATTTTAAGGGAGAGGGCGTTGCTAAGGCAAATCGCGTGCATATAGGAATATTCGGGGAAACGAATTCGGGTAAATCAACCCTTCTGAACCTTCTCAGCGATCAAAGTGTATCGCTGGTCTCAGAGGTTAGGGGCACCACGACAGATCCTGTCTACAAGTCAATGGAAATTCGCGGAGTCGGTGCTTCAACGCTTATTGATACTGCAGGTTTTGAGGATGACAGCGAGCTCGGCACGAAGAGAATGCAGCGCACGAACAAGGTCCTCGACGAGTGCGATATATATATCTACGTTGAGAGGGGCGAAGAAAACAAAAGACTTCTATCTACTTTAAAGGCAAGAAAAAAGCCCCTAATCAAGGTTTTTAACGGTTCGCAATTAGACGATGCGATAGCAAATACAGAACTTCCAAGCGGATACATTGCCTTTGATAAGGAGGCGGTACTGGAAGCGATAAGAGAAGCAGCAAAGGGCGTCAGTGGGGATAGACCGCTGCTCGAAGGTCTTCTTTATGGTGGTGAATCCGTTTTGCTCGTAATGCCACAGGACATTCAGGCACCTAAGGGAAGGCTGATTCTTCCTCAGGTGCAGACGATAAGGGCGCTTCTCGATTTGGGATGTAGCATTACATCATGTAAGACTGAGGATATGCAGAGGACTTTAGAGCTTCTAAAAAATCCTCCAGCACTCATAATCACGGACTCTCAGGTGTTTGCTGAGGTTTATGCGCTAAAGCCTGAGGAATCGAATATAACATCATTTTCCATTTTGATGGCAAGATCAAAAGGGGACATAGACGAACTGGTAAAAGGCGCTGCCGCAATTGACTCACTAAACGAGAACTCAAAGGTTTTGATTTCAGAGGCATGCACCCACGCGCCGCTCGAAGAGGATATAGGCAGGGTGAAGATTCCGGCTTTGCTGAGAAAGAAATACGGAAATATGAGAATAGATTTTTCGAGGGGACTTGATTTCCCTGAAGAGCTAGATTACGACCTTATAATAATGTGCGGAAGCTGCATGTTCAACAGAGCTCATGTTTTGAGTCGCATAGAGAAGGCAAAGGCTGCCGGAATTCCGGTTACTAACTATGGCGTGACGATCTCCAAGCTCAAAGGCATTATCGATAAGGTCGAGCTTTGATGTACGGAATTGAAGAGCGTTCAAGTATACAAGAAATAGGCTTCGTGCGTTTGAATGCCGAGTGGATTTGTGATAAAATAGTTTGGTATGAATTTAACTAACATTTGATGGGAGGAATCAAAGTGAATATTTTTGATAAGTTAATCGACAAGCTAAAGGAAACACCTCGCACAATCGTGCTTCCGGACGGACCGGATCAGAGAGTTATGGATGCGGCAGAGAAGCTGACAAAGCAGAACATTTTAAAGGTTATCCTGGTAGGAACTCAGGCTGAGTTTGATGAGGCGGCAAAGGCTAAGGGATATGACCTTTCAAAATGCGAAATTCTCAATCCTAAGAACTATGCGGATATGGATGCAATGGTTACAAAGATGGTGGAGCTTCGCAAGGGCAAGCTTTCAGAGGATGAAGCTCGCGAAATGCTAAGCCACGGAAACTACTTTGGAACTATGCTGGTTAAGATGGGCAAGGCTGATTGCCTTCTCGGAGGAGCTACATATTCAACGGCTGACACTGTAAGACCGGCACTTCAGCTGATTAAGACAAAGCCGGGTGCACACCTTGTAAGCTCATGCTTTATCATGGTTCGTGGAGACGAGCGCCTCGCTATGGGTGACTGCGCAATCAACATAGATTATCAGGACACAGTTGACAAGGAAGGCAATGTAACATACACAGCAGCAGAAAAGTTAGCTGAAGTTGCGGTTGAGACAGCAAAGACTGCTGAGATTTTCGACATCGACCCTAAGGTTGCAATCCTAAGCTTTTCAACAAAGGGTTCAGGAAAGGGCGGCACTGTTAAGCTTTCACACGACGCTACAATCAAGGCTCAGGAAATGGCTCCGGAAATGGCTATCGACGGTGAGTTACAGTTTGACGCGGCGGTATCGCCTGTTGTTGCAGAGACAAAGTGCAAGGGATCAAAGGTTGCAGGACGGGCCAACACGTTCATCTTCCCTTCAATCGAAGCAGGAAACATCGGCTACAAGATTGCTCAGAGACTTGGCGGATTCGATGCATACGGCCCAATTCTTCAGGGTCTAAATGCTCCTATCAATGACCTTTCACGTGGTTGCAATGCAGAGGAGATCTACACAATGGCAATCATCACAGCAGCACTAGCATAGGCTGAACGTATCGTAAAATCAAAACGCTACCGAAAGGTAGCGTTTTTTGGCGCATAAACTTGGTATTCCATTATATTTTTGTATCTTTATTGTTATTGCGTAGCGCATGCAATATAGCCATTCCATCGCTAACCTTAACATCCTCAATTCCTAAACAAGCTGGGTATTTCATTGGAATAAGCGTGAAAAATAGTGCCCATAAATTGTAATTGCGTATCCAAACAATAGCATCATTTGAAACATATCCAAGTGGGTGTCTTTGTAAAATAAATAATAGAATAAGCAATATTGCTGTAAATATTGGTCCGCCTGCAGATATTAATAACTGTTCTTTTTTGGTTTTTAGTTCATGCTCAAATAAAAACGCACCACAAATAGGAATTGCATGATATCTTAGACGCTTAGTGCTAAAAAGCTCTTTTCCTGTACCAATTTGAATAATCCAGTCATTAGATTTAATTGTAATTTTATATCCTGATAAATGCCCAAGTTCGTGAAAAAGAATTGAAAGCATTGAAAACAGATACAAGATAGCAGCGCCCACAAGTATTTCAATAAAGAGCAATTTAGTACCTCAACTTTCAAATAAGATGCTCATTTTTCAATGATTAGAATGTCGTATTGTTTATTAGCTAAACCTAATAAAATCCTTCTATTTGGTATTATATCATAGCTCTACAAAAAAACTTGATTTTTCTGAATATAGGGGATATTATCAAGGTAGATAGGTGGTGGTTCTATGAGTAGGAAGAAGAAAATCGAGTACGTACTAATATTTATTGCCGGTTTTATTGTAGGTATGTCAATAAGATATCTATTCTAATATCTATTTTGAATAGAGAATAGAAAGGCGGTACATCAATGAATACTTTAAAAAAACTTGATAAAAAGTTTAGCAAGTATATAGGGATTGGTTTTTCATTGTTACTTATATGGATATTTAAAAATGATTCAGGAAATTTAGCACATCAAACCTTTTTTATGAGTCTTTTAGTATCAGGATTTATACTTCATGAATTAGTCTTTAAACATAAAAACTCCATCAATAAAGTTCTTTTGATATGTGTTTTGATACCAAATTTCATAATTGCAATAACAGCGGTAATACTTCAAATGCTGAATCCTACAAACGAAGCTAATCAATATATGTATGTAACTAGGGTAATTGCTATAATACTGATAGTGACGCTTCCAATTAGCTATTGGATTCTTTCCACGGAAATAGAAAAAGCGAGATAAATTATGGAAGAGGCGAAACATGGTAGATTTAGAAAATATGTAGGCTTTTTATATTCTATAACACTAATTGTATGCTTAATTTTCTTTAGGGGTCAATTAGCTTATTTTAATTGGTTTTTTTCTATGGTTTCATTAGGTAACATTGCATGTGAGTATCATAGACTAAGGAACAAACATGTAAATAAGAAGCTCTTTATTGGGCTGATAATGATTGATATAGCTCTAGTTGTGCTGACTATTGCTGTGTATTTCTTAATAGTTACGCATCCTTCTAAAATATATAATGTCGCAAATATAGCCGTGTCCATAATATTGATTATAAAATATCCAATTGTATATAATATTATTTATAAATAGAAAAAGATAGATGATAGCTTTGTTTTGTGCTATAATAAATCCCACTGATTGGATGTTTGTCATGCAAAGTGGGATTTTTTGATTCTAAGATGCTTTGATGAACGATATAATCAAATAAATTAAAAGGATGGAAAGATATGGAGTCAATTCAGCTAAGAGAATTACACAGAAACACAGCAGAATATGCGGGCAAGGAAGTTACGGTTAGAGGTTGGGTAAGAACTAATCGAAATTCCAATAAATTCGGATTTATCGAGCTGAATGACGGTAGCTTTTTCACACCTGTTCAGATAGTTTATGAGGCAGATAAGCTTGCTAATTTTGATGAGATAGGAAAGGTTAAGGTTTCAGCTGCGCTTTGCGTAAGAGGAAGGCTTGAGCTTACGCCTGATGCAAAGCAGCCGTTTGAGATTAAGGCTGAGGAGGTTTTGATAGAGGCGGATACTGATGCGGATTATCCACTTCAGAAGAAGCGTCATTCGGTAGAGTTTTTGCGTGAGATTGCTCATCTAAGACCAAGAAGTAACCTATTCTCAGCGGTTTTCCGTGTGAGATCTATCTCGGCTTATGCTATTCATAAGTTCTTCCAGGATCAGAACTTCGTTTACACTCACACACCAATTATCACAGGTAGTGATGCTGAGGGTGCCGGCGAGATGTTCCAGATTACAACGCTTGATTTAGATAATATTCCAAGAACTGAAGATGGTCATATAGATTACAGCCAGGATTTCTTCGGAAAGCACACAGGTCTTACAGTAAGCGGACAGCTCGAGGGTGAGGCTTACGCTATGGCTTTCAGAAACATCTACACATTTGGACCTACATTCCGTGCTGAGAATTCAAACACAGCAAGACATGCTTCAGAGTTTTGGATGATAGAGCCTGAGATTGCTTTTGCTGACCTTGAAGATAACATGCAGCTTGCAGAGGCTATGGTTAAGTACATAATCAACTATGTGCTTGAGCATGCGCCTGAGGAGATGGAGTTCTTCAACAGATTTGTTGATAAGGGACTGCTAGAGCGTCTACATGGCATCGTTTCGTCAGACTTTGGCAGAGTTACATATACTGAGGCTGTTGAACTTCTTCAGAAGTCAGGTAAGGAATTCCAATATCCGGTAGAATGGGGAATCGACCTTCAGACAGAACACGAGCGTTATTTGACAGAGGAGATTTTCAAGAAGCCACTGTTCGTTACAGATTATCCTAAGGATATCAAGGCATTCTACATGAGAGTAAACGACGACAATAAGACTGTTGCCGCTTGCGACCTTCTCGTTCCGGGTGTTGGCGAAATCATCGGTGGAAGCCAAAGAGAGGAGCGTATCGACGTTCTGATAAGCCGAATGGAGGCTATGGGGCTTGACGCTGAGGATTACAGCTGGTATCTAGACCTTCGTAAGTACGGTGGTGTTAAGCACGCCGGATACGGACTTGGATTTGAGAGAATGGTAATGTATCTCACAGGCGTAAGCAACATCAGAGACGTAATCCCGTTCCCAAGAACACCAAAGAGCGCAGAGTTTTAATGAGAGCTGTTTATAGGCTTTATAGAACAGAGAATATATGATTTTAAGAGCTG
This sequence comes from [Eubacterium] infirmum, assembly GCA_900450455.1. GTDB lineage: Bacteria > Bacillota > Clostridia > Peptostreptococcales > Anaerovoracaceae > Eubacterium_B > Eubacterium_B infirmum. The sequence goes on from UGGN01000001.1 coordinate 228,693, forward strand.
TTTCGGATGGCGAATTTTTCTCGCTTTGTCCGAGCAGCTTTTATTTTCTTATTTGAAGTAAGAACTTGAAATTTGGGGTTACATTTTGATAGGAAATGTACTATAATTAGAAATCATATTATTACCTTTGAGCGGTCGATTCAGACCGTGTATTTCCAAATAAATTTCTATTAGTTTAATATATACGATGTATTTTGTTTCAGAAAGGGTGGCGTAAGCCCAGGTTTTGATTTATGGCAAAGAGTAAAATTTTGGTTGAAAACAATACACTAGAGGAAAAGCTTGCGGAGGAAGATAGAGTGCCTGCTCCTAGAAAGAGGGGAAGACCGCGTAAGGTTAAGTCTGAGGAACTTGGAGAGATTCAAGCTGTGGAGGCTGAGACAGAGGAGTCTAAACCGAATCAGATAGATGATACTTCTTTGGAAAATCTTGAGCCTAAGATTGATGAGCCTGAGACTGTCGATGCGGATGCCGAACAAAAGCTTACAGCAAAGGAAATACGCGATTCCAGACCGAGACCCGAGGTTTGCGGAATACTTGAGATTGCAGAGGATGGTTTTGGATTTTTGAGATTCAACAACTTCCTGACAAGTGATAAGGATATTTACGTTTCACCTACTCAGATTAGAAGATTTAACCTGAAGACAGGTGATAAGGTGTGTGGAATTTCAAGGCTTCCAAACGATGGCGAAAGATTTGGTGCACTGCTTTATGTTAAGACTGTAAACGACGATGAGCCGGGACTTGCAATAAAGAGACCGGATTTTGAGGATTTGACGCCGATATTCCCTCAAGAGAGACTAACGCTTGAGAGGACATCAAAGGACCTTTCCATGAGACTTATTGACCTGATTTCCCCTATCGGAAAAGGTCAGAGAGGCCTTATAGTAGCGCCGCCGAAGGCCGGCAAGACAACGCTGCTAAAAAGAATAGCAAACAGCATAGAGCAAAATCACCCCGATGTTGAGCTAATCGTTTTCCTTGTAGATGAGAGACCTGAGGAAGTAACGGATATGAAACGCTCGCTTAGCAGCGGTGAGGTAATATATTCCACTTTTGATGAGAGGCCGCAGCATCACGTCAAGGTTGCGGAGATGGTGCTCGCCAGAGCGAAGAGACTGGCTGAACACAAGAAGGACGTAGTAATTTTGCTGGATAGTATCACCAGACTCGCAAGAGCGTACAACTTGGTTGAGCCGACTTCGGGAAGAACGCTTTCCGGTGGTCTTGATCCGAGTGCGCTTTACAAGCCTAAGAAGTTCTTTGGAGCTGCTCGTAATGTCGAGGAGGGTGGTAGCATCACAATACTTGCCACTGCTCTTGTTGAGACGGGCTCCAGAATGGACGATGTTATATACGAGGAATTCAAGGGTACAGGTAATATGGAGCTGCACCTTGATCGCAAGCTCTCCGAAAAGAGAATCTTCCCTGCATTCGATTTGAACAAGTCGGGCACAAGGCGAGAGGATCTTCTCATGACTCAGTCGGAGCTTGAGGCTATATGGACGATGAGGAGAGCTCTATCAAATATAAATCCGCATGAGGTTTCGGAGATTATCATAGATAATTTGGCGAACACGACGAATAACAAGAACTTTATTCAGGTTATTAAGAAGATCTTGGGACAAGACCAAAAGAAATACATGTAAGGGGATTTAATGGATTTAAGTAAGATTTTTTTGAAGGATGCTTGCCCTACCTCTATAGGTGGACAGGCGGTAATGGGCGGCGTCATGATGCGTGGTACAGACCGCATGGCTATTGCGATGCGTGTTCCTGACGGTCGAATTCACATAAAGACTCAGCCTATAAAGGCTGTCGGACGCTGGGCCAAGATTCCTATAGTGCGAGGGGTGGTTTCGTTTTTCAGTTCCATGGTTATCGGAATGAAGACGCTTATCTATTCTGCCGATGTGCTCGAGGCGTATACGATGGATGAGGAAGGTACTGAGGCTGCTGAAGAGGCAAAGCCGGGCAAATTGGAGTCATGGCTTGTCAAGCACTTCGGAGAAAAGGCCATTTGGAACCTTATGATTTACTGCTCGGTTTTGATAGCGATAGCTGTCAGCGTGCTGGCCTTCGTTCTCTTTCCGACCGTGCTTGTAAATCTGCTCGGCAAGGTGACGAAGAGCCATATTCTGCTCAATTTGGCTGAGGGACTTTTGAGAATTTTGATGTTCATAGGCTATATACTTTTGATAAGTAAGATGGAGGACATTCGTGTAACCTTTCAGTATCACGGCTCGGAGCATAAGACGATTCACTGCTTTGAGAACGGGCTTGAGCTTACACCTGAGAATGCACAGACTTTTTACACATTGCATCCACGATGTGGAACGAGCTTTTTGATGTTTGTAATGGTGATAAGTCTGATTTTGTTCTCTTTGCTCGGCTGGCCGAACTTGCTGATGAGAATTTTGTCCAGAATCGTTTTGATACCGGTGGTTGCAGGACTTTCATATGAGGTGCTCAAGTGGGCGGGAAGAAGCGACGGAAGGCTTGTGAAGATGATGAGCATGCCCGGAATTCTGCTTCAGAAACTCACGACAAAGGAACCTACGAACGAGCAGCTGGAGGTTGCAATCGCTTCGATGAAGGCGGTTCTAGTACCAAAGGACACACCTTATATTGAGGGCATTTGCGATAAGGATGCAAATTTGATTGAGGAAAGGCATATAGAGCGAGAAGGAAATAAAGAATGAGTCTATTAGTCAAAGAGATGTTAACCATGGGCGAAAAGCAGCTCATGGACAGCGATATTGCTGATGCGACGCGAGACTGCAAAATTCTATACTGCTACATGATGGACATTCCTTTTTCAAAAATCATCCTAGAGTATCAGGAAGTACTTCAGGATAGACTTTGCGATAAGTATTTTGAGCTAATCGATAGGCGGAGCAAGGGTGAGCCCGTTCAGTACATCATGGGATGTCAGGAATTCATGGGTCTTGAGTTCATAGTGAACGAAAATGTGCTCATTCCAAGACAGGACACGGAGACGCTGGTTGAGGACGCGCTGGAGATAATAAATACGGGAACTCTTCGTGGTGAAGACATGGATGTTAAGCGTAAGGAATGGGATATTCTAGATCTTTGTACAGGCAGCGGTGCTATAGGTGTTTCGCTAGCGAGAATCGCTAATAAGGTTAATGTAACTTGCTCTGATATCAGTGAAGGGGCAATCAAAGTAGCCAAAGAGAATGCACAAAAGCACGGCCTTGCTAAATCTATGAAGTTTGAGCAGGGCGACCTTTTCAAACCATTTAATAAACACTTTCACAAGCAGAAGTTCGACATGATTATCTCCAACCCGCCGTACATCAAGTCTTCAGTAATACCGACACTACAGAAGGAAGTCTGCGAGCATGAGCCGCTTTCGGCGCTTGACGGAGGAGAAAGCGGACTGGATTTCTATGAGAGAATTGTAAGCGGAGTAGGCAGTCACCTGAAAAAGGGCGGTGTTTTACTGCTCGAAATAGGTCACGATCAGGGCGAAGCTGTGAGCGGACTTTTATCGAGAAACGGTGAATTTACTTCGATAAGAGTGCTTAAGGATTTGGCAGAGCACGACAGAATAGTCTTTGCCAAGAAGTCGAAATAGTAAGGGTTTGGAGGCTGGGAGCAAATATATATAATATTTTTCTAATTGCTATCTTGCACAGCCTTTATTGCTGTGATACAATAGTAAAGCTGTAATAGTCAGTAAATATATGCACGGGGAGACCTGAGCAGGAAAGAGGTACAAGCATGAAGGAAGGAATCCATCCTGATTATGTGGAATGTAAAGTAACTTGCGCATGCGGACATACATTTGTAACTAAGTCTACTAAGCCGGAGCTAAGACTGGAAGTTTGCTCAGCGTGCCATCCGTTCTTTACAGGTCAGCAGAAGTTCATCAACCGTGGTGGACGTGTTGAGAAGTTCAAGAGTAAGTACAAGATCGACTAATTTGACCTATACACATGAGAAGCAAAGCTCTCCAGTTTTGGAGGGCTTTTTACGTGGTTTAAATTTAGCGATTACTTCACAAAATGATTGCAAAATTGTCATAGAAATGATATTATTTGTATATAAATATAAACAACTTAATATCTGTTTAGGTGCCGGGAAAAGATCTCACTTTGATACCTATATATATCAAAGGCTTGAGCCTTTCCGGTGAAAAGGGAAACAGGTGTAAATCCTGTGCGAACTCGTCACTGTAAACGGTTAAAACACAGATGCCACTGCATTCGCGGATGTGGGAAGGCGTGATAATATATGCCGTTAGCCAGGAGACCTGCCTAGACTGTCAGATAACCGCCACGAGTAATTGGTGTCTTTGATGTTTTATGAGTTTGACTGATAATTTACGGGATACTTTGCTCAAGGCGAAGTATCCCTATTTAGTTGTTTCGCTTTTTATACAATAGGAGGAATGTATGAAGAAATTATTATCTGTAGTAGTTATCGCAGTTCTCTCAATGTCGATGCTTTTGACAGGATGTGGAGAAAAGAAGGATAGCGGTAATACAAGCGCGTCAAGCGATAAGGAGATTTTGATTGTCAGCTTTGGTACAAGCTATAGCAACAGCAGACATGTGACAATCGGTGCTATTGAAGATGCAATCAGAGAAGCTTACCCTGATTACCAGGTTCGTAGAGCTTTCACTGCTCAGATCATAATCGACAAGCTCAAGAAGGAAGAGAAAATCGAGATTGACAATGTAAAGCAGGCACTTGACAGAGCAGTTAAGAATGGCGTTAAGACTCTGGTTGTTCAGCCTACACACCTTATGAACGGTCTTGAGTACAATGAGCTTAAGAAGGAACTTGACAAGTACAAGGATAAGTTTGATAAGATTGCTCTAGGCGAGCCACTTCTAACAAGCGATGATGACTACAAGAAAGTTATCGCAGCAATTACAAGTGACACTAAAGAATACCTTGATGGTGAGACAGCAATCTGCTTTATGGGACATGGAACAGAGGCTAAGTCAAACAAGGTTTACTCTACGCTTCAAGAGAAGCTAAAGGCAGCCGGATACAATGACTACTTTGTAGGAACAGTAGAAGCTAAGCCTTCAGTTGATGATGTTATCGCACAGGTAAAGGAAAGCGGAAAGTACAAGAAAGTTATCCTCCAGCCACTTATGGTAGTTGCAGGTGATCACGCAAATAACGACATGGCAGGTGACGATAAAGATAGTTGGGTAACAAAGTTCAAAGCTGCAGGATTTGAGGTTAAGCCTGTTCTAAGAGGACTAGGACAGATTTACGACATCCAGAAAATCTATCTAGAGCATGTAAAGGCAGCTATCGATTCATTGAAATAATATGAATTCGAAAAATTTCAGGCAAGAATTTTAAAGGAGAGCAAATGAAGAAAGTAGTAATTTTCTTACTTACTCTCTGCGTTGTAACAGCCGGTGTTCTCGAAACATCGGCTGTTCTTTTTAAGAACAATAGCTACGCGGAGACAAAATCAACCAGCGATAAAGTTGCACAGGACAGCGAAAAAGGAGCTAGAACAGACGTATCAAATCCGGATTTAAAGGAGCTTACCGGAAAGGACGTTAAAGACGGTACATATGATATTGAGGTTGAGAGTGATTCAGCCATGTTCAAAATCATAAAGGCAAAGCTTACCGTAAAGGATGGCAAGATGAGCGCAGTTTTGACACTAAGCGGAAAGGGTTACCTGAGGCTTTTCATGGGAACAGGTGAAGAGGCAGTTAAGGCCGACAAGTCAAAGTACGCCGAGTTTAAGATTGTAGATGGCAAGTACACCTATGAGGTTTTAGTGGATAAGCTTAACACTCCTGTAGAGTGCACAAGCTTCAGCAAAAGAAAGCAGAAATGGTACGACCACCAAATAGTTTTTTTGGCAGATACATTACCTGAAGGTGCTGTAAAGAAGGATCACACAGTAGTAATAGTTTGTGTCGCGGCAGCTGTTGTGTTGGGTCTTGGAGCAATCTTCGCTATAGGACATGCAAGAAAGAAAAAATCTGCTAAATAAAAGCACAGTAGGGTATAATATAAAAGGAGTCAAAAAGGCTAGATAAATAGAGACTTGCTAGGCATGGAGGATTTTCATGGGATTTGAGCACTACTTGCGTTCAGGTAATCAAAAACTGCGCTGCGGATATACGACCGGAACCTGTGCGGCACTTGCTGCAACGGGAGCCGCTATTTTGATGTTTAGCGGTAAGGCTCCTGAAACTGTCGGACTAATGACGGGAAAGGGCATACGCGTTGACGTACCGCTTGCGGATTTCGGCATGAACGGAAGTGATGCTTGGAGCTGCATCGTCAAGGATGCAGGAGATGATGCCGATGTCACAGACGGAATACGCGTCTATGCGACGGTATCAAAGATAGACAAGAAAGAGATTGAAATTGACGGCGGAGAGGGCGTAGGTAGAGTGACAAAACCGGGGCTGGATCAGCCCGTGGGCAATGCTGCTATAAACAGTACGCCTCGCCGCATGATTAAAGAGGCTGTTGAAACCGTATGCGAGGACTACGGATACGAGGGCGGAATTAGAGTAATAATCTCGGTGCCTGAGGGAATTGAGGCAGCTAAGAGGACATTTAACTCCATGATAGGTGTTGAGGGAGGTATCTCGATACTGGGAACGTCCGGGATTGTTGAACCGATGAGCATGCAGGCACTAGTTGCTACTATTGAAGTGACGATGAGACAAGCAGCGGTGGCATCAAAAGATTTAATTTTGATACCCGGAAACTATGGCGAAAGCTTTGTTGCAAACGAGCAGGTGGAAACCTACGGTATACCTAGCGTCAAGTTTTCCAACTTTCTGGGAGAAGCACTTGATATGGCGGTTGCAGAGGGCTTTGAGAGAGTGCTCCTGATAGGACATATCGGGAAAATGGTCAAAGTCGCAGGCTCGATAATGAATACGCATTCAAGGAGTGCCGATTGCCGTAAGGAAATCTTCTGTGCGCACACGATAATGTGTGGTGGAAGCGGTGAACTCGGCAGGGAGATAATGAAGGCGGCAACGACGGATGCTTGCATAGAGATTCTCGACAAGGTTGACATGAGGGAGCCGGTAATGGAGAGCATAGTCATATCAATACAGAAGGCACTCAATAGAAGAGTTAAAGACGAACTAAAAATAGGGGTTTGCACATTCTCAAACGAATATGGACTTCTCGGGGTTAGCGATGGGGCTAAGGAGATTATCGACGAGTGGAATAGCGAGAAAAAAGCTAAGATAAAGCTCGAATATTAAATTTTGATTTGTCGTTACATACACATTTGTTAAAACTGCATAATTTAGGATGCAAATGGATATGTACTTTATTATATATTGGAGTTAAGGAGGAGGAAATTTATGGTTAATTTCGTGGGAGCAGGTCCCGGTGGGGAAGATTTGATAACGCTGAGAGGTGCGAAGCTGCTTGGCGAGGCTGACTGTATAATATATGCCGGAAGCTTGGTAAACCCGGCTTTGCTTAAGATGGCAAAAGAAGGCTGTGAGATTTACGACAGTGCAAAGATGACCCTCGAAGAGGTTATAGACGTAATAAAGCGCGTAGAAATGCAGGGAAGGATGACGGTTAGACTTCACACAGGAGATCCTTGTCTTTATGGTGCAATACGCGAGCAGATGGACTTGCTCGATGAGCTTGAGATTTCATACGAGTACACACCGGGAGTTTCAAGCTTCTGTGGGGCTGCGGCAGCGATAAATGCCGAATACACTCTTCCGGATATAACTCAGACGGTTATAATAACGAGAATGGAAGGGCGTACACCTGTACCTGAGAAGGAGAAAATGCATCTTCTGGCGCAGTCCGGAGCAACGATGGTAATATTCCTGTCATCATCGCTTTTAGAAGAGGTTCAGGAAGAGCTTCTAATGGGCGCATACACAGAGGACACACCTGCAGCGATTGTCTATAAGGCTACATGGCCGGAGGAGAAAAGCTATCGATGTACGGTTGGAACTCTCGCGCAGACAGCAAAGGAAAATGGCGTAACAAAGACAGCTCTGATTATGGTTGGCGACTTCCTCGGAGACGAGTATAAGCGCAGCCTGCTATATCATCCGGAATTCACAACAGAATATCGTGAGGCAAGCAAGTGAAGAAAATCTTTTTAATTTCCTTTACAGACAATGGTCAGGCACTTGCGGAAAAGCTTGCCGGCGAGCTCAATCAAAAGGAGATGGAAGTTCAGGCTTTTAGGTGCGGAAATCCGCTTTCGCTTTCGGCTTTTGCAAGCCAAGGCTTTAGGAAAGCTGATGCACTGATATTTGTCGGTGCTATGGGTATTGCCGTTAGAGCCATAGCGCCACATGTGGTAAGCAAGGTCAAAGATCCTGCCGTAGTTGTAATAGATGAGAAGGGAAACAATACGATTTCTGTTCTCTCCGGACATCTGGGAGGCGGAAACGAGCTGACTCAACTAGTGGCTGAAATCACCGGAGCAAATCCTGTAATAACGACGGCTACCGATGTTCAGGGTGTTTTTGCTATCGACCTTTGGACAAAGAAGAACAATTGCAAGATTTTGAGGCCTGACAGAATCAAAGTTATCTCAGCAGCTCTACTTTCCGGAGAAAAGCTTGATTTCGTGAGCGACTATGAGATCTCCGGACAGGTTCCAAAGAATATTGAGCTTAGAGTTTTGAGGAGGCATTTGAGGGGGCAAAAGGAAGGCAAAGTGGAGAATGTTCAAGGCGAAGCCGGCTTTGATGAGAGACCCAATGTGCTCGTAAGCATCGACAAAACAAAGATAGAAAAGGCAAATAGGAAATGCCTTGTTGCAGTTCCTCAAATCGCCTATCTTGGAGTCGGATGCAGGAAAGGAACTACGGAGCATGCGATAGAGGAATGCTTTGAGGAGTTCATGAGAAAGTCGGGAATATCCGCCGATGCAATTTGTCTTGTTTGTAGCATAGACCTCAAAAAGGATGAAGAGGGACTTATAAGCTTTTGTAAGAAGCACGAGTTAGAGTTTAAGACCTTTTCAGCTGAGCAATTATCTGCAGTAGAGGGAGAATTCTCGGGCTCCGACTTTGTTCAAAAGATAACGGGAGTAGACAATGTCTGCGAGAGAAGTGCAATTTGCGGCTCAGGTGGCATAATTGTAAACAGGAAGATGGCGAAAAACGGCGTGACTATGGCGATTGCTACCGCGCATGTGAATTTAGATTGGAGATTGTAAAATGACAAAAGTTTATGCTGTCGGATTAGGACCCGGCGGAAAAGAGATGATGACTGAAGAGGCTGTTCATGCTATTGAAAAATCAGATGTCATCTGCGGATATACGGTGTATGTCGATCTTGTAACTTCGATGTTTCCGGAGAAGGAGATATTTACCACACCTATGAAGAAGGAGATAGATCGTTGTAAGTGGGCGCTGGAGACAGCTCAGTCGGGAAAGACTGTTGCCATGGTTTGCAGTGGAGACGCCGGAGTTTATGGAATGGCAGGTCTCTTGCTTCAGCTACTTCACAGCTATTCAGATGTTGAAATCGAAGTGGTTCCGGGGATTACAGCAGCTATTTCGGGTGCGGCGGTGCTTGGAGCTCCGGTCGGACACGATTTCTGTGTGATTTCGCTTTCTGACCTTTTGACGCCGTGGGATTTAATTGTTAAGAGGTTGGAACTTGCGGCAGAGGGAGATTTCATCACATGTCTATATAACCCCAGATCAAAGAAGCGTATCGAGCATCTCACGACGGCTTGCAACATCATGCTCAAGCACAGAAGCGAAGACACGGTTTGCGGCTGGGTTAAGAACATCGGTAGAGAGGGTGAGGAGTATAGAATCTGCACGCTTAAGGAACTTGATAATGAGCCAATAGATATGTTTACGACAGTATTTATAGGCTCATCACAGACAAAACTTGTCGATGGGAAAATGGTAACTCCAAGAGGATACGAAAAACATGAAGATATGTTTGTTTAGCGGTACATCCGACGGACGAGAGATGTCGAAGAGACTCGCGGAAATCGGAATAGATGTCAGCGTTTACGTAGCGACTGATTACGGTGGCGAGGAGCAGGGCGAGGCTGAAGGCATAGAGGTAAGTGTAGGACGCAAAACCGAGGAGGAGATGCGCGAGCTTATGCTGAAGCACGATCTTTGCATAGATGCAACCCATCCATATGCTGTTCTTGCTACAGAAAATATTCGTTCGGCCTGTGAGGCTGCGGGAATTCCATATTACAGACTCAAGAGAAGAGAAACAGGCATGGACGAATCAAGCTATATAATCAGCTTTAAAACCACGGAGGAAGCGATAGATTGGCTTAGGGAGAAAAACGGCAGAATTATGCTCACCACAGGATCAAAGGATCTTCACAAGTACATGGTTTTAGGTTCTGAAAGGCTTTATCCCAGAGTTCTTCCGACGGGTGACAGCATAAGGCTATGTGAGGAAGCCGAGATTCCGCACCGCAACATCATAGCTGTGCAGGGACCTTTTGTTGAGTCGCTCAATATCGCTTTAATAGAGCAGTTTGAAATAGATTATGTGGTTACAAAGAATAGCGGCAGGGCAGGAGGCTTTGATGAGAAGCTCACTGCAGCTGAAAAGTGCAAGGTTCCTATTCTGGTAATCGAAAGACCGAAGGAAGACGGACTTTCGGCGGATGAGATTTTTGAGCTTTGCAGGAGGATGAAATGAAGATTTACCTTATAGGTATGGGTTGTGGCACTATCAAAGGTGCTACGGCTGTAGCCATAGATGCGTTAAAAAAAGCGGATTTGATTATAGGGGCACCAAGGCTCCTTGAGGACCTTGGTGATGAATTTGAGGCTCGCAAGCTGCCGGCTATTTTAGCAAAGGATATTGCTCAGGTCATAGATGCTGAAAGTGGGAAAAAGCCGGAAAGTATAGCTATCGCATACAGCGGAGATTCCGGTTTTTATTCGGGATGCCGAAGCCTGCTTCCTCTCCTTGAGGGAAAGGGTGCAGAGGTTCAGGTGCTTCCCGGAATTTCAAGCGTTCAGATGCTCTCCGCAAGGCTTCAGAGACCTTGGCATGATTGGAATCTGTTTTCGGCACATGGAGTCGATTGCAGTGCAGTTGCAGCTGTACTGAAGGGCAAGCCCGCTTTCTTTTTGACGGGCGGAGCTCTAAAGCCTAAGCACCTTTGCATGGAGCTGACCGAGGCCGGTCTTGGAGATCTTGAAGTCACAATAGCTGAGAGACTTTCCTATAGTGATGAGCATATTTGGCATGGAAAAGCTTCGGATTTTGTTAATCAGGACTTTGATACGCTTGCGATTGTGCTCTGTGAAAAGCTTGAAATTGCACCAAGACGTACATCGGGATTTGACGATGAGTCCTTTACAAGGGGCAAGGTTCCAATGACAAAACAGGAAGTCCGTTCGGTAATTCTCTCTAAGCTGGGCATCAAAGAGGGAGAAACTGTCTGGGATGTCGGCGCCGGAACCGGAAGCGTATCGGTTGAAATGGCACTTGCGGCAAGCGAAGGCAAGGTTTACGCTATCGAATGCGTGCCGGAGGGCTGCGAGTTAATCGATATAAATAGGAAAAAGTTAGGTGCTTGGAATCTCAAGGTTGTTGAGGGCAAAGCGCCGGAGTCCCTAGAGGGACTGCCTGCACCTGATGCGGTGTTTATCGGTGGTACTAGGGGCAATATGAGTCCTATATTGGAATTCATAAAGGAGAAGAATAGCGAGGCTAGAATCTGTATCTCAGCCATTGCTATTGAAAGCCTTGGAGAGGCAACTACAGAGCTTGCAAAGCTCGGCTACGATGTAAGCATTACCCAGGTAAGCTTCAGCAATGATAAGCCGGTAGGAAAGCTTCACATGATGATAGGTGGAAATCCTATATTCATTGTCATGGGAACTCCCGTGAGATAGGAGTAATTTATGATAGAGTGTCTTATAACTGCAGGATCTTCGGGAAGCGGAAAGACCAGCGTCGTCGTTGGCCTTCTTTCTCTATTGCAAAAGAAAGGCTATAATGTCGGCTCTTTCAAATGTGGACCTGACTACATAGATCCGATGTTCCATCGAGCGGTTATGGGTGTGGAATCGCACAATCTGGATTTATTCCTCGCCTCTGCTGACAGAGTCAAGGAGTTTTATCAAAGGTATAGTGCAGGCAAAACGGCCGTAATCTGTGAGGGCGCAATGGGGTATTTTGACGGCCTCGGCGGAATCACGGACGAAGCAAGTGCTTGGAAGGTCGCTGATACCCTTGATTTACCTGTAATTGCAGTCATTGATGCAAAGGGGGCGAGCCTTTCTATCGCGGCGCAGATTCTAGGATTAAAATCACTCAGACAGCCGCACCATATTGTAGGAGTCATACTAAACAAGTGCTCCAAAATGCTCTATCAAAGACTGAAGCCCGTACTTGAATCTGAAACCGGAGTTAAGATCATAGGCTGCCTTCCATATGTTGAGGGCGCTGAGTTTTCAAGTAGGCATCTAGGCCTTTATACGGCAGGTGAGATTTCAGATATAAATCAAAGGATAGACAAGATAGCTGCGGCGCTCGAGGATAGCCTTGATTTCGAGGCTTTTGAGGAGCTTTGCAAAAGGAACGTGAAGGCTGTGGATGGCGTTGAACAGGTTGAGCTAGAGGACAGTAAAACCTGTGCCAGCGAGGGCGAGGATTGCACTTTGGATGGTCGCAAAACCTGTGCCAATGACAATGAGCCGGACGATGTGGGAGACCGCAAAACTCGTGCCAATTATGATAAGCCTGAGGCTTCGGCAAATTGCAAAACTCACGCCAAAGCAAAGATTGCTGTTGCCCGTGACGATGCATTCTGTTTTCTCTACGAGGAGACTTTAGACACGCTGAAAGATCAAGGTGCTGAACTCGTATTTTTCAGTCCTTTGCACGATGAGGGACTTCCTAAGGCTGTAAGCGGTCTATATCTTCCCGGAGGATATCCTGAGCTGTTTGCCGGGGAGCTTTCGTTCAACGAGGATATGCTAAAAGACGTAAAATCTGCAATAGAGTCCGGCCTTCCAACGGTTGCTGAGTGCGGTGGTTTTCTCTACCTCTGCGAGTCGCTCGAGGACGGAAACGGAGATATCTACGAGCAGGTTGGAATATTTAAAGGAGCTGCGACCAACAAGGAGAAGCTCGTTCGCTTCGGATACTCGCTCCTTAGTCAAGAGGAGGACAGTCTCCTGTTCAGAAAAGGAGAAGAGGTTCCGATGCACGAATTTCATTATTGGGATGCGGCGGATCCCGGCTCTGATCTTCTGGCCACGAAGCCGCTCGGTGGAAGAAGCTATCGCTGTGCGTATTCGACGGATACGCTTTACGCAGGTTTTCCGCATCTTTATTTGGCAGGAAAGCCTAAGCTTGCGGCTCGTTTTGTGGAGAAGGCGGCTGCCTTTGGTAAAAGAAGGGGCGAAAAGTGATTTTTACCGGTATTTTAGTCGGCGCTGTTCTGCTTGATTTGCTTTTTGGCGATCCGTTCTGGCTGCCGCACCCTGTCGTAATCATCGGCAAGCTGATTGACAAGCTCGAGAGCTTCATGCGTAAGAGGATTTACAGGAAGGCGCTCTGCGATAGCGATAGGCAGAAGGCTTTAAGGGGAGCCGGAAAAGTTTTAACTGCGACCGTGGTTCTGTCAACATTGATATTTACTTCGGCAGTAAGTGTGGTCGCATGGCTAATAAGCCCGTGGCTATTCCTTGCGGTTCAGGTGTTTTGGGGATTTCAGAGCCTTGCCATCAAAGGGCTCGTATCCGAAAGCAAAAACGTTTACAGATGCCTGACGGGCAAGGCAATCAAAATGAGAAAGAAACCCGAAGAAGAGTCCTTGCAAGGAATCAAAAGATTTGATGCTACAGAAGGTTTTGAATCAAAACAGGATAGACTTGCGGCGGCTCGAAAGGCCGTTGGCAGAATAGTTGGAAGAGATACAAGTGAGCTTAGTGAGGAGGGTGTAACAAAGGCAACTGTTGAAACTGTTGCTGAAAACTTCGCCGACGGCGTACTGGCACCGCTTCTTTACCTCGCCATAGGCGGGGCTCCTCTCGCATTAACATACAAGGCTGTCAATACCATGGACAGCATGCTGGGATACAAGAACGAAAAATATATTGATTTTGGCAGAGCTTCCGCAAAGCTTGATGATTTTTGCGGCTTTGCGCCGGCGCGGCTGGCGGCTCTGTTCTTTGTAGCCGCCGCCGCATTAACCGGCCTCGACTTCAAATCAGCCTACCGAATCTGGAAGCGAGACCGATTTAATCACGCCAGCCCGAATTCGGCACAGACAGAGGCGGCGTGTGCCGGCGCCCTGGGTATTCGCCTTGCGGGCCCTGCGTACTATTTCGGCGAATACTACGACAAGCCCTATATAGGCGATGCGACTAGAGAGATAGAAGCTGAGGATATTTTGACAGCAAATAAACTGATGCTTGTCGCATCGATACTTGCAACGGCTTGTTTTGTCGGAATACATCTGCTGATTTATTCTGTAATATAATTGGCATGACACTTGCGACCAATTAGAGCAGAATTTAATGCAAGCGGCACGGAACTTGCGACCGACAGCGGATAAACTCGCAAGTGGCACAGTGCTTGCGACACTGCAATTCCACAAATTGAGATGTAAGCGAATAAGAAATCATAAACTAAGGACATTTGAATGGAAAGCAAAGAATTTGTAAGAGGAGAGGTAAATACGGGTGAAAAGAAGCCGGAGAGGCTCGTTCACGGGGGTGACTGGGCAGGCTTTGAGGAGAGATTCGGATACGAGCCTCTTGATTTCTCCGTAAATGTGAGCCCTCTCGGACTTACAGAAGGGATAAAAGCAGCGGTTATCGAGACTCTAGAGACGGCAGACAGATATCCCGACCCTCTTTGCAGAAGGCTTCGCAAGGCGATTGCTGAGCGTGAGCATGTCAAAGAGGGAAGTTGCCTCTGTGGAAACGGGGCAGATGACCTGATTTTCAGACTTGCTTCGGCAGTAAAGCCACGCAAGGCTTTGATCACTGCACCGACATTTGCTGAATACAGGGCGGCACTGGAATTACAGAGCACAGAGATAGAGGAATTTAAATTAAAAGAGGCGGACGGATTCTCTTTGACAGATGAATTCATCGGGCACATAAAAGTGGGTACAGACATGGTTTTTATCTGTGAGCCGAACAATCCGACAGGCGTAACAACACCTAGGGAGCTAATAAAAAGGATTCTGGAAAGGTGTACGGAAATGGGCGCGCTTCTCGTAGTCGATGAGTGCTTTAACGACTTTCTGGATGAGCCTGAGAAGCATTCGATGAGAAAAATGCTTGCTGATTTCGATAATTTACTCATACTCAAGTCATTTACCAAGCTTTATGCGATGGCCGGAATCAGGCTGGGTTACTGCCTTTGCTATGATAAGAAACTCCTGAAAAAGATAAGGAAATCCGGTCAGGAGTGGTCGGTTTCGAGCCTTGCGGAAAATGCAGGACTTGCGGCTTTGAGGGAAGAAGGATATGTGTCTGAGCTTCGAAGCCTTGTAAAATTCGAAAGAGAAAGAGTTGTGAAAGAACTTAATGCCATGGGAATTGACAGGGTCTACGGCGAGGCGGACTACCTTTTATTCCATGCAAAGGAAGGTCTTGCAGACGAGCTTGAGAATAGAGGCATTTTACTGAGGAGATGTGAAAATTACAGCGGTTTGGGGCCTAACTGGTTTAGGATTGGGCTCAAAAAACGAGAGGATAACGACATATTGCTAAAGGCGATGAAGGAGGTGCTATAGTGGGCAAGGCTAAATGTATAATGGTTCAGGGCACGATGTCAGGTGCAGGGAAGAGCTTGCTCTGTGCGGCGCTTTGCAGGATTTTTAAACAGGACGGCTACAAGGTTGCTCCGTTCAAAAGTCAAAACATGGCACTGAACAGCTATGTTACCGGAAACGGTATGGAGATGGGACGTGCTCAGGTTATGCAGGCGGAAGCTGCCGGAATTGAGCCGGATGTACGCATGAATCCCGTCTTGCTTAAACCGTCGAGCGATATAGGCAGTCAGGTAATCGTACTCGGTGAAGTACGCGGACAGATGACGGCGACGGAGTATTACGAGTACAAAAATTCGCTTATGCCGGATGTTATGAAGGCATATAACGAACTCGCCGAAGAGAACGACATCATCGTGATTGAGGGAGCAGGAAGTCCGGCGGAGATAAATCTTCGTGAAAACGACATCGTAAACATGGGAATGGCTGAGGCGGCAGGAGCACCGGTGCTTCTCGCCGGTGACATAGATAGAGGCGGCGTATTCGCACAGCTCTACGGAACGGTAAAGCTTTTGACAGAGGACGAACAAAAGAGGATAGCAGGACTCATTGTAAACAAGTTTCGTGGTGATATAGATATTTTGGCACCGGGGCTTAGAATGGTCGAGGAAAAAACAGGCATTCCGGTGCTTGGCGTAGTTCCTTACATCAGGGTCGACATCGACGATGAGGATTCTCTTGCCCCAAGACTCAGCACAAAATCAGAGGTTAAGCCTCTCGATATCGCAATCATAAGGATTCCTAGAATGTCAAACTTCACTGATTTTGCACCGCTCGAAGCACACGAGGTAATCGGAGTTAGATACGTAGAGTCTGCCAAGGAACTTCACAGTCCGGATATGGTTATAATTCCGGGAACAAAGAGCACCATGGACGATCTTCTCTGGATGCGCCAAAACGGTATCGAATCCGCAATCCAAAAGTTGGCAAGCTCCGGAACGCCTGTTTTAGGTGTATGCGGAGGCTATCAGATGATGGGCGAAAAACTCTCTGACCCCAATCATATCGAGGGAGACCTTGAAGAGATGCACGGAATGGGTCTTCTTCCTACTGAGACGACTTTCACAAACCTAAAGACGAGAACCCGTTTCACGGCTGATGTCAAGGCGAAGGATTTTGAGGGAGCAAAGCTTGACGGCTACGAGATTCACATGGGCGAGAGCATCGTTAAGGGAGATCCATTTTTGACTCTCGAAAACGGTAAGGACGACGGTTGTGTCTGTGGCACTAACTTCGGAACCTATCTGCACGGGCTTTTTGATACGGGAGAGCTTACTGAGAAGCTGGTAAAATATCTATGCGACCGCAAGGGTATCGAATACAGCGAGGCTGCGCCTATTTCACACAGCGCTTATGTCGAAAATCAGTACGACATCTTGGCAGATGGAGTCAGAGCGGCGTTGGATTTTGATAAAATATATAAGATCATGGGATTAAGATAGCAATCCGGTAAATAGTCAAGAGAAAATTTGAAATATATAGCTATGAAAAGGAGATAAGATATGGAATACAAACACCTGCTGCCTGCGGACATTGAGCGCACAAGTATGAAGATTATAGAGAAAGAAATGGCTGAAAGAGGCATAGTAGTTTCTGAAGAGAACATGCCTGTTGTGAGAAGAGTAATTCACACTTCGGCAGACTTTGATTATGGTGAAAACCTTGAATTTACCGAGGATGCTACATCAAAGGGCATCGAGATCATGGCAAGTGGAGTTACCATCGTAACCGATACAAATATGGCGCTTTCCGGAATAACAAAACCAACGCTCAAGAAGTTAGGAGGCGAGGCTTTCTGCTTCATGGCAGAGCCTGAAATCTCTGAAAAAGCAAAGCTTGATGGGACCACCAGAGCTGTTGCATCCGTAAGCTATGCAAGCGAGAAATACCCAAATGCTGTATTTGCAGTTGGCAACGCACCTACCGCGCTTATAAAGCTATCGGAGTTAATAAGAGAAGGCTTTAGACCTAGCCTGGTAATCGGTGTGCCGGTGGGGTTTGTAAATGTTGTAGAGAGCAAGGAAGAAATCTTTGAACTCTGCAAAGAGAAGGGAATTCCTGCAATCGTTGCAAGGGGGCGCAAGGGCGGAAGCAATGTCGCTGCAGCAATCTGCAATGCTCTGCTCTATGCAGCAGGAGATTTGACGGATCCAAGCAAGAGGGGTTGGAGAGGCTAGTTCTATTACCATATTAGACGACTTTATTTAAGGGACATGACTTCAAAAGCTTATGTCCTTTTGATATACAAAGCAACGCGTTTTATATATAGCCCCGTAAATATAATATTAAGTAATATTGTGAGCATGTTTTTACGCTAAAAATTCAAAGTGAAAAAATAATGGTATTGCGTAGCTTTTGTATACATAATATGTTAGACTAAACAGAGTTATAACTTTAGTTGATTTAACAAAAGGGGAGGAGACTAATGAGTTCTAATATTAAGACTGCGAGCAAAAGGCTGTCTACGATAGTTCTATCGTTTTTAGTGCTGCTGAGCACGATGGCACCAATGTTACAGGCTTTTGCAGCAGATTCTACAAAGGGGATCGAAACCAAAGTGGATAGAACGGAATTGGATAATGCCGTGCAGTCCGCAAAAGACGAAGGAGTACCCATTCAGAAAGATAGCAATCTAGATAAGGGAGTTGCAACAAACAAATCTGAAGTGGATGCTAAGGTAGCCGAGATAAAACAAGATTATGAAAATCAAATAAAGGCTATTAAAGCGGAAATAGCAAAGAAGAAAGACTGTGATAAGAAGCAAAAAGAGTACGAAACAGCTAAGAAAAAATATGATAAGGATTTAGAAGAATATAACATCGCTAAGAAAAAATATGACGATGAAATGGTCACATTTAACAAGGCGATGGCAGAACTGGAAAACCATAAGCATGATGATGGATATTTAAGTAAGCCAGAAGCTCAACTTCTTCAATTTAAAAGTGAACCTAATGCAAGTATGCGTTTTGTCAATGGGGGGAAAGTTTATTCAAAATCTGAATGGCAAAGTTTTTACAATTCTAATATAAGAGGAAAACTAGGTACCGACGAAACGCATTGTACTAATGATTTTAATTATATTAATAGCTCAGCAAGCCCTACTGAAATAAGAACTATTCTTCATAAAGGACAGCCGTTGAAAGTAGAATATACAAATTTAGAGAACTCTTATTTTAACGGGAAAAAGATTTCTAAGGTTGAATACACATATACCCTAAAAAAAACCGGAATATCTGGACTTGATGATATGCCGGCATTGATTGAGAAAGATCCGGCGGTCACAATTTGGTATATAAATTTATATGGACAATCAGATATTAATTTGACGGCGAACTTCTATGATGAAGATGGGCATAAAATAGACATGACGGGTGCGTTGCTAAGCTTTTCCTCATTGAATAACGGTACGGGTACAGCCAATAATGCACCTTCAGCTGTTGGTAAGCCTATGGTGGAAAAAGTTTTAAGCTTTAATGGAGAATATATTAATATTTCCGGTTCATCTGTAAAAGCACAGCCTGATGGCGGAGCTTATTCAAGTAGAGATAATGAAAAAAAGGCGAATGGTTCAAGATTTTCAACTAATGAGTGGGACGACACTAAAAGTGAAGGTGGCAAGCCTACATGGTATGGTGCTATAGTTGGAAAAGTAAAAAGTACAGATATAAGCCTAAATATAGGTGCAAGTAAAAGAGGGGTTGTTTGGTTTGCACTTAACTCGGATATCAGGGCAATTGCTGTTCCAAATAAGCCAATAGAGCCAGTTCCACCTGTTGCACCACTACAACCACAGTGTCCTAACATACAGGCAAATTATCACTACGACATATTATATTACCAACCTCCAGTTGAGAAAAAGGTAAATGATGAAAATAATACAGATATAAATAATAAGACAGTTTTAAAAGATGCTGTTGTAAAGTTCATTTTAAATGTAGCTGATTTACCTGCAGGTCACGAAAAGATTGACTCGCTTGTATTTACTGATAAGCTTCCGGCAGGATATAAGGCTGATTTGGTTGCAACTAAGCAGTCGAGTCCTGACTATGATGTGAATTATGATGAAGGCACTAATGAGATTACTTTTAGTGCAAAATCAGATTATATAAATACAGTTAATGCAGATTTAAGCACAGTTGCGAAAATAGCTGCGCCTGTAGTTGTAGGAAAGGTTACGAAAGCGGGCGTAACATACAAGAATGATTTTACTCTGACTATCAACAACGATTATTCGGTAAAATCTAAACCAGTAAAGGTTCACACGCCGACAGAACCTAAGAAGGAGGTATTCAAGGGCAGTACAACAACAAAGATAGACGGTAAAATAGTACAGCCTGAGGAAGAACTTACTTATGCAATTACATATAAGAATACAACAGGAAACGATGTAAACGCAGCAATCACGGATAAAATTCCCGCACACACCAAATTCGTATCAGCAGAAAACGGTGGAACAGAATCGGGTGGAGTAGTAACATGGAATGTTCCTGTAGCCAAGGATCAGAGCGTAACCGTTAAATTTACCGTAAAGGTAGATAAGGATGTCAACGGAGCACCTATAGATAACAAGGCAAGGGTCAATGATGGTACAAATGAGTTTGATACCAACGAGACCCATAACCCAACGCCGACAGAGCCTAAGAAGGAAGTCTTCAAGGGCGGTACAACAACTAAGATAGATGGCAAGAGAGTTGATGCAGGACAGGAACTTACATATGCAATTACCTATAAGAACACAACAGGAAATGATGTAAATGCTACAATCACAGATAAGCTGCCTAAACACACAAGCTTTGTATCAGCAGAAAATGGCGGAGCAGAGTCAGGTGGAGTAGTAACATGGAATGTTCCTGTAGCTAAGAATCAGAGCATAACAGTTAAGTTCACTGTAAAGGTAGATAAGAATGTTAACGGAGCACCTATCGATAATATTGCTAAGGTTAACGACGGTACAAATAGCTATGATACCAACGAAACCCACAATCCAACACCGACAGAACCTAAGAAGGAAGTATTCAAGTATGGTACGACAACAAATATCGATGGTAAGCAAGTTCAGCCTGGTCAGAAGTTGACATATCAGATTACTTACAAGAATACGACCGGTGAAGAACGTGATGTAACAATCACAGATAAGCTACCGGCACATACAAGCTTTGTATCAGCTGATAATGGCGGCAAGTTTGCAAACGGTAAAATAACTTGGACAGCTAAGGTTGCAGATGGAGATACATTCAAGGTTACATTTACCGTAAAGGTTGATAAGAATGTAAACGGAGAAATACTGGAGAATACAGCGATAGTAAACGATGGTGTTAACAATTTCAATACAAATACTGTAAAGAATCCAACACCTAAGGTTCCGAAGAATCCGAATACAGGAGATTTCAACAATATTATGCTTCTCATACTTATGCTTTTGGGATCAAGCGGAGCCCTTGTAAGCGGCATGGCTATCAAAAGAAGAAGAGAAGAGTAGCATAGCAACACGGTGATAATCAAATAGATTTCACTTTTAGAGGACGGATTTTCCGTCCTCTATTTATGACTATAGGTAGGTTTAGGAATATAAATAGAGCAACCCGTACAAATGGATTGCCCTGTTTATATTGTTTTCTATTTGATTGTCTTTGAATGAACTATGCGATACAGTTTAACATCTTGACGGTCAACCATAGATTCTTCGGTTTCTACTTCTCCGTACTGATTGTCATAAGAGTCGTAACGATAGTGCTTCTTGGGAACGGTGAACTTTTTTATAGCTTTGTTTTGATACAAATTATTATATACAATTGTTAGCGTGTTTTTACGCTAATTTTCTTTTATAATAAGGCGTAATGTGTTAAAATAATTAGTTAGAAAATGATTAGTAAATAGCGAAAAATCGCAAAAAAGGATTATAAATATGTTTGATAAATTGGATTTTATTGTGGAAAAATATAAGGACATGTCTCTCAAGGTTTCAGACCCTGATGTTATAGCCGACCAGCCTACATGGCAGCGCTACATCAAGGATATGGGAGAGATGGAGCCTATCGTAAAGAAATACGAAGAATACAAGAAGGCTAAGGAAGAACTCGCCATGGCTAAGGAAATTCTGGAGACCGAAAATGATGAGGAACTCAGGGATTTGGCAAAGCTGGAGGTGAACGATAACGAGGAGAAGATAGAGGTTCTATCCGATGAGCTGAGAATTTTGCTCATACCTAAGGATCCTAACGACGATAAGAACGTTATCCTGGAGGTTAGAGCCGGAACCGGTGGCGAAGAAGCTGCTTTGTTCGGTCAGAATCTGCTCAGAATGTATACGAGATATGCAGAGCGTCACAGATGGAAAACGGAGATTATAGAAATAAACGACACAGGTATGGGTGGAATCAAGGAAGCCGTTATGCTGATTAAGGGCAAGGGGGCTTACTCGAGACTCAAGTATGAGAGCGGAGTTCATCGTGTACAGCGTGTTCCTGAGACAGAGTCTTCCGGAAGAATTCACACATCGGCGGCTACGGTTGCAGTACTTCCAGAGGTTGAGGATGTAGATGTGGCTCTTGATCCTAACGACGTAAGAGTGGACGTTTACAGAGCTTCCGGAAACGGCGGACAGTGCGTAAACACAACCGACTCAGCTGTAAGGCTAACACACGTTCCAACAGGACTTGTCGTAACATGTCAGGACGAGAAGTCACAGATAAAGAATAAGGAAAAAGCTTTTAAAGTACTTAAGTCAAGACTTTACGACCTTAAACTTCAGGAGCAGCAGAGCGAAATCGCAGCAGAGCGTAGAAGCCAGATAGGAAGCGGTGACAGATCTGAGCGTATAAGAACATATAACTTTCCGCAGGGAAGATGCACGGAGCACCGTATCGGTATGACTCTTTACAAGTTGGATGCTATCCTCGATGGAGATATTGACGAGATTATCGATGGCCTAATCACAAACGATCAGGCTGAGAAGATGAAGGCGTTTTAAGTCGGTGGCGATTTGGAGGATTAGTCCGTATGAAGACATCGTTATTTGACGATACAATTGAAAATATAAGGACTGCAGCAGATATAATTAGAGATGGAGGAATGATCGCTTTTCCTACTGAAACCGTTTATGGACTTGGAGCGGACGCCCTAAATTGTGAGGCTGTCGGCAAAGTGTATGAAGCAAAGGGCAGGCCTTCAGACAATCCGATGATAGTTCACATAGCAGAGACGAGTGAACTTGCTAGACTCACAGATGATATAAGTGAGGATATGCGCGTCTTGATGGATAAATTCTGGCCGGGCCCGATGACGATGATTGTAAGGCGAAAGGACATAGTTCCGGATGTCACGACAGGTGGTCTTGATACTGTAGGTGTGAGGCTTCCTTCGAGCGATGTGGCAAGGTCGCTCATCAAAGAGTCCGGTTGCCCGATAGCGGCGCCGAGTGCAAATATCTCGGGAAGACCAAGCCCGACGACTGCGGAGCATGTAATACACGATTTATACGGTAGAATCGACGGAATCATTTGCGGAGAGGATTGCGATTTCGGTATAGAGTCTTCAGTCATAGATATGACATGTGATCCGCCGATGATTTTGAGACCCGGTGCGATAACTCGGGAGATGTTCTCCGAGGCACTGGATAGGGAAGTTGCCGTTGATCAAAGTCTTTTCAAAAGACCTAAGAATATACTCGAGCCTGAGCATGTAGCCGGGGCTGAGGCGCCGGAGAGCGATGATGACTTTCATCCCAGATCTCCCGGCATGAAGTATAAGCACTATGCACCTTGCGCAGAGATGATTATCTTTGATGGGGAGAGCGAATCTGTAATGAAAGCTATGGATGCGGAGACAGAGGAGCTTGAAAAACAGGGCAAATCGGTATTTAAGCTGAGCTTCACAGACGAGAAACTGGCGGCACACGAACTGTTTGCAAAGCTGAGAGAGGCTGACGAGCTAGGAGTCGATGTGATTTTGGCAGAGGCTCTTCCCGAGCAGGGACTTGGCTTTTCTGTTATGAATAGAATGTTAAAGTCGGCAGGATATAATGTCAGGAGGATAAAATGATAATGGTAATGGCCGCTGACCACGGCGGATATGAGCTAAAGAACGCAATCAAAAAACACCTTCAGGAGCGCGGAGGTTTTCAGATTTTGGATCTCGGGACAAATGATGGTGAGGCGGTTGATTATCCGGAGTACGGAAAGGCTTGTGGCGATGCTGTTGCATCCGGAAAGGCTGAGCTTGGCATAGTATGTTGCGGAAGCGGTGTAGGAATATCTATAGCTGCGAACAAGGTTAAGGGTGTTAGGTGCGCACTTTGCTATTCAGAGGAGATTGCTCGTTTGGCAAAGCAACACAACAATGCGAATATCTTAGCCTTCGGCGGAAGGATGACTGCGCCTGAAGAGGCTTGCAAGATGGTTGACATCTGGCTGGATACTGAGTGGGCAGGGCTTACCCAGGAAAGACATGCAAGACGAGTTGCACAGCTGGATGCACTATAGGTATTGCATCGGATTTTGATAGTTAATAAAGTTAAAAGTTAAATATACAAATTAGGAGAGAAAAATGGGTAAGATATATGTTTTTGACCATCCGCTAATTCAGCACAAGGTTGCACTTATGAGAATGCAGGAGACCAATGTTAAGGACTTTCGTCAGCTAGCTAAGGAAATAGCTATTTTGATGGGTTTTGAGGCTACCAGAAATCTTGAGCTTGAGCAGGTCGAAATCGAGACACCTATGTGTAAGACAAAGGTTAATATGCTTAAGGGTGAGGATATTGCTATCGTTCCAATCTTGAGGGCAGGACTTGGATTCGTTGATGGGATGCTCGAACTGGTTCCAAACGCAAAGGTTGGACATGTTGGTCTTTACAGAGATCCCGATTCACACGAGCCTGTTGAGTATTACTGCAAGCTTCCTGCGGATATCGATAAGAGAAGAATTTTTGTTCTCGATCCAATGCTTGCAACCGGCGGAAGCGCTTCAGCTGCCATAGATTTTATCAAAAAGCGTGGTGGTAAGGATATCACATTCATGTGTCTAATCGCAGCTCCGGAGGGAATCAAAGTGCTTCAGGACGCGCATCCGGATGTTGATATTTACATTGCGGCTAAGGACGATAAACTAAACGAAAAGGCATACATCTTGCCAGGTCTTGGAGATGCCGGAGACAGACTCTACGGAACAAAATAATTTAAGGAGCCCAGCGGGAATGAAGAGTTTAATACCTGATAATATTAGTAAATACGATAATGTATTTGACGTTCTCAAGGAGAGAGGTTTTATCGAGCAGTGCACGGATGAAGATGCTGTTCGTGAGCTTCTCGGAAAGGAGAAAATCAAATTCTATATAGGTTTTGATCCTACAGCTGACTGCTTGCACGTCGGTCACTTCATGCAGATCATTGCAATTATGTACATGCAGAAGTTCGGTCATACTCCGGTGGTTTTGTTAGGTGGTGGAACCGGAATGGTTGGAGATCCATCGGGACGCTCTGATATGCGTACTGTTATGGATGTGGAGGAAATTGACAACAACTGCAATCATTTCAAGAAGCTCTTTGATAGATTCATCGAGTTCGACGAGGAATGGAAGTACGAGGGAAATCAGGGAGTATATTGCCCGGGACATGAGAATAAGACTCCTGAGGCAGGCAAGGCCATCGCCGTGAACAACGGTCACTGGATTAGACCTCTCAACTTCGTCGAGTTCGTAAGAGAGGTAGGATCAAAGTTCAACGTTAACAACATGCTTAGAGCGGAGGCTTTCAAGCAGCGTATGGAGCGCGAGGGCGGACTTACATTCTTTGAGTTCAGCTATATGCTCATGCAGTCCTACGATTTTATGGTTATGGCTAGAGACTTTGATGTACGCATGGAATTCGGCGGCGACGACCAGTGGTCAAACATCATCGGAGGCGTTCACCTCACAAGAAAGATGGTCGGTAAAGAGGTTTACGGTATGACTTTCTCCCTTCTCACAACGAGCGAGGGCAAGAAGATGGGCAAGACCCAGAAGGGCGCTCTATGGCTGGATCCTAATCGCACAAGCCCGTTTGACTTCTTCCAGTACTGGAGAAATGTCAGCGATGCGGATGTAGAAAAGTGCCTGAGAATGTTAACCTTCCTGCCTATGGATGAGGTTAAGAGACTTGCTTCTCTAGAGGGTGCTGAGATAAATAAGGCCAAGGAAATATTGGCTTATGAAGTAACAAAGTTAGTTCATGGTGAGGAAGAGGCTCAGAAGGCTCTCGATGCTGCTCGTGCTGCTTTCAGCGGTCAGTCTGTTGCAAACCTACCTACTGTGGAGCTTGAGAAAGCTGTCTTTGCCGGAGAGGGTAAGGGTCTGGTATCTTTGATAAAGGAGCTTGGACTTGTAACGAGCAACGGAGATGGCTTCAGAACCATCGAACAGGGCGGACTTTCACTGAACCGCAAGAAGGTGGAGAATCCGAAAAAGAATGTCACCGAGGCGGATTTTGAGGACGGTGAGCTTCTAATACAAAAGGGAAAGAAAAAATTCCTAAAGGTAGTATTGAAATAGATAAGAGTTTAAGTTTATTGTAAGTTGCAGCTGGAGGAGAAAGATGAATAAAGCAAAATACGATGGTATGGAACATCCTGTTAGACAAGTGACAGACCTTAAGGACATCATTGTAAGCAGCTGCTCGATGTTTAAGGATGATACCGCGTTTCTGGAAAAGGATAAGCCGGGCGGAACTTTTCAGCCTGTTAGCTATGCTAAGGTCAAAGACGATATGGATGCTTTGGGGACAAAGCTAATTGACATGGGGCTTAAGGGATGCAAAATCGCCGTTGTAGGGGAAACCAGCTATCACTGGTTTTTAACCTATTTCGCTGCTGTTTGTGGAGTCGGTGTAATCGTCCCCCTAGATAAGAATTTACCTCAGGACGAGCTTAAGAGCCTTGTTGAAAGATCCCATGCGAAGGCAATTGTCTTCTCAAATAGAATGGAAAAGACAGTAAAGCCGCTATTCGACAAGCCGGGTGAAATAGAGTATTTTATTTCGATGTCCGAGAGCGAAAACGAAAAGGTTCTCTCTCTTGTGAAGCTGATTGAGGAAGGGAATAAGCTTCTTCGCGAAGGTGCCAGAAACTTTGTCGATGCTGAAATTAATCCGCAAGACATGGCTTCACTTCTCTTTACGTCGGGAACCACAGGAAAATCAAAAGGCGTAATGCTTTCGCACAAGAACATCGCAGCAAATGTTGTGAATGTATCAAAACGTGTAATGCTGGACAAGGGATGCGTTGTATTATCCATTCTTCCGGTGCACCACACCTATGAGAATACCATAGATTGGGTAACTATTTATCAGGGAAGAACCATCGCAATCTGCGAGGGAATCAAATATATTTTAAGGAATATGAACGAGGTAAAGGCGAATTGTATGGTCGGCGTGCCTCTAGTGTTCGAGAAAATTTTCAAGGGTTTGATGAAGCAGGCGGAAGGTCGTGGCGAGGGAGAAAAGATAAGAAACGCCATTGCGCTTTCACGTCGCCTAAAACTGTACAACAATCGAAGCCTCATACGAAAGCTGTTTAAACCTATTCATCAGGCTTTCGGTGGCTGTATGCATTTATTCATTGCCGGCGGTGCAGCTATGGATCCCGAGATTACGGAGGCTTTTGAAGCTATGGGTATTCCAATGATTCAGGGCTATGGAATGACGGAATATGCGCCGATTATAGCTGTAAACCAGGATAACTACAGCATAGCTAAGTCGGTAGGAAGACCGATGCCGGAAACCAAGGTGAGAATTGATAATGCCGACGAGAACGGAATAGGAGAAATCGTAGTCAAGGGTCCATCTGTGATGCTCGGATACTACGAGGATCAGAAGGCTACGGATGAGGCTATCGAAGACGGATGGCTTCATACGGGTGATCTCGGATACCTCGATTCCGATGACTTCCTCTATTTGACCGGTAGAAAGAAGACCGTAATCGTGACAAAGGGCGGAAAGAACATCTTTCCTGAAGAGCTTGAGGCAGTCCTAAAGGAAAACGAACTGATTAAGGAAACCATAGTTCACGGTGTGACGGATAAGACAGTCGGAAATGTAATTGTTACAGCCGATATCCAACCTAATTACGAGCTTTTGGAGGAGCAACGCGGTAAGATGAGCAGCAGCGACGTTTACCACTTTTACCGAGAGCTGATTGACGAGATAAACAAGACTTTGCCACCTTACAAGGTAATCAAGCGCATCAATATCAGAGAGAATGGATTTGCTATGACAACGACAGGCAAGGTTAAGAGATACGGAAACTTCATTGAAGGAGCTGATGAGAAGGGGAGTCCGGACTTCATAGAGAAGAAGGCAGAGGATCGCAAGCATGCCAAGGAGATGATAGACAACATAGATAAGAGCATAGATCCTTACCTTAGATACAAAACCGGAAGGCCTATAACGGACATAAAGCAAATGTTTAACAGCAGTGTTGAGCTTTATGGAGACAGGCCGGCCTTTCATCAGAAGTTCAACAAGGGCGAGGAATATACTCAAATAACTTATAAACAGGCACAGGTCGATGTAAACGGACTTGGAACTGCTTTGATAAACCTTGGACTAAAGGGCAAGCGTATCGCTATAATAGGAACGACGTACTATCAATGGGAGTCTTCATATCTTGCTGTGACCGGAGGCGTAGGTATTGCAGTACCGCTCGATAAGGAACTCAGTGCCGATGAACTGAAGAATCTTGTAAAGGATGCTGATGTTTCTGCAGTGCTTTATAGCAAGAAATTTGAGAAGATATTTCAGCAGATAAGAGAGGATGGAGACACAAGTCTCAAGACCTTGATAAACCTTGACATTGATGAGAACAGAAGCCTTAGACCTATAGGTAGCGAGGAATCCGAGCCAAATGAAAAGGGAAAAAGGCGTAAGGATAAGCATAAGGAACAAGTTGAAGAGGAACACATAATCTATTCATGGAAGCAGCTTATAGAGGACGGTAAGAATGATGTTGCACTAGGCGATAGACAGTTCATAGATGCTGAGGTTTTAGGAACAGATCCTGCAGTAATCCTTTACACTTCGGGAACTACGGGCTTTGCAAAGGGTGTGGTTCTAACAAATAGAAACATCGCAGATGATTTGATGATGGCACCGACAATCCTGAATGTAAATCCTGAGGATATCTTCTTCTCGGTACTTCCGGTGCATCATACATATGAGTGCACATGTGCATTCCTGATGCCGCTGTACAAAGGAGCTTCGATTGCATTCTGCGAGGGGCTTAAGTACATAACGAAGAATCTTCAGGAGATAAGGCCAACAATGCTTCTAGGGGTTCCTGTTTTGATAGAAACTCTGTACAAGAGAATATGGAAGACGGCGAAGAGCGAAGGCAAGGATAAGAAACTTGAGAAGCTCATGAAGCTGAACAAGAAGACCAAGAAGCTGAATGTAAATATCGCAAAGAAGTTTGCCAAGGATATTCTAGATGTGTTCGGCGGAAGAATGCGCGTTTTGATATCAGGAGGTGCGGCAATCGATCCAAAGATTCTGCAGTTCTTCAATGATCTCGGAATTATCGCAGTTCAAGGCTACGGTCTGACGGAGTGCTCACCTATGGCTGCACTAAATCCGGATGTCGAAAAGGACATGAAAAACGAGTCCGTAGGGCATTTGCTTCCAGGAATGAAAGTTAAGATTGTAGATGCGGACGAGGATGGCATCGGAGAGATTTGCTTTAAGGGACCGAACGTAATGCTTGGATACTATAACAATCAGGAGGCAACTGATGCGGTTCTGAAGGACGGCTGGTTCTACACCGGTGACCTCGGACGAGT
Source organism: [Eubacterium] infirmum (assembly GCA_900450455.1). Lineage (GTDB taxonomy): Bacteria > Bacillota > Clostridia > Peptostreptococcales > Anaerovoracaceae > Eubacterium_B > Eubacterium_B infirmum. The sequence continues at coordinate 258,254 of UGGN01000001.1, forward strand.
TGATACAGATAGCTTTATATATATAACAGGACGTAAAAAGAATGTTATAATAACCGAAAACGGTAAGAACGTCTTTCCGGAGGAGCTTGAATATGAGCTATCGCACATTCCTTTCATCGCTGAGTCGATGGTTTGGGGTGATACCGGTGACGAAGGTGTCAACAGTACGACAATCGCTGCAACTGTAATCCTGGATGAGGATGAGTTAAAGGAAGTGCTTGGCGAGGAATACACTGACAAACAGGCACAGGATCTGGTATGGTCTGAAATTGATAAGATAAATGAGCACCTACCACTATTTAAGAAAATCAAAAAGCTAAATATCCGAAAAGATAAATTTAATAAGACAACGGGTATGAAGATAAAGCGCTTTGTCGAATCGAACAAGGACGCATAGTTTAAGCAAAAGGAGATTATAATGGCAGATGTAGTTTTGATGACCCAGGAGGGTTACGATAAGTTAGAAGCAGAAAGAGACGAACTTGTTTCTGTTAGAAGAAAGGAAGTCTCTGAGAAGCTAAAAGAGGCAAGATCTTACGGCGACCTTTCTGAGAACGCTGAGTACGATGCGGCAAAGGAAGAGCAAGCTGAGGTTGAGGAGAGAATCCTCAAGGTTGAACAGATGCTCAGAAACGCTAAGATCATCAGCGAAAATGAAATAACAGTGGACCGTGTAAATGTCGGTCTTACAGTTACGGTAAAGAATGTAGAGAGCGGCGAGGAGGACAAGTTCATTATCGTTGGTTCTACAGAGTCCGATCCTTTTGCTGAACCTGCAAAGATTTCAAATGAGTCCGAAGTAGGCAAGAACCTTTTGGACAAGCAGGTCGGTGACAGGGTAGAAATCCTTGTTCCGGACGGAATGATACATTATGAGATTATTTCAATTGAAAAATAAATTTCAGTAAGGTGGAGAAAATGAGTCAGAACGATATAAACACTAAGACATCTCAGGTTGTTGACAGAGATGCTGAGCAAACAGAAGAAAATCTAAGCGAACAGAGACAGATAAGACGTGATAAGCTAAAGGCTCTGCAGGATGCGGACAGAAACCCTTTTTTTGTTGAAAAGTGGAACGTAACGGCACACAGCATGGATATCAAGGAGAACTTCGATGCGATGGAGGATCAGGAGGTTTCCATCGCAGGAAGAATTATGAGCAAGCGTATCATGGGTAAGGCTGCGTTTATTGATGTTCAGGACAAACAGGGTCGTATTCAGGCATATATCAAGAGAGATGACATAGGTCAGGAAGATTACAAGTGGTTCAAAACCTACGATATCGGCGATATTGTCGGCGTTGTCGGCAAGGTATTTAAGACAAAGACAGGCGAGGTCTCCATACATGCTACGCAGCTCGTTTTGATGAGCAAATCCATTCAGGTTCTTCCTGATAAGTGGAGCGGTCTTCAGGATCAGGATCTCAGATATCGTCAGCGCTATGTTGACCTTATCATGAATGCAGATGTAAGAGAAACTTTCTACAAGAGAGCTCGCATCATCAAAGAGATTAAGTCCGTTCTGGAAGACGATTACGGCTTCCTAGAGGTTGACACTCCTATTTTGACGACTATCGCAGGCGGAGCTAACGCTCGTCCGTTCAATACTTACCACAACACTTTGAACCTCGATATGAAGCTTCGTATCTCGAACGAGCTATTCCTGAAGAGGCTCATCGTCGGTGGTTTTGACAGAGTCTACGAGATGGGCAAGATGTTCCGCAACGAGGGTATGGACAGAAACCACAACCCTGAATACACCAGTATGGAGTGCTACATGGCGTTCAGCGACATGGAAGATGTAATGGAACTGACTGAACAGATCATTTACAAGGCTACGATGTCTGTAAACGGCAATCCTATCATCAAATATCAGGGCAAGGAATTCGACGTTACTCCTCCATGGAGAAGGCTCGATATGGCGGATGCCGTAAAGGAGATAACAGGTGTTGATTTCAGCAAAATTGATACTGATGAAGAAGCTCAGGAAGCAGCAATATCAAAGGGTATGAAGCCAGAGGATATAAAGGGTATGACCCGCGGCAAGCTCATAGCAGAGATGTTTGATGAGTTCTGTGAGGACGTTCCCGGCTACCTCGACGGCCCTGTCTTCATCACAGGACATCCGGTAGACATTTCGCCTCTGGCAAAGCGTGACCCTAAGGATCCTAGAATAACTCGTCGTTTCGAGTTCTACATCAACGGATGGGAAATTGGAAACGCTTTCTCTGAGCTGAACGATCCTATCGATCAGTACAACCGTTTTGCTGAGCAGCAGAAGCAGCTTGACCTTGGAATCGACGACGAAGCTCATCCTATGGATATGGACTTCGTAAACGCTCTTGAGGTCGGTATGCCTCCGACAGGCGGTCTGGGTATAGGTATAGACAGAGTTATCATGTTGATTGCTGATGCTCCAAGTATCAGAGATGCAATGCTCTTCCCTACGATGAAGCCGGTTGGCTCCGAGAAGAACGAAACTAAGAGCGAAGCCGTTAAGGAAGCTGAGGAAAAGATTGATTTTTCAAAGGTTAAGATTGAGCCGCTGTTCGAGGAGATGGTTGATTTTGATACTTTCTCAAAGTCGGATTTCAGAGCTGTTAAAGTTCTAGAATGCACTGCAGTTCCTAAGTCAAAGAAACTACTTCAGTTCACTCTTGACGATGGAACAGGCGAGAACCGCACAATTCTAAGCGGAATCCATAACTTCTATGAGCCGGAAGAACTCGTTGGAAAAACACTTTTGGCGATTACAAACCTTCCGCCACGAGCTATGATGGGCATAGAGTCTTGCGGAATGCTTCTATCGGCTATCCACGATGAAGAGGGTGAGGAGAAGCTTAACCTGATTATGCTAAGCAACAGAATTCCGGCAGGAGCAAAGCTATACTAGCAAGGAATAGAATGGAGTAATCTCATGACTTTGGAGAACAAGCCGGGGATAACAGATTCCGTAGAGCTGTCTAAAGCTGAAGAGAAGATAAGCAAAAAGAAAGCTATAGAGCTGTTCGACAAAAATGTCTTTGACAAGCTAAAACCCGGTAGCTGTGAGGCTCTTTTCACTATCCATAAATTTCTAGAGGGGAATGGACGAAGCATGAGAATATGGCTTGATTTGGCGCTGAAGAAGGAAATCGGCAAGGCGATTGACTGGAGCATGGTCGATAAGGAAGACTACTTCATGGCTATGGAGAGAAGCACTGTCAAGGATATTGAGATCAAACATGTCCTAAGAGAAGCTTTGATAGATGATATTAACGACCGTGAGATATACATGAAGGGCATAGACCATAGCTACTACTACGAAGGATATGCTGAGTTCAAAGCAGAAGAACTATAATAAAGTTGACAAAATCGCTATATGCATTTAGATTTGAATGTGTATAGCGATTTGTTTTGCTATAAAGTGTAATTTATGTATATAAACGAGGAAAGAAAGTATGAAGTATTATAATATCTACGGAGATGATGCCGATTATTTATATTTGGGGCGCGAATCAAAGCCGGATATAAAACTCTGCCCACATTGTAAAATGGTACTTAATCGTGATGAAGCGATATTTCAAGCCGCGGAAACGGTGAAGTGGAGAAAAAAGAAATTCTTTGTGACAACATACGACGGTGTGAGTATTGCGAGCCGGCATTTTTACGAAATATATCATAAGTACGAAATGAATGGAATTGAATTCATACCATTTAAAAAATCTGAAGGCTATTATATTTGCCGATTTACCAATATTGCATCCTTTGACCTTGAAAAAGCAAAACAGGTGCGAGCTGAATACGAAGGTAAGCTTACTTATGGAGTGATTGATAACGGAACTTGTGCTTCCTGCAAAAGAAGCAAAGGACATCACCATCCGTGGCCATACCGTATGATTGAATCTGATGAGCAAAAACTAAAGGCGAATACCTTTTACCGCAGTGATATAGAATTTGGTGAGGGAAATACACAATCTCCAATAATATGGGCAGCAGAAGATATTGTTGAAGCTTTTAAACAAGAAAAATGCAGGATTTTCTATAAAATCATAGAATAAGATTTATATTTTGTGAAGGAGATGATTATTTTTGAACGGTAAAACAAAATTATGGCCTGTTGTATTGGCATTGCTGGCGGCTATATTTTATGCGATTAACACACCATTTTCAAAAATATTGTTAACTAATGTTGCACCAACCTTTATGGCAGCTTTTCTGTATCTTGGAGCAGGTATAGGCGTAGGATTTATGTATTTGTTTCAGTATAAGTATGAAGAAAAGTCGGAAAGGCTTACAAGTAGAGATTTGATTTATACAGTTGGAATGATTGTATTAGATATTGCTGCTCCAATATTTCTGATGCTTGGTATAAATCTTGGAACAGCATCAAATGCATCTCTTCTTGGTAATTTTGAGATAGTTGCCACTACACTGATTGCCTTGATTATATTTAAAGAGAAAGTATCTGTAAGACTGTGGATTGCGATAGGTTTTATCACATTATCGAGCATTGTTCTTTCATTTGAAGGTAGTGGCAGTTTTAAGTTTTCAATCGGTTCACTCTTTGTAATACTCGCAACCTGTTGTTGGGGGCTTGAAAATAACTGTACAAGAAAGATATCAGATAAAAGTACTTATGAAATTGTTATGCTAAAAGGAATTTTTTCAGGTGGAGGATCGTTTGGTATTGCAATAATAATAGGCGAGACAATTCCGACAGTAAAATACATTTTTGTCGTTATGCTATTGGGATTTGTAGCATACGGCTTAAGTATATTTCTTTATATAAGAGCACAAAGAGATTTGGGTGCTGCTAAAACGAGTGCCTATTATGCAGTAGCACCATTTGTAGGAGCCCTTTTAGCCTTTTTAATAAACGGTGAAAAATTAACTGTGATGTATTATGTCGGCCTATTATTCATGTTGGTCGGAACTATATTTGTTGTATATGATACGATGCTTAAACATCATTTGCATGCTCATACTCATACAGTTGTTCATACGCATAATGGAGTGACACATACGCATGTGATTACTCATGTGCATGAGCATTATCATTTTGGAAATGAGGAGAAGCATAATCATAATCATGGAGAGTATCTAAGTAGTGAAGAACACAGAACGGAACATAAAGAAGAAATATAGAAAACCAAGGAAGAAACGTTAGAAAAGGTAATGTCCATGAAATAAGCAAGAGTTAATAATATAAACCCCGATAAGGCTATGCTATAATATAATAAACAAAGTAAAATCTCGGGTTTGGTGATTTAGATATGAAAATTTAAGTGAAAGGATATAATAAAAACTATGGGATCGGATTTTTCACAAGATAAACCAAAACTTGTTTTGATGTATCCTTATAAGTCTAAATTTAATACTATAGGGCTCTTATCCATGGTAGCCTTATCTTTTATTGCTCTTGGGGTACTGAAACATCTTATAAATTACAATACTGACCTTTCAGATAGAATTATCATCACAATAGTGCTGATTGTTGCGCCCCTAATTATATGGCTTATGGGGTATTATCTCTTCATAAATGGATCAAAACTGGAGATTTATGAAAATAATTTTGCCAAATACTATACTTATGGAAGCAGAGGACATAGTAGACTATTCTTTGGATTTAAGCTCGAAGATATAGAGCAAATAAAAATCAAAAGGCGTCCGTTTAATTGTCAGAAGCTATCAATAAAAATCAAAAATCCTATTTTTTATGGTATGCATGAGAAGAAAATAAATAAGCCAAGGTCTGTAAGTATCATAGCAGATAGAAAGATGACGGATATCTTTATGCAGCAAATTGAACGCAAAAATCAGCTCTAAGACTTTTCGAAAACATAATCTAAAATATCTAACTCCTATCATTTAGTGCGAATTTATTCTTTTTCGTCATTCATTTTGCGATTAAAAATTATAATAGCGAAAGTAAAAATGACTATGGTATATCCTGTTACGACAAGCAAATGAGGAAGAAGATGATTGAAATTACCGCTTAAACTTATCCTTATTGCTTCAACACTATGATAAAACGGTAAAATATTAGTTATTGTTTTGAAAGCACCGCCTATCAGATCAATTGGAATAAAAACTCCAGATAGCCAACCTGCGACATTAGTCAACAATGCACCACAAACCCCACCAACTGCTTTATCATTCAGAATGCTACCGAAAAACAAACCTGTACCAACAAATAATAATGAAGTTAAAGCGGTCATAATAATCGCAAAAAGAATATTGATATTTATATTAAGTCCAAAAAATCCTGCTACCAATAAGGTTATTGCAGCTTGTACGATTGTCATAACTATCATAGGTAAAGAATAACCTAAAATGAAATCAGTCGCAGTCATAGGAGATGTAAATAAACGCATTAGGAAAGAAGATGTTCGGTCTTTTGATAACAACATGCCTGCAAATAACGCCATAAATACGCTACCAAACATTGCCAAGCCCGGTGCGAGATTTTTTATTTGAAACATCGTGTTTTTTGCTTCGGGCGGAATAGCATAATTTATAATAGATAACAAGGCTAACAAAACAAGTGGAAAGCCAAGACTAAAAAAAAGATTGATAGGGTCACGCAAAATCTCTTTTATATTACGCTTTGCAAATAGAAACATTCTCATAATATACCTCCTGAAAGCATAACAAAGGCATCTTCTAATTTAGAAGTACCCGTTTGTGTAGTTAATTCCAGTACTGTACCTACTGCCGTTAACTGTCCCTTTGCCATTATCCCCACACGATCGGATAAACTTTCGACCTCATCCATATAATGAGTTGTAAGAATTATCGTAACTTTTCCTTTTAATGATTTGATGGAAGACCATAGCTCACGACGAGCCAAGACATCAAGACCTAAAGTCGGTTCATCTAAAAATAGAATTTGAGGTTCTGAAATCAGAGCCATAGCAATAGAAAGTCGGCGTTGCATTCCACCAGATAAATTTTTGGCTTTCTTACTCAATTCATTTTCCAAACCAAATTTTTGTGCTATTTCATGAGCCTTTTTTTTCGCTGTTTTACTATTTTGTCCATATATTCCTGCAATAAGTTCTAAATTCTCTAATACAGACAGGTTTGCAGCTACTGCCGTTTCCTGTGGTGAAATATTGGTTTTTTCTTTTATCGCATTGGGATTTGAGACAATGCTGTCGTTAAGAAGCAAAGCATCACCACTTGTTGGTTTTATCAAGCAAGATAACATTTTTATTGTTGTGGTTTTTCCTGCACCATTTACACCAAGCAGTGCAAATAACTCGCCTTGTTCAATTGTTAAATTAAGATTATTTACAGCAACTACGCTTCCGTATTTTTTTGTAAGTTCTTTAATGATGATTGAATTCATTTTTTGTCTTCCTTTTCTGCATTTTGATTGAAAATTGTATCCATCAAATGTGCAAACATATTTTTAGGTGGGATGGCTATACCTTTATCTATATCTGCCAGAACGATTAAAGTATCGCCAGGCTTAATGTTGAAAACAACACGGGCTTCTTTAGGTATAACAAATTGCCCCTTTTCTCCTACCTTAACAGTCCAAGCGTATTTTCCTTCTGGGTATTTCATATTATTACCTCCTAATCATAAGTATGATTTGTATGATTAGTATAACATAAACCACTTTTTGTGTCAAAAGCTTGCGTCCATAAATATAAAAGGTACTTAACAAAGTCTTTCTGGGTTGCATAATATTAACTGAACAGGAGCGATATATAGACACAAAAAAGGAGGATAACGCCATGATAGAATACACAAATAAAATCACAGCGCTATACTCCCGCCTTTCAGTTGGTGATGATGATAGGGACGGTGGCGAAAGCAACAGTATTGTAAATCAAAAGGCATTTTTAGAGAGATATGCAAGACAGCATAAGCTGATGAACATTCGCCACTATATCGACGATGATGAAAGCGGTAGATTCTTTGACCGCTCCGCCTATATACAGATGATAAGCGATGTAGAAAGTGGAAAAATTGGCATTGTCATTATGAAAGATATGACAAGGTGGGGACGAGATTATCTTCAAGTGGGAAACGCTATGGAGATATTCAGAAGAAACAATGTACGCTTTATTGCCATCAACAACGGTATAGACAGCTAAGACCAAAACACATTGGAATTTGCCCCATTTATCAATATCATGTCAGAGTGGTATGCAAGTAGAACAGGCTGAAAGTGTTAGAAACTGTATAAATAAATTACTACAAGAAAACAGTGAACTAACACAGGTAAAGAAGCAAGAGTTAGGGCTGTAAAACTTGGCTTAAATGTGGCATAATATTACAAATGTAGAGTGAAACAAATTGGCATTTATTTCTATTTAGACATACAAACTGTTGACAACAAAGCTCCTATATGGTATTATTTAAAACAAACTACTATATAGGAGCTTTTACATGAAAACAAATGGTGGATTTCTTATCACCAAAATAAAACAACTTGGTGACCGGATTTTTGAGAAGATTCTCAGCGAAAAGAATATTGATGCGTTCAATGGAGCCCAGGGGCGTATTCTTTATGTGCTGTGGCAGGAGGATGGAATCCCGATAGGGTCACTCTCGATTAAATGTGGATTAGCGATAACTTCTCTTACTACGATGCTGGAAAGAATGGAAAATCAAGGGCTAATAAGACGCGTTCCGTCTGAAACGGACAAAAGGAAAACACTATTGTTTCTGACTGAGAAAGCACATGCCTTAAAGGACGAGTACAATTCTGTATCTGATGAGATGGGCAGTATTTACTACAAAGGTTTTTCAGAGGAAGAAATCACCCAGTTTGAGGGATGCCTCGACCGTATCAGAAAGAATCTTGAGGAGTGGTAGAAGTCATGAGTATTTGTATCAAAGATCAGATTCAAAACATGAATATTGTCATCGGCTGTACAGTGGGGTGTGCATATTGCTATGCCCGCAATAATGTGAAACGCTGGCATATGATTGATGACTTCGCTGACCCTGAATTCTTTCCGGGTAAGCTCAAGATGATGGAAAAGAAACGTCCGCAGAACTTTCTTCTTACCGGCATGAGCGATCTATCCGGATGGAAACCGGAATGGAGAGAAGAGGTATTTGCAAAGATCCGTGAAAATCCACAGCATCAGTTCCTGTTCCTTACCAAGAGACCTGATTTGCTGGAGTTTGATACAGATCTGGAAAACGCATGGTTTGGCGTTACGGTGACGAGGAAAGCAGAACTGTGGCGTATTGATGTGCTTCGGGAAAATGTCAGAGCAAAACACTACCATGTTACCTTTGAACCGTTATTCGACGATCCCGGTTCAGTTGACCTTTCCAGAATCAACTGGATTGTTGTCGGCACCATGACCGGAGTTCTGAGTAGGAAGGTTCATACGGAGCCAGAGTGGGCATGGTCTCTGACGGACCAGGCACACGCACTCGGCATTCCGGTGTTTATGAAGGAAGACCTTATCTCTATCATAGGGGATAAAAATATGATTCAGGAAATGCCGGAAGAATTCAATAAAGTGTTGGAGGTACAGGGATCATGGCAGAAGTAATCGATGGAATCCTCATTAGTGAGGTGGAAACAAAGAACATCATGACCAAGTCCAGTCTGCCGGTAGGCGGTTACTCGGTCAATCCCTATGTAGGCTGTACACATGCCTGCAAGTATTGCTATGCTTCTTTTATGAAGCGCTTTACCGGACACACGGAGGAATGGGGGACTTTCCTTGATGTGAAGCATTGGCCGGAAATTAAAAATCCGAAGAAATATGCCGGACAGCGGGTGGTCATTGGTTCTGTGACGGATGGCTACAATCCACAGGAGGGGCAATTCAGGAATACCAGAAAACTTCTGGAGCAGCTGATCGGCAGTGACGCAGATATTCTGATCTGCACAAAGTCTGATCTTGTGGTACGGGATATCGATCTGCTGAAGAAGCTTGGACGAGTAACCGTTTCATGGTCGATCAACACACTGGATGAAAATTTTAAGAACGATATGGATTCTGCTTCGAGCATTGAGCGTCGTATCGCTGCTATGAAGCAGGTATATGACGCAGGTATCCGTACAGTCTGTTTTGTATCCCCAGTATTCCCCGGTATCACGGATTTTGAAGCAATCTTTGAGCGGGTAAAGGATCAGTGCGATCTGTTCTGGCTCGAAAATCTCAATCTTCGGGGCGGTTTCAAGAAGACAATTATGGATTATATCGCTGGAAAATATCCTGACCTTGTACCGCTTTATGATGAGATCTATAACAAGCATAACCGCAGCTACTTTGAAGCGCTTGAAGTAAAAGCTGAGGAAATGGCTAAGAAGTATGATTGTCCCTTTGTGGATAATGAAATGTCTTATGTCAGAGTCCCGCAGGGACATCCGGTGATCGTGGATTATTTCTATCATGAGGAAATCCGAGGGACAGAAAATACCGGAAAAAGAAATCGTTAAACAGAAAGTGACTGAGCTCTTTGAAGAGGGAGACTTCTTGTCCGAAGGGCAGGAAGGTGCAACCGAGAAGACTTAGAACAACTCTCAGTTTGTCTAATTGAATAGAACAATTTTAGAAACAGTAAATCACAAAGATTTGCTGTTTTTTCTTATTTATTTTTTCAAAATAAAAGCGTCAATAAATCAAAAAAGGTACTTGACAAAACGCTTACTGAGAGGACGAGCCCTATCTCGTGTACTTTATTGCCGGCATGGCAAATCAATTCACCATTTGTATACGTCTTTTTTCTGCCGTTTAAGCAGGATATCAAATGTTCAATTTTATCTTCCTGTATTCCGTTAAAGAGAGCTGAATTTGATAGAGAAGAAGTAGTGACCAAAGATATAAAACTTAGTACGAATATGCTATAATACCATCAGTAAATTTTGGTGTGGATTTTAATTTCACAGCTGAAAGTCGAGGGAAAAATATGAAAGTCAATATGAATATTATTGTTGGCGGAACGGATGATATGTTAGATGATATACTATCTGTGGCAAGAACAGTAAGAAAAGAAATGAAAAATTCTTTTGAAAGCATTGAGATAGAGACATTGCAGAAGATGGATATTTGCCTTTGCTTTAGCGGAAATGTATCAAAATATTATCCTGAATCGGGAATTTATCAGGCAAGATATTATTCTAAAACCAAGAAATTTATGGTATATGTTCATTTCAGCTCTAATGAGTGGGGTTCCAATAAGAAAGAAAGTGTAAGTAAGTTTCTTAAAATGTATAATGACTATCTTTTGGAGCTTTCGGATATCATTAAGATGAAAATGGCAAAGCATAAGTCGGATTTTGATAATAAGTGTTATGAAGACATGATTAAAAGAGCTTTTGAAAATCTGGAAATGTATGTTTGATAGTTAAATTTGAATTTATAGGGAGAGAACTATGCAAGAAGAATGGAATGAAACCTAAGCTATTTTAAGTTGAATAGATATAATTCAACTCCCAGCTTGTATAAATGAATAGAACTTGTTTAAACAGTAAATCAAATCGGTTTACTGTTTTTTATTGCCAATCCTCAGAAGGAAAAATTATTCATAAAATCTCATTTTTGTTGTTTCAACAACATAAATATAGGTATCACAGTAATATAATACAAGTGAAAGGTCAAGAATGAACTGTTAGAAAGGGGAATGCCAATGAAGGAAGTTGTCGGAAAGGTCTTTTCAATAGCAAAGGAAAACGCTTACATCCGGGGGTGCACGGTATCGAAGTCAATCTTTGATGGAGAAAACTATATAATTTACTTCTCTATGGCACCTGAGACAGATATAAGTGCAGAAATCTTTCCATATCACAAGCTGATACTGGTCGAGGAAGGTAGCCTTAAGGTATACGGCACAGATGGATATCAAAGAGAACTCCGCGCAGGCGAAGCAGTGCTGACAGAGACAGATAAACCTATTGGAATGCGTACCGAAGAGGGTGCGATATATACTGAAATATCTATATCAAAGGAGGATGATATGAACAGTGCAATCAAAGCCGGCGAGGTTTTCAAGCTGGCCGATTTAATTCCTTACCAAGAGGGTAAAGTAATAAACATGGATATAACTCACAATGACAAAATGAAATTCATCATTATGTCTTTTGACAAAGGAACAGGTCTCTCAGAGCATGCAGCGCCCGGAGAAGCGCTCATCTTCGCACTTGATGGAGAAGGTGTGATCGGCTACGAGGGAACAGAGCATACAATCAAAGCGGGGGAGGAATTCCACTTTGCTAAGGGCGGAGCTCACTTTGTTAAAGCAACGGAAAAGTTTAAAATGGCACTCTTGCTAACGCTGGAGTAATCTAAGTATAAATAGAAAGTGGGGAAATCAAAATGAAATATGTTGTAAATGAAAGTTGCATCGGATGCGGATTATGTGCCGGAACTTGTCCGGAAGTATTTTCAATGAACGACGATGGTGTCGCAGTAGCTATCGAGGCTGAAGTGCCTGATGATGCTCTAGACACAGCAGCAGAGGCAATGGACGGATGTCCTGTAGGCGCAATCGAAGAGGCATAAATCACAAGGCCGGCAAATACTAATAGAAAGAGGATGATATATGAGCATGTTTTTAGGGCCGATTCACTATTGGCTATATAACAAAATCAACAATCAGGAAAAGCTAACCGCAGCAATCGCAAGTGAGGCATCGAAGAAGGGCTGGATTTCAGATGTTGCCGCCTACACAAAGGAGCTTCCTGCACTAGAGTCTGTAATCGACGAAAGCAATATCCACGGATGGCTTCAGTTGCAGATTACTGATGCAGAGACACGCTACGCATCGCTAATCGCTTTGTTAGCTGATAAATTCGATGAGGTCAAAGCGCTTGCTTTTGACTTCGGAAAGAGCAACGCAGTAGACGCAAAGGCTGACGCTGAGGGAATCTACAAGTATTTTGAGGACTTCTTTGTAAACGGAATGCCATGCGATCACGTAAACTCAGTTGTGGCTCAGGGTGATGATTCGCTGACATGGAAGATGTCTCAGGACATCCATGCACAGTACTGGAACGGCGGAGATACATCAAGGTATTACGCAATCCGTAAGGCCGTGATGGACGGAATGCTCGAGGTTAGCGAGTACGCTTTGACGGAGGGAGATGCTTTTCAGTATACGATTGCGAGAAAGTAGGCATTCAAAAGCTATTTAAACCAAAGTATCAATACAATTTAGGAAAAGTTGAAATTTATAAGAAGTGGACAGTTCAGAGCGGCTGTCCATTTTTGATGGAGTATTGAAAAATCGCGGATTTTCATATAGAATCGATGTATAGGATATTCAAAGGGGGATGGGAACTGAGGATGAAACAAAAGAGAAAGTACCTGAATTTGAGGCCGATATTCTACTTTTTTACTGTTTTGGCAGTGGCGCTGTTTTTGATAGGGCAGATTTTGTATCATTGGTTTTTCTGGGACCTATACACGAATAACACGATAGATAGTGAGAAGATAAATTTATATGGTAAAGTGACCAGTTTTATACCATATTGTATTTCTCTTTGGCTGTTTATAATCGGAGTTTTCTTTGTAAAAAAGAATAAGCTCGTCATCGCAATATGCGTGGTTACAGGAATACTTCATTTAATAGGATTTTATGTAGTTTGGGCTTATTCAGAAGGGAGTATATATCCGGTTTTTGACTGGCTTATAGAGGTTTTGAGCTTCGGTCTTATAAAATTACCGGGAGGATGGAGGTAAATAGGTCAAAGTCATTTTGATATAGAGGAGTATGGTATGGTGATTGAATCACAATCTAGCAATATAATATTATTTCCCAAATACGAAGAATTGAAATCAGAGGTCGAGAAGCTTCGTGCCGATTTATCAAAATTATACTTTGAATATGATGAGCTTCGCTTTGTCATATGTCCAAATATAGAAATGCAATATATGCTGGCGCTTGGGTCCCTCGAATATAAGCTATTTGAAACTCAGTGCAAGATGCTTAGGCTTAAGAGGAAGGTAGAGCTTATACAGGCAAAACTTAACCAGCAGGAGAAGCCTGATATCTCAGAAATAGAAGAGCAACTGGATGAGGAGTTCGCCGAGTATCAGGACCTTCTTGAAATACAAATAGAGGCTATGAACGAGGCTCTAGATAGGAGTAAGGGTGAAATTCTATCTGACGAGGATGAAAAGGAGCTAAAAGATTTATATAGAAAGATTGTAAAAGCGCTTCATCCTGATCTAAATCCTGACTTATCTGAGGCAGAAATTGACCTGTTTATGAATGCTGTTGAAGCATATAAAAATGCGGACTTAAATGCCATTAGGATTATCGCTGAAATGGTGGATGATGGGGAGTTTCCTGATGAATCGGACAATGCGCTAGTATATTTGACGAAAGAGCGAGATCGTCTTCAAGCTTTGATAGAACATATTGAAGAGGAAATCTGTATTACCAAAGATTGCTTTCCATATAACATGAGAGACATTGTAAAAGATAGCGCCAAAATTGAGGAAATGAAACAGGAGTTCAAACACCTTCAAAAACTATACGAAGAAGAAATAGAATTATACAAAGCAAAAATAGCTGAAATGTTGGAGTAGAAAATGAGTAATCTTGTTAAGGTGGATGCATCAGGTTTGATGAGCCTTATGCATAACAATAAAGATATTGATATACCAAAGCCCTTTGAAAGGGAAATCTATCTCTTTGATACACATGTTGCAGGAACGATGCATGTGGAAGGAATAGAGGAAATAGAGCCAAAACTAGCAATAAATGACAAGCTTAGCTTTTACCGTGAACCTGAAAATGAATATGACAGCAAGGCCATTGTTATAAAGACAGCTGATGGCATCAAAATCGGATATGTTCCACAGATGGACAATCTCATATTTTCAAGACTGATGGATGCAGGAAAGCTTCTCTTTGCAAGAATTCAGATGAAGGAGCAAAGAGGAAAATGGATTAAAATTCATATCAAGGTTTTCTTGCAAGATTAGATGTATAGGACTCGCTCATAGTAGGAGAACGAATTGAGCGAGTTTTTTATGTGAAATAAAAGCATGTAATTTCAAATTATATTTCAGAAATAAGCATTTTTATGAAATTACTAAGATGTAAATTGATATGATATTTCAGCAAAACTTGTTTTTATGAAATATGAGTGCTATAATTGATACAGTTATTTCATTTTATTAATCGAGGTGAGACTATTGGAAAATAGATCAGGTTACTATAGAAAAAATCTATCGGGGGATTTAGCGTATGAATCATTTTGTCCATCTCCCCTTCCGCCAAGCCCGAATGTGGATCTAAATCAGGATGGGATAAAGCTTTTGATAGAATCAAATAAGATGATAGCATTGCTAAATGGATTGTCAATGAGGATTCCAAATATGGATTTATTTGTATCTATGTATGTACGTAAAGAGGCTTTGATGTCATCTCAGATTGAGGGAACACAGTGTACTTTAGATGATATTCTTTCTCCTGAAGTAGAGAAAAATGTAAATTTAGATGTGTCGGATGTAATTAATTATATTAAGGCTACAGACTTTGCAATAAAGGCATTAGAGAAATTACCACTTTGCAATAGACTAATCCGAGACGTCCATGCGATGCTTATGAATAATGTGAGGGGGCAGGATAAAAACCCGGGAGAGTTTAGAAACTCACAAAACTGGATTGGTGGACATGGTAGCACGATTAAAAATGCCAGATATATTCCTCCAAACCCGGATGATATGAAGGTCGCAATTGCTGATTTAGAAGAGTATATGAACTCTGCAGACGAGCAGGATCCTTTGATTAGAGCTGCTTTGATTCACTATCAATTCGAAACCATACATCCATTTTTAGATGGAAATGGACGTATTGGAAGACTTTTGATTACTCTATTTTTGATGGAGAAAAAACTACTAACCACACCGGCTCTATATATATCATACTATTTAAAGCTTAATCGTGTTGAATACTATGACAGAATGAGTGAAGTTCGCAGAACGGGCAATTATGAACAATGGGTGATTTTTTTCCTGCAAGCATTTTATGAATCAGCAAGGGATGCTATAGATACGATAGATAGGCTTTCGGCATTGCACGATGAGAATCTTCGTAAGCTCGATGACTTATCAAAGCGCCAAAAGGATACAGCGATAAAACTGTTTTTATACATAGAGAGCAATCCGATAATAAATCTAAGTAATACTGCAAAGCATCTTGAAATTGCGTATAACACAGCTGCAAAGACAGTGAATGTATTGATAGAAAAGGGCATATTATCAAAAGGAGCTAAGTTAGGAAAAACGAGAACATACATATATGAGGCTTATTTGGAGATACTTAGAAAGGATACCTAAAAGGATAAATTGATTAAGACAGAATCATTTTATTACCACCTATATCGCTGTATTGACCACCTATCGATAATCGCTTGAAAAAGCATTCGTCTTTTCGTAAAATCTAATCAAGTTAAGGGGAGGTTGAAAAATGCAAGTAGAAATAAAAATAGATAAGGATTGCAAAGAGGCAAAGTGTATCATAATAACCGATAAGATGACGGATGAGCTTGATGCAATCGTAAAACAACTATCAAGCAGCAACCCGAAACTGATAACAGGCTTTAGAGATGGAGGCGCCAAAATTCTCGAACCTGATGAAATTTATCGCATTTATGCTGAGTCGGGAAGGGTTTTTGCAGAGTGCAAAGATGGTAATTATCTATTAAGGCTTAGGCTTTATGAGATTGAAGAAATCTTAAGTGAGCGCTTTGTGAGAATATCCAACTCGGACATCATAAATCTCAAAAATGTAAAGGAATTCAACCTGAGCATAGCCGGAACTATATGCGTGAAGCTTTCAAATGGAACTGTAACCTATGTTTCAAGGCGTTTTGTGGGAAAGATAAAGAAAATTTTAGGAATTTGAGGTGGAGAAAATGAAAAGAAATATAAAAAAAGAAATGCTCTTGCGAGGACTGCTCGGATTTCCGCTTGGTATAGCTATAGGCAGTATAATTACAATAATAATTTCTCTAGTATATGCGGATGGCAGATACTATCCCGTTGTGTCAAGCTTAATAGATAAGGTTGGCGGCGAGCTGAATGCAGTAATACTTCAAACCGTGCTATGTGGAATTATAGGCGTAGGCTTTTCTATGGGCTCGGTAATTTGGATGATAGATTCATGGAGCATAGCAAAGCAAAGCGGGCTGTATTTCTTGGTGGGGTGTATTGCGCTACTGCCGATATCATATTTGACAGGCTGGATGGAGCACTCAATCCAAGGTGCAATATCTTACTTCGCGTTTTTCGTTATAATATTTATGGTAATTTGGATAATCAGTTACCTTATCTTGAGAGTTAAGATAAAGCGCCTAAACGCAGAGTTTAAAAGAAAAAAATAGAAATAACATAAGATAAATTTATAAATAATGCATATACAAAAACGGTGGGGAGTAGATATCTGCTCCCTGTTTTATTGCGAGAATTAGGGAGTATGGGGAAAAATATTTTTGATTGTCAAATCGGGACATATTTGGTATTATATATATAGAACATTTGTTCGCAATAAGAATTGTAAATAAACGATACTCACATGCTTTGATATATCGGCCTTTTCTTAGCAGGCTCAGGAGGATAAGGATGAAAAAGACATACATATCCATAGACCTAAAATCATTTTATGCATCCGTGGAATGTATGGAGCGCGGACTTGATCCACTGAATACCAACCTGGTGGTAGCGGATGCAGCTCGCACACAGAAGACGATTTGTCTTGCAGTATCACCTTCACTCAAGTCATACGGAATACCCGGAAGGGCGCGGCTCTTTGAAGTCGAGCAAAAGGTAAAGGAAGCTAACGCAAGGAGACGGGCGAAAGCTCCTAAGAACATGATTGAGGGCAAGTCGGTCTTTGCATCAGAGCTAAACGAAAATCCGAGGCTTGCGATAGATTATATAGCTGCGAAACCGAGAATGGCTCTGTACATGAGCAAGAGCACGCAGATTTATGATATATACCTGAGATATATTGCGCCTGAAGACATATATGCATACTCGGTGGACGAGGTTTTTATCGATGCGAGCGCATACCTTAAGACCTATGGGCTGAGCGGTCACGACTTTGCAAGGCTTCTGATAAGAGCGGTTTTTGAGGAGACGGGGATTACGGCGACGGCAGGCATAGGAACGAATCTCTACCTGTGTAAGATAGCCATGGATATAGGTGCTAAGCACACGGAAGCGGATGCGGATGGTGCTAGAATTGCGGAGCTGGACGAATACTCATATAGGAGACTTCTCTGGGAACACAGACCTATAACAGATTTTTGGCGAGTAGGCAGAGGATATGCCAAGAAACTCGCAAAAAAGAGTCTCTTTACCATGGGCGATATAGCAAGATGCTCGCTCGGGAAGAGTTCCGACTACTACAATGAGGATTTGCTGTACAAGATGTTCGGAGTGAATGCTGAGCTTTTGATAGATCACGCTTGGGGCTACGAACCATGCACTCTTACCGAGATTAAGTCGTACAGACCGCAGCGTAAGAGTTTAGTTTCCGGACAGGTTTTACAGTCTGCCTACACATACGATAAGACAAGAATTGTAGTCAGGGAAATGATGGAACTTTTGGCTCTTGACTTAGTAGACAAAGGCTTGCTCACAAACCAAATTGTTTTGACTGTAGGATATGACATAGAGAATCTGTCAGATCCTGAGAGACGAAATGCTTACAAGGGCGAGGTTACGATAGATGGATATGGCAGAGAAATACCAAAGCATGCACATGGAACAGGTAATCTACCGTTTAGCACAGCATCTACCAAGCTCACAGCAGACTGTGTATTAGAGGTATTTGATAGAGTTGTAGATGAGAATCTTTTGACGAGAAGGATAAGTATAACCGCAAATAATTTGGTAACAGAGGATGAGTATAAGCGAGAGTGTGAGAAAAAAAGTGCAGAGCCCGAGCAACTTAGCATGTTCGATATGCTTGCAAACAGTGATGAACCGATAAAGGCGGAGGATTTGCCAAGTGAAGAACCCTATGATGATAGATTGAGCTCCAAAAACCTTGCACCTGTGAGGTCTGTTGCGGTGGAATCCGAGGCTGAGCTCGGAGACAAAGACATCAGCGAGGACGTGCTTGAAAAGGAGAAACAGGTTCAGGAGGCTATGCTCAAGATAAAGAAGCGCTTTGGCAAAAATGCTATACTCAAGGGAACAAATCTTCAAGAGGGAGCAACAGCAAAGGAGCGCAATGCCCAGATTGGAGGGCATAAGGCCTAGAACCGGACAGATAATTATCCGGATACGAACAACAAGCACAGAGCCTGTTAGGATTTGCTTTTAAAGATAGAGGAAACTATGGGTAGATATGACGATATAATAGATTTGCCATATAAGAAGTCAAAGAGACATGCACATATGTCGATGCACGATAGAGCAGCTCAGTTTGCGCCTTTTGCAGCGCTTACAGGATATGGAGAGGCTGTAGAGGAGACTTCCAGATTTACTGAAGCCAAGATTGAATTAGCAGAGGACAGGATTGCAGAGATTAATGAAGTTCTAACAGAATTGAAAAAAACTCTGGATAAGTCTCTGGGTGAAGTAGAGGTCGAACTCGACTTTTTCGTCAAAGATAAGCTGAAACAGGGAGGCAAGTACCTACTGTATAAGGGAACAGTAGATAAACTTGACGAGCATGAGAAAAGGCTCAGACTGGGCACAGGAATATGGATAAATATAGAGGATATATTTGATATAAAGCTAAAGGAATAAGAAAGCGTATGGCAGCTCTGTATTTATCTGTACTTCTTCATAATGTATTTCAATACCGGCGTTTCGATTGTTTCGTCAATTTCAAACCCAAGCATATCATAAAGTTTCTTTGCTCTTTGATTGAAATCAAAAACCGTTAAAGAAATGCTTCGGATGTTCTTATCTCCAAAAATTAATTTAATAAACACTTTCATTGCCTCTGTACCAAGGCCCAATCCTGTTTTCTGAGGGTCTAAAATAAATCTTCCTATATGGATATTATCTTTGTCGATGCGAATTTCTTGTATCATCCCGATGAATTTGTTTTCATCAAAAATAGAAAATGTGTTTTCTAGCTCTTTTATTTTGTCATAGTTCAATGGGTAAGAAATCATAGGCCCCATCCACTGTTCCTGAAATAATTTTCCTTTTGCATTTGACCATTCGCACAAAAGCAAAGCATTGCATTTATTTATCCCTTTTTCAAAGCGGATATTCATATTAAGCCTCCATAACAGTTGTCTTAAAGTTGTAATTTTAAGTTTACTTTAATTGTATAAGCTCATGTTTCTTAGTCAATATCTGTAATAACGGCCGTACATTTTTCAGAAGGGAATAATGAGCATAGTTTATCAATGAATATATCTAAGGCATCCAAGTCTGAGCTTTTTAGGATTATATTTCTACCGTCCATAGCTTTTAGCTGATAGCCGAAATATTTCCCTATCATAAAGAGAGAGTTGACAAGCAGAGGTTCGATAGCATATAGCTCGGAAAATAATATAGGTATTTCTCTTTTATTCCTTTTTAGGACAATGCCATTCTCATGCAAATCAACTTGTGTCCATATATCAGGATCCCATGGAAGGATAAGTTTCTTTTTTGACTTTGATGTAAATATATGCTTGCCGAGTTTACCGGTTTCATGAAATACATTAAGATCAACATTAAAAGCGATTGACTTTAACTTGTAGTGAGGGCCTCTTGGTGCATTGAACTTCATGTAGATAAAAAATATAATAAGTAATATAAGTATGAGTAAGAAAATGAGTTTACCTGTAACCATATTGGGAAATCTCCTTACAAGCTAAATTTGATAAATTAAAACTATATCTTTTGCAATATTATATCATCAAAACCGCATGATTAAATTATTTTTTCGTAAAGGACAAGGATTATGCTTAATTGTGCAAAAAGTGTGTAAATATAGCATATACAGTTTATAAATAATATATTAGAAATACAGCATATGCCGGAGAGGTAAAGATTTAGTTCGACAGTATTATAGCATCTTGCTAAACGATGTGATTTGATTTGATTGAAAGGAGTCTATAATGGAGTACATGAGATTTTTTAGAGATACAATTATGGCGAGACAGTCATGCAGAAAGTTTTTAAACAAGGAAATTGGAATCGAGGAGATGGTAGAGGTAAATCGTGTATACGATAACTTAGAGAGGCTTGTTCCGGAGATTAAGACTGATATTAAGTTCACAGGTGCAGAGGCCGGCAAGAAATTTGGTGATAGTGTAGGCTATAACGGATTCTCAATAGAGGCGCCTCAGTATATTATTTTGATGTCAGAGGTTAAGGATTTTTATCTTGAGAATGCCGGATATCTTGCTCAGGCGATGACTCTCAAGCTGACAGATTTGGGAATTGCAGCATGTTGGCTTACGGTAAATGATTCCGATAGAGTTAAGGAGGCTGCTGACCTTGATTCCAAGCTGGAGGTCGCTTGCGTTATTGGAATAGGATATCGCGATAAGGATACGAAGGAAAAAAGACTCGATATAGTAAGCCCATCAAATGTGACCATGACTAAGACAGAGCTTCAAGCAGCACCAAAGATCAGTTTGGATTCGTTACTGTTTGACAAGATATACGGTAAGGCATTTAACAAAGAAGAGCTGTATACGGAGCTTGAGGATTCACTTCTTGCAGTAAGCCATGCGCAGTCATTCTTTAACAGACAGCCATACAGAGTAATAGTTGGCGATAGCGAAATCTATCTAGTTGGAGTGCCTGACGAGATGACAGGCGAAAACGATAGACATCTGAACTACGGTATTGCAATGTTTAACTTTGTTGCAGTGCTCGGTTCACTGAGAGCAGAGGCACCTAAGTGGAGCTTTGATACACCGACAGTTAATCTCGGACTTCCTGATGGTGTATGCTATGTGGCAAAGTGTAGAATTTAGTGAAGATACCATTAGGAAGCTATCGATTTTTAAGATATTCGAATAGCAAGAAATACTTAGGAGGAAGTGTAAATGAAAGTGACTTTGAAAATAGAAGGAATGGCATGTGGCATGTGTGAGGCACATGTATGCGAAACTATCCGAAAGGCGGTTCCGGATGCGAAGAAGGTTAAGGCATCAAAGCGCAAGGGAACGGCTACATTTGTAACAGATCAAAGTTTGAGTAAAGATGAATTGGCTAAAGCTATCGAGGAGACCGGTTATACATGCACGGGCATGGATGTCGATTAGGCGGCTATCGGTAAATTATTAAGTTAATTGCTTGGTAATAAATAAACGTGTTTATAAAGAGAACCTACTACAACCGAAAGATTGCAGTAGGTTTTTTGTTGAAGTGTTTAAATAATTTTGATATTCTGCATACATACGTGTTATAGCTGAGGTAATTTTATAATGTACTCTTTATGTCACATAGAAAGATTTATATTGACACCCTATTGAATAGGGAGTATATTAAAGGTAACAGGAGGAAGTATGACAAGGGCATTTATTCAGACAGCAGAGTTCTCCCGTAATTGGGATAGATTAGGCTTCGATGATGAAGACCTGAGATTATTAGAACTTGATATAATGAAGCACCCAGATAAATACCCGGTTATGCAGGGGACTGGTGGACTTCGTAAGGCTAGAGTGGCATTAGAAAACAAAGGTAAGAGCGGCGGAGCCAGAGTATGTTATGTTGATTTCGTTTTTGCTGAGACAGTTTATCTAATCACAGTATTCGGCAAGAAAGAAAAAGCTAATCTTTCCAAAGAAGAGCGTAACAACATCAAGAAAGTGATTGAAGCACTTAAGAAGAGTCTTGGAGGTGAATGATATGAGCAACAACAGTGTATATGAAAGCATAATGGCAGGATTAAATGAAGCATTGGCTGATGCCCAGAGCGAGAAGCCAATACTTAAGAGGCATAAGGTTACGGTAGAGCCGGTTAAAATCTTTGAAGCTGATGAAGTAAAGAAAATCAGAAATTCAACTGGAATGTCTCAGAAGATATTTGCAAGCTATATGGGTGTGTCTGATAAGACAGTTGAAGCCTGGGAAGCTGGCACAAATCATCCATCAGGAGCTGCGAGC
Organism: [Eubacterium] infirmum; assembly: GCA_900450455.1. Lineage (GTDB taxonomy): Bacteria > Bacillota > Clostridia > Peptostreptococcales > Anaerovoracaceae > Eubacterium_B > Eubacterium_B infirmum. Next base: position 281,247 of record UGGN01000001.1, read on the forward strand.
AGACTTCTCAGCATGATTGAGAATGATAAGGAACTTATTATTAAGTTCCCGTTTGTGACAAACGCAATGGCAAAATAACGTACTTTATAGGGCAATCAAGTATAAAAACTTGGTTGCTTTTTGTATATAGGGCGTATAAGCCAGTGCTGAGCAAACAAGGTGTGCGAAGTATAATCCACCCGCTATGCGGGTGTGCAACGAATGTTATACAAAAAAATCACCTTCGCGTTATAATGTGGTTGTTCAAGCTACATTGTAACGAAAGGAAGGTGACTTTTATGGCGAATAAAACCAATAGTTTGTCACATACAAAATTGATGTGCAAATATCATATAGTGTTCTCTCCAAAGTATAGACGAAAAATTATATATAATCAATATCGTAAAAGTCTACAAGATATCATAAGAACTCTGTGCAGATACGAAGGAGTTGAAATAATAGAAGGACATGTGATGCTTGACCACGTTCATCTTGTGCTTACGATGGCATATGTATATATGACAGAAGGTGTAGGTAGGGGATTTGTAAATGTAAGTAAAAATAAAAATACAGAAGGAAGATATTGGTGTGAATGCGAAATAATGACAGACTTAGCAGGAGCGGCTGCAGAAGAGAAAATTTTTGGAGAAACAGGTTTTGGATATGCCGTATCTTGAAGACTTCTTTTGTGTAGATAGTGAGGAATATGAAAAGCAACTGACATTTGAATAAACTTAAAGATAAGTGCAAAATAATATTGGTAAGACTAGTTTTTTCTAACAAACCACAAGGGCCACAAAATATGTGGCTCTTTTTGTGCCCTGAATTTAAGGCAGCAAGGAGTGGTGCTTGGAGTACTACGATTACTTTTTATGCATTTTTCTGAAAGATTATAAGGAAGATAAAATACGAACAATTTTAGCAGACTGTCTATAAAATGTTATGGGATTAACTACTTTTGATGTATTTATTGGCAAGTTACTATATAGAAATTCGGCTTTGCGTGTTGACGGTATTTTTCACAGTATAGTATTGTTAACTTATCGAAGAAGATGAAAGGAAGTTGATTTATGGAAATAACAATTGAAAGACTTAAGGAGAGAGTTAAGGCCGGCAGAGGACTTGTACCTGCACATAAGGTTATTAAGGGCGGAATGCTAGTAAATGTAATGTCTGCAGAGGTTTATCCTGCTGATGTTGCTGTATATAATGAAATGATTGCTGCTGTAGGAGATGTTAGTGACTACATTGGTGAGGACACAGAAATTATCGATGCTAAGGGACGCTATCTTGTTCCTGGAATGATTGACGGGCACATCCACAGCGAGTGTAGTAAGCTAAGTATCACAAGCTATGCCAAGGCAGTAGTTCCAAGGGGTACAACAAGCATGGTTTCAGGTCTTGATGAATATATCTCTGTTTCAGGACTTGAGGGACTTCGTGAGATCTTTGAGGAAGTAAAGCAGAGCCCGCTCAAGGTTTTCTGGGGTGCTCCTTTTAAGACTCCATACACTATTCCTGAATCAACTGTTGCATATAACTTTACTAAGGAGACCCATGAAGAGGTTCAGAAGTGGGACGAGTGCTACGGAGTTTGGGAGACCGTTCGTGAGTTTGTTCAGGAAGAAGATGAGAACACTCTAGGCGCGATTGCTACAGCATATAACAATAGGCTTCCGGTATTCGGATGTGCGCCTATGGCTCGTGGAAACGACCTAAATGGATATCTTTGCGGAGGGATTAGACTTGACCACGAAAGCTACGACCACGAAGAGGTTGTAGAGAAGATGCGTAAGGGCATGCACATGCTGATTAGAGAGTCATCAGTCACTCACTTCCTTGAGGAAAACATCAGGGCAGTGACAGAGGTAAATCCTTACTTTGCTAGAAGAGTCAGCTTCTGTACAGATGACGTCACAGCAACTGACGTTTTGAACAAAGGCCACCTCGACAATGTCGTTAGACTTGCTATGAAGGCTGGGGTTGATGCTATGACAGCTATTCAGATGGCGACAATAAACAGCGCTGAAGCTTATCACATCGACCACCTTGTTGGCTCAATTTGTCCGGGAAGAATCGCAGACATTCTCTTTGTTGGTTCACTAGATGATTTTGATGTAGACGAAGTAATGACAAACGGAAAGATGGTTGCTAAGAACCACAAGCTAAGCTACGAGCTAAAGGCTCCAGAGAGAAGCACGGTTCTAAAGGGCAAGCTAAAGTGCGATTTGACAACAAAGGCTGATTTTGAATTCAAGGCTCCTATCGAAGAAGGCAAGGTAAAGGTGCTTTCTATGGATGTTAAGGGTCCTTTCGTGAGAAAGAGGAGAGATGTAGTTCTTGAGGTTAAGGACGGCATTGTTCAGCCGGATGCAGTTCAGGACGTGGTAATGGTATCAGTTCTTGAGCGCTTTGGTAGAAATGGAAACAAGTCACTTGCATTTGCTTCAGGATGGAAGCTTAAGAAGGGTGCTATGGCGTCATCAGCCGCTCCGGATGACAACAACCTAGTGGTTATGGGGGCTAGTGCAGAGGATATGTCAATTGCTGCTAACTATTTGATTGAGCAGGGTGGCGGACAAGTAGTTGTTTGCGACGGAGAGATAATGGAATTTCTACCACTTCCGGTTGGCGGAATCGTTACAGACCTTGAGCCTGAAGAGGTTGCAGCTCGTGAAAAACTCATTGATAAGGCGGCTAGAGACCTAGGTTCTGATTTGCCGGACCCAATGATGTACATGTTCTTTCTTCCAATCACAGCAATTCCAGACTACGCGATAACAGACGCAGGTCCTGTTGATTACGTTAATTTGACAAGCTTTGATCCTATTATCGAAGTGGTTAAGTAAGAAAATCAGAGTGCAAACGAAAGGCATATAAAATGACAAAAGAAAGTCTAAAGAATTTGATAGATGTCGCAGCCGGACGAGTTCCTGCGGACACTTTAATCAAAAATTGCAAGATAGTAAATGTTTTCTCAGGAGAAATTACTGAAGGAAATATCGCGCTGACAGATGGCATGATTGCGGGAATCGGTGATTACGAGGCGAAAAATGTTGTAGATGCAGAGGGTGCATATGCTGCTCCCGGCTTTATAGATAGCCACATTCACATTGAATCATCATATCTTTCACCAGAGGAACTCGGCAAGCTTTTAGTTCCACACGGGGGAACGACAATAATCGCTGATCCACATGAAATCGTAAATGTATGTGGTTTTACTGGCCTAAGCTATATGATTGATGCAGCAAAGAACACGAAGCTTGATGTTAAGTACATGCTGCCTTCCTGCGTGCCAGCGACTGTTTTTGAGAACTCAGGAGCAGTTATTGATGCAGAGAAAATGAAGGAATTCATAGATAACGAGGCAATCCTTGGTATCGGTGAGTTCATGGATTTTCCTGGCGTAATTGGGGCACTAGATGGAGACCTGGATAAGTTAATGCTCTCAAAGGAAACAGGTAAACCGGTTGACGGTCACGCGCCGGGCGTTTCGGGAAAGGCGCTAAATGCATATTCCTCAACAAGAATTGTTGCAGATCACGAGTGTGCTTCAATAGAGGACATGCAAAACAAAATCGCTTGCGGAATGTACGTAATGCTCAGGGAGGGCTCTGCGTGCAAAGATCTTCAGAGATTGATAAAAGGGGTTACATCATATAATGCAAGGCGCTGCATTCTTTGTTCGGATGACAGACAGCCAAAGACCATCCTCAAAGAAGGCCACCTCGACAACCATCTGCGCATGTGCGTAGCTGAGGGACTAGATCCAATCGAAGTTCTCAGAATGGCGACAATAAACGCTTGTGAATGCTTTGGAATCAAAGATAGAGGAGCTATAGCTCCAGGCTACAGAGCCGATATTGTTTTGTTTGACAATCTAAAGGATTTCAATGTTGGCAAGGTTTGGGTAGAGGGTGAGCTTTGCGCGGATAATGGAAAATATCTGCCGGAAATCAAAAAACACTCAATCGATGCGGTAAAGGGTAGCGTGCACCTAGCCGATTTCTCAAAGGAAAAGCTCAAGATGAAGCTCAAGAACAACAAGGTAAATGTAATTGAGATTCTTCCCGGTGGCGTAGTAACAAAGAAGGCTACAGCTGTTGTAGATGTAGATAAGGACGGAAATTTCATCAGAAATCCGGAGATTGATATCGTAAAGGTCAGCGTTGCAGAAAGACATCATGCTCTTGGAAACGTGGCAAATGGCTTCCTTGCAGGATATGGAATCAAGCACGGAGCAATTGCAGTAACAATCGCACACGATTCACACAACATAATCGCTGTCGGAGCAAGTGATGATGATATGGAATTTGCAATTAAAGCACTGGCAGAGCAGGAAGGCGGAATCGTTCTCGTAAAAGACGGTAAGGTTATAGAGAGCATGCCGATGCCGATTGCAGGACTTATGAGTGATCAAAGCGGTGAATGGGTAGATGAAAAGCTTTCAGCTATACATAAGCTTGCTCACGAGGAGCTAGGTGTAAATGAAAGCGTTGAGCCGGTCATGACTTTGACATTCATGTCGCTTGCAGTAATTCCGGAGATAAAGCTCACAGATATGGGACTTTTCGATGTAACAAAATTCGAGTTTATAGAGCTTGAAGCGGAATAATCAAAACGAGAAACAATAGTTTTATAAACAATCAGCATCGCAACCTGCGATTAGCACACTGTCATAACTGTAATAGTGGAGAATAAAATGAACGACAAGAAAACATTAGTACCTTGGTTTAAAAGAGGAGATATCGGTGGAATTACCTATCTCGTAACAAACAATATCGTTAACTATCTTATCGTAATTGCAACGCTTTCGGGCGTTCTTAAGTGGCCTGACAAGATTGTCTTCGGCGCAGTAATTCCGGGAATGTCCGTAGGTCTTATGCTCGGATGCATCTACTACGCTTTCATGGGACGCAGGCTATCAAAAAAGGAAGGTAGAGCCGATGTAACCGCTCTTCCTTCAGGTGTATCAACACCTGCCATGTTCGTATTCCTCTACGGTGTAATCATGCCGCTTCACTTTGGACTGGGAAAGCCTGAGCTTGCTTGGTCAGCCGGCGTTGCAGCATGCTTCATCGGTGGATTTGTTGAATTCTGCGGAGGCATCATCGGACCTTGGCTGAAGAAGAGAATTCCAAGAGCGGCTCTTCTTGGAACGGTTGCCGGTATCGGATTTATCTGGATGGCAACTCAGGGTGTGTTCGATATTCTTGGAGATCCAATGATTGGACTTCCGGTTCTATTTGTAGCAATCCTTGGGCTATTCGGTGGATATATGTTCCCAAAGCAGATTCCACCTCTAGTTATTGCTATCGTAGGTGGAATAGTATATGCGCTATGTCTTGGCCGGATTCAGCCTGATTTTAGTGGCATCGGATTCTATATCCCAAATCCTGTAAATAGTATCGAGCACCTTATCGATGGATTTGCTATTGTAGCACCTTACCTAACAATTATCATACCCGTTGAAATCTACAACTTTATTGAAACACTTGATAATGTAGAGGCATCAAATGCCGCAGGAGACAACTACAATGTCCGTGAAGCTCAGTTTGCAGACGGAATTTGTACAATGATTTCAGCACTTTGCGGCGGCGTGATTCCTAATACTGTATGGCTTGGTCATGCGGGTCTTAAGAAGTCTGAGGCCGGTGTTGGTTACTCACTGATTTCAGGAATTGTACTTGGTCTTTCCGGTATATTTGGACTATTCACCTTCCTTAACAGCGTTGTACCGCCAGCAGTTTGTGCAATCACCTTCCTATGGTGTGCAGTTGTAATGGTAGCTCAGGCATTTAAGGATAATGATAGAAAGCACTATGCGGCAATTGCTGTTGCAATGGTTCCTCCGGTAGCTGATTATCTTTACACTCAGGTCACAGGAGCTTTGAGCCTTGCGAATTTGCAGACTGCAGTTCAGAATTCAGGACTAAACGAGTACGCAGCTGATGTTACACAGATGATAAAGGATGCCGGTGTAATGTGGAACGGTGTTCCTGCAACAAAATCAGGTGCCATAATAATTGGTATCTTGCTTGGAACCATGGTGACATTTGTCATAGATAAGAGACTAGATAAGGTTGGAATAACGGCATTAATGGGATATATTCTCTCTTGCTTTGGATTCATCCACAGCGCTTCGCTCGGATTCTATCCGCTTTCACCTTTTGCAATAGGATATTTGATAATTGCAGTTTTATCATTCGTATTCCATGCAGGAAGAAAAACATGGTTCAAGGGTCCTGATGATTTCGACTATGTATAAAGTCTAAAGATTGGAGTTTTATATGCCTAAAGAGGTAAAGAGGCCAGGCGAAAGCACTTTGATGGAAGTAGCGCTTGTAGAATTCGATGATAATCAAAATGCGGTGATAATGCCTAGGCATGAAAAACTTGACATCGAGCTTCCGAAAAAACTTGTGTACGTATTTCTCGACGAGTGTATAGATAGATATGCTAATGAAATAGGCGCAAAGTGTGTAGCAAAGTACGATTCGCTGACAAAGAAATATCCCGTATACGTCACTGAGGTTAGGGGCGAGAAAATCGCTTTCTGTCAAGCTCCGGTCGGTGCTCCTGCAGCGACAATGGTCATGGACTGGCTTATAGGCTACGGATGCAAAACAATACTGGCATCAGGTTGTTGTGGTGCGCTTGAAGACATAGATGAGAATGTATTCCTGGTTCCATCAAAGGCTTTGAGAGACGAGGGAACTTCATTTCACTACGCCCCGCCATCTCGCTTTATAGAAATTGACAAGGAAATGAGAACAAGAATAAAAGAGGGCATGAAAAGGCGAAATATAAAGTACAGCGAGTGTATCACTTGGAGTACGGACGCATTCTACCGCGAAACACCATCAAAAATAGAATCCAGAAAAGCAGAGGGCTGTTCTGTTGTAGATATGGAATGTTCCGCTCTTGCCGCATGTGCAAGGTTCAGAGATGCAGATTATGGTCAGATAATATTTACGGCTGACTCACTTGCGGATCTGGATAACTACGATGTTCGCGGCTGGGGAAAGGACTCTTTTGTAAAGGCACTTGAGCTTTGCCTCGATTTGATAAGAGATTTTTAGGCTCATATGAATATTAAATTTCACTAAGAAAAATCTTTAGTATGATTTGAATCCGTGGCTTGTCTGCGGATTTTTTGAATAATTTTAGAATATGTATTGACTATGACATTACGTAATAGTTTATAATTCTCATTGTCTGGGGGTGTTTAAATGTATTTGATCAAAAAAGTCAGTGAAATTAGTGGTGTATCGGTGCGCACTTTACATCATTATGATAAGATCGGTTTGCTGTCTCCTCAAAAACAAGAAAATGGGTATAGATACTATTCTGAAGAGGATATGTCGTATTTACAGATGATATTGTTTTATAAATATCTGGGATTTCCTCTTAAAACGATAAAGGAATTGTTAAAACAGGAAGACGGCGAAATATTAAATCATCTAAGAATACAGCTGAATTTAATGAGAAAAGAAAAACAAAAGATTCTAACATTGATAGACACTTTAGAGAAGACAATTGAGTCGCAAGAAAGGAGAGTTACTATGTTAACAAAAGAAAAATTTAATGGGTTCACATACCAAGATAATCAAAAATACAAGCAAGCTGCAATAGATATGTACGGGAAAGAAGCTATTGAAGAAGCCATTGAAAAACAAAAGGGAAAGGAAAAAGAATTGACTGATGGTTTTAACGAAATATTCTTTGCTTTTTCTAAGAATATATCTAAAGGGCTTAAGGCTACATCTATAGAAAATGTAGTTTTAGCAGAGAAGCTTCATAAGCATCTTTGTAAATACTGTTTTGATTGTCAAATAGGTGTATTTTCAAGCATTGGTTATGGATATGTTAAAAATATAGAATTTAAAACTAACTTAAATAAATTTGGAGAAGGAACAGCACAGTACGTATGTGATGCTATTCAGCAATATGTAAAGGAAAAAGAAGATAGAAAATAAGTTAGAGGCAAACGGCAATATATTTTCACCTATTTTGCTACATAAAGTCAGATTCCCGTTTGCCTATTTTTCAATTACAATTTAGTTGTTAACTTTGATTTCAATATGAAGGTATTCGCCGTTACATGCTTAAATGTTAATAAATAGTATGTCATTTATATCAAACCCATCAAATGCTGCATAATTATGCTCACAACAGTGATTGCTGCCCAACAGCAGGCTCCGAGAATTAGCGGTTTGCCGCCTGTTTTTACGAGCTTTACGATGTTACTGTTCAGCCCTATAGCCGCCATCGCCATAACGATGAAGAACTTGCTTAGGGTTTTTAGCGGCACAAAGAGATCTGCACTTACACCTAGATTGACTGCGATTGTGGTTATAAGCGATGCGAGAACGAAGTAGAGGATGAACATTGGAAAGGCACGCTTTATGCTGAAGCTCGATCTCTTGTCTGAGTTGCCCGAAGCTGCCTGCTCCTTCTTTGCTCGGTGAATAGCTAAAACCAAAGTGATAGGGATGATAGCAAGCGTCCTCGTCAGTTTGACCGTTACCGCCTTGTCAAGGGTCTGTGTGCCCAGATTCCACATGCTGTCCCACGTGGCAGCTGCTGCAGTTACTGAAGAAGTATCATTTACTGCAGTTCCTGCAAATATTCCAAATGCATCGCCTGAAAGTGTATCAAAACCGATTGCCTTGCCCAAAATAGGGAATATTATAGCAGCGAGTACATTAAAGAAGAATATTACCGAAATCGACTGTGCCACTTCCTCGTCATTTGCATCGATTACGGGTGCAGTGGCTGCGATAGCAGAGCCTCCGCATATCGATGAACCGACACCTATGAGCACGGATGTGTTTTTATGAATCGAGAGGGCCTTGTGAAGAACAAAGGCGGTTATGAGTGACGTTGCAATCGTACAGATTATTATAGGAAGCGACTGCTTTCCTGTCTGCATGATGACGTTTAGGTTCAGTCCGAAGCCTAGTAAAACAACAGCGAGCTGGAGCACAAACTTTGATGTAAACTTTATGCCCGGGGCAGCCTTGCCTTTTTCTTTCCAAAATGTGGCTATGACCATACCAATTAAAATAGAAAAAATCGCTCCGCCGACCACAGGCAAAAACTTGCCGAGCAGGTAGGACGGAATCGCAATGACTAGGCAGACCAATATGCCTGGCAGTTTATTACGTAGTGATTCCATACTTACTTCACTTCCTCCAAATTCTTTAAAACAAAATGCAATTTTATTTTATATTAGTAAAAACAAAAAGTAAAATGTGAGGGGAATTTTATACATGAAATCTTGAACTCATAATCATGACGATTTTTGATAAAATCTCATCTCGCTTTGGAATGTAGCTGTGTGCATTAAGCCCGAAAAATACGACTTTTAATGAGTTCGTTTTGACGAACCGAAGACAACTCGGTGAAATATCAATTTGACAATTTTGGTTCACAGAGGTTATAATACTAATGTTTGTTTTAACCATTTTGGTGTATAATGACAAAGATATTATCTTGTGATAAGATGATTTTACAGATATTATGAAGAGGAAAGTTTAGTAATTTTACGAAAGACGAAAGATGATATACCCATATAAGACAAGAAAAGGCGGAGCAACGATAACTGTATTCACGCCTTACGACTGTGGAAATCATTGCCCATTTTGTATTAACAAAGGAGAATATGCAGATACTACAGGCTTTGATGTAAATAAAATAGTAAAATCACTCAAGCTGATGGACGAAATCACGCCGGAATGCGATATCGTGTTCACCGGCGGTGAGCCTTTCGCTGACAGAGAGGCGCTTCAGACACTGCTTGATGCAGTTCCAACTACGCATAGAGTGTTCATAAACAGTACATTACCGGTTTTTGAGGGGCAGACGGAAGATGATATAATCGCATTCACTGAGCATAACAAGGATAAGATAACTTGTATCAATGTATCGAGACATTTGAGACATTATGTTACGGAGTCCAGCGATGAACTGATTTCGAAGCTTGCAGTTCAAACTAGGGTGAACTGCGTGCTCTACGAGGATTATCCATCTGACGAGCTCGAGGGCTATGTACAACGCTGGCTCAAGTACGGTGTACCTGTTCAGTTCCGCTACGACTATACCGCGACAACTTTGGAGAATTTGTACGATACCGAAAGCGACCCTATAATCGCTGATCTCGAGAAGTTTGCAGAATACAAGGGGCTCGACGGGTGTAGAATGCGTTGCGGATTCCACTACGATTACAAGGGGCTTGAGCTAACGTACCACAAAACGCTTCCATATAGTACAATCCTTGAGAAGGACGAGGAGGATGGCAAGACATATGCGATACTCTACGATCTGATTATCAAGCAGAACGGTGACATTCACTCGGATTGGGACGATAGAGTTATGGATTATAATCTCGACATTGAGGCGTACAGAAATGTTAAGTACGAGCCATACGATATGCGTGTAATAGAAGGCGACATCACACTTTAGAGTAGAATAATGAGAAATCCCTTATCGGACTGATAAGGGATTTTGTGCTTTTTGATTTATTATCTAAGCTCCTCGGTTAGATCAAAAGCAACTTGCGAAGCTATTATCAGACCTGCCGCGGACGGGACAAAGGCAGTTGAGCCGGGAACTGACTTTGCTCTTGTTTTGACTGACTGCATTTCTTGAGTTAGACTTGCTGCATCGCAGCAGCTTTCATCAAAATCGACAGTTTTAAGGGGCTCCTCTGTAGAGTAAACGACTTTGAGTTTCTTAACCCCACGTTTTTTTAGTTCCTTGCGCATTACCTTTGCTAGGGGATCCATCTCTGTCTTGTATATGTCTGTAACGACAAGCTTTGTCGGATCAAAGCGGTTTCCACATCCCATGGCTGAAATTATAGGAACCCCGTACTCTTGTGCCTTTTCTATTAAATCAAGCTTTGCAGAAACCGTATCTATGGCATCGACGATATAGTCAAAGCTCTGAAAATCAAATGCGTATTCCGAATCTGGAAGATAGAAGACATTGTGCTTATTTACTATTATTTCAGGGTTTATATCCTTAGCTCTATTTTCTGCCGCGTCGACCTTGTTTTTGCCGACACTGCTATGCGTTGCTATAATTTGGCGATTCAGATTGCTGAGGGCTACCGTGTCGTTATCCACGATGTCTATACAGCCTATTCCCGAGCGGACGAGAGCTTCCATAACGTAGCCGCCTACACCTCCGATACCGAAGATTGCAACTCTACAATTGGATAGCTTTTGAGTAAATTCCCTGCCCAATATTCTTTCTGTACGTGAAAACTGTGTTTCCATAGAAATCTCCATTCCTTGATTGTATAAAAAAGTTAGCACTATTTCGCTTTGATGTCAAATATGTATATTTTGACGGACGCAAGTGATATAATATAAATATCAATTAATAACTTAGTAGCAGGAGGTCGGTATGCCACAGGTAACATCGTTAAATATTGAAAAGGACCCTGAAACAAGGCCCTATGTAGCTTGGGATTTAGTAGAGAATTTTATGATTGATGCGTTTAAGGCAGTTGGGGTGCCGGAGGACGACGCCGGAATATGTGCAGATGTGCTTCTCGAGAGCGATAGACGCGGAATCGAAAGCCACGGATGCAATAGATTTAAGCCTATTTATATAGATAGAATCAATGCAGGTATACAAAAGCCTGTAACAGAATACGAGGTAATCAAAGATACTCCAACAACTTTGGTTGTCGATGCTCATGATGGTATGGGTATGGTCGCTTCTCACAAGGCAATGAAGTCAATAATCGAAAAGGCGAAGACTTACGGCATGGGTATGGCGGCTATCAGAAATTCAACACACTATGGAATTTCGGGCTACTGGACCGGAATGGCTGCTGATGAGGGAATGATTGGTATTTCGGGAACGAATGCGAGACCTTCGATTGCGCCAACCTTCGGTGTCGAGAATATGCTTGGAACAAATCCTTTGACATTCTCACTCCCTACAGATGAGGGGTTCCCGTTCTGCATAGACTGTGCAACTTCAATCACTCAGAGGGGAAAGATTGAGTACTTCGCACGCTGTGGTATGGATACGCCATCCGGTATGGTTATCGGAAGAAACGGTGAGGCTATGACGGATAGCGAGGATATTATAGAGGCTTTGACAAGCGGAAGGGCTGCGCTTGCACCTCTCGGCGGAATAGGGGAGGAACTTGCCGGATACAAGGGATATAGCTATGCGACCGTTGTCGAGGTTCTTTCGGCGGCGCTTCAGGGGGGACATTTTCTGAAGGCTCTTTCCGGTTTTGATGCAGACGGAAATCGCAGACCTTATGGACTTGGTCACTTCTTTATGGTTATAAATCCTGATTTCTTTGTTGGCGAAAAGGAATTCCGTAAGACTTGTGGAGATATTATGAGAGAACTAAGGGCATCAAAGAAGGCTCCCGGGCACGACAGAATCTACACAGCCGGTGAAAAGGCCTATATGACATCGGTATTCCGCAAGGATAAGGGAGTTCCTATCGGGGAAGCAGTTCAGAAGGAGTTCATCGAAGTTAGAGATAAGTACAATTTGGATTACAAGTTTCCATTTGAAAAATAGAGCATGTCAAAAGGCTTGCACAAAAAATCCAAAAAGCTTCGGTAACCCGAAGCCCTTTGGTGCGATGTTATTATTAAGAAAGAACGTTCAAAAGAAACTGTTATTGGCGTATGCTCTTTTGACAATTATGAGTATACACGGCTTATGTGATAATTTTGTTAAGGTTTCTTATTACTATTGTGCATAGTTATGGGTGAAACTGTCAAAGTTATGTATATTTATAGATATATAGGACGGAAAATAACTTGTGATTGTCTTTGGGGAAATCTGTGATTCGATTGACCGGGGATGAATCAAGTGATAATATGATATCGTAAAATAAGTGTAACGAAGAGGAGTAGTGCCTGTGGTACTGCTCCTTTTTTCGTACCCGAAAAGGAGGTAATTTTGAGAACAATAAGGGTAAAGAGATTAAGAAGTTTGGTGATTGCGGTGCTTGTGATGTCCATTTTGATGGTGCAACTGGCACTTCCGCCTAGCGCAAGTGCACAGACGGATATGACGAAGAGATCGGGAAACAACGAGTATCTGATTTCAACGGATAATGGGGCGTGGATAGGGCATGCCGCTCATGATTTTGTCAACAGTAGTAACGAGACGGTTTATTGCGTTCAGCCGTCAGCTCCATCGAAGGATTCGCTAAAGAATGTCGAGAATGCTTTAAATTATCTTCCGCAGGATGTGATAACTAAAACTGCACTGGGGATTGAGAGCATAAGAGGTGCGAGTATCGACGAGTACACCAAGTCGGCACTGCTTCAGGCTTGGGTCTGGATGAATGTGAATGGACACAAGGGATGTTTTACAGATAAGCGTGTTGATGAAATGTACTCTATGAGAGGTGCTGATCGAGAAACTCAGCGAAACGTAATAGCAGAGGCAAGAAGATACGCAGATGAAAATGCGGGGAAATTTGTTGGGAAAGGGCTCTATTATAAAGGTTCCAGTGCTGAACAGTCGCAGGTTTTATTTACACTAAGCCCACTAGAGGGAACAGCTGAACTCAAGAAGGAAACCGGCGGAAGATCAAAGCTTTTCAGCACATGTCCTAAGATATATAGTCTCGCCGGCGCAATCTATCACGTGCTGGATTCAAATGGAAGGCTTGTCGCTGAATTGGTCACAGATAAAGACGGAAATACAGATACTAAGTCGCTGAAACCGGGCAGGTATAAGGCTAAGGAGATAAGTGCTCCAGGCAATATGGGCTTGGATCCAAATGAACATGAGTTTGAAGTTAAGGCAAATGAGAAATTTGTGATTAGATCAAATGACGAGCCCCTAGCTGCAAAGATTGATGTCTTGATTAAAAAGAAGGCGGCAGAAAGTAATCAAGACAAGACACTTTCTTTAGCAGGCGCTGAGTTTACAGTTGAATATTTCGCAAGTCTGGACGATGAACCGGGGAATTTAGAGAGGAAATGGATTTTTATCACTGATAAAGAAGGACAGGTGAAGCTTGATGCTTCATATCTAAAGGATGGAAGCGATGAGCTCTACACAGATGACGATGGTAAGCCGCTGCTTCCTGTAGGAACTTATAGAATTAACGAAACCAAGGCACCTAAAGGCTTTTGGATTAATAAGGAAGTAAAGACAATTAAGTTAAAACCTGTCAAGGATGAGAATGGCAAGATATCCATCAGTGAGTACGAAGTTCCAAACTTCGAGGAGAGGGAACAAACGATTAGAGTGCGAGTTAGGAAGTTAAGTGAGGGCGATGCAAAGCCTCTTGTCGGAGCTCATTTTGATTTGAAGAGAATCGCCGATGCAGATGGAAAAGCGCTCAATAAGTTTGAAGAAGCCCAAGTAGAAAAATTGATTACAGGTGAAGATGGAATTGCAGAAAAAGCCGGTTTGCTTCCCGGAATTTATGAACTGAAGGAAACCAAATCTCCGGATGGATATGCTATCAGCAAGGAGATTCACAGAATTGAGGCTAAAGGCACTGAGGGAGATACTATAGTGAACGGTACCGACGGTGAAAGAGAGTTTTTATATGAATCGCAAATAAACAATGCGAAGATTAAACTTGAAATATCAAAGCTTACGCTTAGCAATGGCAAGAAGCATTCACTAAGCGGTGCGGAACTTCTGCTCAAGGATTCCGATGGAAAAATTGTTGACAGATGGATCAGCGATAGGAATCCACATAGAATTGAAGGGATAAAGGAAGGTAGATACACGATTATTGAGGAGAAAGCGCCACAAGGATACGAGAGGCTTTCAAGTCCGGTAGAGATAAATGTAGAGAATACCGCTGAAATTCAGCATTTTGATGTAAACAATGAAAAAACACCGGACAAACCGAATACCGGGGATTTACCTAACATAGGTGGATATGTACTTAGCCTTGTCTCCGGTTTTATTCTGTTCTGGATTTTGACAGGTTTCGGTGGTAAAAAGAACAGGCTATAGGAAAATACAATAAAATATATCGAAATATACCTTAAAAAGACGGATTTTAGAGGGTTTTACAAAAACAGTGCTTGCAAATAATTTGGGGCTGAGATATAATATTCGTGCTTATGTTTTAAGTATGGTGGGCAGGATGTTAAGCGTCCGTTACTCACCGCCTAAAGTTATTTTAGTAATGTCGAACAACTTGCAGAGCAAGCCAGTAGGCACAGCCGAAACAGATTTGCCTGTGCAAATCCTAGTAGGTGGAAAAGGAGAAGGTATGAAATCATACATTGCAAAGCCGGCAGAAGTAGAACGTAAATGGTACGTTGTAGATGCTGAAGGCAAGACTCTCGGAAGACTAGCATCGGAAATTGCTATGGTACTGAGAGGAAAGAGAAAGCCAACTTACACACCACACGTTGACTGCGGTGACTACGTTATCGTAATCAATGCTGAGAAGGTAGAAGTTACGGGCAAGAAGAGAAAAGAGAAGATCTACAAGAGACATACAGGATATCCTGGTGGACTTCGTGAGGTCACATTTGAGAAGCTACAGGCACGTAAGCCGGAGGAAATCATCAGACATGCAGTTAAGGGCATGCTTCCGGATGGAAGACTCGGTAGACAGATGTTCAAGAAGCTGAAGGTTTATGCAGGACCTCAGCATGAGCATGCGGCACAGAAGCCTGAAGAGTTGAATTTCTAAGGGAAGGGAGGAATAGACAATGGCAAAAATGCAGTACCTAGGAACAGGTAGAAGAAAAGCTTCAGTAGCTAGAGTTAGATTGATTCCCGGAACAGGAAAGATAACAATCAATAAGAGATCCCTAGATGACTTCTTCGGCATGGAGATGGTTAAGAGAGAAATCGAAAGACCATTTACAGTTGCAGGATGCGAGGGCAAGTACGATGTTGTCGCAACAGTTAGAGGTGGCGGCTTCACAGGACAGGCCGGCGCTCTTAGACACGGAATCTCAAGAGCTCTTTGTCAGGCAGACAAGGAAGCTTATAGACCGGCACTTAAGGCAGCCGGATTCTTGACAAGAGACCCAAGAATGAAGGAAAGAAAGAAGTACGGACTGAAGAAGGCAAGAAGAGCTTCACAGTTCAGCAAGAGATAATATATCTTTTGTCTTTCAAAAGCTATCAAACCTCAAGATATGTTTCTTGGGGTTTTTTCGTGCAAAAATACGGTAATCAAAATCTTACGGTGGTGTAGCTACAGCACTATGGTGGAATGTTCAGATACGCGTTATAACTTCAACCTATATCTAAATATAAAAGTATAGTATTATACTAAAACTGATTTTGATGATACTATTGGATTATCAAAAATAGCAAAACAAAATTTCAGATATAAGGGGGAAATAATAATGAAGAAAATAAAGGCATTAATTTTAATCGGTGTGCTTGCGGTTTCAGCAGTAGCACTTGCAGCTTGCGGAAGCAAGAAGGATGGCGCGGTTACAATCGCAGTTCCTAATGACACGACAAATGAAGCGAGAGCACTTTTGCTCTTACAGTCAAAGGGCTATATCAAACTCAAGGACGGGGCGGGTCTTAATGCAACTATCAGAGACATTGAGGATAAGAACGGAATTGAGTTTAAGGAAGTCGAAGCGGCACAGGTTCCAAACACACTAAAGGACGTTGACTTTGCAGTAATCAACTCAAACTTTGCTATCGATGCAGGCCTAAATCCTGTTAAGGATTCTCTAATCATCGAGGATAACAGTGCTAAGTACGCAAATATCGTCGCTGTTAAAAAGGGACAGGAAAAGACAGATAAGATTAAGGCTCTCGTAGCATCACTGGAGAGCAAGCAGGTTGCCGATTACATCAAGAAGAAGTACAACGGAGGCGTTGTAAGCGTAGTTGAAAATCTTGGAGACGGATACGATAAGTCGGTTGACTACGATTCACTTAAAGGGACAACAATCACTGTTGCAGCATCGCCTACACCACATGCAGACGTGTTAAAGATTGCTAAGGATATACTTGCAAAGAAGAGTATTACTTTAGACATAAAGGAATTCACTGATTATGTTCAGCCAAACAAGGTTGTTGACAGCGGAGAAATAGATGCAAACTACTTCCAGCACCTTCCATACCTAGAAGCCTTTAATAAGGAAAACGGAACAAAGATTGTATCTGTAGGAGCAATCCACAACGAGCCAATGGGTCTATACGCCGGTAAGACAAAGTCACTGGATTCACTAAAGAAGCTGAAATAGTCCAAGCTATGGCGTTAAAACGAAGTCAACAATTAGTATAACATTATTTAAATAGAGCGAGCAAATGAATGATTGAATTAAAGAATATATCAAAAACATTTGAAACAAAAGACGGAAAAGTAGAAGCGCTAAAGGATATCGCCATCAAGATTAAAGATGGCGATATTTATGGCATTATAGGAATGAGTGGCGCAGGGAAGAGTACTCTGGTTCGCTGTATCAATCTGCTTGAGGTTCCAACATCGGGCGCTGTTATTGTGGATGGGAAAGATCTAACAAAACTTAGGCCAAAGGAACTCAGAACAGCTAGGAAGAGAATAACGATGATTTTCCAAAGCTTTAATCTTTTGATGCAGAAAACATGTTTGCAAAACATATGCTTTCCACTATTGACGAGCAGGGTAAAGCGAAAGCTAGCTGTTAAGAGGGGTAGAGAACTGCTCAAGCTCGTTGGGCTTGAGGATAAGGAAAATGCTTACCCTGCTCAGCTTTCCGGTGGACAAAAGCAAAGAATTGCAATAGCTAGGGCACTTGCAACAGATCCTAAGGTGTTGCTTTGCGACGAGGCGACCAGTGCGCTTGATCCGAAGACGACAAATCAGATTCTTGATTTGCTGTCAAAGATTAATCGTGAGCTTGGAATTACTGTAGTAATAATCACCCATCAGATGTCCGTCGTTGAGAGAATATGCAATAAGGTTACGATTCTTGATAACGGTTGCGTAGCAGAGAGTGGCAGTGTAACGGAGATATTTGCAAGGCCTGAATCTGAGGCGGGGAAAAGGCTGGTATTTCCTGATAAGGCGGAACAGGGGCTAGCTACATATAGGAAGGATAGGTCGGTTATATCCGTTTCATTTAACGACTCTGAGACTACTGAGTCCCCGCTTATTGCGGACCTTGCAATTACACTTGGAATACCTGCGAGCATACTATATGCTTCGACAAAATCGCTGGACGGCAAAGCTTTTGGGAAGATGCTTTTGGGCGTCAAAAAAGAAGGGGATAATGTCGATAGAGTGCTCAAATTTTTAAATGAGCACGATGGTGTACTGGCTGAGCTGGAGGATATAAGCAAATTAAGAATGGAGGTGGCGTCTGATGAGAGATTTAATTAACAGCATGATTGCTGATGGAAAACTTCAGGAAACCCTAGAAATCATTAGGGATGAAATGCCGCTTGCAATATGGGAAAGCTTTTATATGACAGTCATCGCCACTGCTGCTGCAATAGCAATAGGCTTGCCGCTTGGAGTGATTTTGGTTACGGGGGAAAAGGACGGAATAATGCCGATACCTACAATCCTGTACAAGGGAATAAATGCGGTGATAAATCTTTTGAGGTCAGTGCCATTTTTGATTTTGATTATCATGGTAACGCCGATTACGAGATTCATAGTCGATACGGTTGTTGGTACAGGTGCTTCGGTCGTACCGCTTGTCGTTGCGTCATTCCCGTTTGTAGCAAGGCTTGTTGAGACGAGTATCAGGGAGGTAGATTCTAACGTTATAGAGGCGGCAGTGAGCATGGGTGCAACTCCTATGCAAATCGTAAGGAGAGTTTTGATTCCGGAGAGCCTTCCTTCTCTAATTTCAAACTTTACAATAGCTATAACGACAATTCTGGGATATTCAGCTATGAGTGCAATACTCGGTGGCGGCGGTCTGGGAAAAATCGCCATCAACTACGGTTACTACAGGCGCAAGACCTTGGTTATGATTGTTGCAGTTGCTTTGATTGTCCTAATGGTTCAGTTGTTCCAGACGATAGGGTCAAAGCTCGCTGCTAAGTTCGACAAGAGATTATAGCTTTGATGTAAAATAAAAACAAAATTTGATAAATATATGTGTTACAATATTATCGATATAAAATTTTAGGAGTGGCTAAATGAGCTTCGATTTCACATTTATAGAGATAATGGATATGATAGGGACGATTGCCTTTGCTCTTTCCGGTGCTGCTGTCGCGGCACGTAAGGGCATGGATATATTCGGTATCAATATCCTTGCATTGGTAACGGCAACCGGCGGAGGAGTTATACGCGATATCATCGTAGGTATGAATCCTCCTCTTTCATTTCAAAACCCAATCTATCTAGTTGCGTCGCTGATTACCGCAAATATAGCTTTCATCATCATGAACCTGAGAAAGGGAAAGGCTGAGGACCACTTCGTTGTAGTCCCCGAAAGGGCGTTATTTTGGTTTGACACGGTAGGCCTTGCTGCTTTTACAGTCGATGGTGCAATAGTGGGATATAATTCGCAGACTGTTGCACATCTCTTTTTGATTGTTTTTCTCGGCGTTGTTACAGGTGTTGGCGGAGGAGTCCTAAGAGATATGATGGCGTGTGAGATGCCGTATGTATTTGTAAAGCATGTCTATGCCTTTGCATCGGTTCTCGGGGGAATTCTCACAGGTTCGCTTTTAATTATGGAGTTGACGAGCAAAAATGTGGCAATCGCAGCGGGGTTTGCTCTTACTATTTTGATTAGAGTGCTTGCTGCACATTTTAGGTGGAATTTACCACGTATTGAGGAAAGGAAATAAGATGGCTAAAGTTTCTCTAAAACCGGGCACGATGCTGAATCCGCTTCCCGCAGTTATGGTTAGCTGCTCAGATGGAGACTTGGATAATGTTCTGACAATCGCCTGGACCGGAATCATAAATTCGGAACCGCCGATTACTTATGTATCGGTCAGAAAATCGAGATATTCACATCAGCTCATAGAAAAATCAGGGGAATTTGTTATAAACCTTGTAAATGAAGAACTTGTGCGTTCGGCTGACTACTGTGGCGTCAAAAGTGGCAGAAATGAGGATAAGTTTGCCAAGTGTAATCTAAGCAAGATACATGCAGACCATGTCAAGGCGCCGCTAATCAAAGAATCACCGGTTAATCTCGAGTGCAAGGTTCTGGAAATTAAAGAATATCAAACTCACGACATGTTTATCGCCGAGATAGTTGCCGTGCATGCAGACGAGGAACTTTTCGATGATGATGGTAGAATACGTCTGGATCTTGCAGGAATGGTTGCCTTTAACCACGGGGAGTACTTCGGCATCAAGAGAAAGCCCATTGGAAGATTTGGCTTCTCGGTCATGAAAAAAAGTACGAAGAAGCGCATAAATCGTGAGGCAAAGGAAAAACGTCAAAAGAGAAATGAGGCTAGAAAGCGCAAGGCTTAGCCCAATCGCCTAATTGCTATGGATATAGTTGTTATAAGAAGTAATAGAAGAAGCTTTGCAATAGAGATTGGTGGGGACAAAATAATTAAAGTTAGAGTCCCAAAGCGTGCAAGCAAAGTCCAAATAGACGAGCTGCTCATGAAAAAGCAAGACTGGATATTGCGTACTCTTGATAAGATGGATCAAAGGAATGAAGTTTCCATTAGGGAAGCTGAACAGGTCAAGGAACTGAGTTCTGAAGAAATAAAAAAACTGAGAAAAGAGGCGAGAGCAAGGCTTACGGAACTTACTGAGCGCTGGGCCAATAGAATAGGAGTAAGCTATGGGAACATTTCTATTAGAGGTCAAAAGACCAGATGGGGAAGCTGTTCATCAAAGGGAAACCTAAACTACAACTACCTTCTTATGCTCTGCCCGGATGAGGTCGTAGAGTACGTAGTCATACATGAGCTATGCCACAGAATTCACATGAACCACTCCATGAAATTTTGGGAGAAAATAGAGGAATATTGCCCGCAGCACAAGCAGGCGAGAAAGTGGCTAAAACAAAATGGACACTGCGTTATAGCAAGGCTTCCGCAAAGATAACTATAAAAGCACTGAGATCTGTGGGTTTCAGTGCTTTTTCCTTGTCTATATTCAGTTGGATGCGGCTTTTACCAGCTGTTCAAATATTCTATCCTGCTCTTTTCTACCTTTTCTCAGCGTTTCCGGATGCCACTGGAAGCCGTAGCAGAACTTCTTTTCGGGTACATAAATCGCCTCGATGATATCTTCGCCTTGGGAGCGAGCTATTACTTCAACTCCATCTGCCACCGTCTTCAAAACCTGATGATGGAAGGAGTTGACCTCAAGTTCAGTAAGTCCGTCATACCAAGCAGAAAGCGGTGAGCCTTGAATTATATCGACCTTGTGAGTTGGGATGTAGTTTGGCTCTCTTTGATTATGATTTGTTGTTCCCGGAAATTGGCTTGGTTGATCCTGCCATACTGAGCCGCCAAGCAGTATATTTATAAGCTGCATGCCGCGACATATACCAATAATCGGCAAGTCTTTCGCATAAGCATGCTCAAAATAAATGATCTCGGTCACATCGCGTATTGGAGCAGTGCTGCCCAGTTTTAAAATGGGTTTTTCACCGTAGAGTGCGGGGTCGCTGTCCGGACCGCCGGTGAAGATTATGCCGTCCAGCCTTTCGATATGTTCTTTAACAACATCTTCATTATCTGTAAATGGAAGCATTACAGGAGCACCGCCTGTGGCTATTATTGCGTCTAGATATCCCGGAATAATCCACCAGCTGTTATAATTATAGTCATAGAGTGGAGTAACTCCTATAAGTGGTCTGCTCATTCTTCCTCCTTAATTTAGGCTTGCGATAAAGGTGTCAAAATCAGTAGTGTTGTAAACACCGATTCGCTTTAAAATTGTCGGATCGTCGCCCGGATAGACCTTGCCTCGTTTTATGGTAAAGCTGCAAAGAACGCCCATATCCCTCAAAGCGCTTCGTGCATCAGGCGTATAATCTCCGTAAGGGTAGGCAAATGCATGGTTATTTCCGACTATATCCCTATTCGCCGTTAAATCTGCAATGATTTCGCTCTTGGATAGTTTACCAATCTGATGATGACTTTCCCCTGATGCTAGGGTGTCCGGAAAGTGCATATTGTAGCTGTGCGACTGAAATGAAATATATGGACTTGCGTATGTACACATCTTCGATAGAGCGTCGTACTTTCCAATCATGAACTGCGTAGCCGGAATCTTGTACTTATTTAGAATCGGAAGTCCCTCTTTGAACATCGAAATTCCACCGTCATCAAAGGTTACAATCACGCTTTTTGCCGGAAGTGAAATCTTTCCGTCGATATAAGCTCTGAGTTCAGAAAAACTTGGAAAATAGAAGCCTGAATCGTGAAGATACTTCATATGAGCATCAAGCTGGCTGATTGAAACACACCATCTACTCCTAAGAGACACAGCATCAATATCAGGAGCAACGTAGTGGTACATCAAAACGGGAACACCGTTGGTGTCGGCCTCAAATTTACTCGCTTCGATAACCCGAACTGTCCTTGAAATACTGCGCTTGGCATTTCCAACAACAAAACTGTATTTAATCTCGTAATCGCCAGGCTTATGTGTGTCGACTTTACCTGTAATCTCACACTTTGATACATAGCCGGATCTATTGTCTACACAGTAGGCTCCTGATTCAATGTACGGTTCGCCCTGCTTGACTAGGGTAAGCTCACTGCCGAGAAGCCCCATCCTCATGTGACCGGCGTCCTCGACCTCGGTCACACTCATCGAAATTTGTGACTTCGCCTTTGCCGTAGCGGTCTTAATCTGATGCAGCGATATATCTCTCTGCTTATCGGTCCTTAGCTTGTAGGCCAACACAAGAAATGCACCTATAACAACCACAATAATAAGCATAAGAAGAACTGTATTGGTCTTTTTGGACATTGATACTCCTAAATGTTGCTAATTACGGTTGACTCGGTTTTTACGATTACGCTTGTATTTGGCTCTATCGAGCGAGTCACAAAGGCGCTACCGCCGATTATGCTGTCGTGCCCGATGACAGTATTTCCGCCCAGTACTGTCGCGCCGGCGTAAAGAGTTACATTATCCTCGATGGTCGGATGTCTCTTGACTCCATGGAGAAGTTGTCCGTCCTTGGTGGAAAGAGCTCCTATGGTAACGCCCTGATAAACCTTGACATGTTCTCCGATGATTGAAGTTTCACCGATTACTATACCTGTTGCGTGGTCGATAAAGAAGTGCTTACCGATGCTTGCACCGGGATGAATATCGACCCCCGTCTTGCTGTGGGCGTGCTCAGACATAATCCTTGGAATATATGGGATGTTCATCAAAGACAGCTCGTGAGCTATACGGTGAACGGTGATTGCATAAAGTCCGGGATAAGCGAGGATAATCTCTGTTCTGTCCCTAGCTGCCGGATCTCCATCAAAGGCTGCATCTATATCCGTATCGAGATACTCTCTGATCTTTGGAATCTTGGAGAAAAAATCGAGGCAGATGTCCTGAGCTACTTCCTTGCGTTCAGCTCTATCGACATCCCGGAAACGCTCGTCATTTACAAGAACAATCTCAAGCTGCTTACGCAGATTGTACATTACGTCCTCAATGAGAACAGCAACCCTGTTCTTGGCGGTGTGTGTGCGATAAATTTCATCTCTGTAAAAGCCCGGATATATTATCATAATCAGCTTCTTCAGTACATCTATAATCACGTCCTGATCAGGTTGTCCGAAGAAAGCCATCTCGTCAATAGCCCTGTTGTTGTCGTAATCCGCCAAAATGCCGCACACTATGCAGTCGACCTTATTTGTTGGCTTGTTGTGCTTGCAATCCATAGTAGTTGCCTTTCTATATATATAATCAAAAAAAGATATTTGTCTGCCTATGCCTCATCATAATTGATAATTAAAGCACTTATTGGCATGACGCGAATTCGCTTATCTAAAAACCGTTGAAATTACGCCAAATATAGCTGTTTCTACTCTCTAGATTTTATCATAATCATGCGGTCTGTTCAAGAAGTTGTATTAGGGGAACTCAGTATTTTTTGGATAAGCCCAAATAATATTCATACTATTCAAAAATGCGTTGAACTATCCGCCTGCATTTGATATAATCTAATCAATTTAACCAAGGAGGTACACTAATGAAGGGCTATACAAGCGAAACTATCAGAAACGTTGCATTGTTAGGGCATGGAGGATGCGGTAAGACCACATTCTTGGAATCGGCTTTGTATGAGACCGGCGTAATCAAAAAGCTGGGTAAGGTCGAGGACGGAAACACTGTATCTGACTATGATAAGATGGAAGTTGAAAAGGGATATTCTATAAATACATCAGTAGTTCCAATCGAGTGGAAGGGTAGCAAGATCAACTTTATCGATACGCCGGGATATTTTGACTTTATCGGAGAAGTCAATGCAGCTCTTCGCGCTGCCGAAGCTGCGGTTATCATGGTTGACGCAGGATCGGGAATCCAGGTAGGTACCGAAGCGGCATGGAATGCTTGTGAAAGATATAGCATGCCAAGATTTATTAGTATAACTAAGCGTGATAAAGACGAATTCGATTTCTATAAAACCTTTGATGAGCTGAAGGCGAAGTTCGGGAATAAGCTGGTACCGCTATCATGGCCGCTCTCAGCTGAGATTGATGATGAACTAAAGGAGGCTATCGCCGAGTCGGATGAAGAGCTCATGGAAAAGTACTTTGATGGTGAGGAATTTACCGACGAAGAAATCAAAAAGGGGATGGTAAAGGGTATCTCCGAAGGAAATATTGTGCCGGTTTGCTCATCTGCGTTCCAGTTAGGACACGGAATCGAGGGACTTTTAGACCTTCTCATTGAGTACGTTCCTACACCGCTTCAGCATGGTCCGTACAGAGGTTTTAACGATAAGAACGAGCCGGTTGAGAGGATATCCGTAACAGATGCACCTATGTCGGCATTTGTATTTAAGACAATAATTGACCCGTTTGTAGGAAAAATTTCCGTTATGAAGGTTATAACCGGAAAGATAAACTCGGGTACAGAAGTATATAATGAGAGAATAGGCAAGACAGAAAAACTCGGAAAACTATTCTTCCTAAGAGGTAAAGAACAACTTGAACTCAACTATGCAGAGGCCGGAGATATCGTTGCAGTAGCAAAGTTACAGAACACAAAGTCGGGAGATACTCTCTGCGATAAGAGTGACGTAATAAGATATCTACCACTTGACTTCCCGTCACCTACATACTACATTGCCATTGAGGCGCTGGATAAGAATGACGATGAAAAGATGGGTGTCGGTCTTGCAAGGCTAAGAGAGGAAGACCCTTCATTCGTAGTAGAGAGAAACAGTGAAACTCACCAGACACTTCTCGGAGGTCAGGGAGACATTCAGCTTGGAATCATCTTAGCTAAACTAAAGGATAGATTTGGTGTTTCAGTTAAGACAGTTCCTCAGAAGATTGCCTACAGAGAGACTATAAAAGGTAGCTCAGACGTTCAAGGAAAACATAAGAAACAGTCAGGTGGTGCCGGTCAGTACGGTGATGTTCACATTAGATTCTCACCTTCAGATAAGGAATTTGAGTTCTCTGAGGAGCTGTTCGGCGGATCAATTCCGAAGAACTACGTTCCTGCTGTAGAAAAGGGACTGATTGAAAGTTTGGAGAAGGGTCCTCTTGCAGGTTGCAAGGTAGTGAACATCAAAGCCGTTCTATACGACGGTTCATACCACGATGTGGACTCAAATGAAGTTTCCTTCAAAATCGCAGCTTCACTAGCTTTCAAGAAGGGTATCGTTGAAGCTAACCCTTGTCTGCTTGAGCCAATTATGCATGTTGAAATTACAGTTCCTGACGAGTACATGGGAGATGTAATCGGTGATATGAACAAGCGTAGAGGTAAAATTTTGGGAATGGAACCGCTATCAAACGGTGGACAGAAGGTCGTTGCAGAAGCACCTCAGGCAGAATTATTCGATTATGCACTTGGACTGCGTTCAATGACACAGGGCAGAGGCGTATTCGAAATGAAGTTTGAGCGTTACGAAGAGCTGCCAAAACATTTGGCAGAGAAAATCATCGCTCAGCATTCCGCTGAGAATGAAGCAAAATAATTGCTGCTAATAATAATTAAATTAAATTCAAGGACCTCCGCACAGTTTTGCATATATCTTTGAGATTAGATGCATTGTCTGGCGGAGGTTTTCTGATGTATTTGTTGACATGAGTTAGGGGAGAAGATATACTTTGAATAAGAACAAATGTTTGGAGATTTGATATGGCGAAGAAGGCGAAATCAGTATATGTTTGTCAGGAATGCGGATACGAGACTCCGAGATGGCTCGGACAGTGTATTTGCGGCGCGTGGAATTCATTTGTCGAGGAGAAGGTCGTAGATATTAAGGAAGACGATGCGAGAAGACGAAGTGGAATAAGCGGTGCAAACGGTAGTAAGAGCAAGGCGGCCAAGCTGAACATAATCGGAAGTGCCGAGTATAAGAGAATAGATACAGGTATAGGAGAGCTAAATAGAGTTCTGGGAGGTGGAATAGTCAAGGGTTCGCTGACTTTGATTTCCGGAGAACCCGGCATAGGTAAGTCCACCATTATCATTCAAGCGGCAAACCACATAGCTAAGACTGTAGGGAGAGTTCTTTATGTTTCCGGAGAGGAGTCCGAGGAACAGATTAAGATGCGTGCGGATAGAGTCTGTGGTGAGATTGATGATAGGCTTTTTATTCTCTCCGAGACCAATATGGAGAATATCATGGCTGTGTGTGAGACTCTCGAGCCGGAGTTTGTAATAATTGATTCTATCCAGACTATGTATACGGCAGACATTGACTCGGCTCCGGGTAGCGTATCTCAGGTGAGGAGCTGCGGTAATCTTTTGATGAAGATAGGAAAGAGCTGGAACATACCGGTGTTTATAGTTGCGCATGTGACTAAGAACGGAGAGCTTGCAGGACCTAAGATTGTAGAGCATCTTGTAGACTGCGTGCTTCACTTCATGGGTGAGAGAAATCATGAACTTCGCATCATGAGAGCTTTCAAGAATAGATTTGGTACGACGAGCGAGATAGGTGCTTTTAGTATGGAGGAATCAGGCCTCAAGGAGATTCACGATATTTCAGCAAGTTTCCTGGATAGCAGGGGAATCAAGCCGGAGGGTTCTGTGGTATCCGCGATATATGAGGGTAGCAGACCTGTGTTCATGGAAATTCAGGCGCTTACTGTTGCTTCTAACGTCGGCTTCGCAAGAAGAACGTCCATAGGAATAGATAATCAAAGACTTGCCATGCTTCTTGCCGTACTTGAACGAAAGGCCGGCATAAACACAATCAGTCAAGACGTCTATGTGAATGTTGTGGGAGGGCTTAAGGCGGATAGTACATCGGTAGACCTTGGTGTTGTACTTGCAGTTTACTCTTCAGTTAGGAATATTAGATGTGGATATAGACTCATTGCCTTTGGAGAAATAGGTCTTACAGGAGAACTCAGATCTGTTTCCAGCGCAGACAAGATTATTGCAGAAGCTGTTCGCATGGGTTATGAGAAAGTTATAATGCCTAAGAAGAATGCAACTAAGCTAGGCGAAAAATTTAAAAATTGCAAGATTATAGGTGTTAATAATATCTATGAGGCGATAGAGGCTTTTAAAGAGCAATAAAGTTTTGATTTGAAGTAATAAATAAAAAAAGAAATAAATTTTTTCAATATAGGGGTTGACAGAAACATTATGATTGCGTAAAATTAAAATGTAAACAATAATAAATTACACAATCCAATATATAATTTAATTAGGAGGTAAGAAAATGGGCTTTTACGATTATTCAGTTCTAAATAGAGCCGGTGAAGAAGTATCGATGAGGAACTTCGAGGGTAAGGTAGTACTGGTTGTTAATACGGCAACAGGATGTGGATTCACACCGCACTATGAGGCGCTTCAGAAGATGTATGATAAATATGCTGAGAAAGGGCTTGTAATTCTTGATATTCCATGCAATCAGTTTTGGGATCAGGCTCCGGAGAGCGATGATGATATTCACAAGTTCTGCACGCTTAATTACAACACCAAGTTTGACCAGATGAAGAAGTCGGACGTAAATGGTGAAAACGAACTACCACTGTACACATACCTAAAGAGTCAGAAGGGCTTTGAGGGATTCGGTGATGGAGAACTTGCTGAGAAGATGGATGAGATTTTAGAGAGTATCGACGCTGACTATAAGAACAATGCCAACATCAAGTGGAACTTCACCAAGTTCGTTGTTGATAGGAAGGGTGAGGTCGTAGCGAGATTCGAGCCTACGGCAAGCCTTGACGACCTGGAAAAGTGCGTAGCGTCACTTCTATAATTTAAAATAGATAATGAATTAGTAATATATATGCGTGATATAAGGATTGCGCTGACCGTTTAATTAGCTCAGAGGCAAATTGGGACTTGGTAGGTCAGGTTATGCAAACTCTTATATGTAACAAAGCCGTAGTTTGCAATGAATTACGGCTTTTATTATGACTTTAGTATGGGTACGTCAAATGAATGTGAGATAAAGAGTATGGAATTTACTTCATTTCAGAATAAAGTTTTCAATTTTCAAAAAAAAAAAAAAAAGAAAATTTTTTCTTAAAATATGTACTCGTTTTAATCTATTGTGGTATACTGGATACAGCTATGTTTATGTAGGCTGTTGTTAAATTAAGTTGGGGTTATGAGGTTATAAATTTTTTTTGCAACTAAACTAATACAATAGCTATTCATTTCTCGCCACGCAATAATTAGTAAATCTAATGAATTAAATGAGGCGGGTTGCATAAGAAAGGGGAAAATAAAATGGATAATGTATTACAGAGAAAATTACTTGCAATAATCATATCATTGTTCGTAATTTTGGCTACTTTATTTCAGTATGTAATGCCAACATTCGCAGAAGAGACGGAAACAGACATTACAGACAAGGTGACGATTGACTCCATCACATCACCTAATGCAGAAATTAAGGATTCCGAAAATGTGAATGACTTTTCGTCATTTGTAAAATGGGGTTCAAATGTCGATTATAAGATCGACATGACAGTAAATAAGGGAACACCGATTGAGACAGGGGATATCATAGAGATTCCTTTCCAAGCAGAGAGAGGAGAATTGTTTGAAAGCTATGGTCTTTCGGTTTTAGATGCAGAAGACGGATCATTACTTGGCGAAGCAACCATTACAAAGAACAAGATTCGTATAAAATTCACAAAAAAGAATAATACTAAGACAGCAGTGAAATTATCAGTCAAGACAACATTAAAAACTGTAACTTGCGGACTTTCCAAGGGCTTCCCTACACAAGCAGAGGTAGATGCAGAATACGCAGCACATCCTACAGGGATTAACAAAGTGAAAATCCTGGATAAAAATGCCAATCTCAATGTGCAAGCGAATTATTTTGTAACTTCCTCTGAAAAATTCTATGGAGTTTATCCGACACCGACAATCGGAGACGGTCCGGCTGTATTTAAATTGGAAAATGGAAAATCCGGTAGAACTTCATCGACGAATGCAAGTACACATTGGGATGTTTTAGGGGGTAATGGAACATATACTTATACTGTAACATCTCCGGCTACCGGCAAGACGAATTCGACAAAGACAACTTCATCTGCACTTGCGGCATTTCTGTTTGGCAATGAAAAAGTCTTTAGTTTCTTTTCATCAACGGAAACTTCCTATATAGAGGATACCTTACCGGCTGATACTTACAAAAACATGAAGTTATCTAATATAACTTTAGTCGGTGCCGGTTTATATAAAGATGGTAAAACGCCTTTATTAAAACAGAGCAGTAGAGAGGGGAAATTTGGCGATTGTTTTCATTTGGTAGAAAGTGCAAGTTTCAAGTTTGATGAAGTTTTGACAAAGAAGGAAGCTGCTTCCGGTCAGTCATATGAACAGTTTAAGGCATCACTTAAACCGGGAGAGTATGGCATATATACTAGCCCTAACGGGGATATACGCTTTGTAGCAAGTCTTGGAAAAGTAGGCTCAAAGAATCCTAACGATATATATACATGGGGAAACTTTGCAGATAAGGTCGGCAAAGAAACGGTTGTCAGACGGCTATTTCCTTTATTTGATATAAAAGCAGATGGAAGTGTAAGTAGAATTACGGTTCCGCAGGAAAAGATCGATGAAATCTATAATAAAATTAAGGATTGGCCTATTTCAAGAATAGTATTTAGTTTTGATTCGGATTTGGTGAAGCCTGTTATGAGAACGGGTGCGTATGTTGAAAATACAGCACAGTTTATAGATAAATCGATGACGGCAAAGAACTACTTTGTCGTAGGAGATATCAGTTTACACACATATAAGGATGGAGCAGCGATATTAAAGACAGATGCTAAATCCGGTCAAGGAATTGAGAAAGCGGAATTTAAATTACAGGAAAAAGATCCGGCAGGAAACTGGATTGATACAGATTCACAGTATGTGAAGGATAATGTAACCGTTGTTGGTAATAACGGTGGCAAAAAAATTGGAGATCGTTTCTATACAAGTGAAAACGGTATTTTAAATATCCGTGGTTTAACAAATAACAAAACATATCGTCTCGTTGAGACGAAAGCTCCTGAAGGATATGACAACAGCAATCCTGCAATATCCAAGGAGTTTGTAATCAGCTTTACGGATAAAAATGCTCCAAGCGACAATAAAGACTTAACTCTTACAAATAAGAAGTCAGAGTATAAGGTAACATATAAGATCGTTAAGAATCCGAATGGTGAAGAAATCCCATCCGGAAGTCCTGCGGCTCCTGTAGATCCAAAAACCTACAATTTCCATTCGACAGTAGACGTAAAGCCGGATTTGACGATGACAGGATATATTTTTGTAGGCTGGCATACGGAAAATGGACAGAAGGTTAATGTTAAGGATAATGACAGTTCGTTTACAATGCCCGGAGGAAATGTAGAGCTTGTTGGCTACTGGATAAATAACACCACTGAGGTTTCCGGTGAAAAGACCTGGGATGATGCCAACAATAAAGACGGCAAGCGCCCAAATAAGATTACAGTCAATCTTCTTTCGAACGGAAATAAAATACAAACGAAAGACGTTACAGCTGATGCTACAGGCAGATGGCTATATAGCTTCAAGAACCTGCCTAAATATGATAATCAGCGTAAGGAAATTAAGTATACAGTGACAGAGGAAACGGTAGCAGGATATACTACTGAAATTAACGGTTTAAATATAAAGAATACGCATACGACGGAGAAAACAAATGTCTCGGTAAGTAAGAAATGGGTAGGAAAAGCAGCAAGTTCCGCCAAGATTGATTTGTATGCTGATGGAGTTAAGAAGGATTCTGTAACCCTAAATCAGGCAAACTGGTGGCAGCATATATTCACAAATTTGGACAAATACAAGAATGGCGCTGAGATTAAATACACGGTCAAGGAAGAGGCAATTGCAAATTACAAATCCGTTGTAAGCGGGGATATGACTTCAGGCTATACGATTACCAATACCAATGTTGAAAAGTTGTCTATACCTGTAACTAAGAAATGGGTCGGTAAAGCAGGTGATTCTGCGACAGTAAAATTGCTTGCGGACGGTAGTGTAAAGGAAACAATAACGCTGAATGCAGCAGGAAATTGGAATCACACATTCGTTAATCTACCAAAATACGATGCAAATGATGGACATGAAATTGTCTATACTTTAGATGAAACCAAGGTAAATGGCTACACAACAGGTATTTCAGGGACAGCAATGACCGGCTTTACAATTACAAACACAATTACAGGCAAGGTATCCGTACCTGTAACTAAGAAATGGATAGGTAAGCCTGCAAGTTCCGCCAAAATTGAATTGTATGCTGATGGAGTTAAGAAGGATTCAATAACACTAAACGAAGAAAATCATTGGCAGCATACATTCGCAAACTTGGATAAATACAAGAATGGCACTGAGATTAAATACACGGTCAAGGAAGAGGCAATTGCAAATTATAAAGCCGTTGTAAGCGGGGATATGAATTCGGGTTATATGATTACCAATACCAATGTTGAAAAGCTGTCCATACCTGTAATTAAGAAATGGGTTGGTAAAGCAGGTGATTCCGCGACTGTTAAGTTATTTGCTGATGGAAAGCTCAAGGAAACAGCAGTCCTAAACGCAGCAAGCAATTGGAAACACGATTTTTCAAATCTTCAAAAGTATGATGCAAATGACGGACATGAAATTACCTATACGATTAAAGAAGAAGTAATATCAGGATATAAGACCGCTATTAGTGGTGATGTCCGGAATGGATTTGTAATCACAAACACTCAGAATGTGCCGAAGATACCGGGCAAACCGAATAAGCCGAATACGGGTGATGATTCAAATTTGGCTTTCTATGGATTTGTGATGCTCCTTACAGCAACCGGCATATCCATCTTAATGAGGCTTAGAGGAAAGAAAAACCAAAGATAAATCCTAAGATGAGTTCATACAAAATTTATTAAATGCTTATCAAAGATTAGGAAGCGACTAAATAAACGAAGGCTCTCAGCTATCGATAGTAAGGAGCCTTTTTTACGATTTATATGAAGAATGTGTGGATTTTGTAAAAATAGCGATAAATAAATATCCGCAGGTCTTAGCAAAAATGCTAAGATACCTGCGGATATGTTTTATTTTATCTTAGAACTGTTTACCTCGAATTTGGATGTCTCGTAGATATCACGGTGTTCCTGTTTAGCATGCTCCTTGATAATCTCAAAGCTTTCCTTACTCAGCGCGTGCTCAACTCTACAAGCGTCTTCTCTAGCAATCTTCTCGTCGACACCGATTGAAATTAGCCAATTAGAAATTAGCACATGTCTTTCGTATATCATTCTTGCAGTAGCAAAGCCTGACTCTGTCAGAGTTATGTATCCCTCATCGGAAACCTCGATATCATTGTTCTCCCGGAGCTTTTTCATAGCTACGCTTACGCTGGACTTTTTAAAATCAAGGTAATCTGCAATATCAACAGAACGAACTACAGGATGTTCCTTGCTGAGAATCAATATGGTTTCTAGATAATTCTCAGTTGATTCGTTAGACTTCATATATTACCTCCACCCAATAGATAGTTTTAACTAACTTCTTTTATATAAAAACAAGTATACCATAGATGTACGCGATGTCAATACTTAGAGCCCTTGAGTAAAAGTATAAAAATTAGGGTAAAATAAGGGAGGTGCAAAAAAATCCAAAGACATGTTGTTTACATTGCTGTAACGGATGTCAAAAATTCCAAAACAAGGCCTGCGGTATTTGGAATTATAAGAATGCAATATTTCTTTGCCTCTTGGTCCGATTGTAAATGACCCAAATCAAACAGGAAAGAAAAAAATATTTAAAAAAGTGTTGACATTGTAGGTTAGTTAGTATAAACTAACCACAGATAAGCAATTACACATGCTGGACCAAGTAAGCAGGGTTCAGCGCGCAAGGCCGTTATGCCGGCGGCGATAGCGTTTCTCCGGTGTTTTTGCATGATTTCTCTATATTTCATTTATTATTGCCCGCTTCCGCAAAGAAGCGGGCTAATAACCCCATAATGGTTAGCCTGAACTAACCGATGAGCATAATTGGGGTATTATGAAAACAGTTTATTAAGAAAAGCTATTAAAATGAATTCAACCAGGAGGGCATATGTGCGAAGAAGTCAAGAGAATGTTGTTCGGACTTGACATGAATGACATTATGACGAAGTTAGCTCTTCAGTGTTCACCGGTCATTGCCGGAGTAAAGATGTCAAACCTGATTGTCGTTAAGAAGGCAACGATTCCCCAAGTAAAGAAAATCTTTGCAGGTACAGGACTGGAAATATTCGTGTTCTGTAGCTTTAATGAAAATAGCTACGCTTTGATATACAGGGAAGAGGAACTTATAAATTGGCTAAATCAAAAGGATGTCAGCATGCTCCTTGAAAACTTCGGATATTCCGATTTAGATATCAAAGATATTTTATGCAAGGTCAGCAAACGCTATCGGAGGTACTGTCGCGATGAAGCTGATTTTCCGCATGAGTTGGGATTGCTGTTAGGCTTTCCGACTGAGGACGTTGTCGGCTTTATTGAAAACGACGGTAGAAATTTTCTGCTTTGTGGATATTGGAAGGTTTATAGCGATATAGAAAGAGCTGACAGACAGTTTAAGAAATTTGATAGAGCAAAGGAAGACGCGATAAGACTGATTTTCGGAAAACGAGACATACTTGAGCTTCTCAATTCCGCTTCAGATATAAAAAAACAAAACATGAATAAACTTCAAATTGTACAGTAGGAGGAAAATTATGAAGAAGTCAATGGTAGTATACTGGTCACAGACCGGAAACACAGAAGCAATGGCAAAGGCTATAGGCGAAGGTCTTAAGAGCACATGCGAAGACTCATGTGTAAAGACCGTTTCAGAGGTATCAGCTAGTGATTTAAAAGATCTTGAAGGATTTGCACTTGGCTGTCCTGCTATGGGAGACGAAGTTCTTGAAGAAACAGAATTTGAACCATTTATTGAAGAAGTTGAGCAGTTTGTAGGTGGAAAGAAGATTGTTATCTTTGGTTCATACGGCTGGGGAGACGGTCAGTGGATGCGTGACTGGAAGGATAGAATGGAAGCTGCAGGAGCACAGATTATAGGTGGAGAAGGTCTGATGATAAATGACGCTCCGGATGATGCAGGTCTTGAGACATGCAAGGAATTAGGCGCAAATCTTGGACTCGCTTAATCCTCTAATATAATATCAAATCATATAAAATT
Source organism: [Eubacterium] infirmum (assembly GCA_900450455.1). Lineage (GTDB taxonomy): Bacteria > Bacillota > Clostridia > Peptostreptococcales > Anaerovoracaceae > Eubacterium_B > Eubacterium_B infirmum. The sequence goes on from UGGN01000001.1 coordinate 315,946, forward strand.
CAATCTAGAGAAAATCGCCTACGAAACAGGCGATTTTCTCGTTTTTGTGACGAGTTTAATTTGGCGTTTCTAATAGGAAATGTCTTTCTAAAAGCGTACAAATATCTTGTCAAAACATCGCATTCAGAATTGCAACAAAGCTCTATTTATAGTATAATAGAACAGAATATCTTTAGGAGGATAGCGCATGAATGCTATAGGAAAAATTGGTGCAATAATTATTAAGTATCAGTACCAAATTGAGATCGCACTTCTCTCACTTTTGGCATTGATTGTATTGATTGGGTTAATCAAGTTGATAATAAGCGCATTGAGGCGAAAGGATGTACTATCCGAGATTAAAGTAACTGTGACAGATATCGACAGCACGGTGACAGATATCGACAGCACGGTTAAGGAAATTAACCAAAAGCAAGAAGTTCTGATTGAGGGAAGTATAGCTTCGAGTGGCGAGGCAGTAAAGAAGGCGAAATCTAACCAAAGCTGTGAAGTGACAAAGTTGGAAGAAAAGGCGGAAACTACCGAGGCCGGGCTTGAACCGGAAAGTAAGGTTGCCCCTGAGGCGAAATCTTTTGAGTCCGTTTTGATGGAAGAAGACACTCAAGAAGATGATCCGAAGCTTGAGACCGGCTTTAGTGAGGATAAACGGTTCGAAAATGTACTTGAAAATCTTTTGATAAATAACGGGAACAGAGATGTGCACTGTGCAGAGGAAGGCGAATTATCCAAGAAATTCGTAAGCAGAGAATGTGGAACGGACAAACATGGCAATGTGTATACCGAAGAGTTTTTGAGCAAGCAAATAAAGTAAACTGCCAAGGTGCGGGAGGTAATGATGTATTGCAAAAAGTGTGGGAAAAAGTTAGCTGATGGAGATAGGTTCTGTGGAAATTGCGGAACCAAAATAGATGTTTCAGACATAAACATAGGTTTTGCAGAAGAAGAGACTAAGCCTAAAAAGAATTTTGAATTTGGTGCTTTTAATTGGGATCTCGACGGTTATCCGGATGAAGAAAAGGCTAAGACGGAGGACGTTGACTTCAACTGGAACACCGTTCTAGAAGAGAAAAAGCGTAAGGAGATTGAGGAGAAGTCATTTACAGAGACGATAATGACTGAGAATGAGCTCTTTGATAGAATCGGGAATGAAAATAGCGCTAAAGATGCTTCTGAGCTGTCTTTTAATTGGGAGCTCGGAAGCACTACGAGGGTAGATAGGGCTAATAGATTCGAGAGCATTATACCTAAGTCTGAGGAAAAGACTGAGCTTGATGTTCCTGTTGAGGTTTCAGAGGGGCATGATGAAGTTCAAGAAATAGTAGATGTAGATGAGGCTCTTGCAGCAGGCATTGCTGCGGCGTCATCGCCAAGAAAGAGCATAGATAAGTTCTATACATTCAACCAGAAAAACGAGGAATTTCAGGCACTGCTTGACCAGGAGTATGAGAGACTTCGCAACAGAATCCGCGAAGATAGCGAGGCTGAAGCAATAATCGCTGACAAGGAAGAAAAGCTTGAGCAAGCAAGAGCAACATGGTCAAAAGAGCCTCTTGATGAGCATAATGAGGAAGAGCCTGATCCGCTTGAGGATATAGAAGATACGGAGACAGAAGCAAAAGATGAGGTCGGTGAAGAAACAGAAACAGCTGAGACCGATGAAGTAGAGACGGAAGCAGAAACGCAGTCTGAACTTGATGATGCTTCTGAGGAAGAAGCTGAAGATGTTGCTGAAGAGCTGGAAGAATCAGTTACGGAAGGTGAAACGGAAGATGAAACTGTAGCTTGCGAATCCGAGGAAGGGACGGAATGTAAGCAGGATAGCAATGAAGTTCATGATGAAGAGGCATGTGCAGCAGTTTCAATTGAACCCGAGACTGAAGATGTAGTTGACAATGAGCCTGAAGATGTAGCTGAGGCTGAATCTGAAGAAATCATTGACAATAGCAAAGAGCTTCACGCTGAAGAAGAAATTTCCAATACACCAGAAAGCGGGAATCCCCCCAGTGACGAGGAGAAGGAGAAGGAAGAGAAGTCTGGAGATGAAGATAGTAAAGCAGCTAAGCTTCATTACCGCGATATCTTTGCTAACGACGATGTCAATGGTGGTGATTCGGGGGATGAACAGAAGACAGGACGATGGAAGATAATCGTTTTGGATATAGTTATATTAATACTTGCAATAGCTGTAATTTGTTCGGGCATACTAGTATTCGCCAAGGGTTCGGCGCCGGCTAATAAGATTTCACAGGGAATCTCATGGGTGACAGAGAAGTTCTCAGGTAGTAATGACAGTTCCAAGGATAAGGCCACCAATAAATCGGACAATGAAGGCAAGCAGACTAAGTCCATGGAAGATGTAGTTGCAGCAGCAAAGAAAAATTATGTGAACATAGGCAAGGCGCAGTATGACAGTAGCCTTAAGTTTGATAAATCAAAAGACTATGGAATCAGCGAACTTAAGAGTGCTAAGAAGTTTAAGGACGGAGAATTTGCTGAAGGGAAGATGCTCAGTGAGGCAATTGTTAACCTTTCACTTGGTTACTATTCCGGACTCACAGATAAGATAAACAGCGGTTCGGACGATGTTCTCAAGCTAATTGACGAGGATTCAGAACTTTACGGACATGTGAAGGCCATCACTGAGGGCGATGAAGAACATAAGATTAAAGAAATAAAAATCGGCGAGATAAAGGGCAGTGACGGCAAGTACTATGTAATTATGCAGGTTATAGAGGGAAAATCTAATGCTTCAGATACAAGCAAAGAGACAAAGATTCTCTCAATCTCAAGCAAGGGAAAAAATGTTAAGGTTACTGCAGTTACAGACGTAGAGTAACGGCTTCGGTGCATGGAGTGATATTTTGAGTTTAGAGGGATTCATCAGTTTTGCTTGTGATAGCAAATAATTATATTTTGATATTTTTGTGGGAGTGACTTTTGATGGCAGCAAAACCAAAGAACGTAGTATATGTAAAGCCTAAGAAAGATAAGAAAGTCAGGATTATAATCGCTGTAATCATACTAGCGTTAGTTTTGTGGGGATTTTTTTCACTGATTAACTTCTTCACCGACTGGATGTGGTTCGATGAGCTTGGGTATCTTAGTGTTTTTTTGAAGAAGCTGACCACTCAGCTGAAGTTCGGTATACCTATGTTTTTGATACTCACAGGCCTTATGTATCTATATTTGACAGGCCTCCGCAGAGGTTATTTCAAGAAGATTATTTCACATGAGGAAACCAATCAAAAAAGATTAGGTCTAATTACAATGCTTGTTTCTGTTCTGTTTTCAGGATGGGTTACGGCTTATGTTGTTGGCGGACTTTGGTTTGAATTTTTAAAGTTCCTAAAGAGTAGCAGCTTCGGTAAGAAAGATCCGCTCTTTGGCTTTGATATATCGTTTTACGTTTTTAAGTACGAGTTCCTAAATGGATTCAATGCAATGCTTTTAGGTATAGTCGTACTATTTGTGATTGCGACTGTTTTCTACTATGCAGTTTTGCTAATAATGCACAGCCCGGATTCCTTAGAAGAAGATGAGGCTGAGCCAATAGAGGACGGAAGGTACTCGGGAGCAGAGACGGGCGAGACGAACGGTACTGAATCAGGCTATTACGGCAGACCTTTTGTTAACCCATTTGGTGAGAATACGCAAGCAGGTAGGATATTTGCAAACATCTTTGATCCGAACAAGAGGGATGCAAGGATGAAGAAGGTCAGAAATAAGACTGACCGCAGGGTTTCAAAGTCCAACATGGACCAGCTGCTTCATATAGCGTCCGGGAAGCTATCAATTCTTGGAATTATCTTCTATGTAATGTTAGCGTTCCATTTCCTTCTAAAGCAGTTTGACTTGCTTCATAAGCACACGGGGGTTGTATATGGCGCCGGATACACAGATGTCAATGTGACGCTTTGGATTTATAGAATTTTGATAGTGCTTTGCGTTATAGGGGCGGTTACAATCGCTTTTTTCATAGCAAGGAAGAAAATGAAGCAGATTGTTCTGATTCCTATAATTATGTTAGCAGTGATTTTGATTGGAAGCGGTGCAGAAATTCTAGTTCAAAATGTGATTGTTGCACCTGACGAGATTAATAAGGAGTCCAAGTACCTTGCAAGGAATATTGAGTTCACTCAGTCGGCATATGCAACGGATAAGGTTGATATAAGAGATTTTGCGGCCTCAAATAATCTTGATGCAAATGCGATAGCCAATAACGATGAGACGGTCGGAAATATAAGAATCAACGACTATGAGCCTGTTGAGAAGTTCTATAACCAGACTCAGAGCATCAGGCAGTACTACAAGTTCAATGATACAGACGTTGATAGATACTATCTAAACGGAGAGTACACTCAGACCTATCTTTCGGTTAGGGAGATTGATGAGGAGAAGATAAATGACACATGGCTTAACAGACATATCAAGTATACTCACGGATACGGTCTTGCGGTTTCCAGAGTTGATAAGATTACAGCCAGCGGACAGCCGGACGTTGTAGTTAAGGATATTCCACCTAAGAGCAGTGCTAAGGAAATCAATATAAAAAGACCGGAGATATATTTCGGTGAGCTGTCCAGTGACTATATAGTTGTAAATACGAACGAGGATGAGTTCGACTATCCGGATGGACAGGCAAATAAGTATACGAGATATAAGGGAAGTGCCGGAATCAAGCTGACTCCGCTTAAGAGACTGATGTTTGCAGTAAGGGAAGGAAGTTTTAAACTTTTGGTCTCCTCAAATGTAAACAGTGAGTCAAGAATCATCATCAACAGAAATATCGAAGAGAGGGTAAAGAAGATAATGCCTTATCTGAGATACGAGGATGATCCGTACGGAGTAGTTGTTGACGGAAAGATTTATTGGATGATAGATGCTTACACTACAAGCTCGCTATATCCATATTCAGAGCCTTATAGCAAGGATGTCGGAAAAACAAACTATATCAGAAATTCAATAAAGGTTGTTGTAGATGCTTATAACGGAGATGTAAAATATTATATCACTGATAAGAAGGATCCGATTGCAATGACATATAAGAAGATATTCCCTAAACTCTTTAGGGATATTGAGGAGATGCCTGCGTCGCTTAAGTCGCATATCAGATATCCACATTCGCTATTTAAGATTCAGGCGGATGTCTATGGCAGGTATCACATGAACGATGTCAAGGTATTCTATCAAAACGAGGATCTTTGGGAAGTTTCTCACGAAATCTACGGAACTCGCGAGAGGAAGACAGAGCCTAACTACCTGGTTACCAAAATTCCCGGTGAGGAGAAGGCCGAGTTTGTGAGCATGCTCCCGTATTCGCCTAAATCCAAGCAAAATATGACCGGTATTCTGATGACGAGAAACGATGGTGAGAACTACGGAAAGCTTATGCTTTACAGATTCCCTAAGAATAGAACCATCTACGGACCTATGCAGATAGAGGCACAGATAGACCAGAACACCAAGATTTCTCAGGATTTCTCACTATGGAGCCAGGCCGGTTCAAGATATAGTAGAGGAAGCCTGTTTGTGGTTCCTATTAACGACTCTTTGTTATACATAGAGCCTATATATCTAGAGGCATCAAATTCCGCCATTCCGGAGGTCAAGCGTGTTATCGTAGCATATGAGGATAAGATTGCTTATGAACCTACACTTGAAGCGGCGCTTGAAAGTCTCTTCGGTGGAGATAATGTCAAAAATGATAAGCCTGATACTAAGACCGGCAGTGAAAAGCAGAGCGTAAAGGACTACATCAAAAGGGCAAACGGTGCATATCAGGAGGCTCAGGAAGCTTTGAAGAGCGGAGACTGGAAGACTTACGGAGAAAAGATGACAGAGCTGGAGAAAGCCCTAAAGGGACTTCAGGACAGCTCAGGTGCCAATGCTAACGAGAGCAAGAAAAACAAATAATTACTTTGATATACCAAACAACTTGAAAAATCGGGAGGAAATATATGCTGGGATTCGATGTGGATAAAATGCTCTTTACGATCCCAAAGGGCGAACACTCAAAGGAAAATATTATTAAAGTCTTGAATGCCCATCCTGAGGTTCAATTCGTATCGCTCGTAGGTATTGATATCGGTGGACACGATACAGACGAGAAAATACCAGTAGAGCTTTTTATTAAGAATATGGACAAGCTGCTGAAGCACGGTGTACAAACCGACGGTTCATCGGTAGCGCTTCCGCACATAGCAGTGTTGAACAACGCAAAGGTTGATATCATTCCGGATCTTAATTGCAACTGGTACGTAGACTATAACTTCAGAAATATTGACAGAAAGCTGGAGCTCCCTATAGGTACTCTGAGAATTCCGTCCTACCTGCTGCATAATGAAAATTTCGAGTGCGGTTCGAGGGTAATGCTGAGAGATGCACTGACGCATTTTAAGTCAGAGCTCGAGAAAGCTTTGATTGAGCACCCTTATGTATTCGAGTACATTGATGGTGCAGACAGCATGGATGATATCGAAGAATTCATTATAACGAGCGCGACTGAGCTGGAGTTTTGGGTAAAGACACCGGACGATAAGGGTGATAGAGAGCAACTCTTTACAGCACAGGTGCTCAAGGAACAGTATTGGAAGAGGACCTACGGCGAGGTTAGAACCGCACTTGAGGACACTTTGATGATTCTCGACAAGTACGGTTTCGGAGTAGAGATGGGTCATAAGGAGGTCGGAGGAGTCAAGGCTCAGATGGGTCACTCCGGACATTATGACCATGTTATGGAGCAGCTTGAGATAGACTGGGCATACACAGATGCCATGCAGGCTGCGGATAACGAAAACCATGTGAAGTACATTGTTAGAGATATTTTCACCTTGCATGGGCTTGATGTGACATTTATGGCCAAACCTTTTGATGGGGTAGCCGGAAGCGGTGAGCATACTCACCTGGGACTTGCAGCAAAGCTCAAGAACGGAAAGATGACAAGCGTATTTGCACCTAAGGACATGAGGACTGATTTCCTAAATCCTATCGGATATGGTGCTTTGATGGGCTTGCTAAGGAATTACGAGGTTGTAAATCCTTTCGTAAGTTCAAGTATAGATTCTTTGAACAGACTAAAACCGGGATATGAAGCTCCTGTTTGTATAGTTACTTCGCTGGGACGATCTCCAATGGAGCCTTCAAGAAATAGAACAGTACTTGTAGGACTTATCAGGGATATGAACAATCCGTTGGCGACGAGATTTGAGCTTAGAGCCCCGAATCCCAAGAGCAATACATATCTGGTGCTTGCGGCAAGCCACATGGCTATGATAGACGGAATAAAGCATGCATTAGAACATGAGAAAACTCCTGCGGAGCTCGAAAGATCCATATCAAAGGCATATGGGGATAAGGATTTCTACCTGGATACGGATAGAGAGTATCGAAGTGAGAAGGAAGTATTTGAGGACTATACTGAAGAGGAAAGGGTAAAGCTTTTCGGACATGCGCCGGCTACGGTTTGGGAGAACATGCAGGCCTTTGATCGCTATCCGGAGAAGCTGGGAATCTTCAAAGAAGGCGATGTGATGAAGCAGCAGGTCCTAGATTCCTACAGGGAGCAGGTTATTTCACAGTGGAAGACGGAACTTCACGATAGAGTTATTCCGCAGAACATGGCTTTAATCAGGGGTTGCGTAAAGCTTCACTCAGAGGACGACTTCTCCGATTTTGATGTGAAGAACTGGATAGAGATAGATAAGCTTAGACATGAGCTTGGAAAAGACACCATTACCGAGAAATCCATTCTCACAAGAGCAAAGGACGCACTTGATAATGGAAACTACAGTGAGGCATCTGAGATGCAGAAGCTGATACAGAAAAAGGTTGCAACTTTGATATCCTTATATACAAGGTACAAGAAGAATATTTTATAGAGGTGAGATAGATGCTGGATATTAAGAAGATAAGAGAAGACTACGAAGGGGTTAAGAGCCGCGTTGAGTTTAGAGGCAAGGGCGACTTTGGGATTTCAAAGGTTAAGGAGCTGGACGAGAAGAGAAGAAGTCTTTTAGCTGATGTAGAGGCAAAGAAAAGCAAGCAAAACACTGTTTCAAGAGAAATTCCCAAGCTAAAGAAGGCCGGTGAGGATACAACTGAGATAATGGCTGAGATGAAGGCTCTTTCAGAGGAAATCAAAGTTTTAGATTCAGAGCTTTCGGAAATTGAAGCAGAGCTAAAGAACGCTCTACTTAACGTTCCAAATACTCCATATAAGGATGTTCAATTCGGAAACGATGATAGCGACAATGTTGAAATTAGAAAATTCATGGAGCCTAAGGAATTTGATTTTGAGCCTAAGGCACACTGGGATATAGGTGAGGACCTGGATATTTTGGACTTCGCTCGTGCAAGTAAGATAAGTGGAACAAGATTTACTGTTTACAAGGGTCTTGGTGCCAGACTTGAGAGAGCGTGCATTCAGTTCATGCTTGATCTTCACACAATGGAGCAGCCATACACGGAGATTCTTCCTCCTTTCATGGTAAACAGAGATGCGATGACAGGAACAGGACAGCTTCCTAAGTTTGAGGAAGATATGTTCTACATTCCGCAGAAGGATTTCTTCCTCATTCCGACTGCAGAGGTTCCGGTCACAAATTTAAGAGCGAATGAGATAATGGACGAGGCGGAGCTTCCGGTATACTATACGGCGTATACTCCTTGCTTTAGAGCTGAGGCGGGTTCCGCGGGCAGAGATACCAGAGGCTTGATACGCCAGCACCAGTTCAATAAAGTTGAGCTGGTTAAATTTGTAGAGCCGGAGAACTCATATGATGAACTGGAAAAACTTACTGCTGATGCAGAGGAAGTTTTAAAACGACTTGAAATTCCGTATAGGGTTGTAAGATTAAGCTCGGGAGATTTAGGATTTTCAGCTGCTATGACTTATGACATCGAGGTTTGGATGCCAAGCTATGGAAGATACGTCGAGATTTCTTCATGCAGCAACTTTGAGGACTATCAGGCAAGACGTGCGAATATCAGATTCCGCAGAGCTAAGGATAAGCCACAGTTCGTTCACACATTGAACGGATCGGGTCTTGCAGTAGGCAGAACTGTGGCAGCTATTATGGAAAACTTCCAGCAGGCTGACGGAAGCGTAGTAATACCGGAAGCGTTGAGAAAATACATGGGTGTTGACATTATCGAAAAATAGTTTTCTTTCTAGGAGTCCGGACTTTCCGGACTTTTAGTTTTTGAGTACGAGGTAATAGTACATATGAGATTTGTGAAAAGTCTATTTGGCAGGATATTCAGTCGTTTTACCATAATGGGCATCTTAATAATTATACAGTTTGCGTGGATGGCTTTGATGGTGATGAGACTGGGAGACTACTCCCGAAGTATCAACATAATGTTCAACTTTCTTGCCATAGTTGCCGCGCTCTTTATAATATATAGGGATGAAAGCTCGGCATATAAACTCGGTTGGGTCATGATAATATGTCTTGTGCCGATTCTGGGAACTGCGATGTACTGGTTCTTTGGTAATAAGAGACCGTCAAAGAGAATAAAAAACAAGATAGAACCAACCAGGGCAAGGCATAGAGATGATGTAAGGCAGGAAAACTGCCTGTCAGAGGTATATAGCGATAGGATTCTTGAAACAATTAAATACATAGCTGATTACGGTCCATACCCTGCGTGGACAGGAACAAAATCCAAATACTACGATTTGGGAGATAAGGCTTTTGTCGATATGCTGGATGATCTGAAGCGTGCTAAACATTATATCTTTATGGAGTATTTCATAATTGATGAGGGATACATGTGGGATTCCATATTTGATGTACTTCAGGAAAAGGTCGCAGAGGGTGTCGATGTAAGAATCATGTACGATGACATCGGCTGCATAGATAAACTGCCGCTAAACTTCACATCAAAGTTAGAAAACGCAGGTATAAGAGTGCATGTATTCAATCCGCTTCGCCCGGTGCTGTCACTGGTATATAACAACCGTAATCATCGAAAAATCATGATTATAGATGGATATATCGCCTACTCCGGCGGTTTTAATATAGCAGATGAATATATAAACAAAGTTCAGTACTTCGGACACTGGAAGGACACCGGTATAAGGCTTGAGGGCATGGCGGTCTGGAACTTCACAGTAATGTTCCTAAACATATGGAACTCATTTGTGCCAACTGAGGAGGATTACAGCAAGTTTAGACCGCATGTGAATCATCCACAGGCATTTGATAGCGACGGAATATTGCAGCCCTTTTCAGATACGCCTTTGGATGATGAAAATCTGGGTGAAAACATTTATCTTGAGATAATCAATCAGGCAGAGGACTATTTATATATCTACACGCCATACTTGATACTTGATAATGAAATGCTTTCAGCGCTAAAGCTCGCATCAAAGCGAGGTGTAGATATAAGGCTGGTAACGCCGGGAATTCCGGACAAGAAAATAATATTCAGACTGACTCGCTCCTACTATCTGCCTTTGATTAGGGCAGGCGTTAAAATCTACGAGTACAAGGATGGATTTGTGCATGCAAAGAATTTTCTCTCAGACGACAAGCTGGCGGTGGTCGGAACCATAAACCTCGACTATAGGAGCCTATACCTTCACTTCGAATGTGGAACCCTTATGGTGGGATGCAGTTCATTGAGGGATATTAAAGAAGATTTTGTCAGGACTATAGAAAGATGTACGCAGATACGTGAGGAGAACTGTAAGACAAACTTTTTCGGACTGCTTTTCGATGGTATTTTGCGAGCATTCAGTCCGCTGCTTTAACTTTAAAGCCTTGAACATTTCACATGACCTATGGCTTAAGTATGGAATTGCTTGGGCTGTAGGTCCTTGCTTTTATAGGAGATAAAATGGATAAGCAAAATGAAACAAAGGGATCGGGTTTAATAGAATTCATCAAAGCACACCAAGATAGAGAGCGTGCGAGTTTTCACATGCCCGGACATAAGGGCAAAGCGTTCTTTACAAAAAATGGTTACGCAGACTTTACAAACCTTATGATAGACGGTGACCTTACCGAAATAGAGGGAGCGGACAATCTCTTTAAGGCAGAGGGAATTTTACGCGAAACGATGAATCGATATAAGACGATGTATGGTGCAAAACAGGCATTTATGTTGGTAGGCGGAAGCAGCGCGGGAATCATGGCATCTGTGATGAGCCTAATATCGAGGGGGGATACTTTGATTATGGCCTCAAACTGCCACAAGTCTGTCTACAATGCTCTTATGCTGAGCGAAGGGAAGTCGGTCTTTGTAGCGCCTGAAATGCTGGAAGAATACGGAATTGTAAGCGAGATCAGTGCGGATAGTATTGCTGAGGCTTTAGAAAAGCAAGCTGAGGCTAAGGCTGTTATTATAACCAGTCCCAACTACTACGGAGTTTGCAGCGATATAGATGGGATCGCTGAGATAGTGCATGCGCAAGGGAAAATCCTAATAGTCGATGAGGCACATGGGGCACATCTGACTTTTATGGATGGTCATGCGGATTCGAGCATCGATGGTGAAAAACTTCAGGGAGTCACAGTCCGGAGTCTTGCTGCTGAAAACAGAGGTGCAGATATAGTTGTAATCAGCACGCACAAAACGCTTGCTTCGTTTACGCAGACAGCTATACTTCTTGTTTGCAGCGACAGAGTAGATGTGGATGCAATTGCAAATAATCTACAGATTTTGCAGAGCAGCAGTCCCTCATATATTTTGATGGCCTCGCTGGATATGAACGTGAGGATAATCGAGGAGCATGGAAGAAAACTGTTTGATAAGTGGCAGGCGGATTTGGACTATGTTTATGAGGAACTTAGGAAAATCAATGGCTTAGAACTTCTTGATATGCCCCTCATGGATAGAACAAAGCTTGTGTTCAGTTTTTATAACTTAGGAATAAGTGGATATGAACTCGATGGACTTTTGAGGGAGAAAGGCATATTCTGTGAGCTTTCAGACAGTCGATTTGTGATGGCGATGACAGGAATAGGCAGTGAAAGATCTGACTATGAAATTCTAATTTCGGCACTTAGAAAAATAGCCGATGAGAAGGCCTGTGAAGACCTTGATATGTGCGTTAAGCCTAAGAAAGATAATATGGCTTTGATGAAAGAACTATATAGGCATGAAAAAAATTTTGATGTGCCGACCGAATCCGAATGGCTCAAGCCGAGCGAGTGCGAAGGAAGGATTTCAGTGCGAGCGGTAATTCCATATCCTCCGGGGATTCCGATTATTGTTCCTGGAGAACGAATAGATACACGGAAACTTAATGTAATTGAAAGACTACTTAAAGATGGAGTTAGTATGATTGGGCTAAATGAAGATGACAAAATCCTCTGCGGAAGATAATAGGCTTTGGACTATAAAATAAACAATATATTGGAACAAATTAGTCTTGACTATACTATATATAGATATTATAATGAATGAGCAAGCAAAAGAGGGGGCTTTCTATGAATGGGAAAAAAGAGAGCGTTTCTATAGCCGGAGTTAAGAAGCATACCACGGTAAACGGACCAGGAGTTAGGTACACTGTTTTTATGCAGGGATGTGAGCACGGCTGTAAGGGCTGTCACAATCCGGAGACGCATGATCCTGATGGCGGCAAGACAATTCCGGTTAAAGAGCTCATTGATGACATTTTGGCAACTAAGTATATCGACGGAGTTACGCTTTCAGGCGGAGATCCTCTTTTGCAGGCCGATCAGTGTAGAGATATAGCGGAGGCTCTTAAATCCAAGGGCTTAAATATCTGGCTATACAGTGGTTTTACCTTTGATGAGGTGATTGAAGGCAAGGCCGGTGAGGCGGCGCGAGAGGTTTTGAACTTTATAGATGTGATGGTCGACGGAAGATTCGTGGAGTCGCTACTGAGCGAAGGGCATATCTGGAGAGGCAGCAGCAATCAGAGGCTCATAGATGTGAAAAAGAGTCTGGATGCCGGCAAAATCATAAGCTTTGACGATGAATTTGTACTTTAGAATTGGCCGAGAGGCACTTATCAATTTATTTAATCTATGCAGAAGTTAAGCGGAGGGATAGGATGAACAATGTAATTAGAAGAGATGGAACGGCGGTTGCTTTTGACCCAACCAAAATCGAAAATGCGGTCGCGAAGGCTTTTATGGCGACGGATGAACTTGACGCTAGGGATATTTCGTCGGTATCAAGAGCTATTTGTCTAATCGTTACAACTACGCTTAACGGACGCAAGCTCGATGCTGCAACGGTAGAAGAAATCCAAGACGAGGTCGAGTCCGCTTTGATGAACTGCGGATATGCCAAGACAGCAAAAGCATATATTCTATATAGACGCCAGCATGCTAATGTGCGTGAGACAAAGGATACGCTTCTCGACTACAAGAAGCTGATTGATGGCTATATTGGAACGGAGAAGGATTGGCGTGTTAAGGAGAACTCTACTGTAACTCTTAGCGTCGGTGGTCTTATCCTTTCAAACTCAGGTGCAGTAACAGCTAACTATTGGCTTTCAGAGGTTTATGATGAGGATGTTGCAGAAGCTCACAGAAATTGCTTCATGCACATTCACGACCTCTCGATGCTGACCGGTTACTGTGCAGGATGGAGTCTTAAGCAGCTTATTCAGGAGGGTTTAGGCGGAGTTCCGGATAGAATAACTTCGGCACCGGCAAAGCATCTTACAACGCTTTGTAACCAAATGGTAAACTTCCTGGGAATTATGCAGAATGAATGGGCAGGAGCTCAGGCTTTCTCATCATTTGACACATATCTGGCTCCTTTTGTTAAGATAGATAATCTGTCATACAAGGATGTAAAGCAGTCGATTCAGTCGTTCATCTATGGAGTAAACACTCCATCAAGATGGGGAACTCAGGCTCCGTTCACTAATGTAACATTGGATTGGACAGTTCCGGATGACATGGTTAACATGCCTGCTCTAGTTGGGGGCAAGGAGATGGATTTCACATATGGCGATTGTAAGGCTGAGATGGACATGGTTAACAAAGCCTTCATCGAAATAATGATCGAAGGCGATGCTAACGGACGCGGCTTCCAGTATCCAATCCCTACATATTCAATAACTAAGGATTTCGACTGGAGCGAGACTGAGAACAACAAGCTTCTCTTTGAGATGACAGCAAAGTACGGCACTCCTTACTTCTCAAATTATATCAACTCAGACATGAGCCCATCAGATGTAAGATCAATGTGCTGCAGACTTCGTCTCGATTTGAGAGAGCTTAGAAAGAAGGGCGGCGGATTCTTCGGATCAGGAGAGAGCACAGGCTCTATCGGTGTAGTAACGCTGAACCTACCAAGAATTGCTTACCTCTCATCAAGCAAGGAAGAGTTCTACAGCATGCTCGATAAGTATATGGATATTGCAGCTCGCTCACTTGACACAAAGCGTAGGGTAATCAACAGATTGCTCGAGGAAGGGCTATATCCATATACAAAGCGTTACCTAGGTGCGTTCAACAACCACTTCTCAACTATAGGACTTGTTGGAATGAACGAAACCATCCTAAATGCTAAGTGGATAGATAGCGATATAACAAAGCCGGAAGGACGCGACTTCTCAATCGAGGTTCTAAACCACATGCGTGATAGACTCTCAGACTATCAGGAGATGTATGGAGATCTCTTTAACCTGGAGGCTACACCTGCTGAATCTACGACATATAGATTTGCAAAGCACGATACAGAGGAGTTTGCTGACATCATTACAGCAGCATGCAAGGACCAGGCTCCTTACTATACAAACAGCACACATCTTCCGGTTAATTATACAGAGGACATATTTGATGCACTTGAGATGGAAGACGAGATGCAGACGCTATACACATCAGGAACTGTATTCCACGGCTTCCTAGGAGAGAGAATGCCGGATTGGAAAGCTGCAGCAAATTTGGTTAAGAAGATTGCATATAACTTCAAGTTGCCATACTACACGCTTTCACCTACATATTCTATATGTGAAAATCACGGTTACATTGCAGGCGAGCATTTTTCATGCCCACACTGTGGAAATACAACTGAGGTTTATTCAAGAATCACAGGCTATTACAGACCTGTTCGCAATTGGAATGACGGAAAGTCAAGCGAGTTCGAGAACAGAAAGACTTATGAGCCGGAAGAACTGTTCTCAATTAACAAAAATTTACTGGATGAAGCCGGTGTGGATTTGCCAAGAGTCGGAACCCAGACACTAGGCAGGGCAAACGAGGTAGCAACAGCTACATCAAAGCCTGATACAGACAAGCTGATACTCGTAACAACAAAGACTTGCCCTAATTGTCAGGCGGCAAAGAACTATCTTAATCAGGCAGGAATAGAGTACGACGTAATCCTTGCAGATGAGGCTGATGGCGCTGAAATCGCCGGACAGTACAATATATCAGCGGCTCCAACACTGATAGTTCAAAGTGGCGAAGAGGCTGAGCTTTACAGCAATGTAAGCAATATAAGAGCATACATAGGAAAGAGAAGCTGATTGAAGCTTTCATGAATATGTGATAGTAAATCAAAACCGGTATGGATGTGGAAGCAACATACCGGTTTGGTGTTTTTTGATTTAGTTGGGGCTATAGGACAAAAAGTGTGTGTAAAAACCGACATAACAGTTGATATTTCAATAGTTATGTCGGTTTAATCTTTTTTGAAAGAAGATTGAGGGTGGACAAAAAGTGTGTGTGAAAACTCTTTAAAATATTGGAATTTCAATGATAAAACGTGGTATATCTTCCTTAGAATTAGTGTTCTTGGAGGAATATATTATGAAGCAGGTAAATTGTCCAATTTGTAATTGCAAATGTATAAAACACGGTAAGATAAAATCTGGCTCTCAAAGGTGGTTTTGTAAGTCTTGTAAGTTAGCGTTTACGCCAAAGATAGATAATGATACTAAACAGCTTCAGCATTTCTTGGCTTGGTTATTCAGTAAAGAAGTACAAAGTAATATGTCAGGTGGTGGAAGAACTTTTAGAAGAAAAACCTCCAAGTTTTGGGATATATGGGTTATGGCACCAAAGATTGAAAAATCAAAAGATGTACTGTATTTTGATGGTATATATCTATCGCGTAAATCGTGTATTTTGATATGTTGTGACAAAGAACATGTATTAGGTTGGTACGTATGCAGATATGAGCATTCAGGAGCTTGGGAGGCTCTAATGAGTCGTATAGCAGAACCTAAGGTGGTTGTATCCGATGGTGGTAAAGGATTTAGAAAAGCACTTAAGAGAAAGTGGCCAAAGGCAAAGCATCAAAGATGCGTATTTCACGTGTTTTCACAGGTTAAAAGATATACAACAAGTAGACCAAATACTTTAGCCGGGCTAGAGCTTTATGCACTGGCAAGGGATTTGTTTGATGTTAAAAGTATTGAAGACTCAAAGATATGGGTTGATCGTTTTACAGGTTGGATTGTCAAGCATAAACGTTTTTTAAGCGAAGTAACATATGATGAAAATGGAAAGATAAGACCTAAGCATGAAAGACTGATAAAGGCTGAAAAATCAATGCTAAGACTACTTAATGATAATACTCTATTCACGTATCTTAATGAAGAATTAAGGGCTGAGTTTAAAATTCCATCGACAAACAATCGAATTGAAGGTGGTGTAAATGCTTGTCTTAGGGAGATGCTGCATAACCATAGGGGGTTATCTGTTGAGAGAAGAATTAAAGCGGTTTTTTGGTGGTGCTATATGCACTCACCAAAACCGCTTTCTGCTTCTGAGATATTAAAAACAATGCCTACAAACAAGAGCATAGATGATATTTACAAGAAGATGACTGCCAAGAAACAACTAGAAGATACTATTCCTATGTGGGGTGATGCAGTTGTATGGAGCGAGCTACATCATTCGAGCAATTATCCGGTGTACTGGGATTAGTCACACACACTTTTTGTCCTATAGCCCTTTAGTTGCAGTTAAGACTGTTAGAAGGTTTTTAGAACCAGTATTCTAAAGCTGTTCAGTAGTTTGAGCCCGTAGAACATGATAATCAGTCCACAAATTATGTTTATCCACCTTAGCATCTTATCGTTTATCTTGGTACGTATCAGTGAAACTATCGTTGTCATTCCAAACCACCACGTCAGGGAGGCTATGGAAACCCCTAGAATGAATAGAAAAGCTTTACCGCTTGGGAGCGATGCATGAAAAGCTCCAAGAAGAAGCGAGCCATCTATTAAAGCTTGTGGATTGAACCATGTAACGACGCAAGCCGTCCAGATAACCCTGGTGAGAGGTAGGCTTACATCCTTGGTTTCAGACATGGTATCCTTTGATCGAAATATACTAAACCCTATCCAAAGTACAACCAAAGCACCTATACCGAGTATGGCAAGTTCTATCCATACCGAAAGCTTGATAAGGGCGCCAATTCCGAAGAAACATGCAATCGACAGCGTGATATCAAAGAAAGCTATGATAAATGCTGTTGCCAGTATCCGACTTCGTTTTTGTGTCAAGGCAGTGTTTATTGCAAAGATATTCTGGGCGCCGATAGGCATGACGTATGCGAAGCCGAGCATGAGCCCTTGGATTAAAATATTCATTAGCGTCTTTTCTCCTACGCACAAGAGTGTGCTTGATTTAATTGCTCGTAAGTATAATTCAAGGATATTTTTGAACCGAATTGGGTTCGGCAAAAAATTAACAATAAGAGTAAAAGTGATAGCATATAATTACTTGCTCTTTTTTTGTTACCTACTATAATTATAATCGAAAAGAGGGAAATCGCAATAACGCAGTTTTTTATTAGTTAGTAAGGAGAAAGTTATCGTGGTAGAGACAGATTATAGCTGCCCATGCCTAGAGACATGTCCGCTGAGTAAAACTATGGATGTAATCGGTGGCAAATGGAAGATGCAAATTCTATGTACGCTGAACACCAGCGGTCCACTTCGATATAACGAGGTGCGCCGCAAGATGGAAGGAGTTTCAAACACCGTTTTGGTCAAAGCTCTCAGGGAGCTAACCGAGGCAGGACTGGTAAAAAGAAACGAGTACATGGAGGTTCCGGTGCGAGTAGAGTACGAGACGACTACTGTATGCGACGATTTAATTCCGATTCTGGAGAATTTAAGTAGCTGGTGCGAAAAGAATCTTCTTTAAAGCCGTCTGGACAGCTTTGATAAAAGTCCTCAATAAGCTTGTAATTGCAACATTTGAATGCGAACCGGAAGTTTATTCAAAAACTTAATTGAAGATATTCGAAAAAATCGTTAAATTTTTGATGATTTTTTGGTGAATGTTGCGTTATAATATATCTGTATGATTATGATATTTTTTTAGAAAGGAAGGTTTCAGATATGAGTTCAAGTGCAAAGCATTTGCGTAGTATCGACGCAGGTCACTACAAGAACACTGCTCAGTGTGCTACTGAAACGGCTCCTATCCCTGATATCGTTAAGATACCAATGTCACAACATATTGGTAAACCCTGTCAGCCATTGGTTGCAAAGGGCGATACGGTCAAGGTAGGGCAGCCTATTGGTGATGTCGATGCTTTCATAAGTGCACCGATTCATTCCAGCGTTTCAGGTACCGTTAAGGGTATCGAAACACAGCGTAATGCCATGGGTGGATACGATACGCTTGTTGTTATTGAAACAGACAAGAAACAGGAATTATGGGAGGAACTAAAAGTTCCGGAGGTTCACAATCTGGCTGAGTTTGTTGCAGCTGTAAGAGATAGTGGATTGGTAGGTATGGGAGGAGCATCCTTCCCTACACATGTAAAGTACAACCCTAAGAATATAGACGAGGTTGATACTTTGATAGTAAACGGTGCTGAGTGTGAGCCTTTTATCACATCTGACCATCGTTGCATGCTTGAGGACACACAGGACATCATCGATGGAATGAAACTGATCATGAAGTACCTGGATCTTAAAGTGGCATATATAGGTATCGAGGCTAATAAGCCTGATGCTATTGAAAAATTCGATAGAATGTTCAAGGAGCAGGGCATTACCAACATGCATACATTCGAGCTTCTTTCAAGATATCCTAAGGGAGCGGAGAGAGTTTTGGTTTATGAGATTACCGGTAAGCCAATGAAGGCAGGCGTACTTCCTGCAGACCTTGGAATAATTCTTTCAAACGTTTCATCAGTAGCATTTGTTGGACAGTACTTCCGTACAGGAATTCCTCTAACAATGAAGAGACTAACAGTTGACGGAGACGCAATCACAACACCTAAGAACATCGTGACACCTATCGGTACACAGATTAAGGACGTTGTAGCATTCTGCGGCGGTTACAAGACTGAGCCTAAGAAGATTATAATGGGTGGACCTATGATGGGTAGAGCTATTCCATCAGATTCATTCGGAATAATCAAGAACAATAATGCTATCTTGGCATTCTCGTCAACAAAGACAAACATTCCGGAAGAGACACCATGTATCAACTGCGGTAGATGTCATATGGGATGTCCAATCAATTTGTTGCCTACAGGATTTGCTGATGCATATCTGGCAGGAGATGCTCAGAGACTATCTGATTTACAGATTATGCAGTGCATGGAATGTGGCAGCTGCTCATTCGTATGTCCGGCGAGAAGACCGCTGGCCTTTTACAACAAGTTGGGCAAAGCCCTTGTAAGGGAGGCTGGAATCAAGTAATGGAAAAGCAATATCATGATAATCTAACAGTATCATCCGCTCCTCATATAGTGACAGCGCTTGATACACAGAAGACCATGCTTTATGTACTTATTGCACTAGTACCATCGCTATGCATGAGCACATATGTATTTGGTCCAAGAGTACTCCTTTTGACAGCTGTCTGTATCGTTGCCAGCGTAGTATTCGAAATGGCATATCAGAAGCTGCTCAAGAGACCGGAGACATGGACAGACCTCAGTGCGGTAGTAACAGGTACACTGATCGCATTCAACGTACCGTCAAACTTCCCGCTATGGATGGCTGTTCTAGGCTGTTTCACAGCTATAGTAATAGTTAAGCAACTATACGGTGGACTGGGACGCAATTTCGCAAACCCTGCGATTGTTGCTCGTATTTTCCTACTACTCTCATTCACATCAAGAATGACAACATGGCCACTGGCAAATGGCGTAGACGGAAAGACAGGTCCTACACCTCTAGGTGTCCTAAGTGAGACACCTATCGGACAGATATCAAAGGCAGATCTTCCATCAAACATGGAACTATTCCTAGGTACCGTTGGTGGATCGCTAGGTGAAGTAAGTGCACTGGCTCTTATAATCGGTGGAATCTTCCTTGTATGGAAGAAGATTATCTCACCTGCAACACCACTTGCATTCATCGGTACGGTATTTGTAATCGCATTCATCTACTACTCAGTAGCAGGTGGAGATGTAAGTGCCTTGAGAATGGCAATATTCCATATATGTGCCGGTGGCGTAATGCTCGGTGCAATCTTTATGGCAACAGACTATGTAACATCACCTATAATGCCTCTCGGTAAGGTTATAATGGGTATAGGATGCGGATTCTTCACAATGGTAATTAGATTGTGGGCCGGATATCCTGAGGGTGTATCGTTCTCAATTCTTTTGATGAACCTATGCACACCACTCATCGATATGCTCTGCATCAAACTAGCATATGGAGGTGGCAAGAAAAATGAAAAATAATGACACTTTCAAGAAATACATAATACCTGTAATCGTACTGGTTGCAATCTGCTTTGTTATATCAGCTGCTTTAGCACTGACATATGGAGTTGCAGATCCTATCATAAAGAAAAATACAAAAGCTGAGGCTGATGCAGCTCGTAAGGAACTGCTGGCAAAGGCTGATGGATTTGACAAGTACAAAGGAAAGCTTCTGGCAAGTTCTGATGGTAAGGTAACAATAAACGATGTGTACATCGCAAAAAATGGCGAGGGTATGGTTATGACAGTAGGAACCAAGTCATTTGGCGGAACACTTATAGAAATGATCGGTATTGATAAGAACGGTAAGATTACCGGAGTTAAAATCCAGGATCATAAGGATACGCCGGGTGTAGGTACTAAGGCATTCACAACTGCGCATCTAAAACAGTACAAGGGTGTTAAGGAGCTGAAGGATATATCTGCTAAGAAGGATCCTACAATAAACCATATCACCGGTGCTTCTGTTTCATCAAACGCAATTCATTATGGAGTATATGAAGCTCTCCTACAATACAAAGAAATAGGAGGTGCTAAGTAATGGAAGAAAAGAAATCAAGACTAAAGATTTTAACTAACGGTCTAATAAAAGAAAATCCGGTACTTGTACTATTGCTAGGTTGCTGTTCAGCCCTTGCAACAAGTTCAACCGCTATAAACGGACTTGGAATGGGTGTATCATTCTCAGTAGTAATGATCCTTTCCAACATAGTTATCTCACTTCTACGTAAGGTAATTCCGGATAATGTAAGAATCCCTTGCTACATCGTAGTAATCGCCGGATTCGTAACAGTAGTTCAACTCATGCTTCAGGCATATGTGCCAAGCATCTATAAGTCACTTGGACTGTTCATTCCGCTAATCGTAGTAAACTGTATCATCCTTGGCCGTGCAGAGATGTTCGCCAACAAGAATACTGTTCTTGATTCAGCTCTGGACGGAATCGGAATGGGTCTTGGATATACAGGTGCACTTGTAATAATGGGTATGATTAGAGAGTTTGTCGGAAGCGGCACACTTTTCAACATTCCTATCCTTACAGGTAAGATTGACGGAGTGGCAATATTCAACCTTGCACCTGGTGGATTCTTTACATTTGCAATACTGGTTGCAGCTGTAAACTTCATCACACGTGATAAGGAACGTAAAGTTAGAGACTTCGGCGAGGAAGAGATTACAATCCTCGGTGCGAAGGAAGAAAATGAAGAGAAGAAAGGAGCATAGACATGGTAGCAGTATCAATTATATTGAGCATGATTTTAGCTAATAACTATGTTCTTGCTCAGTTCCTCGGAATTTGCCCATTCTTGGGTGTATCAAAGAAAATGGACTCAGCTGTAGGTATGGGTGGTGCTGTAGTATTCGTAATGGTACTGGCAACGGCAGTTACATGGCCTATACAGCAGGTTCTAAATAAGTTCCATATAGAATATCTACAGACAGTAATCTTCATTCTTGTAATTGCTGCTCTTGTACAGCTAATCGAAATGATGCTAAAGAAATATATGCCGGCACTTTACAGCTCACTAGGTGTGTTCCTACCACTTATTACAACGAACTGTGCAGTACTTGGTGTATGTATCGCTAATATCGATGCAGGATATGGCTTTGGTCTATCAATTGCAAATGCATTCGGTGCATCTGTTGGATTTACTCTAGCCCTAATCCTATTTGCCGGAATCAGAAGCACAAAGCTTGTAAACGAAGACGGAGTTCCACAGCCATTCAAGGGTGTTCCACTAACACTCATATCAGCTGCTATCCTTTCGCTAAGCTTTATGGGCTTCAGCGGCATGTTCTCGTAAGGAAGGAGGCGAAGCAAAATGATAATAGCTATTTTAGTAGTAGTTGCAGTAGGAATCATAGCCGGAATTATGCTATCCTTTGCATCAAAAGTTTTCTTTGTTCCTGTAGACGAAACAGCTGCTGCGCTTAGAGAAGTGCTTCCGGGCGCAAACTGCGGTGGTTGCGGATTCGCAGGTTGTGACGCATATGCAAGCGCAATGGCGGAAGATCGTGACATGCCATGTAACAAATGTCCTGTAGGTGGACCTGCAGTTGCAGCGAAGCTTGCAGCGATTTTAGGCGTAGAGGCAGGAAGCGAAGACAGAAAAGTTGCAGTTGTAATGTGTAACGGAAATAAAGACGTTTCAAAGTCACTCCTTGAGTATCAGGGACCAAAGAGTTGTAAAGCTGCTAAGCAGTTGTTCGGCGGGCTTAAGGAATGTCAGTTCGGATGTCTAGGTCTTGGAGACTGTGTAGACGCATGTAACTATGATTCAATTCGTGTCATAAACGGAGTTGCAAAGGTTGATAGAGATGCCTGCGTAGCTTGTGGAGCATGTGCTAAGGCATGTCCTCAGTCCCTAATCCGTATTTCACCTGTTAAGAATATGGTAATCTGCCACTGTCACAGTACAGATAAGGGCGGGGTTACTCGTAAGGCATGTGAAGTTGGATGTATTGGATGTAAGAAGTGCGAGTCAGTATGTAAGTTTGATTCAGTTCACGTTACTGACAACCTTGCATTTATTAATCCGGACACATGTAAGAATTGCGGGGCT
This sequence comes from [Eubacterium] infirmum, assembly GCA_900450455.1. Classification (GTDB taxonomy): domain Bacteria; phylum Bacillota; class Clostridia; order Peptostreptococcales; family Anaerovoracaceae; genus Eubacterium_B; species Eubacterium_B infirmum. The sequence goes on from UGGN01000001.1 coordinate 339,132, forward strand.
TGCGCTAAGGTTTGCCCAACAGGAGCAATCCAGAACTTGCGCTTAAAGAAGAAAAAGCCGGCTGCTCCTGCACATGCAGCAGAAAAACCTGCAGAACCGGTAGCTGCGGAGGCTTAAATCCTCGCAAGTAAATAAGACTAAAAATGCTGTATCCACTTCGGATACAGCATTTTGATTTTTTGATATGTTATTGGCCAAAGCGTGGTATACTTCAAGGCATATCAGGATGATCTATCGCAGTAGATGACTAATCTCCTTAAAGCGGAGCAGTTACCTTTCTTAGCCAGTTTCTTACTTCCGGTTCCAGCAGTGGAGCCAGCTTTGAGTAAACCATCTTATGATAGTCATTTAGATAACTTCTTTCCTCTTCTGTGAGTCTTTCTGAAATTATTGCATCCGGCTCGTAAGGGCAGAGTGTCAGCATTTCAAAGTAGAGCTCATCCGCATTGCCATCAGCTTCCTTGCAGAGGATTTCGTTTTCGATTCTGATTCCGAACTCACCTTCAATATATACGCCGGGCTCGTCACTCGTTATCATGCCGGGCTCCAGTTTGTATTTGTTCGGTAACTTACTTATTCTCTGTGGACCCTCGTGTACGGAGAGAACATGGCCGACGCCATGACCTGTGCCGTGGTTATAGTCGAGACCGATTTCCTGAAGAGCCTTTCTGGCAAGATAATCCAGGTCGCATCCTGTAGTTCCTGCTCTGAACTTTGCCATAGCAAGGTCTAAGTGTCCTCGAAGCACTGCAGTGTAGTACTCCTTCATTTTATCTGTAAGGGCTCCGAGAGCAATGGTTCTTGTAATATCCGTAGTTCCCTTGAGATATTGACCTCCCGAATCGACCAGTATAAATCCATTTGCCTCTAGTGCAGTATCACTCTCAGGAGTAGCACTGTAATGGATTATAGCTCCGTTTGACATGTAGCCTGCGATTGTATCAAAGCTCAGGTCAATAAAGCCCGGCTGCGCGCGTCTGAGGCTCTCAAGGTGGTCTGAAGCCGATATCTCGGTCAGCGATTGTTTTGATACGGTGTTTTTGAGCCAGTAGATGAAGTTCACCATGGCTATGCCGTCGTACATATGAGCTTCCTTTGTTGCAGCGATTTCCATGTGGTTCTTGACCGACTTGAACACGCTTGCAGGGGAAATTCCGTCAACAATCTTGCAAGGAGCCGGGATACTTTTAATCAGAGAATACGATGCTGCATCAAAATCCGCTAAAACTTTAGCCTCATTCGGGAGCAACTTTATATCCTCAAATATATCGAGGTAGGATTTGACCGTAACACCTTTTTCCTTAAGAAGGTCATCAAAGTCATCGCCGAACTTGTAAAGCCTTACTGAATCCGGAGTTATGAGCGTAAAGGAGAAGAAGATAGGACTTCTATCTACATCGCTACCGCGCAGATTGTATAGCCATGCGTTTTCCTCCAGACCCGTGATTAGGTGATAGTTAACTGAGCTTTTGGTCATTGATTTTCTTACCCTTGCAAGCTTTTCTTCAAAAGTCTCACCGTATGAAGTCTCTGGAAGTGCCCAGATACTATTTCCTAAAAGCTTTGGCCTCTCAGTCCAAACAAGGTCAGGAAGGTCCAGATCAAATTTTGTTATAGCACCGCACTTATCGGCTATCTGCTTGTACTTGTCTCCGATACGGCAAGCCAGTACTCTTCCATCAAAGGCAAGCACGTCACCTTGTTTTAGATTTTTTTTGAGGAATTCATCAATCTCAGGAACGCCGGGTTCACCCGTCTTCATGAGTTCTATGCCGCTTTCTTTGAGCTGAAGTGACGCTTGAAGAAAGTATCTGCCATCGGTCCAAAGATAGGCCGAATCCTCGCAAACCACGAGAGTACCTGCAGAACCTGTAAAGCCTGAAATGAACTGCCTGCTTCTAAAGTATTCATTTATATATTCTGAGCCGTGAAAGTCATTGGTAGGTACGACACAAATCGCCACACCGTTTTCACGCATTACGCCTTGCAATAGTTCTAATTCTTTTTTCATACTTACTATCCTCCTTGCTAAGCTATATTTGTGAAGCGCCCTTGTTTGCATCGAGTGAGCGCTGAACATAATAGGCTATGATGCCTATGATAATTCCACTGATTATTCCTGAGAACATCAAAACGGGCAGGTACATGAACATACGCAAATCTGAAACGAGAAGAGATGCGACTAGAATCTGTCCCATGTTATGAGCCACACCTCCGGCCATGCTGACACCTACGATGCTGAAAAGATTTGATTTTTTCAGAAGCCACATAACGATTAGGCTTAGGATGCCGCCCGACATAGCATAAAGTGCACCAAATAGCCCGTTGAAGAGCAACCCGCTTACTATAATCCTTATCAGATTGACAGATAGGGCATATCTGAAATCAAATCGATATAGGGCGATTAAAACTGCCAGATTTGCAATTCCAAGCTTAACGCCGGGAACGGCAATAGGCATTGGAATGATGGCCTCAACATAGGAAAATATGAGTGCAAGAGCTGCAAGCAGAGCCGTTATAGCTATGCGACTTGATTTGGAATGGGCACTCGGTGATACTTTATTGCGAGATGACATCGTATTCACCACCCTTTCCTTCTATACTCACCACGACTCTGTTCGGTATGCATACTATGCTTTGGTGAGTTGTTGAAATCGATCCTTGCTTGACGCAAATCTGGTTTTTGCAGCTGGATTTGCTAACTTGCACCTTACCGCCTTTTATGGTAATCTTATTCATGTGTCCATTCCTATTGACGGTGATGGTTCTATCCTTTGAAAGGCTGTATTTTCCATAGATTTCGCCGTTGACCTTGACAACTACAAGATCGCCGGTCGAACTCCCCGAAAAAGCCAAATAGGATAGTGCTCCGCCTATGAGAATGAGACAGATGAATAGTATAATATCTGCTTTTTTAATAATACGGAACAAATTGGTTCTCCTTAAGGATTAACAAAATGAGTAAAAAATTTAAAGTAATACCGGTGTTATTACTGGTGATGAGTATAATTATATCACAGACAGCTTGCAGCAAAAAGACAAATCAGAGTACAGATCCGGTGCAGAAAAGTGGCTTTTATCTTGATACAGTTTGTAATTTGACCATTTATGACATGAAGGATATGTCTGAGGGAAATGCGACAAAGCTAATAGAAGAAGCTTACAAGCTCTGCGAGAAATACGAGAATATGCTGAGCAAAACACGTAAGTCCAGCGATATATATAAGATAAATCACGCAGGCGGTAAAGAGGTTGAGTGCAGTGATGAGACCCTGTTTGTCATCAAAAAAGCTATTAAATACGGTGAACTTTCAGGTGGAAAATTTGATGTTACGATAGGTCAGGTTACTGACCTTTGGAACTTCCAGCCGGAGGGTGGAGACGGCAAAATCCCTGAGCAGGCGGCTATCAATGAAGCTTTGACACATGTAGATTATAAGCAAATCAAACTTAACGGAAACAAGGTGAGTCTAAGCGACCCTAAGGGTGAGATTGACCTTGGCGGAATAGCAAAGGGATATATCGCTGATAAACTGGCAGAGTTCCTAAAGAAAAAAGGCGTTAGCAGTGCAGTTATAGATCTTGGGGGAAATATCTCGGTAGTCGGGAAAAAACCTGATGGCAAGGAGTTTAGAATTGGTGTTCGTGATCCATTTAGTACGGACGGTGGAATCATAGGTGTTGTAGAGGCACACGAGAAGAGTCTTGTAACATCCGGAACCTACGAGCGTTCATTTAAAAAGGACGGTAAGGTCTACCATCACATTCTCGATGTTAAGACAGGATATCCTGTGGAAACGGGGCTTGACTCGGTAACGATTATTGGAGCCGGAAATGCAGGTATAGACTGCGACTCGCTTGCCACGACCTGTTTGATTTTGGGTGAAAAGGAAGGGAAGAAGCTAATAGAGTCACTTGATGGATACGAGGCTATTTTCGTTCAACATGACGGGACAATTACAACGACAAAGAATATCAAGGGCTTTGAGAAGACGAATAAGTAATGAATCGAGCAGCTATTAGTACGTATATGTCTATGGATTTGACGGTTCGGCAATATAATTAGAATGAGCCCGGACTAAGAAGCCCAGAGCTCGGTAAGGTTTTTGATACTATCTTCAAGCAAATCAATAGGTATCTGATTGTAGTAAAAGATCAGCTGCCTATTTTTTTGTTCATTTTCAGTGGTTTGATTTAATGTGGCTACGTAGAGCCTTAGGGATTCAGCCTCTAAGCATAGTGCCTCGGCACTCTTTTCGGATTTGACATCGAGGATGATGTTGATTCCGGATTTAGTGTTCTTTGCTTCTATGAAGCCGGCACCATATTTAGCAAAGGAAGATATGGCAAGCTGAAGTTTCTGCGCATAGAGGCTTCTTAGACGGCGTATATTGGTGTAGTAGTAGCCGTTTTCCATGAATAGAGCAAGCGTTAGTTGCTCGGTTTTAGAGCAAGTCTGGGTGTAGCCGGATTTGATGCTTGCGAAGATCTCCGCCATCTTAGGAGGCAGAATCATGTAGCTGACTTTGATTGCGGGGAAAAGCGTCGATGAAAAGGAGCCGAAGTAGACAACTCGGTGGTCCTTGTCGAGTCCCTGAAGGGCAGGTATAGGTTTTCCGAAGTATCTGAGCTCGCTGTCGTAGTCGTCTTCCAAAATTATGCTGTTGTTTTGATTTGCCCAAGAAAGGAGCTTATATCTGCTGGCAATGGACATGACCGAGCCTGTCGGGAACTGGTTTGCGGGGCTGACATAAACAGCTGAAGCGATGTTAGCCGGAAGCATTTCGATGCGGATTCCATCACTCGAAACAGGAATTTTATTCACGCCGAAACCATTGTCGTGAAAAATCTTTTGAATGGGAACATATCCCGGATCTTCGGTGCAGACGAACCCGATATTCATACGCCTTAGAATATGACAAAGATGGGTGGTCAACTGCTGGGTACCGGCGCCGATTACTATCTGTGAAGGATCAGCGATAACGCCGCGCGAAGAGTAAACGTACTTGGAAATTTCGTAGCGTAGTGCCTGCTCACCCTGAACGTCACTTTCAAACAGGAGGAGATGAGGATACTCGTTGAAAACTCTGGATGTGCATTTCTTCCACTTTTGAAAGTCAAAGGCGGACAGGTCGTACAGGTACTTGGAGTTATCAAAGCTTTGTGTTGTAAGCTCGAAGATATCTCGGTCACTGTCTCCTTGAACCTCTGAAAAAGCATCGATTTTGGATACATAATAGCCCGACTGCGGCTTGCTTGTGATATAGCCCTCGGTGAGAAGCTGGTTGTAGGCCTGCTCAGCAGTTGTAATCGAAATTGCATTCAGTGCGGCAATTCTTCTCAGGGAAGGCAGCTTCTCGCCGGTTTTAATATTTCCGCTCAGTATATCGCTCCTTATATGGCGGTAGAGCTGAATGTATAGGGGCGTACTCTTGTCACTTTTTCTATTTGCAATAAATGGCTTCATATATCCTCTATCCTCCAACTGTATTTTAAAATAATGTGTAATTTGGAATTTACAATATGTACACTCTAAGTTTATTATACCCTCACCGGAGGCAAAGTCAAATGGAGCTCATAGTATTGCAAGAATGGGTGTTTTGTTGTAGGATAATAATGTTGAATTATGTTTATTTTTAGAGCTACTGTATATGTATATATATGGTGGTATTTAAAAGTATTATTGGTTATAGATATAGCCATAGGATGGAATAATGGAAAATATAATTAAAATAGAGAATCTTTATTTTCAGTATCCGCAGGGAGAGGACGAGGAGCCGAAGCCGGCGATAAAGGGTGTGAATCTTGAGATTGAGGAGGGTTCTTTTACCGCTATTATCGGTCAAAACGGCTCAGGGAAATCGACTCTTGCAAAGAACCTGAACGGACTTCTCCTGCCAAGCCGGGGTGCTGTCTATGTTTCCGGTATGGATACTCGAGATGATGAGAAAATTTGGGATATAAGGCAGACGGCCGGCATGGTTTTTCAGAACCCTGATAATCAGCTGGTTTCTGCAATTGTTGAGGATGATGTCGCTTTCGGACCGGAGAACATAGGAATTGACCCGGCCGAGATTAGAGCGCGGGTCGACGAGGCGCTTGATGCCGTGAAGATGGGGAAGTACAAGAGGAAAGCGCCTCATCTGCTTTCGGGCGGCCAAAAGCAGCGCATCGCTATCGCAGGCGTTGTTGCCATAAGGCCCAGGTGCATCATCTTTGACGAGCCGACAGCGATGCTCGACCCGCGCGGGCGCAAGGATATCATGGAGATAATTGAGAAATTGCACCGCGAGGGAATAACTGTAATTCTCATAACACACTTTATGGATGAAGCTGTTAGAGCAGACAGGGTTGTAATTATGAACAAGGGAGAAATACTGCTGGATGGAACCCCTGAGCATGTATTTTCTCAGGATGAATTGATAAAATCGGCAAGACTTGATGTGCCGATGGCCGCAGAGATTGCCATATATCTCAGAGAAAACGGCATAGATGTACCGCAAGATGTGGTTACGGCAGAAAGGCTAAAAGAATTCGTATGTCAATACAAGTAAAGAATTTAACACATATATACAGCAAGGGCATGCCGGATGAACAGCTGGCCTTGGACGATGTCAGCTTCGAGATATCAGATGGCGAAAAAGTGGCGGTTATAGGGCATACGGGCTCGGGAAAGTCAACTTTGATGCAACACCTGAATGGCATAATAAAACCAAGCTCCGGTAATATAATCATCGGAGATACAGACATAACGGATCCGAAGACGGTGATGAAGGATGTTAGACGCAGAGTTGGTCTCGTGTTTCAATACCCTGAATACCAACTCTTTGAGGAAACGGTGGCAAAGGATATTGCCTTTGGACCAAGAAATTTGGGGCTTAGCGATGCCGAAATAGATTGTAGAGTAAGAGAGGCTATTCAGCTAGTTGGACTCGACTACGATGATATCGCAGAGAGGTCCCCGTTTGAACTTTCCGGAGGACAGAAGAGGAGAGTTGCCATAGCAGGGGTTATTGCGATGCAACCGGAGATTTTGATATTGGATGAGCCTACAGCAGGTCTCGATCCGGGTGCACATAAGGAAATCCTCAAAATGATTGAGGAAATCCATAGTGCACAGGACAATATAATAATCTTCGTAAGTCATAACATGAGCGATGTCGCTGAGTTGGCCAATCGCGTACTCGTTATGGACGAAGGCAAACTTTTGATGATGGATACACCCGAGGTAGTGTTTTCAAGGCACGAGGAACTTAACACAATCGGACTTGATATACCGCCTGTTACAGAGCTGATGAACGATATAGGAGCTTGTGGAGTTGATGTGCCGGCGAATGTACTCAATGTAGAGGATGCAAAGACGGCACTTCTAACATATCTCAGAAACAGACATGCAGGTTCTGAGTCAATAAAGCCTGAGAGAGGAGAGTCCGATGATTAGAGATATAACCTTGGGACAGTATTACTCTGCCGACTCTATTCTTCATAGACTTGATCCTAGAACAAAGATAATGGCAACGCTCATATTTATCATAGAGCTTTTCCTTGTGAAAAACTTCATCGGTTTTGCAGTATGTGGGGCAGCACTGGCTGTTTGTGTGGTATTGTCAAAGGTGCCACTATCCTTCATTTTGCGCGGGCTTAAGCCAATATTCATGATTTTGGCTTTCACCTTTTTTCTGAATATCTTCATGGTCGATGGACACGAAATCTTTAGATGGAAGTTTATCAAAATAACCACAGAGGGAATTTATCTTGCGCTATTCATGAGTATTAGGCTAATTTTGCTCATTATAAGTTCATCGGTTTTGACGCTTACAACAAAGCCTATCGCCCTGACGGACGGTCTGGAAAAGCTGATGGCTCCCCTATCAAAGCTACGCGTGCCATCACACGAGATTGCGATGATGATGTCCATAGCTTTGAGATTCATACCTTTGCTCTTGGATGAGACGGATAAGATAATGAAGGCACAGCAGGCGAGGGGCGCAGACTTTGAGAGCGGAAATATTCTCAAGCGCGCAAAGTCTATGATTCCAATACTGGTACCATTATTCGTAAGTGCATTTAGAATTGCGCAGGATCTTGCGATGGCGATGGAAGCCAGATGCTACCGTGGTGGTGCAGGAAGAACGAGAATGAATGAAATTAAATTTGACAAACTTGATTTCATGTCGATAGCTGCCTGCATATGTTTTCTGGGTGTCGTTATCGCGATGAGAGTTTTAATATAGGTTTGAGTGTATGAGACAGAGAAAAATCAAAAATATCGATCAAAAGCTTAACGATTTTGATGATATAATAATTTCAAGTTCTGAGGGACATAGCGGCAGCTGGAGAGAAGTGTTTGGGGCAGGCTGTGAAAAGCCTTTGTTTCTAGAAATAGGCTCCGGTAAGGGCAGGTTCATAACAAGTAGCGCAAAGCAAAATCCGGATGCACTTTTCCTTGCTGCAGAGGGTCTTGCAAGTGTAATTATACGCGGCATGGCTAGAAGCAGAGAGATGGAACTCGATAATATCAGATTTATAACCACGTATATAAACGATATGGATAGGGACTTTGCTGAGGGGGAACTCGATGGTATATTCATGAATTTCAGTGACCCATGGCCGAAGGCCAGACATGCAAAGCGAAGACTTACACATAAGGATAGACTTGTGCAATATCTAAAGGCGATAAAACCGGGTGGATTCATAAGGTTTAAGACTGATAACGATGAACTCTTTGATTTTACGCTTGAGCAGATTGAGGAATGTAAGAAGCTGGTAAGCTTTGATGTTACAGGGCTTACGCGAGACCTTCACGCAAGCGAATTCAGCAAAATAAGCCCCATGACAGAGTACGAGGAGAAATTTTCTTTGCAGGGAAAGAACATAAATTATATTTCTATTAGCAAGCAATAGGTGTATAATATAAGAGTATATAAGCGGGCGTAGTTTAGTGGCAAAACGCGAGCTTCCCAAGCTTGAATTGAGGGTTCGATTCCCTTCGCCCGCTCCAGATAAGATAGGTGGATATGGGAATTTTCGGTAAGAATATAAACAATTATATAGATGAATTTAAGGCTGAGGAGGGCACGGTGCTAGTTGATGTCAGAGAGGCTGACGAATATGCATCGGGAAGAATCCCGGGCAGCATCAATGTTCCGCTCAGTGATTTTGCTAGGATAGAAGACGAAGTACCTGATAAGGGTACCAGAACTTTCGTCTACTGTTTGTCAGGTGGTCGTAGTGACATGGCGGCCTCATTTATGAAGAGTAAGGGCTATACCGATGTGACAAACATAGGGGGAATAGTTCAATACAAGGGAATTTTAGAAAGTTAGTTAGATAACAGTTGATTTTGAGGGGGAGATATTATGAAGATTCGTCTCAATTATAAACAGAAGGGAAGAGGTAAAACCTTAATTCTTCTACATGGAAACGGAGAGAATAATGGCTATTTTGCTTCCCAGATGGATTATTTTGCAAAGAAATATAGAGTCATTGCACTTGATACCAGAGGACATGGGAAATCGCCGAGAGGAAAGGAACCTTTCACTATTAGGCAGTTTGCAGATGACCTTGCGGATTTTATGAAGGAGCATTCGATTAAGAAGGCCAGCATACTTGGTTTCTCAGACGGTGGTAACACCGCGCTTTGTTTTGCAGCGAAATACCCGGAGCTGGTTGACAGGCTCATCGTTGCAGGTGCAAACCTTTATCCGTCAGGAGTTAAGAATATAGCGCTGATACCAATAAAGATATGGAGAAAGCTTGTCGATTTGTTTTCCAAAATAGATTGGCGTGCAAAGCTTCATTCTGAGAGACTGGCTCTCGTTACAAACGAACCGCATATCAGTGAGAGTGAGCTTGAGAAAATCCATGCCAGGACGCTTGTCCTCGGTGGAACGCATGACATCATCAAAACAGATCACACAAAGCTCATAAGTCGCTGCATACCAAGGGCGAAACTTTGCTTGATTCCCGGAGGTCATTTCATTTCATCGAGAAAGCCTAAGATTTTCAATAAGGCAGTACTGAATTTTCTAGAAGAAAAGTAAACAAAGAAGCCGTTTTGCATCAGCAAAGCGGCCTTTTGATTGTATTGCTTTAGCAGCGATTCATCGAACGAATGTGAGATGAATAATAAACCACCGGCTATGCCGGTGAGATTAAATGGCTTTAGCGAAAAGATACCTCCTATGTTAAGATAAATGTGGTCACCAACCGCATATCAAAACAAGGAGGTAATCCAAAATGGATAAGAATAGTTTATCACATACATCGTGGAATTGTAAGTATCACATAGTGTTTGCACCAAAGTACAGAAGAAAAGTCGTTTACGGAAAGATAAGAGTAGACATAGGGAAAATATTAAGGCTTCTGTGTGAAAGGAAAGGAATACAAATAATCGAAGCAGAATGTTGTCCTGATCATATACATATGCTTGTAGAGATACCACCAAAATACAGTGTGTCCCAAATTGTTGGTTATCTCAAAGGGAAAAGCTCATTGATGATTTTCGATAAACATGCAAATTTAAAATATAAATATGGAAATAGACATTTCTGGTGTCGAGGCTATTTTGTAGATACAGTAGGGAAGAATAAGAAAAGAATAGAGGAATACATACGTACACAACTTCAAGAAGATATAGCAGAGGACCAGATAAGCTTGAAAGAGTATATAGATCCGTTCACAGGAAAGAAAAATAAATAGCCCTTTAGGGCTTGTAGAAAAGGATGTGCGGTTGGTGAATAATTCAGTACATCTTGAGATGTTGCTGGCAAAAGCCCCTTATAGGGGCAGTACAAACCACCGGCTAAGCCGGTGGTCATGATTTTTTGATATATACTGTTTTGATAGAGCTATGCGAGTATCAGCTTAAAGTAAGCGAGAACGACTGCACCAAGAGCTATGCGATACCAACCGAAAACCTTGAAGTCGTGTTTCTTCACATATGCCATCAAGAGTCTTATGCAGAAGAGTGAAACTATGAAGGATACGATTATTCCCACAAATAGTATTCCAAATTCCAAAGCGGTAAAGTGAAGCCCGAACTTGAGTAGCTTTAGAAGACTTGCACCGAACATCACCGGAATTGCCAGAAAGAATGTGAACTCGGCAGCGATGGTTCTGTCGATGCCAATTAAAAGTCCACCGATGATTGTGGAACCTGAACGCGATGTCCCCGGAAGCACGGCAGCGATAAGTTGAAAAGCGCCAATTATTAAAGCATCCTTATATGAAATATCACGAAGGCTTGTAATCCTCGGTTCCTTATTGACATTTTTATTCTCGACGAATATGAAAGCGATACCGACAAGTATCAACATGATTGCAACTGTGGTCGGATTGTAGAGGTGCTTATCCACCCAATCGTCTAACAGAATACCTACTATTGCTGCCGGGAAGCATGCGACGATTATCTTAACCCAAAGCTGCATTACATCATATCTTATAAATGACTTGCCCTTAACTTTTGTATTAAATGGCCAGATTTTATTCCAAAAGTAGATGACTACCGCAAGTATTGCACCTAGCTGAACGACAACGAGGAAAAATTTCCAGAAGTTATCTGAAACCTTCATCGGCATTATGCTTTTTAGCAAAATAAGATGTCCTGTGCTGCTGACTGGCAGCCATTCTGTAATCCCCTCGACTATACCGTATATAATGGCTTTTAATAACTCAAACAAAACGACCTCCTAAGTAAAACTTTAGATATGTAAATTATAAGCGAAATGGCATAAAGATTCAAGTTTATGTACAAAAACATAAAAAAAGAAAAAATATTATTTTTCTAAACAAAAAAGACTTGACCCAGGTGTTGTTTTAATGTTATTATGAAAAAAATCACTTTGAAAGGAGCAACTAAAATGAAAATGTGCAATGTTTTGACGGAAGCAAATATGCAAGATAAACATTTTTCTTGCTGCGGTCAAAAGTGCTATTACTATTATTATAAGAATTAGAGAGTCCTAAGATAATTAGCGGCTCTGTTTGCATTGTGTATGGAGCCTCTAATCAAAAAAGGATTTTACCCGGCTTCTGACGATGCAAATTAGCAAATCGTGAGAAGTTTTTTATTGCGTAAGAAGATTATTTGAAAGAAATTTAAAGGAGGTTTTTATGTTTGATCTTAAGCAACTCAGAAAGCCGGGGATTGTCGAAGCCCTGGTCATTACAGCAATTATTCTATTTATGCTCGGATTCCCCATCATTACGATTGAGGGAGTATCGGCACACATTCCGGTTCTTGTGAGCATCATATTTCTGCTTATCTACGGACTTTTCCACAGGGTTAAGTTCTCAGAGATGCAGGAGAGCATGGTTCAGTCCGTATCGACAAGTATGGGTGCTGTATACCTCTTCTTCTTTATCGGAATCCTGATTTCCGCTTTGATGATGTCAGGTGCCATACCAACTCTGATATTCTACGGCCTAAAAATAGTATCGGCTAAGACCTTCTACCTTTCAGCTTTCTGCATCACGGCAATTATCGGCATTTCAATCGGAAGCAGTTTGACAACAGTTGCAACTCTAGGTGTTGCACTCATGGGTCTATCCGGCGTATTTGACCTAAATCCTGCAATTACAGCTGGTGCTGTTGTATCCGGTGCTTTCTTTGGAGATAAGATGTCACCACTATCAGATACTACAGGTATCGCAGCCAGCATTGTAGGAATAGATCTCTTTGACCACATCAAAAACATGATGTACACAACAATTCCGGCGTTTATCATCTCCGGTGTTTTCTTTACAGTGATGTCACCTTGGAATACAAATGGAGATGTTTCAGCGATAGATGCTTTCAAGAAGTCATTGCTTTCAACTAATTTGGTTCATGGATACGCTTTGATTCCATTTGTACTTTTGGTAGTTCTTTCGATATTCAAGCTTCCTGCAATCGTAAGCATGATTATCGTGAGTGCACTCAGTCTTGGAATCGCACAGTTTAACACAGGCTACAGTCTAGGGGAAATCGCAAATATCTTCTACAATGGCTTCAGTAAAAAGGGAGTTCCGGAGAACATCGCTTCACTTATCAACCGTGGTGGGATAAACAGCATGTTCTTTACAATCACGATTGTAATTCTTGCTTTGAGTCTAGGCGGACTCTTGTTCGGACTTGGAATTATACCGACCATTCTGGAGAACATAGCTCACCTACTAAACACAAGATTTAAGGCTACACTAGCTGTTGCAACTACCGCGCTTGGCGTTAACTTCATAGTAGGAGAGCAATACCTGAGCATCCTGCTTGCAGGAAAGACTTTCCGCCCAATCTACGATAAGCTAGGTCTACACCAGAAAAATCTATCCCGTGCACTTGAGGACTCCGGTACAGTTATCAACCCGCTCGTACCATGGAGTGTATGCGGAGTGTTCATCTCGAACATGCTGGGCGTACCTACAGTTCAGTACGCGGTATTCTCAGTATTCTGTTACAGTTGTATTGTGATGACAGTTCTATCAGGGCTATTCGGCAAGAAAGGCAGTGCAGAAGTAAAGGGTGCAAAGTAAATATAGTTAAATAAAAAAGGCTGATGTAATATCAGCCTCAGCGTGATAAAGCTCGTATCAATTTCGTTCGTTGATTTCGGGCTTTTTTATCTTTAAAATTTATTTGTGCTTAAATGAATAGTACAATCCCACAACACCTGCAAGAAGCATCAGTAGTCCGATGATTATAACGAGAACTAAAGGAAGCTTAAATAGATATTCGATGCAATTCGCATAGCTTTCACCATATGCAATAAAATTTAGTTTCTCGAATATGAATGTGCAGATCAAAGATGTTACGGAAAACTGGCATCCCATAATAAACAAAGCAAGATATAAATAATCCTTTTTTATATAGACACCGCCTTAAATATTTCTGAAATTTAAAACTACAATAACTGCTGCTAGAGCAGATGTAGCAGACACCTGAAATAGGCAAACTTTGATTTGCTTATTATTTGAAATTAGGTAAGAAGCAGCCAAGATACTTGTTAGCGTACAAGCTACGCAAATAAGCAAAACTATCAGGTTTGGCAGCTCATGGAAAAACTCAAATTTATACTGAAGCTGTGCAAATATAATAAGGACAAGAGATGAAAGCGATGCAAGTATATTTGCCCTTCTTTCTTTTTTGGTGAGTTCATTCATATCAAACCTCCGGAATCAATACTGAATTTATCTGATTCAAAACATTGGTTCATCCATCTATCTTAATAATAAGTCTGAATTTTGCAAAATGCAAGTGCTTTTTCTCTATACATCATGTTGTGATGAAATGCAAGTTTGCTATCAAATTTTGATGCAGTTTATAACAGATTTTTTCTTTTGATATAGCATCGTTAAGAATCTCTATACAATGATGCATTTACAATATACATAAAAAAGCATAAAATAGGGATAGAATATTGAATTTGCTCAAGAAAATGCAGGAAAATAAATTTAGACCGGAAAGCTACAGAGAGTGCAAGATGTGTAATATTGATTTGGGAAAGTACCATGACAGGATTAAAGTAGCGTACGAAGCAAGCGCCTTCACAGAAGGTATCCGCCCTGAAACAGAGGATGATATAAAAAAGTTTGAAGCAAATTATGCTTCCATACCGTCAGATTACCGATGGCTGCTACTTAACTTAGGTGGTTGCTATTTGGCAGAACCATGGATATTTGACTTGAAAGAGCTTGAGGAGAACTATACAATCTTTGAAGAGGCTTACGAGGAATATATGAGTGAGTGTGAACACGGACCGGCGTTTCCTGTCGGAGGCTTAGGTGATGGAAGCATCGTATTTATAGATGTGGAAAGCGGCAAAGTGCGTGGATATAACAATGACTATGCTGATCTTGAGGAAATCGCAGACAGCTTTTCGGAGCTGATTTTGGATCTTGTAGAGCAGGTAGAAAGCTATCTTTGATATAATATAGGCTATAAGTACTATGTATCAAATGGTGCATTTACAATGTGCGCTTAAAATATGTAATATGTTTAAGAAAGTAATTGAACAAAAGGAGACCAACTATGAAAAGTCAAGGTAAATTTCAGAAGAAAATAGAATAAGTTGCATTTAGAAAGAAGCGCAGCTTAAAAAGACCTCCCAGCAGGAAGCCTCAAAAATCATATGGATGGAATCTAATCTAAGTTAAATTCCACATCGTCCTTAAGCATCTTGTAGATGATACGGACAAGCTTGCCGGCGCAATGTCCAAGAGCATTGTAATGGCCACGGCCTTCGGCCCTTTTAGAATCATAGTATTCCTTGAATGTCTGATTGTACTTCACAATATTGTGAGCAGCGTTCATGAGGGCATAACGAAGGGCGGAAGAACCCCGTTTTGACATTTTGGTTTTCTTCGCAATGAAGTTTCCGGATTGGTAAACGGATGGGTCAAGACCCGCAAAGGCAAGCAGCTTGCGAGGCTTGGAAAAGCGGTTAATGTCACCGATTTCACCGATAATCATTCCCCCGTTGATGGGACCGATACCCGGTATGGTCATGATAACAGAGTCGAGAGATGTGACAATGTCTTTCATCTCAGACTCTACCGCATCAAGTTGACTATCCAGTAGCTCGATCTGGGCGATAGATTGAGTAATCTGAATGGATAGAGATCTGTCGGCAGTGCCGACGGACTTCTGTGCCAGAACTCTTAATTCTAAGGCCGTTTCCTTCTTGAAGTGTCCGTGGGAATTAGACACAAGAAGGTTCTTAAGATGAGTCAGATGCATGGAAGCAATCCGGGTAGCAGAGGGTGCCTCTTTTAGGATAGCGTAGACCGTCTTTTGATGAATACCGGACTTGAAGAAATACTGGAGTTCAGGGAAGACCTGATCCAGGTAAGCAGTGAGCTGTATCTTGGTGCGAGAACGCTGCTTAACAAGCTTCATCCGGAATCTCCCTAGATTCTTCAGTTGCATGAGAGCAATATCATACAGAGTAACAAATCTTGGGTGATCCATCAATGCGACGGCTTTAGCAATTACCAGAGTATCGACCTTGTCCGTCTTGGTTTTACGGATATTGTTCTTCCGCAAAGTGGCGGTCTGTATCGGATTGATGACACAGACGTGCAGACCTTTGGTGACAAGGAAAGAAACCAGGTTGTTGCCATAATGAGCAGTGGATTCAAGACCAATGATGATGTCATCCAATTCAAAGGAATTGAGCTTGGATAAGAGGGTGTAAAAACCCGCATTGTCATTCAAGAATTCGAACGGCTCGATGAGTACCACACCATCGGAATCGATGGCAGAGGCATAGTGATTAAGCTTGGCGATATCAATGCCAACATATATCATTGAAAGCGCCTCCTTTCATAAAGATTTGATACTGTCAGATCCACCTTACAATTATCCTCGTAAACTTGATCGATATAAGTACTCGGAAAGCAAAGCCTCCGGCAACATCCAACTAATAAACATTTCAGATAATGTAGCGGCAATACACTCCTATCAAGTAGTCAATGCTACAGAAATAGATAAAAAGTCCACAGTATCTAAATGTATTATGACACAGACAGTAAAAATGGAAAGGAGAGTATGATTTAGCCTATGATATAATCATACAAGAAAATAGATGAAATTTGTTTCATGGAATGTTAATGGACTAAGAGCAGTTCTCAAAAAGGGATTTGAAGATATAGTTAAGGAATTTGACGCGGATTTCTTTTGTATTCAGGAGACCAAGATGCAAGAGGGCCAGGCAGATGTTGATTTACCCAGATATCATCAATATTTCTCTTATGCAGAGAAGAAGGGATATTCAGGAACTGCGATTTTTACAAAGCATGAGCCGCTAAGCGTGACATATAATTTTGAGGGACACGACGATGAGGGTAGAGCGGTGCTTCTTGAATATGATAAGTTCTACCTGCTTAATGTGTATGTCCCTAATGCACAGCCTGAGCTGAAGAGGCTTGATTACAGAATGCAGTGGGAGGATGACCTCAGAGCAATGGTAAGCGAGCTTGCGAAGAAAAAGCATGTTGTAATGTGCGGAGACCTAAACGTTGCCCACGAGGAAATCGATCTTAAGAACCCAAAGACAAACCGTGGAAATCCGGGTTTCTCTGATGAAGAAAGAGCAAAGATGACCGAGCTTCTCGGAGCTGGCTTTACTGATACATTCAGACACCTTTATCCGGAGCAGGAAGGGGCTTACAGCTGGTGGTCATACAGAGGAAATGCCAGAAAAAACAATACAGGGTGGCGTATAGACTACTTTGTTGTTGACGAAGGACTTAAGGATAAGATCAAAGAGGCAGCAATCCACCCGGATGTTATGGGAAGCGATCACTGCCCGGTAAGTCTTGAGCTTGATATATAAATAACTAGGTGTATAAAATGAGCGATGGAGAATACAGCAAGGTAAAAGGATATATTTATATTGCACTTGCAACAGTGCTGTTTAGCACAATGGAGATAGGATTGAAATATACATCAAAGGATTTCAACCCTATGCAACTTACGATGATCAGATTTTTGATAGGCGGCATAGCGCTGCTACCTTTTGCTTTGATGAAACTAAATAAGGACAATCAAAGAGTTAGTGTGAAGAGCCTGATTAAGCTTGCGTTTATTGCTTTTGTAGGAATATTTATGGGAATGAATATCTTTCAAATGGCGGTTATTTACACAAATGCATCAGTTGTATCTGTGCTGTTCAGCACGAACACTATCTTTGTGACGATTTTAGCTGTGCCAATCTTGGGTGAAGCTATAGAGAGAAAGACCATATTTGCTCTAGGGTTTCAAATAGCAGGGGTACTGGCAATTATTCAGCCTTGGGATGCACATATAAGTGTTATAGGAGCGGTTTTAAGTTTATGCTCTGCACTTGCATTTGCTATATACGGAGTGCTTGGAAAAGAGCAGAGCCAAAAATATGGTGGTATAGTTACTACTTGTATTTGTTCTCTCGCTGCAGCTGTTCAGATGTTTATTTATATGTGCTTGTCTCACATAGATGGAATTGCTGATTTTATGAGGGGAATTGGGCTTGACAGCTTTGCAGAAGTGCCGTTTATAAAAGGCTTAGGCATGGATACTATCCCCGGTCTTCTCTATGTATCAATTATAGTTACCGGCTGCGGATACCTATGTTATTTCCTTGCAATGGAGCATTGCGAAGCTCAGACTGTTTCTCTTGTTTTTTTCTTCAAACCTATTCTTGCACCGATACTTGCAGTGCTGCTTATCGATGAGATAATTCCATTAAATATGATGGTAGGTATTATACTAATTTTGATAGGCTCAATAGTTTCGATTGTGTCTGATAAATTCACTAAAAATAGGGCTATAGGACAAAAAGTGTGTGTGACTAATCCCAGTACACCGGATAATTGCTCGAATGATGTAGCTCGCTCCATACAACTGCATCACCCCACATAGGAATAGTATCTTCTAGTTGTTTCTTGGCAGTCATCTTCTTGTAAATATCATCTATGCTCTTGTTTGTAGGCATTGTTTTTAATATCTCAGAAGCAGAAAGCGGTTTTGGTGAGTGCATATAGCACCACCAAAAAACCGCTTTAATTCTTCTCTCAACAGATAACCCCCTATGGTTATGCAGCATCTCCCTAAGACAAGCATTTACACCACCTTCAATTCGATTGTTTGTCGATGGAATTTTAAACTCAGCCCTTAATTCTTCATTAAGATACGTGAATAGAGTATTATCATTAAGTAGTCTTAGCATTGATTTTTCAGCCTTTATCAGTCTTTCATGCTTAGGTCTTATCTTTCCATTTTCATCATATGTTACTTCGCTTAAAAAACGTTTATGCTTGACAATCCAACCTGTAAAACGATCAACCCATATCTTTGAGTCTTCAATACTTTTAACATCAAACAAATCCCTTGCCAGTGCATAAAGCTCTAGCCCGGCTAAAGTATTTGGTCTACTTGTTGTATATCTTTTAACCTGTGAAAACACGTGAAATACGCATCTTTGATGCTTTGTCTTTGGCCACTTTCTCTTAAGTGCTTTTCTAAATCCTTTACCACCATCGGATACAACCACCTTAGGTTCTGCTATACGACTCATTAGAGCCTCCCAAGCTCCTGAATGCTCATATCTGCATACGTACCAACCTAATACATGTTCTTTGTCACAACATATCAAAATACACGATTTACGCGATAGATATATACCATCAAAATACAGTACATCTTTTGATTTTTCAATCTTTGGTGCCATAACCCATATATCCCAAAACTTGGAGGTTTTTCTTCTAAAAGTTCTTCCACCACCTGACATATTACTTTGTACTTCTTTACTGAATAACCAAGCCAAGAAATGCTGAAGCTGTTTAGTATCATTATCTATCTTTGGCGTAAACGCTAACTTACAAGACTTACAAAACCACCTTTGAGAGCCAGATTTTATCTTACCGTGTTTTATACATTTGCAATTACAAATTGGACAATTTACCTGCTTCATAATATATTCCTCCAAGAACACTAATTCTAAGGAAGATATACCACGTTTTATCATTGAAATTCCAATATTTTAAAGAGTTTTCACACACACTTTTTGTCCACCCTCAATCTTCTTTCAAAAAAGATTAAACCGACATAACTATTGAAATATCAACTGTTATGTCGGTTTTTACACACACTTTTTGTCCTATAGCCCTAAAAATAAAAAGCAGCTCTGAATAAATCTCCAATAGCCGGATGATTTGACGAGCTGCTTTAAATTTTCTTCTTAATTTCTCCCTAAACATATGAAACACATATTAACGAGCTAGTGTTTCTTCCGCGATTACTTTATATAAAGATTAACAATATTCATTTTCTCATCTAGGATGATTGTAAATATTGCGCGGCCATTCTCGTAGTCGCACTTCAAATTACACACATATGTGCTGGTATCTTTATGTCTTTCTCTCGATATGTTTCCACCTCTAAACTCCTCGAATTTGCCAAGGAATCCAAGTATAGGATCGAGCAAAGCGTGTAGTCTTTCTATGCCGGTCTTATCCTGCATGTCAGGAGATAGGCTGTTATAGCATGCATCAAAGTCACCGCGATTTAGATTATGCACAAAGTTCTTGGAACGCATTGCAATCTCTATGCGTTCGGAGGTTAAAAGTCCATCGGATTGTTTGCTGACTATGTACAGACCACCTAGCAACACTAGAGCGGCCGGAACAACAAAATATCTTTTCTTTTTCATATCTATCACCTACTTTAGGCATATTATATATTTTGTTTTAGCTTTTAGCAAGTAGAGAATTAAATGGTGAACGGCTCGCGTGTGAAAGAGCTTTGTTAGGGGAAATTATAAAAAGGCTTGACCGTCTATGGGGAAGTTGATATTAATATCATAGGGATGAGAAACTGTTGAGAAAAGGAGAATTGAGATGGCAGGAACGCCTATTAAATTTGAAATAGTAAAGCATATTGGAGTTATAAACAGAAATGATAGAGGATGGACCAAGGAACTGAACATCGTTTCATGGAATGATCAGCCACCTAAGTATGACATCAGAGACTGGGATGAACAGCACGAGAGAATGAGCCGAGGAATTACACTTACTAAGCAAGAACTTGAGAGTGTGGTAGAAGCATTTCAGAATGAATTGGAATAGCGGATGTTAGAGACCTTAGACATTTTGGTTTGATGTAGCTATATATGCAAACTCCATAATGAAATTGACTTGCATGTTTGTGGTTTATTGTGATATGATATAGTTGTTAGTTAAGGCTAACTGAAATCGCTTGTAACGAATGAAGGTTATTCACAACTAACAATAAATATCTCTATTTAACTACAACAGGAGGAATTTTATGGTAAGAATGCGAAAGAGACCTTTGGCGATTTTGCTTTCATGCGCAATGCTTGTAAGTGCAGGCGTTCAGGGTGCGTATGCTATAACCGGAGAGGAAGTTGCAGCTGATAAATCATATACGTCAGCACCCGTTAGAGCAGAGGAACCGGTTAGCAGCTGGACAGGATATAGCGTTAGTGTAAGCTTTGATGTAAAGGATGGAAAGTTTGCTAACATAAATATTACATCAGCTGATATGAAGTCATATAACTCAGGTTTCAAGGAAACTGCTGATAAAAGAATCAAGACTCTTGAGGGTAAGCCGGCAACTTTAGCGACAGTGAACGGGCTGGATGCAAGAACTGGTGCAACGTATACAACCAAGGCATCTAAGAGTGCAATTCTGTCAGAACTTGCGAAGGCTGATGCGGCTAAACCGATTGAAGAAACCAAGACTCTATACGGAAAGGTGAACCTTCCGTATGCAGATTTCTACTATGGAGAGCTAAAGAATCTTACAGCAGTCTCAAATGAACTTAATGCTGAAGCTGTTGATAAGGCTGCAAGCCTAAGAGCAGATGGTATGTATGATGCGGTAACAAGCTCAACTAAGAACAAGTTTAAGAGCTTCTTTCCGACTACATATAACTCAGTAAATGAGGATGGAACAGGTAAGATTTTGGGAGTTAAGGATGTTGATGTTGCAATAGATAAGGCGCTTTATGATAAGGTCAAGAAGGCAATCGCTGATGGTAAGACTTCTAAGAATCCGCTCTTTGATATCGTAAAGAATATGAAACTGAATCAGGATAACGAGCAGCCTAAGGAATACAAGGTGATAAACGGCGACGGAACTTTGACAGCAACAAAGGGCGGTGGAACGATTAAAAATCCGGCGAAAGCGACAATCAGCACAATAAACAGATACGGTAACTATGGTCTTAAGCTTGAAGGCGATGGAATTCCTGCAGCTAAGGATATCGACGGGGTAATACTAAAGACATCTGACGGCAGCATGTATGCTATGAAACATCTTGAGAACATTTGGGTTAAGACAAATGAAATTTCATTTGCAATTAAGCCTAATTTCGTAGAGCCACACGGAAACCATGTAAATTACAAGGCTTACAGCGACATTGAAGGAAAGACAATCACAGAAGTCAGATACCTGGTGCATAATGGAGATGATGTAGTAGTAAAAACATCACTTCTGTGCAAGAAGATTCCGGGAGCAGATGCTAGCGCAAGCATAAACAATGCTGTATTTAATGATGGCGTATCAGTTACTTCTAAGGTAAATGCACCGGCAACTGCAGCATACAAGCTGAGCGCAATCAAGAAGGGAAAAACTGTTCTGGAGGAAGGCAAGGATTACACTGTTTCAGGTGATAATATTACTTTTAAAAAGACAGATAATACCGGTATAGGTGCATATACTGCGATATATACATCGGAAACTTACGGTGATATTCAGGCAAACTTCCAGCTAAAGTCACACCATGCTGATGGTTCTGTTAAGATTGAGGGGAACAAGCTTGTTCTACCATCTGACCTTGATAAGGATACATATTATGCAAGCATTTCAAATGTCCTTGTAGATGGAACGCCCCTAAGAGGTCGTGACCTTGCTAAGCTAATATTCGGAGATGATCAGACTGTTAACTTTAATGCTGAAATCCAAGGTAAGGGAGGTGTAAAGACTCCTATCTTTACGAAGGGTGAGAATGGAAGCTATGATATTGAGCTTATCTCAGATGGATATCCAAGTGTAAAGGCAAGAATTTCACCTAAGAAGCAGGAGGAACCGAAGCCGGAGCCAAAGCCGGGTAACAATGATAATGTGCAGCTCACAGCCAAGATTAAGAAGGTAAATAAGGAGCTAAAGGGATATAAGTCCGGTGAATATGAGGCATATGATATCTACTTCGTAAATGCGAACGGTGATAGAGTTAAGCCGAATGGAAAGCAACGTGTAACTGTGGAACTAAAGAATTTAGTTCCGAATAATCTAAACATATTCCATGAAAAGAAGGATGGAACTCTTGAAAAAATACCGGTACTTTCAGTGAATGGCAAGACTGTAACATTTGAGAACGATGACTTCTCGGTTTACTACTTTGCAAATCTTAGTCCAAGAGCAAACGGAACAGGAAATGTTAATAGACCGAGACCTAATACATTTGATGGAAGCGGTATTGCAGGCTTTACAATGCTAGGAGCGGGTGCAGCTATTGCTTTAATAGCACTCTCAAGAAGAAAGAGAACTGTTAAATAGATATCGTCAAAATAAATAGTTAAATACATTAGAGCCTTGCCGACGGAGAGGATTTCAAGAAAAGGAGTGTTTATATATGTGACACCATTTATCTTCTGAAGTTTATTCGATCGGTCAAGGCTCTTTTGTTATTCGACAAAATATACTTGAAATCTTGTTCATTTTGTGCTTTGTGGTAAAATAATATTTAATGATAGTACATTTTACAAGATTCAGGATGTGATATTATGAAAATAAATTTGATAACAAAACCTAAGGGCGAGATTGCGGAGTGCGATATAAGACAGGGCATTTCAATAGAGAACCTCTGCTATGAGATAGAGGGACTTCCATATAGGATTCTTGCTGCCAAGGTTAATAATAGGATAGTGGACCTTAATTATACGCTTGATGAACCATGTACAGTTGAGCTTCTCGATATGAGAACTGAAGTGGCAAACATAGTGTATCAGGCGAGCCTATCTTTGATTTACGTCAAAGCGGTCAGAGACGTTCTCGGAGATGGTGCTAATGTTAGCATTAGAAACTCTTTGAACAAGGGCTTTTATACTAAGATTAAAACCAATAGAGAGCTTACGCCCGAGCTTATAGGGCAGGTTGAGAAGAGAATGCGAGAAATCGTAGAGGAAGATATTCCTTTTAAGAAAGAAGTTCTGTCGAGGGACAATGCTATAGAGTGTCTACATAAGGATGGCAGATTCGAGAGGGCTCGTCTTATTGAGACAGCACCGAACTTAACACAAGTATTCTTCTACGACCTTGATGGATATCGAGACTTCTACTACACTTTGATGGCTCCATCGTCGGGATATATCGATTTGTTTGAGTTGAGAAAGTACAAAAACGGTATTTTGCTGAGATTTCCTCATCCGTCAAATCCGAGTGTCGTGCCTGAGTTTGTGGATGAGAGCAAAATGTATCAGGCTTTTGCAGAACAGACGGTTTGGGAAAGGCTCCTCGGGGTTAGCTATGTCGCCGACCTGAACGAGAAGATTGCAAATGATGAAGCTAAGGATTTGATTCAGCTTTCCGAGGCACTTCACGAGAAGAAGATTGCCCAAATTGCTGATATGATTAACAAGGAGCATAAGAGAATCATTTTGATTGCGGGTCCATCTTCCTCGGGAAAGACGACCTTTGCTCAGAGATTGTGTGTGCAGCTTCGAGTAAATGGCCTAGAACCTCTATATCTTGGAACAGATGACTATTTTGTAAACCGTGAAGATACACCACTTGACGAACATGGCGAGAAGGATTACGAAAATTTGGATGCACTCGATATAGAGCTATTCAATAACAATATGAATGATCTGCTCGCGGGAAAGAGCGTAGATTTGCCCAACTTTGATTTTATGACCGGACAGAAAGTGTTCGGAAAGAGGATTACTTCAATTTCTGAGAATCAACCGATTGTAATTGAGGGTATTCATGGACTTAACGAAAAGTTGACTAAGTTCATCCCTAAAGAAGAAAAGTTTAAGATCTATATAAGCCCGCTTGCACAAATTAACATCGATGTACACAACCGCGTTCCTACAACTCTTGAGAGAATGCTGAGAAGAATTGTTAGAGATAATCTTTTTAGAGGTCACAGTGCAAAGGATACTATTGCGACATGGCCAAAGGTGAGAGCCGGGGAGGAGAAGAATATCTTCCCGTACAGTGGAGAGGCAGATGTTCTGTTCAACTCCTACCATATATATGAAATTTCTGTTTTGAGAAAGTATGCGGAACCGCTAATTGAGGAGATTTCTCAGGAGGATAAAGAGTATGCGGAAGCACAAAGGCTATTGCAATTTATGCAGTTTTTCCGTATTATAGAAAACGATGATATTATAGTTAATAACTCAATAATAAGAGAGTTCATCGGTGGAAGCGTATTCGTGGACTAAAGCGATGTTTTATGGAGGATAAACTATGCAATTTTCGGTCTTTTTAGGCCTTATGGGAGGGCTTGCCCTATTCCTTTACGGAATGCAGATGACCAGCACCGGTCTTGAGGCGGCGGCTGGTGACCGCATGAAGAGTATTCTAGAAAGGCTTACATCTAATAGATTCATGGGAATTCTGATAGGTGTTGGGATCACAGCTTTAATTCAGAGCTCATCGGCGACGACCGTCATGGTTGTTGGATTCGTTAATTCAGGACTTATGAAGATTACTCAGGCTGTTTGGATTATCATGGGTGCTAATATAGGTACTACAATCACCGGACAGCTGATAGCCCTCGATGTAGGAGAAATAGCTCCGATGTTTGCGATGGCCGGTGTTGTACTTTTGGTATTCTTCAAGAGAGAGAAACTTCACAACTATGGTTATATAATTGCAGGTTTAGGATTCCTTTTCCTAGGAATGAATTTGATGAGTCAGGCTATGGAACCGCTAAAGGAAGTTCCGGCATTTAAGGAAATGCTCACGTCTTTCCAGAATCCTCTGTTTGGACTTCTGTTTGGCCTTGTATTTACGGGAGTCATTCAGTCTTCCGCTGCGTCGGTTGGTATCCTTCAGATTTTGACAACTAGTGGAGCGCTAAGCTTCCACAGTGCCGTATTCGTTTTGTTCGGTGGAAACATTGGAACTTGTGTAACAACACTCCTTGCATCCATAGGTACAAACAGAAACGCGAAGAGAGCGATGCTCATTCATATGATGTTCAACGTGATAGGAGCACTTCTGTTCTCAACAATCTGTATTTTTACACCACTCACGGATTGGGTTGCGTCGTGGACTCCAACAAAGCCGGCTGCACAGATTGCCAACATGCATACATTCTTCAATGTGGTAACAACGCTGCTACTGCTTCCGTTCGGAAGCTATATGGCTATGCTGTCAAAGAAAATACTGCCAGAGGTTGAGGAGGAAGAGGCTGATGTTTTCAAATTAGAGTTCCTGAGACCTACAATGAAGCACGAGGAATACTTTTCAATCGGTGCATCTGCAATCATTATGAACGGAATTAGAAACGAGCTCTTGCGCATGTCTCGTATGGTCAAGGAAAATGTGATTGCCAGCTTTGATGTGGTCATAAACGGTGACACAAAGATGCTAAAGAAGATAAGTGACAAAGAGGAATATATAGATTATCTGAACAAGGAAATCTCCAAGTATATATCCAACACTATGATTTATGAGACGAATGTAAATGATAGCAGGTTGATAAATGCTTATTTCAAAATATGTACAAACTTGGAGCGTGTGGCTGATCATTCTATGAACATAGCCGAGTACTCTCTAAGGCTTGCTGAGAACAAGGTGAAGTTTACGGACGAGGCCTACCAAGAACTTGAGACAATGAAGAGGTACAGCGTGCTCGGTATGGAGACAATCAGTGCGCTAGACAAGATGAATAGTGAAGATGTCGTTAAGACGGCCGCAATAGAACAGAAGATAGACGATTTAACCAGAGAGTATAGGACAAATCATCTAAGGCGAATGCACAGAGGGACATGCAATGAGGATACTGCAGTACTTTATACGGAGCTCTTAATCGACTTTGAGAGAATAGGAGATCACCTTCTGAACATAGCTGAAGCGCTAAATGTCGCAGACAATGTGGATTAATGCAATGAAGAAACTAAAATTCGAAAAGATAAAGAAAATAAATTTCAAAAAACTGCGCGGAGTCAAAAGAATGGTCAGCGGAAGCAATCTAATTGGATTTGAGACTGCGGTTATCGGGGCGGTTATTGTCTATGTGGTTGTTCTTTCGGGAATGATTAAAGTTACTAGCCTTTTAACTGGCCTAGTGCTTGTAGGCGCAGGAACAGCTCTTCTATTTGGTGATTCTGCTAAGAAGAACTCTGATGATGCTGAAGCAGAGAAGGTGGACGGTAAGTCTAAAGCAAAGGGCGAGAGCCTAGGAATGTTCATCTTGCACCAGTGCTGCGTTTTAGGAATGACGGCTATGCTCGTGCTCAGCATAATATATGACAATCGCGCTGATTTCTTTAGTTGGGTTTTAGCGATATTTGCAGCTATAATGCTAGTGAGCGTCTTTGTGCAAAGGATAATAAGGAAATATAAGGCTGGCTAGGGAAGGCGAGCTATTTATAAGAAGAGTTGCCCGGGGTCATATAGGCACCGGGTTTTTGATATTAAGGATATAAAAAGAGGTGTACAGATATTATTATCCGTACACCTGTGTTGGTATTTATCTTATTGTGGATTTAAGAATATATTCCGGACCGGAATATATTCTAATATGTTTAATTTATGTATCTTATATTAAAGTTCTTTCTTCCAAAGACCGTGTAGATTGCAGTACTCGTAAACAGCAACCGGCTTCTCACCTTCTGCAAGTGCAAATACTGCCTCAGGCTTGCCTGTGTGGTCCAAATCCTTACGAGCTACACCATTCTCTGTCTCAAGATAGATGAATGCGATGTGGTGCTCTTCTGTCATTGGATGCTCAACGCTTCCAACTTTAACCTTTACCAGATTGCCTTCTACTGAAACTTCAGGAACGTGCTTCTCCTGAGCAGCGTCTGTTGTGTTAGCCTTAAGCTCCCTCATAGGTTCTCCACAACATACAGGAACTACCTTAGCATCGTTTACTACTTCGAAAATGTTTCCACAATGATTACACTTAAAAATCTTTAACATTACTATTTCCTCCTAAATATTTGAGCTTAACGCTCTTTCTCTATATCGTATTTATATTATACCCTATAATTTGATTTTAAACAATATAATTTTAAAAAATAATTTTTAATTTGGCTTGACAAGTGATGTACAGGATGATATTATAATGATAATCGTTATCAGTTATGAATAAAAGGTAGGCAATATTGAAGTATTCGAGGCAAAGAAACATCATCCTCGGTATAGTCAAGAACAGTTATGATCATCCTACCGCAGAAACGGTTTATAAGCTGGCTCGCAAGGAACTGCCAAGCATAGGTATTGCGACTGTATATCGCAACCTGAATCAACTGGTGGATTCCGGTGAAGTCATAAGGAT
Source organism: [Eubacterium] infirmum (assembly GCA_900450455.1). Lineage (GTDB taxonomy): Bacteria > Bacillota > Clostridia > Peptostreptococcales > Anaerovoracaceae > Eubacterium_B > Eubacterium_B infirmum. The sequence continues at coordinate 367,124 of UGGN01000001.1, forward strand.
TTCACTCCCGGGCGGAGTGGACCGCTTTGATGGACACCTTGATAAGCATTATCATTCGATATGTCCGGAGTGCGGAAGACTTACGGACCTGAATGGGGCGGATGAGCATAGCCTGACGAAACTCAAGGATGATATGGGTAAGGCATTTGGTCTAGATGCTGACAACGAAATTAATTTTCGTTCAGTTATATTGGAATGCAAGTGTGATAAATGTAGAAGGCAAACGGAGAAACGCAGCTTTATCGAGTCACACATGCAGATAAGTGTTTAATGGTTATTATAATATTTAAGTGAAATGGAGGAAATCATGAAGGATTTAAAGGGAACAAAAACATTAGAAAATCTACTTACAGCATTTGCCGGTGAGTCACAGGCAAGAAACAAGTACACATACTATGCATCAAAGGCTAAAAAGGAAGGCTATGTACAGATTAGCAACATTTTCCTAGAGACCGCTGCTAACGAGAAGGAGCACGCAGAACTTTGGTTCAAGCTTGCTCACGGAATCGGAACAACAGAGGAAAACCTGCTTGATGCTGCCGAAGGTGAAAACTACGAGTGGACAGATATGTATAAGGAAATGGCTGCTACAGCTAGAGAAGAGGGATTTCCGGAAATCGCCGCTCAGATGGAAGGCGTAGCTGCTATCGAAAAGGAGCACGAGGAGAGATACAGAAAGCTTGCTGCTAACATTAAGGAAGGCAAGGTATTCGAGAGAGAAGAGAAGGTTCTATGGCAGTGCAGCAACTGTGGACACCAGGTTGTAGCTGAAAAGGCTCCACAGCTTTGTCCTGTATGTAAGCACCCACAGGCTTATTTCCAGATTAAGTCAGAAAACTATTAATAAGCCGACCGTTTATATACGGTCAATATTAAAAAGCAATTTTCAGGATAGAGTTCATATAGGGCTCTGTCCTATTTTTGTTGGAAATTAGGGGGTTAAGGTCTTTTTATAGGAATTGAATTTTAAAGTTCAGAGGTATATAATATGGCTATGAGTATAAGGATATGGAGGTATCTATGAGAAGTATATTTGAGAATGGCCCTGTAGAGATTAAAGACCAAAATGACAGGGAACTTATAGTTCGTAAAGATGGCTTTAGCCTAAACACCGGTAAGAAAGAAATCAATGTTTCGTTTAAGGATATTCGATACACTAATGTTACAAGATATTGCAATTCAAACAACTGCTACATGGTAATGATGATAGGTAAGGACGGAAATAATGTAGAGTTTGATACAGATTTGCCACACATAGACGGTGTTCATAATATATTGGAGACAAAGACCATCCTTACAGCATTCGCTGCGAGCAGGCTCGGAAAGGATTTTCCAAACAATCTAAGAACTCTTGATATAGAATTAGGCCATTCGCTTAAGGAAAAGCTCATCAGCATATCAAATGGCGTAATTAAGGGTGCCAAGAACAGCATAAAAATTGATGATATTCACACAGTTAAATGTGTGAGCAACGGTGCTATAACAAGATTCGCAATCTACACGGGTTCAAAGAAGAGGCTTTTCAATACTCCGGATTTTGCAGTAGCATGTAATGAACTTACCGCACCTTTGCTTGAGGCAATTGTAACGAAAAACACGGGCAAGGGAATAGATTTTAGTCGTGGAAACGGCTTTGATCAGAAAACTTCGGAGTATGCATTAATTCGCTATATGGACTCGGATTTCTTCATCAATGAAGATGGGACATTTAACGAGGAATGGCAGAAGGACGCATACTTCAGAATCGCTCAGTATGGATACGATGTTAAGAACTTAATGAGTCAATTTGAATAGAGTAAATTAGCATAACTCCATATAGTTAATATAGACATCAAAAATGCACAAACGATTACCCAAGTAATTGTCTGTGCATTTCGTTATTGTGTATTATTTCTTCGTCTTAAGAATCTCCAGCTCAAACCAGAAAGTGCTACCCTTTCCGAGCTTGCTGTTTACACCGTACGGAGCCTTATGCAGGTTTAGAATCTCTCTAACGATTGAAAGACCAAGTCCGCTTCCGTCTGTCTGTCTAACGTGGTGTGTACTTGATTTATAGTATCTTTCCCAAACGTGATTCACCTCGTCCGGAGCGATGCCCTGTCCGTGGTCTATCACCTCGCATCTAACCTTTGATCTTGCCACACGCTTTACATTGATGATTATCTCCTTGTCATCGCCGCAGTATTTAACAGCATTGTTTATAAGGTTAGAAATAACCTGCGTAATTTTGGCTTTATCAGCAAAGACAGGTAGAGACTCGTTGTTGTTATAAGTGAACTTATATCCGTCATTTTCAGCAAGAATATCGTAGGATGTGAGCAAAGTGCGCACGCTTTCGGATATATCAAACTCACTTTTTTCAAGCACTATCTTGCGCTGTTGCATTCTGGATAGATTGAGCATATCGTTTACAAGGATGTTTAACCTATCCGATTCTTCGATAATTACGCCAAGGTGCTGGTTTCTTTTCTCGGGGTTGTTTCCGGATAAGTCCCTAATCATCTCGGCATAGGATCTAATCATGGTCAGTGGCGTTCTGAGGTCATGACTGACATTTGCTATCAAATCTTTCTGATACATATCGGTCTTCTCAAGTTCTCGAGAAGCTTTACTCAAAGTCTCAGAGAGATTTTGAATCTCAGAGTAGGAGCTTGGCCTAAACTGAACTCCGTAATGTCCCTTGCCCATCTCCTCTGCAGATTTCGTTATATTTTTGATTGGCCTGCTAATCATATTTGCCATGTATAGAGCCATCGAAAGTGCTAGAAACATAGCTATGAATGTGATATAGACAAGTTGTGTCCTCAAAATAGAAATCGTGGATTTCACCGGCGAGAGCGGTGAAAACATGTAGAGTATATAGCTGTTTGCCATATTTTCGTCTTTGTTATTTGAATCCTCCGCCTTGTAAAGATAGGTTGCATAGGCTAGCAGCTGATTGTCCTGGTAAGGAACAATGACAGATACACTTGGGAAGGTGCTGCTCTCAAGTTGCTGGCGAAGATTGGAGGACTGAAGGCTGTAGAGGTACTCTTGTTTATAACCGTTGTACTCAGGTAGAATAGCGACTCTACCATCTCCGGTCTCAACCCTTATATACGAGTCGGTCCCCGAACTGATCTCGTTTATCTTCCTACTCATAGCTTCTTTGCCGTTTCGCTTATATTCGTCTATTAGCTCTTGCGCCATTTTCTTGGTTTCACGAAGTTTCATGTCCTCGTAAAAGGAATCCATGAAATAAATCTGAAGCAACCAAATCAAAGCGATTAATAGCGCTGCAAAGAGTATAAAATAGCACCAGAGTTTGAAACTAAGGCTCCTGATATCAAACCTTTTCTTGTTATTTCTCATACTCGAACTTATATCCTACTCCTCTGAGGGTCACTATGAAATCACGGTAAGGACCTAGGTTATTACGCAAGTTTTTGATATGCGTATCGATGGTCCTGTCATCACCGAAGAAGTCATATCCCCATATATCGGAGAGTAACTTATCTCTTGAAAGTGCAATGTTCTTGTTTTTAATTAAGTAGAACAGAAGGTCGTACTCCTTTGGTGTAAGCTCAACTCGCTTGCCGTCCACTGTAACGGTGCGCGCTGCGATATTTATCTCGAGTCCATCAAATGTGAGAACGCTGCTTTTGTCCTTTGATACAGAATTACGTCTCTCTAAAACAACGTTTACACGTGCCATTAGCTCCTTAGGGCTGAAAGGTTTGACGATATAATCGTCAATTCCAAGCTCAAATCCGAATAGCTTGTCATATTCCTCGCCTCGTGCCGAAAGCATGATGATAGGAACATCGGAAATTTTCTTGATTTCTTTGCATGCGGTGAAGCCGTCGAGCTTAGGCATCATTATATCTAAAATAACAAGGTCATACTTGTTTAGTTTGCATAGTCCAACAGCGCTCATTCCGTCCTCTGCTTCGGTCACCTCATAACCGTTGAACTCTGCATATTCTCGAATTACCTCTCTGATTTTCGGTTCGTCGTCTACGACAAGTAACTTGTACATAATATATATTCCTCCCATTTTCTGTTTGTATGATAACGTGTCAAGGTGAAGTTTTAATGTGATTAGTGTTATAATTCTATCATAATTGTCACAAATATAAAAGCAAACTACATAATATGACAACAGAGTGAAAAAGCATTGAATTTACCATTGTTTTAGAGCATGGGAGTATTGACGACAAGCTGCTATAGGAATATACTGTAATATGTATAGAAATAGCTATTTTGAGGTGGTAGCACGTGTGAAAAAATCATAAAAAGCTTCACCCAAAATATTAAGAAAGGAGGTGCAATATGTTCAAAAAGTTATTGAGATTCGCTCTAGCCATAATAGGCGCTTTGATAGGTTATGGAATTTCTATTGGAACTAAGTATCTTTTGATATACTCCGACTCGTCATACGAGGCATATTTCAAAAGCAACCATCAATATTTTATAGCGGCAATTATTTCTTTATTATTCGCAATTATGTTTTATCGCTTGGCGCCGCTTATCTCAAGGCAGAGCGTCAAGGTTGCCGGCAAGATTGAGGATGATCTTCAAGGGGTTTCCGGAAACGACATTCTTGCAGGAGCTATAGGCCTTATATTCGGACTTATTATCGCATTCTTTATAACCCAGATTTTCGCAAGTATTACAAATCAATATTTGTACGTTATCATTACACTGATAGTCTACATGATTATGGGATTTATTGGCGCGGTTGTAGCGAACAAAAAGGGAAAAGAAATAATTTCTCAGATGTTCATAGCGAGGAGAAACAGCGATGCAGCTCAGAATACGAACCCCGCTCAAGCAACACGCTTTTCGGTAGGCGGCAAGGGACGTAAGCAGAGCAATTTGATTCCTAAAATTCTGGACACAAGCGTAATAATCGACGGGCGAATTGCAGAGATTATTAAGACCGGATTCCTAGAGGGACCTATAGTAATACCGGAATTTGTTTTGGTAGAGCTAAGGCATATAGCGGATTCATCCGATTCTCTGAAGAGGACAAGAGGTCGCAGAGGTCTTGACATCCTCAACAGGATTCAAAGCGACTACGGAATCGATATATATAACACGGAGAGCGAGAAGGGACTTAAGGAAATACCCGAGGTTGACGTTAAGCTCCTAAAACTTGCACAGATAATGGGTGGTAAAGTCGTTACAAACGACTTTAACCTGAATAAGGTCGCAAGGATTAACGGCGTGGATGTTTTGAATATAAACGAGCTGGCTAACACGCTAAAGCCGGTTGTAATTCCAGGCGAAAAAATGACGGTTACTCCGGTTAAACAGGGAAAAGATTCCCAGCAGTCCATCGCCTATCTCGACGATGGAACTATGGTAGTTCTTGAGGATGGTAAGAACTATATCGGTAAGACTAGAGAGATAACCGTAACCAGTGTGCTTCAAACATCGGCAGGCAGAATGATTTTCGGAAGAGTAAGGGTATAAGATGTATCATAACAGGAGAGTCTATGCCGTGATTGTGGCAGGTGGCAGGGGAACCCGCATGAAGGCGCCAAAGCCGAAGCAATTCCTTTACATAGGCGGCAAGACGATTTTAGAAAAGACGGTAGACAAGTTCAAAAGAAGCTCACTTATCGACGAGATAATTGTCGTAACTGCACAGGACTATTTTGAGCAAACGGAAGAGCTGTTTCACAATTTCGGAAAGAGCCTGAGCATCATCGCAGGAGGTGCAAGAAGGCAGGATTCGGTTTCGAATGCGCTCAGATATCTGAAGCAGAAAGGCGTTTCTGAGGATGATATTGTTTTGATACACGATGGGGTTAGGCCATATATTGAACTTGATATTATTACCTCAATTGTAAAAGAGGCTTCCGAAACCGGTGCAGCAATTCCTTGCATCATGCCAAAGGACACAATAAGAGATATAAACTCGGGAAGTCTTGAGCGCAGTGACTTACGCTGCGTTCAGACTCCTCAGGGGTTTTCTACAACTCTTTTGATGGATGCATATAACAAAGCTTTTGCCGAGGGTGGTGATTTCACGGACGATGCGAGTATTGCAGAGGCCTTTGGACATAAGGTGTCGCTGGTCGATGGCAGTGAAGCGAATATTAAAATAACAACGCCGGAGGATATCGTTTTGGAAACAAGAATCGGAAAAGGCTTTGATGTGCATAGGCTTGTAGAGGGCAGGGCTCTCATTTTGGGGGGCGTCAAGATTCCTTTTGAGAAGGGTCTTTTGGGACATTCGGATGCGGATGTGCTAATACATGCTTTGATAGATGCAATTCTAGGTGCTGCTTCAATGGGAGATATAGGGAGATTGTTTCCCGATACGGATCCTGCATATAAAGATGCTTCGAGCTTGGTGCTACTAGAGAGAACATGGAATGCAGTAAAGTACAGGGGATATGATTTTGTGAATGCGGACATTACTGTAATTTGTGAAAAACCTAAGCTTGCCGCACATGTGGCAAAGATGGAGGATAATATCTGCAATGTGTTAAATATTAGCAGAGAGAGAATAAATATTAAGGCGACTACGACCGAAAAGCTCGGTTTTACGGGCAGAGGTGAGGGCATTGCAGCGGAGGCTGTGTGTATTTTATCCTGCAGCCCTAAGTAGGATATTTAAAATTTGATAAATACTGTAGCAACAGCTACAACAGAAATATAGATTGAATAGAATGGAGATATAATTTCAATGAGACTATCTAAAATGTACGTCAGAACTCTGAGAGAACTACCTGCTGAGGCGGAAATTCCAAGCCATATTCTGCTGCTTCGTACGGGAATGATACGCAAGCTTGCGTCGGGAATTTACGGATTTATGCCGCTGGGTTGGAGAACTCTCCACAAGATTGAGAATATAATCCGTGAGGAGATGGATAAGAGCGGAGCGCAGGAAATTTTGATGTCTGCAATTCAGCCTGCTGAACTTTGGGAGGAATCGGGCAGATGGAGTGCGTACGGACCGGAGCTTTGGCGTATCAAAGACAGAAACGGTAGAGACTTTTGTCTAGGACCTACACACGAGGAAATTTTTACGGATATAGTTCGAGACGGAGTTTCGTCGTACAGGCAATTGCCACTAAACTTATATCAAATCCAACATAAATACAGAGACGAAGCAAGACCTCGCTTTGGACTTATGAGAAGCAGAGAGTTTATCATGAAGGATGCTTACTCATTTGATAAGGATCAAGAGGGTCTCGATAAGAGTTACGATGATATGTACGATACCTACACGAGGATTTTCACTCGTTGCGGCTTGACGTTCAGACCGGTAGAGGCTGACAGTGGTGCGATAGGCGGAAATGCATCTCACGAGTTTACAGCTCTCTCAGAGGTGGGCGAGAGCGATATAGCATATTGCGAGAGCTGCTCTATGGCAGCTAATGTAGAAAAGGCGGTATGTCGTGATGCGGAACCATCACCTGAGAGCGAGGCGATGCTGGAGCTTCAGGAGGTTCATACGCCGGGGACAAAGACAATTGAAGAACTTGCAAGCTTCCTGAACATAGATAAGAAAAAGACTATTAAAGCTCTTCTCTTTGAGAAGTACGATGAGGATGGCAAGGCTGACGGTTATGTAGCTGCTTTTGTTAGGGGAGATAGAGACCTTAACATGATCAAGTTGGTAAACGCACTTAAGATTCCTGAGCATGCGATTGCCTTTGCGGACGAATCAAAGTTGGAAGCTGCTATAGGTGCAGTTGGCGGTTTCACAGGACCGATTGGGCTTCATGACTGCATGATTGTTGTCGACAGCGAGCTGGTGGGACTTAAGAATCTCTGTGCCGGTGCTTGCAAGCCGGATCACCACATTCTCAATGTGAACTATGGAAGGGACTATGAGGGTGATATAGTTACAGACCTCAAGGTTCTTAAGGAGGGAGACCCTTGTCCGGTTTGCGGTGCACCAATAAAACACACTCGTGGAATTGAGGTCGGACAGGTGTTCAAGCTCGGAACAAAGTATTCAGAGGCTATGAATGCTATATATAAGGACGAAAATCAGCAGGATCATCCGCTTGTTATGGGTTGCTACGGAATCGGTGTAAGCCGCACGCTTGCAGCTGTTATCGAGCAGCATCATGATGAGGATGGAATCATTTGGCCGGTCTCAGTAGCTCCATACCATGTGATTGTAACGCTTGTTAAGCCGAAGGATGAGACGCAGTCAAAGCTGGCTGAGGACATCTATCAAAAATTGCTTACAGCAGGCGTTGAAGCGGTGATAGATGACCGTGATGAGAGGCCGGGCGTCAAGTTCAAGGATGCTGACCTTCTAGGATTCCCAATAAGAATTACAGTCGGCAAGAGAGCCGGAGAAGGAATTGTAGAGTATAAGCTGCGTAGAGATAGCGAGAAGACGGAAATCAGCGTGGAAGAAGCAATAGAGAATGCTATTAATTTAGTAAACGAGGAGAAATAAGATGAAAACAGTAACAATAGAGATGGAAAACGGTAAGGTAATGAAGGGCGAACTCTACGAGGATATCGCACCAATTACTGTAGAGAACTTTGAGAAGCTGGCTCGCAGCGGTTTCTACGACGGTCTAACATTTCATAGAGTTATTCCCGGATTTATGATTCAGGGAGGATGCCCTAATGGAAACGGAACAGGTGGTCCAGGCTACACAATCAAAGGCGAGTTTTCAATGAACGGCGTAAAGAACGACCTGAAGCACACAACAGGCGTGCTATCAATGGCAAGAACAATGGTTCCTGATTCAGCAGGTTCACAGTTCTTCGTAATGGTTGCAGATGCTCCACATCTAGACGGACAATATGCAGGATTCGGAAAGATTACGGAAGGCATTGAAGCGGCTCTTGAAATCGCAAATGTAAGACGAGACTTCCAGGACAAGCCGCTTGAACCGGTCGTAATAAAAACTGTAACTGTAGAATAATAGAATGAACAGAGCAAACATACGCTTGAATTAATGATATGCCGTATGCCTCGGTAGAGAGCTAATCCGAGGGGACAAAAGGAATAGATATGAAGATATATAACACACTTACAAGACGAAAAGAGGAGTTTGAGCCGATTCGCGAAGGGCAAGTAAATATCTACGTTTGCGGGCCAACGGTTTACAACTATATCCACATAGGAAATGCCAGACCTATAGTAGTCTTTGATACGCTTCGAAGATATATGGAGTACAGAGGCTATAAGGTTAAATATGTACAGAACTTCACTGATGTGGACGATAAGATTATCAACAGAGCAAAGGATGAGGGAGTGAGCGCACTTGAGATTTCAGAGCGTTACATCAAAGAGTACTTTGATGATGCGGATGCCCTAAACGTGAGAAGAGCTGACGTTCATCCCAAGGTTTCTGAGCATATCGATGAGATAGAAAACTTTGTTGACACTTTGGTAGGCAAGGGTTTTGCCTACGAAGCTGACGGCGATGTGTATTTCTCAACAAGAAAGTTCCCTGAGTACGGCAAGCTTTCAGGTCAGAATATAGAAGATCTCGAGGCCGGCGCAAGAATTGCAGTAGGCGAGGTCAAGGAAGATCCAATAGACTTTGCACTATGGAAGGCTCGTAAGACCGAGGACGAAATCGCTTGGGAGTCTCCATGGGGTATGGGAAGACCCGGATGGCACATAGAGTGTTCAGCTATGGCAAGAAGACATCTAGGCAAAACTATAGATATTCACGGTGGGGGTGAGGACCTTCAGTTTCCACATCACGAAAACGAAATAGCCCAGTCGGAGTGCTGCAACGGAGTAAGCTTTGCTAACTACTGGATGCATAACGGTTTCATAAATATAGGCGGTTCAAAGATGTCAAAGTCTGCAGGAAACTTCTTTACGGTTAGGGATATACGCCGTAAGTACACGGGAGAGGAAATCCGCTTCCTGCTGCTATCAGGTCAATATAGAGGACCGATAGAATTCAGTGAAGAGATGATGCAGCAGTCAAGGTCAAGCTTTAATAGAATTAAGAACTGTCTTGACGACATTGAATTCATGATTAAAACAGGAACGGATGAAAAGCTTTCAGCTGAAGAGGAAAAGTCAGTTGACAAATTTGATGATTTTAGACAGGCTTTTATAAAGGCTATGGATGACGATCTAAATACCGCTGACGGAATTAGCGCTGTTTTTGAACTTATCACTGAGATAAACACCATGCTTCGCGGAGGAACAAGCAAGTCATATGCTAAGGCTGCTTTAGATATTTTCAACGAGCTGACAGGAGTTCTCGGAATAATCAAAGCTAAGGAGACAACTATTGATGCGGATATTGAGGCTCTAGTTGAGGAAAGACAGCAGGCGAGAAAGAACAAGGACTTCGCTCGTGCCGACGAAATCAGAGACGAGCTCAAGGCTAGAGGATATACGCTCAAGGATACACCACAGGGTGTTCAGATAATAAAGGATGAGTCTATATGAATCCCGCTCAGGCAAATGTGAATGCGCTGGCTTTTGTTGGAGATGCCGTGTATGAACTTTATATAAGGAGTATGGTTTCCGGTGGTCTAAGCAATGGAGGAAAAGCCGATCTCATGCACAAGAAGGCAATAAAATACGTCAGAGCTGAAAGTCAGGCAAGGGCAATCAAGCAGATGATGAACGGCTTTCTCACGGAGGAGGAGTTAGGCCTTGTAAAGCGTGCGAGAAATCACAAGACACCTAATAGGAGCAGAAGTGCCGGAGCTGTAGAATACAGGCTTGCAACAGCCTTTGAGGCACTAGTTGGGTTTTTACATGCCAGCGGAGACGATGAGCGGATAAGGGCGATTATGGCTAAGGCGGTAGAGATAATCGAAGAGGAATAGGAGAAGAGGCGATGAGCAAAGCAGATAAAATTTTCAAAAGCATGTGTAAAGATATTTTAGACAATGGGTTTTCAACTGAAGGGGAAACTGTCAGAGCTCGCTGGGAGGACGGAAGCCCTGCATATACTATAAAGCGCTTTGGTGTTGTAAACAGATACGATTTATCGGAGGAGTTCCCGGCTCTTACTCTAAGAAAGACTGCGATAAAGACCGCAGTTGACGAACTTCTTTGGATTTGGCAGAAGAAGTCCAACAATATTAAGGATTTAAAGGGCAAAATTTGGGACGAGTGGGCTGACGAAACCGGCTCAATAGGAAAGGCTTACGGCTACCAGATGGCTCGGAAATATAAGTTTGCTCAGGGTGAGATGGACCAGGTCGATAATGTAATCTGGCAGCTCAAGAATACACCTCAGTCCAGGAGAATAATGACAAACATCTATAACTTCAGCGATTTGACTGAAATGCACCTAGAGCCGTGTGCATACAGCATGACATTTAATGTGACGGGTGATAAGCTGAACGCTATTTTGAATCAGCGCTCTCAGGATGTGCTTGCGGCTAACAACTGGAATGTATGTCAGTATTCTGTTCTCGTTATGATGCTGGCTCAGGTCTGTGGCTATAAGCCGGGTGAACTTGTGCATGTAATTGCAGATGCGCACATATATGACAAGCATGTGCCGGCAATAGAAGAATTGATTTCGAGAGAAGAATTTCCGGCACCAAAGGTAAGGCTAAATCCTGAAGTCAAAGACTTCTATGATTTCATAACTGACGATTTAATCATAGAAGACTACGTGTGCGGAGAGCAGATTAAGAACATTCCAATTGCGGTATAGGTGCGATATGAATTTGATAATTGCAGTAGACAAAAACTGGGGAATCGGGAAAGATGGCGGTTTGCTTTGCCACATTCCCGGAGACCTTGAGTATTTCAAAAAAATGACACTAGATAAAACTGTCATAATGGGAAGAGTTACGCTTGAGAGCTTGCCCGGATCAAAGGGACTTCCTAGGAGAAGAAATATAGTTTTGACAAGGGACACTTCATATGAAGCGGTAAACGCAGAGTTGGTGCATTCTTACGAGGAAATCGACGAAATTGTCTCATGCCTTCCTGAAGAGGATGTCTTCGTAATAGGCGGTGCTCAGATATACAAAGATATGCTACCTAAATGTGACATATGCTATGTAACCAAGATATATAAGGACTTTGATGCGGACAGGCATTTTGAGAATCTCGACGCCTCGGGTGAATTTGATTGCGAGCCTGTTGGAGAGCTTATGGAAGAAAAAGGTATAGAATACCGTTTCTACAAATACACGAGGAAAAGATGAGTAAAATCGATTTGATAATAGGCAGAAATCCTGTGATTGAGGCACTCAAAAGCGGCAGGGACATTTCCGGAGTCATCATTCAAAAGGGTGCGTCGGGATCAATAGCTAAGGTATACGATTTAGCAAAGAAAAACGGAATAAAAATTGAACAGGCCGAAAAGACTGAACTCGACAAGCTCTGTAAGGGTAAAGGGCATCAAGGAGTTGTGGCTTTTGCCGCGGCGCATTCTTTTGCTAGCATGAAGGATATCTATAAGCGTGTGGAAGCCGGCGGTGAGAACGCTTTGATAGTTATTTTGGATGAGCTTGAGGATCCACATAACTTAGGTGCGATAATGCGTAGCGCGGAGTGTGCAGGTGCTTGTGGCATAATTATATCAAAGCACAATAGCTGTGGACTCACGGAAACCGTGGCAAAAACTTCGGCCGGTGCCATTGAATACATGCCTTGCGTTCAGGTAACGAACATAGCAAAGACCATTGATGAGCTTAAGAAAAACGGATTTTGGATTGCAGCTTGCGACATGAATGGAAGTCTTTACACCGAGGCAGATATGCGTGGAAAGCTTGCGCTGGTGATTGGAAATGAAGGCAAGGGAATCAGGCAACTTGTTAAATCAAAATGTGATTTCGTTGTATCAATACCTATGCTGGGGCAGATTAACTCGCTGAATGCATCAAATGCAGCAGCAATAATAATGTATGAGGCACTTAGACAAAGGAGTGAAAAACGCTGATGCTGGCAGATGGAATGAACATACTTTCAGACGAAAGCCTTGTCAAATTGGCTCAGGAGGGCAGCATTCCGGCGTATGAGTTGCTTATAGATAAATATAAGCATGTTGCAAAGATAAATGCGAGGAAATACTATATTGTAGGAGCCGAAAATGAGGATGTCATACAGGAAGCGATGATAGGTATCTTTAAGGCGATTAGAGATTTTGATGAAAATGCCGGAACCAAATTTTCAAGCTTTCTTCAGCTTTGCATAGATAACCAGATAAAGACGGCAATAAATGCTGCTAACAGGCAGAAGCACAAGCTTCTAAACGAGTCGCTATCCATTTTTGACGAGGGAAGAGAGCAGCTGGACCCGAGCGAATATTATAAGGAATGTAGCAAAGCCTACAGCTCGTTTTTGGCGGACAAGGATCTGAGTCCGGAACGGCTGGCCATGCTCAAGGAATCCATTAGGGATATAGAATTAGGTGGCTCAGAGAAGCTAAGCAATTTTGAGCGCGAGGTGTGGGTGAAGATGCGTCAAGGAATGAATTATAGGGAAATCGCAACGGATTTGGGAAGAACTCCAAAAGCCGTTGATAATGCAATGCAGAGGCTGAAGAAAAAAATTAGAATAAACTTACTGGATTATTGACAAGGTGTTACAAAAATAGTACGATAATAACAATGCTTGATTGCGTGAATTTACAATGTCAATCGAGTATGCATACGCTGCTGTAGCTCAGTCGGTAGAGCACTTCATTGGTAATGAAGAGGTTCGGCAGTTCAATTCTGCTCAGCAGCTCCAGATTAAATTTGTTGTTATGAATAAGGAGAGGGAATAATGGCAAAACAGAAATTTGAAAGAAACAAACCACATATCAATATCGGTACAATCGGACACGTAGACCACGGTAAGACAACACTTACAGCAGCGATTACAACAACGCTGCACCAGAGATACGGTCTAGGAGAGAAGGTTGAGTTCGACAAGATTGATAAGGCACCGGAAGAGAAGGAAAGAGGAATCACAATCTCAACATCACACGTTGAGTATGAGACACCAAACCGCCATTACGCACACGTAGACTGCCCGGGCCACGCTGACTATGTAAAGAACATGATAACAGGTGCTGCACAGATGGATGGAGCGATTCTAGTAGTAGCAGCAACAGATGGACCAATGCCACAGACAAGAGAGCACATCCTGCTATCAAGACAGGTAGGAGTACCATACATCATAGTATTCCTAAACAAGTGCGATATGGTAGATGACGAAGAACTTCTGGATTTAGTAGAGATGGAAGTAAGAGAACTACTAACAGAGTATGACTTCCCGGGAGATGATACACCAATCATCAGAGGATCAGCACTTAAGGCACTTGAGGATCCATCAAGCGAGTGGGGAGATAAGATAGTAGAGCTGTTTGAAGCAGTAGATAGCTACATTCCGGAGCCAAAGAGAGATAACGACAAGCCATTCCTAATGCCTGTAGAGGACGTATTCTCAATCACAGGAAGAGGAACGGTAGCAACAGGAAGAGTTGAGAGAGGCGTGCTTAAGGTTGGTGAGGAAGTAGAGATCATCGGACTTACAGAAGAGAAGAGAAAAGTAGTAGTAACAGGCCTGGAGATGTTCAGAAAGCTTCTGGATGAGGCAGAGACAGGAGATAACGTAGGAGCACTGCTAAGAGGTGTGCAGAGAAACGAAATCGAAAGAGGTCAGGTTCTAGCAGCACCTGGAACAATACATCCACATACAAAGTTCAAGGGACAGGTATACGTGCTAAAGAAGGAAGAAGGCGGAAGACATACACCATTCTTCAATGGATATAGACCACAGTTCTACTTCAGAACAACAGACGTAACAGGAGATCTAAAGTTACCGGAAGGAACAGAGATGTGCATGCCTGGAGATAACGTAATCATGGAGATTGACTTGATCACACCAATCGCTATCGAAGAGGGACTAAGATTCGCTATCAGAGAAGGTGGTAGAACAGTAGGATCAGGTGTTGTAACAGAGATCATCGAGTAATAGGTCAAATTACAAACATAACATTAAGATGCCGGCACAACAGTGCCGGTATTTTTTCGGATAGCCTATATCAAAAGGCTAAATCTAACTTATTTCTTGTGAGAGTAAAGAAAGGTATTATATGAACAAGATAGAAAAGAGAGATATGCAGAGGATATCAGTTGACATTCTCTTCGATATCATAGGTGGTATCTTTATAGCGCTCGGTGCATATAATTTCGCTGCAGCTGCACACTTTCCTCTTGTTGGATTTACGGGTATAGCTTTAATTTTCAATCACATATTTGGGCTTCCAATCGGTGCGGTGACCATAGCATTGAATATTCCGGTTGCAATACTTTGCTATAAGATACTTGGAAAGCGCTACTTCTTCAATTCGATTAAGTCGCTGATTATAACCTCGGTAATAATCGACTATATTGCGCCCAGATTCCCAATCTACTCGGGTGACACGATGCTGGCTGCAATATGCACGGGAGTGCTTTCCGGTATAGGCTATGCTTTGATATACATGAGAAACTCTTCAACAGGTGGTGCGGACTTCATCATACTAAGTATCAAAGCAAAGAAACCGTACATGACCATAGGTAAGATTTCCTTTATAATGGATTGCCTGATTGTGTTGCTTGGCGTTGCCGTTGCATCAAGAAGTATCAACGGCTTAATCTACGGAATTATAATCAGCTATATAATATCTGTAGTAATCGACAAATTCCTCTTCGGTCTGACTTCAGGAAAGATGGCATTGATTGTTACTGATAAACCTAGTGAACTTGCGGAAAAAATAGATGATGTAATCGACAGAGGCGCAACATTCTTAAAGGCAAAGGGAAGCTACTCAGAGGAGGATAAGTCGGTTGTTATGTGTGCTTGCGGAAATAAGCAGGCCTTCCAACTTAACGAAATCATAAGGGAGACAGATCCTAAAGCATTCATGATTATAGTTGAGTCTCATGAGGTCTTCGGCGAAGGCTTCAAGGTGAGATAAGAGAGTTTGATGCGATTCATAAAAAAGGATTTATGAACAAAGAAATACAGTGAACAAAATCTTATTTTACCTTATTTGCCTTTATATCTCGACAAAGTAAAAGCGGGGATGTAAAATTGTATAGCAAGGACAATAGATATATAGAAGAGAGAAGAAAATGGAAGAGGCTAGAAACCACCGTAAGAGAACAGTAACAAAGTCACCGCTTGGCAAATTTACACGATTTTTATCGCGAATTTACCTGCTTGTGACCCTGATTTTTATTGGTTTGCTTTGCTATTCTCAGTTTTTGACGACAAAGATACTTATTATAATAGCTGCTGTGATTTTTGTAGCCTTTATTTTGATATTTCCGGCTCTTCATTCGTATAGGTTTAAGAAGTCTAGAAAGCTTATCTGCATACTTCTTGCTTTGATTATGGGTGGTTCTATGTGCTTGGCAAGCGTGTACATCGTAAATACACTGCTATTCTTTAATAAAATAACCTCAGATTCATCCGGCAAGGACAGAGCTGAGGCCAAGCGCGTAGATGTGAGCGAGGAGCCTTTTAATATTTTAATCACAGGTCTTGATATTGAGGGAGACATTTCACAGAGTTCAAGGTCCGACGTGAATATGATTGTAACGGTAAATCCAAAGACGAGAAAAATTCTTTTGACTTCAATGCCGAGGGACTTCTACATAGAATATCCGGATATTGAAGGTGAGTACGACAAGCTTACGCACAGTGGTATCTACGGAGCTGACGAGACAGTTGCTTTTGTTGAAAAGCTCACCGGGCTTGAGATGAACTATTACGTTAAGGTCAACTACTCGACTATTAAGAGCATGGTAAATTCAATTGGCGGAATAGATGTGAACTCAGACTTCGACTTTGAGACTCACGGACAGGCCTACTATAAGTTTGTAAAGGGATATAACCACATGAACGGAGAAGAGGCACTCGCTTTTGCCAGGGAAAGAAAGTCGTTTGAGGATGGGGATTTCCAGAGGAACCGAAACCAGCAAAAAGTGATGAAGGCCATGATTAAAAAAGTGACATCTGTTAAGGTTCTGCTGCTAAAGTATCCAAATATATTGAATTCTATTAAGAACTATATGGAAGTTAACATGAATTCCAGCGATATAAAGGCACTTGTAAGAATGCAAAGCTCCGGATTAAAGGGATGGACAGTCACAACGCAAAACATGAAGGGAGATATAGACATAAGGCCATGCTATGCACTTGGCGGTGAGTATGCATCGGTTGTAGTTCCGGATAGTGAGAGCGTCAATAAGGCATTAGATAAAATCAGCGAGATAATGTCGGAATAACTAGACGCATCATAGCAATGTTTTTCATAGCTTATGTATTCCGGAGTAGAATAAATATGTGATTTTTAAGTTTTTTTGGAAATGGTTTGACATTGACAAGGGCTTAGGGTACAATTAATAGGCAACTTTATGCTTATATATTCAGGGCCGGAGTCAAACGGCTCTGAATTTGAGTATTTAATAAATGAACAAACGAAAGGACATGAAGATATGAGGGTTAAGGTTACACTGGCGTGTACAGAGTGCAAGCAGAGAAACTACAATACCATGAAAAACAAGAAAAACGATCCTGATAGAATCGAATTTAAGAAGTATTGTAAGTTCTGTAAGAAGGAAACATTACACAAGGAAACGAAGTAAGGAGGCGGCTATGGCTACAGCTAAGAATGCAAACACACCGCGCAGGCAAAGTCTAGGTGAATATATTAAGGGTGTCAGAAAAGAGATGAGCAAGGTTGTATGGCCTACTCGCAAAGAGCTCGGCGCTTACACCGTTGTAGTTGCTGCAACATGTGCTGTATGTGCACTTGGGTTTTGGCTTGTAGATATTGGAGTTTTAGCGCTTCTAAAGAATATCCTTGGCGTAACTGTAAAATAATTGCCAAAGAAGGTGCAAAATGTCAGAGTCAGAAAAAAACATACTTTCACCATTGGAGGAAGAAGGCCTTAGAGGTGATGGTAATGCTAAGTGGTATGTCGTACACACATATTCAGGTCATGAAAATAAGGTAAAAGTAAATATCGAAAAAATGGTCGAGAATCGTGGCATGCAGGATTTGATTCTTGATATCGTAGTACCGACGGAAGACAGAGTTGAAATCAAAGAAGGCCAAAGAAAAATCAAGACCAAGAAGATGTTCCCGGGATACGTCATTATAAAGATGATTGTAAATAATGAGTCATGGTATCTTGTACGTAACACACAGGGGGTAACAGGATTTGTTGGTCATGGCTCTAATCCTATACCGCTAACTGATACAGAAGTTGCGAGAATGGGAATAGAAAAGGTTTATATCGATCTGGACGTCGAGGTTGGAGACACAGTACGTGTTATAAGCGGACCGTTTGAGAGCTTCATGGGTGAGGTTCTCGATATCAGCAAAGAGAAACAAATACTTACTGTCAGAGTTTCGATGTTCGGTAGAGATACACCGGTTGAACTTGAGTTCGGCCAGGTAGATAAAATCCTATAGAATACTATAGAGAAAGGAGAAACACATGGCTAAGAAAGTCACAGGCTATATTAAGCTACAGATTGAAGCAGGCAAGGCTAATCCGGCGCCACCGGTAGGTCCGGCACTAGGTCAGCACGGTGTAAATATAATGGACTTTTGTAAGCAGTTCAACGCAAAGACACAGGATCAGCCTGGAATGATTATTCCGGTAGTAATAACTGTCTATGCAGATAGAAGCTTTTCGTTCATTACTAAGACACCACCGGCAGCAGTATTGCTAAAGAAGGCAGCCGGCTTGGCTTCAGGTTCAGGAGAACCAAACAAGACAAAAGTTGCAACGCTTTCAAGAGCACAGGTAGAAGAGATCGCAAAGACAAAGATGCCGGATTTTAACGCAGCTAACCTGGAATCAGCGACAAGCATGATTGCGGGAACAGCAAGAAGTATGGGAATCGTTGTCGAAGATTAGTTTTCTGGGAGGTCAGTAGGTTGTGCAAGAAAATACAACCTAAGCGCGAGCAGGCCGATAGAACCAGCAGGAGGTAAATTATGCCAAAGAGAGGTAAGGGCTACAGGAATGTAGCAGAGAAAGTAGATAGAGCTACTTTATACGATGTACCCGGAGCTATGGCTAAGGTCGTAGAGACGGGATATGCAAAATTTGATGAAACAGTAGAAGTCCACATCAGACTTGGTGTAGACGGAAGACATGCTGACCAGCAGGTACGAGGAGCACTTGTACTTCCGCACGGAACAGGTAAAGAAGTAAAGGTTCTCGTTTTCGCTAAGGGTGCTAAGGCAGAGGAAGCGGAAAAGGCTGGAGCAGATTATGTAGGAGCAGATGAACTCGCTCAGAAGATTCAGAGTGAGAACTGGTTTGACTTCGATGTAGTAGTTGCTACACCGGATATGATGGGCGTTGTAGGTAAGCTCGGACGTGTACTCGGACCTAAGGGACTTATGCCAAACCCAAAGTCAGGAACAGTTACTATGGATTTGGAGAGAGCATTGGCTGACATTAAGGCAGGTAAGGTTGAGTACCGTTTGGATAGACAGAACATAGTTCATACCATCATCGGTAAGAAATCATTCGGCCAGGAGAAATTACAGGATAACTTCAAGGCACTTATGGAGGCTATCGTAAAGGCTAAGCCGGCGACAGCAAAAGGCCAGTACATGAAGAGCATTTCGGTTTCAACAACTATGGGACCTGGAATCAAGGTTAATCCTGCAATTCTTGACTAAGCATAGATTTAGTAATTTAATATTGAAAACTAAACCGTAGACAGCAGGTGTTGAAAAACTTAATTTCCTGCCGAGGTACAATACATAGATATTGCCCCCGTCTACAAAATGATGGGGTTTTTTGTTGAGTACCGCATGTTATTCGCAATGTACGCATTGCAGAAAGGAGAAATAGATGTCAGACGTAGCAAAACAACAGAAACAGCTAGTAATCGACGAGATTAAAGCAAAACTTGACGGAGCACAGTCTGCAATCCTTGTCGATTACATGGGAATCACAGTAGAGCAGGCTGACAAGATGAGAAAGGCTCTTCGTGAGGCAGATGTCGACTACACTGTATATAAGAATACTCTCGTAAAGAGAGCTATCGAAGGAACCGACTTCGAGTCATTGAAGGACCATCTTGCAGGACCAAGCGCTATAGCAATCAGCAAGACTGATGCAACAGCACCGGCAAGAACACTTAATGGGCTAATCAAAGAAATACCGGCAGTAGAATTCAAGGCAGGTGTTGTAGAAGGAGCATTCTACGACAAGACAGGTATTGAAACTATTGCTAACATTCCTTCAAGAGATGAACTTATTGCTAAGTTCATGGGTAGCATTCAGTCACCGGTTTCAGCATTTGTTAGAACACTTCAGGCTGTTGCTGATGCAAAAACAGAATAATTTTAAAAGTAAAATCAAAAAATAACAATAAAAGGAGAATTATAATGGATAAGGATAAAATCATAGAAGCCATCAAAGGTATGACAGTACTAGAACTAAATGAGCTAGTTAAAGCATGTGAAGAAGAGTTTGGTGTATCTGCTGCTGCTCCTGTAGCTGTAGCCGGTGCTGCAGCCGGTGGAGAGGCCGGTGGTGAGCAGACAGACTTCAACGTTGTACTTGCAGAAGTAGGTGGAGAGAAGATTAAGGTTATCAAGGTTGTAAGAGAAATTACAGGTCTTGGACTTAAGGAAGCTAAGGCTCTCGTAGACGGAGCTCCTGGCGTTCTGAAGGAAGGCGTTGAGAAGGCTGAAGCTGAAGCAATGAAGACTCAGCTTGAGGAAGTTGGCGCAAAGGTAGAACTTAAATAGTTCTAGGCTCGATCTACATATTCGGGCTTTAGTTGAAAACTAATTTCAATGGGAGCTGCTTACATTGTGGCTCCTTTTTGTTTTTTTATTGGAGGGTAATCTATGACACAGCAGAGTATCGCAAAAAAAGGAATATTAATTAACACAGTTCTTATCATAGCAACAGTTGTTGCATTTATAGTTATCAGAATAACAAATTATATTGTAGAATATTCATTTGAGAATAGTAGCATCTATTATCTAATTGATATTCAGAAGTACACATTTATTGCACTTGAGGTTATATCAGCCATTGCTATAGTAATAGCTATTGTGCTATTTATAAAAAGCAATATGAAGATGATTGCTTTTATCTTGCTGGCTGTATCAGCCGGAGTAGCTTTAGTATTAGCGCTTAATGATGTGGTTCTTGGAATCGTAACATGGATTTTGTCGGGTATTTCAATTAGTCAACTTAGAAAAGTTAGTGCTGAAAGTGAATTCGAGAGCGGGCTAAGTTCAGGAAACTCAATGCGCCAGTATACTACTGCAAACCCAAACAATAGCTTTAACAACATAAACAATCAAAATTCAGCACCGACAGCTGAGCCTGCTGCTACACCGACAGCTGAGCCTGCACCAACAGCTGAGCCTGCACAGGCAGCCGAGCCTACACCTGTAGTTGAAGCAAAGCTTGAGACTGAAGCGGAAACTCCAACGGAAACTGCAGCTCCTACTGATAAGGTAGAGAATCCAATAAATGAATAATATCGAATCGAAGTATAGCTCTCCGGCAGACGCCTCAAAGATAATTACAAGAGTCTTATATGCTTACATAGTTATAAGTATCGCTCGAGTATTGCTATACACCGGATTTAAGATTTTCTCCGATGATAGCCTCTTTGTCGAGGGTGGTTTCATATATATTAATGCAGATACGCTTAATATGTCTAGCGCAGTAGCATTGATTATATATGGATTATTCACTTTAATATTTCTTATAGTATCGGTTGTGCTGTTTACATGCTACTTTAAAGCTATTGGCGAAAACACAAACGGAGCGAAGGTCGGTAAGCTAATGTGGGCACACATCATAGCTATGATTGCTGATATATTAATTGCAATAGGTTTTGCATGTGCAGTGATTATTCTTGATACTTTTGCTTTAATCATGATTGCTTTGTCAGTTGTCGAAATAAGCTTTTTTGTATGGCTGATAATCGTTCGCAAAAATGAGGAGGAGCAATGAGTAATTTTGTAAACGGTGAGATAAGGATTTCGGAACCGGCAAGTCTGGTTTCAATAGCCCTTGGTGGCGTATTTGGAGAATCAGGGGGGAAGCCTGTATCGAGAGTCCGCCTTGATAAAGCCGGAATCAAAAAATATCAAAGAACAGAAGAGGGCAAATGCCTAAAACCTTTTTTGATGGCTACATCGAGTATTGAACTTGAACTCAGGGAATCGCTGAGAAGAGAATCGGTTTTGAGATATAAGCTCGGCAAGCTCACTTGGACCAATCCCCTGTTTGTGATAATTATGGTAGAGTGCCTGATATGCGTTTTCCTAGGTATAGGAATTGGTATTCTGATAGAGATGCCCTTAATGACTTTATTAATGCTCATTATTAGCGGTATTTTGGGTTTATATGGGGTTATTATTCAGCTGATATTGCGCAAAAATATCGAAAAGAATTTTCACA
The DNA here is from genome assembly GCA_900450455.1 of [Eubacterium] infirmum. GTDB lineage: Bacteria > Bacillota > Clostridia > Peptostreptococcales > Anaerovoracaceae > Eubacterium_B > Eubacterium_B infirmum. The sequence continues at coordinate 389,477 of UGGN01000001.1, forward strand.
AGCATTTTCTTTCAAGGCTAGATCGATATATAGATATCGTAAGGTTAAAGCAAATAGAAGATGGAACATATCAAGATGAGTCGGAAGAAGACTAATTGACCTTAAAAGGCAGCTTGCCGGAATGTTAAGTTTTGGCTTGCTGCTTTTATATTTGTCGTATGTTACACTACTTGCAATGGATATCAAATGTTAAACGGGCGTTTATGCAATTTGACAATATATATGTGACAGGAATAAAAACGGATGAGTTGCCTGTTAGCCCATGCTCGATTATGATATAATCTACATGTTAAAATTAACTTGGAGTATGTAGTATGGATAGCAAATACATAAAATCAAATATATTCCCGATTATTGTGGAGGGCTTATTTATATTAGCTTGCTTGTTGTTTCGAGAACATTGTATATATATTAATTTTTTATTTTATATAGTACTGGCAGTATATTTCAAGCAGAGAAAAGATTTTTCAATCAAAGAATGGTTGAATTCAGTTAGAAAAGGAAGCGCTTTTTGGAAGCAAGTTCTGATTACAATACTGTTCTGTGCTCTTGCTTTTACATTTACAAACGTCTTGTCTAATATGTTTCCACAGCTTAATAATGGAATGATTAAGTTAAGAGTAAATAATTGCTTCAAGCTTATTCTATTTACATTTTCTACAATAATCCTACCTCCAATCGTAGAAGAAAGTTTCTATAGGAAGAATCTCATAGCCTTTAAAAATAAAAAAACTCTGGTTTTAACAACACTATTTAGTATGTTCTTTTATGCATTGGAACATGCACTTGCAATTTGGGGAATATTTCTGTGTATGATATGGGCTTTGCCATTAAGCATTTCCTATATTAAAACTAAGAATATATATGTTACGATGACGGCACATTTCATATGTAACTGTGTTGTAAACGGTATGACGATTGTAAAGTTATGTTTTTTTCTACTACATTGATTAGTAATATATAAATTGCAATACATAAATAATAGATTGTATCAAAAAGCACATGATTTTAGGCTGAGAATTTCCTATGATATGTGCTTTTTGTTCTTGAGCGGTTTTGTATATATGAAGGGAGAAATCATGAAAGTATTTGTCCTGGTGTGATGGAACCGGAGTAACAAGTGGTTGATGTAATGTGATAAGACATATGTTACAGAAATAAATAAAAAAAGAGAGGAACTTTGGTACAATAGGTTTTACCACAAACTTTCAAGTACTAAAGGAGTCCTCTCATGAAAAGTATAACCGAAGAAATGCGTTTCCGCCAGCGTTTATGTGAATATGCGATTAAATATGGTGTAACACGTGCTGCAATGCGATATCATACTAATAGACAGTTTGTCTATCGCCAATTAGAAAAATATAACGGAGATGTCAGAAGCCTAGCACTTAAATCAAGAAGACCCCATAATAGTCCTAACGCTCACACAAAAGAAGAACTTGCATTAATATGCAGAATGCTTAAACGTAATGGAGTATATGGGTTGGCGGAGGTTTTTGTCAGATGTAAAGAGAAAGGCTATACAAGAAGCTTTGCAAGTATGTGCCGTCAAATACGAAAAAAGGGTTATAGAAAGCCAATAATACATAAAAAGAGTTATTGTAAGTATGAGCACATGGAAGGTAAATATCCGGGTGATAAGGTTCAAATAGATATAAAGTATGTGCCGGCTGAATGTATACGATTTCCAAGCTACGGAAATAGATACTATCAAATTACAGGAATAGATGAATACAGCAGAAAACGAGTACTAAAAATAGTAAAAGAGAAGAGCACATATGAAACATGTAAGTATTTACAGGAATTAGAAAAGAGAATGGGCTTTCCAATTCGTATGATTCAAGTTGATAATGGCAGTGAATTTGTAAATGATGGTGATCGTACAGAACGAGAAAGTGCATTTGAGAAGGCTGCAAAAGAATTGAACATGGAATTAAAGAGGATAAGACCATATTCACCTTGGCAAAACGGTAAAGTCGAAAGAAGCCATAGGGAGGATGGAAAGATTCTCTATGGAAGAAAAGCTTTTACAAGCGAAAAAGATCTAAGAAAACAAGTGTCAAAGCATGAGGCTAGATATAATAAGACAGCAAAGACAGTTCTTGATTTCAAGAGCCCAAACCAAGTTGTATCGGAATACTTCTCAAAGTGTAACATATGTGTTGACAACTAAGATGGAACCGGAGTAACAAGTGGTTGACCTATTGATTTTATTGTGATAAAATAATAGACTGCCACACGAATGTAAACTGTTGAGACGTAAGGAGTGATGAAAATGCCAAAACCTATAGAAGTAGGTAGAAAAGAGCGTATGACCTTCTCTAAAATTAATGAAGTCAGCGAGATGCCTAACCTCATTGATATTCAGACAAAATCATACAAATGGTTCTTGGATGAAGGATTGAAGGAAGTATTTGAAGACATCTCCCCAATTAAAGATTATGCGAATAATCTCGTATTGGAATTCATTGATTATTCCCTAAGTGATCCTCCAAAGTACGAGCAGGAGGAATGCAAGGAGAGAGATGTAACATACGCAGCACCACTGAAGGTAAGAGTTAGATTGGTAAACAAGGAAACCGGCGAAGTGAAGGAACAAGAAGTCTTCATGGGCGATTTCCCTTTGATGACCGAAAAAGGTACTTTCATATATAACGGTGCAGAAAGAGTTATCGTAACCCAACTCGTGCGTTCGCCCGGGCCATACTTCAGCGTCGAGACAGATAAATCGAATAGAAAGCTATATTCCTCACAGATTATACCTAACAGGGGTGCATGGTTAGAGTATGAAACCGATGCGGTTGAGACCCTTTCTGTTAGAGTTGACAGAACCCGTAAGCAGCCGCTTACAACATTGCTTAGAGCCTTAGGTATTGCATCAGATAAGGAAATTATTGATATATTCGGTCCTGATGAGAGGCTTCTCAAGACTCTAGAAAAGGACTCCACAACTGACTATGAGAGCGGACTAAGGGAGATATATAGGAGACTTAGACCTGGTGAGCCACCTACAGTGGATAGTGCCAAGTCACTTTTGAATTCTCTATTTTTTGATCCTAAGAGATACGACCTCGCTAAGGTCGGAAGATATAAATATAATAAGAAATTAGGCCTTGCAAACAGGTTGGTTGATGTAACAGTGGCAGAAGATGTAATCGACCCAAGCACAGGTGAGATTTTGGTTGAAAAAGACGGCAAGGTTTCAAGGGCTCTTGCTAAGACAATAGAAGATGCAGGTGTGAACTATGTAATGGTTTACGCTATGCATGATGATTCTCATGAGAATGTAACAAAGGTTATAGGTAATAACTTTGTTGATATCAAGGGATTTATCGATTTTGACGTCACAGAACTTGGCGTAGCTGAGAAGGTTTACTATCCGGTTCTCATGGAAATAATAAACGATAGCGATGACGAAGAGGAAGTAAAACGTCAGCTTAGACTTCGCAGGGATGAGCTTTCACCTAAAAATATTATCATGGCGGATATCATAGCTTCAGTTAGCTATTTGTTAAACCTAAACTATGGTATAGGCGGAACTGATGATATAGATCATCTCGGAAACAGAAGACTTAGAACCGTTGGAGAGCTTCTCCAAAATCAGTTCAGAATTGGTCTTGCGAGAATGGAGAGAGTTGTCAAGGAAAGAATGACAATTCAGGATCTCGAGCTTGCTACACCTCAGGCTTTGATGAATATTAGACCTGTAACTGCTGCTATTAAGGAGTTCTTCGGAAGTTCACAGCTTTCGCAGTTTATGGATCAGAATAACCCGCTTGCAGAACTCACGCATAAGAGAAGGCTTTCAGCTCTGGGACCGGGAGGCCTTTCAAGAGAGAGAGCCGGCTTTGAAGTCAGAGATGTACACCATTCCCACTACGGAAGGATGTGTCCTATAGAGACACCGGAAGGACCTAATATCGGACTTATAGGTTCTCTAACGACATATGGAATCATAAATGAGTACGGTTTTATTGAGACTCCATATAGAGTTGTAAAGAAGGGCGAAGGAATCGTAACTGAGGAAATCAGATATATAGATGCTGATGATGAGGAGCTGATGATTGTGGCTCAGGCTAATGAGCCTCTTGACGAAAACGGCAGATTTATAAATGCAAAGGTTGCAGCAAGAGGTAATGGCGGCGAAATCGCGATGTTCCCAAGAGAAGTTGTCGATATGATGGACGTATCACCTAAGCAGGTAGTTTCAGTAGCTACGGCTATGATTCCGTTCCTGGAAAACGATGATGCTAACCGTGCTTTGATGGGATCAAACATGCAGCGTCAGGCTGTTCCGCTTCTTGTTACGGAGGCGCCGTTCGTCGGTACCGGAATGGAATATAAGGCGGCAAAAGACTCAGGCGTTGTTTCACTTGCTAAGCATGCCGGAACGATTGAGTTTGTTGACGCTGACGAAATTCGTATCAGAAGAGATGACAACAATGAGCTGGATGAATACAGACTACTCAAGTTTAAGCGTTCAAATCAAGGCACATGTATTAACCAAAGACCTATTGTAAGCCATGGTGAACATGTTGATGAAGGCGAGGTAATCGCAGACGGACCATCGACAGACATGGGCGAGATTGCTCTGGGTAAGAATCTTTTGATTGGCTTCATGACTTGGGAAGGATATAACTACGAGGATGCTATTATCCTTAACGAGAGACTTCTCATGGACGATGTTTTGACATCACTACACATCGTTGAATATGAGTTAGAGGCGAGAGATACTAAGCTCGGACCTGAAGAGATTACAAGAGATATACCTAATGTCGGTGAAGATGCACTTAAGGATCTGGACGAGGATGGAGTTATTCGCATAGGTGCTGAGGTAAATGCTACAGATATTCTGGTTGGTAAGGTTACACCTAAGGGCGAAAACGACCTGAGCGCTGAAGAGAGACTTTTAAGAGCCATCTTTGGCGAGAAGGCTAGAGAGGTAAGAGATACTTCTCTAAAGGTTCCACATGGTGAAACCGGTATAGTCGTCGATGTAAAGAGATTTACAAGAGAAAACGGCGATGAACTGAATCCTGGAGTGAATAAGCTCATAAGGGTTTATATCGCAACAAAGAGAAAAATCAATGTTGGAGATAAGATGGCCGGTCGTCACGGTAACAAGGGTGTCATCTCAAGAATCCTGCCGGAAGAGGATATGCCGTTCATGGAGAATGGTAACAGCCTTCAGGTAATGCTCAATCCTTTGGGTGTACCTTCCCGAATGAATGTAGGACAGGTACTTGAGGTTCACCTCGGTCTTGCAGCAAAGACTAAGGGCTGGTATATAGCAACGCCTGTTTTTGATGGAGCATCTGAGAAAGATATTCGTGAGTTGCTCGTTGACTGTGGATACTCCGAGACCGGAAAGCTGAAACTCAGAGACGGTAGAACAGGTGAATACTTTGATAATGCAGTAACTGTAGGATACATGTACATGCTGAAACTTCACCATCTCGTTGATGATAAGATTCACGCAAGAAGTACGGGTCCTTACTCGCTCGTTACACAGCAGCCTCTGGGTGGTAAAGCTCAGTTTGGCGGACAGCGTTTCGGAGAGATGGAAGTTTGGGCGCTGGAAGCATACGGCGCAGCATATACACTTCAAGAAATTCTTACTGTTAAGTCCGACGATATATTCGGAAGAGTACAGACTTATGAGTCAATCGTTAAGGGCGAGAATATTCCTGAACCGGGAATCCCTGAGTCCTTTAAGGTTCTCATCAAGGAAATGCAGTCACTTGCTCTAGATGTAAGAGTTCTCGACGAAGATAACAAGGAATTGGAACTCAGGGAGTTCTCAGAGTACGAAGGACCTTCGGGGATCGACAGCATAATGGATGTTGATAATCGCCTTGAGAATGAGCAGGAGCTATATTCTAAGGGATTCGGATTGAGCGAAGAAGGTCAAGAAGAGAGTGAAGAGGATTCAGCTGACCAATCAGATATAGAAATATAAGAAAGGGGCGCAGAGCTTTGACAGAAGTATCAAATAAGAAACCGAATAATTATGAATTAAATCATTTTGATTCGCTGCAGATTAAGCTTGCTTCAACAGATAAGATTTTGGAGTGGTCGCACGGTGAGGTAACAAAGCCTGAGACAATAAACTACAGAACTCTAAAACCTGAACGCGATGGCCTCTTTTGTGAACGCATCTTCGGACCTATGAAGGACTGGGAGTGCCACTGTGGTAAATACAAGAGAATCAGATATAAGGGTATAGTCTGCGACCGTTGCGGCGTAGAGGTTACAAAAGCCAAGGTAAGAAGAGAGAGAATGGGACATATTGCACTTGCTGCTCCTGTTTCTCATATCTGGTATTTTAAAGGTATACCTTCAAGAATGGGTCTTGTCCTGGACATTACACCAAGAAATCTTGAAAAGGTGCTATACTTTGCAGCTTACATAGTAACTGACCCGGGAGATACATCTTTAGCATACAAAGAAATACTTTCAGAAATCGAGTATCGCGAGGCGAAGGAACAATTTGGAGACAGATTTAAGGCAGCTATGGGTGCCGAGGCTGTTAGAACGCTTCTTCAGAATATAGATATTGAAGAGCTTTCAGCAGATTTACGCGAAAAGCTTCAGGATGCTACAGGACAAAAGAAAATTCGTATAGTTAGACGTCTTGAAGTTGTAGAAGCACTTAGACTTTCGGACAATAAACCTGAGTGGATGATTATGGAGGTTATTCCTGTAATTCCACCGGATTTACGTCCTATGGTACAGCTCGACGGCGGCAGATTTGCAACATCAGACTTGAATGACCTTTACAGAAGAGTAATCAACAGAAATAATCGTCTAAAGAGGCTTCTTGAACTCGGTGCACCTGATATCATCGTCAGAAACGAGAAGAGAATGCTTCAGGAGGCAGTGGACTCACTAATAGATAACGGACGACGTGGAAGACCTGTTACGGGTCCCGGATCGAGAGCACTTAAGTCATTATCTGATATGCTCAAAGGTAAACAGGGACGTTTCCGTCAGAACTTGCTCGGAAAGCGTGTAGACTATTCAGGCCGTTCGGTAATTGTTGTAGGACCGGAGCTGAAGTTTTACCAGTGCGGACTTCCAAAGAAGATGGCACTTGAGCTCTTCAAACCTTTCATAATGAAAGAACTCGTAGCTCAGGGATATGCACACAATATCAAAAATGCAAAGAAACTCGTAGAGAAGGTTAAGCCGGAAGTTTGGGATGTTCTCGAAGAGGTTATAAAAGAGCATCCGGTAATGCTCAACCGTGCACCTACCCTACACAGACTGGGCATCCAGGCATTTGAGCCCGTATTGGTAGAGGGTAAAGCAATCAAACTTCATCCGCTCGTTTGTACGCCATTCAACGCAGACTTCGATGGAGATCAGATGGCTGTTCATGTACCGCTATCTGTAGAAGCTCAGGCTGAGGCGAGATTCCTAATGCTGTCAGTAAATAACATCCTGGCACCAAAGGACGGATCGCCTATTACAGCACCTACACAGGATATGATTCTAGGTGCATACTACTTGACATATCCGGGCACGGCTCGCAAGGTAGAGACCGTAAACGGTAAGAAACGCACTGTCTACGCTATGGATGAGTTTACAGATGTTAAGCTCTCTGAGGCGAATAAGGAAGCCGGATTTGAAAGAATTCCGGAAAAGGGTGACGGCAAAGTCTTTACAGATATGGATGAGATGATCATGGCATATCAGGACGGAATAGTAAACATTCACGCGAAAGTAAAGGTTAGAATGTTTAATGGACCTGATGATGTTCGTGGCGGACTCGTAGAGTCAACAGTAGGAAGATTCATATATAATCAGGGACTTCCACAGGATCTGGGATACATAGACAGAAGCAAGGATCCATATTCGCTGGAAGTAAACTTCCTTTGTGGAAAGAAGAAACTTGGCGAAATCATCGACAAGTGTTTCAAGGTTCATGCAAACACAGGAACGGTTTTGATGCTTGACTACATCAAGTCTATGGGATACAAGTACTCAACAAAGGCTGCTGTTTCAATCGGTATCGATGATATGAAGATTCCCGACAGCAAGTGGGAAATTATCGAGGCTGCTCAGCAGGAAGTTGACAAGTACGAGAAGGCATATAGGGCAGGTCTTGTATCAAACGCAGAGAGATACGAGCAGATTATCAGAATCTGGAACAAGACGACAGACGATGTTGCAGATGCTTTGATGGATTCGCTCGAGCCTGCAAACAACCTGAACATCATGGCTACATCAGGAGCTAGAGGTAGTAAAAACCAGATTAGACAGATCGGCGGTATGCGTGGACTTATGGCGAATGCTACAGGACACACGGTAGAGATTCCTATCAAAGCTAACTTCCGTGAGGGACTGTCGGTACTCGAGTACTTCATTTCTTCAAATGGTGCTCGTAAGGGTCTTGCCGATACAGCTCTCCGTACGGCTGACTCAGGTTACCTAACAAGAAGACTTGTAGACGTTTCACACAACGTAATTGTAAGAGATATAGATTGCGGAAGCACCGAGGGTGTCGAAGTAAGAGCATTTGTAGACGGTAAAGAAATCATCGAGCCGCTAAACCAGAGAATTGCAGGAAGAACAGCACTAAACGACATAGTTGACCCAAGAGATGGACGTGTAATCGTTAAGGCTAATGAGGAAATCACCGACGAACAGTCACTTGAGGTAGTTGAGGCAGGCATTGAAGCTGTAACAATCAGATCAGCGATGACATGTAACAGCAAGTCAGGTATCTGTGCAAAGTGTTACGGAAGAAACCTTGCGACAGGCGAACATGTTAACATCGGTGAGTCCATCGGAATTATTGCTGCGCAGTCCATCGGTGAGCCTGGTACACAGCTTACAATGAGAACATTCCATACAGGTGGTGTAGCGGGATCCGATATCACACACGGTCTTCCAAGAGTAGAGGAACTCTTCGAGGCGAGAAAGCCAAAGGGACTTGCAGAAATCTGCGAGGAAGATGGTGTGGTTCACGAAATCAAAGCGAGAACGGATAACAAAACAGAGGTTATCGTTCGCAATAAAGAGACAGGCGACAAGACCTACATAGTTCCTTACGGAGCACGCCTTGCAGTAAAGCTTGGTGACGAGGTAAAGAAAGGCGGAAACATCACAAGCGGTCCACTAAATCCACACGATATAATGAGGCTGAACGGAGTAGAAGGTGTATATCAGTATCTCCTAAAGGAAGTTCAACGTGTTTATAAGAACCAGGGTGTAGACATCAACGATAAGCACATCGAGATTATCGCCAGCCAGATGCTATCAAAGTTCAAGATTGAGGATCCGGGTGATACAGATCTTCTTCCGGGCAGCATGTATACTAAGTTGGAGCTTGCTGAGGCTAACAGCATAGCTGAGGCTGAAGGTAAGACACCGGCCAGTGGAAAGCGCGTACTGCTTGGAATTACAAAAGCGTCGCTTGCAACGAACTCATTCTTGTCAGCGGCCTCATTCCAGGAGACAACGAGAGTGCTCACTGATGCCGCTATCAAAGGAAAGAACGACAAGTTACTCGGACTCAAGGAAAATGTTATCATCGGTAAACTCATACCTGCAGGCACGGGAATGAAGAAGTACCGTAACATAAACCTTGATTACGGTGAGCGTCAGGCTGATATAGACGAATATCTAAGCGAGGTTGAAGCTCAGAGAGAAGCTGAGAGAAGAGCTCGTGAGGAAGAAAAAAGTGTTCAGCAGATTAGACCACAGAGCGATGTGGAACCGATCTTCGAAGAGATAGAGGAAGATGAGAGTATATCGGTAAACGAATATATATCAAATCTAGAGGATATAGAAATCGGAGAAATAGCAAGTGAAACGAATTCCGAAGAACAGGTAGAAACACCTGAGGAAGAATAGTTTCATGGCTTGCATACCAAAAAAATTTATGGTAAAATAAGGTTTGGTTTTCACTAAACTGGCCCTGATGTTCATGAGGGTCAGTTTAGCTGTAAATAATATATCAAGGAAAGGAGAAATCAATGCCTACAATCAATCAATTAGTACGTCAGGGCAGAACAAGTGCTGTAAAGAAATCTACTGCACCGGCTCTCGGAAAGGGTATGAACGCTCTTAAGAGAACAGCAACAGATACTCATTCACCACAGAAGAGAGGCGTTTGCACATCGGTTAAGACAGTAACACCTAAGAAGCCTAATTCAGCGCTTAGAAAAGTTGCCAGAGTACGTCTAACTAACGGTATTGAGGTAACAGCGTACATCCCTGGAATCGGACATAACCTCCAGGAGCACAGTGTAGTGCTCATCAGAGGCGGAAGAGTCAAGGATCTCCCTGGTGTAAGATATCACATCATCAGAGGAACACTCGACACAGCCGGAGTTAACGAAAGAGGACAGGCTCGTTCAAAGTACGGTGCCAAGAAACCAAAGAAAAAGTAAGTAAATTATTGATTCAAGCAATCGGGAACTAGCCCTTGATATATTATATATTGGGCGCCACGGCAAATAGCATTTAGCAAATTTTGTCGAGTACCCCCGGACAGACTGAATGATCACAAGATTGCCGGGTCATCCAGAGTAATCGACCAGAGCGCTTGAGCTTTGAGTATCGGTGAAGCGAAGTCGTGCAATTAGTAGCATACCGCGAATGTGACAGCGGAGATTACACTTTGATGTCAACAAGCGAGGGAGGAAGAGAAGTGCCAAGAAAAGGAAACACACCAAAACGTATAGTACTTCCTGATCCAGTGTACGGAAATATTGTTGTAGCTAAGCTTATCAACAGCATTATGCTAGATGGTAAGAAAGGCGTAGCTCAGGCTATCGTTTATGGAGCTTTCGACAAGGTGAAGGAAATCACTGGAGAAGAACCATTGGAAGTATTTGATAAGGCAATGAACAATATCATGCCTGTTTTAGAAGTAAAAGCAAGAAGAATCGGTGGTGCGAACTATCAGGTACCTATTGAGGTTAGACCTGAAAGAAGACAGACACTTGCGCTAAGATGGCTCACAGCAGCTGTTAGAGCAAGAGGCGAGAGAACCATGGCAGAGAGACTTGCAAAAGAACTGATCGACGCAGCAAACAGTACAGGTGCATCAGTTAAGAAGAAAGAAGATACACATAGAATGGCAGAGGCTAATAAGGCGTTTGCACATTTCAGATGGTAGTTTGATTAGACGGAGGAAAAGTAATGGCAGGTAGAAAATTCTCATTAGAGAACACAAGAAATATCGGTATCATGGCTCACATCGATGCCGGTAAGACTACCACGACCGAAAGAATCCTCTTCTATACAGGTAAGTCACACAAAATCGGTGAGACGCATGACGGCGCGGCTGTTATGGACTGGATGGAACAGGAACAGGAACGTGGTATAACCATTACTTCTGCTGCGACTACTGCACAGTGGAAGGGAAATAGAATAAATATTATTGATACCCCGGGCCACGTAGACTTTACAGTTGAAGTAGAAAGATCGCTTAGAGTACTTGACGGTGCGGTTACAGTACTCTGTGCTAAGGGTGGTGTTGAGCCACAGTCCGAAACAGTTTGGAGACAGGCTGAAAAATACGGAGTTCCAAGAATGATTTTCATCAACAAGATGGATATTCTAGGAGCTAATTTCTACAGGGTAGTAGATATGGTAAAGGATAGACTCAAGGCTAACGCCGTGCCTGTTCAGCTACCAATCGGAGTAGAAGATACATTCGTAGGTATCATTGACTTGGTAACTATGAAGGCAGAAATTTATAAGGATGAACTTGGAACACAGTTCGAGATTACAGATATTCCTGAAGATATGATGGAAACAGCTCAGGAGTGGAGAGAAAAGATGATTGAGTCCGTTGCTGAGTGTGACGAAGAACTCATGATGAAGTTCCTCGAAGGTGAAGAGCTGACAATCGAAGAAATCAAGTCAACTATTCGTAAGCAGACAATTGACTGTCAGATGGTTCCGGTATTCTGTGGATCGGCTTACAGAAACAAGGGTGTACAGATGATGCTCGACGGAGTTATCGACTATATGCCATCACCGGTTGACATTCCGGCTATCAAGGGTGTTGACCCTGTTACCGGAGAAGAAGCTGAGAGACCATCATCAGATGAGGCCCCATTCTCGGCGCTGGCATTCAAGATTATGGCAGATCCGTTCGTAGGTAAGCTTGCTTTCTTCAGAGTATATTCAGGAACTATTGAGTCAGGCTCATACGTTTACAATTCGACAAAGGGTAAGAAGGGAAGACTTGGAAGAATCCTTCAGATGCACGCTAATAAGAGAGAGGAAATCGAGAAGGTTTACTCAGGAGATATAGCTGCAGCTGTAGGTCTAAAGGATGTTACAACAGGTGACACACTTTGCGACGAAAAGAATGAAATCATTCTTGAGTCAATGGAATTCCCGGATCCGGTAATCGAGATTGCTATCGAGCCTAAGACAAAGGCAGGTCAGGAAAAGATGGGTATCGCTTTGGCAAAACTTGCTGAAGAAGATCCAACTTTCAAGACATACACAAACGAAGATACAGGACAGACCATCATCGCAGGTATGGGTGAGCTCCATCTGGAAATCATCGTAGATAGACTTCTCCGTGAGTTCAAGGTGGAGGCTAACGTAGGTAAGCCACAGGTTTCATACAAAGAAACCATTACAGAGCCTGCAGATGTCGATCACAAGTATGCTAAGCAGTCAGGTGGTCACGGTCAGTACGGTCATGTTAAGATTAAGGTATTCCCACGCGAGCCGGGTGCCGGATTTGAGTTCATCAACTCAATTGTCGGCGGTGCGGTTCCTAAGGAATACATCGGACCTATCGAGGCAGGTATCAAAGAAGCAATGGAAACCGGTCCGGTTGCCGGATATCAGGTAGTTGATGTCGGTGTTGAACTATACGACGGTTCATACCACGAAGTTGACTCATCTGAAATGGCATTTAAGGTAGCAGCATCCATGGCGTTTAGAGAAGCAGCAAAGAAGGGTAAGCCGGTTCTCCTTGAGCCAATATTCAAGGTAGAGGTGACCGTTCCGGATGAGTATATGGGCGATGTAATCGGTGATATCTCTTCAAGAAGAGGAAGAATCGAAGGCTCAGATATGAACAACGGTGCTGTGGCAGTTAGAGGAATGGTACCTCTATCAGAGATGTTTGGATATGCAACCGACCTTAGATCTAAGACACAGGGTCGAGGTGTATATGTAATGCAGTTTGACCACTTTGAGAAGCTTCCAGATAACCTTGTAGAAAAGGTTAATGCAAGCAAGTAACCTAATTGGAGGAATATAATAATGGCAAAACAGAAATTTGAAAGAAACAAACCACATATCAATATCGGTACAATCGGACACGTAGACCACGGTAAGACAACACTTACAGCAGCGATTACAACAACGCTGCACCAGAGATACGGTCTAGGAGAGAAGGTTGAGTTCGACAAGATTGATAAGGCACCGGAAGAGAAGGAAAGAGGAATCACAATCTCAACATCACACGTTGAGTATGAGACACCAAACCGCCATTACGCACACGTAGACTGCCCGGGCCACGCTGACTATGTAAAGAACATGATAACAGGTGCTGCACAGATGGATGGAGCGATTCTAGTAGTAGCAGCAACAGATGGACCAATGCCACAGACAAGAGAGCACATCCTGCTATCAAGACAGGTAGGAGTACCATACATCATAGTATTCCTAAACAAGTGCGATATGGTAGATGACGAAGAACTTCTGGATTTAGTAGAGATGGAAGTAAGAGAACTACTAACAGAGTATGACTTCCCGGGAGATGATACACCAATCATCAGAGGATCAGCACTTAAGGCACTTGAGGATCCATCAAGCGAGTGGGGAGATAAGATAGTAGAGCTGTTTGAAGCAGTAGATAGCTACATTCCGGAGCCAAAGAGAGATAACGACAAGCCATTCCTAATGCCTGTAGAGGACGTATTCTCAATCACAGGAAGAGGAACGGTAGCAACAGGAAGAGTTGAGAGAGGCGTGCTTAAGGTTGGTGAGGAAGTAGAGATCATCGGACTTACAGAAGAGAAGAGAAAAGTAGTAGTAACAGGCCTGGAGATGTTCAGAAAGCTTCTGGATGAGGCAGAGACAGGAGATAACGTAGGAGCACTGCTAAGAGGTGTGCAGAGAAACGAAATCGAAAGAGGTCAGGTTCTAGCAGCACCTGGAACAATACATCCACATACAAAGTTCAAGGGACAGGTATACGTGCTAAAGAAGGAAGAAGGCGGAAGACATACACCATTCTTCAATGGATATAGACCACAGTTCTACTTCAGAACAACAGACGTAACAGGAGATCTAAAGTTACCGGAAGGAACAGAGATGTGCATGCCTGGAGATAACGTAATCATGGAGATTGACTTGATCACACCAATCGCTATCGAAGAGGGACTAAGATTCGCTATCAGAGAAGGTGGTAGAACAGTAGGATCAGGTGTTGTAACAGAGATCATCGAGTAATAGGTCAAATTACAAACATAACATTAAGATGCCGGCACAACAGTGCCGGTATTTTTGTGGAAAAAATAAGAAATGGTGTTGACAACTTGAAAAAACGATGGTATATTTAACACATTAATACTTTAATACATTAAATCAATAAAGTAAAGGAAAGGGAATAAAATGGCTAAGAATAGAATGTTTACAGGAGAAACAAAAGGAAAGAGAAGTAAGAGATTTGTAATCTCAGCAGTTATATTAACTTTGATTATGACATGCGCTTTGACAGCATGCGGAGGCAAGGATGACACGAAGACTGAATCTAAGGACACCTTGGTCGTAGGACTTGACGACACATTTGCGCCTATGGGATTCCGCGATTCAAAAGGTGAGCTTGTCGGCTTTGATATAGATATGGCAAAGGCTGTTGGAAAAAAGCTGAACATGAAGGTGGATTTCAAGGCAATCGACTGGGATTCGAAGGAGATGGAGCTCAAGTCAGGATCGATTGACTGTGTATGGAACGGAATGTCAGTGACCCCCGAGAGAAAAGAGAAGATGTCTTTATCGGCTAAGTACCTTGATAACAAGATTGTAGTAATGGCACTTAAGTCCTCTGATATAGATGTAAAGGATTCGAATGAACTTGCCAATCTAAAGATAGGAACGCAGGTTGATTCCTCAGCACTGGCTAGGATTAAGGATGATAAAAATTATAAGAGCTTTTCCGAAAATGTTTCGGAATACGACACATACGACGATGCAATTATGGATTTAAAGGCAGGGCGTGTAGATGTAATAGTTGTTGATCAGGTACTTGGAGAGTACGCAAACAAGAATCTCGGTGACATAATGAAAAAGTGTGAGTTCTCGTTTGGAAATGATTACTATGTCATAGGATTTGAGAAGAAAAACACTAAGCTAAGAGATAAGGTTAATAAGGCGCTCAAGGAACTTATAGACGATGGAACCGCATCAAAGATAAGCAAAAAGTGGTTCGGAGAAGATATAGTTGTTTACGAAGAAGTGAAGTAAAATATGAATACAATTTTAGAATACTTACCGTTTTTACTTAACGGAGCAAAGGTAACGGTCGCTATATTTGTTTTGACGCTGGTGCTTTCGCTACCGCTAGGGCTGCCGTTTGCACTGGGAAGTGAGAGCAGAATTCCTCCGATTAGGTGGTTTTGTAAAATATATATATGGGTTTTTAGGGGAACACCATTGATTCTTCAGCTTTACTTCTTCTACTATTTTTTTCCTATAAGCCTTGGAATAAATATAAATCCGTTTCTTGCGGTGATACTGACATTTGTCTTGAACTATGCAGCATACTTCGGTGAGATTTATAGAGGAGGAATTGCGAGCGTGGATGAAGGACAATATGAAGCCGCAGAGGCTCTAGGGATATCAAAGTTTGCTACTATGAAGGATATCATACTTCCGCAGACCATGAAGGCAGTGCTTCCGCCTGTAGTAAATGAAGCAATTACGCTGGTAAAAGATACAGCGCTAGCATCGACAATAGGCACGGTTATAGATTTGATGAGGGCGACGAGCACAACGGTAAACAGACTTACAGATATGACACCGTTTGTTGTAGCAGCGGTAATCTACCTGATTATGACGGCATTGTTGACATTCGGTGCAGGCAGACTGGAAAAGTATTTTAAAAAGTATGATGCAAAGCAGGCATAGAGGGCTTGCAGGAGAGAGTTAAGAGATGAGTTATACGCTTAGAGCAAACAATATAAGTAAGCGCTTCGGAACGCAAGAAGCGATAAAAGGAGTTAAACTTGATATAAAGAAAGGCGAAACCGTTGCGATTATAGGCCCTTCAGGGTCCGGAAAGAGTACCTTGTTGAGATGTATAGGCGGGCTTGAGAAAGTCACATCGGGAAATCTGGAAATCAAAGGAATTTGTGGAATGGTGTTTCAGAACTTCAATCTATTTCCACACATGACATGCCTTCAGAACATAAGTTACGCACCGATTAGAGTAAATAAGGCTAAACGAGATAAGGTTGAGAAAAGGGCAAGGAAGCTTCTTGCTATGGTCGGGCTAAGTGATAAAGCCGGCGCATACCCGGCGCAGCTTTCCGGCGGTCAAAAGCAGAGAGTCGCAATCGCAAGGGCTCTTGCCATGGAGCCGGATTTGATGCTCTTTGATGAGCCGACATCGGCACTCGATCCCGAGACGACGGGAGATGTGCTTTCGGTAATGAAAGACCTCTCCGGTCAGGACATGACTATGATTATTGTTACACACGAGATGAGCTTTGCCGAAGAGATTGCAGATCGCATAATCTTTATGGATGATGGAATTATCGTTGAGGAAGGAAATGCGCAAGAAATCTTCGAGAATCCGAAAAGCAAGAGACTATCGGATTTCCTCGGGGCAAGGCTCAAATTTACAGCAGCTCAAAGCTGAGAAGTACCTTGGCGGCATTTATCTCTGCAGGAATGAGTTTTTTGATATATGATTTATTAAATATCGAGGCTTCTCCGTTCTCTTTGATATTTTTGGCAATCAGAATCACAGCAGTTTTCTTATTTAGGTGATTTAAGTAGGTTTTGATAGAGCTTGGACTTAGGTCCTGCTCCTTCAGAGCATCGCTGCGCTTGTTGTGTTCGATAATGATGTCGACAAGCCTTGAAATAAAACTCTTTCTTGTATATAGAATCAAAGGGTCCAGCTCGAATAATGATGCCAGATCATCTATTTTTTTGAGAGTCTTCTTATCGAATTCTTTCTTAGCAAAGCTGTAGAGATTACCGTCGTAAATGTCGAAGACTTTCATAGCATCAAGGTATCCGAGTCTCATAATCTTTTCGGAGTTGTTTGGATCAAACACGAGAAATGAACCCAGGTCCAACTTGGGGCTTATTAACTTGATATTATCCGAGCTACCCATTTCCTTATCTTTGTCATAGCGACCGACTGCATCAAGGTATATAGCAATTATATTCGTTGCCCCTCGTTCCACTGCCATGTGGATAGGCATGTTGTTCTCGTAACCACCGTCGATATAGCTCTTGCCGTCGATAGTGTGCGGTTTAAGTGCCGGAAATGCTGAAGAACTGGCAATTATGTAGTCACCCATCTTTCCCTCCGGAATTTCGTCCTTCCAAAGATAATGAGGTTTCATCAAAGGCAGTTCTACAGTTAAAAGACCAAAGTCCATAGGACTTTTTCTTATTAAGTCCTCATCAAGGTAGTTGTCTATGATTTCTTTTAGTCCGCTAACATCGGCTCCACCCTGCCTAAAAAATTCCGAAGCAAAATCAGTTATCTGGGCGTTGGGTTTAACATCAAAAACTTTGTCGGTCACAAGCTTTCGCCATAGGCCGGATGTCAAAAAAGGATCTCCCTGAACAACCATTGCACTATTCAAAGCCCCAACCGAGACACCGACAACTATGTCTATTGGAATTCCAAGTTCAATTATAGCTCTCCACGCTCCACACTGATAGGCACCGCGAGAGCCACCACCGCTCAAAACCAAAGCGGTTTTTCCAATACCGCTCGTTTGACTTTTCTGTCTTCCGTAAGAGCTGGCGAGTGTCTTTTTCATGTTAACATACCCCCTCGAATATGATATAATATGCTTAATTCATTTCTTTGTATATTATCACATGAAAATGTTTTTTTAAAGGAGCTCAAATGGATTCAAGATTAAAAAGTTTGATAGATAAGAGCAACAAGATCGTCTTCTTTGGCGGAGCCGGAGTATCGACTGAGAGCAACATCCCTGACTTTAGATCGGAGAGCGGAATATATCATGCAAAAACCGAATACGGCTATCCTCCGGAGTCTATAGTGTCTGCGGATTTTTATTTTAACCATAATAAGCTATTTTATAAATTTTACAAGGAAAATCTGGTATATATGGAAGCAGAGCCAAACGATGCACACAAGGCTCTTGCCAAGCTGGAGCAGGAGGGCAAGCTCACTGCAGTGGTGACGCAGAATATCGATGGACTGCACCAGAAGGCGGGAAGCCGCAATGTCTACGAGCTGCACGGAAGCGTAAACAGAAATTACTGCGAGAAATGTGGAAAGTTCTACGATCTTGAGTACGTTATGGACGAGGCTAATTGCAAGGATGGAGTTCCTTATTGCAGTTGCAACGGAAGAATTAAGCCCGATGTAGTTCTCTTTGGAGAGATGCTTGACGATGCAACCATAGAAGGTGCAGTAAAAGCTATATCAGAAGCAGATCTTCTTATAGTCGGAGGAACATCGCTTGCAGTATACCCGGCGGCAGGACTTATAAACTATTACCGTGGCAATGAACTCGTTTTGATAAATAAGACAGAGACACCATACGATAGCAGAGCGAGCCTTGTTATCTATGACTCAATAGGAAAGGTAATGAAATATTAATGAATTTTTTACTCGTTAACGATGACGGCATTCATGCCGATGGAATAAAGGCGCTTGCAAAGGCTTTGTCCGAAGTCGGCGATGTTTATATTTGTGCGCCGAGCACCCAGCAAAGCGGAAAAAGCCACTCCATAACCCTGGATGAGGAAATCTTCGTTAGCTCCGTGGAGTTTCCTTGTGCCAAAAGGGCGTGGATGGTTTCGGGAACTCCGTCAGACTGTGCAAAAGTCGGAATCCAGATGTGCGAGGCCAAAGGTATTGAGCCGGACATTGTGTATTCGGGTATTAATATGGGAAGCAATCTGGGAACCGATACAGTATACTCGGGAACTGTCGGGGCTGCGCTAGAAGGTGCGATGAGAGGATATAAAGCTATCGCTGTTTCGGTGAATGACCGCGATTCATCTCATTTTGACGGAGCGTGCAGGGTGGCTGTCGCTTTGATAGACTACGCAAAGAAGAAGCTTGCGCCAAAGACTATTATAAATATAAACTCTCCGAATAAACCCTTTAAAGATATTAAGGGGGTTAAGTTGACAAAGTTGGGACCCGGATACTTCAACGATGGATTTGTGAATGTTGAGAATGATAGATATAAGCTTAAGGGACACATTCCGGACCATAAGGAAAACGAAGACGATGTAGATGTATTCTACAATGCTTGTGATTACATCACTATCACTCCGCTAAGGGTAGACCTTACAGACTATGATGAGTTAGAGAAATTAAAGGATTGGAGAATTGATATATGAGTATATTTAGCCACACTTTTGAGGATCCCGAATCGGGAGACAAGGCTACTTTACTGAGATATTTTAACGGATATGATTATAGGGGTGCAGGCTATACCTATATTACGAACTACATATGGAGGAGAAGCTACTGCTTGAGTTGGGATATAATCGAAGGTTATGTGTGCATGGCGGGTGGAAACTGTGCCGGTGATGGAAGCGATTCTGTTATTTCAATGCCATTGACGGATAACGGAGAGTATGATGTTCCAAGGCTTCGTAAGGCTATTCTCGAGTGCAAGAGAAGGTTTGACGACATGGGAATCAAGTTCCGAATCGTGGCTATTCCTGAGAAGATGAAGGGGCTGCTGGAAGAAGCATTCGGTGATGAGATAGAAATCTTCGAAAATCGAGATGCAGACGAGTATGTCTACCTCAAGGATAAGCTCATAAATCTATCGGGAAGAGCCTTGCACAAAAAGAAAAACCATATGAACTACTTCCTTAAGAACTTTGAGTACGAGGTAAAGCCAATCACTTTAGATATGCGAGACGAGATTTTGAACTTTGCTACCAAGCAAAAGGAACTCAAGGAATTGGACGAAGAAATAGATACTTTGGAAACTGAATTTGATGCCATAGGTCAAATCCTGAAGCTTGTTGATGAGCCGAATGTTTACTCTGCAGCTGTTTACATTGACGGTAAGCTCGAAGGCTTTGCAATAGGAGAAACGGTATCAGAAAGTTTAGCAATTGAGCACTTTGAGAAGGCAAATGACAATTTTAGGGGTTTATATCAGATTGTCTGTCGAGAATTTTGCAAACAGTTACCCGAGAATATCAAGTACGTCAACAGAGAAGAGGATATGGGACTTGAAAATCTCAGACAGGCTAAAGAAGCCCTTAAACCTGAATATATGGAACGCCTTTTTTACGCCCATTTTAGAAAATAATTTTGTCAAAGAATTTTCGATTTAGTATTGACTATTATTTAACAATGTTGTAAAGTGGGAGTATCAGGTTATTGTACTTATATTATATGAGGAAACGAATAAATTTCGGAGAAAAATATGACAGTAGGAGGTACTTACAATGAAGGAAGTTGTAATCGTAAGCGCAGTTAGAACAGCTATTGGTAGCTATGGTGGAGCACTTAAGAATGTTTCTGCCAGAGAGCTTGGAGCAGTTGTTATAAAGGAAGCACTAAGCAAGGCCGGAGTTAAGCCGGAGATGGTTGACGAAGTTATCATGGGTAATGTTCTTCAGGCAGGTCTTGGACAGAACGTGGCAAGACAGATGATGCTTGATGCCGGTCTTCCAAAAGAGATTCCCGCAATGACAATCAATAAGGTTTGCGGAAGCGGACTTAGAGCTGTTGAGCTTGCTGCTCAGATTATCAAGGCAGAAGATGCTGACATCATCGTTGCAGGTGGTGCAGAGAATATGTCACTGGCTCCATATGTAGTTCCATCAGCAAGATGGGGAGCAAGAATGTTCGATACAAAGATGGTTGATGCAATGGTTAATGACGGTCTATGGGATGCATTCAATAACTACCATATGGGCGTAACAGCTGAGAACGTAGCTGAGGAATGGGGACTAACAAGAGAGCAGATGGATCAGTTCGCTCTTGATTCACAGATTAAGGCAGAGGCTGCAATTAAGTCCGGCAGATTCAAGGATGAAATAGTTCCTATCGAGATTCCACAGAAGAAGGGCGATCCTATCGTATTCGATACAGACGAGCACCCTAAGTTCGGAACAACAATTGAGAAGCTAGGAAAACTAAAACCTGCATTCAAGAAGGACGGCAGAGGTGTTACAGCAGGTAACGCATCAGGAATCAACGATTCAGGTGCTGCTGTAGTAGTTATGTCTGCAGACAAGGCTAAGGAACTTGGCCTAACACCACTAGTAAAGATTGTTTCATATGCATCTGCAGGTGTTGATCCTAAGATCATGGGTGTAGGACCTATCCCATCATCCAAGAAGGCACTTGAGAAGGCTGGCCTATCAATCGCTGATATGGATCTAATCGAAGCTAATGAAGCATTTGCAGCTCAGTCTCTAGCAGTTGGCAAGGATTTGGGAATTGATCCTGCTAAGCTGAACGTAAACGGTGGAGCTATCGCACTTGGTCACCCAATCGGAGCATCAGGATGCCGTATCCTCGTTACATTGATTCATGAGATGCTAAAGAGAGACGAAGCAAAGAAGGGTCTTGCTACACTTTGCATCGGTGGCGGAATGGGAACTGCTCTAGTAGTAGAAAAATAGCATTAAGCCATAAGACAAAATGATATTTTGCCCGAACTGAGGAACACTCGGTTCGGGCTTTTTCTATCATATTACGGATGTCTTATTATATTTGACAGAGGACGTAGCTGTGATATGATAATTCTTAGGAAAAGCTAGGAGAAAATATGGCAAAGAAAAAGATGAAGACATCTAAAACTGCATACTTGATTATAGCCCTCATATGTCTTGTACTCTGTGAGGTCTTGCCGATTTTTACAGAGAAAATTCCACAATTTGGTACAGGGCTTCGCCCTATGCATTTTCCGGTTTTGATAGCCGGATTTACCTGTGGTCCTTGGCTTGCACTTATTGTCGGTGCTACCGCACCAATAATAAGCGCTTTGATGCATGGATCACCCATGCTTATACCGACGGAGATTGCAATGAGCTTTGAGCTTGCAACATATGGAGTGATGGCCGGGCTTCTTTACAGCCAGCTTCCCAGGAAGACGGGTAACATCTATGTTTCTCTGATAACCGCAATGATAGTCGGAAGGATTGTCTGGTGTGCAAGTATGCTCGTAATTGCCGGACGAATGCAAACGCAGTTCACATATCATATGTTTATAGCATACGCTTTTGTAGATGCGATGCCCGGGATAGTAGTTCAGATAGTTTTAATTCCGGCAATCGTAATCATTTTGGAAAAAGCTAACTTAACATACAGAGGGAGGAAATAGGCATGATTTACTTTAGATCGGATTATAGCCAGGGAGCACATCCTAAGGTTCTTGACGCATTGCAGAAAACCAATCTTGAGCATACCGACGGATATGGACTTGATGTTCACTGTGAGAATGCAGCTAAGATAATTAAACAGCTTATCGGAAGAGAGGACTGCGATGTGCACATGATGGTCGGTGGTACACCTTGCAATGTAACTCTGATATCTGCAAGTCTAAGACCATATGAGGCAGTCGTGGCTGCGAGGACCGGGCATATATATTCACATGAGACCGGCGGCGTTGAGGCTACGGGGCATAGGATAATCTCCATGCCGGACGAAGATGGAAAGCTTACGGTTAAAAGTATCAATGCTGCTTGGGATGAATATGAGGATGAGCATACTGTAGTTCCTAAGCTCGTATATATTTCTCAGCCAACTGAAAGCGGTTCTCTGTATAGCAAGGCTGAGCTTGAGGCTCTGCACGAGTGTTGCAAGGCAAGAGATATGTACCTATATATCGATGGTGCGCGAATGGCTTCAGCACTCACAAGCAAGTACTGTGATTTAACGCTAAAGGAAATAGCCGCACTTTGTGATGTGTTCTATCTGGGAGCAACCAAAAATGGAGCACTTTTCGGAGAGGCTTTGATAATAATGAATCCTGAGATGAATGAGCACTTTCGCTGGATGATTAAGCAGAACTGCGGTCTTCTTGCAAAAGGGAGGCTTATAGGAGTTCAGTTTGAGGCTCTGCTTGAAGGTGGAGACGACTGTATCTATTTCAGCATGGCAAGACATGCAAACGAACTGGCGGAAAAATTAAGAAATGGACTTGATGAACTGGGATGTGAGTTCTTGGGGAGTTCTCAGACGAATCAGGTATTCCCATACCTTCCAACTGATGTGGTTAAGAAGCTTGAGAAGGATTTTTTCTTCTACGAGTGGACTCCTGAGAGAGACGGCAAAATTGTAACCAGGTTTGTAACCGCGTGGGGAACGACGGAAGAGGACGTGGACGCTTTGATAGAGTCCATCAAAGAACTACTTAAAAATTAGTTCTTTTACAAATCAAAAACATGCTTTGCATTGAAAAAGAATCATATCTTGTATATAATAGGAGTAGCTATTTTGTTGATGGAAAGGAAATTTTATGGCAACTGAAGTTGGAATAGATTTGGGAACGGCCAATGTATTGGTTTATATAAAGAGTAAGGGCATAGTACTTGAGGAGCCTTCTGTTGTTGCGGTTAATCAGGATACTGACGAAATTCTTGCTGTAGGTGAAGAGGCAAGGCAGATGCTGGGTAGAACACCGGCGAACATCGTGGCAGTTAAGCCACTCAGAGATGGTGTAATATCCGATTATGATATCACAGAGAAGATGCTGAAGTACTTTATCAAAAAGGCTTGTGGTAGAGGTTTCTTCTTTAAGCCAAGAATCATGGTTTGCGTACCTAGTGGAGTAACAGAGGTAGAAAAACGTGCGGTAAGAGAAGCGGCTACACAGGCAGGTGGCAAGAACGTATATCTGATTGAGGAGCCGGTAGCTGCAGCTATAGGAGCCGGTCTTGACATAGCTAAGCCGGACGGAGTTATGGTAATAGACGTCGGCGGCGGGACAACAGATATAGCGGTAATCGCTCTAGGCGGTATTGTAGCAAGCGCGTCTGTTAAGGTTGCCGGAGACAAGTTCGACGAGTATATCGTCAGATATATGAGAAAGAATCACAAGCTCTACATAGGTGAGAGAACAAGTGAGGACCTCAAGAAAAAGTTAGGAACGGCATCGCCAAGAGAGGAGACGATTACTGCTGAGTGTAGAGGAAGAGACCTCGTAAGTGGACTTCCTAAGGTTGTAGAGATAACATCCGAAGAAATTATGGAGGCGCTTGAGGAACCTCTATACACGATATGTGAGGCAGTGCACAGCGTCCTTGAGCAGACACCTCCTGAGCTTGCGGCTGATATCACAAACTCAGGTATCGTGCTGACAGGTGGTGGTGCTTACCTGTACGGACTGGACAAGCGTATCCAGACAAGAACAGGGATGAACGTGAGGATTGCTGAGAATCCCGAGCAGTGCGTTGCAATAGGTACCGGAAATGCACTAAATGTTATCGAGTCAATCGAGAGCAACAAACTCAATAGAAGAGAGCCTTATCTATAATGTGCATAACACCGGAGAGCATATTTTATAAATAAGTCGGATTAGTGGATGCTTCCTTGTGTTTCACATGGGGCATCCATTTTTAAATGTCGGCATGAAGACAAGACGCTCTTTTGTGCAAAAAAGGGTGATGAAAATAGATGTACATATCTATGGATCAAAAGAAGAACTTTGAAGATATAGGAGAAAACGATGAGATATGAGCTGATAGCGACGGCGACATTTGGGCTTGAAGCTGTTGTAAGGCGAGAAATAGAAAAACTTGACTACAAGGTGCTTAAGACTGAGGATGGGAAGATTACATTCGAGGGTGACGAGCGTGCCATAGTGAGGAGTAATCTTTGGCTGCGAACGGCGGACAGGGTTTTACTTAAGATTGCGGAGTTTGAGGCTAGAACTTTTGAAGAGCTGTTTCAGCAGACAAAGGCTTTGATGTGGGAGGCTCTCATACCGCCGGATGGGAAGTTCACAGTTACGGGAACTTCGGTTAAGTCACAGCTGCACAGTGTACCTGCATGCCAGGGAATCTGCAAGAAGGCCATAGCGTCACGGCTTGGTGAGGTCTACATGATGGAGACGCTTCCGGAGACAGGAGCTGAGTATACCGTAAAAGTGACAATTTTAAAGGATATAGTTACACTGACGGTAGATACGAGCGGATTCGGACTTCACAAGAGAGGCTATAGAGTAAAGACAGTGGCTGCACCAATCAAAGAAACTCTTGCTGCCGCTATGGTTCAACTTTCTTTCTGGAATAAGGATAGAGTGTTGCTCGATCCTTGTTGCGGTTCGGGAACCATAGCTATCGAGGCTGCGATGATAGGAAGGAATATAGCACCGGGGCTTTCAAGAAGTTTCGCATGCGAGGAGTGGGAGGCTATAGACAAGAAGCTTTGGAAGGAAGAGAAGAAGCGCGCTTACGATTTGATGGACAATACATCAAAACTCGACATCGTCGCAATCGACATAGATAAGATGGCCATTGAGGCAGCAGAGGAAAACGCTGTTGAAGCCGGCGTCGATGACTGCATCAGATTCATAAATGCGGACATGTCAAGAATAAAAGCGTCACAGCCTTCGGGAATAATCATAACCAACCCGCCTTACGGCGAGAGAATCGGTGAACGAAAACAGATAGCAACAATTTATAGCAAGTACAAGAAGTTTTTCGCCGAAAACCCAAGCTGGTCGATGTTCATGGTAACCACAGACAAGGATATAGAAAGCAAGGTTTTCGGAAGAAAGGCTGATAGAAGGCGAAAGCTATACAACGGTAGGCTGGAGATATGCTACTATCAATTTCATGGAAAGAAGATAGGTGATAATGGAAAAGCAAAACAAGCTGAGCAAAAATAGAAGTATATGTGAACTGCTTGCTCCGGCCGGAAGTAAAGAAGCTTTTATAGCAGCGATTGAAAGCGGAGCGGATGCGGTATATGCAGGAGGCAATCTCTTCAACGCCCGAATCAATGCGCAAAATTTTGAGCTGTCTGAGCTTGAAGAGGCGGTTCGATTTGCACATAAAAGGAATGTCAAGGTTTACATTACCATAAATATTCTGCTAAAGGATGAGGAACTTCAGGAAGCTCTCGAGTACGCAAAGAGACTGTACGAAATGGGAGTAGATGCGATAATTGTTCAGGATATAGGCTTTGCTAATCTTATCAGGAACTATCTTCCCGGTTTTGAACTTCATCTGTCCACACAAGCTTCGGTCTTTGATAAAGACGGTGTGATTCAGGCGATGGAATTAGGGTTTAGTCGCGTCGTACCGGCAAGGGAACTCTCAATAGATGAAATCGAAACGCTCTGCAGGGAAACACCATGCGAAATCGAGGTCTTCTGTCACGGGGCAATCTGCGTATGCTATTCAGGGCAGTGTCAAATGAGTCGATATATAGGTGGCAGAAGCGGAAACAGAGGAGCTTGCGCTCAGCCGTGCAGACTTCAGTATAAGAGTTTAGATGAGTACGGGGAAATAAAAGAGACTTCGATTCTGAGTCCGAGTGATATGTCGATGATAGACCATCTGGATAAACTCTGCGAAGCCGGGGTGCATTCGCTCAAAATTGAAGGACGAATGAAGTCTCCGGAATATGTAGCGGTCGTAACCTCGATATATAGAAAATACCTCGATATCTATGCAAAGAACGGAAGCTATGAGGTGAGCAAAGATGACAGGCTGGCGCTATCGCAGATTTTCAACAGGGGCTTCACAAGTGCCTACCTCAATGAACATAATCC
Source organism: [Eubacterium] infirmum (assembly GCA_900450455.1). Taxonomy (GTDB): domain Bacteria; phylum Bacillota; class Clostridia; order Peptostreptococcales; family Anaerovoracaceae; genus Eubacterium_B; species Eubacterium_B infirmum. The sequence continues at coordinate 416,392 of UGGN01000001.1, forward strand.
GAAGGACTTCATGTCGGGTGAAATATCAAAACACAAAGGTATCGAAATAGGCAAGGTTATAAATGCAAACGCGGGCAGAAACCTAATCACAATAAATTCAAATAAGGAGCTGCGTCTGGGCGATGGAATCGAAATCCGCGGAAAGGATATTCGCGCAGGAAATGTCGTAACCTATCTAAAGGAGGATGGTAAAGGCGTTTACACAGTCGGTGATATCAAGGGACGAGTGGAGAAAGGATGTCCGGTCTACAGGATAACAAGCAAAGAGCAAATTGATCTGGCCGCGAGCAGCTACAAGGATAAAGACTGGAATACCGGCAAGTTCAACCGTAAGACAAAGATAAAAATCAGGTGTACCGAGAGCAATGGTAAAATCCAACTTAGCATCAGCGACGAAAACGGAAGCATAAGTGTCGTAAATGAAACGGAGCGCTTTGCACCTGCAGAGACATCAGCAAAAGCTAGGATTTCGAAAGCGCTATGCAAATTGGGAGGGAGCCCGTTTGATGTTGAAAAAATCGATTTCAAGGGGGAATTCTACCTAAAGGTTCAGATGTCCGAACTAAACAGGTTAAGACGTGAAACGCTAAATTTATTCGAAATAGCCCTATGCGAGAGCAGAAGCGGGTACGCAAAGAAAGGCAAGCCAGAAGTTGTGCTTCCAAATTCGCTTCAAAGTGTGAAAAAAGATGACACCGCAAGACTAGAGATTTTCTTCTACAGCTTGGATGCATATAATAACTTCGATAAAGCAGAGGTGGAAACCAAGTGCAGAGATTCAAATATAGAACTGAATTACCTGGTTCCTGCTGTGGAACTCATAATAAAAAACGCTGACGACGATAAGATGGTTCCATATATAAGCAATATATCAAAGGGAGTGGAGAACCGAATTCTTCTAGAGAACGAAGAGAAGCTATGGAAGCTCATGCGTGAGCGCGGAGTATATATAGGAAATCTCGGCACGCTCGCTTTAATAAAATCGCTCGAAAGAAAATATCGAGACATAGGTGGCTTGCGTTTTTATGCAGACTACGGATTCAATGCTTATAACGATGAAACGATTCGGATTTTGCGTGAGCTTGGAGCAAAGCGAGTTATTGCTTCGCTCGAAACGGACGACGTGCACTACGGCGCAATTCCTTTGATGGTCAGCGAGCATGGATGGGAAGAGGAAGAGTTCGTGGACAAAAAGTCGAAGGAATACAGAATCGTCAAGCGAGATACATCCGATCAAGATATAATTTCAGCTACAGACTCTGTTGATATATCATCGTGTATTAGAAAGGCAAAACAGGACAGCAGGACAGTAAGGATATATGTAAATTAGGATTATATTTGTCCTGCCAAATCGAAATAGCACTTATTTGTAATAATTTCAAAAAAGCAATTGACAAGCTAATAAAAGCTGTGTTAATATAATCAAGCTGTCGCGAAAAACGGCATGCGAAAACCATTTAGAAAAGTTAAAAAAAGAATGAAAAACTTCTTGACATGAGCAAGTAAAAATGGTAATATGATTAAGCTGTCAAATGAGGCAGCGAGAACCTAGAAAACCTCATAGCATAGAAATAGTCAAATAAAATTTGACCATGTAACATGGTAAGAACTAATTATGGTTCTGCAATCTGAAAAGATTGTATGTAGTCTTAAGAAATTAAGACACAACGACAATTTCTCAAAAAAACAATGATTCTGAATAGAATATTGCAAACGCAATAGCGTTCTTAGAGAAATAGGATAGATATTAAAGCGTAAGCTTAATATACAAACTAATTGAGAGTTTGATCCTGGCTCAGGATGAACGCTGGCGGCGTGCCTAACACATGCAAGTCGAGCGAGAAGTAAAGAAATGAAGCTTCGGTAGAATTTCATTATGGAAAGCGGCGGACGGGTGAGTAACGCGTAGGCAACCTGCCCTGTACAGGGGGATAGCCACCCGAAAAGGTGATTAATACCCCATGATGCAAGAGATACACATGTATCACTTGTCAAAGATTTATCGGTATGGGATGGGCCTGCGTCTGATTAGCTAGTTGGTAGGGTAACGGCTTACCAAGGCAACGATCAGTAGCCGACCTGAGAGGGTGATCGGCCACATTGGAACTGAGACACGGTCCAAACTCCTACGGGAGGCAGCAGTGGGGAATATTGCACAATGGGGGAAACCCTGATGCAGCAACGCCGCGTGAAGGAAGAAGGCCTTCGGGTTGTAAACTTCTGTCCTAGGGGAAGAAACAAATGACATTACCCTTGGAGGAAGCCCCGGCTAACTACGTGCCAGCAGCCGCGGTAATACGTAGGGGGCGAGCGTTATCCGGAATTATTGGGCGTAAAGAGTGCGTAGGTGGCATCTTAAGCGCAGGGTTTAAGGCAATGGCTCAACCATTGTTCGCCTTGCGAACTGGGGTGCTTGAGTGCAGGAGGGGAAAGTGGAATTCCTAGTGTAGCGGTGAAATGCGTAGATATTAGGAGGAACACCAGTGGCGAAGGCGACTTTCTGGACTGTTACTGACACTGAGGCACGAAAGCGTGGGGAGCAAACAGGATTAGATACCCTGGTAGTCCACGCCGTAAACGATGAGCACTAGGTGTCGGGGTCGCAAGACTTCGGTGCCGCAGTTAACGCATTAAGTGCTCCGCCTGGGGAGTACGCACGCAAGTGTAAAACTCAAAGGAATTGACGGGGACCCGCACAAGCAGCGGAGCATGTGGTTTAATTCGAAGCAACGCGAAGAACCTTACCAGGACTTGACATCCTCTTGACAGATCCTTAATCGGATTCTTCTTCGGACAAGAGAGACAGGTGGTGCATGGTTGTCGTCAGCTCGTGTCGTGAGATGTTGGGTTAAGTCCCGCAACGAGCGCAACCCTTGCCATTAGTTGCCATCATTTAGTTGGGCACTCTAGTGGGACTGCCGGGGAAAACTCGGAGGAAGGTGGGGATGACGTCAAATCATCATGCCCCTTATGTTCTGGGCTACACACGTGCTACAATGGCCGGTACAACAGGCAGCGAACCCGTGAGGGGGAGCGAATCCCAAAAGCCGGTCCCAGTTCGGACTGTAGGCTGCAACTCGCCTACACGAAGTTGGAGTTGCTAGTAATCGCGGATCAGAATGCCGCGGTGAATGCGTTCCCGGGTCTTGTACACACCGCCCGTCACACCATGGAAGTTGGGGGTGCCCGAAGTCGGTTATTTAATCTATCGCCTAAGGCAAAACCAATGACTGGGGTGAAGTCGTAACAAGGTAGCCGTATCGGAAGGTGCGGCTGGATCACCTCCTTTCTAAGGAAAGACCGTTTCATGCTATGAGAATTTTCCTGGTATCGTGGGGAATTAGCTCAGCTGGGAGAGCACCTGCTTTGCACGCAGGGGGTCAAGGGTTCGATTCCCTTATTCTCCACCATGAACCTTGAAAACTAAATAACGTGTATCACAAGAAAGATTTGTAAAACAAATCACAACGAAACGAAATCGAGAATTTTTGCTGGAGACGAAAGTTTCCAAGATAATCGAAAGAGAGTCTAACGAAAAGCAAGGGTAAACGATTTCAACCGAGAAACCAGAAAAGAGCAATTTACTGAAGTTAATTAATAATGGTAAAGCTACACACTTGAAGGTCAAGTGAAGAAGAGCATAAGGCGGATGCCTTGGCACTGGGAGCCGACGAAGGACGTGACAAGCTGCGAAAAGCTACGGGGAGGAGCACATATCCGCTAATCCGTAGATATCCGAATGGGGGAACCCACCTATAGTAATGTGTAGGTATTTTCGTATGAATCTATAGTACGAATAAAGGCAACCCGGGGAACTGAAACATCTAAGTACCCGGAGGAAGAGAAAGAAAAATCGATTTTCTAAGTAGCGGCGAGCGAAAGGGAAAGAGGCCAAACCGTTAGTTTACTAGCGGGGTTGTGGATCACAGCCATGGTAGATACAAGTTTAGCAGAAGACAACTGGAAAGTTTGCGACATAGAGGGTAAAATCCCCGTATGCGAAAGATGAGTATCACCTATGTGACACCAGAGTAGGACCGAACACGTGGAATTCGGTTTGAAGCCGGGGGGCCCACCCCCCAAGCCTAAATACTACCCAGTGACCGATAGTGAATAGTACCGTGAGGGAAAGGTGAAAAGGACCCCGGGAGGGGAGTGAAATAGAACCTGAAACCTTATGCTTACAAGCAGAGGGAGCGCAAGTGACCTCGTACTTTTTGTAGAACGGGCCAACGAGTTATGGTATGCAGCGAGGTTAAGGTGCTGGAGCACCGGAGCCGTAGAGAAATCGAGTCTGAAAGGGCGGAAGTTGTATGCTGTAGACCCGAAACCGGGTGATCTATCCATGTCCAGGTTGAAGTAACTGTAATAGGTTATGGAGGACCGAACTTATATCTGTTGAAAAAGGTTAGGATGAGGTGTGGATAGGGGTGAAATTCCAATCGAACTCGGATATAGCTGGTTCTCCTCGAAATAGCTTTAGGGCTAGCCTCGTAGTAAGATACCTGGGGGTAGAGCACTGAATGTTCTAGGGGCCTTCACCGGTTACCGAAAACTATCAAACTCCGAATACCAGAGTATCATCTACGGGAGTCAGACTATGTGAGATAAGTTTCATAGTCGAAAGGGAAACAGCCCAGACCGTCAGCTAAGGTCCCAAAATATAGGTTAAGTGGAAAAGGATGTGGGGTTGCACAGACAGCTAGGATGTTGGCTTAGAAGCAGCCATTCATTCAAAGAGTGCGTAATAGCTCACTAGTCGAGTGACCCTGCGCCGAAGATAAACGGGGCTAAAATCTATTACCGAAGCTACGGATACTTAATGTATGGTAGAGGAGCGTCGTATAAGGGTTGAAGCAATACTGTAAGGTAATGTGGACTTTATACGAGAGAGAATGTTGGCATGAGTAGCGCGAGGCAGGTGAGAATCCTGCCCACCGAAAATCTAAGGTTTCCTGAGGAAGGTTCGTCCACTCAGGGTTAGTCGGGGCCTAAGCCGAGGGCGAAAGCCATAGGCGATGGACAACAGGTAGAAATTCCTGTACCACCGAAGGTTGTTTGAATGATGTGGGGACACAGGAGGATAAGCTGAGCACGCCGTTGGTAGAGCGTGTCTAAGCGTCAAGGGATTATGGATAGGTAAATCCGTTCATATATATTCTGAGGCGTGATGGGGTGGTCAAAAGACCGGAAGCAGCTGATTTCACACTGTCAAGAAAAGCCGCTAATTAGACCTAAGGTGCCCGTACCGCAAACCGACACAGGTAGATGAGGAGAGAATCCTAAGGTGAGCGAGAGAACTATTGTTAAGGAACTCGGCAAAATAACCCCGTAACTTCGGGAGAAGGGGTGCCTGCTTCGGCAGGCCGCAGTGAAAAGGCCCAGGCAACTGTTTACCAAAAACACAGGTCTCTGCAAAAGCGAAAGCTGAAGTATAGGGGCTGACGCCTGCCCGGTGCTGGAAGGTTAAGGGGACGTGTCATCGCAAGAGAAGCACTGAACTTAAGCCCCAGTAAACGGCGGCCGTAACTATAACGGTCCTAAGGTAGCGAAATTCCTTGTCGGGTAAGTTCCGACCCGCACGAAAGGCGTAATGATCTGGGCACTGTCTCAACAATAGACTCGGTGAAATTGTAGTACCGGTAAAGATGCCGGTTACCCGCAGCAGGACGGAAAGACCCCGTGGAGCTTTACTGTAGCTTGATATTGAGTTTCGGCGTTGCATGTACAGGATAGGTGGGAGACAATGAAGCAAGTACGCCAGTATTTGCTGAGTCATCGTTGGGATACCACCCTTGTAACGCTGGAATTCTAACCATGTACCGTAAACCGGTGCTGAGACAGTGTCAGGTGGGCAGTTTGACTGGGGCGGTCGCCTCCTAAAGAGTAACGGAGGCGCCCAAAGGTTCCCTCAGCGCGGTCGGAAATCGCGCGAAGAGTGCAAAGGCAGAAGGGAGCTTGACTGCGAGACATACAGGTCGGGCAGGGACGAAAGTCGGGCTTAGTGATCCGGTGGTTCCGAGTGGAAGGGCCATCGCTCAACGGATAAAAGCTACCCCGGGGATAACAGGCTGATACCCCCCAAGAGTTCACATCGACGGGGGTGTTTGGCACCTCGATGTCGGCTCGTCTCATCCTGGGGCTGGAGTAGGTCCCAAGGGTTGGGCTGTTCGCCCATTAAAGAGGTACGCGAGCTGGGTTCAGAACGTCGTGAGACAGTTCGGTCCCTATCCGCTGTGGGCGTTGGAAATTTGAGTGGAGCTGTCCTTAGTACGAGAGGACCGGGATGGACATACCTCTGGTGCACCAGTTGTTCTGCCAAGGGCATAGCTGGGTAGCCACGTATGGACGGGATAAGCGCTGAAAGCATCTAAGTGCGAAGCCCCCCACAAGAAAAGATTTCCTCCTTTAAGGTAAGACCCGTGGGAGACTACCACGAGATAGGTCAGAGGTGTAAGTGCAGTAATGTATTAAGCTGACTGATACTAATAGGTCGAACACTTGACCAGTGGTTTCAAAGGAAATGAATGCTAGTGAAGCGCGTTATTTAGTAAGGTTTAATCCGGTGATAATAGCGAAGAGGTCACACCTGTTCCCATCTCGAACACAGTAGTTAAGCTCTTCAGCGCCGACAATACCTGGTGGGCGACTGCCCGGGAAGATAGGACATTGCCGGTTTATTAAAGACTGCATAAGCAGTCTTTTTTTATGTCCGGATTACTTTACTAGATTGTAATTATTCAGTATAAATGGTATAATTTACCTATATGTAATTTACATTTAAGGAGCAGATATATGTTGATTTTTAAGATTATATTTTGCATACTCTTAGTTTGTCCAATGGCATATATTGTTTTTTTGCTCTTTTATAAAATGATAGACATGGTCATTAAAAGGAAATAGATATGTGCAAAGACAGGGGAATGCCGGATGTTAAGCCTAGACGTGAGTCAGAGTTTAATAGAGGCATCTTTATATCCGTTGAGGGTGGTGATGGCTCCGGTAAATCTACTCAGCTCGCTAATATAAGGGAGTATCTCGAGGGAAGAGGTATAGATGCTTTATTTATAAGGGAGCCCGGAGGAACAAGCATAGGCGAAAAGATTAGAGACATTCTTTTGAATCCGGCCAATTCTGAGATGTGTGCGATGACTGAGGCTTTGCTTTACGCAGCTTCGCGTGCACAGATAGTAAGTGAAGTCATTAAACCTGCGCTTGCGAGCGGTAAGTTCGTTGTATGTGATAGATTTGTCGATTCCAGCATCGCGTATCAGGCATACGGAAGACAGATGGGTGATGCTATTTGGGATATAAACAAATACGCAGTAGATTATGCTATGCCTGACTACACGTTTTTTCTTGATATAAATCCACATATAGCACTTGATCGCATAGACAACAGGGGTGAGAATAAGGATAGAATGGAACTTCAGGAGGACTCATTCCGTATGAGAGTATATAATGGTTATCTTGCGCTTATGGAGGATGAGGCTAACAGAGATAGGATTATAAGAATTGATGCAAGCAAAGGGATAGAGGCGGTTAAGATCGACATTATCGATAAACTTGAAGAAATTCTAGACAGATAAATTTAGAGGTTGTTGTGGGACTTAGTAAGTATTTCAAATATGGTAAATCGCTTGAGTCTCTCAGAGGGGCGATTTTAAACGGCAATATTACACATGCTTATATTATTGAAGGCGACAGCTTGATAGATAAGCTAGGAATTGCCAAGGCTTTTGCCAAAGCCGCTTTGTGCAAGGAAAACCCAGGAGAAGGATGTGACAGGTGCAGTATTTGTAGACGTATAGATAAGGACTCTTATGAGGATTTACATCACATTCAAGATGATAAATCCATCAAGAATGAGGCAATAGAGCATCTTCAAGGTGAACTTGCGATGATGCCTTCGGCTGAGGGGAAGATGCATGTTGCAATTATAGAATCCGCAGATACTATGACTGCGAGAGCACAGAATAGACTTCTCAAGACTTTAGAGGAACCGAAGGCAAACTCTTTGATATTGCTTTTGTCCGAAAACAGTGTAAACCTTTTACCGACTGTTAGGTCAAGGTGCGCGAGCATTAGGATTAACGACGCGGATTTGAACTTTACAGATAATAAGAATCTTCTTCTAAATGCTGAGACTTTGATGAAGATGGTGGTTGAACGCAATTTGTTTTATGAGCAGAAAAATTTACTGGACAAATGTGTGAAGGACAGGCATGGAGCTTTGAATTTTCTCGATGCACTGCAAAGAGTTTTGAGGGAGTATCTGGTAAATAGTAGCTCTGCGGTAATGGATAGAAATAAGGCGGCCAAGTACATCTCCTACGTGGAGGAGGCTAGGCGTAGCATCAATGGCAATTCTAATTTTAGATATGCTATAAAGAATTTAGTTTTGAAGATGGGAAGGTAAGCGATGATAAATGTAGCCGGCGTTAAATTTCGCAACAATGGTAAGGTATACTATTTTGATCCGCTAGATTTAAAGGGACTCGAGCTGGGATGCGGTGTAATCGTAGAAACCGCTAGAGGACTCGAATTTGGATATATAGCAATGCAACCTAATACTATCAAGGACTCAAGCGTAGTTAAGCCGCTCAAGCCCATTATCAGGATAGCAACGGAAGCGGATATCAAGCGCAGAGATGAGAACGAGAGTAAGAAGTCCGAGGCAATGCGCATATGTCAGGAGAAGATTGATAAGCGCGGTCTCGAGATGAAGCTGATAGATGTGGAGTATACTTTTGATAATAATAAAATTGTGTTCTACTTCACTGCAGATGGAAGAATAGATTTTAGAGAGCTCGTCAAGGATTTGGCCAGCGTTTTTAGGATGAGAATTGAGCTCAGACAGGTGGGAGTTCGTGATGAGGCTAAGATTATTGGCGGATGCGGTCCTTGTGGTAAGGGGCTTTGCTGCGCTTCGTGGCTAACGGATTTTCAGCCTGTATCTATCAAAATGGCAAAGACTCAGAATCTGTCACTAAATCCGGGAAAGATTTCCGGAATCTGCGGAAGGCTAATGTGTTGCCTAAAGTATGAGAACGATGTGTATATCGAGCTTCGTAAGGGGATGCCTGATAGTGGTGAGATAGTTAAGACCGGAGATGGCAAGGCTAAGGTCGTAGATTCTAATATATTTAGAGAAACCGTAAGAGTAAGGCTTTATACCGGCGAGAAAGAAGAGGATGGTAGCGATAAGCTGTCAGAGGATATCTACACATATAACAAGGATGAGATAAAGAGGCAGTTTGACAAGAACAAATTCGGTAGGGATAAGAGGCAAAAGGGCGGCTCTAACAGCGACCGAGAGATTTTAAACGAGGTCGATGATGAATATAAGGCAGAGCTTGAGGAGCTTATGAAGAATAACTAGCATGAAGAAACGAGTAGACGATATAGGCTTCGGTGGTCTTAAGCTGGTACAGGATGAGGATGCCTTTTGCTATGGAACTGATGCGGTGCTTCTAGCTAATATGGCTTGCACGGAATTACAGATTACTGAGGATATGAGAATCTGTGATTTAGGGACAAATACAGCGGTAATTCCGCTGATTATGTCGGCCAGATGCAGGGCTAAGGAGATAGTAGGCGTTGAGGTTCAGGAGCAAGCTTTCGAACTTGCGAAGGAGAATTTGGTGCTTAACTCTTTGACGGATAGGCTTAAGCTTGTACTTGCCAATGTTAAGGATATTAAGGGCATGGACAGCGGGCTTCTAGGGGCTGCGAGTTTTGATGCAGTTACGACCAATCCACCGTATATGGAGTCCGGCAGGGGACTCGTGAGCGGAAATACAGCCAAGGCTATTGCGAGGCATGAGCTTTTGGCGGGGCTTGAGGACTTCTTTGAAGCTGCGGCTTTTTTGCTAAATGAAGGTGGTAGTCTCTTTATGGTTCACAGACCGGGGAGGCTGATTGACATATGCGAGGAGAGCCGTAGATTTGCACTCGAGCCGAAGGCTATTCAGCTTGTGAGCGGTAAACCCGGTGGGGTTCCGAATATATTGCTGATGCATTTTGTTAAGGGCGGCAAGAGGCAGCTTAAGTGGCTTGAGAACATCAGCGTGAGAAATGAGGATGGAAGCTTTACAAATGAAGTTTTGGAGGCTTATGAGATATAGCTTTCAAAGGGCATGTAGGCAAAGTTAGATAATAGTTATAATATTTTAATTAGAAATCGAAGGGAATGCCGGGAGGTTAACATGGTAACGATTGATTTGAACAACTTGTTATATATTATTTTGATCGCAGTAGCAATAATTTTGCTCATATTTTTGATTGTAGCAGTTGCACGTCTTATACAGACGCTTAAGAGATTGAATGGTATTTTGGAGGATGTTTCTACGGTCAGCGGAATCGTTAGCGAAAAAGCTATTGAAACGAAGCCTGTTGTCGATAATCTATCAAAGACCATTGCAAGCTTTGCAAGCGCTGCTGCCGGAAATGAATCAAGAGTTGCTTCGCTTTCGAGCATTGCAAAATCAATCAGCTCTTTGATTTCACTTATAAAAAACGGAAAGAACTAGTCGGAGGAGGAAGTTAAATGAAATCGACGGGGATAGTAAGGCCGGTTGATGCACTTGGAAGAATTGTAATTCCTATTGAGCTGAGACGAAGCCTAGACATAAATACGGATGACAGCCTTGAAGTATTTGTTCAAGATGACTTCATAATGCTAAAGAAGTTCGAGGCGCGATGTGTGTTTTGCGGAAGCGATGAGGATGTAAAGGAAGTGCACGGCAAAAACGTGTGCTCAGCTTGCATCAAAGAACTAAAGAAGCTATAGAAATCATCGTAGAAAATTGCTGAATTCGGAGGAAGTCGTGGCAAAATTTTTAGTACAAAACGGTGAGCCGCTTTATGGAGTGGTTCAGATAAGTGGAGCCAAGAATGCAGTGTTACCTGAGATGGCATCTGCAATCCTAACAAAGGAAAAATGTAAGATAAGCGACGTGCCTAATTTGATAGATGTTAAGGTTATGAAGGAGATTCTTGTATCTCTCGGTGGTAGCATCAATCAGATTGATGATAATGTCCTAGAGATAAATATGGAGGAACTATCAAAGTTCGAAGCTAGCTATGAACATACCAGTAAGATGCGCGCGTCATTTTTGTTGATGGGACCGCTTCTGGCTAGAGCCGGCTATGCTAAGGTTTATATGCCCGGTGGATGTACCATAGGTGAGAGACCTATCGGGCTTCATCTTAAAGGATTTGAGGCACTCGGAGCGGAAATAATTGCAAAGGAAAACTATATCGAGGCCACAGCGCCGGAGAACGGTCTTAAGGGTGCGGCTATCTACCTTGATTTTCCGAGCGTGGGTGCGACTGAGAATATCATGATGGCGGCTGCTTTGGCAAAAGGAACTACATATATTGAGAATGCAGCTCAAGAACCTGAGATTGTAGACCTTGCTAATTTCATGAACAAAATGGGAGCAAAGATAAAGGGTGCAGGAACTGATAGCATTAAAATTGAAGGTGTTAAGTCCCTTCACGGTGCGGCTCACAACGTTATTCCGGATAGAATTGAGACTGCTACTTTCATGCTTGCAGCTGCAATTACTCGCGGTGAGGTTATGATAAAAAACGTGGTTCCCGATCATGTTAAACCTATAACCGCAAAGCTTCGTGAGTGTGGTGTTACAGTTGAGATAACGGAAGAAGGTCTTTATGTAAATGCAGCGGATAAGAAACTTATTGCAACAGATCTTAAGACACTCCCATATCCGGGATTTCCAACTGATATCCAGTCACCATTTATGTCATTTTTGACAACCGTTGAGGGATCAAGCACAGTAATCGAGACTGTTTTTGAGAACAGATTTATGCATGTCGCTGAGCTTAACAGAATGGGTGCAAATATTAAGACTGAAGGAAATCGTGCGGTCGTTCAGGGCGGAAAAAAGCTTGAGGGATCAAGAGTAATAGCGACAGATCTTCGTGCAGGTGCTGCAATGGTACTCGCAGGTCTTGTTGCATCCGGAACTACTGAAGTTTCTCAGATTTACCATGTTGAACGTGGATATGAGAAGTTTGTGGAGAAGTTCCGCGCACTAGGGGCAAATATATTGAGAATAGAAGATTAACGGCTCATACTGACAAGGTTGAGCCGTTGTCAGCATATAGGATAAATGCAAAGTAGATAATACATCAGCTTTGATATTGCCTCGGTACGAGGTATAATCAATTTGAAAAGGAGTAAAATATGTCAGATTCAAATTATCTTGAGCTTCTCGCAGACAGATACCCTAATATAAGAGCGGCTACTGCTGAGTATATAAACCTTAAGGCGATACTGGCTTTGCCTAAGGGAACTGAGTATTTTTTGAGCGACCTTCACGGAGAGCATGAAGCCTTTATTCACATGCTCAGAAGTGCTTCGGGTACGATAAAGACTAAGATTGACGAGCACTATGCGGGAATTTTGAGCGAGGATGATAGAGAGGATCTAGCAGCTTTAATATACAATCCGCAGGCTGAGATTGAAAGACGCAAGAAGACTGAGATTGATTTTTCGCAGTGGTGTGTGACGGTAATCTACAGGCTTGTTACGATATGCAAGTCGGTTTCAACAAAGTACACAAGATCGAGAGTCAGAAACAGACTGCCTAAGTACCTCGATTATGCTATGGACGAGCTTCTTCACGCTGACGATGAAGAAAACCGCGTTCACTACTATAGCGAGATTATAAATACGGTTGTGAACTTCGGCTTCGGAGAAATCTTCATCACGGAGATGGCTGATGCCATAAGCAGGCTTGCGGTTGACAAGCTTCATATTATAGGCGATGTTTACGATAGAGGTGCACATCCGGACACAATCATGGATTATTTGATGGACTACCACGATGTGGATTTTCAGTGGGGTAACCACGACATCGTTTGGATGGGTGCAGCGGCAGGAAATCTTGCTTGTATAGCTAATATCATCAGAATGAACATAAGCTATAATAACTTTGACATGCTGGAGGTCGGATATGGAATTAACCTGAGAAGACTTACAACATTTGCTGCTGATGCCTACGGAAGTGACGATTGCAAGAAGTTCTGGCCTCATGTTTTAGACAAGAACAAATTTGACCCTGTGGATGACCAGCTCGCGGCGCGTATGCACAAGGCTATCGCGATAATGCAGTTTAAACTTGAAGGACAGCTGATCAAAGAGCATCCTGAATTTGACCTTGATAAGAGGCTTTTGCTGGATAAGATAGATTTTGAGAATGGAACGGTCAATGTCGAGGGCACGGTTTATCCGCTGAACGATACTTTCTTCCCGACGATTGACACAAACAATCCATATGAACTTACTGAAGAGGAACGTGCAGTTATGAATTCGCTCTCGGCGTCGATAATTAACTCTGAGAGGCTGCAGACTCATATCAGGTATATGTTCAGCCATGGATCGCTTTACAAGCGTATAAACGGCAATTTGCTCTTCCACGGATGTATTCCTATGGACGAGAACGGTGACTTTCTTCCTGTGGACATATACGGAGCAAAGTGCGCAGGTAGAGCTTTGATGGAGCATCTCGATAAGCAGATTAGAGCTTCGTATTTCACACCGGAGAAAATCAAGAAGTACGGCAAGGCTGGAGATTTGATGTGGTACCTATGGCTTGCGAAGGATTCTCCGTTGTTCGGCAAGGAGAAGATGACGACTTTTGAGAGACTGTTTATCGACGACAAAGCCAGCCACAAGGAACATGTAAGACCTTACTATAAGCTAATAAACAGCAAGGAGCCATGCGAAAAGATTTTGCGCGAGTTTGGTCTTGACCCAAGTCATTCCAAGATTTTGAACGGACACGTTCCGGTAAAGATTAAAAATGGAGAAAGCCCAATCAAAGGAGGCGGCCTCCTTTATGTAATAGATGGCGGTATATCAAAGGCGTATCAAAAGCAGACGGGTATAGCCGGATATACATTTATCTTTAACTCAAGGTTTATGGCTCTAGCTGAACACAAGCCTTATGAACCTTTGAGAGAGGACGGCACTCAGAAATTCTTCAGCCCTAGCATGAAGACTGTGGATACACTCAAAACAAGAATGCTCGTTATCGATACGGACGAGGGTGCCGAGCTTCTAAGACAGGCAGAGGCTGTAAAGCGTCTGGTTGAGGCATACAGAACAGGTGAGATCAAAGAGCGTGCAGAGGGGAAGTATTCGGCGTATAAGGGGAAGTAGATATCTATCTACTTGCAAAATCGGTGGTTTACATAAGATATAAAAAGAACTGAACAATTTGATACACTATAAATAAGAACATATCGTTAACGAGTCAAAAATAACATATGGATACTAAGTGTTGATTAACGCTAGTATCCATTTTTTTCTTTGAGTTGGTTCATTATTATCATATCTTAGTGATATGAATATATTGACGATTGTAAGAAATAGCGATATAGTTGAGCTGAAAATGCAATAAATTGCAAAGGGGTATTCTGATGAAAAATGACAATTTGAAGAATCTGATTAAAGCTGCAATGCCTATAACGGATGCATTAAAGTATGCTATTGAAATTAAAGATTTAAACGGTGATAGAGTATATGCTAACAGTTCCTTTAATGATATGCGTAAAAGGGGCAGCAGGGAATTTGTAGTAGATGAAAACGACATTTATTTAGATGATGTAAAAGTTGGGTGTATATCTGTTTATCATGATATGTCAGAAATTACTCGACTCAAAATGGAAATTTCAAGGCTAAATAAAAAACTAAGAAAAGTGGAGAGAAGATATACATTTGCAGATATAATAGGACGAGATGTTGAGTTGCTTAAAGTAGTACAAACGGCGAAAATTGCGGCTGCAACACCAGCTACTATAATGTTAAGAGGAGAAAGTGGTACAGGTAAAGAATTGTTTGCAAACGCAATTCATGGAGCAAGTAAACGACGAACTGAGAAATTTCTAAAAATAAATTGCAATTCGATTCCAGAGGAACTTTTAGAAAGTGAACTATTTGGATATAAAGATGGTTCTTTTACTGGTTCAAGACGTGGAGGAAAAGTGGGCTTGTTTAAAGAAGCTGATGGAGGAACACTTTTTCTAGATGAGATTGGTGATATATCCCTAAAAATGCAAGTCAAACTCCTAAGAGTTTTACAAGAAAAAGAGATTATGCCTATAGGTGCGACGAAGCCCGAATTTGTTGATGTTAGGATAATTTGTGCAACTAATAAACCTCTTGAAAAAATGATTAGAAAAGGAGAATTTCGTGAGGATTTATACTATAGATTAAATGTTTTTCCTATTGTAATACCACCTCTAAGAGAGAGGAAGACAGATATCGGTATTATTGTTATGCATATAATAGAAAAATACAATGAGTTTTACGAGAGGCATGTAAGTAGAATTGATGAAGATGCATTAGAACTACTGTATGAGGAAGATTGGCCCGGGAATGTAAGAGAGCTGGAGAATGTAATTTCGAGGGCTCTGATAAACTCAAGAGAAGATAATGATGTTTTGTCACGCTCGGATATAGAATTTGCCTTAAAAGGGATGAATGTTAAAACAGAGCCGTCGCGAATTATGTATCACACGGATATTCCGGACAATTTGAATACTGCTATAAATATGTTTGAGAGCTTTTGTATTCGCGAAGCGATTGACAAATGTGGGGGAGATAAAAATAAGGCCGCAAATATATTAGGTGTACCAATAAGAACATTGTACTATAAGTGTAGAAAGTTAGGACTGTGATATGCAATAAATTGCGCTAATGCAATTTGTTGCAGCAGTAAATTGCGTAAATAATTGTACTGTAATATAAAATAGTGGTTTTGGATTCTATATTTTATCTGGCATGAATTTTGCTATATATCTTTATATGTTAATATAAAGCTATTTATATAATGAGGAGAGAAAAAATGGATAAAAATAATGCTTTAAATGAATTTGTGGAATCATATTATGGACAATTATCAGATCTAGTGTATAAGAATCCAGTTATGCTATCGCCGGAGGAAACTGCGCTTATAATAATAGATGCACAGAAATGTATAACTAAGGAATACTTTATTGCTGGATTTGAATCAATGGGAATAGAGGTTGAGCCTTTAATGCCTATTCTAGATCAATTAGAGTCAAATACAAACATTGCACTGGAAAATATCAATAAAATTCTTAACAACTGTCGTAAGGTCGGAATAAGACCTATACACATTAGAATTCAATCGTTACTTAGCGACGCAAAAGATACCGGCGTACTACATAGTTCTGCCGGAATGTATTATCCTCCGGGATGCACCGCGTCAGAATTTTGTGATGAAGCAATGCCGTTAGAGAATGAGATTGTACTTAATAAGACATGTTCAGGAATAGTCGTAGGGACACCAATAGACAGGATTCTTAGAAATTTAGGAATAAAAAATGTAATAGTTACAGGATTCTATACAGATCAGTGCGTAAGCACATCGATAAGGGATTTGGCAGACCTTGGATATAAGGTGGATATGATTGAAGATGCTATGGCAGCTATGAGTCAAGAAAGACACGACAAAGCGTTGCAAAGTATTAAATACATATATGCGAATTGTGAGAAAACTCAGGAGTTAATTGAGAGGTTAGAGCAGTTAAACTAAATAGAAGAAAGTTGGAAAGATGTGTAGAAATCAGATAAAACCAATGGTTAAAGCAAACCTCGATGAAGTGATTTCGTGGAGAAGGCATTTTCATGAATTCCCGGAATTAAGTTTCGAGGAATTTGAAACATCAAAATTTGTAGCTGAAAAACTTAATAAAATGGGATTTGAAGTAAAGAATAACGTAGGAGGAACAGGAGTTATAGCTACTTTTGACTCGGGAATATGTGGCCCTAATATTGCATTCAGAGCAGACATGGATGCTTTACCAATTTTGGAAGATACAGGGCTGGAATTTGAGTCTAAGAATCCCGGGGTTATGCATGCGTGTGGACATGATTGCCATATGGCTATTTTGTTGGGTACGGCATTTATGATATCACAGATGAAAGATTGGTTTAGAGGCACTATAAAATTTATATTTCAGCCAGGTGAGGAGGCTAATGGAGGTGCAAAATGTATTATCAATGATGGTGCGTTGGAAAATCCAAATGTAGAAGCAATATTTGCTCTTCATATGATGCCTGAACTTGCGTGCGGAACCATTGGAACGAAAAGCGGACCACTCTCTGCAACAGATGACGAATTTGAAATAAGAATAAAAGGAAAGGGAGCTCATTCATCAGAGCCACATTGTGGGGTAAATGCGATTGTTATTGCAGCACAAGTAATCAGTGGTCTACAGTCGGTTTTAAGCAATGGGATTGATCCATTTGATGTTGCAACATTTTCAATATGTCAAATAAATGGAGGCGAAGCTGTAAATATAATTCCGGACTATGTGGAAATGAGGGGTATGATTCGATGTATAGATAAGTCGAGTAAAGAAATTATAAAGAATAAAATGAAACAAATTGTTGTTGGGACAGCAGAGGCTATGGGAGGTAACGGAGCAATTGAATTCATAACAGGTTTTCCATCAGTAAACAACGATACAATACTTACCGAAAAAGTGATTGATGTGGCGGAATCAATATTAGAATCAAAAGAATGTTGTATAAAGATCAAAAGACCGCATATGGGATCAGAAGACTTTGCATATTATCAAGAAGAAATACCCGGGTCAATTTTTATGCTCGGATGTGCACAGGATGACATTCCTACAGGAACTCTTCATGATGCTACACTTAATATTAACGAAGATTCAATATCGGTAGGGATAGAGATGTTTGTGAATTTGGCCTTAAGCCTATGCGGAAAGCAGGATGAACGAGTGTAGGGGAATATGCTTTATCAAAAAATATACTATAAACTATTTGTGATTACTAAAGAAAACAAAGCTACTTTTTAGCAAAACAAAAAGCCTTGAATCTCTGTAAAATACAGCATTTTCAAGGCTTTTTTTCTGTGGTGCGCCATGAGGGACTCGAACCCCCAACCTACTGATTCGTAGTCAGGCACTCTATCCAATTGAGCTAATGGCGCATGTAAGTAATAATGCTTACCTAAAATATTATATTAAAAATCGGGGGCTTTGTAAAGTAGAATCTTTAGAAGCGACGGAGTACAAATCTTTAGAAGGACGGTGTCATGTCTTTAGAACTAGAGGGAGGCAGCGCACCTGACTCTTAATCAGGGTGTCCGGGGTTGATAAAGTACGTGCGAAGGCGATGGTATAGCATAGAAATAAAAAGCGACCCGGTAGCTTGACTGCGATATAAACGCAGAACTTACTGAGTCGCCCTAAATCTTTAAGTAGAATCGGCATAGCATAAAGCTTATACCGGCTTTTATGTAGTGTAGCTGTGCTAATAATTAGTTTGTATAATTATCGAAGTAGCCCTGGATGTAGACTACCGGAGTTCCCTTGTCACCTGAGCCTGATGTTAGGTCGCAGAGGCTTCCGAGAAGGTCGGTTAGCTGTCTTGGGGTTGTACCCTGAGTTGCCATTTGGCCTACGAGGTTGTCCGACTTCGATTTAATAGCATCTTTGATAGCTTCCTTGAGCTCATCGCCACTCAAATCCTTGAAATCATTGTCTGCGAGGTACTTGAGCTTTAGCTCGTTTGGGGTTCCTTCAAGACCGCTTGTGTAGCCCGGTGAAACAACCGGATCTGCAAGCTCCCAGATTTTTCCGACCGGATCCTTGAAAGCTCCGTCACCGTAGACCATGACCTCGATGGTCTTGCCTGTGCGTTTCTTTACCTCGGCTTGAATAGCCTCTACAAGCGGCAAGCATTCGCGAGGGAAGAGCTTAATCTGATCTTCAGTTGACTTGTTTGAGCCGAGAAGACCGTACTTTTCGTTGTAGCCTGAGCCGTCAACCGGTGTATTCATGATATCGTCGAGACTACGAACACATTCGGCTCCGCTCTTTAGAAGAAGATTCTTAGTACGCTTGCGAGTGTGAATATCACAGTTGATAACGTATTTGGTGTGGGCTAGAATTGATGTCGGATTATTTGAAAAGATGATCTCGCACTCCTTACCGCATTCCTCTACGAGCTCCTTGTAATATGCAACATAGTCGATACCTGTGAACTCGTGCTTCTGATATCCGAATAGCTCGCGGTACTTAGCCTCTGAGATAGTCTCCTTCCATGGGTTGATATCTGCATTGTCGAGCTGATCGAGTGTAATCAGGTGGTTTCCAACCTCATCTGATGGAAGTGAAAGCTGAAGAATTACCTTCTCCACATCAGCGCTTGCGATGGCTCTGAGAACTATAGCAAAGCGATTTCTGCTTAGGATAGGAAGGATTACTCCAAGCTCCTTACCGGCAAAGTCCGGATTTAGATCCTTGGCAACCTGATCTATGGTAACATAGTTTCCTTGTGTACGAGCGACAACGCTCTCGGTGATAGCAACGACGTCCTTCTTGCCAATTTCTATGTTTTCTGCTTCAAAAAATCTATCTAATAAATCGGGGATCATCCGGACAAGATCGTCGCCAGCTTTAAAAATTGGCGCACGCAATCCTCTTACAACCGTTCCCACTATTTTTTCCATATTATTCTCCTTTATATATAAAACGATAAAACGCTTTGTTAAATTTTTTACCAGCTATTAAGATAATATATCAAAATGGGCAAGATGTAAAATAGGAAATTTGTATACAGTTAAATTTGCTGAATGTTAGAATTAAATAGGAATTGAAAATCTATTAAAATTCTGACACGTTGGAATTACTAAGTTTGAGCAGTCAAACATACAATTTAATATGATAAACACTAAATAATAAGTTAGAGTTTTAGTTATGATTTTCAAACCAAGTGGAGATTTCTCCACATAGTTATAACTATAACTCTAACTTTTACTTTTTGAAAAGAGAAAAATAATAAAGTAATAAGAGATCTAAGGTGGTTTATATGAAGTATTTTTACTATCGATTAATAAACAACTTCTTTAGACAAGAGGTTATCAGAAATATGAAGCATATCCCAGTATACGGTTATCACTTTGTTGTAATCTATATGGAGCTATGCGCACTTGCAACAGAGGAGCAAGGAATTTTAAAAGTACCAAAGCTCGGTGAAGTACCATATATAGCACTTCTTGCTAAAGACATAGGAGAAGAGGTAGAAATGGTAGGGCAAGCTTTCACATACTTTTTAAGTAATGGTCTTATAGAAAAAGTTGAAGATGAATACTCTGTTAATCTACTTGTACCTTACGTTATTAATAATACTGGAAAAGGCAGCACACAAGCTGATGCTAAAAGGCTTAAATATAACAATATGAAGCAGCAACTCTTAACAGCCGGAAAAATAGATACAAACTATAAAAAGTATGGTCTATATAATAAAGTCGAACTTACTAACTACGAATATAATCATCTAAAAAATGAGATAGTTAATCTTGAAGGTATTATAGAAAAATTAGATTTAGATAAAGCTATGGGTAAAGAATATGATATTAGCGATTATGATTTAATTCTTAAGCTTGCAGATGAAGATGAATAAATTTAAAGGAGAAAGTAAATGAATAAGTTTTTTGATTTAGACAACAGAAAAAAATTACAGTTTTTACTATCAGATGGGTTTTCGCTCACAATAATTCAAAAGAAATTAAACATTACAAGAAGCATACTCTATACGGAACTTAAGAGGGGGCTTACAGCTGAGGAATATCAAAATAGACAATATGTAAAATATAGTCCTGTAAAAGCTATAGTTTCCGAAATAAAAAAATATGTGGGCGAAGATAGTTGGGATGTCGTCAAGGAAGCATGCTATGAAAAGAGAGATCTATAATCTTGTTATGTGTAATATATCTGCATATTACATGGCTATTGTAAGGCTAAATGAAATGAAGATGGAAGCGTATAGTCTTAAAGGTATTAGTGAAACTGCTATAAATAAGGGGATCTCAGGAAACGCAGGATATCAAAACAAAATTAATGAATGTGTTGTTTTTGAAAAGAGCATAAAAGAAAAATTTCAAGCGGTATCAGATGCATTAGAGAAAATAGATGAAGATATCCGTTACTTATTGATTAAAAGTATTGTTAAAAAAATATATATACCTTGCAGGCTATCATCAAAGGAAATGATGAAACTTGAAACTGATTTAGTAAAAAATATTGCCTTTAATTTATTAGGGAAAAATTTATATGACATTTTGCACAGAGAATAAAATGAAAGGGTAAGGGCAGCTTATGAAAGTAATATTATGTAAGGAAGCTAAGAAAGCTGCAAGGAGTTTTGCAGCCGCCTATTACGAGATTAAAGCGGCAACTGATGCGTATAACAGATGGCAGAATATGAATAGGGATGTTGATTTAGAAAGGCAAAAGGAATATGAGCTTAGAATAAGGCATTTAAAAACGATAGAAGAAACCTTCAGCCATGCTGTAGATCCGGATATGCAGAAAAAAGTATGGAACTATTTTTATAAAAGGATAAAAATAGAGGCGTTTGAAAAAGCGGAAATAGAAGCTGAAATAAACAAGTGGATATATAGCCTTGCTAAAGAGCTTGGGATAACTACAGATTTTTAAAATTACAGATTTTTGAGGAGGAAAAGAAAGTGAAAGTAATCTCTATAATTAACTACAAAGGCGGCGTTGGAAAAACAACAGTAACTTTTAACTTGGGAGCTGAGCTTGCGAAAGCAGGAAAGAATACGCTGTTAATAGATTTTGATGGACAGGGAAATCTAACAAAATTTGCAGGTATAGAAAAAGAGAACACTATAAAAGAAAATATTGTCGATGTACTAAACTCAATAATGGCAAATCAGGAATTGCTAAATGATCCAATTTATAAAGTTAAAGATAATCTTGATATAATTACTTGCGATATACGAAAAGAGTACTGGAGCATGAATGCAATGTCTGCTATGGGTAGAGAAAAGCTACTAAAAAAATACATATTAACTTTAAGAGAAAAAAATAATTATGATTATGTATTAATAGACAATGCTCCGTCGGTTAATCTTGATTTTCAAAATGCACTTGTAGCTTCAGATGAATATCTAATTATAACTGAGCCGGAAGTAGCAAGCTCTGATGGAATTTTTACAATAAATAAGGTTATTGAGCAAATAAAAAATGAATTTAACAAAGATTTAAAAGCAGCAGGAGTAATAATAAATAAGGTACAAGAAAAGACTAATTTTCATAAATTGATGAATGAAGTTATTAAGGTTTCCTGGGGAGAAGATGTATATATTTTTAACACACTTATTCCAAAGGCAATCGCAATACCTGAAAGTGAGTTTGAATCACTTTCTATAGGAGATTATTCGCCTAAAAGTAAAGCTGCAATAGCATTTAAGAAACTATCTGAAGAATTGTTAAGTAAAGGAGATTAGTGAAATGAATGATATAAATCTTACAGAAATTCTAGGGGTTTTAACTAAATATGTGCTGCCAATTTTGGGGATTTTTTTTTTATTAATTACGGTCACGATTATAATTAGGATAATCTCTTGCGATAGTAATAAAGGTTCTCATTCATCTAATCATCAAGAAGAAAAGATGGAGGATAATGATATATATTTATATGTAGCTGTTGGAATAGTAATTTGTTGGATAATTTTTAAATAAAAAATGCTTGCAACAATCGTTGCAAAGCTTACATAAATTTCATAAAGGAGAGAAAAAATATGGCTCTTAAAACAGGGAAAAATTTAGAAGAGATAAAGAAGCTTGTAGCAGAACGCAAAAAACTTCTTGAACAGGGCGATATAACAGGTAAGTATAGCGAACTTATGATTGATGTTACACCTGATGATTTAGGTAGCGTTAATAAAAATAATGATAAGGCTTTTGACAATATCCTTAATAAGGCTAAAGATAAAGTTGTTGAGCTTGATATAAAGGAATTATCGGAATCTCCTAAAAATCACTTTTCAAAAATCAGCGGTGAAAAAAGGGAAGAGATGATAGGCTCTTTAAAAAGCTATGGACAGATTAACCCTATAATAGTTAGACCTAAAGAGTGCGTGCAGCATTATAAAGAGCTTATAGAAAATGACTTTGAAATCCTTGTAGGACATACAAGGGTTGAGTGTTTAAAAGAAATAGGAAGTAGCAAGGTAAACGCTATCATAGTAAGCTGTGATGATATAGAAGCAACGCTGCTTATCAATCAGTCGAATATCCAAAGAGAAAAAGTAAGCGATATAGAGCTTGCAAGAGCATATAAGGCTACATATGATGCACTTGTACAGGATAAAAACTGTAATCTTAGTCCTGGAAATTCCAAAAATGAAAACGTTGAAAATTCAACATCTCTTTCGAAGTGTCAAAGTGACACTTCGAAACGAACGGATGAAGAAGTTGCTAAGAAATATGGTATATCCGCTCGAACATTAACAAGAAAGATGGCGCTTGCAAATTGTTCAAATGGAATTGTTAGATTATATAACAGAAGTAAGGTTACGCAGGAAGAAGTGCAATATATATCTAAGCTTCCGGAAGCGGTACAGGATCAAGTATCTGAGATTATGACTAAAGAAAATAAAGAGATGACAAAAGAAATCGCTAAAGGGCTTATTGATAAGTATAAAGAGGTGCAGAAAGATCCGCCCCTTAGGGCAAGCTTCCCATGGAATGCTTTAAGAGAAGTAATTAATCAAGGGCAGGAAAATGTAGAAAAGCAAGAGAGAAAGCATAGATCTGTAAGTAAAAAAGCAAAAGCTGAAAAGAAAAAATATCATGTATCAGATGAGCTTTTTCCAAAGAATGTAAAGTTATCCGAGCGGCAAAGATATATAGAACTTGCGCTTAAATACATAGTAAGTCAAAAGATAGATGTTTTTGATACATCAATAGAAAACGAAAGATAAATATAGACATTGCTCAAAAATGCATTTTTGAAAAAATTAACATAGCAAAAAATAGAGCTTTTTGTTATTTTTTACATAAGCAAAAAAAGGCAAAAAAATACATAAAACTTGTGATATAGTATTAGTGTCAGAAAGTATAAACAAGACTTAAAGACAGTTTAAGTCAGTGTGCCGAAAGCTAATGCTTTCGGTATTTTTGTATAAGCATTGATAATTCAATGTTTATACAGCTTTGCAAATTGCATAAGCTCTATTTAAGACAGTTAAATAGAGGGGGCGTGCAATTTGCGTATACAAGATATACCATATCTGCCCACCTGCGGTGGGCAGATATGGTATATCCGACCTATCGGTCGCTCGAAGACAGTTCGAGTTGCCAGCAGGGGCGCTGCCCCCTTTGGATTACCCCCAGCGCATTACCGGCCAAAGCAGCATAGCTCCTTAAGCCTGTAATGCTAAGGGAAAAGCCTTACGGCTTTTCAAGGAAAATTTTCACTTTGTGAAAATTAATCTCTTATCTATTGAAAAGGAGAAGAACAGTGTTTTGGTATATTTTGAAGAAATTAATTAAACCGGCTCTTGTGCTTTTAATTATAGGATTAATTTTGCATAGCAATAAAAAAAGAAAGCTTCACAGGATATCATCACAAGATATATATAAGTATCTATATCAATATGAAATAGGATTATCAAATGGAGATATATTAAAATTACAAGGTTCTTCAGATTATGATAAACATAACCGTGAATCTTTTCTAATGTACTATTGCAATATACAAGAGAATCCTTTAAATTATGTTATTAATCTCAACGGTGAAGATATTACTATTAATAAAAAGCAAATATCTTTTGAAAAAATATATAGATTGAGGTAAGTATGGCATCTAATCAAAAGTTTAATAAACATGCTGTATATAATCAGCTCAAGCATGTATCAAGAGAACTTAAATATCCTAAAAATATTGATATCGATAAAAACAGAAGTCACTTAAATTATTCTTTAGCTCCGGAAAGAAATATGACGGAGTTTGAATATCTAAAAAAAAGGCTTGATGAAATATATATACACAGCGATAGACAAGATATTAACTATATGAGCGGATGGATTATAACTAAGCCTAAGGAATTACCGGATGAATACGAAGAAAAGTTTTTTAAAGCTTGTTATGATTTTCTTTCCAACAGATATGGCGGAGATAAAAATGTTATAAGTGCTGATGTACATAAGGATGAATCAGGAGAGCCACATTTACATTTTTGTTTTGTGCCGGTGGCGCAAAACATACCTAATGAAAATATGGTAAAGGTAATTAATTATCTTAAAGAAAATCCGGATGCAAATAACACGAAAGCAGCTAAGGAGCTTGGGATAAGCAGAAAGACGGTAAGAAGATATAGAAATTGCACGGACAAGGATATAAAGTATGAAAAGCTTTCAGCGAAAGATGTAATTAATAAAGCTGACCTTCAAAGTTTTCATCAGGATTTACAAAAGTATCTTGATAAACTGAGAATCCCGGCAAGGGTATATACTGGAATTACAAAAGCACGAGGCGGCAATATGACAGTGCAGCAACTCAAGATGCAAAGAAATCATTTAATAGAGCATGGTGGAAATGTAGATGAGATAGTTAAAACTATAGATAATATATTGAATGAGTTTGATAATGGTATAATATAGAAAGATGAGTGGATATGGATTCATTTAAAAAATTGATGAAAATGAACTTACCCCTTATAATAGGATTAATAACGGCGTTAGTAGTTATATATAAAGGGGAAAATAATATCATGACAAATTATATCGGATTAATAATCGCACTTATAACTGTAGCAGGAAGCATATTGGCAAACTTCTTTCAGTACAGGAAGGATAGCAATACAATAGGCACGGTTAAGTCTGATACTTCAAATATGCTTCCGAAAGTTGATACTATTAATGAAAACACTAAAGAAATTAATAAATATATTGTGGATGATGTGAAAGGCAGTTTACAGGATATAATCAATATAGGTAATAAAATTCATGAAAACAATGTTGATATAAAGCTTATTGCTGATGATGTTAAATTCAGGCAAAGACTAAGCAGTGAATATAAAGGCGTTACAACAAGAGATACGCTCATAAGTGGAATTGATGAGGTATATACTAATAATTCAGTGCTACAGGAAATTATCAAAGAAAAGGATAAAAGCATATTAGAGCTTTCAAGAAGTATTAAAAGTATGAAGCAGGAAAATGAACTTCTGAATAAAGAAAATATCAATTTGAAATCACAAATCAGAAAACTGGAAGAAGAAAAAGAACAGACAAACGAAAAAGAAGATGATTTTGAGCTTTAGCAAATTATATTAAAAAGTAAAGGAGAAGATGATGTCATGAAGATTAAGAAGAAAGAACTGATTATAGGCATAGTAGCTATTCTCTTAATAGTAGCTATCGGTATAGCGTATGGAATAAGTAAGTCAGGCAGTAAAGCAGTTGAACCAAAGAAAATAGAAAAGACGGCAAAGAAAGAAAACAAAAAAGAAAAAAGTAAAGTGTCTAAAGCAGATAGATTAGAGGATAAAAAAACAGACGCTAAGAGCGATGCAAAGGCGGAAGATGGGAAAAAGGAAGATAGCGGAGATAAAGCCGTTAAAAGCGAAAATAATGGCACTAAAACATCATCAAATTCAAAGTCAAGCACGCATAGTGCAAGCACACCTTCGCATAGCGGTTCATCGGGATCAGGAACAGCTCCTGCACCTAAGCCTAAACGCTGGGTAGTCGATCAGGCTGCTTGGGATGAAACGGTAACTAAATATAGAACTGAAACAGTAACTAAATATTATTGTGGTGGTCAGTATTTTGATGATTATAATAGCGGCTATGCTTATTATATGAGTGAACTTGAAAAAGGTAACAATGTAGGAAGCCTTTCACCTGTGACGCAGGAAATTCAAGTACCATACCAAGAAGTTATACACCACGATGAAGTAGGACATTGGGAATAGGACATTTAGCAGCTTCGGCTGCTATTTTATTTGGAAAGAGCAGGATAAAATCGGTTGAGAAGGACATAGCAATATGTTCTTTTTATATACCTTGAATTTGGGAGGAGATTAAATTATGAGAAAAAATGTAAGACCGCCATAAATAAAATGAAGCAGCTAAATCAGTTATTACTAAAAATTAATAAGGGGAAAAATTTAACATGTTAAAGAAATTAAAACTAAAACAAATTATTGTAAGTACCATAATTGCAATTATGGTGCTTATGCCCGGCATAGTAAATGCCGACACCGCAAATGTAAATGTGAGCGGAAGCACAGGCGGTAGCTTTACATTTGACTGGACATACGGTTCATACTTTTCGCCGGCAGGTGTTCCGTCACAAGCAAATCTTAATTTGCATAGCGCAAGCGATACAAGCGGAAATGTATTTTGTATGAATCCATATGCTTCATTTTACAGCGGGGTAAAGACGGTAATGCCTATTACAAGCTATTACACAAACCTATCGCAGTATGATGTAAATTATCTTGCAGCGGGCATAGATTACATCCTAAACCGTGCAGGTATAGGAGATTATGCTACAAAAAATGCTATAGCTCAGGTTTGGATATGGACATATGTGTCAGGAAAAACCACGGTAAATATCACATCATATAACTATAGCGGTACAGGTTCATCTCTATTTTCCGCAGTTAAAGCAAATGCTGATTCCTGGGCTGCGGCAAATGCTTCTACTTGTCAAGGTCAAGGATGGGTATATGTAGGAGCAAATGACGGATTTTCCATGGATCACAGCAAAGGACAAATTTCAGCAAGATTTACAGTAAGTTATGGTGGCTATCTAACACTTGTTAAAGAAACGGCATCAAATAAAGACCTTGTGAACCTTTGCCCTGAAAACTACAGTTTAGAAGGCGCAACATATAGAATTTCAGCCAGTCCGGATTTTGGTAACAACGCAGGTGAGCTTGTAGTAAATGCTGACGGTACATCAAACACTCTACATCTTCCTATTGCAGGAAAGTATTATGCAAAGGAAATTGTTGCCCCTAAAGGGTATAAGCTTGATCCGAAAGTGTATGAAATAAATGTGGTGAGCGGACAGACTGCAACATTAAGGGTTAGTGATGAGCCGCTATTTGATCCTCTGACTTTAAAAGTGCAGAAGAAGGCTGCTGAGGGAGCAGATAAAAACCTAAGCCTTGAGGGTGCTGAATATACTGTTAAGTACTATAAGGAATATTTAACAGAAGAACAGGCTCAAAGTACAACTCCATTTAGAACATGGGTATTTAGGACTGATAAAAATGGTATTTTTGGCTACAATGATAAATGGAAAGTCGGGGGGGATGATTTATTTAAAAACGAAAGTGGTATTCCAGTTGGACTGCTTGGTACATATACAGTGGAAGAGACTAAAGCACCTAAAGGTTTTGCACGGACAAACGGTGTTGTATCATTACAACATGTAAAACAAAATAATACTTTTGAAGGAATAACTGTACTAAAGGATGTAATTGACGAAGAAAAAGAGCAGACAGTATCCCTTGAAATAAACAAAAAGGATGCAGAAACAGGAGAAAATAAAGCACAAGGAAGTGAGCTTGGCGGCACACTAAAAGGTGCTAAATACGATGTATTTTACTATGATGCTGTTACTGATAAAATGGTAAAAGCAGGCACAATTACAACTGATGAAAATGGAAAAGGAAAGCTCGAAGGCTTAAAGCCTCGTATATACAAAGTCGTTGAGACGATAGCTTCAGCAGGATATCTTGTAGATAAGACTGAAAAAGAAATAAAGGCAGGAATTAAAGAACCTAATACAGCTAATTTCAACTACATTGTAGAAAGTCTTGAAAAGCCTATTACAGTAGAAGTTGAAAAAACAGGAGAAAATGAGCAGGGCGTTAAAAGTAAAATAGCAGGTGCAAAGTTGCAGCTTAAGAAGGCTGATGGTACAGCACTATCTACTTGGACTACAGAAAAGGATAAGAGCCGTATTTTTAAGGGGCTTCCAAAAGGCAAATATATCTTACATGAGGTAGAAGCTCCAAAGGGTTATGTGAAGGCAGCCGATATAACTTTTGAAGTTAGAGAAACTGAGGACGTGCAAAAAGTAAGCATGCACGATGATCACACAAAGGTTAAAATATCAAAGCAGGATATAACTACAAGTAAGGAACTTCCAGGAGCTGAGCTTGAAATAGTTGATGAACATGGAAATACTTATGATAAGTGGACATCAACAGATAAGCCTCATTTGATTGAGCGTATGCCGGTTGGCAAGTATACACTTAAGGAAAAAGTACATCCTGATGGATATCTATTTGCAAGTGAGATTCAATTTGAGGTAAAAGAAACAGGGGAAGTTCAGAAAGTCGTTATGAAAGATGACTATACCAAAATTGATATTTCAAAGCAGGATATAACTACAAGTAAGGAACTTCCAGGAGCTGAGCTTAAGGTGGTGGATAAGGACGGTAAAACAGTTGATGAATGGACATCAGGAAGTGAACCACATAGAATAAACCGTTTAAAGACAGGAAAGTATACCCTCATCGAAGAACTTGCTCCAAAGGGTTATGTGACAGCAACAAATATAACATTTGAAGTTAAGGAAACAGGGGAAGTTCAGAAAGTCGTTATGAAAGATGATATTACAAGAACAGAATTTTCCAAGACTGATGCCAAGACGGGTAAGCTTCTTGCAGGTGCTACTATGCAGATACTTGATGAAAAGGGAAAGGTAGTAAAAGAGTGGGTATCTGAAGATAAGCCTACTAAGTTTGAAAAACTTCCGGTTGGTAAGTATACACTACATGAAGCAAAAGCTCCTTTAAGATATGATCTTGCACCTGACATATCATTTGAAGTAAAAGATACCGCAGACGTGCAAAGCTATACTATGGCAGATAAGGTTAAGATTGGTAAAATTATAATAGATGACAAATTTAAGCTAAGAGTTAATACTGGCGACAGTAACCATATGATTTATTACATGATAACCTTACTTTTAGCTGCTGCATTAGTAGGTTTTCTTACAGTTAAAGCAAAAAGAAAGTAGGTTTAAATACCTTGACGGCAGATAATTTCTACCGTCAAGGCATTAATCAGCCGGAAAGAATATAATATGTTTTTATCAGAAAGAAAGCTAAAGGAAGTATTTTGGAAAAACTATAATTATAGCAAGAGAGCTTTGAGATATCAGTTTGAGTGCGCAATTCGGGAAGGTAATGCAGACCTTGTTACTGTAGAGCAGTTTCAAGGTTTTATTCAATTTAACGCTTTTGAATTTAAGCTTTCAGATATAAAGAAAGCTATGGCTCAAGCACTCGAAAATTCCGACTTTGTACATAAGTCTTGGATTGTAATACCTATTGAAAAGAAAAATCTCATAAAAGATAGGTATATAAATAAGCTTGAAAGAATAGCTTATGTAGGTGTCATTACAGTATCAGAGAGTGGAAGATGGGAAATGATATATAAACCTAAATTCAGAAAGGATATATGCTTATCCCAGGAAATATTAAAGCTTATGTTAAACGAAAGGATATGAAAGATGAATAAGGTAATATTTATAGGAAGATTAACAAAAGATCCGGCAGTAAGAGATGGTGGAAATACAAAGATAGCCAATTTCTCACTTGCAATAGATAGATTTTCTAAGAGCGAAGAAAATCTGACAGATTTTCCGAGAATAACCGTGTTTGGAAAGCAAGCTGAAAATGCGGAAAAATATCTTAAGAAAGGGCAGCTTGTTTGTGTAGAAGGCAGCGTGCGCACAGGGCAGTTTATAAACAAAGATGGTGATAAAGTATATACAACAGACTTTATCGCTGATAAGGTTGAATACTTATCATGGGCAAATGACAAGGAAGATGAAGAAGTTGAAAAAGATATAAGCACAGAAGAACCTGAAATGTAGATATAACCATTTGAAAGGAAGGAAGTAAAAATGGATATAGTTATAAAAGACATAAAAGAGCTTAAAACTATAGTAGAAAATATGAAAGAAAACGAAGTTATAAGCTTGGATTTA
The DNA here is from genome assembly GCA_900450455.1 of [Eubacterium] infirmum. Lineage (GTDB taxonomy): Bacteria > Bacillota > Clostridia > Peptostreptococcales > Anaerovoracaceae > Eubacterium_B > Eubacterium_B infirmum. The sequence continues at coordinate 447,260 of UGGN01000001.1, forward strand.
GGTGGTATCGATGGAAGAAAATAATAAGCTTGATGTTGTAAGAGTTAGGCTTGCACCTGATATACCATTATATAGTGATAAAGCAGCTGATTCGGTAAAAGCTGCCATAGAAATCCTCAAGGGGGAGCTAAGCACATATGATAGAGAGGTCTTTGGAATATTAAATCTAAATACAAAAGGTATTCCTATAAACTTTAATGTTGTAAGCATAGGTACACTTAATGCTTCGATTGTGCATCCAAGAGAAACCTTTAAAGCAAGCATTTTATCAAATGCAAATTCATTTATTGCTATCCATAATCATCCGAGTGGAATTGCAGAGCCAAGCTTTGAGGATTTAGCCCTAACAAAGAGGCTTTATGATGCCGGAAAGCTTTTAGATATAAAAATGATAGATCATATTATAGTTGGAAATGATGAGGTTTTCAGCTTTGCAGAGCATGATGTTTTAGGAGTAAGTGCAGATCAAGCCGAAAAAATTATAGGCGTAAGAGAAGAACCTTTAGAATATAACAAAGACGTTTTTAGAAATAAGAATGGCAGCATATATGCTGTAATTGCAAGCAACGATAAGGATGTACTACTTAAAAATCAAAGGACAGGAGATTATGTTATAGCTTGTGGTTTAGATAGAAATTCAGGTGAATGGGAACACGGTATTTACTATGGCAATACACCTGATCAGCTTGCTTTTGCATCGTTAGAGTTTAACGAAAGGTGTGAAGTAAATCCAAATTTTGGAGAGAAAGTCTTTGAAATACTTAGATATGAAGAAATTTTTAATGGGCTTATGAGCATCGAATTTGATCAATGGAAAAAACTTGATTGTAAGAGCAAAGAAAGTATTTATCAGGAGTTTTTCTCAGATGATAATACGATGTTGATAGATCAAGACTTGTTTAACAAGGTAGAATCAAGTATTTCTAAAAAGCTTTTGGAGAAAGATTTTGATGAGGCTCGAAGGCTGATAAACGTTTTCGGTCACTTGGAAGAAGAGGAGATAGAGTTTTAATCATTTGAAAGGAAAAGGAAGGAAGTAAAAATGGTAATAAAGAAAACAGCAGCTGTTTTAATTATAGCAATGCTTGTTATGCTCCAAGCTTTGCCGATTTATGCAGCTGAAAATGCTGAGGGTGATATAACAAAGACTTATACATACATATCAAGAGATAAGTATGGAAAGGATAAAGAGATTGCTAAGCATATAACAGAAGGTGGCAAGACTTACAAATTAAAAGATATAAGGTATGAAGTTGAGCCGTTAAGTTTAAAGCGTAATGTTAAAACAGGAGCTGATAAGAAATTTGATAAAAATATCAAAGCTAAAGTGGGCAGCAAAGAATTTTCTTTTGTTAGCTCTACGGATATTAAATGGACAAAAGAAGCAGAAAGAAAGGAGATTACAAAAGATGTAGAATATTTAAATCGAGCTGATATTCCAAAAGAGGTTCATGAGGGAGATTACACATTAAAGCTTAATACCATAGAAGAAAAGAGCAGAACGGAGAATTTTACCGCACCTGCTCTTTTTTTATCCTATTCATCTGATGCGACAGAATACTATTTTAACGGTAAAAGAGTATCTATCGGCAGCGTTCCGGTATGGGAAGGCTACGCAAAGGATATAAATGAGTATTTAGGTGTAAATGGAGCAAATTACCTAATCACAGGCGGAAAGTTTACAGGTGAAAATTTGCCTTCAGGAAGTGCTGATGGACATTATGAAAGAACTGCTATATACAGTGGAACAAGACAAGTACCGTATTATTTAGCTAATTTTAACTATAGTGGTGATGATCTTGAAAATGTAAGCTATAAGGCTTCTGTTCTTTATACTTCAACAGATGGATATAAAGTCAAAGCCACAGCCTATTATGAAAAAGAAGGCATGAGTTTAAAGCAGAAAATCATAGTTTTCTCAGCCGGGATATTAGTTTTAGCAGTAGCTGCTGCTATAGTTATAGTTTTAGCAAAGAGAAAAAAGAGAGAGAAGAAAATTTAATTTCTATTGTTATTTAATTGTTTAAAGAAAGGAAGAAAATATGAACGGATTAGCAAACGGAATATATAAACTTTGTAATGCACTTACACCGGTAGCTACAGCGGTACTTATTCTTATGCTTGCGATTGCAGGAATATCTACAATTATAGGTGGTGAAGAAGCAAGAGGATTTATCAAGGAAAAATTTAAATTTATGATTTTGGGGGCTGCGGTTTTCTACGGTGCAACTTCTTTAGGAAAAGAAATAGCAGCTTGGTTTATGTAAATTTAATGGGGGTAGCTTTGCTATCCCCACACTTTTGAAAGGGAAATGATATGAAAAAGTCTAAGAAAAAACCTGTGATGACAAGAGTTAATAAAGGCGGCGTTTTATCGCTTATACCAATCAGAAAATATGACTATGATTTAGATGCTTTTGTATTAACTGATGGAAGATATATGGGAATTGAAAAAATCATAGCAAGAGATATTGAAAATATGAGTGATGATGAGCTTGATATGGAGCTTCTTAACCTTATTAAAATCTATAAGACAGCTCTTTTTGATATAAAATTTATATCCATGAATTTTCCGCTTAATACACAAAAACAAAAGGACGTACTTTTAAAGCATAAGGAAAAAACAAAAGATACTGTAAAGATAAGATGGATTGATCGTCAGATAGATGAACTTAATAGAGCTGAAAGTGGAGTTCTTACAAGGGAATTTTATATATTCTATTTTGGAAAAAATAAAAGTTCTTATGAAAAAAATAAGGAGCTTTTGTCAAAGTATATGGGAAATGGCTACCTTAAACTTACAGAAAGCCTTTCTTTGCCGGAGAAAATACAGATATTAAACAAATTATCAAACATGAATACAACGCTAAGCAGATCGCAAGGTGATGAACATATAGAAAATATAATTGAAAGGGGAAAAGATAAGGAAGAACTTGATACAGCCTTGTTTGAAAAAATTCAGCCGAAAGGCGGCGTATCCTTCAAAGAACCGTCATATGTAAGATTTGGTGACGGATATGCAAGATGTCTTCATGTATATGCTCTGCCATCATATATAAGCGAGTTTTGGCTTATAAACTTATTTAATATCCCTGGTTGCATATGTACTTTCGATGTAACAAGTAAGAATAGAAATGCTGTAAAAAAGAACATAACAAAAAGTATATCTGAAGAAAAAAGCAGAATTGGTGGTGCAACAGACTATGAAGAGTTTTACGAAGCAAGTAAAAGAAAGGCTGAGCTTGAGCAGCTCTTTGATAATATAAGCAGACTTGGTGAGGTTATAAAGCTTGTTGATTTTAGGATTTTTGTTAAAGCAAGAACTCTTAAAGAGCTTGATGAAAAATCAGCTGAAGTTTTGGAAAATCTTGACGGAGATGGATACCTTGCAACCACAATGCTTAATGAACAAAGAAAAGAATGGCAAAGTCTCTTTGAGCCATATCAAATTACGCATAGCAAAGCAGCAACACTTAAAGGCTTAACACTAACGAGTGAGCAGCTTGCAATGGGATTTCCATTTAACTATAGTGAACTTCTTGATGAAGAAGGCGTGCTTCTTGGATTTTCTAAATCCGGCGGCGTGATACTTTATGATCCTTTTACAAAAACGGCTAAAAGAAAACACTATAATTCCATCGTATGTGGAGATATGGGAAGTGGAAAATCAACGCATCTTAAAAAACTATTTAAGCATAGCGCAAGTATAGGTAATTACATTAGGGTATTTGATGTTTCCGGAGAATTTGCATCGCTCACTAATGAATTTGGTGGCAAAATCATACGCTGCAGCGGAAGAGAGGGTATGCTTAATCCGCTTGAAATATTAAGAGCCGGAGAAAACGACGAAGTAAGTTATGCAAATCATATTAGTAAATTACAGACTTTCTTTAAGTGCATAATTCCTTCTATGGATGACATCTTGAGGCAAGAGCTTGCTAATCAATTAAGATCCTTTTATGCTGCATATAACTTAACTCCGGAAAATGATAATCAAATAACAGGAAGGGCAGCAGTAGATTATCCAATACTATCAGATTTTAAGAATTATCTTATTCAAATGATTAACAAGATTAAAAATGCTGATGAACTTGCGCTTACAGATGTTGAAACCAATCTTAACATTGAAAAAGCAAGGAATCTTTCAAGCCTTCTTGGTGCTGTAGATAATCTAATAAATAACTATGGCAGCATCTTTAACGGACATAGTGCAATCAATAATATCACAAGTGAGCAGATAGTTTGTTTTGATATCTCATCAATAAAAGATCTTGGAGATATATTTGCAGCGCAGATGCAAATATTAGTATCGCTATGCTGGGATAATGCTGTAAGTAACGGCACGAAAATGAAAGAAAGATGGGAAAATGAAGATGGTGTTGAAAGTACCGATATAACAAAATTCCTGGTACTAATTGATGAAAGTCATAGATGGATTAATACCTCTATGCCACAAATTCTTGACATGATTTTAAGGTATATGAGAGAAGCTCGAAAATTCTTTGCCGGAATTGTACTTGCTTCTCAATCTGTACGTGACTTTATGCCGGAAAGTACAGGAGAAAACATTGAAAAAATAAAACAGCTTTTTGAACTTTCACAGTATAAATTCATGTTTAAGCAAGATAGCAGCGTTAAGGAGCATATTAAAAATAAGTTTTCGTTTGAGCTTACAATGTCGCAAGTAGATAGAATCCCTATTCTTGAAGTTGGAGAAACAATACTTTCGATTGCCGGTGATTGCAGCATAGAATTTAAAGAGTGGCTATCTAAAGACTATGAGGAAAAGCTTTTTGCAGGGGGCAGATAATATGTCAAACTTAAGAAATAAAGCAGCTAAAAAAGCAGGTAAGACAGGTCTAAAAGCAGGAAGAAAAATATTAGCAAAAATAATAGGTTATATCGGACTTCCTATCCTTATACTTACATTTTGCCTTGTAATTGTGATAGGTGGTATAAGTTCACAAACGCAGAAGCAAGTAAGTGCATTAAGTATAGCGGATAATAAAAATGAGAGTCCTTCAAGTGATGAAAGCCTTGGAAAAGGGAAAGCGACTTATGTTGGAGTAGATGATACTGATACAGAGTTTTCCAGGAAAATACTTGCACAGACAAGTAGATATAGCAACAGCTATAATCCATACTATCACGGATATACAAATCTTTGTCAGAAATTCTGTGGAGATATGTATAGAAAAGCAGGAGTTCCTTATCAAGGTACATGTTGTGCTTTTAGGCACTCTACTATTGCTCAAAAGTCAGGAAAAATCCCTAAAGGTGCTTTAGTGTTTTCCGGGAGAAAGCCGGACGGAAGCTTTTATGAAAATAACCACGCCCCAGGAACATATTGCGGTTTCTGTAACTCATGGGCAGGGCATATAGGAATTTATGTTGGAAATGGCATAATAGTTGGAAGTCAAATTCCATATGCTATGAGTGTAGATGCGTGGATTGAAATGTGTGGATATGGTGGATGGAGTACATATTAAGGGGGAGTGTATGAAGAAATTTAAAAGAATAGCAGCTATTATCATTGGACTTTTAGTTAATATGCTGCTTGTAAGCGCTGCATATGCTACTGATGTATCATGGCAAGTAAGAAATTCAGCTATTTTATCAAATAACTCCGTAGCAGTTGATGGCTTTAGATATGTAGGATGGGGGCTTACAAAGCTTTTTGCAAGTCTTGGTGCTATAGCAGAATCTTTATATAACAAGACTTTTGGAATGATAGACATTACAAAATATCCGGCAGTCGAAGCACTAATCAAGCGCTTTTATCCGGTGCTTGTAGCACTTATAGTATTATGCATAATGGGACTTGGGATATCATATATAGTCCTTCAGGAAAAAAAGCCGCTTGTTAGAAATATACTTTTAATAGGGCTTACTTTAAGCTCAAGCGTTTACTTATTTACAACTGCAAACGGACTTGTAAATAGCTTTAAAGGTGCAGTATTAAATAATGAAAAAAGTAGTTCTGTTTATGAAATAGTAAATAATAACATGATCGACCTTGTCGGGGTTGATAAAGCAGGTAAAATTTCTGCCTTAGACTATAGCAAAGGAAATGGAATCGTTCATAACAGCGGTATTAAAAATAAAGATACCATGGACTCTATTGATATAACAGAAGTTATTAACTATAGCGATAAAAAAGCTGGGCAAGACTTATACAAGTGGAGTGATACCTTTAATGAATATATGAAGTGGAGAGCAGTAAATATTAATGGGAAGTATGTGCCTGAAGAAATATATAACGGAGTACTAACAACAACTATAGGTAATAAATTTTACTATAGATATAGCTTTGACTTTTGGACAGCTTTTCTTGAGCTTGGAACTATAATCCTTTTATATTTTGCTATGTCGTATAAAAATGTTAGAATAGCTTATGAACTTATTATATCAAAATTCATGGCGTTTTTCTTTTCAGCAGATATATCAAGCGGAGAGCGGCTTAAACAGATTCTATATTTCATCAGAGATACATATATAGCGCTTTGCATATCGATAATGTCTATAAAAATATTTTTAATAATGACAGAAGCTATGCCATCGCTTGGCATTACAGGACTTACAAAAGGCATTGTATCTTTATTTATTGCTTTTGTAGTAATTGACGGACCAAACCTATCTGAAAGGTTACTTGGCATCGATGCCGGACTAAGCTCATCATTTGCAAGAACTATGGCTATATTTGGTATGGCAAGAACTGCTGCAAATGTTGGAAGAAGAGGCGTAAGTGGTGGTATCAAGGGTGCTGTTAATACAGGTATGGCAGCAAAGACAGGAAAAACTGCGCAAGAAAGAAAACAGGCATCCGGATATGCAAGTGCAGGCGAAAGTATAGGTAAAAAGATTCATAGTAAGTTCGGTGATAAAAACCAAAATACTAATTCTGATGGACAAGGAAGTTCAGAAAAATCATCATATAAAGCTGCGGACTTCATGGATGAAGGTAAAGTATCAAGAAAAAATTCAAATGCTAAAGGAGATGACATTGCATCATCTTCCAAAGTTGGAAGCGGCTATGCTGTATCTGCCTTTATGAATGAGGGCAAAACTTCCGAAAGTAGTCAAAACAGCTTTATGGAGCAAAGTCCAGGAACTGATGCTAAGACACATAGAAACGAAGCAAGTAAGAGCAGCACAAGATTTTCAAATCCTGAATTTGCAAAGAAGGTTAAGGAGCTTGCTCCTGGTAAAGAAGCAAGCGTAGGAGAGCGAAGAGATTTTAACAGGCAGGTAAGTAACATCGTAAGGGGTGATCACAAAGCGATTAAGCCTGATGAAAAATCAAGAGCAGATTACAAAGAAACTAATTACAGAAAAGCTCAGGTTTTAGAAAAGGCATATCATAGCAGGAAGGGAGATAATAAGGATGGCACAAAGTAATGTTATTACAAATATTGAAAGTAAAACAAAGGTAAACAAATTCTTTTCGCTTAAAAGTTTATTTTTCTTTGTGGTTTGGATGCTAGTAAGCCATATATTTAGTGGTAAGGTGCTTTTAATCTTGTATATACCATATATGCTGTTTAGTATGTCAATGTGTATTTATCTACTAATGCCTTCAAGCTTGAACAAGGGAAGAAATAACTTTGAAAGCATATATATCATGCTTTTTGCAGATAACTATGTATATAAGCCATTTTATTCAGAAATTGGAAATGAGGGTGAGCCGGAAGATGAATGATAAAATAAAAAGTGCAAGAGAGAAAATAAAGCAGTTACAATATAGGCGAAGTGACAAGAACCTTAAGATTTTTCTTGTGATTTTCATTATTGGATTTGCTTTTTTCTTTTCAAGTAGATTAATTTTCCCAAAAGTATATAGAGGAATAGATATAGCTATTCCGGGAGATGTGATAGATATGGAAAGCTATATATTTACCCTCGAATCTTGGGATTATGCAGAAGATGACAGAGCTTTTGAGATAATATTATCAGTGCAGAATTTAACCCTTAATAAGCATCCAAAATATGATTTTACTTTAAAAGCGGATAATGATGTCATAGAAACTAAGATTTATAGAATTATCAAAGATGAAAGAATCGTATTAAGGGCATATAATGTGCCGAGAAGATGGACAGAGGTTATCCTTTCAATTTCAGCCGGGCGTTCTAATAGCCATATAGGTATGAATGATAAAGAGGTTAATAAAACGGATAAACTTGAAAATTTATCAAACAAAGACTATGAGATTAAAGCAAGAAAAGCTCTTATGGCAGGACTAAAGGTAAAAATTCAAAATGAAGAAAGGGAAATTAAAAAAATAGATGCTAAAATAAATTATGCTTATGATAAGCTTGTAAAGCTTGATAAAGAAATGGAAAATCAAACTGAAGCCGAAAAGGAGAAGACGAAAGCAAGTAAATCACAAATTGCAAATGAAATGGAACGTCTAAAAGGTGAGCTTGATGTTAAGATGGCAGCATATAACGAAAATAAGGAAAGATACTTAAAAGAAGCACAGATTGTTGATAAACTGGTAAAAAAATAAAATATAACAATAAGATATAGCAAGGCTTATAAAGTCGCTTAAAAACGATTTTAGAGCCTTGTTTTTATGTGGAAAGGTAGTAAAATGACAAACTTTCAAAATTATGTATTAGAAAGCTTAAGTACGCAGACTATGAAGTGGACTGATGAGGAGAAGGTTAGTTGCCTTATCAATCATTATGAAAAAAATATTGAGTTATATGAAAATGTGGTAGCATCCGGTCTTGTTAGTAGCCCGGCAGAGATAGTAGATAAAGATTACTTTAATTTAGATATGATTTACTTTGATCCATATGAAGATGTAAGTTCTGAAAAAATAAAAGAAGTAAGAGAGTACTTTAACAACAATGAAGATATATATTTTGAAGAAGATACTGCTTCAGGATGTAAATATCTATACTCTCTAACACTTCCTATAACGAATAATTTTAATAAAAAAGAGCTTCTTGAAAATGAAGTATCTGAAGATGAGGAATTTGAATTTTAATCATTTGAATGGGAAAGGAAATTTAAAATGTTATATCAAATTTTAAAAAAGAAAACTAACGGACATAATGTTACAATTTTATATTCACCTGAATTGGAAAGAAAAAATATTAATAAATATATATGTTGCTATGCAGTTATTGATGAGAATATCATGGTTGAGGCTGAATTTATTCCTTCTTCATATCCGAGTTGCGGTGATGATTTTGATGAAGTAAACGAACATACAGGGTTTAGATTTAAATATAAAGACAAAGATGTTATTTTAACTATAGACGAAATTCAAGAAGAAAAATTTCTTCAAAACAAAGACCGTTATTATTGGCTTGAAAATAAGCGGAAGCCTTTTACTATAAAATTATTCGCATCGCTGGAAGATGATAGAATTGTACATTTTTCATTTACTGAATTAGAAGCAAAACATATTAGTAATTCATATAAAGAGTTTTTAGTAACATTTGAATACGAAGTAGAGAAAGAAGAGATATTTAATACAATTAATGAATATAATAATGTGGATTGTAAAAATGATAAGGATCCATTTTATATTCACACATTATATGATTTACATGATGTGTGTTTTTCTGGTGAAGAACATACAGAAAATATAATTGAGCGAGATGAGGAGATGGAGTTTTAAGGAGGAGTTGGCATGATTTATAAACATGAAGATGGAACAATTAATACCTTTTATCAAAAAGGTGAAACAGTCGAATATCCGAGCGATGAGGAAGTAATTAAATATATAGATAATGCAGACTCATGGGATGCGGTTGATAATGAAGTATATGAAGAGTTATGCGAAAGGCTTGGAATAGACAGTAGTGAGTTTGATGATCCTGATTCTTTATTTATAGAAATACAAACACAATTTATTTACAACAAGTGTAACCTTGAATGTTGGCGAAGAGGCGAAATCCGTGAAGATTTTGAGAATGGATTAACTTTTGAGCAGGTTAAGCTTTACGCTAAGCCCGAGTTTGAGTATGGGCAGATTATAAATATTAGGAGAGGACTTGAAGGCGGGCTATCAAAAGAGCAGGTTCAGCTTTATGCTAAGCCGGAGTTTAAATACTGGCAGATGGAAGAAATTCGTGCAGGCTTTTATAACGGACTAACTTTTGAACAAGTAGAACTTTACGCTAAGCCCGAGTTTAAATACTGGCAGATTATAAATATTAGGAGAGGACTTGAAGGCGGGCTATCAAAAGAGCAGGTTCAGCTTTATGCTAAGCCCGAGTTTGAATACTGGCAGATGGAAGAAATTCGTGCAGGCTTTCAGAACGGACTAACTTTTGAACAAGTAGAACTTTACGCAAAGCCTGAGTTTGAGTGTCTACAAATGGATCAAATTAGGAGAGAACTTGAAGACGGATTAACTTTTGAGAAAGTGATGGCACAGATTTCAGAACAATCTAATGGATGAGGAGATGGAGTTTTAATGATAATAATTGTGGGAAGTGAATATAGACTTTCTGCTATGGCTGAGGTTGTAACAAAAAGGTTAAATGAAAATGTTGGATATATCCCGGAGAATATAAGCATTAAAAATCAAGAAAATGATATCCTGGCACTTGGTGAAGCAAAGTATATAATATATGATATTGATCAATACTTTGATGAAACTGTTGAGATAATAAATATCATTAAAAGAATTCAAAGGGTGAACAAAGCTAAGCCTATTTTATATGTTGCTACAGATAATCCAAAGAGTGAGATTATAAAGGCAGCGGTTGCGGCACAAATCAAAAGCTTTGTAAACGAAAGCCTTAGTCTTGGGATGCAGAAAGACCAACTTGAAAAAATAATAAACGGCTTTTATGAAGTGCATGGAAGAGAGGATGTAAGAGCAGCAGAGGATGAGGTAAATAACGACAATAAAACTCTTAATGAGTTTGTAGGTGAGCTTTACGATGCGAAACAAAGAGAGGATGAAAAAGAACATACCATAATCATAAACAAAAAAGGAAGGCTTGAGGTTGTTATAGATGTAGTTATAAGTATTTTAAAATTCCTATTTGCTGCACTGTCGGTTGTGCTAATTGCTATTGCTATAATTACTTTAATTTACAAAGATACAAGGGAAGCATTATTTTATGTTTTAGATAATACTTTAGGAGAAATATTATCTATGATTAAGTTATAAACAAGGCTTGTGAAAGTCGCTTAAAAACGATTTTAGAGCCTTGTTTTTATGTGGAAAGGTATAGAGATGGATAAGAAACAAAATGAGGAAGTAATATTTGTAGATACGGAAACTTTATCTGAAGAAGAAATGCTTCAGGGTGACAGTTATGAAAGAGAGGACGATTCTGATGACGAAGAATTATAGAGAAGAAATAGCTGATTTTTTTATCCTGGCACTCGATGAAGACCCGATTGAATTTATTAAGGGATGGAATTTTTCGCAAACAGGAAGTCCAATGAACTCTTTCACATATAAAGAGTATAGTGGAATTAACAAGCTTTATCTTAAAATAATTGAGGTAAAAAACGGTTATGGAGATAACAGATGGCTTACATTTAAACAAATCCAGGACAAGGGGTATCATCTACAAAAGGGTGCTAAAGGTGCCAAGGTTGAATATTATATTCCATATGACAATAAAGAGAAGAAGTGGATAAGCTTCGATGAATATAATAAATATTCTCGTGATCCTGAGTTTGATGACGAAAGATTTAGTTTAAAGCAAAGAATATATACAGTATTTAATGCAAGCTTGATTGATGGAATAGAGTAGTTTAAGCCTTCATATACAGCCAATAAAATAAATGAAGAAGAGGTAATAGAGAGAATATCCGATAGTATAGGGGTTAAAATTGTTGAAAGAAGAAATTCACAAAGTGCTTTTTATGATCCTGGAGAGGATTACATATTAATTCCTGAAAAGGAGCAATTTAAGTCACAAGAGGACTATTGTAGAACAGCGCTGCATGAACTATCTCATTCAACAGGGCATAAGGATAGACTTAATAGAGAGCAAAATAACAAATTCGGGAGCAAAAAATATGCCTTCGAAGAATTAATTGCCGAAATATCATCAAGTTTTATGGGAGAATATATAGAAGAACCTTTAACAGATGAGATTCTAGATAAGCATAAAGCATATATTCAGAGCTGGGCAAAGGAAATTAGAAATAATAAAAATTTCCTTTTTAAGGCAATAAAAGAGGCTGAAAAGGCAGCAGATTATATGATTGAAAATGCACAGCTATACCAATACAAGAAGGATAATATTATCAATATTGGAAGTTGCGATAAGGAAAATAATAATACGTTTACAGAAAAATGCCAGGAACAAGAAGTAATTTCTTTTTCAAAAGACGATGAGGAATTGGAGTTTTAAATGAACACTTATTTAACGCCCTTGCTATGGAAAATCAGCTTTATAGCTGTAGCAATATTTATAGTTACTGCAATTTTAAAGCTAATTTATCTTAAGCTTAGCGGTAAACCTATAAGTAAAATAGCTGGAAAAGATACTGGTGCAAGAAATACTATATTAGGAAGTGGTCTTAAAAAAGCACTTTCCCCGCATGGTTTTATTTTTGGTTTTCTCAAGAAAAACAAAGTATATCTTGAGAATACTAAAGAAGGACACATTGCCATTTTCGGTGGCAGCGGTATAGGAAAGACTTCAGCGCTTCTTGTTCCTACGCTTAGAGCCTGGAATGCACCTTTCTTTTCAATAGATATTTCCGGCGATATATCAAAAAATGTAAAGCTTGCTTCTGAGGAAAAGATAATTATTGAGCCGGAAAACCCGGCAAATAGCGTTACATATAATGTTTTCTATCTTATTGATAAAGCTACTGATGAAAACGATAAAAGGACAATGCTTGAGCAGCTTGTTATGCTTATAGTAGACATACCATCAAATGCAAACGATGCTAACCTTTACTTTCTTGAAACTGCAAGGAAAATTTTTTTAGCAGGACTTCTTGCTTTTTATGATATTGGACTAGATTTTACAGATATCTGTAAAACTATATTTTTTAATAATATAAACGAGCTTGTTAAGCTTATTTCTGAAACTCAAAACGAACTTGCTTTAAGCTACATAAAGCCACTTGCAGGAGAGAACGAGAAAAATATCTCCGGAGCAAAATCAGCGCTTAATAACAAGATAAAGCTTTTTTCTGATAACGCAAATATGGAAAGTATTCTTTGTAGAGATTATCCAGGTAAAGAAAGCTTCAATCCTGGGATGATCGAAGAAAAGAAAATTTTTCTTAAAGTATCAGATAAAAAGCAGGAATACTATGCTCCGTTTATCCATATTGTAACAGCACAGCTGCTTGAATATATAGGAAGCAGAAAATTTGTTCCTGGAAAAGACGAAAGGATACTTCTTGCACTTGATGAATTTACAAGCCTTGGTCATTTTGATGTGCTTGCTCCATTTAGAAAGTTTAGAAAAAATGGATGTAACTTATGTATCCTAACACAGTCACTTGTGGATATAGATCTTGTTTACAGTGAAAAAGAGAGAAAGGTGATCCTTGATAACTCAAAATATATTGTTGTTCTTGACTCGACAGATAACAGCACAAGAGAATATTTTTCAAATCTGATTGGAAAGAAAGATGTAGACAAAAAAAGTATATCAAAAGGAAAGGGCGGAACAAGTACAAGTATAAGTACGCAAAGGGATTATGTAATTCAGCCAGAAGAGTGGAAGGAACTTGGCGATGATCTTATTGTTATACATAAGGCAGGATATTTAAGACTTAGGAAAAACTACTATTATAATGAAAAATAAGGAAAAAGTATAAGATGAGTAAAAATGGAAAAGATAAATTGATATTAGACAAAGAAATAGAAGTTGTAACAAGTGATAATAAAAAAATCATCGGTAAGCTTGAAAAAATTAAGTACAAAGGTAAAGAAATTTACACATACACCTTAGGGCTTCCTGAAGAAACGCTTGGACATGTATGGAGCAAAGAAGAACGAAAAAGGCTTTATCAAGGCGAAGAAGTCAATGTAGATGGCTTTATTAGTGATAAGACCGGAAAGCCTTTTTCAGGAGTAGCTAAATGGGATTCCAAAGGAAATAAAATAATATTAGAGGATAAAAGTGAGTAGAATAAATAGAATGTAAAGGATAAGGCTTAAAAGTCGCTTAAAAACGATTTTAGAGCCTTGTTTTTATGTGGAAAGGTAAAGAGATGAATAAGAAAGATTACATTGAACCTAACTTAGTTAAAATTGCAGCAGATCAGGATGTATTTGATATATTATCAAGAGATGGCGTGCCAATGAAGCTTACCTCAGGAGTGTATAGACATAGAGAACATGACAGTATGGTTATATCACCGGGGAAAGGTTTTTATTGGTTTTCGCAAGGGTACGGATCTAAAAATCCTATAGATTACTATATTAAGGTTGAAGGTATGCCTTTTACTACGGCAGCATACCATGTTCTTGAGGTGATGAACTATGATTTCACAAGAAAAGATATAGTAATATCAGATAGTTTTGCTGCAAATCCAAACTATATACACGGTGAATTTTCTCTTCCGGAAAAGGCTGAGAATAACAAGAACGTCTATGCATATCTTACAAAAACAAGAGGGCTTAACAAAGATATTGTAAAAAGTCTTTTAGACAAAGGGCTTATTTACCAGGATAAAAAATACAATAACGCTGTTTTTGTAGGTAAAGACTATGACGGTAATATTGTAAGTGCTTTTAAGAGAAGTACAAGAACATATGGAAACTCTAACTTCAAAAGTGGTGATGAATACGGTAGCATGAAAGAATATAGATTTAGAGTTGAAAACCATACAAATACTACAGTAAATGTATTTGAGAGTGAGATTGATCTTTTATCGTACCTTAGCATGCTTCCGGAGCTTGCAAGAAATGAAAACTATATAGCACTCGGTGGCGTAAGCGATAGAGCATTAACTGCTTTTTTGGAAAGGAACGCTGCCATAGAACATATTAATATATGTACAGATAATGATAAGTATGGATATAGATTTTGCACAAAGATAGCAGAAACGATAGGTAAGGACTATTACATTACCCGGGAAATTCCAATAAATAAGGATTTTAACGAGGATTTAACAAAAGGCTTGCAATATGAAAGAAATAGAATAGATGTTATAGTCTTCGATGACGCTACAAAGCAAATGACAAAAAAAGAAAAGATAAAGTATATTAATGAAATATTTAGCAATAAGTACCAGGGCATGCAGGTTGAGCTTCCGTTCCCTGATATAAACGCTTTTTCTGATAAAGAAAAAAATGCAAACATCAATAGAATCACTAATCACCATTTCAAACATATGGATAAAATTGAAAGCTATAAATCATATAAAACAAAATTAAATATAGGTGTTGAAAAGGACTTGGTTAATTTGATAGAAACATCGACGTATGTTGGAAGTAAGGAAGAAGCTAAAGAAAACCAAAATTCAATTCATAAAGCAACTGAAGGGTGGCATTACTTTAACAAACCTCTTATTATTGATGATTATATTTGCATGATGATAGTTGATATAAGAGAAAATAGTAATAATGATTTATTCGTACATAAGATAAGGCTAAAGGAAATAGAGTTTAACTTGTTAAATAGAAAAGATGGCGAGTTCTCCCAAACTCTCTTTACGAGAGCTTTAACCCGGGAGCAACCGCCATCAGATATATATAATAATAAATGTGATGGGAATAAAAGTCAAGACCTTAAGAAACAAAAAAAGAATGAAGATGAAGAATTTTTCCTTTCAAAAGATGAGGAGGAATTTGAATTTTAAAAACGGCGGCATGTGAGAGTAATCTCATATGCCGCCGTTTTTTCGTTTTTAAGAAGATATATAATAAAAGCGAGTTGACTTATATACTAATATGGTTAAAGCTGCTTAAACACTAAAATAGAGGCTTGAAGGAATAGCATTATGTTATAGACAAGGGAAAACCTTTTTTGTATAACGATAACAGGGGAAAATATTGGAGATGTTATATGAGAAAATTTAAGCACCTTGACTATTCAAAGAGACAGCAAATCGAGCGTATGCTAAAGAAAAGATATACACCTTCCGAAATATCAAGCTGTCTTGATGTTGCACTTAGTACAATTTATCTTGAGATAAAGAGAGGTACTTGTGAGCAGTTGAAATCAGATTTAACCAAAGTAATGGAATATAAAGCCGATTTTGCACAATATAAATATGAAGCTAATCTTAAGAAAAAGGGAAGAAGAGCAAAGATAGAACGAGATCAAAAATTAAATAAGTACATATACAGCCTTATAAAGGATAAAAAGTATTCTCCTAAAGCCATTATATATGAGCTTATAAACAGTGGTATTAATTTTGATGAAAGTATCAAGTCATATACCACAATATATTCTGCTATAAAAAAAGGGTTTATTCCGGGAATTAAAAGAAAAGATTTACCGAGAGGAAAGTATAAGGTAAGGCTTCCTAAGGATAAAAAATACAAAAGAAATATCCCTGGTAAAAGCATTGAAGAAAGACCTTTAGAAGTGGATGAAAGAAAGGTTTTCGGTCACTGGGAAATGGATTGCGTTTTAGGCAAAAAGGAGAATAAGAAGGCAGCACTTGTTTTCACTGAAAGAAAAACAAGATATGAAATTATTGAAAAATTAAAGTATCACACAACAGATGAAGTAGTAAAAGCATTGAATCGTGTTGAAAAAAGATGTAAGAGCAGCTTTTATACTGTGTTTAAATCTATTACTGTTGATAATGGACACGAATTTATGGATTGCAGTGCTATGGAAAAGGCTTTATATCGCAAAGGAAAGCGCACAGAAATATATTATTGCCACCCAAATTCTCCTGGAGAAAGAGGCAGTAATGAGAATTGTAATTTGCTTGTGAGGAGATTTCTCCACAAGGGTATGGATTTCGATAAATATCTTACAACTGTAAAAGCAAAAGAAGTTCAGGAATGGATCAACACATACCCAAGGGGAATACATAAAGGAAAAACTTCAAAAGAGCTTTTTATCACTGAACTTATAAAGCTCGGAGTGGCGCATTATTACAGATGTTGAAGTAAATGTAAATGAATTTATAGTATCGAACAGTCAGAAATATATCACGAAAAAATAAAAATCCTTGTATGAATCAATCTATACAAAAGGATTATTTATAATGCATAGAAATTACAAATAATCAGTGTTTAATTTAGTAATATGTTCTTAATTTTATATAAACAATTTGATAAACATTTGAGCGTGCTTATATAATAACTTTATCATATACATGATAAAAAAATTATAATATTATTTGAAAAAAATTCCGATTTAGTGTTGACATTTAATAAAAGATTTTTTGTAAAATTTTTTTAACTTTTTTTTAAAAAAAATGAACCTGGAGGGAACTAAAGATATCTATATATTAAAGGGGATTAAGGTTTGAGTCGATAGCCAAGGCTGGAGACCGAAGGGCTGTTTCCGTTCGAAACACAGAATACTGATTAGAGGGGTAAGATATCTAAAGGTGTTCGAATCGGGGCAGCCCTTTTCGTTGTGGAAACTTTTGAGACCAAATGGATGAAATATAAAAAGTTATAACAATTGAGGATGGATAGCAGTGCTGAAAATCGGCAAACAGGGCGGCTTTTCGGATTTATTTCCGAGAGTCGCCTGTTTTGATGCAAAAAAGAACATATGTTGCAAAAAATGTGCTAAAGATTTATAATCAAAGCTATGAATTTGGTGTATAAGTACTTAGTGTACTAGAGATAGATGAAAGGAATTTAGCTATATGTCAGGGTTTAAGCTCGTTTCAGATTTTGCTCCGACCGGGGATCAGCCACAGGCTATAGAAAAATTGGTAAAGGCTTTTCAAAGCGGCAAGAAGGCGCAGACTCTTCTCGGTGTTACAGGATCAGGAAAGACTTTTACCATGGCGAATGTCATCAAGGAGCTCAATCGTCCTACTTTGATAATCAGCCATAATAAGACGCTTGCGGCTCAGCTTCACGGGGAGTTCAAGGAGTTTTTCCCTGAGAATGCGGTTGAGTACTTCGTTTCTTACTACGATTACTACCAGCCGGAGGCCTATGTTCCTTCAACGGATACCTATATAGAGAAGGATTCGGACATCAATGCGGAGATTGAAAAGCTCAGGCATAGTGCGACTGCGGCGCTTTCAGAGAGGCGCGACGTTATCATAGTTGCCAGCGTTTCGTGCATCTACGGTCTCGGTAGTCCGCTCGATTATGAGAATCAGGTTCTTTCGCTGCGTCCGGGGATGGAGAAGTCGCGCAAGGACATTTTGATGAAGCTCGTTGATATTCAGTATATGCGTAATGATGTTGATTTTGATCGCGGAAGCTTCCGTGTCAGGGGTGATATCATCGATATTTTTCCTGCCGGAGCTGACCATGCGGTGAGAATCGAGTTGTTTGGCGATGAGATAGAGACTATAAAGGAGATGAACCCTTTGACCGGTGAAATCCTTGGACTCAGAAAGCACGTTGCCATTTACCCTGCGTCCCACTATGTTACATCAAAGGAAAACATGGAGAGGGCTCTTGTCACGATTGAGGAGGAACTCGAGGATAGAATCAAGTGGTTCAAGGACAGAGGAAAGCTTCTAGAGGCACAGAGGATAGAGCAGAGAACAAGGTATGACATGGAGATGCTCAGAGAGGTCGGAACCTGCAAGGGTATCGAGAACTATTCGAGACATATAAACGGTCTTGAGGCGGGGTCGCGGCCATATACTTTGATTGACTATTTCCCGGATGATTTTATCACGATTATCGATGAGTCTCACGTTATGCTGCCGCAGCTTAGGGCTATGTACGCCGGCGACCGCTCGCGAAAGAGCTCGCTTGTAGAGTACGGCTTCCGTCTTCCTTCTGCACTGGATAACAGGCCTTTGCAGTTTGACGAATGGGAAAGTCTAATTCACCAGATAATGTTCTGCAGTGCAACGCCTGCACCATACGAAAAAGAGCAGTCTGGGGGAATTACGGCTGAGCAGGTTATCAGGCCTACGGGTCTTCTCGATCCGCCGATAGATATAAGGCCTACGGAGAATCAAATCGATGATATAATCGGTGAGCTCAATGCTGTTGTGAAGAAGGGTGAAAGGGCGTTTATTACCACTCTGACGAAAAAGATGGCCGAGGGTCTCACAGAGTACCTGCAGAAGGCAGGGATCAAAGTGAGATATCTGCACTCGGAGATAGATACGCTTGAGCGACTTGAGATTATAAGGGATTTGAGACTTGGTGTCTTTGATGTTTTGGTGGGTATCAACCTTCTCAGAGAGGGACTCGATATTCCGGAGGTTTCGCTTGTGGCAATTTTGGATGCCGATAAGGAGGGTTTTTTGAGAACGGAGACCTCTCTGATTCAGACCATCGGTCGTGCAGCAAGAAATGTGGACGGCAGGGTTATAATGTACGCCGACCATATCAGCAGAGCGATGCAGGCGGCTATTGACGAGACCAATAGACGTAGAGGAATTCAGTCGGCATATAACGAGGAGCATGGAATCACGCCAAAGAGTGTTTCCAAGTCGGTTAGAGAGGTTATCGAGGCGACCAGGCAGGCGAACGGTGAGGAAAACTACAAGGGCAAGAAGGCTTCTGAGCTTACGACTAAGGAGCTTAAGACTCTGGTTAAGAAGCTTGAGATTGAGATGAAACAGGCGGCCAAAGACCTGCAGTTTGAACGTGCAGCTGAGCTTAGAGATATTGTTTTTGAGTACAAGTCAAGGCTATAGGCTTTGATAAATATGGTATGGATATTTACGGACGGAAGGGATTTTGTAAATGCAAAACGAGATATATATAAAGGGCGCGAGGGCAAACAACCTGAGAAATATAGACTTGAAGATACCGCGCGACAAGATGATTGTCTTCACGGGGCTTTCGGGCTCCGGTAAGTCGTCACTGGCTTTTGATACAATCTATGCGGAGGGTCAGCGTCGATATGTGGAGAGCCTTTCTTCATACGCAAGACAGTTTTTGGGGCAAATGGAAAAGCCTGATGTGGAGTTCATAGAGGGTCTTTCGCCGGCGATTTCCATTGATCAAAAGACGACGAGCAAGAACCCGCGCTCAACCGTTGGTACGGTTACGGAGATTCACGATTATTTAAGACTTCTCTATGCGAGGGTTGGAGTGCCTCACTGTCATGTTTGCGGACGTGAGATTAGCAGCCAAAGCGTTGACCAAATAGTCGATGCTTTGATGGAAAATGAAGAAGGAACCAAACTGATTCTGCTTGCTCCTGTTGTCAGAGGACGAAAAGGGCAGCACGAGAAACTCATAGACAGAATCAGACGTGAGGGATTTACCAGAGTCAGAATAGACGGCGAAGTCTACCAGATCAATGAAGAGGAGATTAAGCTAGAGAAGAACAACAAGCATAATATTGAGATTGTCATAGATAGAATAGTTATCAAGGACGGGCAGCAGGGAAGAATTTCAGAGGCAGTGGAACTTGCCATCAAAGAGGGCGAGGGTCTTGTACTTGCGCAGCTCGGAACGGGTGAGAACAGTAAGGAAAGGATGTTTTCAACTAAGCTTGCCTGCCCGGATCATGGCATTGGAATTGAGGAGCTGGAACCTAGAACTTTCTCCTTCAATAACCCTTTCGGTGCATGTCCTGTTTGTAACGGTATCGGTTTTACCGAAAAAGTCGACGAGAAGGCGATTATAAAAGAGGACGAAAGCATAGAAGAGGGCGCCTTGAGCCGCATATTTGCAACGATGCAGTTCACAAAGTACTACTGGGATGTGATCAGGATTCTAGCTGAAATGCACAAAGTTGATCTAAGTAAGCCGTTTAAAGAGCTTCCTAAGAAGTTTAAAGACGAGCTGCTCTACGGAACCGGTGACCGCAAGCTCAAGTACGAGCTGACAAGCAACAGAGGCCAGGTTCAGCAGAGGGAACACACCTTTGAGGGGCTGATTGTAAATGTTGAGAGACGCTATCGTGAGTCGAACTCCGATCTTATGAAGGAGTGGATGGGTAAGTTCATGACCGTTCACAAGTGCGAGGCATGTCAAGGCAAGAGATTAAGACCTGAAGTTTTGGCGGTTACGGTCGGAGGAAAGAACATCGCAGAACTATCGGATCTACCGGTACGCGACGCTCTCAGCTTTGTTGAAAATCTTGAGCTAAGCGAAAAGGATATGATGATTGCAAGGCAGATTGTCAAGGAAATCAAAGAGAGGCTATCATTTCTTGTAAATGTCGGGCTCGACTATTTGACGCTATCGCGCTCTGCGGGAACGCTTTCGGGTGGCGAGTCACAGAGAATTAGACTTGCAACACAGATAGGCTCAAGCTTAGTAGGGGTACTTTACATACTCGATGAGCCGAGCATAGGGCTCCACCAAAGGGATAACGACAAGCTTTTGGCGACGCTAAGGCATCTGACGGATATAGGTAATACTTTGATTGTCGTAGAACACGATGAGGATACGATGTATGCGGCGGATCAGATTGTGGATATCGGACCCGGAGCAGGAATTCACGGTGGAATGGTCGTGGCTCAGGGAACTGCAGAGGAAATCAAAGCAAATCCGAACTCTATCACAGGGCAGTATCTGTCAGGAGCAAAGAAAATAGAACTGCCGGAGCATCGCAGAGAAGGAAACGGCAAGTTGATCTCAATCAAGGGCGCGCGTGCGAACAATCTCAAAAACATCGATGTCGATATTCCTCTAGGAGAGCTTGTATGTGTTACAGGTGTTTCGGGATCGGGTAAGAGCAGCCTAATTAACGAAATACTCAACAAAGGAGCTTCGTCGATAATTAACCGCACTCATGCAAATGCGGGCGAGCACGAGGCTATTTTGGGCCTTGAGAACATAGATAAGGTTATAGACATAGATCAGAGTCCTATTGGAAGGACTCCTCGATCAAATCCGGCGACATACACGGGAATGTTTACCAAGATAAGAGATCTGTTTGCGGCTTTACCGGAAGCAAAAATGAGAGGCTTCGGGAAGGGAAGATTCAGCTTCAATGTGAAGGGTGGACGCTGCGAGGCTTGTAATGGTGACGGAATCATTAAGATAGAGATGCATTTTTTACCGGATGTTTATGTTCCCTGCGAAGTTTGTGGAGGCAAGAGATATAACAGGGAGACTCTTGAGGTTAAATATAAGGGCAAGAGCATCTTTGATGTGCTAAATATGAGCGTCGACGAGGGAGTTGAGTTCTTCAAGAATATCCCAAGCATAATGCGCCACCTAAAGACACTTAAGGACGTAGGACTGGGATATATCAAAATCGGACAGCCCTCGACTCAGCTATCAGGCGGAGAGGCACAGCGCATAAAGCTTGCCACGGAGCTCTCAAAGAGAAGTACGGGAAACACTCTCTATATCCTTGATGAGCCGACAACAGGGCTTCACTTTGCAGATGTGGATAAGCTGGTATCAGTGCTTCAGCAGCTCGTTGACGCCGGAAACACCGTCGTTGTCATAGAGCACAATCTTGAAGTAATCAAGTGCGCAGACCACATAATCGACCTCGGACCGGAGGGTGGCGACAAGGGAGGACGGATTGTCTTCAGCGGAACTCCTGAAGAAATAGCGAAGTATAAGCAAAGTTATACGGGACACTACCTGGCACCACTTTTGAACAAAAAGGGCAATTAAGGTTGAAATAACTATGAATTTTGTTACAATATATTCGACTAATTAATGTAATTGTTAAGCGTAGAGGTAGCAAAATGTTTAAAAAAATAAATCTGACAATGCTTACAGACTTTTATGAAATAACCATGGCAAACGGTTATCTGGAGGCGGGAATAGAGGACGAAATTGCATATTTCGACATGTTCTTCCGCAAGGTGCCGGACGGTGGCGGATTCGCTATCATGGCGGGCATTGAGCAGGTTGTAGATTATCTCGATAATCTAAAGTTTACTGAAGAAGATATAGAGTACCTTAGATCAAAGGGTGCTTTCTGCGAGGAGTTCCTCGATTATCTTCGCAACTTCAAGTTCAGCTGCGATGTGTGGGCGGTTCCGGAGGGAACGCCGATATTTCCACATGAGCCGATTTTGACGGTAAGAGGCCCGGTTATGCAGGCGCAGTTCGTCGAGACGATGATTCTGCTGATTATAAACCATCAGAGCCTAGTTGCAACAAAGGCAAGCAGAATTGTCAGGGCGGCGCAGGGAAGACCGGTTCTTGAGTTTGGTACAAGAAGAGCTCATGGTCCTTCGGCAGCGGTATACGGTGCAAGAGCATCCTATATAGGCGGATGTGCAGGAACAGCCTGTACGATAGCTGACAGAGATTATGGGATTAAGGCCCTCGGAACCATGGCTCACAGCTGGGTTCAGATGTTCCCATCAGAGTATGACGCATTTAAGAAATATGCTGAGATTTACCCGGAAAATTGTGTTCTGCTCGTGGACACATATAATGTTTTGAAGTCCGGTGTTCCAAACGCAATAAAGGTATTCAAGGAGATGAAACCTGCAAAGATGGGCATCAGAATTGATAGCGGTGATATGACCTATCTGACAAAGAAGGCGCGTAAGATGCTCGATGATGCCGGGCTTACAGATTGCCAGATTACCGTAAGCAACTCTCTGGATGAGTTCATCATCAGAGACGTCATTCTGGAAGGCGCGCAGATAGATGCATTCGGAGTTGGTGAAAGGCTGATAACAGCCAAGTCAGAAGCCGTGTTCGGTGGTGTTTACAAGCTCGTTGCTTTAGAAAAAGACGGTGTAACAATACCTAAGATCAAGGTGTCTGAGAACGTTGAAAAGATTACAAATCCGGGATTTAAGACACTTTACCGCCTGACTGATAAGACGAGCGGCAAGGTGCTCGCAGATGTTATGACTGTCGATGGCGAGACTATAGAGGAAGTTGATGGATATGAAATCTTTGATCCGAAGGCGGTTTGGAAGCGTAAGAAGTTATATAACTTTGAAGCTAAAAACCTTCGCGTTCAGCTTTTTGATAAGGGTAAGAACGTGCACAAGCCGCGTGAAATAGAGGAAATCAAGGTATACTGTAAGAATCAGATTGACAGCCTTTGGGATGAGATGCTGAGATTTGACAATCCACAGACCTACTATGTAGACCTTTCACAGAAGCTCTATGACATGAAGCAGAACTTGATAAAGGAGCTTCATCTAGAAAACTAGGGCTATAGGACAAAAAGTGTGTGTAAAAACCGACATAACAGTTGATATTTCAATAGTTATGTCGGTTTAATCTTTTTTGAAAGAAGATTGAGGGTGGACAAAAAGTGTGTGTGAAAACTCTTTAAAATATTGGAATTTCAATGATAAAACGTGGTATATCTTCCTTAGAATTAGTGTTCTTGGAGGAATATATTATGAAGCAGGTAAATTGTCCAATTTGTAATTGCAAATGTATAAAACACGGTAAGATAAAATCTGGCTCTCAAAGGTGGTTTTGTAAGTCTTGTAAGTTAGCGTTTACGCCAAAGATAGATAATGATACTAAACAGCTTCAGCATTTCTTGGCTTGGTTATTCAGTAAAGAAGTACAAAGTAATATGTCAGGTGGTGGAAGAACTTTTAGAAGAAAAACCTCCAAGTTTTGGGATATATGGGTTATGGCACCAAAGATTGAAAAATCAAAAGATGTACTGTATTTTGATGGTATATATCTATCGCGTAAATCGTGTATTTTGATATGTTGTGACAAAGAACATGTATTAGGTTGGTACGTATGCAGATATGAGCATTCAGGAGCTTGGGAGGCTCTAATGAGTCGTATAGCAGAACCTAAGGTGGTTGTATCCGATGGTGGTAAAGGATTTAGAAAAGCACTTAAGAGAAAGTGGCCAAAGGCAAAGCATCAAAGATGCGTATTTCACGTGTTTTCACAGGTTAAAAGATATACAACAAGTAGACCAAATACTTTAGCCGGGCTAGAGCTTTATGCACTGGCAAGGGATTTGTTTGATGTTAAAAGTATTGAAGACTCAAAGATATGGGTTGATCGTTTTACAGGTTGGATTGTCAAGCATAAACGTTTTTTAAGCGAAGTAACATATGATGAAAATGGAAAGATAAGACCTAAGCATGAAAGACTGATAAAGGCTGAAAAATCAATGCTAAGACTACTTAATGATAATACTCTATTCACGTATCTTAATGAAGAATTAAGGGCTGAGTTTA
Organism: [Eubacterium] infirmum; assembly: GCA_900450455.1. Lineage (GTDB taxonomy): Bacteria > Bacillota > Clostridia > Peptostreptococcales > Anaerovoracaceae > Eubacterium_B > Eubacterium_B infirmum. The sequence goes on from UGGN01000001.1 coordinate 472,380, forward strand.
AAATTCCATCGACAAACAATCGAATTGAAGGTGGTGTAAATGCTTGTCTTAGGGAGATGCTGCATAACCATAGGGGGTTATCTGTTGAGAGAAGAATTAAAGCGGTTTTTTGGTGGTGCTATATGCACTCACCAAAACCGCTTTCTGCTTCTGAGATATTAAAAACAATGCCTACAAACAAGAGCATAGATGATATTTACAAGAAGATGACTGCCAAGAAACAACTAGAAGATACTATTCCTATGTGGGGTGATGCAGTTGTATGGAGCGAGCTACATCATTCGAGCAATTATCCGGTGTACTGGGATTAGTCACACACACTTTTTGTCCTATAGCCCGAAAACTAAGACTAGTTGATAAGTGCTACAAGACCGAAATACCCTTTGACCGCAGAGCTTGGTCAAAGGGTATTCTAATGTAAAAATCATCTTATGTTTAGGCTTATATACTAGAAAATAGATGTCAAAACTGCAACGAACCCGAATACGATCCCCGGAGCGTTTGCAAACATAATAGGATAATCTCTCTTCTCTTTTAGGAGACCATAGGCAAACCAAACGATGCAATTGAAGGTTGCAGCTAAAGGTTGCGCAAATCCACTCTTATTTCCGCCTAAATTACCCATGATTACGAAAATATATGAAACGTACATTACGATTGATAAGCAGGTTCCCATCCAACCCAGGATTGTTACTTTCTTTTGATCCATATCTTTTCTACCTACTATCTCTGGTTACTTGCGTTCAGCACATTCTTAATCTTGTGCTGAACCATCTTTGTAATCGCATCACGACCCGGTCCCAGATACTTACGCGGGTCGAACTCTGAAGGATTCTCTATCAAAATACGACGAATCTCAGCTGTCATAGCAAGTCTCAAATCCGTATCGATGTTAACCTTACAGATTCCATACTTGGTGGACTCTCTGATCATCTCTTCGGGAACGCCCTGAGCACCCGGAATTTGTCCGCCGAATTTGTTGCATCGGTCAACGAACTCCTTCAAAACTGATGAAGCTCCATGTAGAACTAGTGGAGTATCCGGAAGAAGGCTATGTATCTTCTTTAGTCTTTCGTAGTCAAGGTAAGGCTCACCTTTGAATTTGTATGCACCATGGCTTGTTCCTATTGCAATTGCAAGTGAGTCAACACCTGTGCGTTCTACAAACTCAACTGCTTCGTCAGGGTCGGTAAATGTAGCGGAGCGTGCATCAACCTTGATGTTATCTTCAACGCCGGCAAGCTTTCCGAGTTCGGCCTCTACTACAACGCCGTGAGCGTGTGCATATTCAACAACCTGCTTTGTCAAAGCAATATTCTCTTCGAATGGATGCTTTGAACCGTCAATCATAACGGATGTGAAGCCGTCGTCAATGCATTTCTTACATATATCAAAATCTTCTCCGTGGTCGAGGTGCAGTGCGATATCAAGACCGGTGTCTTCGATAGCAGCTTCGACAAGCTTTAGTAGGTATGCAGGCTTTGCGTATTTACGAGCACCGGCAGAAACCTGAAGAATCAAAGGTGCATTCTCTATGCTTGCCGCATCCACGATACCCTGAATAATCTCCATGTTGTTGACGTTAAATGCACCAACTGCATAGTCGTTCACTAATGCTTTCTTAAACATCTCTTTTGTTGTTATAAGTGCCATTTTAATCCTCCTTTAAAATAACCGCGTGCCGATGGCAACGCGGAGACTTGAGCCTTAACTGAGGCTATTTAGATAACACTGCTTGTATGATGTCAGACTGTGAATATCCTGCATCAAACTTGTAGGTTCCGGGAATAATTGAAGTAGGATCTAAGCCAAGCTGCTCTGACAAAGTTGCAAAGTCATCGTATGACTTAAAAAGGCCTGCCTCAACCAATCCGGCTACGGCATCTGTAGCAGATCCTGATGGAACCTTAACTGACATATTGTTCTTAAGGACCCCGTCCTTCCAAATAGTTCCGTCTTCAACAGTACTCTTTTCGTGAGTTTTATTTTCGCTATCTTTCTTATCTTTGTTGGTTTTCTCGTCCTTCTTATCCTTAGTCTTAGATGTGATTTTAGCTTTGTCGTCATCTGTCTTTTGGCTGGTTTGAACGGTCTGGGCAGCAACTGTCTTTGGATAACGCATTATTATATCGACGCGCCACAGAATCAAAAAAGCCGCAATAGCTAGAATGCAGAGCACGATGACAATATCATTGAAATTATAGAAAAAATCTTTTAATCTTTTCAAAATGCTTGCCTCCTAAAATTCTTAAAGCTATTTATAATTTATCATATTTCACAGTTTTACACAAATACATTTTGCATAAGGTTTTGGTATGGTATATAATTATTTCGTGAAGATAATAGGAATCAATGATAATGAATCCGGTCAAAGATTGGATCGTTTTCTAAGAAAATATTTGAATAATGCACCGCTTTCTCGCATATATAAATCGATACGGAAGGATATCAAAGTTAACGGCAAAAGATGTAAGGAAGACTACATTTTGCAAGTCGGAGACGAGGTATCATTTTACATATCGGAAGAAGAACTCGCTTCTCTATCCAAGAAGAAGCCTAGAGGCAGAGCAAAGCGACAGTTTTCGATAGTCTATGAGGATGAGCATATCATTGCGGTAAGCAAGCCCTTTGGACTTCTTACCCATGGAGATAGTTTTGAGAAGAAGAACCATCTCGCTAACCAGGTCGTAGACTATTTGATAGAAAAGGGCGATTACAATCCGCGTTTGGAGAAATCATTTACACCGGCTCCTGTTAACCGTCTCGACAGAAACACAACAGGCATTGTGCTATTCGGTAAGAATGCACAGTCCCTAAGAGAATTGAATAAATACATCAGGGATAGAGGCAGCATTGAGAAGTTTTATATGACAATAGTCAAGGGAAAACTTAAGGAAAAACTTCACTTACAGGACTTCATGGTCAAGGATAGAGAGAAGAATGTCGCATCCGTTGTGACCGAGAAGCAGGCTGCTCGCATGGGCAGTAAGGCACTCAGCATGGAAACCTTTGTTGAACCGGTGGAGTCATGCAATGGCTACACATTGGTAAAGGTGCAGATTGTGACAGGAAGAACACACCAGATAAGGCTTCATATGTCCAAGGCCGGCTACCCTGTCATCGGCGATATTAAGTATGGCGACAGGAAAGTAAATCAATTTGTTTCACACAAATTTTCATTAAACACACAGTTACTTCACGCATATGAGTTAAAATTTTTGATGGAAGATGGGCCCTTGTCATATATGAATGGTAAGGTTTTGACATGTGAATTACCTGAAGAATTTCAGAGAATATATAGAGGGTTATTTAGGGAGAAAGATGGAAAAAGAATCCAAAATCGATAATAAATTTAATACTCAGGAAGTACCGGATCTCAAGGAATACCTGAAGAACGAGCCTCCGCTAATCGATAAGGCAAAGAGCGAAGTCGCAGCAGAAGAGGGGGTAGCTCGTCAGACTGAGGATCATCAAAACAACACGCAGAAGGATACAGATAAAGCAGACATAGAGACCGTTACAAGTGAGGATGTCGTAGAAAGCACTGAGGCAGCAGTTCAGCTTTCCGGAGCACTAACAGGCGCATCAATGAATAAAACACCTAGAGCATCGCGCAGAGCTAAGCCGGAGAGCACGTCACAGGCTGTAAGCACGGTGGGGCAGACGCCTTCGAGACGACGTAGAAGACGAAATCAGAAGGCAGAAACCCCAAAGAAGACAACCGGTGCATTCGTTAGAGAATGGGGTAAGGATGTTGCCATAGCTGTTGTAATTGCAGTTATTGTTATGCAGTTCATCAAGCCGACAATTGTGAAGCAGCGCTCTATGCAGCCTAATTTCTATACAAACGATTATCTGTTCATCAGTAAGCAGTCATATAAGTTGTTTGGAGGACAGCCTCAAAGAGGGGATGTAATCGTATTTAAATCCAAGCTCGAGGACGCCGAGGGTGAGACCAAGATGCTTATCAAGAGAGTAATAGGGGTGCCGGGCGACGTAATCAGCATTCACGACGGCAAGGTATATATAAACGGCAAGGAAATCGACGACAGCTACACGATGGATAGCTATACAAATGGTGATATAAAGGAGCTTGTAGTACCGGCCGATCACCTTTTCTGCATGGGTGATAACAGGGCCGTGAGCATAGATAGCAGATCCGAAAGTGTAGGACTTGTTTCCTATGATGATATTATAGGCAAGGTCGTATTCAGGGTATTCCCGCTCCGAAAGTTCGGCACGATTCACAATCCGTACAAGAATTAGAGGAGTAAGAGGAGTAAAATGGCAAAAAAACAAAGAAAGCTGATAGCTAACAACAAAAAGGCTCGTCACGACTATTTCATAGAGGAGACATACGAGGCAGGAATTGCCCTCACAGGTACCGAGATAAAGTCTGCCCGCCTTGGCAAGGTCAGTATCAAAGAAAGCTACGCGCGAATCGAAAAAGAAGAAGTGATAGTATACGGAATGAATATCAGTCCCTACGAGCAGGGAAATCGTTTCAACGTAGATCCACTCAGACCACGAAAGCTCCTCCTGCATAAGAGGGAGATTCGCAAGCTAATCGGTGCAACCAAGTTAAAGGGCCTCACTTTGATTCCGTTGACCATGTACATAAATGAGGCAGGTCTGGCGAAGCTTGAGATAGCCCTTGCCAGAGGCAAGAAGAACTACGACAAGAGAGATGCTATAGCAAAGCGCGATGCTTCAAGAAATATGGAGCGCGCAATGAAACAAAGATAGATATCATAGTTGTAGGATTGACAGCCCAGTCTGCTTAATCCTGCTTTACTAGGGTATATCATATATAAGCAAGGCGAAGCTTTGCCTCATAGATATGGGGATGTAAAGGTTTCGACGGGGGTGTAGAAGCCCGATAAGCGAGCCGTGGTTCCGGATCCACGTAAAAAGTCGGACGTTAAATATAAACGCTAAAAATAACAACAAACTCGCATTTGCTGCGTAATTAGCAGCCCGCGTGCCAATTCAGATTCACCTATAGGTCTGATGTCGGCATCGACTATGTAGGAAAACTTTGCGGTGAGGCCCGTAGCCGTAAGGGAATAACGGGATAACTGCGGTAGTAGTCTGCTGATGAGCGGCTGCCGTGGCGAAAATTTATTCATCAGATGCGCTCGGAGAAAATCGAGTGGAAATGCTTTCGGACGCGAGTTCGACTCTCGCCATCTCCACCAAAACAAGTTGCCCCGCGACTGGATTAACCAGAGCGGCGAGGCAGCTTTTTCGCTAGGGATGCCTGCGATTGATGAAACTTGTTGAAATCAGAGCAGTTGCAGCCCGAACGTGAATTCAAGACCCAGGTAGTAATTCCTATGATTTAATTTTGGGTAAAGGTGTGTCAAATTTTATGTACACGATTTATATCTTAAATATGGGGTTATAGGTTAGAAGTTCTAAGGTCTAGCAATAGGAACGGATGCAAAGATTAAGGCTATAACATTATTTTTCGCTGAAATAACGTATGTTTATAAGATATAGGGCATATTAGCTGGCAAAAAATATGCTTAAAGTTGATTTAAAGAAATATATTTGATATTGCAATTTGCTTTTAGCAAAAGTTGAAATATAAATACCGTTGCGGAACAACGGCATTTACATGAACTTACTTTTTCCAACCACGACCAGGCTTTTGTGTTGGAGGCAATCTATCGCCCTGGTCAATGTGAACGGTTCTGCCTGTTTTAAGAATTTGACCGTTTACACCGGTTTCATGGTAAGTCCCAGCAGGTTTATTATCAGTACCTGGCTTAATAGGAGTACTCATATTATCATCTCCTTTCTATGATTATTTAGCGAATAACTTTATGAACTAGTGTTCGCATATATAGTGTATATCAACTTTATAGAAAGGTCAATGATACAAAATGTAGATTAATAAAGGGTAGACGATGTGTAAAAATTGGCAAACAGATATGTTGTGCAGAACTGCAGATGAGTGAAGCATAATCATTGAGGATTTCCGTACGAAAGGAGCAGAAATAGATACAAAAAACATCTACAGAGAAAACTCATTTGCTTAACGAAATTTTCACGTCGCTGAAGAAACAGAGTATTGATAGTAAATTAGGGATATTGTCAGTTTTTTGCAGACATTAATATTATAATAAAGATAACAACTAGAAAGAGATATACCTTTTGATGGCACAAGGAAATACACTTTACCTGATTGAAATTAAAATGCCTAAGAATCCTTCTGCACCTGAAAAAACCATAACCAACTGCTCAGCTAGAGCCTTATAAGGGGCTTTTGCTAGCAATGTCTCATGGTGTACTGAATGTTTCGCAATCGCACTTTTTCTAAAAGTCCAAAGGAGAATATATAGTATAAAATAAATCGAAAATAAGAAAAACGTTCAAAAGTTTTTAAAATATAAGAGAAAAATGTGCAATTATGCCATTAAATTTAGTAGAAAAATGTGTTTTAAATATATAAAAGGAGAAAAATCATTCCATGCCTGTAGAAATAATTGAAGATATCTTAGAAGAAATAAAAAGAGATAATATAGAAACGGGACGTCGGATTATTTTAGATGAATATCCTTTTCAGCCAACGCTTATTCATACAAGACAATATAGCGAAAAACAGAAAATGGAACAGTTTAAGAGAGATGGTTTCATTGATAGATATACGGGTGAAAAGTTAGTAAATCCGGGCGTGTTGAAGGTGATATCTTTTATCTATCCTAAAGAGTTTCCTTATCATGCGCATTGGAAAATGACAGACACACATATGGCATATATGGAGCTTATACCAACAATTGATCATATTGTTCCTATTTCCAGAGGCGGAGAGGACAATAAAGAAAATTGGGCGACTACATCAATGAAGAAAAATGCTATAAAAAGCAATTGGTCACTTGATGAGCTTGGATGGGAGCTATACCCAGCAGGGGATATAGATGATTGGGATGGATTGACTAAATTATTTATTTCTCTAGTCAATAAACACCCACAGATTCTAAAGGATAACTATATTGCTAAATGGTATAGAGTTTCGTTATAAGAAGGTATGTTCTAATATAGCACATATCTTCATTAAAAAGGAGATAACTATGCACAACATTATAATCCGAGAAGCGACAGTATCTGATGCGGCAGCCTGCATGGAGTATTCGAGAAAGGTAGGATCTGAGACTGACAACCTATCATTTGGAGAGGGAGGCTTTCAAATTTCGCTTGAAGGTGAAAAAGAATTCTTAGAGATGATGCATGAGTCACCGCACTCGGTTTTTTATGTTGCCGTGAGAGATGATGAAGTCGTGGGTACGGTCAGCTTGAACGGGCTTCCGAGAAGGATGAGCCACCGCGCTGAACTGGGGATTACCGTTTTGAAGTCTGAATGGGGTAAGGGTCTTGGCAATAGGCTCATGGAAACTGTGATTGATTATGCTAGGGGAAGTGGTATTGAGATTGTCGAACTTGCTGTTAGGAGTGACAATGAGAGAGCGATTAGGCTTTACGAGAAGCACGGCTTTAAAGAATTTGGAGTGTACAAATCCTATTTCAAAATAGACAAAAAATACATTGATTTCAAGCTAATGAATCTATATTTAACTTAAGATAATTCATTTGACGGTGGGTAGAAAGCTATTATATAATTTTTTATATAAGGGAAACAGGTGCAAGTCCTGTGCGGTCCCGCCACTGTGAGTCTAATTTTATTATGACAAGCCAGATACCTTTAACTCCATCATGCGATGTACATGGGAGTTGTGATTTTTGGTGCGTAAATACGGTCGCATTTAAGCGACTTTTTTATTTTTAAAAACTAAATTATTTTATGAAAGGAACGACAAATGAAACAGAAAAGCAAAACTAGAAAATTATTAGCATTTGTTCTACTTTTTGCAATGACACTGAGCAGTGTTCAGTTCGTGTTTGCGAATACAGGAGAGAATGCGAATAACTCTGCTGCCGGTGAAAATCAGGTAAGCGAGAGAACGGCGCAGCCGCGCGCTGCATCCGGCAAACCTTCTACGGTGGATGAGACCAAGAACTCTCTTGATGAGCCACATTTTGCTGTTGTTGCAATGAATAAAGAGGACGGACTCATATTTGAGCCACATAATGTCTGGGTGACGGATAATGAACCGATATGGCTTGCACTTAAGAACAGTGGGCACAATTTTGAAAGCCTGGACACTGAAATTAAGAAGATTGACGGCAAGGTCGGAAACTATGTCAGATATTACAATGGCGACAAGTATGATTTGAGTGGACTTGGTAAGGATGCCGGTGCACTGGTTTTCACCGAGAGGCTCGATGAGGATGTAAAAACAAAGGAATATCAAGCACTTGTTGCGCTACTTGCTGATCATAAGAGTAAGCCTGAAGAGGAGAGGCAGTTTGACGATGTCAAGGCTGCTTATGATAAGGCTATACGAGAGCTGCCAAAGGCGGACAAAGAAAAGGCTGTAGCTCTGGCAAATGAACTTAAAAGCGCATATCAGAAATACAAGGAATGGACATCACAGGAAAAGGCAAAGGTAAGTTTTAAGGTAAGTAAGGATGGTAAGGCTGTTAACGATGCCAATATTTCTGCTGTAAACAAGTATGGCAAGGAATTCAAGGGCACGAGCGGAGCTCCGCTTGCTTTGAACAGCGGTGAATACAAGTTTGTCGTGAGCCACGGGCAGAACGAGGTGACCGGGACTTTTACGGTAAAATCCGCGGAGAACAAGACTATCGAGGCTCCTTTGATGCTTGATAACATGATCGATGACATGAAGTTCATGTCAGGAAATCCGGGGAGGACCGAACTAAATACTGTAAAGTCGGGATTTGATGTAAGTGTAAAGGCCTATGACGCTGATTCCGATCTCTATGCGAATATTACGCCGGGAACAGCAGTGCAGGGATATTCATGGAAGTACAAGCTTTATGCTGTTTACAAGGGCGTCTATGATGGCAGGGACTACGGTGACGAGAGTGAATCAAAAAATGTAATACCGTGGTCGAGCAACAACAGAAAGCTAAAGAATGTTATAAATTATGGAATGTCGGCAGACAACTTTAAGATTAAGGTAGTTCATAAGCTGGATAGCGGTTACATGCAGAGGCAGTATTATCAGGTTAACACTCAGAGGATTCCAACGCTGAGTAAGCTGAATGTAACCGACAAAAATGGAAACACCATACCTATTAGCTTTGATCCTGAGACTTTAAGCTATACATTCGATACAACGGATGATAGGCTGACATTTGACCTGGCTACGCAGAGAAAAAATGCTAACGCGAGCTACGGAAGTGCCGAAGAAGGATACGTAATCAAAATTAACGATAATTTCGTTGATGCGGGCAAGCACGAGGTAGATGCTACTCAAGGAAATGTAACTATTTCGGTAATGAACCTGAATACATATACCGAGAATACATATAGGATTGGCATCCAGAGGGTACCTAGCTACAAAGTTACGGTAAATAAGGCAAAGGGTGTCGAAGTAAAGCTTTTAAACCGCATGGGCGGCTCAATCAAGGCTGATAAGGTCAATGATACAGAGGCGATCTTTCATGTCGGAGCCGGTGACTACGAGTGGATTTCAACCATAGATAAGGACTATCACGCAAAGGCGACAATCAAAGTTGAAGCCGGTAAAACCAACACCTTTGAGGCAAAGACTCCGGTAAAGGAAGCTTTGATAAAGTCGCTTGCAACAGCGAGAAACTATAATGCAAGCAAACCTAACCCATACAAGGAAGCTAACGGAAAGAACTTTGACTGGAAGGAACACAGCTATAAGTATGTGGTTCCGGACTACTCGAGCATCTTTGATGTAAAGATTGAAAAAGCTGATAGCGATGTCACAATTTTCAGAGGCGAATACACTACCTACGATGGAACAAAGATAAAGGCTGAGAAATGGCTAAGTGGCGTTAATACGCAGAAAATCAGCAAGTTTATCAATGTCGGCGGACTCAATAATTCTGTGAATATGACAGCATCAAAGACCTCCGGCAATGTAACATACTATCAGGAATACAAGATTAGCACAGCGAGAAGTACATCGCTTCATTCACTAGATATCACAGATAACTTCGGAAAGGCTGTAGAGCTTTATGCGAATGGAAAGACAGGCTATAGCGATACCGTAAACAAGTATCAGACCGAGGTTTCTAGTGATGTAAGCTCAATTGATCTAAGCTTTACCTTCCCGGGAGAAGACGAAAGTGAAGAACTTGTCGGCAAGTATGTTGCGAAGATTCGCGGCAAGGAATATGTCCGCACGCAAGACGGTAAGACCATCAAAGTGAAACTCGATCTTGACAAAAACAAATCCGAGGAAGATGTTGAAATCGAGGTTGTAAACACGGAGACAGGAAATGTTAGCAATAAGTACACTGTAAAGGTTACGAAGAGACAGCCTGTAGCTGTGAGATTTAATACCAATCCTAAGGATTCACGAATAAGCCTAAAGAACGAGAAGAGCGGTAAGGCCGTAAGTCCCGAGGCTGATGGAAGTTTCCTGCTCGTAAAGGGTACGTCCTATACATATACCATTACACATGCTGATTACCTCTCTCAGTCAAAGAGATTTAAGCAGGAAGATCAGACTGAGATAAATGTTACCTTGATTAAGGCTCCCGTAAATACAAAGCTAAACAAGAATCTCAAGGCGGAGTGGCCAAATTTCAGATACGATACAAACAACAACGGCGTGCTGAACTATCCGCTTCCAAGAAATTCTTCAGAAACAGCTTTGTACTGGGCAACAAAATTCGGAACAGCTGACATGTACGGCTCGCTCGGATGCCCAATCATGGTAGATGGATACATTTATAACTATTCGGGAACAACACTCCTGAAATTCGATTCTTTTACAGGAGAAATCGTAAAAACTGCACCTATGAAGAAGAAGTCTTCATTTGCTATAAACTCGCCTACTTATGCAGAGGGTATGATTTTCGTAGGATTGGAGGATGGAACGATTCAGGCCTTTGATGCAGAGACTCTGGAGTCTCTGTGGATCTATGAAGCGCCTCACGGCGGACAGCCAAACTGCCCGATTACATACAAGGACGGCTACATATATACAGGCTTCTGGGTTGGTGAGGAAAGCAGAGCGGATTTTGTTTGCCTATCTGTTACGGACGAGGATCCGACAAGAAAGGACGAAGTCAAGTCGGCTTCATGGGTTCACGAGGGAACCGGCTACTACTGGGCAGGTGCCTATGTAGGAAACGGTAATTCCGGCGAAATAGAGATTGCATCAAAGCAGGCCAGAACCTATGTAGTTGTCGGTTCAGATGATGGCAAGAGTACGGGAAAAGCTTACGGAGAGCTTCTTTCACTTGATCCGATAAACGGAAGAGTAATCGATTCAATCAAGGATACCTTTATTGGTGATATCAGAAGCACAATAATGTTCGATAAGGATACTGCCAGGTACTACTTTGTTACAAAGGGCGGATATTTCTGCTCAGTTAAACTAAACGAGGACGGAAGCTTTGATAGAAGTTCAATCAAAACGCTCTCTCTCCTGCCAAAGAACTACCAAAAGTACCTATCGGGCAGCTCAAAATCATACATACCTATGAGCTCATCTACACCTGTAATACATAATGGAAGAGCATATATTGGAGTCGCCGGAAGCGGCAATTTCTCAGCATATAGCGGACATAATATCTCAGTAATCGATCTGAAGAGCAACACCATTGCCTACTCGATTGAGACTAGAGGATATCCACAGGCTAGCAGCTTGCTGACTACAGCCTACGAGAAGGATGATCAGAGTGTATATGTATACTTCTTTGAGAACCTGACACCGGGAAAGATGAGAGTTATTAAAGATAAGCCGGGTCAGACTGAGCCTTCTGAGGTTGAAATCGAGAAAACTAATGACCAAAAAGAACATACGGTTGCGCCAACGCTTTTCACACCGTCAGGTGCTCATGCGCAGTATGTAATTTGTAGCCCTATAGCTGATGAGTACGGAAATATTTATTTCAAGAATGATTCATCACATATGTTCATGATAGGACCTACAATCAAGGAGATTAGGATTACAAGCAAGCCAAAGAAGACTGAGTACACTGTGGGAGATACCTTTGATCCTACCGGACTTAAGGTAGAAGCTGTATATAGCACCGGTAAGACCAGAGATATAACAAAGTATCTGGATTACAACAAGAGTCCGCTTACATTGGATGATGAGGACTTCGAAATTAGATTAAAAACAGGCTCTAGAATGTATCAGGATAAAGATGGAAAGACTGATGTCACATATACTCCACCAACTGCATTCCTAGACCTGACAATAAAGCTTAAGAATAAAGATGACCCATCAAAGGAGCCAGTAAGACTAGCAGGCTCTGACAGATACGAAACATCAATCAAGGTAGCCCAAGAGCTTAAGAAAACGATGAATGTCGATAAGTTTGATGCAGCTGTCGTGGCATATGGTGATAACTACGCAGATGCACTGTCAGGTTCATATTTAGCAAAAGTTAACAATGCACCGCTTCTTCTAATCAACGAGCATAATATGCAAGGTGCTCTAGATTTTATTAGAAACAATGTCAAAGCAGGAAAATCGAGCAAGGTTTACCTCCTGGGAGGCAGAGCTGTAATGCCTGAACTTATGAGAACAAAGCTGGAGGATAGCTATACTGTGAAGAGACTTTCCGGCGACGATAGGTTTGCAACTAATATAGCCATCTTAAAGGAGGCAGGTGTAACCAATGAGGAGATAATTATTTCCTCCGGATACGGATTTGCAGATAGCCTTGCCGCATCGGCAACTGGAAGACCTATACTTCTTGTAGGTGATGAAATGACAAGTGGTCAAATGGCATACTTGAAGAGCCTAAAAACCAGAAAGTATACAATAACGGGTGGCTTTAAATCTGTAAATAGAGCAATTGAAGGATGGTTAAGCAGTTTAGGCTCGGTGAGCAGAGTATACGGAGAAGATCGATATATGACATCCCTTGAAATAGCAAAGCACTTCTTCAAGAATCCTAAGAGTGTGGTTATAGGATATGGAGATAACTTCCCTGATGGACTTTGTGGAGGGGTACTTGCTGAGAAACGTGGGGCAGCAATGCTTTTGATTAATGAGTACAACTTTGATTTTGCCAAGCAGTATGTAAAGGATAATGCAATAAAGGATCAAGTAGTGCTTGGAGGAAAAAGATTAATATCGGACGATTTACTAAATTATATAGTTCGATAGCAAATGACAAAAACAGGAGCATTTAATTGATATTAAACGAAGGGTGATGTTGCAGAATAGGTGATTCTATTCTGCGTATCAAAAAAGACGAGGGCTATAGGACAAAAAGTGTGTGTAAAAACCGACATAACAGTTGATATTTCAATAGTTATGTCGGTTTAATCTTTTTTGAAAGAAGATTGAGGGTGGACAAAAAGTGTGTGTGAAAACTCTTTAAAATATTGGAATTTCAATGATAAAACGTGGTATATCTTCCTTAGAATTAGTGTTCTTGGAGGAATATATTATGAAGCAGGTAAATTGTCCAATTTGTAATTGCAAATGTATAAAACACGGTAAGATAAAATCTGGCTCTCAAAGGTGGTTTTGTAAGTCTTGTAAGTTAGCGTTTACGCCAAAGATAGATAATGATACTAAACAGCTTCAGCATTTCTTGGCTTGGTTATTCAGTAAAGAAGTACAAAGTAATATGTCAGGTGGTGGAAGAACTTTTAGAAGAAAAACCTCCAAGTTTTGGGATATATGGGTTATGGCACCAAAGATTGAAAAATCAAAAGATGTACTGTATTTTGATGGTATATATCTATCGCGTAAATCGTGTATTTTGATATGTTGTGACAAAGAACATGTATTAGGTTGGTACGTATGCAGATATGAGCATTCAGGAGCTTGGGAGGCTCTAATGAGTCGTATAGCAGAACCTAAGGTGGTTGTATCCGATGGTGGTAAAGGATTTAGAAAAGCACTTAAGAGAAAGTGGCCAAAGGCAAAGCATCAAAGATGCGTATTTCACGTGTTTTCACAGGTTAAAAGATATACAACAAGTAGACCAAATACTTTAGCCGGGCTAGAGCTTTATGCACTGGCAAGGGATTTGTTTGATGTTAAAAGTATTGAAGACTCAAAGATATGGGTTGATCGTTTTACAGGTTGGATTGTCAAGCATAAACGTTTTTTAAGCGAAGTAACATATGATGAAAATGGAAAGATAAGACCTAAGCATGAAAGACTGATAAAGGCTGAAAAATCAATGCTAAGACTACTTAATGATAATACTCTATTCACGTATCTTAATGAAGAATTAAGGGCTGAGTTTAAAATTCCATCGACAAACAATCGAATTGAAGGTGGTGTAAATGCTTGTCTTAGGGAGATGCTGCATAACCATAGGGGGTTATCTGTTGAGAGAAGAATTAAAGCGGTTTTTTGGTGGTGCTATATGCACTCACCAAAACCGCTTTCTGCTTCTGAGATATTAAAAACAATGCCTACAAACAAGAGCATAGATGATATTTACAAGAAGATGACTGCCAAGAAACAACTAGAAGATACTATTCCTATGTGGGGTGATGCAGTTGTATGGAGCGAGCTACATCATTCGAGCAATTATCCGGTGTACTGGGATTAGTCACACACACTTTTTGTCCTATAGCCCAAAGACGAGGATTTTTTAGCTTTCCTCGTCTTTTTATTATAGAACTTTTGTAACAGCCACATTTGTTTACTTATTTTCGTTTTGGAAGTGTTCCTTGGCAAAATCCATCTCCTGGACGAACTCAGCTGTACCTAGGTACTTTCCGTCCTTGTCGCGTACTGCCATATACTTAACGAGCATTGTCTTGCCTTGCTTCTCCACCCATACAGGGAACTCATCTCTAACGCCGTTCCTGAAGTCCTCGATGATTGTTCTCACCATCGGTTCAATCTTAGGAGGATGGCAGGAAAAAACTTCCCTATCTATGGCCATCGTCGGTCTCTTAAAGAGCTTTGGCCCCTCGTTGAAGTAGCGATTGATGTTGTTATCATCCACGAATGTAATCTCTAAAGGAATCGTATTCAAGAGTGCTGTCATCTGTTCAAGTGTGACGTGTCCTCCCGGCATTACAATTTCATCGTTATTAGGCGATGAAATTGTATTTTCAACCGATTCTGCTTCCGCAGCCTTATCGAACATTGTCTTTTCATATTCCTCAGCCTCAGGCCAAACATTTGCAACTATGCCCATGCAGTCAGCATAATCCTTTGAGTCGTGATAGATTCCATACCACTCTTCTGTGGTAAAGTTTAGTGCGCAGATAGGGAAGAGGATGTTTGACTCCTTGTAGATCATCTCATCAGCTCTTACCAAAACCGCTGAAACCTTGTCAAACCATGCTTCATCAAAAGTACAGTTCTTTATCAGTGCAGACATCTCATCTCTAATCTCATCATCAACGGTCCACATAACATTTGATGGACCTGAAATTCCATATTTTACATTTAGATGAGGATAGATGAGGTCACCTTTCTCAGCGTAGTGGATAGCGATTTCCCTTACACCTTCGAATTTGCTTAGAAGATCTTCCTTGCCGGACTTGTTTTCAATAGCTGATCTCATGTCGCTAATTCTTTCGGCAAGAACTTCGTTTTCACGAGTCAATGTCTCAAGTGGGTGACCGGGTATAGCTATAAGGCTTGCCGCAAGCTGCAACTTATCCTGCTGAAGCTTCTCTCTCTCTTCGGCTGTGCTCATCGGTCCCGTGCTGTTAGTAGCTAGAGTCTTCTTGATTTCTTCCTGTTTCTTTGCTTTCATGGAAGCAATTGCGGCCTTTTCTGCGTTGGCAATCTTTTCTTCCCTTGTCGAACCGTGGAAAAGTGATGAGTGTAGGTCACAAAGCTGCTGAATCTCTGAAATAGGTGTTCCTTCTGCGATGAGCTCCTGTTCGGCTTGCATAATCTCCGAAGCATCAACACTGCTGAACTTCTCAACGAAATCTGCCCTGACGGATTCTATGTCTTCGCCCTCGCCAAGCCTCTTTAGGTAGACCTTGAGGAGTGCATTTCTTTCTTCCTTTGATTCAGGGGTTGTAGAAGCAGACGCTACCTCGGCGTCTTGCTTATCCGAATTTATGTTGCTTGGCATTTCGCCAACAATCTTAAATCCCTTTGATGTAAGAGTGCTGATAATGTCCAGCATTGAAATTCCCTTCATCTTTGCACCCTTTGGAATGGTCATAATCTTTCCAACCGAGTGAAGCATTGCTTTCTTGTTTATTTCTGTAAACCCTAAATCGTACATAATCTGCTGAAGCTCAGGGTATTCTTTTACCAAATCGTATACTGAACGACTTAAATCTAATGGTTTCATATCAATCCTCCTCGTATAACCGCTTATCATAATAAGAGCCCGTGGGCTATCTTTTATTCTCTATGTCTCTATTATACATATCCACAAAAGATAATTACGTAACATCGGTTACATTTATTCGTTATTTTTCAGAGCTTCTGAAATTGGAATCCTTTTGATATGTCTAAACTGCAAAGCGGCAGATACGACAAAGCTTGCAATAGAGATTATTAAAGTCTTGATGTATACGGATTTGCCTACGTATAGATCTATCCAACCGGAGAAAGAACTTACCGACACTTTGTAAGACACCACCATGATTTTGTAGCCGATAGGTAAGCTCAAGGCCAGACTTATCATGAAGACAACTGCGCTTGCAATTACATAGAGCTTTGCTATCTCTGTACTTCTGTAACCGAGAATCTTTATCAGCGATATTGAAACCACGTTGTTATCGAGGATGACCTTTGTGACGAGATAGGCTAGAATCACGCTCATTATTGCCGATACGAACACGATCATTTCGAAGATGCCGGACAAGGAGTTCAGCATTTGCTCAGCTATTGCGGTATAATCCTCAGGAGTATTTATGCTGTGAATATTGCTCTCAGGGATATCCGTGAGCTTCTTATTTGTGAGATATGAATTGAACCAGGAGTCATCCTTGTCAAAGTCTTTTCTGAAAAGACTCTGCCTCATGAAAACCGAAAGCCCCTGCTTGTATTCGTAACTTCCCGCAATCCTATAAGTATAGCTTTTATCGCTGTATTCAGTTTTGAGTTTTATCTTATCACCAATCTTGAGGTCGTATTTCTGAAGGTATCCATCACTTACAATGACGGATTTATCGTCATTTGGCAGCTTTGGCATGTTCTTATAGTAGGCGGATTTATCAGGAACACCGAAAACGTAGATATCATCGGGATTCTCAAAGCCTTTCTGCTTGTATTTCAACGTGTTTACACATATCTTCTCAGCATCCTTATTTGCGGTTTCTGTAGGAGTTTTTAGCACGTACTGGTACTTTGCCGGTGCAGTCTCTGCTACTGTGTCCTTATAGTGAATGAAGAGATTCTGCATGCATAGGCTGTAAATCATGAGTGTGCTGGCGAAAACAACTCCGAGGAACAAAACGAGAAAGTTTCCCTTGTTCTGCAGTATTACCCTTAGCCTAAATCTCGACATGAAGCTAAAAGGTGGTAGTTTCGTAGCATTCTTTGATTTCTTCCTCTTAAGGTCATGTCTTAGAAATTTAAGTGGAGATAGTCTTAGCGAGTAGCTTATAATCAAAATGTTTACGAGCAAAACTATGACTATCGTCGAGACTGTTGTCGCATAAAAAGCGTATGAACTCCAAGTCATTTTATACGGTGGGAGAGAGTATGAATTATAATAAAGTCCCGCAACCAGATCCTTAAAATAAGTATATCCCATTACATTTCCCAAAATCGCGGCAAGCATGGTTATGAGAATAGGAATCCTCATGTAATGTCTTGTCAGTTCAGCACGCGTATAGCCTGATGCGAGCAAGGTTCCTACTGACTTGGATTCTTTATCTATCATGCTTAGTGTTGTAATTGCAAAGATAAAGGCCATGATAACCATGACTATAGCGAGCATAACCATCATCACAGATTGATCTCTGCCCATGTCGTTTCCTGTGAATATTATCGCTTGGTTTTCTTTAGCCGGAATGAACTCGTCAAGGCTAATTTGCCTGTAGGCACCGTTAACTGCTATATACTTTGCCATGTCATCATAGAGACTCTTCTGCTTGGCATCGCTCAGGGTTTTGTTGTTCTTCCATGCGAATACATGAGTCTTTGCAGTATCACTTAAGCGGGCAAAACCCTTGCCGGTAACGGTTGCTACTGTGAAATCCTGCGCATTAAATATTGTATCAGTGTTCTTTGGGAAAAGAGCGCTGTAATCTGAAAGGGCGATGAGTCCGACGATTTTAAATTTCTTACCTTTTAATTTGACGGTGTCACCAATTTTTAGGGAATTGTTTTTCGCAAAGAGTCTATCTATGCCGAGCTCGTCACTCTTCTTAGGAAGCCTGCCGTCTAAAATGCTGGCTTTATTTACTTTTTCACGGTTTACGAAGATGCGGTATTTGTTTTTGCCGTTTTTAATTTCCTTATATGATATGTCGTAGAGCTTGACATCGTTTTCGTCCTCAATGCTTTTTATAAAGCTTGCGTCAGGGGCATTGGATAGGCGAAAGTGCCCGTCCTCTATATTGTATTTCTTGAAGCTCTCGTTATATGTGACCTGCATGCTGTGGTCGGTTGCGAGCATGCCTGAGGTAAAGCCAATCATCAAAGTGATAAAGAAGAATATAGCCAGATATCTTCCCCACTCCTGTCTTAGTTCGCGTTTAGTGCGCTTGTTTAAAGGGTTTCTCATACTACACCTACCAATCCAGATCAGCTACTGAGGTCTTGACCTTGTTATGGTATGCATCTCTCACAGCACCGTCGCGGAGTGTGATGACAGTGTCTGCCATATTTTTGATTGCATCATTGTGGGTTACGATGATTATCGTACTCTGATACTTCTTGTTGACCTCACTGATAAGGCCGAGTATTTCCTTTGACGTCTTGTAGTCGAGTGCACCCGTCGGCTCATCACATAATAACAAATCAGGGTTTTTAACTATGGCTCTACCTATGGAAACCCTCTGCTGTTGTCCTCCGGAGAGCTGGTTAGGAAGTTTATGCTGATGTTCTGTAAGCCCTAGAGTTTCAATCAAATCATCGATGTCTAGAGGCTGTTTACTGAGGTATGCTCCGACCTCAATGTTCTCTCTGGCTGTGAGGTTGGGAATCAGGTTATAGAACTGAAAAACATAGCCGAGATGGTTTCGCCTGTAGTTTGAAAGCTCTTTTTGATTCATGCCCTCTATGGCCGTGCCATCTATTATTATCGAACCGGAGTCGGCGTTTTCTATGCCGCCTATGATGTTCAAAAGGGTTGATTTTCCGGAACCGGATGGACCCAGCAAAACGCAAAGCTCACCGCGTTCTATGTCCAAACTGATTCCGTTTAAAACCTTTGCCAAGCTATCGCCGTAGCCATAGGATTTATTGATTTCTTTAATCTGTAAAAACATTAATATCCTCCTAGTGTTATGTTACAATCCGATTTTGACGTGAACCCTTGGCTTTCAACATCAAAAGGGGATTTTGATATATGTACAGTGCTGCTTAGTTAGCTATGCCTAACTCAACAAGATAATTATAAAACTAAGAATTTAAAGATACAAGCTTTCTGTGAAATAAAATATAGATATTTCTTTATGGAATGATTGAATAGAAAAAATATAGGGTAATATTTTTTACTAAGAGGGAATATTAGGTATTAAAAAAATATTAGGTATAATTTAACGGCATATATTTTGTGTTTCGGGAGGGAGAGACATGGCAAAGATATACAAAGATGTAACAGAGCTTATAGGAGGAACACCACTGCTTGAAGTAAAGAACATCGAGGATGTAGAAAATCTCGAAGCGAGAGTTTTAGTTAAGCTGGAATACCTGAATCCTGCGGGCAGCGTTAAGGATAGAGTCGCAAGAGCAATGATAGAGGATGCAGAGACTAAGGGTTTGCTCAAGGAAGGTGGCACTATCATTGAACCGACATCCGGGAACACCGGAATTGGACTCGCTTCTGTGGCGGCATCAAAGGGATACAGAATCATTATGACCATGCCTGAGACTATGAGCGTTGAGCGTAGGAATATACTTAAGGCTTATGGAGCGGAGCTCGTTTTGACAGATGGATCAAAGGGAATGAAAGGTGCTATAGCAAAGGCTGAGGAACTGTCAAAGGAGATAGAGGCAAGCTATGTACCCGGACAGTTTGTGAACCCGGCGAATCCAAATGCTCACAGGGAGACAACAGGTCCTGAAATCTGGAGTGATACAGATGGAGAGGTAGATATCTTCATATCAGGGGTAGGTACCGGCGGAACGGTTTCAGGAACAGGAGGATACCTCAAGAGCAAGAATCCAGGTATAAAGGTCGTAGCTCTTGAGCCGGAAAACTCTGCCGTAATTTCCGGTGAGGCGGCCGGCGCTCATAAGATTCAAGGCATCGGTGCAGGATTTATTCCTGACACTCTTGATAAAGAGACATTTGATGAGATTGTTAAGGTTAGTGATGAGGAGAGTTTTGAGGCCGCAAAACTTCTAGCACATAAGGAAGGCATTCTTGTAGGAATTTCGTCCGGGGCCGCTTTAAGTGCGGCGCTCAGACTTGCTAAACTGCCGGAGAATAAAGGAAAGACAATAGTTGCACTTCTTCCTGACAGTGGAGACCGATACTATTCGACACCACTATTTACAGAATAGGATTTTTAATAAAATATGATTTTACCCGTGCTCACGCTTTAGTGAATACGGGTTTTTACGTGTTTGAGAAAATCTATGTTTTACTTTTATCTCAAGTCGATACATGATAACATATTGCTTAGGAGATTTGGATGAACATAGACTTGATTTTTAAAATTTTCATATACGGATGTGCGGTCTTCTTCTCGATTTTGCAGGGTAACGCGGCTGTCTATTTATTCAACAGAATGCCGGCGGAATGGCTTTGCGACTACGACGAAGATCCTTCTGAGGAACTTAAGAGCAGGGATGTGCAGCGTGTTAAGAGTATGCCTTGGAAATACCTTTCTAGCATGCTCTTTATCGTCATCAATATGACACTTATAAGGGAAGATCTGCAGTTTGCAATAGCTACGAGCTTGGTGCTTTGGCTTTTGCTTGAACTTTCTATAGCCGATGTGAAATATAACATTTTACCTGACCAGCTGATAATTTTGCTCGCTGTATGCAGTATCGGATTCATTCCGTATAAGGATGGATTTTGGGAGATTTTGGCCGGGGGTATAATCGCCTTCGTAATTATTTTTACGATTGCACTTATTGGGAAGTTGAGCTATCGCAACAACACCATGGGAGGTGGAGATATCAAGCTGTTTACAGCAATTGGATTTATCTGCGGAAGCTTTGGCAGCTTTTTCATACTGATAGGAAGCTATATGCTGCTTGCACTTCATGCTATATTTCTTCTCGTATATGCCGTCGTTAAACCTGAGTATAAGCTAAGGGAGTATATGCCTATGGCACCGTATATTTCAATAATTACCGCAATATATTTGATATTCTACTGGGACATTCAGTTTAAATGATAATTTATATAGCTGTATAGAGCCGATTTTGGTATAATAATATCTATGGAAAAAAATATTCTTTTGACATTGGAATATGACGGCAGCCTTTTTCACGGCTGGCAGGAGCAGGAGGGTCAGATAACCGTTCAGGGGAGGCTCGAGGAGGCGCTCAGCTCGGTGTGTCTAAAACCGATTAAGGTCTTTGGAACGAGTAGAACCGATGCGGGCGTTCATGCACTCGCACAGTGTTGTAACTTCAAGGAGAATATTGATATTCCTACGGACAGGATAGCGCATGCCGTAAACAACATGCTTTCAGGCGGAAGATATGGAGCCGGCAGTAAGCTAAGTGCAATCAGGGTTCTTTCAGCTGAGGAAAAACCGGCCGGTTTTCATGCTCGTTTTGACTGCAAGGGTAAGAAATACATATACAGACTATGTGATGAGGGTGCAAGCGTATTTGAACGCAATTATTGTTACTTTGTAGATGAAAAGCTCGACGTTCAAGCCATGAACGAGGCTTGTAAGTACATCGTTGGGACTCATGACTTCGCTGCATTTCAGTCGTCCGGAGCTAGTCCTCGCAGGACCACGGTGAGGACCATAAGCTCAGCAAAGGTGAGCCGAATACATAGAGATAATGGAGATTCATCGGAGGTGCAGATAGAGATATGTGGTGACGGTTTTCTCTACAATATGGTGAGAATTGTCACAGGAACTCTAGTCGAAATCGGTATCGGCAAAAGGTCTTCGAGCGATATGAAATCAATAGTTTCAAGTCTTGATAGGAAACAGGCGGGACACACTGCACCGCCCTGCGGACTCTACCTCGCAGAAATCTATTTTGAGGATTTATTTGGGCAGGAGTAGATATGGATTTAAATGTGGATTTAAATATTTATGAAATATTAGCGGCCTTTGGTCTGTCAGCTGTAATTGCTTTTGCGTTTACTCCCATTAGCATCAAGCTTGCACATCTAATAGGCGCAATAGATGTACCTAAGGACTGGAGAAGGATGCACCGCCGTCCAATTCCTCGCTTTGGAGGTCTAGCTATTTTTACCGGAGTAATGGTGGCTCTGGCAGTTTTTCAGTGGGATGAGCCTAAGATTAGGATTGCTATGCTGGGCGGGGCTTTGATGTACCTGCTTGGCGTAGTCGATGATCTCAAGAATTTACCGGCTATAGTCAAGCTCATAGGTCAGACAGTAATCGCAATTTTGATGTTTTCTATGAATATGAGGATATCTTTTATCGCAAACTATCTTGGTGAGGGAAGACTGCATTTTAACACGGCTATATGCTTTGTTGTTACGGTTCTTTGGATAATAGGTATCACAAATACAATAAATATTATAGACGGACTTGATGGACTTGCTGCAGGAATATCAGCCATTGCAGCACTTTGCATTGCGTATATCGCGTACATTCATGGCTCTATTGTCGGAATGCCGATCGTCTGCCTTGCCATGGTTACTATAGCAGGAAGCTGCATAGGATTTTTGCCTTTTAATTTCTCTCCTGCAAAGACCTTTATGGGTGATGGTGGAGCACTGTTCCTAGGTTTTATGATTGCAATACTATCGGTCGTAGGCCCTCTCAAGAGATCGACTATAATCGCAGTTGTTGTTCCTGTTGTGGTTCTTGCAATTCCAATCTTCGATACATCCTTTGCGATTTTGAGAAGAATGGTGAATCGCAAGCCTATAATGGGGGCGGATAAGGAACATCTTCATCACAGACTTATGGCATACGGATACGGGCAGAGGCGTACCGTAATCATGCTCTATGGCATAAGTGCGATTATGGGAATGTCTGCTGTTTTGATAAGCCGTGAGCTTTACAAGGATGCGGTGGTTCTTGCTTTGATTGCAGGAGCTTATCTCTATGTATTTTTGACCGATCCGAACCACAAGATGCCTCGGATTAAGGCGGTCAACATCGCTCAGGAGGAGAAGAAGGCGCGTTTTAAGAACAATGAATCAAAGACTTCTGAAGAGGTGATAGAAAAAGATAAATAGAGTATGCTCAGGGAAGTGAGTGTATTGGATTTTGCAAAATAGTGCATATGATAACAGTAGTAAATTAGCGCCTCGTCTAAAGTGAGCGCTATTTTTGGTATAGGTTTTGTGGGGGCAATATGGAAATGGCAGAATGTCTCAGCGCGGAGAAGCGCGAGAAAGCGGCTCTGCGAAGGCAGCTTATTAAAATCGCAGTGCCGATTGCAATTCAGGGAGTGGTATCCACGACTTTAGGTCTTGTGGATGATTTGATGGTTGGTTTTCTCGGAGAAGTCGAGCTTGCGGCCGTTGGCGTCGGAAATCAAATCTTCCTGATTCACTACATGCTTATATATGGAATGACGAGCGGAACATCTACATTTGTTGCACAGTTTTACGGTGCAAACGATAAGAAGAACATGCGAAGATGTATCGGATTTTCGGTTACTGCGATGCTTGCTGTGAGTACCCTTATATTTATTATAGGTACGGTGTTTACCAGGGAATTGCTATCGTTTTATACGAATGATACACAGGTGCTCGAGCTTGCTGTTGTCTACATGAGAACAAATAGTTTGCAGTTTATATTTATAGCGTACTCGGTGCCGGTAATGATGGGATTCCAAGCGTCACAACAGACGAAGCTTCCTATGCTGGTCAGCGTAGTTGTATTTACGACGAATACTTTCCTGAACTACCTTTTCATCTATGGGAAGTTCGGCATGCCTATGCTCGGTGTTCAGGGCGCGGCTCTTGGAACTGTGATTGCAAGGCTTATGCAGGTCTTGATTGTTACAGGATTTCTCTTCTCAAGCAACAATATGTTCAAAGGACCGATACGTGATTACTTTGACTACAATAAAGAGCTTGTGAGAAGAATTATAAAAAATGCAACTCCGACAACTGCAAACGAGGTGCTTTGGGGTGTCGGACAGACTATGTATGCAGCCGCATTTAATCGCATAGGAACGACAGCTTTTGCCGCTTTTCAGGCGGCAGGTTCCATTTCGAGCATATTCTTCTTTGCAGCTTTTAGTGTTGGGGATGCGAGTCTGACTTTGATAGGGCAGAGGCTCGGAGAGGGTAAAAAAGAAGAGGCTTGGAGGACTTCAAAATATGTGCTTAAGGTGGGAGTGCTGCTTGGTGTGCTTACAGGTCTTGTGATGATGCTTCTGTCAAAGCCTTTCAGTGAGCTGTTTAATCTTTCGGAAAACGGAAAGCACTATACTTTTCTGATACTTATAATACAAGGGGTATTCATGTCGCTCACGCTTCACAATGGGATTCAGATTACAGGGACTCTTCGCGCAGGAGGAGATACTCGTTTTGCTATGCTCGCCGAGTCCGGTTGCGTTTGGCTGGTTGCTGTTCCTCTTGCCTTTGCATCTGCAATGTTATGGCAGCTTCCGATTTATTTTGCCGTGATTCTTGTGAAAATGGAGGAAGTTGTGAAGTTCTTTGTCGTATTTAAGCGCTATATATCCAAAAAATGGATGAATGTAATGATAGATAATCTCTAGCATAGCGTTTTGACGGCATCAAAAAAGACTTGTACAAGATGCCGGATAAGCAGTGCACAAGCCTTTTTATATAATTTTATAGCATGATTTCGCCGCTTGCGAGCACAACGGCCTTGCCTCCGACTTTGATGTTGCAGTCAACGGAGCCGTCAGCCTTTGAGTCTGCAGTAATTTCGGTGAGTATTTCCGACGGTCTACCCATGGCTTCTCCCTGAACCAGATGGCAGCGGTCATTAGCGCCAATCACTCTATTTAGGTAGAGATAGTATGTCAAAGCACCGCTGGATGTTCCCGTTGCAGCCTCCTCGTCTATATCGTATAGAGGAGCGAAGTTTCTGCAGTGTGCGGTGATGCCGTCCTCAGAATCGAGAGTAAATGCGTGAACACCTGTAACTTTGTACTCCTCGGAAACCTTTGATAGAAGGAACATATCAGGCTGAAGAGCCTCTAGCTCATCTCTTGTCTTAAACGGCAGAATTATGTCCGGAAGTCCGGTCGAGATAATCATAGGGCGAAGATCCAGACTTGCATCGTACTCAGCACCCATTATCTCGTAGATTCTATCCAGCTCGAGCGGATTATCCATAAGGTGCATGAACTTAGGCGCAGCCATTCCCATCATTACGAAGGAGTCCTTGATTTCTATATTGATGTCGCCTGCCTTGGTGTGGTTTAGGCATTTGCAATTCTCAGAGATAACTCCTGCGCTCATCAGGCAGTAGAAAGCTGCGATTGTAGCGTGTCCACAGAGGTCAACCTCGGCAACAGGAGTAAAATATCTAATATTGAACTCGTTTTCGGAAACCTGCTTGATGAAAGCGGTTTCGGAATAGCGAAGCTCAGCTGCGGTTTTTATCATAGTCTCGTCTGACGGAAAATCGGTATCGCTTGGGAGAAGCACTACGCCTGCCGGATTGCCGCCAAAGAGTTTATCGCTGAATGCGTCAGCAATGAAAAATTTCATAGGATATCCTCACTTTCAGATTTTTATATGAGTAAAGTATATATCAATATTTTAATCTTGCAAAGAGAAAGAATTTATATAGTTTTAGACCTATAGGAGAGAAAAAGAAATGACAGAGAAAAACATACCAAAGCCAAGTAGCGAAAGCCAAAGCTTCCTAAAAAAATACGTCAAAATAATCGTGGTGCTGGCGGTAATCGCAGGCTCATCATCGGGGATATTCGGTAGAGCCATAGAGGCACCTTCGATGGCCATAGGATTTTGGCGTTTGACACTGGGGCTTCCGTTTTTTGCAATCCCGGTACTTCTAAAAGACCGAAAGGAACTTGTTTCCGTATCGAGGAAAAATCATATAGTAACATTTCTCGCAGGAGCATTTCTGTTTGGGCATTTCTTCTGCTGGTTCAACGCGGTTAAGTTAACTAATATAGGAAGTGCAGTTGTTCTGGCAGCACTTCATCCGCTCGTAGTTATAATTCTAACCGTCTTTGTCTTTAAACGTAAGGTGAGCGTGCGCCAAATTCTCGGAATTGTTCTCGCTTTGCTCGGCGGAACCATGGTTGCAGGTTTTGATTACAGGGAGCTTTCGCAGGGTAATTTCATCGGCGACATTTTGGCTTTTATGGCCGCAATTTTTATGGGACTTTATTTTGCGATAGGAAACGAGGTTAGAAAAGAAGTAAGTGGAAAGGTCTACGTATTTCTCGTATTTTTAGCCTGTTGGCTCTGCTTTGCCATCGGAATAATTGCAACAAAAACTCCGGTACTCGGCTATTCGCTCAAGGATTACGCTTTGATACTTGGACTTACGCTGGTTTGCCAGATAGGTGCACATGCGGTGTTCAACCTCTGCTTCGGCTATGTGGACTCGCTCTATGTTTCGGCATGGGAGTCGGGTGAATCGGTATTTGCAATAATCCTCAGCATTATATTTCTGGGACAGTTCCCAACTCAGTGGGAGATTATGGGATGTGCAGTCGTTGTTGCAGGACTTCTCTACTATAACTATTTTTCATCAAAGCAAGGAAAATAAGTTTTCATATTTGCATAGATTTAGGTAATAAACTATAATAGAGATGCAGGCTGAATGCCTAGCGGAAAGACTAATTTACACCTTGCAATCTGCAAGCCGTGTATGGAATTAATTATGAGACGAATTCAAGTAACTGAAAGGAATGAGAGATATGGCTTATTTGGAAATCGTACAGGTTATAGGTAGAGAAATTATGGATTCACGTGGTAATCCTACCGTTGAGGCTGAGGTATATCTGGAGGACGGCAGCATCGGCAGAGGAGCTGCGCCAAGCGGAGCATCTACAGGTGAATTTGAGGCGCTCGAGCTCAGAGACGGTGACAAGAGCAGATATGACGGCAAGGGTGTTCTCAAGGCTGTTGACTTTATCAACAATGAAATTGATGAGCTTCTTTTAGGAATGGATGCTTCAGATATATATGCTGTAGACAAGGCGATGATAGAGGCTGATGGAACAGAGGATAAATCTCATTTCGGTGCGAATGCTATTCTTGCAGTTTCAATCGCTTGCGCAAAGGCGGCAGCAGCTTCGTTAGATATTCCGCTATATAGATTCTTGGGAGGACAGTTCGGAAACCTTCTTCCGGTACCTATGATGAATATCCTGAACGGTGGCGCTCACGCCGGCAACACTGTTGATACACAGGAGTTCATGATCATGCCGGTTGGAGCATTAAGCTTCGCAGAGGGTCTACGTCAGTGCGCTGAGGTGTATCACAAGCTGGGCAAACTTCTCAAGGCAGAGGGCTATGCTACATCAGTAGGCGATGAGGGTGGATACGCACCAAACCTCTCGAGCGATGAGGAAACTCTGGAGTATATCCTAAAGGCAATTAAAGAGTGCGGTTATGAGCCGGGCAAGGACTTCGTTCTGGCTATGGATGCGGCAGCAAGCGAATGGAAGGGCAAGGCTAAGGGTCAGTATAAGCAGCCAAAGAGCGGCAAGGAGTTCACATCAGCTGAGCTGGTTGCCCACTGGAAGTCACTCGTTGATAAATATCCTATCGTTTCAATTGAAGACGGTCTTGATGAAGAGGACTGGGAAGGTTGGAAGATGATGACGGAGGAACTCGGTGACAGACTTCAGATTGTTGGAGATGACCTTTTCGTTACAAATACTAAGAGGCTTAACAAGGGCATTGAGCAAGGCTGCGGTAACTCAATCCTGATCAAGCTGAACCAGATTGGCTCGGTTTCAGAGACGATTGAGGCCATAAAGATGGCACAGAAGGCCGGATACACAGCAGTAGTTTCACACCGCTCAGGAGAAACTGAGGATACAACGATCGCTGACCTTGCAGTAGCACTAAACGCAGGACAGATTAAGACAGGTGCTCCTAACAGAAGTGAGAGAGTTGCTAAGTACAACCAGTTACTTCGAATAGAGGAGGAACTTTACGAGAATGCAAAATATGCAGGACTTGCAGCGTTCAACCAAAAACACTAATTAATGTAAATCAGACTGTGTGCGGGCTTAGGTCAGGCGCACAGTCTTTCTTAAAAAACGATTTTATTCAAAGGAGGATGTAATATGCAATACAGATTATCAAACAAGACTATTTCAGAGTTGAGTTGCGATTATGAGCTTTGCTTTGTAGAGGGAGACAAGATAGAAAACCTGGAGGACAAAGATGTTCTTGAGCTATGTAAGTTCGGTGAGGGCGATGTAATGGATGTGCCGACATCACGCAGAGTTTACGCTAGCCTTGAGGATAAGGATTTAGAATCGATAAGACTTGTTCTTGCAAAGGTTGTGAGCGAGATTAAGGGCTATAAGATTAAGAGTCTAAAGACAAAGCTACCTGTAAACGATGCCTCAATTGAGGATATATACGCAGCGTTTGTTGAGGGATTTGAGCTTTCGATGTACTCATTCGATAAGTATAAGAGCGATGCAGAGGAATCAACTCTTGATGAGCTTGTTCTATGTGAAGTTGCAGATACAGATTTAGAGTCTGCAGAAAAAGGACTTGATAGGGGTCTTAAGATTGCGAATGCCACAAACTACGTTCGTGATATAGTGAATGAAATTCCGCAAGTATATACACCGCAGAAGATGGCAGAGGATGCTAGGGCTCTAACAGAGCTGGAGGGTGTAAGCTGTGAGATATTCGGCAAGGAATACCTAAAAGAGCAGAATATGAACGCTTTTCTTGCAGTAAACCAGGCGTCGCCACACGACCCGGTGCTCGTACATATGACATATAAGCCAAGTGGAGAATCAAAGGGCAAGTATGCTTTTGTCGGAAAGGGATTGACCTATGATACAGGTGGACTTTCACTAAAGCCGACCCAGTTCATGCTGACAATGAAGTCGGATAAGGGTGGAGCTGCTGCTGCTCTTGGTGTAATCAAGGCTGCTGCTGAGCTAAAGCTGCCTTTTGAGGTCCATGCGGTTCTCGGCTGCACAGAGAATGCAATAGGTGGCAAGGCATATAAGCCGGACGATATTATCAGAACTCGCGAAGGCGTGACCATTGAGGTTACAGACACGGATGCTGAGGGAAGGCTCGTCCTTGCTGACTGTCTCTCATGGGCTCAGGACATGATTAAGCCTGACTACCTCTTCGACATGGCAACTCTAACAGGGTCTATCAGTGTTGGCATTGGTATCTATACAACAGGTATAATCGGGAATAACATGAGCCTGCAGCACGATTTCAAGATAAATGGTGAGAGGAGCGGTGAGCTCTTGTCAATAATGGAGTTCAATAAGCATCTAAGACCTTTAATTAAATCAAAGATTGCTGATATAAAGAATTCAGTTTCAGGCGGAAGTGGCGGAGCAATTACTGCGGGACTCTTTCTTGATAAGTTCATCAAGCCTGAGTACAAGGACAAGTGGCTTCATCTCGACATAGCCGGTCCTGCCTATGCGGAGTCTGCTTGGGGATACAATCACGTAGGTGGAACAGGTGCGGGTGTAAGATTCTGCGTTTACTATCTGCTTTCAAAGATGTAGGCAAGTGCATAAATGCAAGTGTACGAAAAGTATATATCGCCAATTGGCGATATTGTGCTGGCTGCTGATGATCAAGGCCTCACGTGTCTCAGTTTTGATGACGATATAATAGGTGTTGGACGAGGAGAAGTTGAAGATTCGCATAACAGTGCAGCAAAATTCTTAGATGAAGCCAAGGTCTGGCTGGATACTTACTTTGCTGGCAGGGAACCGGGCTTCACTCCGAAGATTCACTTAATCGGAAGTGACTTCCGCATAGAAGTTTGGAATAGACTTTTAGAAATTCCATATGGCAAGACGGTCTCTTATGGGGAAATTGCAAAGGAACTCGCCGGCAAAAGAGGAATCGAGAAGATGTCAGCTCAGGCCGTGGGCGGAGCTGTCGGACATAATGAAATTTCTATCATAGTGCCATGCCATAGAGTTATCGGAAGTGACGGAAAGCTCACGGGCTACGGCGGAGGACTGGATAAGAAAACCTATCTTCTAGAACTTGAGCAAGGCCTCAAATCAAGGTAAGACATTAATATATGCAAAGGACGACGGACAAACTCCGTCGTTTTTTGTAAAAATGCTTGAATATACCCCTAGGGGGTATATAATGTTAAGTATAGAATATGAAGTCGGAGGAATAACATGACTGATTGTAACAAGGTCTGTAAGACATGCTGTCATAAGACAAAGCACAGGGATGAGAAGGAATATAAGGATTTGATAAACCGCCTAAGCCGTATAGAGGGGCAGATTCGCGGGCTCAAATCTATGATAGAAAGCGATGCATACTGTCCCGACATTCTCGTTCAGGCAAGTGCAACAACGGCGGCACTGAACAGCTTCAGCAGAGTGCTTTTGAGCAATCACATTAAAAGCTGTGTGGTTGATGATATAAAAGAAGGTAAGGATGAGGTCGTTGATGAGCTTGTTAATACCTTGCAGAAAATGATGAGATAATTGTAGAAAAGGAGGTGCGTTATAGCCTATGGAAAAATATATAGTAACGGGAATGAGCTGCGCTGCGTGTCAGGCTCGTGTGGAAAAGGCTGTGTCAAAGCTACCGGGGGTAGATAGCTGTGCAGTAAGTCTTTTGACGAATACCATGGGAGTTGATGGAAGTGCGTCGAGTTCAGAGATAATAAAGGCTGTTGAGGAGGCGGGCTACGGCGCAAAGCTTCAAGGTACAGATGATGAAACATATCAAGGGCGTGGTCAGCCAAGTGTAGATGAGAGTATGCTCGAAGATCACGAGACTCCGGTTCTCCAAAAGAGACTAATTGCATCACTGGGATTTTTAATTGTTCTGATGTACATCTCCATGGGGCATATGATGTGGGGATTTCCGCTTCCGGGATTTATAGATGGAAACCACACAGCGATGGGAATAGTACAGATGCTACTTGCGGGAATAATAATGGTAATAAATCAAAAGTTCTTCGTCAGTGGTTTTAAGTCCCTGATTCATGGGGCTCCGAACATGGATACGCTTGTAGCTCTTGGCTCGGCGGCATCATTTACTTGGAGCACTTATGTTTTGCTTGCGATGACAGGAGCGCAACTTGATGGAAATACAGCTCAGGTTGAGCGCTATATGCACGATTTCTACTTTGAGTCGGCTGCGATGATAGTGACGCTAATTACCGTGGGCAAGATGCTGGAGGCAAGAGCAAAAGGAAAAACCACAGATGCGCTCAAGGGCATAATGAGGCTCGCTCCTAAGACCGCTATACTATTTGAGGGCGGTGAGGAGAAAGAAGTTCCTATTGAGAGAGTTAAGATAGGTGATATCTTTGTAGTTAAGCCCGGTGCCAGCATTCCGGTTGACGGATTTGTAGAGGAGGGCGAAAGCTCTGTGGACGAATCCGCTTTGACAGGAGAAAGCATTCCTGTTGATAAGTCGATAGGAGACCAAGTATCTGCAGCAACAGTAAATCAGGCAGGGTACATAAAGTGTAGAGCAACCAGGGTCGGTAATGACACGACTCTATCAAAGATAATTAACATGGTAAGCGACGCGGCAGCGACAAAGGCGCCGATAGCGAAGATTGCAGATAGAGTTTCGGGAATCTTCGTACCTGCGGTAATAGCTGTATCGCTTGTGACTATACTAATATGGCTTTTGGTTGGAAGGGAGGCGGGTTTCGCTCTAGCTAGAGGCATAGCTGTTCTCGTAATCAGTTGTCCTTGTGCACTTGGACTTGCAACACCGGTAAGCATTATGGTCGGAAATGGTGTCGGAGCTAGGAACGGAATGCTTTTCAAGACGGCCGTGTCGCTCGAAGAGACGGGAAAGGCCCGGTTCGTAGTCCTCGATAAGACAGGAACTATAACAGAGGGTAATCCTAAAGTTAAGGATATTGTCGTAGCGGAAGGATTTGATGAGGCCCGCCTCATTGAAATTGCCGGAAGCTTGGAAAAATATAGCGAACATCCACTTGCAAAGGCGGTCACGGAATATGTTCAGGGCAAGGACATCAATCTAACGGCAAATGAGCTGACAAGCTTTGTCGCAGTAGCCGGAAACGGTCTCAAAGGAAGACTTGGTGATACCGAGCTCGCTGGGGGAAATCGAAGCTTTATTGAACAATATGTGAATATAGACAATGATTTTGCAGAGCGCATAGACCGTTTATCAAAGGAAGGCAAAACTACGCTCTACTTCTGTGAAGATGGAAGACTGGCCGGGGTCATTGCTGTGGCAGATACGATTAAAGTGGAAAGTTCTCAGGCTATCAGGGAACTTGACAACATGGGAATTGAAGTCGTTATGCTTACAGGTGATAATCAGCTCGTCGCAGAATCCATAGCAAGGCAGGCAGGTATCAAAAATGTAATCGCCGGCGTTAAGCCTGACGGCAAGGAAGCGGTCATATCTAAGTTCAAAAAACGCGGTAAGGTTGTAATGGTAGGCGACGGAATAAACGATGCTCCGGCTCTGACGAGAGCAGATATGGGGATTGCAATAGGTGCAGGTGCCGACATTGCCATAGATGCAGCCGATGTAGTTTTGGTGAACAGCAAGCTCAGTGATGTGTCCGCGGCGATAAGACTTTCGAGGGCTACGCTCAGAAACATACATGAGAATTTATTCTGGGCCTTCATATATAATATCATCGGAATTCCACTTGCGGCAGGTGCTTGGATTCACCTGACAGGCTGGACCATGAATCCGATGTTCGGTGCGATGGCGATGAGTCTTTCGAGTTTTTGTGTAGTATCAAATGCACTTAGATTAAACCTTTTTGATGTGCATAACACTTCAAAGGATAAGAAAATAAAATTTAATCAAAAAAATGACCTAATTGAGGAGGAAAGTGAAATGAAAAAGAAGATTGAAATCGAGGGTATGATGTGTGGACACTGCGAGGCTGCTGTAAAGAAAGCCTTGGAGGCTGTTGATGGTGTTGAAAGCGCTGAAGTCAGCCATGAGAAAGGTACGGCTGTTTTGACTGTATCAAAGGAAGTTTCAAATGATGTTTTGAAGAAGGCCGTCGAGGATAAGGACTATGTAGTTAAATCCGTAGAATAGGGTATTTCGCGTGAGGAGGAACTTTTAAAAATTGCATTTTGATAGATGAATATGGACCTCGGCAAAGTTATTTAAAAATTTTGTTAGAGGTCCTTAAAATTTGTGTAATGGTTAGGATTGACAAATAGTAGTTAGTTAGTATAAACTAAGGTGTGAACTTAAAAATGAAATATAAAATAGTGGAGGTGGGTGATATGCCACTAAGTATGGTAGAAGTTGGGCAAAAGGTATCGGTAATGAGGGTCGGAGGCACTCCGGCAATCAAGCAGAGACTAGCTGATCTGGGCTTCGTAGACGGAACCCAAATAGATATTATACAGTCACAGGATGGCAACATGATTGTCAAGGTTAAGGATTCCAAACTGGCAATCACTAAGGAAATGGCAAATAAAATAGTGGTAAAACCGCTTAATTAAGGAGGGAAAAATGAGAACTTTACGCGATGTACCAATTGGTGAAACCGCAAAGGTGGTAAAGCTTCATGGTGAAGGTTCAGTTAAGAGAAGAATCATGGACATGGGTATTACAAAGGGAGTCGAAATCTATGTTAGGAAAGTTGCTCCTTTAGGTGATCCTATAGAGCTCAAGGTAAGAAACTATGAGCTTTCTATTCGCAAAGCCGACGCAGCAATGGTAGAAGTCGAAGAATAATTCAAGAGCAAATGTTTTAATCGAAAGGAGAACATAATGTCAATTACGATTGCATTAGCCGGAAATCCAAACTGTGGTAAAACCACGCTGTTCAACGCTTTGACCGGCGCAAATCAGTATGTAGGAAACTGGCCCGGCGTTACCGTAGAGAAGAAGGAAGGAAAGTATAAGGGAAACAAAGAGGTTCTCATACAGGACCTTCCGGGTATATATTCACTATCTCCATATACATTGGAGGAAGTTGTATCAAGAGAATATCTTGTAACACAGAAACCTGATGCGATTTTGAATATCGTTGACGGAACAAATATAGAAAGAAACCTTTATCTTACGACACAGCTGCTTGAGCTGGGAATTCCGGTAGTTGTAGCTGTTAATATGATAGATTTGGTTCGCAAGAACGGAGATACTATCAACATTGAAGCATTGAGCAAAGGCTTGTCTTGTCCTGTTATTGAAATAAGTGCGCTTAAGGGTGAGGGTAACTCGGATGCTATAGAGCTTGCCGTTAAGGCGGCAAAGGAGCATAAGCTCGTTAATACAGATGGATGGTTTGATGACAGTGTTGAGGAAACGCTATCGAAAATAAAGGCAGTAATAAAAGGTATCGTGCCTGAAGAACTCGAGCGTTGGTATACTGTAAAGGTATTTGAGAGAGATTCAAAGGTTATCGAGTCAATTTCTCTTGGAAACAAGACAGGTGATATTGAAAGCTTGATAGAAGAATGTGAGACCGCACATGATGATGATGCGGAGAGCATTATTACAAATCAGAGATATAACTATATAGGAAGAATTACCTCCGGTGCGATAAAGAAGGCTAAAACAAAGGATGATATGACCACATCGGATAAGATTGACAAACTGGTAACAAACAGAATTCTGGGTTTACCTATATTCGTTGCAGTAATGTACCTTGTCTATGCTATTTCCATGGGTGACTGGCGCATCTCAATAGGAACTAAGGCAACGGATTTTACTAACGATGTTATCTTCGGAGAATGGGTACCGGGTTGGATTTCATCTCTTCTCGGTCACTTGGGAATCTCTGAGGGTGGTTGGTTGTTCGGTCTTATCAATGACGGTATAGTTGCCGGCGTAGGAGCAGTTTTAGGCTTTGTTCCTCAGATGCTCGTTCTCTTTTTGTTCCTGGCAATCCTAGAAGATATAGGTTATATGTCACGTGTGGCATTTGTCATGGATAGAATTTTCCGCCACTTCGGACTGTCAGGAAAGAGCTTTATCCCATGCATGGTTGCGACGGGATGCGGTGTTCCGGGAATCATGGCATCGCGTACTATAGAACAGGATCGCGATCGTAAACTTACAGTTATGACTACAACCTTTATGCCATGCGGTGCAAAGCTTCCTATAATAGGTCTGATTGCCGGTGCAATCTTCGGAGGGTCTCCATGGATTGCCGTATCTGCATATTTTATCGGAATAGCTTCTGTTGCTCTTTCAGGAATAATACTTAAGAAGTTAAAAGCATTTGCCGGAGAACCGGCACCTTTTGTAATGGAGCTTCCTGCATATCATATAACTTCTATTAAGAACATTCTCCGTGCAGCATGGGAACGTGGATGGTCATTTATTAAAAGAGCGGGATCCGTTATTTTGATTTCATCGATCATCATATGGTTCTTCAAGAGCTATGGTTTTGTGAACGGACGGTTTGGCAATGTTGAGACATTGTTCGAGAATAAAAATGTTGCTACACAAGAATACAAAAAAGAACTTGCGGATAAGAGGGCTGTAAATATGAAAGATGTAAATCCTATGGATGCATCGCTTCTTGCAAGCATTGGAGATACGGTTTCTCCGATATTTAAGCCACTCGGTTTTGGAAACTGGAAGGCTACTGTAGCTACAGTAACAGGTCTCGTCGCAAAAGAAGAGGTCGTAGGTACTTTCGGTATTTTGTACAATTATGATGATAAGGACGGCGATCTGGAAGAAAACGGTGATCAGATATGGGGTCGTGTCGCTAAAGATTACACTGCCGCTTCCGGTATGGCGTTCATGGTATTCAACCTTCTGTGTGCACCTTGCTTTGCAGCAATAGGAGCTATAA
This sequence comes from [Eubacterium] infirmum, assembly GCA_900450455.1. GTDB lineage: Bacteria > Bacillota > Clostridia > Peptostreptococcales > Anaerovoracaceae > Eubacterium_B > Eubacterium_B infirmum. The sequence goes on from UGGN01000001.1 coordinate 508,591, forward strand.
AAAGAGAGATGAACAATGCGAAGTGGACATGGGCAGCTATCTCTTGGATGACTGTTTGGGCATATGTTTTAGGAATGATAACATATAATCTGGGTGCACTGATTACAGGAGAGTTGAGCTTTGGTATAGGCACTGTCGTTTCGATCGTATTAACGGCGGGTATAATATATCTGTTGGTTAGAAAGGGTTATAAGGCGGAGGATGCGCCTAAAACTCTCAGCTCAGTAGAGGCTGCAGGCACAAAATAAAATTTCTACCAAGCTTTGGTAGAAGAAAGGATGGTGAGGTATGTCTCCATATATAGGATATCCGATTGTGATTGGAATACTCGCTGTCATCATATTTTTTACCGGAAGAGTTGTGATAAGAAATATTAGAAAGCAACTCAAAGGCGAGAGCACCTGTTCGGGGTGCACAGGTGGTGACGGATGCTCATGTGGTCATTGTCATGTGGCAGACGAAGTCGCAAAGGAAATAGAAGATAAATTCAACCAATAGCTTAATAGAAGGGCTACCTTGCCAACACAGGGTAGCCTCTTTTATTCATCCTAAAACAAACACTAGCATGTGTGGACATAAATCAAAACTTGCAAGCATTGAAAATACGAGATTTACTACTTTAAAAAATAACGAAAAACATCTAAAATTTTTTTAAAAAAAGACTTGTAATTTGTGATAAAGCATAATATAATGATATGGCTTGCTTTGGGCGAAGACGCAGGAAGTTGCTGAGCTATCAGGTAATTTCTGCTGAGAAATGTCTCCTCGAGAAGGGGGCGAAGGCGTTCGCCGATTTGATTTGCGTAAAAACCGAACAAACGCACGGAGGCGTGTATAAAGTAAGCGAAAATATTGTACGCCTTGGAAAAACCGGCGTTAGAACACCTTGTACAAGCATAGCGAAAACAGTACAAAAGAAAACAGGAGGAAAAAATGAGCGAACTTCAGAAAATCAGAATCAGGCTAAAAGCATATGATCATGCTTTGCTTGACAGATCAGCTGCAAAACTCGTAGAGACAGCAAAGAAAACAGGTGCTGATGTATCAGGGCCAATTCCACTTCCAACAGAGAAGGAAGTTATAACAATCCTAAGAGCTGTTCACAAGTATAAGGACAGCAGAGAACAGTTTGAACAGAGAACACACAAGCGTTTGATCGTAATCACAAATGCAACACCACAGACGGCTGATGCACTTACAAGAATCGATCTTCCGGCCGGTGTTGATGTAGAAATCAAGCTGTAATAATTAACACGTAAGGGACACTCCCCTTAGAAGAACGCACATAAGTGCGGTCCAATGTAAGAATCGGAGGAAAGATATGAAAACAATTCTAGGAAAGAAAATCGGCATGACACAGATTTTCGCGGAGACAGGAGAAGTTGTTCCTGTTACCGTTATCCAGGCAGGACCTGAGGTAGTAACTCAGATTAAGACTGTCGAGACAGATGGCTACAACGCAGTACAGGTTGGCTATGAGGATACACTTGCTCATAGAGTTAACAAGCCTCTAACAGGACATTTTGCTAAGAGCGGTTCTCCACTCAAGAAGCACCTTGCAGAGTTTGCTATCGAAGAAGGTGAAAGCTACGAGCTTGGTCAGGAAATCACAGTTGCTGATTTTGAGGCCGGCAAGAAGGTAGACGTAACCGGAACATCAAAAGGTAAGGGTACACAGGGTAACATCAAGAGACATGGACATCACAGAGGTCCTATGACTCATGGTTCCAAACATAAGAGATTGGCTGGTGCTTTAGCCGGTGCTACTTATCCGTCAAGAGTATTCAAGGGAAATAAATCCCCTGGAAGAATGGGACGTGAAACAGTTACAGTACAGAATGTCGAGCTTGTAAAGATCGACACTGACAGGAACCTTCTACTGGTCAAGGGTGCGGTTCCGGGCGGCAAGGGAAGCCTCGTAAGAGTTCGCTACGCTGTCAAGGGTCAGGACAAATAGGACCGTAGGAAAGGAGGAAGCACACAATGGCTAAAGTAAAAATGCTCAATATGGAAGGCAAGGAAGCAGGAACTCTAGATCTTATAGATGAAATCTTCGCTATCGAGCCTAATGAAAGCGCTGTGCATGCAGTAGTGGTTAACTACTTAGCAAACCAGAGACAGGGCACACAGTCTGCAAAGACAAGATCAGAAGTCAGAGGCGGTGGCAGAAAGCCTTTCAGACAGAAGGGAACAGGACGTCACAGACAGGGAAGCAGCACAGATCCTTCACAGATTGGAGGCGGTATAGTATTCGCGCCAAAGCCAAGGGATTACAGATATGCAGTTCCTAAGAAGCTAAAGAGATTGGCACTCAAGTCAGTTCTTTCGGCTAAGCTTGCTGATAAGGAGTTAATCGTTATAGATGAACTTAAGATGAATGAACCTAAGACAAAAGAGATGGTAAAGGTGCTGTCAAATGTCAAGGCTGACAAGAAGGCACTTATAGTAACGGCAGAAAAGGACGAAAATGTTGTAAAGTCTGCTGCAAACATCCCGGGGGTTAGAACGGTTCTTGCGAATACGATGAATGTTTATGAAATCGTAAACCACGGAAGCCTCATTCTAACAAAGGATGCAGTTGCAAAGATCGAGGAGGTATATAAATAATGAAAACTCCATACGACGTAATAATTAAACCGGTAATATCAGAAAGAAGCATGGATATTGCACCGGACAAGAAATACACATTCAAAGTTGCTGTTGATGCTAATAAGACAGAGATTAAGCAGGCAGTTGAAGAAATCTTTGGTGTAGAAGTAAAGAAAGTCAATGTTATGAACATGGACGGTAAACTCAAGAGAATGGGAAGAACCGAAGGCAGAAGATCAGCCTACAAGAAGGCGATTGTAACTCTGACTGCCGATAGCAAAGAAATCGAATTCTTCCAGAGCTTGTAATAGGAGGTAGGCATAATATGGGAATCAGAAAATATAATCCGACCTCTCCTGGCTTGAGAGGAATGACGGTTTCAACTTTTGAGGAAATCACAGCATCCAAGCCGGAAAAGTCACTTACAGTTGCTCTTAAGAAGCACGCAGGAAGAAACTCAAGAGGTAAGATTACTGTAAGACACAGAGGTGGCGGAGCTAAGGCTAAGTATAGAATCATAGATTTTAAGAGAAACAAGGATGATATCGCGGGAAGAGTCGCTACTATTGAGTACGACCCTAACAGAACTGCAAACATCGCTTTGATAGTATACGCAGACGGTGAGAAGAGATACATCATCGCACCGAGCGGACTGAAGGTTGGAGATAAGATTTTCTCAGGTCCGGAGGCTGATATCAAAGTCGGAAATGCACTTCCAATCGCAAACATCCCTGTAGGTACAGTTATTCACTGTATAGAGATGAAGCCCGGCAAGGGAGCACAGATTGCCAGATCGGCAGGGAACGGTGCTCAGCTAATGGCTAAGGAAGACAAGTACGCACAGGTAAGACTACCATCCGGAGAGGTTAGAAAGGTTCTTATCAACTGCAGAGCTACAATCGGCGAGGTTGGTAACGAAGATCATGCTAACATCCAGATCGGTAAGGCCGGTAAGGTAAGACATATGGGTAGAAGACCTCATGTAAGAGGATCTGTAATGAACCCTAATGATCACCCACACGGTGGTGGTGAGGGCCGTTCGCCAATCGGACGTAAGAGCCCGGTTACTCCTTGGGGTAAGCCAACTCTTGGTTACAAGACAAGGAAGAAGAATAAGCCATCTAACCAGTATATCGTTAAGAGAAGAAATGAGAAATAAGGAAGGAGCATAGACAATGAGCAGATCGATCAAAAAAGGCCCTTTCGTCGCACCTAAGTTGCTAAAGGCTATCGAGGCTATGAACGCAGCTAACGACAAGAAAGTTCTAAAGACTTGGTCAAGATCATCGACCATATTTCCGCAGATGATAGGTCACACTATCGCGGTACACGACGGCAGAAAACATGTTCCTGTATATATCACAGAAGACATGGTAGGCCACAAGCTCGGGGAATTTGCTCCGACAAGAACATACAGAGGTCATGCCGCAGATAAATCATCTAAGGTTAGATAGGAAAAGGAGATAATCAAATGGAAGCAAAAGCAATTGCAAAATATGTGAGAATGTCTCCTATCAAGCTAAAGCCTGTTGCAGACTTGGTAAGAGGCAAAGACTTGAACGAGGCATTGACTATCCTCAAGTTCACTCCCGGCAAGGGTTCCGAAATCGTCGAGAAGGTTGTTCTATCAGCAGCAGCTAACGCAGAGAACAATTTTGATATGGACCGCGACAATCTATATGTTGCAGAGATTAAGATCAATCAGGGTCCAACAATGAAGAGATGGAGAGCAGGAGCTCAGGGCAGAGCGTCAATGATCCTAAAGAGATCGAGTCATGTAAGTGTAACTCTAAAGGAAAAAGGCGAAGAATAGGAGGTTCATGAATGGGTCAGAAAGTTAGTCCACACGGCCTAAGAGTGGGCGTAATCAAAGACTGGGATTCAAAATGGTATGCCGGCAAAGCAAACTTTGCTGATATGCTTGTTGAAGATAACAAAATCAGATCATTCGTAAAGAAAAAGCTTTATGCAGCAGGCGTTTCAAAGGTTGTCATCGAAAGAGCCGCAGAGAATAAGGTAAAGGTAATTGTCCTTACTGCTCGCCCTGGTATGGTAATCGGAAGAGAGGGAAGCGGAATCGACGAACTCAAGTCTGCACTTGTTAAGCTTGTAGGTAAGGATGTAGATATATCTATTGTAGAGGTAAGAAGAGCTGAGCTTGATGCGCAGCTAACTGCAGAGAGTGTCGCTCAGGCACTTGAGAGACGTGTTTCATTCAGAAGAGCAATGAAACAGGCTATGCAGAGAACCATGAAGGCTAATGCAAAGGGAATCAAAATCCTTTGTTCAGGAAGACTTGGTGGTGCAGAAATCGCCAGAAGCGAGAAGTACGCAGAGGGTAACGTTCCGCTACATACAATTAGAGCTGACATCGATTACGGATTTGCTGAAGCAGACACAACATACGGTAAAATCGGTGTTAAGGTTTGGATAAACCACGGCGAAATCCTAGACAAGGGCTTGCAGAGTGCAGTTCGTGAAGAAAAGCGCGATAAGTCCGAGCGCAAGGGTAACAGACGCGATAGAAGAGATGGAGATCGTCGCAGAAACAACCGTCGTGACAGAAACGATAGAAACAGCCGTGATGGAAAGCCATCAATTCCAAAGGCTGCAAACAAGAGAATTAGAGCACCAAAGCCGGCTCCTGCAGTAGAAGCAGAGGCACCACAGGTAGAGGAAGCTCCGCAGACTGAAGAATAGAAGGAAGGAGGAACTAAGCCATGTTAATGCCAAAACGCGTTAAGCATAGAAGAGTTCACAGAGGTAGAATGAAGGGCGTTGCTACCAAGGGTAATAAGATTGCCTATGGTGAGTACGGTCTTGTTGCAACAGAATGTGGCTGGATCACTTCTAACCAGATAGAGGCTGCTCGTATCGCTATGACAAGATCTATCAAAAGAGGTGGTAAGGTTTACATCAATATATTCCCACATAAGTCAGTAACAAAGAAGCCTGCAGAAGTTCGAATGGGTTCCGGTAAAGGTGCTCCTGAATACTGGGTTGCAGTTGTTAAGCCTGGCAGAGTAATGTTTGAAATTGCCGAAGTTACAGAGGCTCAGGCTAGAGAAGCTATGAGACTTGCAATGCACAAGCTGCCGGTTAAGTCAAAATTTGTTGCTAAAGAGAGTTTAGCAAAGGGTGGTGAAGCATAATGGAACTAAATAAAATCAGAGAGATGACAGATGTTGAACTCAGAGCCGAGCTCGACAAAATGAAACAAGAACTTTTCAATCTTAGGTTCCAGCATGTCACCGGACAGCTAGAAAATCCTCTAAAGATGAGAGAAGTTAAAAGAAACATCGCAAGAGTTAAAACCATAATCAGGGAAAAAGAGCTTGATAAAGCTCAGGCATAGGAAAGGAGGATCTGAAAAATGGCAGCAGAAAGAAACAGAAGAAAAACCAAAGTTGGCGTTGTAGTCAGCGATAAGATGGATAAAACTGTCGTAGTTGCGATAGAAGACCTCGTAAAGCACTCCCTTTATGGCAAGTCTGTAAAGAGAACCAAGAAGGTCAAGGTTCATGATGAGAATAATGAATCCGGCATCGGCGATAGAATAAGAATTATGGAGACAAGACCTCTTTCAAGAGATAAGAGATGGAGACTTGTCAACATTGTTGAAAAAGCTAAGTAAGGAGGCACCAGGTAATGATTCAGACAGAAACAAGATTAAAAGTGGCTGATAATTCAGGTGCAAAGGAGTTATTGTGCATCAGAATCCTAGGCGGAACAAGTCGTCGTTATGCAAATATCGGAGACATAATCGTTTGCGCTGTTAAGGATGCCACACCGGGCGGCGTTGTCAAGAAGGGTGACGTTGTCAAGGCAGTAGTAGTTAGAACCAAAAAGGGTGCGAGAAGAGCAGACGGCAGCTATGTAAAGTTTGACCAGAATGCAGCTGTAATCATCAAAGATAAGATTGATAAGACTCCAGTTGGAACGCGTATTTTCGGACCTGTAGCTAGAGAACTTCGTGAAAACGGATTCATGAAGATTGTTTCTTTGGCACCAGAAGTACTATAGGAGGTGACTGGAATGCGCATCAAGAAGGATGATACAGTTATTGTCATCGCCGGTAAAGACAAAGGCGCGACAGGTAAGGTAAGCAAGGTATTACCTAAGCAGAACCGCGTAGTTGTTGAAGGCGTTAATGTACAGACAAAGCATCAGAAGCAGACACGTACAGCACCTGCAGAGATTAGACACGTTGAAGGTCCAATCGATGCATCAAATGTAATGTACTATGATACAAAAGCCAAGAAGGCTGTAAAGATCGGTTACAAATTAGACGGAGACAAGAAGGTCAGAGTCGACAGAAAAACCGGTAAAGAAATCGACTAAGAAAGGAGGAGAGCATAATGACAGCAAGACTAAGAGAAACATATAAGAGTGATGTATTCACAGCACTTAAAGATAAGTTCAACTATGCAAATGTCAACGAAGTACCAAAGCTTGAAAAGATTACAATAAACATGGGACTTGGTGAAGCAAAAGAAAATTCAAAGATTATGGAATCTGCAATCCAGGAGCTAGCCCTAATCAGTGGACAGAGACCTGTCGTTACAAAGGCTAAGAAGTCAATTGCGAACTTCAAGGTTAGACAGGGAATGCCGGTTGGAGCAAAGGTTACACTTAGAGGCGACAACATGTATGAGTTCGCTGATAAGTTCTTCAACATCTCTCTTCCAAGAGTAAGAGACTTTAAGGGTGTAAGCAAAAATTCATTTGACGGACGTGGAAACTACTCCATGGGTATCAAGGAACAGCTTATATTCCCGGAAATCAACTATGATGATGTTGAAACTGTAAAGGGAATGAACATCGTATTCACAACAACGGCTAAGACAGATGAAGAAGCTGCAGCGCTTCTTGAACTTCTCGGAATGCCGTTTGAGAAGTAGGAGGTTATTATGGCTAAGACAGCTCTTAAAGTCAAACAGCAGAGAAAGCCTAAATATTCAACACGTGCTTACACAAGATGCAATATCTGTGGAAGGCCACATTCAGTGTTGAAAAAATATGGAATATGCCGTATTTGTTTCAGAGAGCTTGCATACAAGGGAGAAATTCCCGGCGTAAAGAAAGCAAGCTGGTAAACTGAGACAAGAACTAATGCACAAGTCCCAAGAGGGAAACTGTGCAAGAGGAAGGAGAATATTGTAATGACAATGACAGATCCAATCGCGGATATGCTGACAAGAATCAGAAATGCCAATACAGTAGGTCATACAACTGTTGAAATTCCAGCATCGAATATGAAGAAAGCAATTGCTGAAATTCTACTAAACGAAGGATTCATTGGCGGATTCGAGGTCATAGAAGACAACAAGCAGGGCGTCATCAAGGTACAGATGAAGTATGGCGCAGGCAAAGAAAAAGTTATCAACGGAATCAAGAAGATTTCAAAGCCGGGACTTAAGGTTTATGCTAAGGCTAACGAGGTTCCAAGCGTTCTTGGAGGACTCGGTATCGCTATAATTTCTACATCAAAAGGAATCATCAGCGATAAGGAAGCTAGAAAACTGGGCGTTGGCGGCGAAGTTATTTGCTATGTTTGGTAGGAGGTAAACAGTATGTCAAGAATAGGAAAGAATCCTGTTGCACTCCCGGCCGGTGTAGAAGTTAAGGTTGATGACAATCATGTTATCACTGTAAAGGGACCGCTAGGTCAGCTACAGGAACAGCTAAGCGCAGATATTAATATTGATGTGAAGGACAACGAAGTTGTATTCACAAGAAATAGTGACCACAGAAGTCACAGAGAGCAGCACGGTCTTGCAAGAGCACTTGTAAACAATATGGTTGAAGGTGTCACAAAGGGCTTTCAGAAGAAGCTTATTTTCAAGGGCGTAGGATATAAGGTTGAGAAGAAAGGTAAGGATTTGGTAATGAATCTTGGCTACTCTCATCCGGTAGTAATGACAGATCCTGATGGAATCGAGACCATAGCAGAGGATGTTACTACAGTAGTAGTTAAAGGTATAGACAAAGGTCTTGTAGGAAACTATTCGGCGAAGATCAGAGCGTGGAGAACTCCTGAGCCATACAAGGGCAAGGGAATCAGATACGATGATGAAGTAATCCGTCGTAAAGAAGGCAAGACCGGTGCTAAGTAGGAAAGGAGTGAAGTATAATGGCACAGATGAGCAGAAATGACAGACGTGTTAAAAGACACGCGCGCGTCAGAAAAAATTTAATCGGAACTCCTGAAAGACCAAGACTTTGCGTTTTTAGATCAAACAAGAATATTTCTTGCCAGATTATCGACGATGTAAACAAGGTAACTCTTGTATCGGCATCTTCACTTGACAAGGATATAGCTTCTGAAATCGGATATGGCGGCAACAAAGAAGCTGCCAAAAAAGTTGGTGAAGCAGTAGCTAAGAAGGCAGTAGCTAAGGGTATAGAGGTTGTTTCTTTCGACAGAAGCGGATTCCTATATCACGGCAGAGTCAAAGAACTAGCTGATGGTGCCCGCGAAGGCGGACTGAAATTCTAACGGAGGAGGAAAGATAATGCGTAACACTATTGATGCATCAAAGCTCGAGTTAACAGAAAACATCGTTAATATCAGACGTGTTGCTAAGACTGTTAAGGGCGGCAGAAATATGAGATTCAGCGTTACCGTTGTTGTAGGCGACAAAGCAGGTCATGTCGGCGTAGGACTCGGAAAAGCGCAGGAAATTCCTGAAGCCGTAAGAAAAGCTACAGAAGATGCTAAGAAGAAACTAATATATGTTCCAATGGTAGGAACAACGATACCACACAGAAATCTAGGTATCTTTGGAGCAGGCAGAGTACTAATCATGCCGGCTGCACAGGGTACCGGAGTTATCGCCGGTTCATCAGTAAGAACTGTACTTGAGTCGGCAGGTATCCAGGATGTAAGAGCTAAGTCACTTGGCTCAAGTAACACAGGAAACATGGCACTTGCAACACTCGAAGGTCTTAAGGGAATGCTTACGGTAGAGAAGGTTGCAAAGCTAAGAGGCAAGACGCCTGAAGAAATATTGGGTTAGGAGGCAGCGAGATGGCAAAAATGTTGAAAATAACTTTAACAAAGAGTACTATTGGCGCTATTCCTAAGCACAAGAAGGTTGTAAAGGCCTTAGGACTCAAGAAGTTGCATCATTCAGTCGAATTGGCAGATACACCTCAGACTCGTGGTGCTATCGCAAAGGTAACTCATCTTGTTACTGTCGAAGAACTGTAGGATAGGAGGTGCAAGCTAATGAAACTGCATGAACTAAAAGCTCCTGCCGGCTCAACACACAGCCGCAAGAGAAAGGGTAGAGGTACTGCTACCGGACAGGGTAAGACTGCCGGCAGAGGTATGAATGGCCAGAATTCAAGAAGTGGTGGCGGAGTCAGACTCGGATTCGAGGGTGGACAGATGCCACTATACAGAAGATTACCAAAGAGAGGCTTTAACAATAAGTGGGCGAAGGAATACGCTACGGTTAATGTTGGTGATCTCAACAGATTTGAGGCAAACACTGAGGTTACTCCGGAGCTTCTAAGAGAAGTTGGACTTGTTAAGCAGGTTATCGACGGAGTTAAAATCCTCGGTGATGGTGAGCTCGATAGAGCGCTCACAGTAAAGGCGGTTAAGTTCACAAAGGCTGCTGCCGAAAAGATTAACGCTGCTGGAGGAAAGGCAGAGGTGATCTGATATGGATATGCTAAAGACCGTAAAGCAGGCAATTAAAGTTCCGGAAATGAGAGCCAAGATTCTCTTCACTGTTATGATGCTGGTCATATTTTGTATTGGCTCACACATACCGGTTCCGGGAATCGACAGAACACAGCTCGCGAATATGTTTAAGAACCAGGGCGGATTATTCGACCTGTTTGACTTGTTCTCCGGAGGATCTTTCAGTAACTTTACTATCTTCGCATTAAGTATCACACCATATGTAACAGCTTCCATCATTGTACAGCTGCTAACAGTAGCATTCCCGTACTTTGAAAGACTGGCAAAAGAGGGCAACGAGGGACGCAAGAAGATGGCGGCAATAACTCGCTATATGACTGTGGGCCTTGCTCTCATCCAAGCGTTTGGACTGACAATTGGACTCTTCAGACGTGCGGTAGTTAACCAGACATGGTTCAGCTTTGTAGTAATAACATTAGTACTAACAGCAGGAACAGCCTTCCTGATGTGGCTAGGAGAGCAGATTAACGAAAACGGTATCGGAAACGGAATATCAATTCTAATCTTTGCCGGAATCGTAGCGAGAATCCCTTCGGATGTTCGTAGCATAGCTCTTCAGTATAAGGAAGGTGCTATAAATATCATAACGCTGATTCTATTCATAGCATTTGCACTGCTCGTAGTCGTAGGAGTAATCTTTATCCAGCAGGGTACAAGAAGAATCCCGGTACAGTATGCAAAGCGTGTAGTAGGCAGAAAGATGTATGGTGGTCAGTCAACACATATTCCGCTAAAGGTAAACCAGGCAGGTGTAATTCCTGTAATTTTCGCAGTATCATTGCTGCAATTCCCACTGACAATAACCTACTTCCTAAAATCGAATTCAGGTTTCACTGCATTTGTAACGAAGTGGCTATCACCAAGTGGAAATCCTGGTGTATGGGTGTACGCTATATTCAATATCATTTTGATAATAGCATTTAACTATTTCTATACAACAATAAGCTTTAACCCAATCGAAGTTGCACAGAACATGAAATCAAATGGTGGTTTCATTCCGGGAATTAGACCTGGTAAGGCTACAATTGAGTATCTTGCGAAAGTGATGGGTAGAATTTCTATAGTAGGGGCACTATTCCTTGCTGTAATAGCTACATTGCCAACGCTGATAAGCCAGTATACCGGTCTAAACATTCGTTTTGGCGGAACCTCGCTACTAATCGTAGTCGGAGTTGCAATAGATGTAATGAGACAGTTAGAAAATCAGATGGTAATGAGGAATTACAAAGGATTCCTGAAATAGAAGGAGTTAGAAAATTGCTGAGAACAATTCTATTAGGGCCTCCGGGAGCGGGAAAAGGAACTCAGGCAGTACGTATTGTTGAAAAATATGGTATTCCACATATTTCAACAGGTGATATCTTCCGCGACAATATTAAGAGGCAAACTGAGCTCGGTAAGAAAGCTCAAGAATATATGAATAAGGGCGAACTTGTTCCGGACGATTTAGTAATCGAAATCGCTACGGACAGATTGTTGAGAGACGACTGCAAGAAGGGCTTCCTTCTTGACGGTTTTCCTCGCACGGTTTATCAGGCAGAGAAGCTTGATGAATTTATGCAGGCACACGGTGGAAAGATTGATCATGTTATCAATCTTGAGGTAGGAGATGATTTACTTATCTTTAGACTCACAGGAAGACGTGTTTGCAAGCAGTGCGGTGCAAGTTTCCACGTAGTCAACATTCCGCCAAAGGTAGAAGGAATCTGCGATAAATGCGGAGGAGAGCTGGTGCAGAGAGCTGACGATACGGAAGAAACGGTAAAGAACAGAATTGCCGTTTACAAAGAACAAACTATGCCATTGATTGATTACTACACAAAGGCTGATAATATCAGTACATTAGATGGTGCTGCACCACTCGATGAGTGCTTTGCAGAAATCGTAAAAGTTCTAGGTGAATAGTCATGATAGTAATCAAATCCAAAGAAGAAATAGAATTGCTGCGTGTTCCATGCAGGGCGACCGGTGAACTGCTAAATAAACTTGCAGGTTTTATAAAGCCGGGAATAAGCACATGGGATATTGACAGCTTTTGTGCTGAGTTTATAAAGCAGCATAAAATGACGCCGACCTTCAAAGGCTACGGTGGATTTCCGGGAAATGTGTGCGTATCGCTTAACGAAGAGATAGTGCACGGGATTCCGGATCGAAAGAGAATTCTTCAGGAGGGTGACATAGTCAGCATCGATGTTGGCGCGACATACAAAGGATATACAAGCGATGCCGCAAGAACATATCCTGTAGGCAATATAAGTGATGAAGCACAGCATCTTATAGATGCGACAAGAGATAGCTTCTTTGCAGGAATAGAGTTTGCCAAAGTAGGAAACCGACTTTCAGACATTTCGCATGCAGTGCAGGCGAAGGCCGAGAAGGAAGGGTTTTCAGTAATCCGAGACTTTGTTGGACACGGAGTCGGAAGAGAATTGCATGAGGATCCACAGATACCTAACTACGGAAAGGCCGGACGTGGTCCAAGACTTGTAGACGGTATGGTCCTGGCAATCGAACCGATGGTAGCAGTCGGAACATACGAAACAGAAACACTGTTGAATAATTGGACGGCAGTAACTGCTGACGGAAAGCTTTCAGCTCATTATGAAAATACGGTAGCAATTACTGAGAATGGGCCGGAAGTACTAACCTTAGTCGAAGAAGAGGTGTAGAGGATATGGCGAAAAAAGACACCATAGAAGCAATGGGCACTGTCGTAGATGCACAGCCTAATGCAATGTTCAAGATAAAGCTTGAGAACGGATTTGAAGTTCTTGCGCATATATCGGGTAAGATCCGCATGAACTACATTAGGATTCTCCCGGGAGATAAGGTAAAGGTTGAGTTATCACCCTATGACCTAACTCGCGGACGTATTGTATGGCGTGATAAATAGGCCCAGCCTTTGACATACATTGAGAATCAAAGGTAGATGAGGAGGAAAAAATGAAAGTAAGAGCATCAGTAAAGCCAATCTGCGAAAAATGTAAAGTCATTAAGAGAAATGGCAAAGTTATGGTTATTTGCGAAAATCCAAAGCATAAGCAGAAACAAGGCTAAATAAAAGTTAACAATTGGATGGCGTGACCGGGCCGCTATCTGCGAAAATTTATTTATTGTACATCGCCTGTCTATATCACCCCCGGCAAGGTGACGGAAGATAGGAGAAGGAGGAAAAGTATGGCTCGTATAGCCGGTGTAGACTTACCAAGAGAAAAAAGGGTAGAAATCGGTTTAACCTACATCTATGGTATCGGGAAGCATACAGCTAAAGACATTCTTGCAAAGGCTGAAATCAATCCGGATACTAGAGTCAAAGATCTGACCGAGGATGAAGCTGGTCGAATCAGAAAGATTATCGAAGCAGAATATGCAGTAGAAGGTGACCTAAGAAGAGAGGTGTCTCTAAACATTAAGAGACTCATGGAAATCGGAAGCTACAGAGGAATCCGACACAGAAGAGGTCTTCCAGTTAGAGGTCAGAAAACAAAAACTAATGCTAGAACGCGTAAGGGTCCTAAGAGGACTGTAAGCAGAAAGAAAAAGTAAGAAGGAGGTAGGATAAAATGGCTAAAGCTGTAAAGAAAACAGTAAGAAAAAAGAGAAAAGACCGTAAGCACGTTGAAAAAGGCCAGGCTCATATCCAGTCCACCTTTAACAATACTTTGGTGACACTTACAGATATGGACGGAAACGCTCTGTCATGGTCAAGCGCAGGATCACTTGGATTCAAGGGTTCAAGAAAATCAACACCGTTTGCGGCACAGAGTGCAGCTGAGACTGCTACAAAGGCGGCTCTTGAGCATGGACTTAAGACAGTTGAAGTTTACGTTAAGGGACCGGGCGCAGGTAGAGAAGCTGCTATTAGAGCACTCCAGGCTGCTGGTCTTGAGATCACAATGATCAAAGATATTACACCTATTCCTCATAACGGTTGTAGACCGCCAAAGAGAAGAAGAGTATAGCAGAAGGGAGGAGCAAATTAAATGGCAGTAAATAAAGACCCGATCCTAAAGAGATGCAGATCTCTTCAGTTGGATCCAAGTCACATGGGAATCTATAAGGAATCCAAGAGAAAGCCTCAGCAGAGTTTCAAGAAGATGAGCGAATACGGACTTCAGCTTCGTGAAAAGCAGAGAGCTAAGTTCATCTACGGAGTTCAGGAAAGACAGTTCAGAACAGCATTCAAGAAAGCTGCATCAAAGAAGGGTATCACAGGTGAAAACCTCCTAATCATGCTAGAGGAAAGACTTGACAATGTTGTTTTCAGAATGGGACTTGCTACAACACGTAGAGAAGCAAGACAGCTTGTTGTTCACAGCCACTTTACAGTAAACGGTAAGAGAGTAAATATTCCTTCATACATTGTAAAGGTTGGCGACGTAATCAAGGTAAAGGAAAAGAGCCAGAGCTCTCCTAAGTTTAAGGAAATCAAAGAAATGCAGGTTGGTGTTCCGGCTTGGCTTTCAGTAGATAGAGACAAGCTAGAGGGTAAAGTCCTAGCTGATCCTACTAGAGATCAGATTGACACACCTATCGAAGAACGCTTGATCGTTGAGTTGTACTCCAAATAATAGAAGCTATTTTACAGTCGCTATTATTGATTGGATGAAAAGGAGGGTTTTCAATGATAGAAATCGAAAAACCGACAATATCAAAGACAGTCAGCGAGGATGGTACATATGGCAAATTCGTTGTTGAGCCTCTAGAAAGAGGATACGGAATAACACTTGGAAACAGTATGAGAAGAATACTTCTCAGCTCGCTTCCGGGAGCAGCTGTAACATCGATTAAAATTGATGGAATTCTACACGAGTTTTCGACGATTCCAGGCGTCAAAGAAGATGTTACTGAAATCATACTCAACCTCAAGAAGCTGGCGTTAAGACTAAGCGGTGATGATAGCAAGCGTGTGATTATAAATGCAGTTGGACCTAAGGAGGTTACAGCAGCAGATATAATCGGAGATTCAGAGCTTGAGATTTTCAACCCTGAATTGCACATTGCTACACTTGAAGAAAATGCTACTTTGGTTATGGAAATAAACCTTGCTAGAGGCAGGGGCTATGTTCCGGCAGAGCAGAATAAGGATGAGAGCACACCGATTTCAGTGATTCCGGTTGACTCAATCTTTACTCCGGTAAGAAGAGTAAACTACACAGTAGAGAATACAAGAGTAGGGCAGGTTACAGACTTTGATAGACTTATCCTCGAGATTTGGACAGACGGTTCAATATCACCTGAGGAAGGTGTATCGATAGGTGCAAAGATTATGCAGGAGCACCTCAATTTGTTCGTAAAGCTTGATGATGCTGCAGATGATCTTGAAATCATGGTAGAGAAGGAAGAAGATCAGAAAGAAAAAGCTTTGGAGATGACTATCGAAGAGCTTGAACTTTCGGTTCGTTCGTTCAACTGCCTAAAGAGAGCATCGATCAATACTGTTGAAGAGTTGACAGCTCGTACTGAAGAAGAGATGATGAAAGTCAGAAATCTCGGTAAGAAGTCACTCGACGAAGTTAAAGCAAAATTAGCTGAGCTTGGACTTTCACTTAGACCAAGCGAAGAATAGAAATAATTATAAGGAGAGAAGGATATGCCAGGATATAGAAAACTAGGCAGGCCTACAGCTCACAGAAAAGCAATGCTGAGAAACCTTGTAACTGATCTACTCAGAGAAGGCAGAATTCAGACAACTGATTGTAGAGCTAAGGAAGCCAGAAGAACTGCTGAAAAGCTTATCACTTTGGCAAAGACTGACAATCTTCACAACAGAAGACAGGCTTTGGCATATATATTTGACGAAACAGTAGTCAATAATCTTTTCGAAGAAATCGCACCTAAGTACGCTGAGCGTGAAGGTGGATATACAAGAATCCTAAAGCTGGGACCTCGCCGTGGCGACGGTGCTGAAGTAGTATTCTTGGAACTCGTATAAGATAAAAAAGTAGAGCAGGAACTGATGTTCCTGCTCTTTTTGTACAATGGAAGTGTAAGCGATAAATAGTTATGCCTGAAAGCTTGCACTTATTTTTGTGATTTATTTCTGTAACGCAATACCATAAAGGCAAATACTAAAATACCAATTGCTGCCAGTGCATCTATTAATATCGTAATTGGTAAAAGCAGCCCTGAGACAAGTCCATTGAAGCTATCATATAAAGTCTTAGATGTATCAAGAAAAAGGACACAAAGTGCTAATAGAAGCGTAGAAGCAATAGCTAAAAGGCTATTTGATATTACTTGAATTGTTGATGATGGATTTAGGGACTTTGTTTTTCTGCTAGAAACAACTAAGCTGACTAGATTTAATGCCGAGACAAGCAGAATGAAAACAAATACCATAGAAATGGTTTTTTGATGCTCTGTTGCAAATTCCATTATAGGCTTTAGTTCCATAACATACTCCTTTCCTTAACAAGGATAACCAGATTTGTTTATATTATACTACAAATGGGGGGTGTAAAGAAAAAGATACTTATTTACGATGCAAGAGCATAATAACTATATCATTAATATTTGCTTTTTGAAAATATATAAAGCTAATACAAGCAATTAGGCTGCCATACCAAGTATATACCTTAGTATAGCAGCCCGTATAATAGTTTTAAGCTTTAAATTTATTTAGTTATAGAGTCAACAACAGCATCAGATATTAATATTTTACCGCCGAGAACAATTGATTCCTTTATTGAATTATCCTTAACATACTGTTTAGCAGAATCTGTATTCTTCTCATTGATTAGGAGTAGAGGTGCTCCTCGTCTCTCCGCCAGAACGCCTCCGCACAGTCCGTCAGGGAAGTTGTCGCCGTATCCTACGACTGCGGTCTTAGGATTCTTGAAGAAGTGTTTTGCTATAGAAATTGAAGTTTTATAACGGTCTTCTCCATATACCCTATCTACAGTTCCCAAGCTCTTTAGAGTTCCTTCAATTGAAGTATTTACTGAATTTATGCCACCTGTGACGGTATATTTTCTTGTCTCAATTGTCTTAAGGTATGCCATCTGTTCTTTTGTTATCGTATCGCCTACAAGAAGTATAGGTCTTCCAGTTGCTGATGCAGCAAGGCTGTCAGCAAAGTCATAGCCTGAGGAAACGATTAGCTCCTCATCATTTACCCCTGCTTCTTTTAGGATTGCTATATTAGTTGCGAAGCAATCATCACCGGAGAGTCTCTTAACGGTGAATCTGTCTTCGAGTTTTGTTCTCATAAGCTCAGGCATTACTTTAGTTCCGCCAAGCAGATAAACTTTGCTTGATTTGCCGTGCTTGAGGTTGGTTTTGATATAATCTATTGCTCCCTGCATGTTATTCTCGTTGATGAGAAGCAGCGGTGCATTGTTGACTTTCGCAAGATATGCACCTGATAGGGCGTCTGCATAGTTATCGCCATAGGCAACGACAGCTGTATCGAACTTGTCTACATTCATTGTTTTCTTGAGTTCATCCGCCACCCTGAGCGATGTTTCATATCTGTCAGCTCCTGCGAGTCTCACAGGATCTTTTACCGGTTCTTTCTGAGTCTTCAGATTTTCAAGCTCCGCCTTGTACTTATCGACTGTTTTGTTTATATCTTCAACTGCCGCTTTGTCATCGATAAGAGCGTTAAGGCGGTTTATAGCCTCTTTCAGCATGGCCTTTGCTTTTTCACTGTTTGCCTTGTAGTCGAATTTGTCAACTATGTCCATAAGCTCGAGCTTACCGCTCAGTGCTGCTATTATATACTCGACATCCTTTAGCTCATCGATATAGTCAGCTGGAGTTACTTTGAGCATTTCATTGTACTCATTAATTGTCTTCAGTACCTCATCCTTTTTCTCAGGTAGGGGCAGATCTGCAAGGGCAATAACTTTATCGATTAAATCGTACATCTTTGAAGAATCGAATTCGTCTTCTTCCTGTTCTTGAGGCTTTAGGGCTTCAAGAGCTGCCTTGTACTTCTCAACAGTATTTTCAATTGTTTCAACCGTATCGCCGTTTTCAAGAGCTGCGTTCATGGTATTGATTGCTTCGTTTAGTATTTCCTTTGCTTTTTCGGTATTATCCTTGAAATCTACGGTATTAACTATGTTCATAAGCTCAATCTTACCGTTTAAGGCTGAAAGTATGTATTCAACCGATTTAAGCGCGTCTATATAGTCTTCAGGAGTTACCTTAAGCATCTCCTTGAACTCTTCGCTTGCCTTTATAACGCTATTATTATTTTCCGGCAGAGGCAGGTCGACAAGTGAATATATTTTATCGATCAAATCGTACATCTTTGCAGCGTCGAACTCTTTTTCTTCTTCCTCTTTGTTGAAATCAACATCTGAGAATTTATAGAGGGAAGGTTTTTTCTCAACCAGTCTCAAATATGCGTTTAGAGAGTATGTAACCTGAGTATTGGCAAAGTCGTTTGCTTCACCGCCTATTCCGATTCCAAATCCGCCTTCAGCCTTATACTTTTCCATATTGCCTACAAGGTTGGATTTTAGCTTTTGGAATTTCTCGGATTTAGCTGCATCGATTCCCAATGAGCTTAGAGCGGTCAAAACCTGAGCGTCTGAGCAGGAGTTTCCACCGTAGCTTCCCGTGGCATCCATTGTGTTTTCAAGATATTTCAAGGCCTTATCCACCGCATTTTTGACTTTTGCATTCGTATCGTAATAAGGCGATAGAGATTGAAGCGCCATAGCTGTGATATCGACACCTCCGCTTCCACCCTTGTAAAGGGAGAAGCCGCCTGATTCGCTTTGATAGGATAGAATCTGATCTATAAGTTTTTCCCTTGTCCACAGCGCATCGCCGGGAACATCGTAGGATTTTGTATCTATCGCTATAAGCGCAAAGATAGCTGCATTAGCAGTTGCTTTCTCTATTCTCTTATCGTTATATAGTTTTGAAATCAGCTTGTAATTAGCTTTTGTACTCGCATCAAATCCCATTGAGCCGAGAGTGATTGCCAGCCTCGCATAGTCGGTAGTCATAAGGGAAGGATTTTTTTCATCTTCTTCGAGAACTTTTCTTACGCTTGCCAGATAGGCGTCTTTATCGCTCTTTGATATATCAGCGCCAGATCTTGCCAATGTGAACAAGGTCCACTCATCTCCGTACTTGGAATGAGACTTATCTAATAGAGCCGTCTTTCCGTATTCAAGCAGATCCTGCGCGAGCTTCACATAGTCTGTTCCCGCCCCTTGCTCGGATTCTTTAACAACTATTTCGAGGCTTATGCTCTTTGCACCGCCCGTCGAATCGACAGGTGTTCCTACCGCTTTTACCTTACCTTTTGAAAGTCCCACGAGTCTATGTGTAGTTTTGTGAGGTTCACTCGTGCTCGTCCTTGTTACCATCTCATCGATTCTTACGATGCCTTCCTTATCAAAGGTCCAGTTAAATCTTTGCTCGGTAGCGTTTTCGGGATTTGCTTTAATCTCAATATCCTGATACTGATTTGCTTTAATCTCATAACTCGTCTTTGCTGCACTTGCAGATTTCAGCGGGTTCTTGTACTTGAACTCGATGCTTACAGTTTTCTTCAAATTCGGATTTTCATCGCTTGTAACCTCGAATTTAGCAACTCCGCTTTTCTTTGGAACGATTCCGTTGCCGTAGAGCTCTTGATACTCTGCAATTTCGGGGGTGAGAGCTTTCCAATGCAGGGTCTTGTTCGTCGCAGCTGCCGGTTCAAATGTGAGCTTGTAGTTCCTGTCGGTCGCTGTATCACTTGAGGTTATTCCAACGTACTGCCTGCCGTTAAGTCCGTTCCAATCGCGGATATATGCGACGTGAGGATATTCTATATCAAAGTTCTTTAAGGCTATATCTTTAGCTGACAGGTGAAACTTTATCCCTGCGGATCCGTCCGTCATCTTGATGTTTATTGTCGCTTCGCTTGCCTTTGCTGTATTTATATTTGCATAAATCTCTTCGCCGTTGTTCTGGACATAGGAGCCTTTAGTGTATTTTATAGTTACCGCATCTGCAGGAATATCTATTTCCTTATCGCTGCCCTTTACGATGCCTTTCAGTGTAATCTTCTTATATTCAGATCCGTTTACGGGAATAGTCTCATCATCAGCTACGCTCTTTCCATCTATGTATGGAATAAGCTTTTCGAGCTCTGATGACTTGTTATCTATCTTAAATTCCTTAAGCAGCTTGGCGTCAGGGTACATAGGGTCCTTGCTGTAAACCTTGGCTGTAACCTCCTTGATGCCGTGTCCTTGATACTTTCCTCTATAGTTTACCCAAACATCGGTCCATCTATTAACGCCTTCCTTTTCTTCGGTCGCGCATTTAAAATAAGGTGTGCCGGAAAAACCGTTAAGTTTAAATGTTCCCGTCTCAATGGATGTCAAAGTGAACTTTCCGCTTGAGTCCGGTTTGACGATCTTGCCATCGCTCTTTTCAAAGTAAACCTCAACATTTTCATCACTTTTTGATGAAGAATTTTCTGCCATTGCATATGCTGAGAGCTTGTCAGCATTTAAGCTTACTCCCATTGTAAAAAACATTACAAGACAGATAGTTAAGGCTAAAAATCGTCTTAAAAATAGTCGTGTTTTCTTCATAAAATACTCCTTTTAAAATAAATTAACACACAATAGAGCTACTTATTAAATCACAAGGGCAAAACATATTATTCGATAGGCTTTATTTGAATCTGAGACTGCTTAGATTCAATCAAAATTTAGCAATAAAAAACCTCTCACAAGTTATATCAAAACTTTTCATGAGAAGTATCCTTAAATTGCTCTGTTATTAGGTTTATATCTCATTAATAAGTCTCCTGGCTATGCTTCATCGTCTTACTTGCCTTCTCGGAAGAAGAATTTGTCCCTCGTTCCAATGGCATATAAGTAAAACTCCACAATACAGTTTCTCTGCTGATATGAATCTGCAAAGAAGGGCACTCGATACAGGTTTCCGCGCCTGTTCTCTCTAATATGCGTTCCTCTGGATTAATATGATATTATTATTCTATTGTTGCATATATTCTATCACTAATGGACTTGGAATTCAAAAGATAGAATTAACTGACTATATTGCCTTTCGGGGCTTGCAATAATGGTTAAACAGAAAGAAGCCGCTTTCTTTGTTGTTATGATTGTTCTTAGCTTCATTGCCGCATCGGCTACACCGTATTTAAATGGTAAATTTGTTGATCTTTTAACTGTATCAAAGGATGTATCTTTAGTTGTTCAGTTTGCATTCATCATTATTGGAATAGGTGTACTGGGTGCAGTACTTTCTTATTTTGCAAACCTAACAACAGTAAAAGTTGTGACGAAAACGACTATGACTTTGATTTTTGATGGAATGGAAAATTTCCTTGAAACAGATCTTATTATTGCTGAAAAGTTTAAATCTTCCTAATTAAGGAGGTAAATAATTATGGATGTCATAAAGCTTCGTATGATGATTAGCATATTATCTTTTGCTACCCTAGGGGTATGTCTTCTCGCACGAAATACTTGGGTTTCTCTTGTTCTGATTGCCGTATGTCTTCTAATTGCACTTGCATTGCTTGGAAAGAATATAAGTCTTTTATATAATATAACAGATGACAACCCTAATAAAAAAACAATTAGATTGGTAACAGTGTTTAATGCGGTATATTTTTTAGCAGTTATAATAATTGTAGTGCTCAATGTTACAGGAAGAATAAAATTGACCGACAATAGCGAGTCCATGCTTGTTTCTGCAATTACTTCTCTCGTTATCTTAATATTGGGTAATTTGTGTCCAAAGTTGCCCTATTCAAAATACACAGGACTCAGACTGCCCTGGACTCTTGCAGACGAAGCTACATGGATGCTCATATTTGCATAAGTACCAACCTAATACCTAATCTTTATCTCAATATATTGAAGCACGAGCTTTACGTGATAAGTATGTGCCGTCTAAATATAGTATTTCTTTTGACTCATCAATCTTCTTTCAAAAAGAAAAACCAATACAACTGTTGAAATATCAACGGTCATATTGGTTTTTACACACAATTTTTGTCCGATAACCCTTATAGACTAGAATTTTTTATAGCTTACCAACTAGGTCGATTCCAGGTTTCAGTGTCTTTGCTCCCGGTTTCCATCTTGCCGGGCAAACCTCATCACCATGTTCAGCAACGAACTGGCAAGCCTGTAGTTTGCGAAGAAGTTCTTCAGCGTTTCTACCCACATTTCCTGCATTCACTTCGTAAGAAACAATCTTTCCCTGAGGGTTTATAATGAATGTGCCTCTTTCAGCGATTCCATCTGCTTCGATGAATACCTCAAAGTCCTTTGCCAGTGCGTGGGTTGGATCTCCAAGCATAGGGTATGTTAGCTCTTTTATTAACTCAGAGCTGTCGTGCCAAGCTTTGTGAACAAAATGGGTGTCGCATGAAACCGAAAAAACTTCACAGCCCGCTTTTTTAAAATCCTCATACTTGTCCTGCAGGTCTGAAAGCTCTGTAGGGCAAACAAAGGTAAAATCAGCCGGATAGAAGAAGAAAACACTCCATTTCCCCAAAATATCTTCTTTCTTGTATTCTTTAAACTCATCGTTGTAATAACCGTTAACTTTAAAATCGGAAACTTCCTTATTAATTAATGACATATTCTTTCTCCTTTGCTCTATATTAAAATTGTTTATAGAAATGTTGTATAAACATATACGAAAGCTATATACCACGAGTTAGTTATATCTAACCATAAAATTTATATATTACTGATAAATTTTACAGTGAAATATTTAAAACGTATCCGCATAGTAAATTACTATCGGGTTATGAGCGAAGACCATTGAGAGAAGACCCCGAGAGAAGACTGAGGTGAAGACTGATGATGATTTATTGATTTGGATGTTGACTTATATATTTGTGAACGATATAATAATATTGTAGTTAAATATGATTCTATGTTCCCGGGGCATTCGTCTTGGGCTAAGAGGGAAACAGGTAGAAGCCTGTGCGGTCCCGCCACTGTAAGCAGTATTTATATAGCATTCATCGACAAGGTGAGCCACTGGAGCGTCCGGGAAGGTAGCTATGTATGATAAGCTGCGAGCCAGGAGACCTGCATAGAATCTTCCTAAACGGCGGTGAACCGTGATGGGAAAAAACAATCAGCAAATACGGGCTGTGGGGCATGCCACAGCTTTTTTAGTTGTGGGGCCGGCTTTTCATTCTTTTTCATAATTGGCAAAAGGCAGGCTTCGTCACCCTGCCTTTTTGCTTTTTTGATGCATATCGCAAGGGGTTTACAGAGTCATGAATGGGATGCGGCTTTTATGATATATTTAGAAGGATAATTTATGAGGAATTTTAGAGACAGAGTATTTTTAGCGACTTTTTCAGAGGGGGCGGCTCAGACTGCAAATAAATATGGCTTTAGTTTAGAAATTAATGATCTTTGTATTTCGAGCAATCTAGAGCCTGAGAATCGATTGGAGACCATAAAGCGAATTGAGGATGAGATTGTAGAGGCAAAAGCCCAAGGCAAAAAACTCATTATGCACGGTCCTTTTACCGAGCTTACACCGGATGCGATGGATCCAAGAGTTATTGAGCTTATGGTGGATAGATATATGACAAGCGTTGAAATTTGTGAGAGATTTGGCATAAAGGATATGGTCGTACACAGTGGCTACATACCTTTGATGTACCATAGGGACTGGCATGTGCCTCGCTCGATTGAGTTTTGGCAGAGGATTTCGGATATGCTTCCGAATGGCTTTACGCTTTATGTAGAGAATGTATTTGATGAGGATCCGTATATTCTCCAGGATGTTATCAAGGGAACCGATAGGAGAAATATTAGGGGCTGCCTCGATGTTGGGCATGCGAATGCAATAAGATCAAAATACAGCATCTACGAGTGGATAGACGTGCTTAAGCATGAGATAGGGCATTTTCATCTACACACAAACGATGGAACGAGCGATCAGCATGGTGGGCTTGAGAGCGGAGATATGGATATGAAGGGCATACTTTCGCATATTTTGAACTGCTGTACGGAAGATGTAACATTTACCGTGGAGAGCAGGGAGAGCGAGCCAAGTGCTATATTTTTGGAAAACTTTTTTAATACTATTCCCCATATAGATATGATAAAATAAATGCGGGAGAATAAGATGGATTTAAACAAACTTAATGATAAACAAAAAGAGGCGGTCAGATGTATAGATGGGCCGCTTTTGATAATTGCCGGAGCCGGCTCGGGTAAGACGAGTACGATGACTCACAGAATCGCTTACATGATTGAGCAGGGTATAAGTCCGTACAGAATTTTGGCGGTGACCTTTACCAATAAGGCGGCGAATGAGATGCGTGAGAGAATCGAGAGCCTTTGCGGAGAGATTCACGGTATGTGGGTGATGACATTTCACGCGATGTGCCTGAGAATGCTAAGAAAACATGCAGGAGTTATCGGCTACGATAAGAATTTTGTAATATATGACACGGCTGACCAGAATACCTTGGTAAGGAATATCTGCAAGGAACTTAATCTAGATAGCAAGGAGTTTAAACCTGCGTATATTGCATCGGTTATAAGCGATAAGAAAGAGCAGGGAGTAACACCTCAGGAGTTTGCCGAGAATGCCATAGGTATGAAGAATAAGCTTCTAGCTAGGGCGTATCAGATGTATGAGAAGGTTTTGAGAGACAATAATGCAATGGACTTTGATGACCTATTGCTCAACACTCTGAGGATGTTCAAGGTAGATGAGAGCGTTCTTTTTGAGTACAGCGACAGATTTGAATATATAATGGTGGACGAGTATCAGGATACGAATAATATACAGTACCAGCTCGTGAAACTGCTTTCGCAGAGACACGGAAATATTTGTGTGGTTGGGGACGATGACCAGTGCATATATGAGTGGCGTGGTGCGGATATAACTAATATTTTGAACTTTGAGAAGGACTTTAAGAATGCGAAGCTTATCAAGCTCGAGCAGAATTATAGGTCCAAGGGCAACATCCTTGCTGCGGCTCACTCCGTAATTTCCAATAATACAGGAAGAAAGCAGAAGAAACTTTGGACGGAGAAAGAAGCCGGCGAGAAGATTACCTATTTTAAGGCTGAAGACGAAAAGGATGAGGCGGATTTCATCGCAAGGGAGATAAATATCCTAAAAAATGGAAATCTCAAGTATAGCGACTTTGCCGTGCTCTATAGAACCAATGCTCAGTCGAGAGCACTTGAGGATGTCTTTGCGCGAAGGGGGATTCCTTATAGGGTTCTATCCGGAATGAGATACTACGACCGTAAGGAAGTCAAGGATATGATGTCATATATGAGGCTGGTACTGAATCCTAAGGACGATCTCGCTTTGAGGAGAATCATAAACGAACCTAAGCGTGGAATAGGTGCTAAGACGCTCGAGAAACTCTTTACCCTAGCTGGGGTTAGGGGGCAGAGCCTTATGGAATCACTTTGGGAGGATGATGTTTTAGACACTCTTCCTAAGAAGGCTTTTGAGGATGTAAAGAAAATGGCAAGAACTATTGAACTTTGCCGTGAAGAGGCTGATTCACTCAGCGTTGCCGATATTTACGACAGCTTGCTTGTAAATACTGGATACCTAAGTGCTCTTGAGTCGGAGAATACAGTCGAATCTGAGAGCCGCATAGAAAACCTCATGGAGTTTAAGTCAGTTATTGAAAACTACGAAAACGAAAGTGAAGAGCCTAGTCTCGAGGAGTTCATGGAGGGACTGAGCCTCATGTCAGAAGTTGATAACCATGATGAGACCCAGGATGCAGTCGTTCTCATGACCATGCATAGTTCCAAGGGTCTTGAGTTTCCAGTTGTCTTCCTCCCCGGGATGGAGGATGGACTCTTCCCGGGAGCAAGAAGCTTTGATTCGCCGGAAGGAATGGAAGAGGAGAGAAGACTTTGCTATGTTGGTATGACTAGAGCAAAGGAGAGGCTCTTCCTTACAAGCGCAACTAGGAGAATGCTCTATGGGCGAACCGAGTATCAGAGAGAGTCAATTTTTTTGAGAGAAGTGGACAAGAGACTTCTTACGGGAGATGCCATATTCGAGAAGAAGCGAGACAGCTTCCTTGGGGATGAGTTTACGGGTCCTGGTGTTTCGACGGGAAGTTTTGATGGATATATGAGTTCCAATAAGGCCGGCTACAAGCCTTTCGATTCACTGAGTTATTCCAAGGCGCATACCAAGAAGGTTGCTGCAGGTGGCGATGAATTTAAGCCCGGGGACCGGGTTAAGCACAGCAAGTTCGGCGAAGGTCTGGTCATAGAGGACGATGCAAAGACGATTTCGGTCATCTTTGATGAAGTCGGTCTTAAAAAGATGGCAAAGGGAATTGCTGTTTTGAAGAAACTTTAGCTTTGATATAGGAGATAGAATAATGGCTGATGTAAAGGCTTTGATGCAGGAGAAGATAAATGTACTAGATGAGGCTTCCAAGGCGTATTATGCGCGTGGCGAGGAAATCATGAGCAATTTTGAGTACGACAAAATTTATGATGAACTTGTCGAGCTTGAGAAGCAGAGCGGAATAATTCTTGCGGGAAGTCCAACTCAGCAGGTTGGCTACGAGATTCTTTCGGAGCTGCCTAAGGAGGTTCATCCTTCGAGGATGCTTTCGCTTGATAAGACAAAGAGTAGGGATGAGCTAAAGGAGTGGCTCGGTGACCATCAGGGCATACTATCTTGGAAGCTCGATGGGCTAACCATAGTTTTGACATACGATGATGGTAAGCTGATTAAGGCGGTAACTCGTGGCAACGGTGATGTCGGCGAGGTAATTACACCAAATGCTAAGACCTTTGTAAATCTACCACATCAGATAGCGTATAAGGGCAATCTTGTTATAAGAGGCGAGGCAGTCATTTCATACGCGGATTTTGAGAAAATAAACAGTGAAATAGAAGAGAATGCCGGAAGGTATAAGAACCCGAGAAATCTTTGTGCCGGTTCGGTAAGACAGCTAAATAGCGAAATCACTGCATCTCGCAGGATTAGATTCTTTGCGTTTACGCTTGTAAGTGCATCGGATATAAGCTTTAAGACGAGGAGTGAGCAGATGAAATGGCTTGCAGAACAAGGTTTTGATACTGTTACGGAAAGACTTGTAAATGCCGACAACATAGTTGAAACGGTTGACCTGTTCGAGTCTGAGGTTCAGGAAAATCCTATTCCGTCTGATGGACTTGTATTGGCATTTGATGACCTTGAGTATAGCGCAAGTCTTGGAACGACTGCGAAGTTCCCGAGGGATTCGATTGCTTTCAAGTGGCAAGATCAAACAGAGAAGACAGTTTTGAGAGAGATAGAGTGGAATGCATCAAGAACAGGTTTGATAAATCCGATTGCTGTTTTTGATCCGGTGGAACTAGAGGGAACAACGGTTTCTCGTGCATCTGTTCACAACCTTAGCATAGTTGAGGAACTCGCTCTGGGAATTGGGGACACCATAGAGGTTTATAAGGCAAACATGATTATTCCCCAGATTTCTGCGAATCTGACTCGGAGTGCAAATCTGGAGCTACCTAGGACATGTCCGGCATGCGACACTCCGGTGATAATCAAAAATGAACAGGGAGTGAAGACCATAAACTGCCCAAATCCTAAATGTCCGGCAAAGAGAATCAAGAGTTTGACTCTATTCGTTTCTCGCGATGCTATGAATATTGACGGGCTATCTGAGGCTACGATTGAGAAGTTCGCAGATGCCGGATACCTCAAGGAACTAGCCGACTTCTATCATTTAGATAATCATAGGGATGAGATTGTCAAGGCTGATGGCTTTGGCGAGAAATCCTTTAATAATATGCAGAAGGCAATCGATGCTTCGAGAAATGTTAAACCTGAGAAGCTGTTATATGCGCTTGGAATTCCGGGAATAGGGGTTGCAAATGCAAAGCTTATATCAAAGGCTTGCAAGGCGGAATGGAGCAAGATTGAATCTATAACAAAGCCTGAACTTATAGAGATAGATGGAATCGGCGAGGTTATGGCAGAGGCTTATGTTTCTTTCTTTGCTGATGAGGAGAATAGAGCTAAGCTCGCACGCCTTAAGGCTGAGCTTGACATAGACGAGAGCTTTGAGGAGGAGGGTGCCTTGCTCAAGGATTTGACCTTTGTAATCACCGGTTCGCTCAATCACTATGCAAACAGGGATGAGCTAAAGGCTTTGATAGAGTCACTTGGTGGCAAGGTCTCAGGCTCTGTGAGTGCAAAGACTTCATATTTAATAAATAATGATACGACGTCGACTTCCGGAAAAAACAAAAAGGCTAAGGAACTCGGCATCACAGTCATAGATGAAGAGACTATAAAGAATTGTATAGACAGTGAAGATTTATCTTTGCTGGCGGAATAATCTCAGGAGGATAATAATGCTGCCGGTTGGAAAGCTCGATAGCGATGTGCTTAAGAGGATAGTAATAGACAAGATAAAATATAAATGCGAAGACGTGAAGGTTAGAGCAGGCGTCGGCGAAGACTGTGCGGTTGTTGGCTATGGTGACTATGATTGCGTTATTTCAACTGACCCGATAACATCGTCAATAAACGATGTTGGAAGGCTTTCAATTCATATTTCGTGTAACGATATCGCAAGTAATGGCGTGAAACCTATTGCCATAACTCTTGCGGTAATGCTCCCAAAGGGCACGAGCGAGGAGGATGTTGAGAATATAATGGCGCAGGCGGCTAAGAGTGCTGAGGAGGTCGGTGTTGAGATTGTAGGTGGACATACAGAAATCACCGAAGCGGTAAATCAGCCCGTTATAGTTTCCACGGCTTTTGGAAAGACGGTGGCTGACGGCTTTCAGTCGGCATCGGATATGCGCGCCGGCGATGTCGTTTTGATGACCAAACAGGCAGGACTTGAGGGAACCGGTATAATTTGCTCGGATTACGAAAAAGAGTTATCCAAGGTCTTGAGCAGTGATGAGCTTGCAGAGGGTAAGGCTAAGCTGGACGATGTCAGCGTCGTAAAGGAAGGTGTAATTGCAGGCAAGATTGGAACTCACGGCATGCATGATGTCACAGAAGGAGGCATGCTTGGTGCCGTATGGGAGATTTGCAATATAAGTGGTCTTGGCGTTTTAATAGATGAGGATAGGATCTCGGTCAGTGAGGTAACAAAAAAGGTTTGCAAGTATTTATCCATAGATTGGAAGAGGCTTATTTCAAGTGGCTGCATGCTCATTGTGGCCGGTGCCGAAAAAGCCGAATATATATGTGCTGAACTTGAGAACAATGGCATTATGGTGAGTCAAATAGGCACTGTTACAGAAGCTTCAGAGGGACTGATGCTCAAGAAATCAGATGGTAAACTTGAAAAAATCGATCCTCCTAAAACAGATGAACTCTACAGAATAATGGGAAAATAAAAAAACTTAATTTTACACACTTGAATTGCGTGCAATCTAGTTGTATAATCATTATATCAGATAATTTAAATGATTATATTCTATGGAGGTATTAAAATGAAAGTAGCAGTTAGATATTATTCAAGATCAGGTAACACAAAGAAGCTAGCGGACGCAGTTGCAGAAGTTGCAGGAGTAAAGGCCGAAAGTGTTGATGTAAAGCTGACTGAGGACGTAGATGTTTTGTTCATTGCAAATTCTCTATACTGGCATGGAATTGACAAAAATGTAAAAAAATTTTTGGCTAATCCCGGGGCAAAGATTGGTAAACTCGTAAATGTGAGCACGGCTTCTCTTACAGACACAACATATCCTCAGATGCAGAAGATTGCAGACAAGCTCAGCCTAAATCTTGCGTCAGAGGAATTCCACTGTAAGGGTCAGTTCAAGAACCTACACAAAGGACGTCCTAACGAAGATGATATTAAGCATGTAAAGGAATTTGCTCACAAAATCGTGGACTAAGCCAAAGTTGAATTGACATAAGTTAGTAAACAACATATAATATAGAGTAGTTTTATATCGCTCTTTAATAGCTTCGTTTGGCATGGTTTGGGTCCTGCGCAATAGGACGCCGTGAACCTTGTCAGGTCCGGAAGGAAGCAGCAATAAGCGGAAGCTCTTATGTGCCGCAGATAAGCCTTCTTCATCGTCACGCGGAGCTATCAAAGGGCGATTTTTATTTTGTTAGGAGTCTTCAGAATGTATAAAGCGCTTTATCGTACTGAAAGACCGGAAACCTTTGATGAGGTAATAGGTCAAGAACATATAGTACGTGTTTTGAAAAACCAAATAGCGAATAACACCGTAGGACATGCCTATCTGTTTTGTGGTACGAGAGGTACGGGCAAGACGACCATGGCAAGACTCCTCGCAAAGGCTGTGAACTGTACTTCGGATGGAGAGAGGCCTTGTGGATGCTGTGATAACTGCCTTTCTATTAAAGATGGCAGCTTCATAGATATGATAGAGATAGACGCTGCTTCAAATAACGGTGTAGAGAGTGTTAGAGAGATAAGGGATAGTGTCAATTATCCTGCTTCCATAGGAAGGCGAAAGGTCTATATCATAGACGAGGTGCATATGCTCTCTACAGCTGCCTTCAACGCTTTACTCAAGACTCTTGAGGAACCGCCTGAGGGAATCATGTTCATTCTTGCAACTACGGATCCGCAGAAGCTTCCGCAGACCATACTCTCGAGGTGTATGAGGTTCAATTTCAGGCGTGTTTCAGAGACCCAACTCGCAGGACAAATGAAGGCCATTTGCGAAAAGAGGGGAGTGAAAATCACAGATTCTGCGCTCAAGCTACTTGCAGCAAATGCTGACGGATCTGTAAGAGATGGGCTGTCTTTACTGGATCAGTGCCTAGCGGGAACTGACAAGGTTTTAGATAGAGAAACCGTACTTGAGTTTCTCGGAACAGTGTCAGAGGGATTTTTCCTTGAGCTCACCGAAAAGGTTTGCGTTCGTGACACATCCGGGGCCTTACTGCTGCTGGATGAGGTTCTTGCCGAGGGTAAGGATGTCAAACAGCTGCTGAATGACTGGATGGCACATTACAGATCGCTTTTGATAGCAAAGTATATCAAGGATGCAGAGAACCTGTTAAACATGTCCGGAGAGAACATAGAAAAGCTAAAGGAACAAAGTCAGGAAATGGATCTTGCTACTATAAACAGTTCGATTTTAACGCTGGCAAACACTATAAACGATGCCAGGTATTCAACTCAACCCAGAACTCTTATGGAACTTGCTATAGTAGTTCTTGCAAATGGAATAAGGGATGGAGGAGCCGCACCTGCTACTTTTGTAGAAAGTACAGCTAGTGTTCCTATGACAAAATCCGGCAGGCAGGTAAAGGATAGAGCGGCTGCGCAGGAGATCAGGCAGGCAGCGCGAGAATCAAAGACTGAGAATCCGGAGCCTGTAGCTTCACAGAGTGAGCCGGTTCAAGATGTAGCATCCGGTAACGCTGGAGCGTCTTATGATATGGATGAGCTTTGGGAAAGAGTTTGGGATAGACTTCCTGAACACGGTAGTATTTCCATGGTTCGTATGAACACAAGTCTTGCCGGTGTAAATGAAAGAGAATTTAAGGTGATTGCTTGCAGTGATTTTGTAAGAGATTTAGCCGAAAAAAATACAGAAATTATTACAAAAGCCGTGGCGGACGAGGTCGGAAGACCGCTGAAGATGGTTTTGAGAAGTGCAAGCGATGCAGTAGACCTAGAGGAAGCATCTGTAAAAAGTACTGATTCTAGTAATGACGAAGAGGCGAAGAAAATCGCCGAGGCACTCGAAAGTTCATTTAACATTAAGCCACGCATAGAATAGGAGGAACAAAATGGGAAAAGGTATGAGAGCAGGTAAGAAGTCTAAGCCAAAGATGCCGGGTGGCGGTGGCGGAAGCATGCAGCAGCAGATCGCTCAGGCTCAGGCTATGCAAAGACAGCTTGCTATGATTCAGTCGGAGCTTGAGGAAAAGGAATTCACAGCCACTGCAGGTGGCGGTGCGGTTTCCGTAACTGCAAACGGTAAGAAGGAGCTTACTGCTTTAAATTTTGATAAGGATGTTGTGGATCCGGATGATGTTGAAATGCTTCAGGATCTTGTGATGGCTGCTGTTAACGAGCTTATGCGTCAAATCGACGAGGCTTCAGAGACAGAGATGAGCAAGGTTACGGGAGGACTAAATATCCCGGGACTTATGTAGGAGCCTGAGATATGGCACAGTATCCGCGTCCGTTAGGACGACTTATAGGAGAGTTATCAAAACTCCCGGGCATCGGTGGAAAGACAGCTCAGAGACTTGCTTTTCACATTTTATCGCTTGATGACAATGAGGCTAAGGCACTTGCCGATTCCATAGTCGTAGCAAAGAACTCTATGCGCTACTGTTCAATCTGTGGAAATTTGACTGAGAGCGACCCATGTCCCATATGTAGCGATAAGAATAGAAGGCAGGATATTATTTGCGTTGTCGAGAATCCTCGCGATGTAATTGCCATGGAGAGAATCCGTGAGTTCAACGGTCTATACCATGTTCTTCACGGCTCTATTTCACCTATGGACGGAATCGGTCCTGAGGATATAAACCTCAAGTCACTTATCATGCGCCTTAAGGACGAGGGGATCAAGGAGATTATCCTAGCTACGAACCCAACCATCGAGGGTGAGGCGACGGCTATGTACATCGCCAGGCTTGTTAAGCCTATAGGAGTTAAGGTGAGCAGAATCGCTAACGGAATACCTATTGGAGGGGATTTGGAGTATGCTGACGAGGTGACTTTGCTCAAGGCCTTGGAGGGTAGAAGAGAGATTTAGAAGAAGCTGAAAGAGTGATAATTTTAAATGAAGCTTGTTGCATAATTGAGGGATATTTAAGATCTATAAAGTCAATAATGCGATATGCTTCTTTTTTATTTTATTAACATTAAATTTGCTCATATTTATGGACTAAATTTGTGATATAAAACAAATTATAATATATTAATTTTAGGTATTGACACAAAGAAATCAAAAATATATAATGGGACAAGATTCATTTTTTAAGAATCTGTAAATATTCACAGGTGATTTCGCAAAGAATAGGTGAATACTTGGTATAAGCTCTTATAAAGACTTCGTGTATCGTCGTTTTATGGGAAATCATAGTTAAAAATTGGAGGTTTCTAATGGACAATATTGAAAAGAGAGGAAAGTTTAAGTCGAACTTCGGATTCCTGATGGCATCTATCGGCTCAGCCGTAGGTCTAGGTAATCTTTGGGGTTTTCCATACAAGATGGGAAAAGGCGGCGGCTTTGCCTTTTTGCTCTTATATGTTGTCATGGTGGTTTGTATAGGATACTGCCTTATGATTGGAGAGTTCGCTATCGGCCGTAAATCGCGAAAGGCTCCGGTGGGTGCATACAAAGCTATCAACAAAAAGTTTGCCTTCAATGGTTGGTTTGCAACGCTTACACCATTCTTCCTACTACCTTTCTACACAGTGCTTGGTGGATACTGCATCAAATATCTTGTAGCTAACTTCGGTGATGTTTTGGGAACTTCATGGGGCATAGGAAATAGAGCGAGTGAGCAGTTCTTCGGACTATTCATTTCAAATACTGCACAGTCAATCATATTTACGCTATTATTCATGCTGATGACCTTTGTTATCGTAACAATGGGAATCGGCGGTGGTATTGAGAAGTTCTCGGTAGTAGCTATGCCTGCGCTATTTGTAATGCTAATCATTGTAGTTATCAGAAGTGTCACACTGCCAGGAGCAACTGAAGGACTGGCTTTCATGTTCAAGCCTAACTTCGAGGTGTTCAAAGGAACGGGTTGGATCAGCGTTTTGGCATTGGCGGGTGGTCAGATGTTCTTCTCCCTTTCGCTTGCAGCCGGGTGCCAGATTGCATATGGTTCTTACATAGATGATAAGGAAAATCTGGAACGCAATGCTTTGATAGTTCCGGTAGCAGATATGCTTGCTGCTATTCTGGCAGGAGTAGCAACTATTCCGGCGGTGTTCGCATCAGGACTTCAGCCGGCTCAGGGACCAAGTATGCTTTTCATAACTCTTCAGATGGTATTCAAGACGATGGGAGCAGCGGGACCTTGGTTTGCAACAGTATTCTACTTGCTTGTATTCCTTGCGGCGCTTTCAAGCTCAATCGGTATGCTTGAGGGCGGTGTTGCATCATTCATCGATATGAATATCGAAAAAGGAAAGGCTCCGGGAAGAGGAAAGATAACAGCTATAGTGTGCATTATCACTTCGCTGGGCGGACTGCTTGTAGCGGCAGATGGACTTGGTTCAGGTGGACTTAAGCACCTATTCGGTTTCGAGACATGGCTGGAGACATTTGATCTATTCGGTGAAGGAATTTTGATGCCGCTAGGCGGATTCTTCCTTGCTATATTCCTTGGATGGTGCTATCCAACATACATTGATGATGAAATTCGCAAGAGCAGCGACTACAAGAGTAAGAAATTCGTGCACATTTGTCTGAAATACATCGCACCTGTATTCATGCTTTTCATTTTGCTCGGTCAGATAGATTCATTTTTCAAATTGGGATTATTTTAATGATAGGAAAAATTTAGGAGAAATATTATATGGAACATCATAATCAAAAAGGGCAGTGGGGTAGCCGGTTCGGCTTTCTGATGGCTGCGGTAGGCTCTGCTGTTGGATTGGGAAACCTTTGGAAGTTTCCTTATGTAATGGGAAAGGGCGGTGGATTTGCTTTCCTATTCATATACCTAATCATGGTAGCATTGGTAGGTGTAGTAATCCTACTTTCAGAGCTAGCCCTCGGGAGAAAGACCGGTAAGGGCGTTATCGCAGCCTATAGAGGAATTAGTCAGAAATACACATTTATCGGATGGATGTCATGGATTTCACCGGTGCTAATCCTTGGTTTTTATTCGATGCTTGGTGGCTACTGCATCAAATATACAATAGCAAATGTCGGCGACTTCTTCAGAGCGTCATGGGGCGTAAACGGTGCTGATTCAGCAGCTTTCTTCAAGGGATTCTATACAGACCCTGTTCAGACTGTTGCATTTACAGTATTATTTGTCTTTCTGACCATTTTGATTACGAGAGTAGGTGTATCAAAGGGAATAGAGAAGTTTTCAGCTATAGCTATGCCGGCACTCTTTGTAATGCTTTGTGTAGTTATCGTAAGGAGTGTAACGCTTCCGGGTGCATCTGAGGGACTTGCATTCGTTTTCAAGCCAAACTTTGATGTATTCAAAGGAATGGGTTGGATAAGCGTATTGGCTAGCGCAAGCGGACAGATGTTCTTCTCACTATCACTTGGTATGGCTATCATGGTAACATATGGTTCTTATATGAAGAAGAACGAGGATTTACAGGAGAATGCAATCATAATCCCTATCGCAGATACATTAATCGCGGTAATGGCAGGTGTTGCAATCATGCCTGCAGTATTTGCCTCTGGTCAGGATCCGGCAGCCGGTCCCGGACTACTATTCATAACACTTCAGACGGTATTCTCGGCTATGGGGTCACTAGGTCCGGTATTTGGAACAATCTTCTACGGGTTGGTATTTATAGCGGCTATAACCTCTTCAATATCACTCGTTGAGGCGGTAAGCTCAGCTATCATGGATAGAGCAATCGAGAAGAATAAGCCGGTCAACAGGACAAAGATAAGTCTGGCAGTAGGTATCTTCGTAGCTTTAGAAGGCGCTCTTGTAGCTCTTGACGGACTAGGAGAGAGCAAGCTTCCACATCCGCTGGGGCTGGGTTCTCTACTTGACTTCTTTGATTTGATTTCAGAAGGTATCTTGATGCCTGTAGCAGCACTGCTTACAGCGGTAATCTTCGGATGGATAAAGCCGGCCTGGCTCGATTCCGAGATTGAAAACAAAGGTACAGATAGAGAGAAAAAGTTCAAGATGAGGGGATACTTTCAGTTCTGTCTAAAGTGGATAGTTCCACCGGTTATGATACTCGTACTAGCCGGACAGATGGACAGTTTCTTCGGACTAAATTGGTTTAACTAAAGTTAAAATAAACACTATTTACAAGATGGCTCAGTGTATGCTGGGTCTTTTTTATTGTATCAAATAATTTGATAGTATCTATTTCCGTAGCTTGGAAATCGTATACATTCAGCCAGCACATACTTGCAAAGCTTCTTGTATAGCCTTTCTCTTTGCATCTGATGAAAACCTCTGCCAATCCATATACTCCATTACGTTTAAGGTATAAGGCAAGGAGAGAGCAGAAAAAACAGGAGAAAATCAAGGTTCTGAAAAAAGTGGATACCAGTAAAAGAATATAAAAAATGAGATTAAAAGCATTATAGGAAAATTGCCTATTGACAACAGAGTTAGACAATGCTAACATACTTTTATCGAGGAACTCCTCGATAAGGAAGGAGGAAAATTTGTCAAGTAAAAGATTGTCAAAAGATGAGAGGGAAAAACAAATTCAAAATGCGGCAAAAAAAGTTATTTTGGAAAAAGGTTTTTTCAATACAACAATGGATGATGTAATTGTATGTTCAGGTATGTCGGTTGGAGGTGTTTATCACTATTATAAAAGTATCTATGAGATTTTTTATGACATAATGTCTCAGGGTCTTGACTATGGCGAGGAGAGAAACTTTTTGAAGACAGGAGAAAAGCATAATTTGGAAACCTTTGTAGACTTTATGCTGGATAAAATTTTTGATGATAATGAATACAAAGAACTATTTACAATTCTTTTAGAAGGGATTGCAAGAGATCAAGAGTTATTAAAAATATACAAAAGACTTAATACCAAATATATTGATATTCTTCATAGAGCGTTTAGAGATGGCGATATATCAAATGATGTATTAGAGGATCAGTTTTTGATATTTTTTACGCACTCTTTGCTAATTGGGTATGCTTCGTTTGAACCTTTAGGTGGAAAAGAAACATTTAAAAAGAATAAAGATATAGTGAAATCTATGATTCTACTATATCTAAATGAATCTTATGGGAGGAAAAATAAATGAAATTAAAATTAAAAGATGTTGTTATTGTTAGTTTACTCGGAGTTGTGGGTTTTGTAATTAGCATGGTATCAGGAATGATAACACAAGCATTTGGAACATATGGAGTTTTCGTACATGTTTCCATAGGAAGTTTGTTATGCGCTCCTGTTTATTTCGTTATGTGCCATAAGATTCATAAAAGAGGAACGATTTTTATTTACTATTTATTAGCGGGGATCATTTATTCAATTATGGGATTTATTCCAATGCTTCCTATTATGGCTGTAGCTGGTCTATTAGGAGAAATTAGTATAGGTAATAGAGACAATTATACAAGTGATGGTAGAATCAGCATTTCATATGTAATCTCTCAGGTTATTTATGCACTTCATGGCTTTTTCTTTATTCTTTTCTTAGGTGTAGAAGGATTAGTAAAAACTTTTCCTAATTTATTTACAATGGAAAAAGCTCAGATGGTAAAAGATACTTTCTTCAATTCAAAGAATATGGCGATTATATTGTCAGTGGAAATTATTGCAGCTATTTTAGGTACGCTGCTTGGAAAATATATTTATAATAAATTTTTTAATAAGAATGTCAAAAAAGAAGGAATACTGTCTTGAGGTTTGTAGATAATACAAAAATTAATCTAAAAATCAAACCACTTTCCATTGGCATCCTTATGATTATCTATACAAGCATTGTGTTTTTTAGCACAATGCTTGTATATTGGATGATGTTACTGTTTAGCTTTTTATTACTTATTGCCGTGAAAAAGAAAAAATCAATTCCGTTATTCATTTTCTATTTTGCTTTATTTGGGCTGATTTTATTAGTTTCAAGTAAATGTACAATTTCAGGATGGATAGGATCAATTTATACAATGGGACTTATTATTCTTAAACTTTTCCCTTTATGGACTTTAGCGGCAATTTTATCAAGTTTCGGGACATCGACAATCATATATTCCTTAAGGAACCTTCGCTTACCACATTCATTATGTATTGGGGTATCTATTTTTTTTCGTTTTATCCCTGAATACAGGGCGTATTTATCAGAAATAAAAGAAGGCTTAAAAGCTAGAAATATGGGATTGAGTATTATCAGACCGATTCATAGTGTAGAAATTTATTTAGTTCCTATGATTTACAAAGCATTTGAAACAGGGGAGATTCTATCCTGTGCCTTAATTACAAAAGGAATTGAATATGATTGTAAAAAAACTTCATATGAAGCTCTTTCTTTTACATGGAAAGACTATAGCATTATTTTAGTGGGATTTGTATTTTTGGGGATTACAATATGGCAAAAATTATAAAAGTTGACATAGAAAATTTTTCGTACGGCGAAGAAACTATTTTACAGGACATTCATTTTTCTGTAGAAAAGGGTGAATTCATTGTTATTACAGGCTTATCAGGGTGTGGAAAAACAAGTCTGTTAAGATTGTTAAACGGGTTAATTCCAAACCTATATGATGGAGAGATAACCGGGGAAATACACATATTAGGTAAGTCTATTTCTAATTATAAAAAAGGAGAAATTGCAAAGTATGTTGGCAATGTTTTTCAAAATCCCAATGATCAATTTTTTTCAAAAGAGGTGGAAAATGAAATAGCACTCATTGGAGAAAACATGGGGATGGAACGCCAGTTGCTACACGAAAGAGTGGAAAATGCTTTACAAGAAATTGGCATTACTGATTTAAAAACAAAAAATGTGAGGGAACTTTCCGGAGGACAAAAGCAAAAAGTAGCTATTGCTTCAACTTTGGTATTTGATAGCGAGATTATTTTTTTCGATGAGCCTTCAGCAAATCTTGATTATAAAGCAACAAATGATCTTGAAAAAATTTTAAAACATTTGAAGGAGCAAGGTAAAACCATAGTTATAGCAGAACATAGATTGTCATATTTAAGTCAGTTATTGGATCGCCTAATTCTTCTTAAAGATGGAAAAATTAAGACGATTTTTTCATCCGATAATCTAACTGATGATGTTGAACATGAAAATGATTTGCGTTCTTTTAATAATAAAAATTTAAGATCGACTATGGAAGATCCAGATAATCATCAGATGATAAACATTGAAGATGTTTATGTCTCTAATAATGGATACAGCTTGGATGAGCCTGTTAATTTTTCCTTAAATCGTGGAGAATGTATGGCGTTAATAGGTGAAAATGGAATAGGGAAAACAACTCTTGCTAAAGAGTTGACAGGTCTTATACCAATGCGAAATGGTAAGACATCTTATGCTCAGTCTACGAGAAGTAGGTTATCTAATGTGGCAATTAGCTTACAAAATTGTAGCAATATGTTTTTTTGTGAAACTGTTGAAAAGGAACTAATCCCCCAAAATAAAAATAAAGACCAAAAATATTTAGCAGAGGTTAAAAAGTATCTGATTGAAATGGAGTTGTGGGATAAGAGAATGTTGAATCCCCATGATTTATCAGGGGGAGAAAAGCAAAGATTGGCACTTCTTATAGCTTTGCTTAAAGATTCTAAGTTTGTTATTTTGGATGAACCTACGGCAGGATTGGATTATAGAAGGATGATGCTTGTTGCAGATGCCATTAAGAAAAAAATCAGAAGTACTCCTGTTATGCTTATAACACACGATATAGAGCTTATGTTTCAAGTTTGTAATACAGCCTATTTACTTTCCCAAAACGGAAACAAAAAGATAAGTGTTCGAGGTAATGAATGTAAAATATTAGATTTTTTTAAGGGAAAGAAAAGTTAGAACAATAGAAAAAATTGGAGGGATTAAGCGAACTAGGGATTTAATTAAGATGTTTGTATTGAAAGAAATCTCATCAGGAGAACTAAAGAACATTATCATAGAACAAGTGGACAGCATGGAAACATAACTTGCACATTTAGTGCCTGAGTTTACAGCAAATCTTGTCGGATCGATACTTTTGCTTGGATATATGCTTAGAGAAAGAGATAGATATAGAGTTAGAAAAAGAGGGGGAGATAGAAAAAATATCCCCAATTTTTTACGGAGAATATAAAAATGTTTTCTTATATAGCTAAGTGTAAAAACATCATGTGAGTGCTTAAAATTTGTATCCGAATTACTGCGAAATTATTGACATCAAAATGCTTTTGTGTTAGTATTTCTTTAATCTTTAATACGATACAGAGAGATCGGCAAGATTGGAATATATACTCATAGCATGCACTGTGCATAATGTTTTTGTATACTAACCTTGTCGCCGGCAAGGTTTTTTTATTGCAAGGCGCGGGTTTGTTTCAGGATGAAGGTATATTCCAAGGGTTAGGAATCGAAAGGAAGACCAATGACTCTAAATAACACAAAGCTATATATGCTAAATAAAGAAGAAGTAATAGAAGCTGTAGAAAAGACTGATGACAGCAGCCTTAACTGTGAGCTTTTTGATGATTCTCGTTATGCTATATTCCCCGGTTTTTGCGATGTGCACGTGCATTTTCGTGAGCCGGGTTTTTCATATAAGGAAACTATAGCAACAGGAAGTAGGTCGGCAGCAGCAGGAGGATACACAGACGTTTGCACCATGCCAAATCTGAAGCCGGTTCCGGATAGTCTGCCGCACCTAAGACAGCAGCTTGAGATAATCGAAAGAGATGCGGTTATAAACGTTCACCCTTACGGAGCTATAAGCGTAGCCGAAAAGGGAGAGGAACTTGCAGACATGGAGGTGATGGCACCTTATGTAATTTCCTTTTCTGATGATGGTAGAGGAATTCAGGATAAGTCGCTCATGAGAGAGGCTATGTATCAGGTAAAGGAGCTAGGTAAGATTTTAGTAGCACATTGCGAGGTAGAAAGCCTGGTTAAGGGCGGATATATTCACGACGGTGAGTATGCAAAGAAGAACAATCACCTTGGAATCTGTAGTGAGAGCGAGTGGCGTGAGGTAGAGCGTGACATCAAGCTCGCTGATGAGACGGGCTGCCCGTTTCATGCCTGCCATATTTCCAGTAAGGAGAGCGTAGAGCTTATAAGAGATGCTAAGAAGAGCGGGGTGGATGTGAGCTGCGAGACTGCACCTCATTACCTGATAATGAATGACATGAATCTAAAGGAGGACGGCTGGTACAAAATGAATCCCCCAATTAGAGCGAGAGAGGATCAAGAGGCTTTGATAGAGGGAATCTTAGATGGAAGTGTGGATATGATTGCAACTGACCATGCACCGCACACCGAGGATGAAAAGAACCGGGGTCTTAAGGATAGCAATTTCGGCATAGTTGGTCTTGAAACCGCGTTTCCACTGCTATATACGAAGCTTGTGCTTGAGGGGGTTTTGAGCCTGGAGTACTTGTTAAAGCTTATGACAACGGCTCCACGTGAGCGCTTTGGAATAAAGAGAGCAGCTTCTGACTTTACAATATTTAATCTTGAGAATGAATATGAGATTCGCTCAGAGGAATTCCTGACAAAGGGTAGGGCTATGCCTTTTGAGGGAGAAAAGGTCAAGGGACAGTGCATGCTTACGCTCTGCAACGGTAAGATAGCATACCGCAGATAATAGCAAGGCAAACTAGAAAGTAAATAATTCAAATTCATATATATTTTCGGAGGTAGAAAATGGCAAAGAGGACAGATATCAAAAA
Organism: [Eubacterium] infirmum; assembly: GCA_900450455.1. Classification (GTDB taxonomy): domain Bacteria; phylum Bacillota; class Clostridia; order Peptostreptococcales; family Anaerovoracaceae; genus Eubacterium_B; species Eubacterium_B infirmum. The sequence goes on from UGGN01000001.1 coordinate 550,371, forward strand.
AGTACTTATCATAGGTTCAGGTCCTATCGTAATCGGACAGGCTGCTGAATTTGACTACGCGGGCACACAGGCTTGCCTAGCGCTCAAGGAAGAGGGCTACGAAGTAGTTTTGGTAAATTCAAACCCTGCGACTATAATGACGGATACGACTATAGCGGATAAGGTTTACATGGAGCCTTTGACACTGGAATATGTGGCAAAGATTCTTCGCTATGAGAGACCTGACGCAATTCTTCCTGCCATAGGCGGACAGACAGGACTAAATCTTGCCATGCAGCTGGACAGAAAGGGCGTACTTAAGGAGTGCGATGTAAAGCTTCTGGGAACGAGCATCAGAAGTATTGAAAGAGCAGAGGACAGAGAGCTATTTAAGGAACTCTGCCAGTCCATCGGAGAACCTATAATTCCATCAGAGATTACATATAATCTGGACGAGGCTAAGGAAGCGGCTAAGAAGATTGGATATCCGGTAGTTCTACGACCGGCGTTTACTCTTGGTGGAACGGGCGGTGGCTTTGCACACGATGAAGAGGAACTCGAGGAGCTTGGAACTAATGCTTTTAAGCTATCACCGGTTCATCAGGTTTTGATAGAAAAGAGTGTTAAGGGATATAAGGAAATTGAGTTTGAGGTAATGCGTGACTCCGAGGACAATGCGATTACCATATGCGGAATGGAGAATATAGATCCTGTCGGCGTGCACACCGGTGATTCAATGGTTGTGGCACCAATCATGACTCTTTCGGACCACGACCTAAAGATGCTAAACGACAGCGCTATAAAGATTATTAGAGAGCTTGAGATTGAAGGTGGCTGTAATGTGCAGTTCGCACTGGATCCTAACTCAAGCAAATACTTCTTGATAGAGGTCAACCCGCGTGTATCACGTTCATCGGCACTAGCATCAAAGGCCAGCGGATATCCAATTGCCAGAGTTACAGCAAAGATTGCTATGGGAATGCTGCTCGAGGATATAGAGATTGCAAATACAACAGCTGCTTTTGAACCGGTGCTCGACTATGTTGTTGCAAAGCTTCCAAGATTTCCATTTGATAAGTTTGCCAGCGCATCAAATGAGCTGGGTACGCAGATGAAGGCTACCGGTGAGGTTATGGGTATAGGTTCAAACCTTGCAGAGTGCTTGCTCAAGTCGGTTCGTTCACTTGAAATCGGTGTTGACCACTTCAGAATGAATAAGTTCGTCGAGATGTCAAATGAGGACATGCTCGAGTACATAAAGACATTTAGAGACGATGCAATCTTCGCAATTTGTGAGCTTCTAAGAAGAGATGTAGATGTTTCAATCATCTCTGATATCACTAAAATTACGCCATACTTCATAGAGGTATTTGCGGACATGGTGAAGATGGAGAGAAAACTTGCGGAGAACAAGGGCGATATGGATGTGCTTCTCGAGGCGAAGAAGATGGGCTTTGGGGATATCGAAGTCGCTAGACAGTGGAATATGGACGAGATGGACGTGTTCAAACTGAGATGGGAAAACAAGATGCTTCCTGTTTACAGAATGGTAGATACTTGTCATACGGGCGCATACATACCATACTTCTACTCATCATATAGCGGAAAGAACGATTCCATCGTCACTGCTAAGAAGAAAATCTTCGTGCTGGGGGCAGGTCCAATAAGAATTGGACAGGGAGTAGAGTTCGACTACTCAACAGTTCATGCGGTTCAGACAATTAGAAAAGAGGGCTACGAGGCAATTATCATAAACAACAATCCTGAGACGGTCTCAACAGACTATACGACGGCTGATAAGCTCTACTTTGAACCTTTGACCCCTGAAGATGTCATGAACATAATCGCTCTTGAAAATCCGGATGGAGTTATCGCTTCATTGGGCGGACAGACAGCTATTAACCTAGCCCAGCCACTAGAAGATAGAGGTGTCAAGATTATAGGAACTGACTGCGAGGCTATCGAAAGAGCCGAGAACAGAGACCGCTTTGAGAGAGTTCTAGTAGATCTGAACATTCCGCAGCCGAGAGGAAAGGCGGTAACAGATATCGAAGAGGGTATCAAAACCGCAGAGAGCGTTGGATATCCGGTGCTTGTAAGACCAAGCTTTGTTCTAGGCGGAAGAGCTATGCAGATTGTAGCTGATGAGAATCAGCTTAGACACTACCTCAAGACTGCAGTAGAGATTGATAATGACAAGCCGGTGCTGGTTGATAAGTATATTCAAGGTAAGGAAGTTGAAATCGATGCGATTTGTGACGGTAGGGACGTATTTATCCCGGGAATTATGGAACTCGTTGAGAGAACAGGTATCCACTCGGGTGACTCAATCAGCGTATATCCTGCTTTCAGTATCTCCGACAAGGTGAAGGGAATAATACTTCAGTATGCGAAGAAGCTGGGACTGGGTATTGGAATTATAGGGCTTTATAACATCCAGTTCATCGTAGATGAAGAAGAAAATGTATATATAATCGAGGTAAACCCACGCTCATCAAGGACTGTACCTTTCCTATCAAAGGCAACAGGCTACAGTCTCGCAGACATTGCGACAGAGGTTATCATGGGCAAGAGTCTCAAGGAACAGGGATTCTTTGATATATATCCTGAGGAGAAGAAGAGATATTATGTAAAGGCACCTGTATTCTCATTTAACAAGATAAAGGGGCTAGACGCATACCTATCACCTGAGATGAAGTCAACAGGTGAAGCAATAGGATATGATAACAAGCTGAACAGAGCGCTATATAAAGCACTTCAGGCTTCGGGAATGCATCTGCAGAACTATGGAACCGTATTTGCAACGATTGCAGATAAGGACAAGAAAGAGGCACTCCCTTTGATAAAGAGATTCTACAATCTCGGATTCAATATCGAGGCAACAGAGGGAACTGCTCTATTCCTAAAGGAGAATGGAATAAGGACCAGAATTCTAAGAAAGATCAGCGAAGGAAGCCACGAAATACTGGACTCAATACACCAAGGACACATGGCATATGTTTTGAACACCAAAGACATCGGCTCATTCGGGCAGGAGAGCGATGGTCACAAGATTAGACGTTCAGCGACAGAAAACAATGTAACCATGCTAACTTCACTGGATACGGTTAGAGTTCTACTAGATGTACTTGAGGAAATGACACTGACAATTTCAACTATAGATGCGTAATTACACTCATTGGAAAAACACGAGAGTCTTGAAGGGTGCAAGCGCCCGGTTGAGACCTGAGGTATTAAAATCAAAGAGTATATGAGGTATAAAATGCAGCAAAGGATTTTGAAGATAGTCGAAAACAAGAAGCTGAGCGATGACATTTACAGGATGAGGCTCGCAGGCGACGTTTCGGCTGTAACAGCGCCGGGACAATTTATAAATATCAAGCTCAAGGGGTTTTTCCTACGCAGACCGATTTCAATATGCGATCTCGAGGAAGACGAGCTGACCATAATATATAAGATAATGGGAAGAGGAACTGCCAAGCTCAGCGAGTATGAAGCCGGCGAGGAGCTGGATGTTCTAGTTGGACTGGGAAATGGATATTCTCTTTCAGAGTCCGGCGAGGAGCCGCTTTTGGTAGGAGGGGGTGTAGGTATTCCGCCCCTTTACCTTCTTGCGAAGAGACTGGTTTCAGAGGGAAAGAAGGTAAAGGTTCTGCTCGGTTTCAATAAGGCTGAGGATATGTTCTATGTGGAAGAGTTTTCAAAGCTTGCAGATGAACTTGTGATTACGACGGCTGATGGAAGCTATGGAATCAAAGGCTTTGTCGATAAGCCTATCGCAGGCATAAAGCACAGCTACATCTACACCTGTGGTCCCGAGGCGATGTTAAAATCTGTATATGCTGCAAGCTCCGGAAGCGGGCAGTTCAGCTTTGAAGAGAGAATGGGCTGTGGCTTCGGTGCCTGCATGGGATGCTCGTGTAAGACCCTGACAGGCAATAAGAGAATCTGTAAGGAAGGTCCCGTTATGAGAAAGGAGGAGATACTGTGGTAAATACTAAAGTTAAGCTTTGTGGTATAGAGATTGACAACCCGGTAATTCCCGCCAGTGGAACCTTCGGATACGGATACGAGTTTGCAGAGATATATGACATAAATATTCTCGGAAGTTTTTCATGTAAAGGAACGACGGGCGAGGAAAGATTTGGAAATCCGACACCGAGAATTGCTGAGACCGAGGGTGGCATGATAAACTCGGTAGGTCTTCAAAACCCGGGCGTCGACAGGGTTATATCAGAGGAACTTCCAAAGCTGAGAGAATGCTTTAATAAGAAGATTGTGGCTAATGTTAGCGGATTTTCAATAGGTGAATACGTAGAGACTGCAAGGAAGATGGCGATGCAGGACGAGGTGGGATGGCTCGAGATTAACATCAGCTGCCCAAATGTTCACGGTGGTGGTATGTCATTTGGCACTGATGCTTCATGTGCTGCTGATGTGACGAGGGCGGTCAAGTGCGTGAGCGATAAGCCGGTTATCATGAAGCTATCGCCGAATGTAACAGATATTGTGGAGATTGCAAAGGCCTGTGAGGATGCCGGAGCGGACGCAGTAGCTTTGATAAATACTATTCAGGCTATGAGACTGGACCTTAAGACGAGAAAACCTATACTTGCAAATGTTATGGGTGGTCTTTCCGGAAGTGCTGTTTTTCCGGTAGCCCTCAGAATGGTGTATCAGGTTGCTAAGGCTGTTAGAATTCCGGTAGTCGGCATGGGTGGAATCAGCACTAGTGAGGATGTACTGGAGATGATGATGGCAGGAGCTACGGCTGTCGAGGTCGGTGCGGCAAACCTGGTTAATCCTTTTGCTTGTAAGGATATCATAGAAGGACTTCCTTCGGCGATGAAAAAGTATGGAATAAGCGATTTGAATGAGATAATAGGAGCAGCGATTTAATGGGGAAAGATGTAATAATAGCATGTGATTTTTCGAGCAAGCGTGAGACCATAGATTTTCTGGAGAAATTCGGAGAACTACGCCCGTTTGTTAAGATAGGCATGGAGCTTTACTATGCTGAGGGACCGGAGATGGTCAGAGAGCTTAAAGCCAGAGGACATAAGGTATTCGTCGACCTAAAGGTTCATGACATACCTAATACAGCGGCAAGCGCGATGAGAGTTTTAGGTGGTCTCGGCGCAGACATCGTGAATGTGCATGCTGCCGGAACAAAGAGGATGATGGAAGCAGCAAAGGCGGGTCTTGAGGAAGCTTACGAGAGCTTCTGCGAAAGAGAAGGAAAGAGGGGCGAAAAGCCACTTTTGATTGCGGTAACGCAGCTCACGTCTACAGATGAAGAAGCGATGCAGCATGAGCTTTTGATAGAAAAGCCACTGGTTGATGTTGTCTTACATTACGCTAAGATGACTAGAGATTCCGGTCTTGACGGTGTTGTATGTTCAGCTCAGGAGGCTGAGGGAATACACGACGCATGCGGAGAAAATTTTGTGACTGTAACTCCGGGAATTCGCTTTGCTGATTCACAAAAGGGCGATCAGAGGCGAGTTATGACACCTGCTGAAGCTAAGAAAATTGGTTCTGACTACATAGTTGTCGGAAGACCTATAACTCAGGCTGAGGATGTAGTTTCAGCATACGAGAGATGCTGCAGAGAGTTTATCGGATAGAGCAAGGAAGTGAGGAAGAAATGAGCAAAGTTATGAGAGAAAAGGATGTAGCAAAGGGTTTGCTGTCAATCAAAGCAGTTTTCTTTAGACCGGATGAGCCGTTCATATGGGCGAGTGGCATCAAAAGCCCGGTTTACTGCGACAACAGACTTACGCTTACAGCACCGGAGGTAAGAACTTTAATAGAAAATTCCATCGCAGATGTAATCAAGGAAGAGTATCCGGAGGCAGATGTAATAATGGGAACCGCAACAGCAGGAATCGCTCATGCAGCTATCGCTGCTCACATTCTGGGACTTCCTATGGGATATGTTCGCTCAGGCGCAAAGGACCACGGCAGAGGAAACCAAATTGAAGGTCAGCTGAACAAGGGAGATAAGGTCGTAATTGTTGAAGACTTGATTTCAACCGGTGGAAGCGTTATCGATGCGGCTACTGCTCTTAGAAATGCCGGTGCAGAAGTTCTTGGAATCGTGAGTATCTTCACATATGGAATGAAGAAGGGGCTCGATAGACTGGCTCAGGAAAATCTCAAGAACATTTCGCTGACAAATTTTGATGTAATCAGCGAGGTGGCAGTGGACGAAAGCTATATCCTCCCGGAGGACAGGAAGAGACTGCTTGCATTCAGAAATAATCCAAGTGACGAAGGATGGATAAAATAATGAGTGATTTCAAAGTGTCAGATATTCTTCTATCAAAAGGAAACGCGAGGAGCATCATAGATATTGACGAGCTCAGTGTTGAAGAGCTTGATAAAATCATCAAAAGAGCCTGCGATATAATGGAAAATCCGAAGAAGTACAGCAAGGCATGCGAGGGTAAGAAGCTTGCGACACTCTTCTATGAGCCTTCAACGAGGACAAGGCTTTCATTTGAGGCGGCGATGATGGAACTCGGCGGAAACGTTCTGGGATTTTCATCTGCTTCGAGCGCTTCGGTATCAAAGGGCGAAAGCGTTTCGGATACTGCAAAGGTAATAAGCTGTTACGCAGACATAATAGCAATGAGGCATCCATATGAGGGAGCCCCTCTTGTTGCGGCTGAAAGTGCTTCGATTCCGCTAATCAACGCCGGAGATGGCGGTCATGCGCATCCGACTCAGACGCTTGCAGACCTTTTGACCATATACAGGGAGCACGGAAGGCTAAATAATATGGTTATAGGGCTTTGCGGAGATTTGAAGTACGGAAGAACCGTACATTCACTGATAAAAGCGATGATAAGGTATGAGGGGGTTAGCTTTGTCCTCATATCACCTAGGGAACTTTCGCTTCCGGCATATATAAAGACTGAGGTTTTAGAGAAAAACAATGTTACTTTCGCAGAGACTACTTCGCTTGAGGAGGCTATACCAAAGCTCGACATCCTCTATATGACGAGGATTCAGAGAGAGCGTTTTGATGACCTCGACGAATACGAAAGACTCAAGGACAGTTATGTTTTGACAAAATCAAAGCTGGCTGCAGCCAAGGAAAGCATGAGCGTGCTTCATCCGCTACCTAGAGTAAATGAAATAAGTGTAGACGTTGACGATGACTCCCGTGCGTGCTACTTTAAGCAGGCGCTCTATGGAAAGTTTATGAGAATGTCGCTGATACTGAGTCTTCTAGAGGGAAGTGCAGGAACTATTAGGGAAAAGGTGACAGCTCAGGATAAAAAGAAGCCTAAATGCAGGAACCCTAAGTGTATTTCACAGATAGAGCAGGAGTTACCACAACGCTTTAAGATAGGAACAGACGCTTGCACTCGCTGTGCATATTGCGACAATCTGATAGAGTCAAATTAAATCAGCTTGTATTTTGCATTGTAGAAGGTATAATGGTAATAACAATAGATTAGTTAATGACTGATAAATTTTAGGAAAGGAATTGAGATGAAACTTAAGAGTATTTTTAAGAAAAAGGACAAGCCAAATCAAAGCCATTCCGTGTTAGATACTATGGTACCGGCAGCTAACAACCATAGCACGGCGAGAAGAGCCGGAGACAGCATTGCAAGTCAAAAGAACAAAATCAGAGTAGAGGATAAATAGCGGTGTATTGCATTGCTATGGAAACAGATTTTGACAGCTAAATATTCACGAAAAAACCGATGAGAAATCATCGGTTTTGCTTTGCTCTATTTTCTTATTTTATCTAGGAATTTCACTATAGGGCTTAGGGTTTTTGTAAAGGAACCGCCGAGCAGAATAAGGTTTCCGCCGAAACTTCTCTTAAAGTTGTAGTTACCCGTGGAGTTTACAACCTGATCTGTCTCTATTGTACCGTAGAAATTGTACCTTGGATAGCCGTTCATGTGAGCGTACTTTATCATCTCCCAGTTGAGCATTGTAGCTCCTCCGAGGTGCATGTACTCGGCGTATGAACCACCGAAGAGGAATATGACCTCGTTCCCATAGCACATGAAGAGGTAGGATGAAAGGTTAACCGTAGGCTCAGTTATATTCAGTGATTCAAACTCTCTCTTGCGCTTTTGGTAGCTTCCCAGCTGGTCCTTGGCATCGGTGATAAGTCCCTTGGTCTTCTTGGACTGCCCTCTCTCGGATAGCTCTGCAATCCTGTTCTCGAATAAGGCGATATTGTCGTCGAGGTATTTGGTGTATTCTTCGCAGTCTATGTATGCCTTTAGGAACTTTGCATCTTCACCAAATTCAGCCTTGATTGTCTCAAAATATTCAAGTGGCTGGATAAAGAAGCTCTTTCGCTCCGAAGTCTTCTCAAGTATATCGTAGAACTCAGGGAGTTCATCCATGCTGAGCTCCTTGATTCTGATGTGAGAATCTCTGTATTTCTTGATGCTTCCTCTTAGGGAACTATAGAAGCTTTTATAAATATCCTCAGCATCCGTAAATTTGTCGAGTCTCTTGACAAAAATCTGGTCAATAGAGCCGGATCCTGTGCGGTCAATAGTTCTATTGAAACCAAGCTCGCATATCATGTCAAACAGATCCTTGTTTTTCTCTTCTTCAACCTCCAGTTTATCATTATATATTAAATTCTCTATCGAAGAGTGAAACTCGAGAATTTGTGCCTTCTTTTTTACATAACATTCAATAGCATATATCACGGCTTTGACAAGGGGAAGGTCGCTATAGTCCATCAAAGGCCCTTGATAGATACAGGCCTTCTTGAAAAACTTCATATGCGGTCTATATGTTATGATACTCTGTCCTATAAGCCTATCTCCATCGCTGATTTCGACAGCTTCAAGCCCCACATAGCTTCCCATACTCAGCTGAGTGCGGGCAAATGCAGCGCTCTGCATAAAATCGGAACTGCTGAAATCAAGCTGTCTCTGTTCGAATTTATCTAAGCTTATTTGTTTGACTTCTATTGACATATTTTCTCCTTTTTGAATAAGGCGTTAACCTTGTATTCGTCAGTAATCAGTGAACCCTTCTGATGCACTTTATCAAAGAAAGTATAGGATTTACATTCTTGATGAAGCTTCCCAACAGGATTTGCAGATTTCCTCCAAAATTTTTCTTGAAGTGGTAATTACCCTTGGCTTTTGTAATCTGGTCGGTTTCTATAGTGCCGTGAAAGTTGTATCTTTCGTAGCCGTTTTCAAAGGCGTACCTAATCATTTCCCAGTTAATTAGCGTCGAGCCTCCGAAATTAAGGTATTTCTCTTCAGAACCTCCACTCATTATGATAACTTCTTTGCCATAGCATACTAGAACATAGGAAGATAGGAGAATGATGTCCTCGCTTATACCGAGCTTATGGTAGTCATCTTTGCGCTTGATAAAACTCCTCAGCCTATCATGGGCATCATTTAACTGCCCCTTTATTTTTTTGCTTTGCTTTGACAGTTCAAGCTCTGCAATCTTATTTTCGAACATGCTTATGTTGGAAGAAAGATAGTTCTCGTACTCCCTGCAATCCAGAAACGCACCCATAATCTTGGCTTTGTCTCCAAAGTTCTTCTTAAGAAGGACGTAATACTCTTCAGTCTGAAGTGGGAAATGCTTGCGCTCTGCTGTATCGGAGTAGATCTTGTAGTAGTCTCCCAGTTCATTTTCGCCCATTTCACGAACCTTGACACATGATTCGGAGAACTTTTTGATGCTACTTCTAAACGAGCTTGATAGTTCACCTGAAATCTCATCAAAGGAACTGTAATTCTTTAGTGATTTCACGAAGATCTGATCAATAGACTCACTGCAATTTCTATCTACATAGTTTTTAAACGAAAGTTCATCAAAGGCGGACTTAACATTCTCGTTAAGCGTTTCCACCGTTTCTAACTTTTCATCGAGAACAAAATGAACTAGAGGTGGATTTATCCTAATCTCGTCACATTTCATTCTCAGATACTTTTGGAGCGCATAAAATACATCTTTGAGTTCCTCTTTGCTCATGGCTGAGTAATCGAGAAGCGGTCCGTTCAGGATACAGGCTTCCCTGAAAAACCTGAATATACTCCTGTAGTTTATAATGCTTTGACCTATGAACTGACCGTCCTTCAGTATTTGGACGGTCTCGGTATCTAAATAAACAGCCCTTGCGCTCTGACATAAAGCCATCTCTGCGGACTGTTGAAAATTCATACAGTCGAAGTCAAGCTGTCTGCTTGCAAATTCTTTAATTGTAATCGGCTTAATCTCTATTGACATATATTTTCTCTTTAAACTTAAGTTATACTCAGTACAGAATTATATCACTCTGAGATATGCTTGTACATCAAAACTTGGCTTATTCTCAGCAGTGGGTCATCAAAACTAGCATAAGTTTGATTAAAGCATTCTGAGCACCGAGGCGACCTCGACGGCTATTCCGACCTTCATGGCATCCTCACTAGGGGCGAGATGCTCGTTGTGGAGTGGATAGCTATCTTCGTTTTCCGGGGTAACACCTATATTGAAATAACAGCTGTCAGCAGCCATGGCAAAGTAAGCAAAATCATCAGCGCCAAGACTGGGTTCAGGCATTATAGCAATGGCTTCATCTCCGTAAAGTTCTCTGGCAACATCTTCGACAAGTGCACAAACCGAATCATTGTTAATCAAAGCCGGATAACCGTCATCATGCCAGTATATATCGGCGCTACCGCCATATGCGGAGCAGATTCCATCAACAATGCGGGTCAGCTTATTCTTGTTTGCTTCCATAATGTCAGGCTCAAGAGCTCTCATAGTTCCCTTGAGCTTTGCAGTTCCGGCTACGACGTTGGCTGCTTCACCCGCATGAAACTTTCCTATGTTAACGATAACAGGTGTGGTAGGAGCGTTAAATCTGGATGAAATCGTCTGCAAAGATGTAACGATGTTGCTTGCCATAACTATTGCATCTATTCCAACTTCCGGATGAGCGCCATGTCCGCTCTTGCCGTTTACGGTTATTTCAAATTCCTGAGTTGCCGCATTCATAGGACCGTACTTGAGAACCACAGTCCCGGTTTTATAGTTAGGGTCTATATGCAAGGCTATAACTTTATCGACCTTGGGATTTTCCATGCAACCTGCTTCAATTAGCTGTTTTGCTCCTCCGATAGTCTCCTCCGCAGGCTGAAAAAAGAGCATCACAGCACTGTCATTTGCATCCAGCTCAGGCTCAAGTTCTTTGAGAAGCATGGCCGTGCCTAGAAGGATTGCTGTGTGCATGTCGTGACCGCAAGCGTGCATCACACCTTCTACCTTTGATGCATATGGAAGACCGGTATTCTCAGAGATAGGAAGAGCATCCATATCAGCTCTGATACCAACAGCCTTTTGACCGTGACCAATACGGGCAACAACACCGTAACCTGCGATACCTCTTTGATAGCTTATACCATATTCGTCTAAAACCCTGCAAACAAGTGCTGAAGTCTCTTTCTCATGCTGGCTTAGTTCAGGATTCTCATGAATATGCCTTCTGATTTTGACTATCTCAGGGTAGATTCTATCGACATTTTCCTTTATGTTAAAATTGACATTCATATCTTTATAGCTGAGGGCAGGACCTCGCTCCTTTCCAATTTATATTATCGCTATTTTTCTCCTCGATTATTTGTTTAATTATACCCTTTGAACAAAGTATTTTCAAGCCGGGAAGATGGGCCGGTGAGTGTATGTATCAAAGCTGATATTTCATATATATATGAAGTGAAACGGTTCTATAGGACTGACTTTTATGGTAAAATATTGCTGGAGGCATAAGCTCCAAATAGAGAAAAATGTTTTTTGATATAAACATATAGGAGGGCAATATGAGAGTATATATAAGCGCGGATATAGAGGGCGTAACGAACGTCACAGATTGGACTGAGACTGAGAGAATAGACGGAACAGATTACGAGTGGGCTCGCGAGCAGATGACAAGAGAAGTTTCAGCGGCCTGCCTTGGAGCCTTAGAAGCCGGAGCAGATGAGATTGTAGTTAAGGATAGTCATGATAGTGCGTTAAACCTGATTCCGGACAAGCTTCCAAGGGGAGTTAAGTTGATTCGCGGATGGGCTGCTTCGACTGATTCAATGATGGCGCTCGTGGACAGAGGTTTTGACCTTGCTTTTATGGTAGGCTACCATTCAGAGGGATATAGCAATAAGAACCCTCTTGCCCACACAATGACTCATGCGAGACTTATGGCGACAAAGCTAAACGGAAATCTGATGTCCGAGATGGATAATAACGCTTTGATATGCGCAAACCATGGAGTTCCAATCGGACTGATAGCCGGAGATAAGGCTCTATGCGAAAAAGCTGAAGCGGAGTTTCCCGGAGTGTGTGTGGCTGCAGTCAAAGAGGGAATCGGCGGAGCTACCTTCAGTATTCACCCTCTAGACGCATGTGATTTGATTAAAGAACAGGCATATGAGGCTGTTAAGCGCTTGCAGAGGGGCGAAATTAAATGCATAGATATGCCGGAGCACTACGAACTGGAGTTTATGTTCAAGGAGCATAAGGATGCGAGCAACGCCGCAAACTATATAGGAGCGGAGCTGGTAGACCCGCATACCGTCGTCTTTAGATGTGATAGTTTCAAGGAATATATCACGGCTTACGACTTTATGCACTAGTATATAGAGCACGCACCGGGCAAAGTTAAATCAAAAGGAGAAAATCTAATGGGACTTCCAAGAGACTGCGGTCTTGAACTTCATCACAAGTGGAAAAGCGGCAAACAGAATAAGATTACAGATGTAAGGGGGCTTAAGGTCGCTAATGTAACAATACAGGATAATGAGATAAACACAGGGGTCACGGCAATTCTTCCTCATGAGGGGAATATTTTTAAATCAAAGCTTGTTGCCGGAGCATCGGTGCTCAACGGCTTCGGAAAAAGCCTAGGCATTGTCCAACTTAAGGAACTTGGCAACATCGAGACGCCGATAATTATGACAAACACTTTGTCAGTTGGCGAAGCTGCTACCGCTTTAACGAAGTACTGCCTGGAACAAAATGAGGATATAGGCGTAACTACGGGTACGGTAAATCCACTTGTGACTGAATGTAATGATGGTATGCTAAACGACATCAGAGGTCTTCATGTTAGAGAAGAGCATGTGAGAGAGGCACTCAAGCTCGCTGAAGAGAGCGGAACTGACTTTGACGAGGGTGCAGTTGGTGCCGGTACGGGAATGTGCTGCCTAGGATTTAAGGGAGGAATCGGTTCGGCCTCAAGGTGCGTCGAACTTGATGAAAATGAATATGTTATTGGCGCTTTGGTTCTTTCAAACTTCGGTGGAGAAGGGAATCTGGTCATAGGCGGGAGACACTATGGAAGTGAACTTCTTCCGGAGCTTAAAGCCAGACAAAAGTCGGATGCAGACGAAGCCTCTGCTGAAGACAAGGGCTCAATCATAATGATTATAGCAACTGATATTCCCCTATCTTCGCGTCAGCTTGATAGACTTGCAAATAGGGCAGCAATTGCACTCGGTAGAACAGGCTCATACATGGGTAACGGTTCGGGAGATATAGCAATCGCATTTTCGACGGCAAACAGAATGCCGCATTATAGCGACGACAAGTTTGTTGAGATGAAGGTATTGCACGAGGATGCGATTGACAAAGTCTTTGAACCTGTAGTTGAGGCTTTGGAGGAGTCAATAATCAGCTCGCTGTACCATGCTAAGACGACTCAGGGCGTTCGAGGTAAGATTGTGTACGGATTGAGAGAGTTTATATAGATAAAGGAGCAGATAGTGTTAGGAATTATAGGTGGAATGGGTCCCGGTGCATCGGCACTTTTCTACGATATGATAAGAAGTAAGACGGATGCTGGTTGCGATCAGGAGAATCTTGATTTGATTTTGCTGAGCCACGCAAGTATACCGGATAGGACTGAGGCTATTCTATCAAAGGATGAGTCTCGGATAAGGGCTCTGAGGGATAAACTTCTTGCAGATGCCATCTTCCTTCAAAATGCGGGTTGTACGGCGATAGCGGTGACTTGCAATACCGCCCACTGCTTTGTAAATATGATAGAGGATGAGGTGGAAATTCCATTCATTCATATGATTAGGGAGACTGCAGAGGCTATGGCAAGTGAGTTTAGCGGTAAGAGGGTTGCAATCCTGGCTACGGATGGGACGATAGAGACAAAACTCTACCAGGACGAGCTGTTAAAACAAGGTGTAATTGCCATTATCCCAAGTGAAGAAATTCAAACTCTTATTATGAGCGAAATCTATGGGTATATAAAGAGCGGAAAGCCTGCTGATGAAAAGACATGGATGAAAATAGAGGAATATATAAAGGCACAGGGCTGCGAGGCGGCAGTTCTTGCCTGCACTGAGCTTTCGGTGGTGAGAAGGGAGCTGTCGCTTGGAAGCTTCTACTTTGATCCTATGGAGATTATGGCGGAAAGATGTCTTGATTTTTACGAAAAGAGAGGCGAAGTCAAGAAGAGAGGATAATTCGTATGAGGTTTGTAATACAGAGAGTTTCTGAGGCTTCGGTCAGGATAGACGGCGAGCTTTCAGGAGAAATTTCAAGGGGATTTCTCGTTTTAATAGGAATATCAAATGAGGATACGAGAGAAATTGCGGACAAGATGATCAAAAAGCTGATAAATATGCGCATCTTCGATGATGAAAACGGAAAGACTAATCTTGACCTTGGTAGCGTTGACGGTGAGCTTCTTTTGATATCGCAGTTCACGCTATATGCGGACTGCAGGCGTGGAAACAGACCTAGCTTTGTAAATGCGGGTACGCCTGACATGGCAGAAGAAATCTACGACTACATAGTAGCCGATATAAAATCAAAGATGAATGCAAAGGTTGAAACCGGGGTTTTCGGGGCCGATATGAAGGTTTCACTGGTAAACGACGGACCTTTTACAATCATCCTTGATTCAAAGGAAATAGGACTTTGATTTTGGAAAAGCTATAACTCTGCGAATGTGAAATTTTTCTTAGTAGTGCCTTGATTGATTGACTATAAGGCAATTTTTAAATATACTTATTATGTATGTTTATGTAGTTGAATATAGAATGCAAATCAGGTCAGGAGAATGTTTAGAGAAGGAATTGGAGAGACGGGTCGCTTCATTTTGATGCATCCCGTGGTGACAGCTTCATACTATGCTATCGTCATCGGGATTTTGATGTTTTCAAACTCCCCTCTGTTTCTCATAAGCGCAATTGCCATAGGAATGTGCTATGACATGTTGCTCAAGGGGAGGAAGAGTCTAAGAAATAACCTGTTTATCATTCTTTTTATGTCATTTTTGACTGTACTTATAAATGCACTGTTTACTCACAATGGTAGTACGGTGCTTTTCTATTTGGGAAATAACAGAGTCACGCTCGAGGCGGCTTGTTATGGACTTATGATGGCGCTGATGCTGAGCGGAGTTATGATTTGGTTTTCGAGTTTTAATGTCGTTATGACATCCGAAAAACTAATATATATTTTCGGCAGATTTGCGCCTGTACTAGGCCTTACACTGTCGATGATATTTCGTTTTGTGCCTCTGCTGAAAACTCGTTTTGAGCTAATTGGAGAGGGCCAAAGAGCTCTCTATGCCGGTGATGAGAAGGGGTTTATCGGAAAGATAAGGCAGCTTGGCAAAGAAATATCGATTTTGGTGTCATGGTCTTTGGAATCCTCAATAGAGAGTGCGGATTCCATGGCGGCAAGAGGGTACGGACTCAAAGGGAGAACCAGCTACAACTTATTTAAGCTCAGAGCTGTAGACCTCACGGCACTGTTAATAAGTATTCTGCTTGGAGGAATTACGATAGCATCCTATTCAGTCGGAGTTAACAAGCTCTACTACTACCCTGTTATAAAGGTGGTGGAGAACTCGCCTAAGTGGCTCGAATTTGCAGGCTATGTATCGTTCACAGCACTTTTGGCATTACCGCTGGCGATAGATTTAATCGGAGAATTGAGATGGAGAAAATCAAGGTCGACAATTTAAGCTTCAGCTATCCGAAGTCGGATAAACTGGCTCTGGAAAGCGTCTCACTGAGCATCAAGGAGTCTGAATTTGTCGTGCTTTGTGGTAAGTCGGGATGTGGAAAGAGCACGCTTTTGAGGCACCTGAAGAAGAGCATGAATCCTTATGGAAACAAGCTTGGAAGCGTTTGCTTTGATGGCGAAGAAATCGAGGATATGAGCGATAGAGATGCGGCGAGCAAAATAGGATATGTTCAGCAAAATCCCGACAACCAACTCGTCACCGACAAGGTTTGGCACGAGCTTGCCTTCGGTCTCGAAAGCCTCGGATATAGCAATAGCGTAATCAAAAGAAGGGTTGCCGAGATGGCTTCGTACTTCGGAATCCAGACATGGTTTAGGAAGTCGGTCAGCGAGCTTTCCGGTGGTCAAAAGCAGCTTTTGAACCTGGCATCGGTTATGGCGATGCAACCCGAGATTTTGATTTTGGATGAGCCGGCTTCACAGCTTGACCCGATTGCAGCAAGGGATTTTCTTAGCACGGTTCACAGACTGAACAGGGAGCTTGGTGTAACAATTGTTATTTCCGAGCACAGGTTAGAAGAAATTTTCCCTCTTGCCGACAGAGCAATCGTCATGGATGAGGGCAGGATAATTGCGAATGCGAAACCCGGCGAGGTTGCCATACAGCTTGCCGGAAGTGGCGGTGAAGAATCGGTACATCCTATGTACTACGGTATGCCTCCCGTGATGAAGCTGTTTCCCAAAGAGCTTGTTAGATGGCAGGACAGTCTTCCGATGACACTCAGAGAAGGTCGAATTTTGATGGAAAAACTCTTCGAAAACGGCACTCTCAAGCTGAAGTACGGCGAAATACATAATCCGGTAGAGGGTAAAGAAGTAGCTAGTGGAAAGCTTGTTATAAAGCTAAAAAACCTATATTTTAGATATGCAAAGAATTCGGATGATGTCCTGAGAGGACTGAGTCTGGAGATAGAGGAGGGAAGGCTTCACTGTCTGCTCGGCGGAAACGGGAGTGGCAAGAGTACAACTCTCAAGGCGATTTGCGGAATCATAAAGCCTCAGTCAGGCAAAGTTAAGCTGGCCGATAATTGCAGAGCGGCCATGGTTCCTCAGAATCCACAGGCGCTGTTTACTGAGATTAGCTGCGAGGAGGAAGTACTCGAAGGCATGTGCTATCAAAAGCTTGAGATTGAGGAAAAGGTTCGAAGAACCGAGGAAATGCTTAAGCTCATGGAGATAGAGCATCTTAGAAAGGCAAATCCTTACGACCTTTCGGGTGGTGAGCAGCAGAGACTGGCACTTGCCAAGGTCATGGTTTCAAATCCCGATATTCTTCTCTTAGATGAGCCGACTAAGGGACTTGATCCTTTCTTTAAGCAGACGCTTGGAAGAATTCTCAGAAGTCTTTGCAAGGAGAATAAGACAATTTTCATGGTCAGCCATGATATTGAGTTTTGTGCAGAATTCGGTGACCGTTGTTCGATGTTCTTTGATGGAGAAATAGCGACAAGCGGTAGTGCGAAAGAGTTCTTCTCAGGAAATAACTTCTACACCACGGTCGAAAACAAACTGACCAGAAAGTGGTGTGATGGCATCATCACCGGGGAGGAGGCGAGATCATGGATAAGGAGTCTGCTCTAGCTACAAGCTTTGACGAGTTGAAAAAAAAGAACGAAAGTCACTACATGGCAGCGGCGAGAAAGAGGCTGACTATAACAGCTTTGCTTATATTCCTTGTCATTCCCACTTTGATAGCTCTGACGGTGTTTTTAGGGAGTAAGCGTCTATACATGCCGCTTTCAATTTTGATTTTAGTCATGGTCATGGCTCCATTCTTCATGATATTTGAGAGACGCAGGCCACGCGCGAGGGAGGTCGTTTTAATCGCAATGATGAGCGCCCTTACGGTTGCATCGCATACTTTTTTTCACATAGCTTTTCCTGTCCAAATAGGAACTGCTATGGTTATAATTTCGGGGATTTCACTCGGACCGGAAGCCGGGTTTTTAATAGGTGCGATGTCGAGGTTTGTCTGCAACTTCTATATGGGGCAGGGAGCCTGGACTCCATGGCAGATGTTCTGCTGGGGGCTTTTGGGATTTCTCGCAGGTCTTGCATTTAACCGTGAGATTAGCGAAGAAAATGAAACAAGCAATTTTAGAAAGATAATAACTCCGGTTTTATGTGTGATTTTCTCGGAGTTACTGGCATATATCAGCTTTTTAATCTGGCAGGGAAATGACAAGACTTTCTTTGGATGGAGGGTCTACCTCTTTGGAATAATTGGACTGCTTTTAGCCGTAGTGTTTCAAAAGGGGAAGCTAAAGGCGGATAATCTCACGATGGCGGTATTTACCTTTGTTGTAACCTTTGTCATATACGGCGGAATTATGAACTTTGCAGCAATGTGCCTTTCGATGAATGAGCCGGGCTCACCGGGAATAGGAATTAAAGCTCTTAAGGCTTTATATGTTAGCGGTGTAGGCTACGACTTTTATCATGCGCTCACGGCAGCGATATGTGTGTTTATCATAGGCACTCCAATGGTAAAAAAATTAGAGCGAATCAAGATAAAATATGGAATATACAAGTAAAGATAGGAAATATATATGGAACAAGATTTTTTAAGGAAGCAAAAGAATAAGAAGCTGAAGAGAAACCTTATAATACTGTGTCTGGCTCTTGTACTTATAGCGGTGATCGGGTTTACGATTGCAGGAAAGCTAAAGGCTCAGGACAAAAAGCCGGCGGATGCCAAGGTCACCATAGAAATTCGCTGCGATGAGCTGAGCTCGAACATGGGCATGCTGACAGACAAAGCTCTTGTGGACTACGTTCCCAAGGATGGCATCATCGTCAAAAAGACGAGTTTCAAGGCAAAGAGCGACGAAACGACTGTCATGGATATACTCCAAAAAGTCTGCAAGGAAAGGAATGTGCAGATAGAGGACAAGAAGGGATATATCAAAGGCATAAACTACCTTTATGAGTTCTCAGCAGGACAAAAGAGTGGCTGGATGTATAAGGTTAACGGTAAGATGCCAAATTACATGGCATCGGAGGTAAAGCTCAAGGACGGGGATGCAATAGTTTGGTTCTACACCGTCGACTACGATAAAGAAAGTGATAATACAAAATAGGGTAAATGAGATGAAATTTTTCAAGGACAGTAAGAAAAATTTAATATATATACTTGCGATACTACTGCTTTTAGCAGGCTTTCTCGCATGGACTCTTTTTATCAAGCCAATAGGCTTCTCTAAGCCGGATATGAATATGACGGCAGTCAAGGCCGAAAAGATGGCGCTCTCTCAGGCAGATGGATCCGATGATGACAAAAATTCGATTGGAAAAAGTGCTTCCGGGGATGCCAAGGACGGAGAGAAGAGCGACAAGAAGTCCGATAAGGAAGGCAAGAAAGAGCAGGAAAAGGATAAGAAGCAGGAGGAAAAGCCTAACAACAGCATCAGTGTTGAAAAAGGCAAGGGTGGCCTTGATGGAATTACCAATAGCGATAGAGCTACCGACAAAGAGGGTAATGGCAACATCGGAAAATCAACGATAATTCCTCAGAAGAACGACGGCAAGCTCAAGATTATGACTGATTTGCGAAATGCTGATGTGACAGATAATCAGCTCAAGAATAATGATTTAAAGTTCTACGCATATCTTGAGAATGCGAGCAAGGGAACTTCGCTCAGAGTACGAATAAGGAATTCCACGACCGGCGATAACGGAAAGACTCTCAAGGGAGATGGTAAGAACTTTAAGGCTCATCTTGTTCGAGGCGAAAATATTATCACTTTGATAGTCAAGGAAAAGGGTAAGATAACTCACCATGTCAGCTTTGTAATTAACCTTATGGCAAAGAAAGCGGATGAGAAAAATCCGACAATAGGTAAACATCCGCCAACAATCAAGGCTTGGGTCGACGGAGATGCCGTTGAAGGAACCAAGATAGTGACCAGCAATAGAAATTTCACTTTGATTCTTCAGGCTTTGACATATAAAGGCAAGTCGCTTCCTTATGACAATATAAGGGTTACCTTTGATGGAAGAGCCGCTGACCCTCCTACCGGAAACGGTAGATATGAGTACAGTTTTTTCTTGGAAAACCCCAAAGTTGGAGATAGCGAGCACCATACGATAACTGTTACAGCTTGGGATGACGAGGGTAACTCGACATTCAAGAAATATGACCTGTTATATAACTTTGTCGATTCCGGTGATGTAATCGGTAAGTGTTATGTCACAATCGATGCAACTACCATAGGGCTTGGAATTCTGGGAGACGGTTTTGAGTATGAAGTTAAGCAGGATGAGCCGGCTTCATATGCGATACTCGCCGCGCTGGACTACTATGGATTTAAGGCTGACTATTCGGGAACAAAGGACGCGGGTTTCTACCTCAAAGGAATTAGAGCCGGCGGAATAGCTGAGGGTGCTTCTGTGCCTAGTAATCTGGCTGCCAAGGTTGTCGAGGACGGACTCTCAAACTATACCAAGCTCGCTACGGTCGTGAGAGATTCAATTCTGCAGTTTCAGTACTCGAGCGGTTCGGGCTGGATGTACACCATAGATGGAGTTAACTATCCCGGTAAAGGTATGTCGCAGTACTTCCTGAACGGGCGGAATAATCACATAACCTTGAGATTTACCCTTGGCTATGGTAAGGATTTAGGTCTTGTAGTCACAGATCCGCCAACAAAGCTGAGCAGTTATTGCGGAATTTGGATAAATGGAGGATATGAACCAAGACATACATTCGGGGACTGGAAGATTGTCAAAAATCCTACTTGCGACGCAGAGGGTATTGAGGAAAGAGTTTGTAGCGTATGCGGTGAAAAGGAAACAAAAGTTATTCCGAAGCTGGAGCACAAATGGGAAGAAGTTTCCAGAAAGGAACCGACGGCAACGGAAGACGGGTACATAGAATACAAGTGTAAGGTTTGTGGAACTACTCGTAGAGAAGTTCTACCAAAGGGGACTAATCCATGATAAGAAAGACAAGTAATAAAGCCATTGCCATAGCGTTTATCATGATTATCTTCATGAGTCTCGTTTTGAGTGCATGTGGCAATGATAAAACTAATTATGAGAAGATAAGCAAGAGATGGGACGCTGCTTGCCACGAAATCGGAGGAATAAGCGCAGATGAATCTTTGACAAATGCCGGATATTTCAAGGCGGGCGACCCCATAAGCGACTGGATGGTAATCGTTGAGAAGAGGTCGGGACTGGATAAGAACTTTGACGAAGAGGGATATCTCAAGAACCTCAAAAAATACATAAGCAAGGCCTATGAAAGTGATGAGAAGCTGGACATGTACAAGTCAACAGAATGGCATAGGTTGATTTTGGTGCTTCTCGTGCTCGGAAAGGATCCCAGAAGCTTTGCAAAGAAGGCTGATGGCACACCTATCGACCTCGTAAACGACGGCATATTCAATTGGTGTCAGGATGAAAAAATTGACTATCAGGGTAGCAATGCTTTGATATATTCTCTCTTATGCATCAAAGCGGGAAACTACAAGACTCCTGAAGGAGCAAGGTATAGTGAAGAGGAAATAATAAAGGAACTGATTTCCTACCAAATGGATGACGGAGGTTTCGGTCTAAACAAAGGTGGAAGCGATTTGGATATTACGTCTATGTCTATACAGGCACTTGCTCCATACATAGACAAGAAAGATGTTTATACTAATGCTGCCGGTAAGAGATTGGATGTGAAGAAAGCGATAAATAGTGCTCTCACATACCTTTCAAAGAAACAAAACGATGGAGGGTATTTCACCTTCCAAAATCACTACAGTTCAGACTCCGGTTCGCAGGTAATCCTCGCACTCTGTTCGCTGGGAATAGATCCGACAAAAGATAAGCGTTTCATCAAAAACGGAGGTGACCCGGTAAGCGCACTCCTAAGCTTTGAGACAGAGGATGGAGGAATAGACACCGCTTTAGATTCTTCGGGAGCAGGCAAGAAGACAAACGTGCTGGCAACGAGACAAGCTATTTCAGCAATCACAGCACTGAGACTATTGCAAAAAGGAAATGGTAAATTCTTTGATTTCAATAATAAATTATAGAAAGGTTAGAATATGAATCAGCATATAGAAAAAATCAGCAACGAGGTAAAAGGTGTAATCAAGGGCAAGGACGAGGTAATATCAAAGCTTATGATGGCCATGCTCGCAAAGGGCAATGTTCTTCTCGAGGACGTTCCGGGTGTAGGAAAGACGACTATGGCTCTTGCATTTGCACGGGCTATGGGGCTGGATACAAAGCGTGTACAGTTCACACCTGATACACTCCCTTCAGATATAATCGGATTCTCTGTTTACGACAAGGAGACGGGAGAACTCAGCTATAAAGAAGGTGCTATAGTAACAAATCTTCTCCTTGCAGATGAAATTAACAGAACATCGAGTAAGACTCAGGCTGCACTTCTTGAAGCGATGGAAGAGAAAAAGGTAACGGTTGATGGTGTGACAAGAGTTCTGCCGGATCCGTTTATCGTTCTTGCAACTGAAAACCCTGCAGGTTCTGCCGGAACTCAGATGCTTCCAAACTCGCAGCTCGACAGATTCATGGTTAAGCTGAGTATAGGCTATCCCGACGTAGAAAGCCAAGCTGAAATTCTTGCGGACAGACACACCGAAAATCCTGTTGATAATGTTGAGCAGGTTGTATCTGAGGAAGAGCTCAAGGATATGATAAAAAACGCTAACGAGGTATATATCGCAAAATCGGTTTACGAGTATATCGCAAAGCTGGTCCAGAAGACCAGAGAGCATGAGATGGTAAGCCTTGGCGTCAGCCCTCGTGGAGCTCTTTCGCTTTGTCAGATGGCAAAGGCTTATGCATTTGTTAATTCCAGGGATTTTGTTACACCGGATGATATAAGAGCTGTATTTGCAGATGTTTGCGGACACAGACTAATGCTGAATTCAAAGGCAAGACTAAACGAGCTCAGTGCAGAGAATATTCTTGCTGATATCATCAAAGATGTAGATATTCCGGCTGCTGAGTCATTTAAGAAAATGTTGTAGGAGACCAACTATGAAAAGTCAAGGTAAATTTCAGAAGAAAATAGAATAAGTTGCATTTAGAAAGAAGCGCAGCTTAAAAAGACCTCCCAGCAGGAAGCCTCAAAAATCATATGGATGGAATCTAATCTAAGTTAAATTCCACATCGTCCTTAAGCATCTTGTAGATGATACGGACAAGCTTGCCGGCGCAATGTCCAAGAGCATTGTAATGGCCACGGCCTTCGGCCCTTTTAGAATCATAGTATTCCTTGAATGTCTGATTGTACTTCACAATATTGTGAGCAGCGTTCATGAGGGCATAACGAAGGGCGGAAGAACCCCGTTTTGACATTTTGGTTTTCTTCGCAATGAAGTTTCCGGATTGGTAAACGGATGGGTCAAGACCCGCAAAGGCAAGCAGCTTGCGAGGCTTGGAAAAGCGGTTAATGTCACCGATTTCACCGATAATCATTCCCCCGTTGATGGGACCGATACCCGGTATGGTCATGATAACAGAGTCGAGAGATGTGACAATGTCTTTCATCTCAGACTCTACCGCATCAAGTTGACTATCCAGTAGCTCGATCTGGGCGATAGATTGAGTAATCTGAATGGATAGAGATCTGTCGGCAGTGCCGACGGACTTCTGTGCCAGAACTCTTAATTCTAAGGCCGTTTCCTTCTTGAAGTGTCCGTGGGAATTAGACACAAGAAGGTTCTTAAGATGAGTCAGATGCATGGAAGCAATCCGGGTAGCAGAGGGTGCCTCTTTTAGGATAGCGTAGACCGTCTTTTGATGAATACCGGACTTGAAGAAATACTGGAGTTCAGGGAAGACCTGATCCAGGTAAGCAGTGAGCTGTATCTTGGTGCGAGAACGCTGCTTAACAAGCTTCATCCGGAATCTCCCTAGATTCTTCAGTTGCATGAGAGCAATATCATACAGAGTAACAAATCTTGGGTGATCCATCAATGCGACGGCTTTAGCAATTACCAGAGTATCGACCTTGTCCGTCTTGGTTTTACGGATATTGTTCTTCCGCAAAGTGGCGGTCTGTATCGGATTGATGACACAGACGTGCAGACCTTTGGTGACAAGGAAAGAAACCAGGTTGTTGCCATAATGAGCAGTGGATTCAAGACCAATGATGATGTCATCCAATTCAAAGGAATTGAGCTTGGATAAGAGGGTGTAAAAACCCGCATTGTCATTCAAGAATTCGAACGGCTCGATGAGTACCACACCATCGGAATCGATGGCAGAGGCATAGTGATTAAGCTTGGCGATATCAATGCCAACATATATCATTGAAAGCGCCTCCTTTCATAAAGATTTGATACTGTCAGATCCACCTTACAATTATCCTCGTAAACTTGATCGATATAAGTACTCGGAAAGCAAAGCCTCCGGCAACATCCAACTAATAAACATTTCAGATAATGTAGCGGCAATACACTCCTATCAAGTAGTCAATGCTACAGAAATAGATAAAAAGTCCACAGTATCTAAATGTATTATGACACAGACAGTAAAAATGGAAAGGAGAGTATGATTTAGCCTATGATATAATCATACAAGAGATAGATGAAAAGAGCTATTTCGTTTACACTTTTAATTTTATTAATCATACTGAATATCGTAGATACGAATAGATTTTCCTTGGCTCTTCTCTTCGCCTTTGTTATTGTGATGCTTGTAGCTTGTGCGATAGATTTTGTAATTCGAAGAAAACTGTCGGCAAAGCTCTTTTTAAACACAGGTGGAAGAACGGACAAAACTGCAGAGGGAATCCTTGAAATCAGAAATGACGGCTGGGTTCCTGTTATCTCACTAAAGATAAAGCTCAAGATAGTAAATTTATATACGGGCGATGAGAAGCATGAAATTTTCAATATATCTCTAAGTGGAAGAGAGAGAAAGAAAATCCGATTTAATTTGGCAAGCGAGCACTGCGGTAAGCTTAGGTGTAGCCTTGAAAGAATGAGTCTTGAAGGCATCTTCGGCATCATCGATGTCAAGTGTGATGTACATGAGGAAAAGGCTGTGACCATGCTGCCGGAGGTATTTGATGTGGTCATAAGCTATGATCTCCATGAAAGCGACAGCTTTGATAATGATAGCTACTCACCTTACAAAAAAGGTAGAGATATGACGGAGACCTATCAAATAAGAGAATATGAGCAGGGAGACAGCCTCAAGCAGATACACTGGAAACTCTCAGGTAAGCTCGACAAGCTCATAGTTAGAGATCCATCGCTTCCTCTTGATAAAAAACTTATGGTATTTGTAGACAAGAGTCTCAAAGGGGAGACTCCGCCATCTCAGAAGGAGGCGCTTGCAGAACTTGCTGTTTCTGTGTGCCAAAGCCTAATAGACAGCGAGCTTGAGTTTGTCCTGGTTTGGAACGAGCCCGCCGAGAATGTCGCTTGGGTCAAGGATATGCAGTTCAGCGAGGATATGGGAGATGCAATCTCTCAAATTATAGGAACAAAACTTGTGGAGTCTGAAATAACATGTGCTCAAAGCTATACTTCAATGTATGGCAGCAGCGATGCGACGCACATAATTTACATATCTGTCGGAAAGACAAGCTTTGATAATGAGTTTACGAGCGGCAGGGTGATTTTGATAGATGCATCTGATGAGGAATACAGGCAGAATAACAGAGAGCTTGTTCTTTATTAGATTTAGGAGTTTAAGTTGAAAAAATTTGCTAATGAATCAAAACTTAATATACAAATAGCGGAACAAGGTGGAGGCTTTGCTAAGAAGATTATAGTAGCAGCCTTGAGCTTCCTTATCTCACTTTCGATTTTGAATATCGCCTTTGTGAGTCTGGCTCTGCAAAAGGCCGGGTTCTCAATGATTACGGTAGCAATCAGCCTGATTTTGGTAACAGCGCTGGAAATTGCACTTTCAAGGGGCGATGATAATGAAGTGTCGGGTATTAAAGCGGGGCTAAAGCAATATGGAGTTTTAATTCTTGTTGTGCTGCTCCTTGTGGCAACTCTGGTAGTCCACCATGATTTTGGAGAAGGGCTGAGGGCTCTTATGCAGAGAATCTCCGTGACGATGACCGAGGCTCAGGGAGGAATTCACGATAACTTCATAGAGGGGCAGGCATCAAAACTCGGTGTTCATTTCCTTACGCTTATGTTGGGAGTTGCGGTATTTGAGCTCGTGTTTTTGAGCATAAGGAAAGGGGCATTCTATACTTTTATAGCCTTGGCTCTTGCCGAGATTTGTCTTGCATATGCAGGAATTTTTACAGTTTCAATGAGCTTTGCCGTATCGACAGTTCTTTTGATTTCAGGAGCATTGCTGGCAGGAAACAGTAGTATGCTCAAGATTTCCGGGGGGAGGGCTTTGATTTCGAGCATTGTCGCTACGGTTCTTATCCTTTTGCTTGCACTTGTGCCACTTACAAGTTCGGATATCCTTCCGCTAAGAGCTGTGAGCCGTACAAATGATGCGATAAAGTCAGCTATGCACCGTAAAATCTACGGAGGAACAAAGCTTTTTGCCAGGGGAAATCTCTCATCGATTGAGGAGTTTGAGCCGAACAAAAGAGTCCAACTTGATGTGACGATGTCAAAGGCTGAGCCTATGTATCTTCGCGGTTTCGTAGGCGAGTACCTCGATGGGAATAAGTGGGTCAATCTTACGGGCACGGGATTATCAGATGCCAGGGATAGATTCTACTGGCTCAGACAGAACGGTGTCTATGGAGAATCACTGCTTGCGAGAAACAATCTCGAGAAAAACGGGAAGAATAATACCGGAGAGCTTAGTATAAAGCTCGTTAATGCAGATCGTCAGAACTTATACCTGCCATACTCTTTCCTTCAGGAGAAGAAGGCCATGTATATGGATTCCAGGATAGGCGATTCGGTCATCGCAGCTAACAGTAAAGAATCTAAATCATATAAGCTCAGCTACAGTAAGGACAGCGTCAAAGAGGCCTATGTTAACCAGAAAAAGCTAGGCTCAATTGCTCAGGATAAGGCGAGCACGACATATATGGAGTCCGTATACAGGGACTTTGTGCATAAGAATTATCTCGATATATCAGCCGCAAATAAAAAGACATTAAAGAAAATTTTAGGTGACAGCAAGGCTTTGTCTACGAGCGAGGCTAAGCTTAAAATCGTGGAATTTATGAATAAAAACCTCAAGTACGATGAGAGCACATCATCTTCCGGCGAAAACGATGAACTCGGATACTTCCTGACTAATTCAAAGGTGGGAAAGTCGGAGCTTTATGCCAGTGCGGCAACGCAGATGCTGAGATACTACGGTGTTCCGGCAAGATATGTCGAGGGCTATGTTATAACGGAGAAGATGATTGAAGATAATAGCTCCGGTGGTAAGGAGGCGGCATCAAAGCCGGCTAGCCTTACAGTAACTGAGGAGAACGCTCACGCATGGTGCGAATACTACCTCGACGGAGTGGGATGGATACCTTTTGATGTAGCGCCAAAGTACAGGGGGGAAATCAAATTCACCAAGACCGATGATGCCCTAAAGTCAGAACTTGGCGGTGGCAAGGGTTCCGAAGGAAGCTCAAGCGATAGCAGTGAAAAGAACGAGGAGAACAAGGATACCAATCAGGATATCGAAAACCCAATAAACAGCCAGAGCTTGGTGTTCACATATGCTAAGTTGTTTGTGCTCTTAGCTGTAATTCTTGTGCTCATTGTTTTAATCATCATAACTGCTATAAGGAGGTATCGACTAAGGCGCTTCCTAAGAAGTCTTAAAACCTGTGATGCAAGACTCGCAGTAAAGAGGAGCTTCAGCTACAGCATGTATATCGTTTCGCAAAAGATAAGAGATTTCGATGCATCTTTCATTAAAGAGAATATGGATAAAATTAGCGAGAACTTCCCTAATTCCGCTGATTTACTGCTTGAAGCAATAGCGGTAAATGACAGAGCTGTATATGCATCGGATGCTGAAATAATCAGTGATGGCGACAGAAACGTCGTGCTGAATTTCAACGAGTCGGTATCAAAGGAATACGCGGGGGGAAGGAATTTGCTTTGCAGAATATTTGATAAATATATACGTGTTATATACTGATGTGTAAATCCTTAAAGCTACTGAAAAATAGCCGAAAATACGATATTGATTATTGACAAAATACGGTTTTTTTAGATATAATTTAATTAACAATATAAGATTCTTTGCATGCCAATCAGGTTAGAGTCCTGGACGGTCCCGCCACTGTAAATGCTAGAGCACGAGTCAGGTAGCTGCAGAGAAGGTGCTGAGACTGCGAGAGACAGAATCAGGCAATCAATCATGGAAAAACGGGCTGTGATATTTCACAGCCTTTTTTTAGGCAATTTGTTATTATTGAAGGGAGAAAAAATGGAAGGTGTTAAGAGACTGAGCAGTAGATTACTCGTAATCGTACTGACTATGGCAATGCTGATGACAAGCATGGCTTTGCCTATGAATTCGCATGCGGCGATACTCTATCCTAAGATGACCGTAAAGGTTGTTGATGATAGCGGTACAACCGTAAAGAACCCAAAAGTTGAGGTGTCATATGAAGATGAAATCTATGATAGCCTTACGGACGAGACAGAGACGGAGATAGTGAATGTTAATCCTGATTCGGAAGGCAAGTACAAGCTTTTTGTAAATAGAAAGACAACTGTCAAGGTTTCTAAGGAGGGCTATGAGACAAAGACTGAGGTGTTTAAACCTGATGACTCAAAGGATGAGTTTGAGAAGACAATAACTCTCAAGAAAACCGGTGGCGACACACCTGAAGCGCCGGCGGATAAGCTGACTCCAATCGTTAACAGATTCAAAGGTGAGTTCGGAGCACTCGTTGCAAAATATGGAAAGACAAATAATGCGGCAGAGCTCGTGATTGAGAAAATCAATACATATAAAGATCTGGATTCCGAAGGGGTTACAGTTAAGACTGTGAGCTCGAATACGGAATCGGTTATCGCAAATGACGGAAAGATAACATATATCAAGAAGGATGCACCTGCAAGCACTATAAACCATGCTAATGTAGGATGCACTTTTGAGATTTCCTATAACGGTAAATCCCAAACCGTGAGTAGAACCGTCATGGTCGGTTGGGATGTACCACATGTAAATCAGAAGATAAAGACGGTTGCGGACGGTATAAGCTTTGATACTATTAAAAACGGAAATACTTCGGAAAATAACATAGTATCTGATCTGACACTTCCTCAGATTGACGGAAACAGTGTAATGACCGCATGGACCCGCACGCAATGGGAGTCATCGAATCCCGATGTGCTGAGCATTCAGGACGGCAGCCAGTTTGCAGGTCTTAATACACCTAAGAAGGCGGTTGTCAAGCAGCCTAAGAAGGATACTGTAGTTACGCTTACGGCAAGGACAGGTGTAAATGACAGCATACTTAATGAAAATATCCAGAAAGCTGATGAGTTTAATACCGTAACAAAGAAATTCACATTAACAGTCAAGGGCAGCGGAGAGGAAGAGACAAAGCCGGAGGATCTTCAAGCACTTTTAGACAAGTACATTACAGTTAATGACCTGAAGTACTTTGTCAAAGAGGACGGGGTATTTGATGCAAATAACGTTGTCGGAGATATTCAGCTTCCAAGATATACAAAGATAAAAGATGAAAACAACAAGCTGGTATTCAAGAATAAGGAAATCAAGTACAGCACGGATGACAGTGCTATAACAGTAAATGGATATAGAGCAGCTGTAGATCGTTTTCAGCAGGAAAACAAGACAGTTAATTTAATAGTTTCATTCACAAGGGATAATGTTACAGTAACAAAGAAAATTCCGCTAAAGATTGCAGTAATAACAGATGCTGAGCTGGATGCAGAAATCAAGGCAATGGATTATGCTAAGGCGCATTTCTTTGACGGAATAAACAATGGAGCGAATGTTGATAAGGATTCCATAAAGGAAAACCTGCATGCATTCTATGAGTTCCGCTTTGATGGTGAAAAGCCTGTATGGGTTTACACCATGGCCGAAAAGACAGGAAGGGGAATCGTTCCGGTTAGCTATTTTGACTCAAGCTGGGAGGCAGAGACAAACGGCTATAGCACATTTAAGTCATCAAATAGAGATGTTATTGCACACCAGAACTTAATTGTAACAAGACCTGCACAGAATACAAAGCTTACAGTTACGTCATGGCTTGGCAGTGCAAAGTATGGAGATCTTGCAAAGAAGTATCCGAACAACGCAAAACTCCAAAAACTGTACAAACAGGAGGTTTCTGTAGAACTGACAGTTCTCGGAAAGAGCAGCAAGAAGGATGTACTAAGCGCTAAGATAAATGAAGCGAAGAACCTCGTAGCGGCAATAAGCGAGGGCGACAAGGCCGGCGAGTACGCAAAGGGAACAAAGCATAAACTTGAGAAAGCTATCGCAGATGCAGAAGCTGTAAATAGCGATGCCGGTGCAGATGCTGAGAAAGTTGAGGCGGCAATAAAGGCTCTTGAAAAGGCGATGAAGGAAGCAAACGATGCGCAGAATCCTATCGCAATTTCAGCTATAGTTCAGAATGAGAGCAATGCATACACCAATGTATTTGGCGGTCTCAAGGTCAGCCCTAAGGAAGCAGCAAATCACGGATACTTTAAGTCGGAGGCTTTCGCAAACAAGACAACAGTGCTGGATGCACTTGTAGCAATACATCACGAGATGTATGGTGCTGAGTTTGATGAAAATCCGGAAAAGTATCTCGTAGTTCCGGAAAATGGATTTATAAAAAAGATTTTCGGTGTTTCAACGAGCGACCTGGGATACTATGTAAATAACACATACCCTGTTGATGAGAAAGGGATGGGAACTGTAGCAAACACAACAGTTCTAAACAATGGTGATGTTCTAAACATATTCAGATACTTTAATCAGGACTACAAAGCTATCTATATG
Organism: [Eubacterium] infirmum; assembly: GCA_900450455.1. Taxonomy (GTDB): domain Bacteria; phylum Bacillota; class Clostridia; order Peptostreptococcales; family Anaerovoracaceae; genus Eubacterium_B; species Eubacterium_B infirmum. Next base: position 581,286 of record UGGN01000001.1, read on the forward strand.
AGCTTTGATGAGAAGAATGTTGAGACTAAGGCATCACAGGAATTTAGCCTGACACTCAAGGGAGAAAAGACTCTCGCTGACTGGAGCAAGAAGAAGGATGCATACGCCGGTGCTAAGGTGGCTGTAAAAGACGCAGAGGGCAATATTGTAGCAGAGGCTGTTACCGATAAGGACGGAGTGGCTAAACTTAAGGTTGATAAGGCAGGCAAGTACACTGCAACGGTTACAGCGCTGGCTGAGGATGAGACAGTAAGCAAGCAGTTCATAGCACCTTATGCTGAGATTACAGTTAATGAAAAAGAGAAGCCTGAAGTTAAGGAAGAGGACGTAAGGGTAGCCGGAGATACGAGATACGATACAGCGTATAAGAACGCCGATGCACTGAAAAAGCAGCTTGGCCTTGAGATGTTTGATTCTGCTGTAGTAGCATGCGGAACAAACTATCCGGATGCGCTTTCAGCAGCATATCTTGCAAAGGTTAAGAATGCACCGCTTCTACTTTCAGATGTAGGAGAGGTTCAGGGAACTGTAGAATACATTAGGAAAAATGTAACAAAGGGCAAAACGGTATATTTAATCGGAGGAAGAAGAGTACTTCCAGAGGAAATCAAAACATTGCTTGGCTCAGACTATGATGTAAAGCGCATTGAGGGAGCTGACAGATTCCTAACAAACTTAGCTGTTTTAAAGGAAGCAAATGTAAACAATGAAGAAATTATGGTTTGCTCAGGATTAGGCTATGCAGATGCACTTTCAGCAGCGGCAACAGGAAGACCGGTTCTTCTAGTAGACGATGCTTTAACAGCTGAGCAGAAGGCATTCCTTGGTGTAATAAATCCTGCTAAGTTCTACATAGTTGGAGGAAAGAAAGCTGTAAACTATAATGTACAAGCATCACTTTCAGCTATGAAAAACACAGAGAGAATCGCTGGAGCTGACAGGTTCGATACAGCGGTACAGGTTGCAAAGAAGTTCTTTGATATGAAGTTGTCAACAGTTGTAATTGCAAACGGAAATGGCTTTGCAGATGGAATCGTAGCTGGAGTTACGGCTATGGCAAACAAGGCACCTCTACTTCTTGTTGACAGTGATAATTTAAAAGGCGTTGCAGACTTTGTAAAGGAAGCCGGAGCAAAGAGAAGCATCGTAATGGGAGGAGCAAGGTCAGTTAGCGACCAAGCTGTAAAGGTTTTGATGGGTAGATAATCCAGAAAATAATTTAAAATTCAACAAAAAGGCGAGCCGGTATATATCGGCTTGCCTTTTGCGTCTTCTTTACTCATCAAGTAAGAAATGATATAATAAATTTTGAGTGTTCGAAACCATCCACTCGTAAAACAAAACTAAGGAGAAACTTAATATGAAAAACAGAACAGTATTATTCGTGACAAAGGCTGCGATGATAGCTGCGGTATACGTAGTGATTACCATCGTGCTAGCACCGATTTCATTCGGACAGGTTCAGCTTAGGGTATCTGAAGCTCTAACTATCATGCCGGTATTTACAGCGGCAGCAATTCCCGGAGTGTTCATCGGTTGTCTGATTGGCAATATCCTGGGAGGCGCAGTGCTTCCGGATATCATCTTCGGTAGCTTGGCAACGCTTGTAGCGGCGGTGATAAGCTATAAACTTAGAGGCAGGGGGCTTTTGATAGCATCGATACCGCCTGTTGTGGTCAACATGCTGGTAGTGCCTTTTGTTTTAAAATACGCATATTCTGTTCCGCTACCAATTCCGTTTATGATGCTGACAGTTGGAGCAGGCGAAATAGTATCCTGCTGTATTCTGGGTGTTGGACTTGGCAAGCTTATTCAGAAGAATAAATTTATTTTGGGAGATGAGTCACTTGAAAGAAAATCATAAGGAAATGAACAAGCCTGATATGTCTTTTGACAGTTCCAAAGAAGGATGTAATCAAGGCAATCTTGTAAAGCTCATAGATGTTGATGATGATTTTATCATCGAGCTGAGATATGCAACTGAGGACAATTTCACGGGCAAAAGAGTCTACGAATCGGCAGAGTGCTACATAGATAGAGAGACCCTAAAGATGCTCATAGAGGCAAGAAATGTATTCAAAAGGGATGGGTATCGCATAAAAATTTGGGATGCCTATAGACCTATAAGTGCCCAGAAACGCTTCTGGGAGATTTATCCCGACGACAATTTCGTGGCAAGGCCACCGGATATGAAGACGATGACTAGCTTCAGATCAACTCACATGAACGGACAGTGTGTCGATATAACGCTAACCGACATGGAGGGTAGGGAACTCAAGATGCCGACATGCTTCGATGATTTCAGGGAGATTGCGGCACTTAGGAACAACGACCCGGAAACTGAGGAGTATAAGAACGCCGCCTATATGTGCAGGGTGATGGAGTCGGCCGGATTTGGTGCATCGCGTACTGAATGGTGGCATTTCTACGACAACAAAAATCCACATCCTAGATATCTCGACTACAGGATTTAATATTGGAGATTAAGCTTTGATGATTTCCCCTATAGAATATAAGGCGAAAAAACTATATATACTTGACCAAACCTTGCTTCCTTCAGAGGAAAGATATATAGAACTGAAATGCAAGGAGGATGTCTGGGAAGCCATTCATTCGCTCAGGGTTAGGGGTGCACCTGCAATAGGTGTGGCGGCTGCCTTTGGCTTTTTGGTTTCGTTAAGAGCAGAACTTAAGACGCTTAGTTTCAGCGTGAGCGTATTGGAATATCTGAATCTGTCGAAGAAAATCGGAGATTATCTGATTTCATCAAGGCCTACAGCAGTAAATTTGGAATGGGCTATAAAAAGAATGCAGAGAAGGCAAGAAACTGAGTTTGAGGGCATTGAAAGAGATTACCGGCTTTGCATTGTTGCACTATCAGAGCTGGAGACTGCATTGACTGAAGAAGCCCAGGCTATAATGGATGAGGACATCGCTTCATGCAAGGCCATGGGTGAATACGGACTTAGCCTGCTGGATAAGAACATGGGTATTTTGACCCACTGTAATGCGGGAACCATAGCAACAGCTATGTATGGGACCTGCCTTGCTCCGCTTTATCTCGGACATGAAAGAGGATATGATTTTAAGGTCTTTGCTGACGAGACCAGGCCGCTTCTTCAAGGAGCCAGGCTTACAGCTTGGGAGCTTGATAAGGCCGGCATAGATGTGACTTTGATTTGCGATAATATGGCGTCAATAGTCATGAAAAACGGCTGGATTGATGCTGTTGTAGTAGGTTGCGACAGGCTTGCAGCAAATGGCGATGGAGCGAACAAGATTGGAACCTCAGGAGTTGCAATTCTAGCAAAGGAGTATGGCATACCGTTTTACATGTTCGTACCGACCTCGACCATAGATCTTGAGACGGAGACGGGAGAAGACATTCAAATCGAGCTTCGCAATGGTGATGAGATTTACAAGATGTGGTACGAAAAAGACATGGCACCAAAGGGTATCAAAACATATAATCCGTCATTTGACGTGACAAGGGCGGAGTATATAACGGCCATCGTAACCGAAAAGGGGATAGTTAGACCTCCGTACAAGGAGAACCTGATAAGGCTGATGAGAAAATAATGAGTTATAAAGTAGTATTATCGAGCTTTGAGGGACCTTTTGACCTGTTGGTTTACCTCATAGAAAGCGCCAAAATGAGCATATACGACATTCAGATTTCTGAGATTACCGAGCAGTACGTCGGATATCTGAATGAGATGAAGGAGGCTGATATAGCGGTATCGGCTGAGTTTATGGTGCTCGCAGCAACTTTGATTGAGATAAAATCGCGAATGATTCTTCCACGTATGAGTGAGGAGGGTATAGACGCTACGATAGAAGATCCTAGAAACGAGCTTGTTGAGAGGCTTTTAGAGTACAAGCGCTTTAGACAGATGTCAGATGAGCTTGGCAGAAGATTTGAAGAAAACTGCCTGATCTACGAAAAGCCGAGCGAGGATATTTCGGTATACACCGAAAATCCGGATGAAATTTTGAATTTATCGATGGAAAGCTTCATAAATACATTTAAGTTATTCCTCGAGAGAGAAAAGCGTGTAGCGGTAGTAAAGTCACACTATCAGAGAGTGGAGCGAGAGAAAGCTTCGATTGAAAGTCGTATAGTTTACATCAAGGATAAGATTAAAAATGCCATAACAGGCGGAATCAAAAAACTGTCGCTTAAAGAACTGGTACCGAATAAAAAGAGCAGATATGATGTAATTGTCACTTTTGCTTCAGTACTTCAGATGATGAAGGATAGACAGCTAAAAGCTGAACAGGAGAAGATGTACGGTGAGATTTTAATCAGTACCGAGCTTGTAGATGAAAGTAAGGAGGCAATCGGTGTACAGTAAAAAAAGAGCTAAATCAACGCTTGAATCTTTGATGTATATTTGGGGAGAGCCTCTTGAAGTAAAGGATGCGGCTGAGGCTGCCGAGATAACAAAGGAAGAGGCGCTGGAGTGCTTCCTTGAGCTCATGGATGAATATGAGCAAGAGGGACGAGGAATCATGATAAGACGTGTGAGAAATTCCTTTCAGTTTGCGACTAGAGCGGAAAATGCAGACGCAATAGAAAGACTTTGCAGGCCGGTTAAGACTAAGAAGCTTACACAGGCGGCACTTGAGACACTCGCTATCGTTGCATATAAGCAACCGGTGACCAGATCTGAGATAGATTCAATCAGAGGAATTAAAAGCGATAGGATTCTCGATGGTCTTATGAAGAAGGAGCTGATTTGCGAAAAAGGTAGATCGGAAGGAATCGGAAGACCTATTCTCTATGGAACTACGGATATCTTTCTCAAGCAGTTTGGACTTACGAATATCAAAGAGCTTCCTGAATTTGAGGAACACGAGGATTTTGTAATCGATAGGGACGAAGATTCTTCATATCTTCAGATGAAGATAGATGTATAAAAATGTCATGCCCGGTTGAGCATGACGTCATAGAATCAACTATATTAATAATTTAAATTCTCGACGGCGACTATCTATGATGCCGTCGTTTTTCATTGTTTTTATTTCGCGCATCATCGCAGAGCGATCGACCGCAATGTACTCTGCAAGTTCAGCGAGACTCATCGGAATCTCGAAAAATTCGTTTGTAGGAATATCCTTGCGTGCTGACTTGAGATTGTAAATCTCTTTATTTGGATTGTGAAGTTTTTTATCCCTTGCTCCTCTTTCTGCCATGCGTGCATATTGGAGATAGGCAAGAAGTTTATTTCTAATGCTGCCCTGTTTAACTATGGAGAGGTGAAAGGACAATTCCTGTGCTCTCTGGGCTGACATAACAAAGAGATTGCTGATTAACCGGCTATGATGCTCGCATAGTTTTTCACAAGGCGTGATTATGTGTTTGTAATCAAGATAGACGACCTTGCAGTCTTCTTCGGCTGTAACCATATATTCAAAATCCGATAGTGGCAGAGAAAAGGGCTCGCCAAATAAATCACCGCTTTTATAGCGCTCAAGTACGTAGAAATCGCCATACTCGTTGATAAACTCCAGCCTGGCCTGACCGGATTTGACGATTGCAATCTGCTTTGGATCGGACTGAGGGCTTTGATATATCATAATCAGCTCACCGCGCTTATAGTTTCGATATATTGGATTAAAGCACGGAAATATACTGGCTAGTGACTCTTTCGAAATGTTGTCGAGAATTTGTGTCTTTGCCATAAATTACCCTCCTGAAATGTTTTGTAATATTTAATTAAATTATATTACAAAAAGTTGCAAATGTCACTACTGACTAAAAATAAATTGGGTACAATAAGTATTAAGTGAATGTTTTTAAAGCAAGGAGGTATAACATGCTTTTTAAGACAACTGAAGCTCATGAGGAGTTTAGAGCTAAAATTAGAAAATTTGCAGAGGAAGAAGTAAAACCTATTGCATTTATGCTAGATCAGAAAAACGAATTTCCGCACGATATAGTAAAGAAGATGGCGAAACTTGGAATTATGGGAACGCCATATCCAAAGAAGTATGGTGGTGCGGGACTTGACGCAATAAGTTATGCAATCGCAGTTGAAGAGCTTTCAAGGGTTGACGGTGGTACAGGTGTAATATTGTCTGCACACGTTTCACTGGGATCATACCCTATATTTGCATACGGAACAGAGGAACAGAAACAGAAGTATTTGGTACCTTTGGCAAAGGGCGAAAAGCTGGGTGCTTTCGGTCTTACAGAACCTAATGCAGGATCGGATGCAGGTGGCACGGAGACAACCGCAGAATTAAAAGGGGATTATTATATACTGAATGGAAACAAGATTTTCATTACAAACGCACCTATTGCTGATACATATGTAGTATTTGCGGTTACTACACCAAATATCGGAACAAAGGGAATCAGTGCATTCATCGTAGAAAAGGGCTGGGAAGGATTTGAGTTTGGAGACCACTACGACAAGATGGGTATCAGATCGTCATCTACAGCTGAACTTATCTTTAACGATGTAAAGGTTCCGAAGGAAAACCTGCTCGGCAAGGAAGGACAGGGATTCAAGATTGCGCTTTCAACACTTGACGGTGGAAGAATCGGTATAGCTTCACAGGCGCTAGGTATTGCGCAGGGAGCTTATGAGGCGGCTGTAGAGTATGCGCTTGAGAGAATTCAGTTTGGAATTCCTATCGCACACCAGCAGATCAACTCGTTCAAGATTGCAGACATGGCTACAAAGCTAAGAATGTCGAGATTCCTCATCTACTCAGCAGCAGAACTTAAGGAACATCACGAGCCATTTGGAATGGAATCGGCTATGGCTAAGCAGTACGCTTCAGATGCAGCACTTGAGATTTGTAACGATGCACTTCAGATCTTTGGTGGTACAGGATACCTAAAAGGTATGGAAGTTGAGAGAGCTTATAGAGATGCTAAGATTACAACTATATATGAAGGTACAAATGAAATTCAGAGAGTTGTAATAGCAGCTCACATTCTAGGTAAGGCTCCACAGCAGGCAGCACCGGCAGCTCAGAAGGGACCTATCACAGGTCAGAGAAAGAAGATTCTTTTCTCGGGAAGTGCGCAGGAGCAGGTTGACCAGCTTGTTGCAGCACTCAAGTCAGACGGATTTGACTTCACAGTAGGTATTGATCCTAATACGCCGATTGTTGATGCAGATAGAGTAGTATCAGCAGGCAAGGGTATCGGAGAGAAGAAGAATATGAAGCTAATTGAGGATCTTGCTAAGCAGGCAGGAGCAGCAATAGGTTCATCAAGACCGGTGGCAGAGACTCTCAAGTATGTTCCTCTGGACAGATACGTAGGTATGTCGGGACAGAAGTTTACAGGAAACCTATATATCGCTTGCGGTATCTCAGGAGCAGGACAGCATCTCAAGGGAATCAAGGAAGCAACGACAATAGTAGCTATCAACAAGAGCAAGAATGCACCTATCTTCAAGAATGCGGACTATGGAATCGTAGGAGATGTAATGGAGATATTACCGCTACTTACAAAAGCGCTGGACAACGGTAAGGAGAAAAAGCCCGCACCACCTCGTGTTAAGATGAGAAAGGCAACAGTACTCAAAGAGCCTTCGCCATGGGAAATACACGTTTGCAAGGGCTGCGGATATGAATACGACCCGGCAAAGGGAGACGAAGAAGGCGGAGTTAGCATAGGGACAACATTTGAATCGCTACCGGAAGAGTGGATTTGCCCGCTTTGCGGAGAAGAGAAAACAGGCTTTATCAAAGTAGAACAGCCTAAGAAGGAGGAAAAATAATGCATTGTGTTAGAAAAGTAACCGAAGATTTATTCTGGGTCGGTGGAAATGACAAAAGGCTTCACCTCTTTGAGAACATTCATCCCATTGAGGATGGAGTTTCATACAACTCTTATCTGTTATTAGATGAAAAAACGGTTCTTTTTGATACCGCAGACTGGTCAGTAGGCCGTCAGTTTATCGAAAATGTTGAGTACGTACTCGATGGAAGAAAGCTCGACTACATGGTAATCAACCACATGGAGCCTGACCACTGTGCATCCATGGAGGAAATTATTCTCAGGTATCCGGATGTGAAGATCGTATCTACAGAGAAGGCTCTCATGCTCATGCACCAGTTCAACTATGATGTGGATGCTAACTTCATTCAGGTTGCGGAGGGAGATACTATGAGCTTCGGTAAGCACAATGTTGTCTTCGTGGAGGCACCTATGGTTCACTGGCCTGAGACTATGGTGACATTTGATACCACAGACGGAGTTCTCTTCAGTGCGGATGCGTTCGGATCATTTAAGTCCCTTGACGGAGCACTATTTGCTGACGAGGTTGACTTTGATGGAGAGTGGCTAAACGAAGCAAGACGCTACTATACAAATATCGTAGGCAAGTATGGACCTGAGGTTATGGACCTGTTAAAGAAGGCACAGACCATCGACATTAAGATTATCTGCCCGCTTCACGGACCGGTATGGCGTAAGGATATCGGCTATATCCTGGATAAGTACATCCACTGGGCTACATACACACCGGAGGAGAAGGGCGTGCTCGTATGCTACGCTTCAATGTACGGAAATACAGAGAACGCAGCACATATCCTGGCTACAAAGCTACACGAGAAAGGAATGCATAGCGTGCACATGTACGATGTATCAAAGACACACGTATCATACCTAATCGGAGAGGCTTTCAAGTACAGCCATCTGGCACTTCTTTCAGTAACATATAACCTGAACGTATTCCCATCAATGGAAAACTTCGTTCAGGATATGAAGAGACTTAACCTGCAGAAGAGAGTAGTTGCAGTCGTAGAAAACGGATCATGGGCTCCACAGGCAAGCGTTTTGATTAACGAAACACTTGATGAAATGAAGCAGATGACAGTTCTAAACGAAGAAGTTTCTGTACTATCATCAGTATCAAAGATGACGGAGAGCGAACTGGATTCACTCGCAGACAGCATCATTGAATCGATGTCACAGAGCTACTAAGAGATAGAGGCGTTATACATCAAAGTGTATAAGCGCTGAAATAAATGTAATTAGCTAAACTTAAAAAATGGCGGCATAATTCTGGTTTTAGAGTTATGCCGTTTTGTATAAAGTAGATGATTCCAGGCTTAACATTAAAATGTGGAGCATAAAAAAGCTTCACATAATATTTAGAAACTCAAAGAAATCAAGCCATTTACAAAACAAGGGGAATAATTTATTATATACATATATGAAAAATAATAAGAAAAACAGCAAGATAATTGCAGGCTTAGTCCTGTCAGTCCTTATCGCAGGTCTAGGTCTTTTTAAGGCTGATTTACCGCAGCCGCTGAGAGAATATCTCGGCATGGAGCCTTCCGCGAAAGAGAGCATACATAGGCGTGGAAATGTAAAGGTGAATCCTGCTAATCCCGGGGAACTTCCGGATGGGCTAAAAGTAGCTGACAGCAAGCAGATAAACAGCAAGGGCGAAAAGCTTGCAGCCGGCGATGTCATACATACATTTCCAAATAATGCGGAGTATAGCTTTGCCGTAGTGAATGATAATAAGCCGAGCTTCACTGGGGAGGAACTTTCAAGTCCTGAGTTTGAAAGCTATGGAGAATTAGACCACCTAGGGAGATGTAGACCAGCTACGGCCATGCTAGGGAAGAATCTTATGCCGACCGAAAAGAGAGGCAGCATAGGTATGATAAAGCCTAGTGGCTGGCATACTAAGAGGTATGATAAACTCATCGCAGATAAGTACCTTTACAATCGTTGCCATTTGATTGGGTATCAGCTTAGTGGAGAGAATGCAAATAGAAAGAACCTGATAACGGGAACCAGATACCTGAATGTGGAGGGGATGCTTCCGTTTGAGGATATGTTAGCGGACTATATCAAAGCCACAGATCATCATGTGCTCTACAGAGTTAGGCCTATTTTCTACAAAAAAGACCTTGTGGCAAGGGGCGTGCAGATGGAGGCTCAATCTATAGAAGACGATGCGATTAGCTTCAATGTATTTATATATAACGTGCAGCCTGATATACAGATAAATTATAGGAATGGAAACAGTAAGAAGAAGTAGGAAGTAAATGGGAAGACCGGAGCTGAGCAAAAAAAAGAGAATAGTCATCAAAGTAGGATCTTCTTCGCTCACACATGCAGAGAGTGGCAGACTCGACCTCGTGAAGATGGAAATCCTGACGAGAGAGCTATCATACTTGAGAAACTGCAATGTCGACGTGGTGCTCGTTACATCGGCTGCAATTGCGGCAGGAAGCAGTGCGCTTAGGCTTGAGGAAAGACCCGAAAAAATACAGCTTAAGCAGGCTTGCGCATCGGTAGGACAGGCTAGACTTATGATGATATATCAGAAGCTGTTTTCTGAGTATAATCAGATTGCAGGTCAGATTTTGATGACAAAGAATACCGTTTTACATAGTGAAAGCCGTGATAATGTGTGCAACACATTTGAGGAGCTTCTTAAACTAGGGGTAATTCCAATCGTAAACGAAAACGACAGCGTAGCCACATCGGAGATTGATGAAGTTCCTGTATTTGGAGATAATGATAGACTTTCGGCGGTCGTTGCTAATTTGATAGGTGCAGACCTTTTGATACTTCTTTCAGATGTCGAGGGGCTTTACACAGATGATCCGCACAGAAATCCGGAAGCTAAATTCATAAATACGGTAGAATCGCTAAGCGATAAGTTTGTTTCAATGGGCAAGGCGACGACGGGAACCGGAGTTGGAACCGGGGGCATGGCGACAAAGATTGCAGCTGCCGAGATTGCTGTAAACTCTGGCATAGATATGATAATAGCCAGCGGCAGTGATTTTCATGTAATTCACAGGATTCTTGAGGGGCAGGAGTTTGGAACCTTGTTCCTAGGTAAGCACGATGCTAACTTTGATCTTCAGGAATATCTGAGCAAATAGATGGGAGAAGATATGAATTTATCGGAGCTTGGAATAAAGGCAAGGGCTGCTTCGGTACTCCTTGCAAAGATGAATGTAGAAACTAAGAATAAGGCCCTTATTGCATGTGCAGAAGCACTCGTAAATGAGAGCAATAGCATACTTGAGGCGAATGCAAAGGATGTTTTGATAGGCCGCGAAAAGGGTATGAACGAAGGACTTGTAGATAGGCTGATGCTAACCGAGGAGAGAATCAAGGGGATAGCTGAAGGTCTAGAGCAAGTTGCTGCGCTAAATGATCCAGTGGGTGAGGTACTAGACATGAAGAAGCGCCCTAATGGACTTTTGATAGGTAGGAAGCGCGTACCGCTAGGCGTTGTTGGAATGATATATGAGGCTAGACCTAATGTGACACCAGATGCCTTTGCGCTTTGCTTTAAGTCGGGGAACGCAGTTATTTTGAGGGGCGGAAGCGATGCGATAAACTCTAATATCGCTATCGTTAAGGTTTTGCAAGATACACTTAAGGCTTGTGGAATCACAGAAGATGCGGTTCAGCTAATTGAGGATACTTCGCATGAAGTTGGAACTGAGTTCATGAAGATGAATGGCTATCTTGATGTTCTGATTCCAAGGGGCGGCGCAGGGCTAATTCAAAGCGTAGTGCAGAATGCAACCGTGCCGGTAATTGAGACAGGAACCGGAAACTGCCACGTCTTTGTCGACGAGTCAGCCGACCTAAATATGGCTGTTGATATAATTGAGAATGCTAAGACGCAGAGAATAGGCGTTTGCAATGCTTGCGAGTCAGTTCTTGTGCACGAGGCAGTAGCCGAGAAGCTATTACCTATGCTAGGAAAAAAGCTTGCAGAACATAGTGTTGAGATGCGTGCAGATGGTAAGGCTTGCTCGCTGATAGATGGGGCAGTTCCTGCCACAGAAGATGACTGGGGGAGAGAATACCTAGATCTTAAGGTGTCAATCAAAGTCGTTTCAGGAGTTGATGAAGCTATAGCACATATTAATAAGTACAATACGGGACACTCTGAGAGCATAGTTACAGATAGCTATGAGAATTCACAGAAATTCCTTGATGAGGTAGATGCGGCCGCAGTATACGTAAACGCATCGACGAGATTTACTGATGGTTTTGAGTTCGGATTTGGAGCCGAAATCGGCATCAGTACACAGAAACTGCATACTCGTGGTCCTATGGGTCTAGAGGCTCTAACGACCACTAAGTATATAATTTACGGTAATGGTCAGATTAGATAAGGAGGAAACCATGCTAGTAGTAAACACAGATTACATTGAGGGATACGAACTCGAAATGATGGGCGTTGTAAAGGGTGGTGTAGTTCAGTCAAAGAACGCAATTCGTGACTTCGGTGCAGGTCTTAAGACAATCGTAGGTGGCGAAATCAAAGCTTATACAGATATGATGAATGAAGCTAGAGACCTTGCGACAAGAAGAATGGCTGAGGAAGCAGCTGCTCTTGGAGCAGATGCTGTAGTAGGACTTAGATATGCATCATCAGCAATCATGCAGGGGGCATCAGAGGTTATGGCTTACGGAACAGCAGTTAAGGCCAGAAAGAAATAAGTAAGCAAATTAAGGTGGCAGGCGTGCATTTGCATGCCTGTTATTTTTTGTAGAAAGAAAACCTCACGTTTGTGATGATTTTTTAATTTGGCTTGATAATTCAAGTAAAAAGACCTCGTTTTGATACCGAAGTCGGTGCCGTGAGCTCGTGTGAATTTTGACTTTATGATTGAGAGAGGGAAGCAAATGTGATAAAATTTAGATAATAGCACGAGGAGGTTTGAGATGAAAAAATTGACATTTATATATTTAAAAGGTTGCCCATACTGTAAGAAAGCTATGAAGGCTTTTGATGCACTTTTGAACGCTAATGACGAGTACAAGAAGGTGGAGATAGACGCAGTAGAAGAGGGCGAGAATCCGGACAGAATTGCAAGTCTCGACTACTATCACGTACCAACGTATTACATTGGAGATGATAAATTGTTTGAGGCATCACCCGGGGATTCCTATGAGGTAATTGAGGCGGCAACTAAGAAAGCTCTAGAAGCTGCTTTAGCAGAGTAGTACAAGATAATATAAGGAGTGCGAAAGATTTTATGAAGGAATTTAAACCGGTTAAAGAGGGTAAGGTACGCGAGATTTACGATATTGGTGACAGTCTTATTTTGGTCGCAAGCGATAGAATATCGGCTTTTGATGTGATTCTAAAGAACCTCATCGTCGGCAAAGGAACGGTTTTGACGAAGATGTCAAAGTTCTGGTTTGACCTGACAAAAGATGTAGTTCCAAACCATATGCTTTCAGTTGATACTAAGGACATGCCGGAGTTCTTCCAAAACGAGAATTTTGAGGGAAGGTCGATGATGTGCAAGAAGCTTACGATGCTTCCTGTGGAATGCATAGTAAGAGGATATATCACAGGTAGCGGATGGAGCAGCTATCAGAAGACAGGTGAGGTTTGCGGAATCAAGCTTGAGGCAGGACTTAAGGAGTCACAGAAGCTGAGCAAACCTATATACACGCCCAGCACAAAGGCGGAAATCGGCGATCACGATGAGAATATCTCATTTGAGCAGAGCATAGATGTAATTGAACGCGATTTTCCGGGACATGGAAGAGAGTACGCAGAGAAGATCAAGGATTGCACTATTGCGCTTTACAAGAAGTGCGCAGACTACGCTCTTGAGCGTGGAATCATCATAGCGGACACCAAGTTTGAATTCGGTGTGGACGAGAACGGCAAGATCGTAATAGGTGATGAGATGCTAACTCCTGACAGCTCACGCTTCTGGCCGGCAGAGGGCTATGAGGCAGGTAAATCACAGCCTTCATTTGATAAACAGTTTGTTCGTGATTGGCTCAAGGCAAATCCGGATAGCGATTATCTTCTTCCTCAAGATGTAATAGACAAAACTATATCTAAATATCAAGAAGCCTTTGACAAACTAACAAAATAGGATGTTATATTCGTATAAATAATATTTTTGCGAAAGAGGAACATATGGAAAATATAATGGTTTGTGTAACAAAGCAGCGTAACTGCCAGCGCCTTATCGACTATGGCAAGGCTTTGATGTGTGACGATGATTCTATACATATAATTCATGTAACGGGCTCGGATTACAATTTTTTAGGTGATTCAGAGGAAAACAAAGCCTTGGAATTTCTATACGAAAAGGCAAGAGAAGCAGGAGCTGACCTAACCGTACTTAAGTCAGATGATACAATTTCGACGCTTTGCTCCCTGGCAAAGGATAACGAGATTACAAAGATGGTCGTAGGTGCGTCGGGAGAAGCTGTTGATAATGGCGGCAACTTTCTCGGAGAGCTAAGAACGAAGCTCGATAAGGCTGTCGAGTTGATCATAGTACCTTCGGAGCGCTAACATTAAAATAGGAGAAGAGGTTGGATTTTAAATTTAATCCCGATATAGAAAAAGAACTTTATGATGTTTGTATAGTGGGCGCGGGCGCATCCGGTCTAATGGTAGCCAACGCAATTCTGAGAGAAAAGCCTGATTGTAAGCTTCTCTTAGTTGATGCCAAGGACAGACCCGGCAGAAAGATTGCGGCCTCCGGAAACGGCAAATGCAATCTGTCGAATATAAAAAGCGAGGGCTGGAGCATTGTTTCAGCCTTTTTTGGGTATTTGGGAGTATTGACAAAGAACGATGAAGAGGGAAGGATTTATCCCTATTCAGAATACGCGCCCGATGTCGTAGAGGCGCTGACAAATAAGCTTGAGTCTGCGGACTGGCTGCTTTCGAGCAGGCTTACATCTGTTAAATACGCCAAGGGCGTTTTTCTGGCCACAGTAAGACGGGATGCATCCGGCGTAAAGCTAAAGGGCAAGGGGGCGAAATCAAAACAAGTTTCAAAGAACCAAAAACCCAAGACTTTTAGCATAAAAGCAAAGCGTCTTGTCTTAGCCTGCGGCGGAACCGCAGCGCCGCAGCTCGGGACATGCGGCGATGGCTTTGCCTTGGCAAAGCAGCTCGCGCACTGCGTGCGCGAGCCGGTTCCGGCGCTCTGCGGCATAAGGACCGAGCAAAACATGAAGAAACTCGGTCTCTCCGGGGTGAGGCAGAAGGCGCTAGTCAGCCTCACCCGCCGCAGCGATCTGCTCGCGCAGGAAGTAGGTGAAGTTCAATTTACTGACTACGGACTATCAGGAATATGTGTATTCAATATGACAAGGTTTATAGCTTATGAAGATGTACTAAAGGGCAGATTTTCAGATTACAGCATCAAACTCGACTTCCTGCCTGAGTTTGATGAAAAGCAAGTAGAGGGCTTTTTAGAGCGCTCACAGGGGAGTCTTTGTTCAATACTTAAGCCTCAGCTTGCAAACTATATAAACACAATATCTGAGGATTATAGAAGCCTTGCAAATGTCATCAAATGCGTAAGCTTTGATATAGCAGGGCTCTGCGATTGGGATAAGGCTCAGGTGACTAGAGGCGGAGTCATACAGAGCGAATTTAACCCGAATACCATGGAGTCTAAGAAACTTAAAGGACTGTACTTTACGGGTGAAATCGTGGACTTTGACGGAGCATGTGGAGGCTTTAACCTGCAGCACGCATGGGAAACAGGCATGAAGTGCGGGCAGGATATAGTAGCTAAGCTATAGCCTTATCGATTGGAGGCATGACATGAAAAAGATTGTTTGCATAATCGCAGTGCTATCGTTAGTTTTATTTGCAGGCTGTGGCAGTAAGAAATCTGTGGATGAGGCGAACGGAAAGAAGCTGATGACCAAGTTCTGCAGGGTTTTCTTTGAGACGAACTACGAAAATCGTTATACCGACTTTCTTAAGGATAAGGATCAGGAGAAGTATTACAAGACTTTTGAGGAAATGGCAAGCAAGGAATGCCTTAAGGATATGATGGCCGGCAGAAATCCTCTAAAGTACGACAAGAAGTGCACAGAAGATGGGATAGCATATGAGCCTGCTGACATAGAGCTTACCAAGTCAAGCGATGAGGATGATGTGAGCGGAAGCTACGAATTCAAGTTGACTTTAAAAGAAAAGACTAGCGGAGAAAGGATAAATGTAACAGGTCAGATAAGCATCGAGGAGAATGACGGTAAATTGCTGGTCAGTAAAATTTACATAAGCAGCATGTCTAAACAATAAATCCGAAAATCCGAGCTTGATTTTAAAAAACAAACCGATACAGTTGTGATATGCGGGTTATAGGACAAAAAGTGTGTGTAAAAACCGATATAACTGTTGATATTTCAACAGTTATATCGGTTTATTGTTTTTATCATGTAGATATACATTTTGATTTAAAATGTAGTTATTTAGTCTATTCTAGCATTCATGCTGTTATCTTAGCCTCTTTTTATCAGACTCTCTCCGGTCATCTCCTCCGGAATTGCAATTCCCATAAGGTCGAGGAGGCTTGGTGCCAGGTCGCAGAGCTTTCCTCCATCCTTTAGAGCTAGTGGCTCTCTCGCAATGTGCACGAGTGGAACCGGATTTAGCGAGTGAGCGGTCATCACGTTTCCGTCTTCATCAAGCATCTCGTCTGCATTTCCGTGATCGGCTGTCATAAGTATCTGACCATCGGCCTTAAGTATAGCGTCTAAAATTCTGCCAACACATGTGTCAAGAGCCTCAATAGCCTTGATCGCAGCATCCATAACTCCGGTGTGTCCGACCATATCCGCATTTGCAAAGTTTAAAATTATGCAGTCGTACTTAGCGCTTTCTATCGCCTTAAGCACCTTGTCAGTCACCTCAAAAGCACTCATCTCAGGCTGCAAATCATAGGTCGCAACCTTAGGTGATGGAACCAGGATTCTGTCCTCACCGGGATAAGGTTTTTCTATTCCTCCATTAAAGAAGAAAGTTACATGTGCATACTTTTCTGTTTCGGCTATACGAAGCTGCTTAAGTCCAAGTGAAGAGATGTACTCGCCGAAGGTATTAGAAAGTGACTGAGGAGGGAAGGCTATTCCAACATTAGGAATAGAAGCGTCGTACTGAGTCATGCAGATATATGTGATATCATTTCTTACTACGCCTCTATCGAATCCATCAAAGTCAGGATCTACTATAGCTCTTGTTATCTCCCTTGCTCTATCAGGTCTGAAATTGTACATTATTACGCTGTCGCCATCGCAAATATTGCTTTGGCTTTTGCCGGCTTTAGCGCTTCTTGTTTTGATGCAGCATGGCACTACAAACTCATCGGTCTCATCTCTATCATATGCAGTATTGACGGCAATTTCAGCGGAATCAAAGAACTCTGCCTTACGATTTACAATTGCGTCGTAAGCCTTCTCCACTCTATCAAAGCGATTGTCCCTATCCATGGCATAGTATCTGCCGGATACTGTAGCGATTTCACCAAGATTAAGTTTTTTCATGTATTCCTCAAGCTCGTTTATATATTTTTGTGCGCTCTTTGGTGGAACGTCTCTTCCGTCGAGGAAGCAGTGCACGAAAACAGAGTCGAGGCCCTTTGTTTTTGCCATCGAAAGCAGAGACTTAAGATGTTCTATGTGGCTGTGAACTCCGCCGTCAGAGAGAAGCCCCATGAGATGAAGGCTTTTGCCATTCTCAAGTGCATTATCCATTGCTTTTACCAGCTCCGGATTTCTCAAAATCTCTCCGCTTTTTGCCTGCTGACTTATGCGAGTCAGTTCTTGAAAAACAACTCTTCCGGCACCTATATTAGTGTGTCCGACCTCCGAGTTTCCCATCTGCCCCTCCGGAAGTCCAACGGCAAGTCCGCTTGCTGCAAGCTCGGTGTTCGGGTATCTTTTAAATATTTCATCAAAATGTGGCGTCTTAGCCCTTGCAATAGCATTGACCTCTTTATTAGGATTTATGCCAAAGCCGTCTAAAATCATCAGCATTGTCGGTCTGTGCTTTATTTCCATATACATCTCCTTATTACAGTCCTCTTATTTAATTATATCAAGAAATTTGGTATAATCAACATATCTGAGCTTGGAAGATATAGATGTAGGAGAATTTTGATGAACTGGACGAAAGAACAAAGCGAAGCCATAAATATAAGAAACAAAAACGTGCTAGTCGCGGCAGCTGCAGGTTCCGGAAAGACGGCGGTTTTAGTTGAGCGAATTCGAAAACTGGTCTGCGAGGAAAACGTTCCTGTGAGCAGTCTTCTTGTCGTTACCTTTACTAAGGCTGCTGCAGCAGAAATGAAGGAGAAGATAAGAAAGTCCTTAACCCGGGAGCTCAGGGCACTTCAGGATAATCAAAGGGCTCTGTCAAAAGCAGGTCAAGGGGCATTCCATTTTGATGATGAAGCAAGGGAAAAGATAAGATACATTAAAGCTCAGCTTTCAGATCTTCCACAGGCGGACATCTGCACCTTCCACGCCTTTGCTCTAACGGTCATAAAAAGATTCTTCTATTTGATAGATATAGAGCCGGGACTTGTCATTTGTGATGAAGTCAGCGCAACCCTAATTCAGCAGGATGTGATGGATGAGCTGATTGAGGATGAGTTCGAAAGCTTTAGGGATGATTTTAAGGCTCTCATGGATGCACAAAGTAGTGACCGTAATCCTAACAAGATCAGAGATTTAGTCTTTAAGCTCTATACCCACCTTATGGCCATGCCGTATCCTAAGGAGTGGATGGAAGAAGTTCTTGTAACTCTGAGTCTTTCCGGTGACGAGTTTGAAAAGAGTACGCTTGCGAGAGAATATCTGGATTACATCTCTGAGTCAATAGAAAGTGCATATGGAAACTTTGATGCCGCAGTAGAGAATCTAAGGGCAGAGGAGCTTGAGCGTATGGCGGCTTTGATAGAAGAAGCGGAACTTGCCAAGCTTAAGAATGCAAGGGAAAAGCTGACGCAGCTAAAATCTGAAGATAAGCCTCTTGGCGTAATTATAGAAGAGCTGGCTCCTTGCATAGTCCTGGATGAAGCTCAGCTAAGAGCCAGAAAAGACGAAAAAGAAGCCTATGACCAAATTAAGGGGATGGTCAAGGACTTGCGCGATTCGGCGAAGGCGGAGATAAAGGAGTTACAGTCTGAACTTCTTGGCATAAGCCTTAATGAGAAAATAGATGATATAAATGCTACTGAAAGCTATGTGAGAACACTATTTAGGCTGGTGCAGGACTTTGATAGAAGATATAGCGAGGCGAAGACTGCCAAGAGATACATAGATTTCAACGACATAGAGCATAAGTGTCTTGCGGTTTTAGAACACGAGGAAGCGAGAAAGTTCTTCAAAGATAAATTCGCTCATATTTTCATTGATGAATATCAGGATACGAACTTCATTCAAGAGGAAATTATCGGTAAGATAAAGAGGGAAAACAATGTATTCATGGTTGGCGATGTCAAGCAGAGTATATATAGCTTCAGACTGGCTGAACCGCAGATTTTCGAGGACAAGTATCAAAGCTATAGCGGGGGCTTATCCGAGCAATCAAAGGTAGTTGACCTAAATAAGAACTATCGAAGCAAGGAAGAAATACTAAGCTATGTCAACCGAATTTTCGAGCCTATTATGAGGGGATATGACGATAGAGCTGTGCTTCACAAGGGGCTGGACTACGATGGGCAGCTTAAGTATGAGCCTGAGCTTCATGTTCTTGCAATGGATCTTGCGGAGCAGGAGGACGAATCCGATAAGGCGATTCAAAAGCTAAAGAAATCAGAAGCAGAGGCTAAGTACATAGCAGAGCTCATCAAGAAAAGCATAGGAACTCCTTTCTTTGACAGCAAGCAGGGCAAGGTTAGAGAGTTAAAGAAATCAGATATAGTAATTTTGATGAGGGGTGTTAAAAGCCGTGGTGGCACCCTTAGAGATATTTTACAGTCGGAGGGAGTAGATAGCTTTATCAACGATAGTGAGGGTTACTTTGATACGATAGAAATCAATATATTTATGAGCCTTCTATCTGTCATCGATAATATGCAACAGGATGTAGCTTTGATAAACATCCTCCACAGCGAAATCTTTGGACTATCTGCCGAGGAGCTTGCGAGGATAAGAGCTGACCACAGAAAGGGTTCGTTCTACGAGTCACTTAAGAGCTTCGCTGAGTGCGAAGAAAGTGAACCTGTTTATCTAAAAGATAGAACGGCTGAGATTTTAGAAACACTGCACAGCTGGAGACTTCGCGCGCGCATAATGAATCTGCCGGAGTTCATCTGGGAGCTCATGATAGATAGCGGATACTATTTAATAATGGGAACACAGCCTGCAGGGACGCAAAAACAGGCGAATTTGAGGGCTTTGGTGGAGTATGCCGATAAATTCTCGGATGACAAGCAATCGAGTCTCTACGGCTTTGTTAGATATGTCGACTCTCTAAAGAAGCGTAACGTTAAGCTTTCCGAGGTCAAAATGCTCGGTGAGGGTGACGATGTAGTTAAGATTATGACCATACATAAGAGTAAGGGACTTGAATTTCCAATGGTCATAGTTGCAGGTATGAACGGAAGACTTCAATACTCAAATCAGGAAGACCTCATGATTCACAAGGATATCGGTGTGGGCCTCACGCTAAAAAGCCTCGAAGGCCACTGGAAAAAGAGCACACTTGTGCAAAAGCTTATAGGTAGAAAGATCAGGCAGAAGGAAAAGGATGAGGAGGAAAGAATTCTCTATGTTGCGCTCACAAGAGCGCGTGACATCCTATATCTGGTTGGAACCGTCGATAAGGAGAGCGCCTATGAGAGCAAGAGTTCCAGCAAGCTTAAGAAGATGGCAAGCTATCTTGACATGGTCGCACCTTATGTCGATGCCAAAATTGTAGTGCCTAATGTAAAGCAAGAGAAGGCTGAAAGGAAGAAAAGCCTACTTTGGAAGGAAGAACTCGATACAAGTGTAATCTCAGAAGCCGAGAGGGAGAGCATCGAAGCCAGACTGGGCTACGAATATCCGCATAAACTTGCCACCGATCTAAAATCAAAGTACTCCGTTTCCGAGATAAACGTGGGTGGCGAATTAGAAATCAGTTCAAAAGCTACATATAATATAGTAAAACATCAAAACGAGCTCAAAGGCCTAAACGTAGGTATAAACGAATCCGAAAAGCAAAGGGGAAAGGTCTCCGCAGCAAAGCTTGGAACTATCTACCATAAGATAATGGAGGTGATAGATTTTTCCGTAGCGAAAAATGAGGGATATATATATGTAGAAAAAATCGCAAATGAATGTGTAGAAAAGCATTTCTTTACTGCAGAAGAACTTGAACAGGTAAATCTGAAAAAGATATGTGGCTTCTTTGATACAGAAATAGGAACAAGGGCGGCAGAGGCATCAAAGAGAGGAGAGCTCTTTAAGGAAAAGCCCTTTACATTCAAAATGTCATATAAGGGGAGCGATATTCTCGTACAGGGTATTATTGACTGCTACTTCAGAGAGGCAGGCAGGACTGTTTTGATAGATTATAAGAGCAGTTATGTATCGGAGATAGCTTTGTCTGAAAACGAGGAGCGTATAGCGAATCAATACAGAAAGCAGATAGATATATATGCAGCTGCACTCGGCAAAGCAGGTGAATCGGACTCATGTGAAGCATACATATACCTCCTATCTAGCGGTCATTTCATCAAAATGAGTGATTAAACAACTATATATATGAGAAAAGCTAATTCTTAAGCTAATTCTTAATCTATTTCTTAAGAAAAGCAAAGAATTTACCTAAAAATGCCCATAAAATTACACGAAATGTATAGAGGTTGCATATAAAATAGAGTATATTCAATATAAAAGTATAAATATACAATATGTAAAATTATTTTCTTAAGAAAAATTAAGAAAAATTAAGAAGTAAAAACGTTGAAATATCAATATTAATTACAAAACATTAAGTGATGGTCTTGTGAAAGTTTCAAAAAAGGGCTTGACGTAACGATGTATATAATCTAATATACGTATTGTGGTTCGGAAATAAATATGAACCTAACCACAAGAGTTCATGATTCATCTAAGATGGATTAACTCACGGGAAATACTTCGGTCCCTTGACCGAGTGCTGATAGATGAGTCAGTACGGAAAGGAACAGTACAACACATGAGTATCATCAAGGAAATTAAATCAAGAAGGGATTCAGTGCTGATATTAGCTTTGATAGTAACCTTAGTTCTATCAACTACGATTATATCGTCGGCAATGACCGCTAGCAGCAAGACTGTTGACTACTGGCAGCTGAAGCTCGGTAACAAGACTGTAGCTGTCTTTGATAATGAGTCACAGGCCAAGGAGGTAATCGAGCAGGTTAAGGCAAAGTATGTTGCTAAAGGTGCTAATGTTGAGGCAGTTGAAATTGATCCGGCTTTGACAGTTAATCAGATTACAGTAAAGGCATCTGATGAACAGCCAAAGGTGGAAAAAGGCACTAAGAAGCTTGTTGATAAGCTACTAGGTGATGAAAAAGCTAGCAAGACCTACACAGTTCAGGATGGCGACACGCTATGGGATATAGCAGCAGCTTTCGGAACAGATGTAGATACTATATTGGCAGCTAATCCTAATGTAAGTCTGGAAAGCCTAATGCCGGGAGACGTAATTAAGTTCTCAAGCAAGAGTTTACTTCTAACTGTAACAGTTAAGGAGAAGGTTACATCTGATAAGGCAGTAGAGTTCGATACAGTATATGAAGATACTGACGCACTTTATGAAGGTGAGGAAGAAGTAAAGACTGAAGGTGTTCAGGGAACAGAAAAGGTTACAGAAGTTGTAACAAAGTCTAACGGAAAAGTGGTTTCAACTAAGGTTCTATCATCTAAGACCGTTAAGGCTCCTGAGAGTGCAGTAGTTCTGAGAGGAACTAAGACTAAGGAAACACCGGCAGCACAGAGTTCAAGTTCAAACTCAAGATCAAATTCAAGCTCAAGCAGGGCTTCAAGTTCAAGAAGCTATGCAGGTTCAAGTCAAAGTGGATATTCTGCAAACGGAAACACAATTCTTGCAGCCGCTTATTCGCAGCTTGGAGTTGGACAGGACTGCACAAGCCTTGTAAGTAATTCACTTGCAGCCGCAGGAATCTACTTCCACGGATGGCCACAGCAGTACGCTTCACTTGGCTCATGGACTTCAAATCCGGTACCTGGAGACATAGTAATCTACGATACACACGTAGCTATTTATGCAGGTGGCGGAACAGCTGTTCACGGTGGATGGAATGGAGGAACAACAGCAGTTGGTCCTGTATCATGTAGTGCAAACTTAATTGGTTACATTCACATCGGCTAAGAATTGCAAGTATTAAAGGATGCTTAATGGGCATCCTTTTTTCGTGCATAAAAGATAAAATGTGCTTTAATTTCTCACGCAGTTAAGAGAAGAGTAAGGTTATGGCTATAGGATAAAAATCGGGCTAATAAATTTTCCTTATGTATGTCAACTGATTGATGACAAACCTGCATATGTATGATATAATACCTGTGCTTAGAAAATTCAATATCGGATCTGCGATCGATGGCTTGCGTGATTTGCGCAGGCATCAAAAGGTAGGGAAGTGAGTCAAACTCCGCTGTCACGCAACTGTAGGGCAATGCCCAGCCAGATAACTACCCACAGAAAAGCTGTTTGTTACGAGTGATGACGATTAAGCACGCTAATTTGTTTAACTAAACTCATCTCTTTTGATGAGTTTTTTTATTAATATTTCTAAAGAATATGGGAGGAAAAATGAGTAAATTATTGAGAAAAATCTCTGTAGGAGTTTTGAGTCTAATAGTAGCAGCCGGAGTGGTAATTCCTACTATGAATGTAGATGCAGGAGAGGCGAATACAGAAAGTGGATCTGAGAATGTCACTATATATGGTCAAGCACCTGTTAAAGGTAAATATTTTGACTATACGGCAAGGCTCTCTGTAACAGTAGACAAGAATAAGAAGATTGTTTCGGTTGCAGATGATAAGACAGATTATGATGGTGACCAGAACATAACCTACTGGAATAATGTAAAGAATGGCCTTAACGGTAAGAAGGGCTTTCTAGAAGCATTTAATGGACTTGATGAATCCAAAATAGATGGGGTTGATACTATTACATCTGCAACATTCTCTTGGAATGCCGTAAAGATGGCAATTAAGGAGTCATTTAAACAACTACCGGCAAAGAGAGCAGCTATCGCTAAGATAAATGCCTATGTGCCTAGCAAGAATATTGATCAAAATGTTATTAAGACCGCAAAGAAAAACTGCATTATGGCTATCAATCAAGAGAGGAATATTGCAAATCTGGACAAGATTGTTAATGATGCTATTAAAGAAATTGACAACGGAAAAGTTGTAGAAAAACCGGAAGAGGAACAGATAGAGGACGATGGAGACCTATATCCTTACACTCTAGATCAGGCTATAGCAGCTGTTCCTAGCGACTTAAGCATATTTACCGATGATAGTGTGAAGGCGCTGGAAGAGGTTAAAAAAGAAGCTGAAATGATTAAGGATGATTCGAGCAAGAGTGAAGTTGCGAGGACAAAGATGGCAAGAAAACTCAAGACTGCTTTGAGCAAGCTGGTACTAAAAGACGGCATCTACAAATACACGGGAAATGTTAGATTCAGCACATTTAGAATGGTAAGCATGAATATCATCGCTAAGGATGGTAAGATGAGTGTTGTTGCATATCTACCGGGAAAAGGTCAGTACCTAATATATATGGGTAGTGCATCTGATGCTGAGGTTGCTGAGAAGGCAGGCAAGGATAACTTGATGATAAAACCGCTCTTTGAGGGAACAAATCCGGAAGGTAAGCAGGCATATGCGTTTGAATATCCGCTTCCACATCTTGAGAAGACTTTTGATCTGGCGCAGAGAGCATCAAGTAAGTGGTTCCATAGAATTCCCGTGTTCTATTCGGCAAATATAGTTAAGACCGATAAGATGGATGACTCGTTGGCAGCGCCTTATCAGAAGTTAAATGATGAAGCGATTGTTAAAAGCTTTGAGGAAAAGGTAAAAGCTATCGGAGAGATTACAACTGAAACGGCAAAAGCAATAAATGAAGCTCAGGCATTTTTTGATAATCTTACAGAAGCGCAGAAGGATTTAGCAAAGGAAGTAAAGAAAATACTAGATCAGAAAGCAGCGGCGCTGGACAAGCTTCTAAATGAACCTTCATTCGATATCAAATATGATGAAAATGCGAACAAAAAATTTGAGAATGAATTTGGAAAAGATGGACTTGTTATAGATGCCAATAAAACTAAGGGGCTAGTTCTTTACGCAAAGGATGCCAATTTTGACAAGTTTGTGTCTGTAAACGTTGATGGAAAGACACTCGATAAGAAGTATTATAAGATTGAAAAGGGAAGCATCAAGCTGACTTTGACAAGCGAATATCTTAAGACGCTGAAGTCGGGAACTCATAAGCTTAGGTTAAACACTACCGCAGGGTTCGGAGAATTTTCATTTAATGTAAGGGCTCAGAATCCGGGACAGGCAGTGCCTCCTGCAAATAACGGAAAGGCTGCAACACAAAGCGGTAAAGTGAAAGAAAACGATAATGCAGCAGTCATTAAGCAGGTGAAGAATGAGGGAAGTATAAACACCGGAGACGGTATTGAATTTATAATCTATACGATATCACTGATCGGTGCATGCGCAGCTATTTCTGCAATGCTAAAGAGAAGAGCAAGGTAGCTTGAAAGGATACCCGAGCCTGCTCTCCTAAGCAATAGGATGGTATTGCTCATCTTACTAAACTCAAACGGAACCCTTTTTAGGCTTAATATAGGCTTGAACAAACTTCAGGATATAGCAAAACCCCTATGAGACATAGGGGTTTTATCATGTATAAGCCTAAAGCTTAATATTTACTTGTCAGTACTGTTTATACAATACCCTGAAGCATCATAGCTTCTGCAACTCTTTCGAATCCGGCAATGTTAGCACCGGCGATTAGATTGAATCCTAGGTTGTATCTCTTGCAAGCATCTGCTGATAGCTTGAAGATATTAATCATGATTCCCTCTAGCTGTCTGTAAACATCTTCCTCAGAGAATACGATGTGCTGAGCGTTCTGGCTCATCTCTAGGCATGAGCAAGCTACACCACCTGCGTTAGCAGCCTTTGATGGTCCAACAACCACGCCGTTTTCCTGGAGATACTCAATAGCTTCGTTTGTTGTAGGCATGTTTGCGCCTTCACAGAGGTACTTACAACCATTAGTAACCATTGTCTTAGCATCTTCGATGCGAATTTCGTTCTGTGTTGCACATGGGATGTATAGGTCAGCCTTAACTTCCCAAGGTTTCTTTCCTGCAAAGAACTTAGCATTTGGATACTTCTCTGCGTAAGGTGAGCAGATATTCTTTCCTGAATTTCTTAGCTCAAGAAGGAAATCAACTTTATCTCCTGATACTCCATCCTCATCAAGGATATATCCGTCAGGTCCTGAGATTGTGATAACCTTAGCACCGAGCTCATTTAGCTTCTTAACTGTTCCCCATGATACGTTACCGAATCCGGAAACTGCTACCTTCTTGCCTTTTAGCTCTTCACCGCAGTGTTTCAGCATTTCTCTAGCAAAGAATACAATTCCGTATCCTGTAGCTTCTGTTCTTCCTGCAAGACCACCGTTTGCTGTTCCCTTGCCTGTCCAAGTTCCGTCATAACGATTTGTAATTCTCTTGTACTGACCCATCATGAATCCGATTTCTCTTCCGCCTACACCTAGGTCTCCGGCAGGAACGTCTGTGTCAGGTCCAATGTGTCTGTAAAGCTCTGTGATGAATGACTGACAGAATCTCATGATTTCGGCATCTGACTTTCCGTTAGGGTCAAAGTCTGAACCACCCTTACCACCACCGATTGGAAGGCCTGTAAGACTGTTTTTGAAAATCTGTTCAAATCCTAGGAACTTAAGGATTCCGGGATATACACTTGGTGCAAATCTCAAACCACCCTTGTAAGGTCCAAGAGCGCTGTTGAACTCGACTCTGTATCCTCTGTTTACCTGTACTTTGCCGCTGTCATCTACCCATGGAACTCTGAAGCTAACAGTTCTCTCCGGCTCGATAAGTCTTTCAACCAGTCCAGCCTCGACATATTCAGGATGTGCTTCCAGAACAGGTTCGATAGAAGTAAGAACTTCTTCTATTGTCTGATGAAATTCAGGTTCGCCTGGATTCTTAGCTTTAGCAATGTCGATGTACTTCTGAACTAAATTTGCCATTTCGATCTCCTCTTTTCTTAAATACATATTGTGTTGTAGTTTTTTTATACAATGCTGTGTATACACAAGCATCTAATCTAAATATACCACTTTGATATTTTTTCGTCAATATGAAATGGAACAAAAGGAAGGCTAATTTAATTTAATTTTTCTGATAGTTTACAAGCAACAAATTTGAGGGAAAATCATTGTGCTACTAGGATATATTTTGGCGTGTGAAGTCGCAGATTCTAACATTAAATTTATTGTGTATATGAGACAGCTTGTAGTTTGACACAAGACATTGAGGTGGCTTATAATATTATGGAATATGATTATAAACAGGCGGTAAAAATGTATATTTTTAGAGATAAATTAGATGCTGATGCACATGACAAATTCATATCGCAGTCGGAGTTTGGAAATCTTCTTCAGTCAAGTAGATGGAGCCAAATTAAGAACAACTGGGACCATGCTATAGTCGGCGTTTTTGATGGAGACTTGCAACTTGCTGCATCTCTTGTTCTGATTAAGCATCTGCCTCTCGGATTCACTATGATATACATTCCAAGAGGACCTATAATGGACTATGGCAATTCCGAACTTGTTGATTTTTTCTTCAAAGAACTTAAGCGCTGGGCAAAGAAATATAGATGCCTTTTTGTCAAAGTTGATCCGCCGGTGCTTCGAGGTCGATATAAGGAACTGGGTGTTCCTGCGCTATTTGATACCGGTTCTGAGGCTTTAGATAATATTGAGATTGCCGGACTCAAACATATAGGTTTTACTCTAGGCATGTCGGCAACGATACAACCTAGGTTTAATATGGTATGTCACAAGAATGAGTTTGGAGAGGACTACCTGAGCAAAAAAGGAAGAAAAAACTATAGGACAGCAATTAAGAATAAATATTTACAGACATTAATTGTTGACAAATCCGGACTTGATGATTTTGATAGAGTCATGAATTGTACGGCTGACCGTCAGGGTGTTGCGTTAAGAGATAGGCAGTACTACGAACTTCTACTGGACATATATGGAGAAGATGCCTTTTTGACACTTACATATATGGATATTAAAGGAGAATACGAGGAGGCTCTTGCACTGCGGGACAAATGCCTTGAGGATATAGAGAATTGTCCGGATACTGCACCCAAAAAGAAGTTTAAGCTGGAGGAGAATTTGGCTTCATATACTCGCAGAGTTAAGGATGGAGAGAGCAATCTTGCCAAGTATGGTGATAAGCAGTGTATAGCGGGGGCTCTTAGTGTAATTTTCGGTGAGACGGCAGAACTTCTATATGCGGGAGCAGATAACGATTTCCGTAGGTTTATGGCTCCGTATAAGACTTGGTTTTCGGCGATAGAAACAAGCTTTGATAGGGGTTGCAAATATGTAAACCTTGGAGGAATATCGGGTTACAAAGACGATGGGCTTCAGGAATTTAAAAGCGCATTTAATCCATATATCCACGAGTATTTGGGAGAGTTTGATCTTCCTGTTTCTAAGTTGCTATATGCACCTAGCAGGTGGATGTTCGATAAGCGTAAGGGCGTTTAATTTTAGAAATTTAGTTTAGTATATAGATATTTTGACAGAGAGGAGGGGGCTATGGAAAACCTAACAATAGCAGATAGAGAGATGGCTATGGAAGAAAGCCTTGACAAAATTATCAATCTGGTATTAGAAAAAAAATATTTCTTAGCGCGAGATGAACTCCTCAAATATAATGCTGTTGATATTGCTGAGCTTCTGGAAGAGGTGACTGAGGAAGCTGATATTCAGGCTACAGTTATCCTTTTCAGACTACTTCCAAAGGATGTTTCCGTAGATGTTTTTTCTGAGCTTCCTTCAGATGATCAGGTCAACATTGTAAACAGTATTACCGATCGAGAAATTCATTACATTGTACGTGAGATGGATTTTGACGACAAGATTGATATCCTTGAGGAGCTTCCGGCAAATATTGTTGACAAGATTCTGGAGAAGACTCCTAAGAGCGAGAGAAAGCTGATTAATACCTTCCTTAACTATCCGGACAACTGCGCCGGAAGTTTGATGACTCCGGACTATATAAGTCTGCAAAAGGACTGGACTGTCAGAGAGGCGCTCGATCACATCAAGAGAGAGGGTATTGATGCAGAGACCATCTATACTTGCTATGTAAAGGATAGAGGGCGTAAGCTAATAGGGATAGTTTCGCTTTCCACCCTGGTTGTTTCGGATGACACCACCAAGATAAAGGACATAATGCACACGGAATTCGTATATGAGAACGTGTACGATGACCAGGAGGATGTCGCAGCCGATTTTAAAAAGTACGGCTTCATGGCCATCCCTGTAGTTGACAATGAGTTTAGACTTGTCGGAATTATAACCTTCGACGATATTCTGGATGTCATGGAAGAAGAGGCTACCGAGGATATAGAGCGTATGAACGGTGTCATCGACTTCGATAAATCTGATAGAACATATCTTGATATGTCGCCTTGGCAACACGTAATCAACAGACTTCCCTGGCTTCTCATTTTGATGGTAGCATATGTGTTTACAGGTAAGATTATCAGTAACTTCGAGGGACAGCTTTCCGACTATACAAATTTGATTACATATATGCCTATGCTGATGGGTACGGGTGGAAATACCGGCTCGCAGGCTGCAACCTTGATTATTCGCGGGCTTGCAACTGACGAGGTTGAACCTCATGATTTCCTGAAGATTCTTTGGAAGGAGATAAGGGTAGGAGTTATTCTCGGTACGATTTTGAGCATTATCAACTTTGCCAGAATTTACTTCTTTGAGGGAGTTCCTTTCTCACAGACTATAACTGTATGTACATCTATGATAGGTATCGTAGTATTTGCCAAGATTTTGGGAAGCATGATTCCGCTCATTGTTAAGAAATTGAACCTCGACCCGGCACTTATTGCAAATCCGGCTATTTCATCTGTTTCAGATGCGGTTGCTCTATCGATTTACTTCCTAATGGCAGGAATCTTCGTATTCTAATGGTTTTAAAGGACGCGTTCTATGAGATTGGTGAATGAAGCTACTAATGCGATTAAACTCGATTCTAAATATTGCAGGTCATTGCTTCCTGTAAGAGGTGAGGATTTTTCCAAGACTGACTGCGGGCAAGTTCTAATTATAGCAGGTTTATCGGGAATGATTGGAGCTGCTTATATGGCGAGTTTTGCTGCTTTTAGATGCGGAGCGGGTCTTGTTAGAATATTGACGGCTGAGTCCGGAATAAGCCCTATACAATGCCTTTTGCCGGAAGCTATATGTGTGAGCGAGGACGAAGCATTTGGGCATCTTGACTCCTTTGATGCCGTGGCGATTGGACCGGGAATGGGTGTGAGCGATAAAACCGCAACTTTGATAAGGCGAGTCTGTAAGGATTTTGATGGACCGATAGTGATAGATGCGGACGGACTTAACACTTTGGCTTATGAGGATTTTGATTTATCTGATGTAATCAGATATGCAAAAAATGTGTGCCTGACACCGCATAGAGCCGAGGCAGCCAGACTTATCGGATGTAGTGCAAGCGAAATAAACCTTGAGAATCGCATAGAGTTTTGCAGGACTATATCAAAAAAATACAGTTCAATTTGCCTTCTAAAGGGGAAGAATACCTGTGTGACTGATTTTGATAGAAGGCTTGCGATAAATACAAGCGGAAATCCCGGAATGGCAACTGCAGGATCAGGTGATGTGCTCACCGGCATGATTACAGCGTTTGCCGGACAGGGGATTGAGCTTTTCGATGCAACATGTCTTGCTGCATTTTTACACGGGCGAGCAGGAGATGAAGCTGCATGGAATCTGGGTCAAATCAGCATGATGGCTAGGGATATAATCGATAATATTTCAACAGCTATCAATGACTTGTAAAAAATAAATGTTAGTTGGTTTACAAAGCAAAGGTTTTGTTATATATGGAGGGAAAGAATGGAAAGTATTAACTATAGGGAAATCGCGGCTAGGATTAGAGTTGATGTAATCAAAGCTGTGTACAATGCGGGATCCGGACATCCCGGAGGAAGTCTATCGGCAGCGGACATTCTAACGGCACTATATTTCAGAGAGATGAACATAGACCCGAAAAATCCAAGGTTTAAGGGAAGAGACAGATTTGTTCTATCCAAGGGACATGCTGCTCCTGTACAGTACGCAACTTTGGCAGAGAGAGGGTATTTCCCTGTTGAAGATATGATGACTTTGAGGAAGCTCGGAAGCAAGTTCCAAGGACACCCAAATATGCAGAAGGTTCCCGGTATTGAAATGTCAACAGGTTCACTCGGACAGGGATTCTCGGTATGTGTGGGGATGGCGCTTGCATCAAAGATGGATGATGATGGAAGCAGAGTCTTCACCCTTCTCGGGGATGGAGAACTTCAGGAAGGTCTCGTTTGGGAAGCGGCTATGGCGGCAGGGCATTATAAGCTCAGCAATTTGGTTGCTTTTGTTGACTGGAACGGTCTTCAGATAGATGGAGAAAATGACAAGGTAATGACTGTTAAGCCGATAGATGAGAAGTTTAAGGCCTTCGGTTGGCATGTTCATGTTATCGACGGACACAATTTTGATGAGATATTTGCAGCTTTGGATGAAGCAAAGAAGATTACTGACAAGCCGTCGGTAATCATAGCTCACACTCATAAGGGGCAAGGCGTTTCATTTATGCAGGATAATGCAGGCTGGCATGGAAAGGCACCTGATGAGGAGCAAGCAAAGCAGGCAGTTAAGGAACTTGGAGGTCAGTGGTAATGCGAAATAAACAAGCAACGAGAGAAGCATACGGAAAGGTTCTTGTAGAGCTCGGAAAAGAAAATTCAAACCTTATTGTCATGGATGCTGATCTATCCGGATCGACTAAAACCGGGGAATTCGCTAAGGTTTTCCCTGAGAGATTCTTTAATATGGGTATTGCTGAGCAGAACCTATACGCTTCAGCGGCAGGAATTGCTCTTTCGGGAAAGGTTGTATGCGCATCGACATTTGCGATGTTTGCGGCAGGAAGAGCCTTTGAGATTATTAGAAATTCAATCGGATATACATCTGCTAATGTTAAAATTTGTGCAAGCCATGCAGGTATAACCGTAGGTGAAGACGGAGCGAGTCACCAGACATTTGAGGATCTTGCTTTGATGAGAACTATCCCGGGCATGACGGTTATCAATCCTTGCGACGGAGTTAGTGCAGAAAAACTGATAAGGCAAGCTGTTGCTTTTGACGGTCCCGCTTACATTAGGCTGGGAAGAGCGGCAGTTCCCGTTTTCTATAACGAATCCGATAGTATTGAACTCGGAAAAGCCAAGGTACTGAAAGAAGGCAAGGATGTTACAATCTTCGCAACAGGTATAATGGTGTCGGAGGCCATGGATGCTGCAAACAGCCTTGCTGATGAAGGCATTGAAACTGAGGTAATCGACATTCATACAATTAAACCTCTTGATGAAAAGGCAATTATTGAGAGTGCGAGAAAGACAGGATTTGTCGTAACAGCTGAGGAGCATTCGATTATAGGCGGTCTCGGCGGTGCCGTGTCAGAATTGCTTTCGAGGGAGCTTCCGACAAAGATGGCCATGGTAGGACAGCAGGATACTTTCGGAGAGTCGGGAAAGCCGGAAGAATTAAAAGAAAAGTATGGAATGACTTCGCATCATATCGTAGAAGCAGTCAAGAAAATCTGTAAGTAAGACAAGATAAATTATCCCTTTGCAGTAGCAAGGGGATTTTTAGTGTGCTGAAATCATATTATGAAAATTCCTCATAGAAGCATTATTGAATTCCCCATACTTTAGGTTTAGTCTATCGATATTACGATTTCATGAAGGAGGCTGGCTGATTGTGATAAGGCTGGGAAAAAAGCAGCGTTATGAAGATGAAGAAATAAATAAGTACGACAAAAGATACTTTGAGGAGAATTTCGGACTCAAATGTGGCAGCAATATCGGAGTTACCGGAACGGGCAAGCAGATTGGAACTAGCCTGTTTGCGGTTATGCTGGCAGGATTTATGGGACGCTTAGGTTTTGATGTATGCTATACGGAGTGTGGCCTTCCAAGGTCTAAATCTGCACTTTTGTTTGACAGCTTTGCTATGGATCAAAGGTTCTCAGGAAAAGGATATGTGGATTTTTACGAATTGCTTTCTAAGGACGAGAGAGTAGTCGGAGTTTCAAATATCGAGTCGCCGGAGTTTGGATATGGGCGGCGTAACACTTCGGAACATGAAGAGTATAAGGTCAAGCCTGAATCAGGAACCATAGATTGGAGACTAATATCTCAAGCAAATGTACTCGAAAATGTGGAGCTTAATAAACGGCAGTTTTCGAGGTTTCACAGTGCGGCACGTGGGGACTACAATATATTTGATATAGATTCAACTTCTGATTTTGACTTCCTACATAAGGATATGGATGAGCTCTTTGTTGTTGCATCACCATTACCGTCGAGAATGATAAGGGAGGCAGAGAGGATAAAGTACTTCAAACTTTTGACTGATGATGTAAGAGTGACTTGGGTTGTAAATCACATGAATGATGGAGTATCAAAACGTGAGGTAAAGAAAATTTTTAGAACTGATAAAATAATCTTTATAGATGAGATAGCAACGGAAATTTTGTACGCCTGTGAATACAAATGCGCATATCCATGGGAGGATGAGGTTTGCCGCAAGGCGTTTTGGAGAATTTTCACAAAAGTTTCACTTAGATAAAGCGATAGAATGGTCGGTAAGTGTTTTCAAAATGGCTATTTTGTAGTATAATTGTTTAGAAAAATATTTTTGATACAGAGGTTTTATCATGATAACATTCGATAATGT
Source organism: [Eubacterium] infirmum (assembly GCA_900450455.1). Lineage (GTDB taxonomy): Bacteria > Bacillota > Clostridia > Peptostreptococcales > Anaerovoracaceae > Eubacterium_B > Eubacterium_B infirmum. Next base: position 615,147 of record UGGN01000001.1, read on the forward strand.
TACCAAAATATATAACGATAATGTCGGCTTGGAAAATGCCAGTATCCAGATCAATGATGGTGAGTTTGTATTTTTGGTAGGACCAAGCGGTGCAGGTAAGTCAACATTTATCAAACTTATTCTTAAGGAAGTTAACGCGGACTCCGGAAGCATTGTTGTAGACGGACAAGAGGTTACCAAGCTGAGCAATAGAGAGATTCCTATGCTTAGACGTAAGATAGGCATAGTTTTTCAGGACTTCAGGCTTCTGCCAAAGAAGACAGTATTTGAGAACGTTGCTTTTGCGCTTGAGACTGTTCACAAAAGTTCAAGACGTGTTAAAAACCGTGTTCCTGTAGCACTTGACATGGTCGGCATTGGAGATAAGGCGAGCAAGTACCCTGATGAGCTTTCAGCGGGTGAGCAGCAACGTGTTGCTATCGCAAGAGCTATTATCAATAATCCTGATTTGTTGATTTGTGACGAGCCCACAGGTAACCTTGATCCTGATACGGCAAATGGAATAATGGATCTTCTGGCTGAGATTAATGAGACAGGTACAACAATTGTAATGGTTACACATGCTAAGGATATAGTTGACCGTATGTGCAAGCGTGTAGTTGCAATTGACTCCGGTCACATTGTAAGAGATGAATACGGAGATTACGGATATATCGATAGTGAGGAGGTTCAGAATGCTGAGGATAGGCTATAATATCAGACAGGCACTCCAGCAGATCTGGCGTAACAAGGGTATGTCAACTGCTTCGGTATTTGCGATAACAGCCATGCTTCTCATACTGGGACTGTTCTTCGTAATTACAGTTAATATTAATCTATTTACAGAGATGCTAAAGAATAACTATAACGAGGTTGAAGTTTTTTTGAAGGATGATGTCAAGAAGTCAACAGCTGAAGATATCATCAAGAAAATTGATACTGAGTCCGGAGTCAAGTCTTCGACATATCGTAGCAAAACTGAGGCTATGAAGATAATGAAGACCCGCTGGGGTGAGAACAGCTATCTGCTTGACAGTTTGGGTGATAACCCTTTCCCAAGCTCCATTGTTGTTACTGTTGATTCTATGTCAACTGCAGACAAGGTTATCAAGACTGTTAAGGGCATTGATGGAGTTGAGGATGTTAAGTACTATCAGGAGACGGTTAAGAAGCTAACCAAGATTACAAATTTCCTGAAGCTGGCTGCAATGGTAATAATGGTGTTTTTAATTATAGTTTCTATTGTTGTCGTTTCCAATACGATAAAGCTCACGGTATTTGCGAGGGCAAAGGAAATAGAGATTATGAAGTATATAGGAGCGACCAACTGGTTTATACGAGGTCCGTTCCTGATAGAGGGAATTTTGATAGGTGTTATTTCATCCGCAGTTTCTGCGGTGGCAACATTCTTCATCTATCGAGAAATTATATCGCTCGTAGGTAAGCAGTTTATGACTATTATGAGTTCCCCGCTGGTTCCGGCAGGATATCTATCAGTTAACTTGATTTTGGTATTCCTAGCGATCGGAGTAAGCATAGGTGCGTGCGGAAGCATAGTTTCAATGCGTAAATTCCTTGATACGAAGTAGAGGATTTGGAGGTTATTGATGAATAAAAACAGAGTTTTAGCACTATCGTTATCACTTATGATGGCTTTGAGTATGAGTCTTGCATATGTGGGAAGCGTATATGCAACAGACAAAAAATCTCAGCTGAACAGCATAATGGAAAAGCAGAAAGCTGCAGAGGCTGAGAAGAGTGAAGTTGTAAACGAGCTCGACAAATATAAAACCAAGATTGTAGGACTAAACACTGAAATAACAAATGCACAGAGTGAAATTGAGAAGAAGCAGGCAGAAATCGATGAGCTAAATGGTAAAATCGAGGATATGCAGGGCAAGATTGATGATAGAAAAAGCGGAATGTCTAAGAGACTTCGCACTATGTACAAGAATGGTTCTGTTGGATTTATCGATATAATACTCGATTCAAAAAACTTTTCCGAGCTTCTTTCAAATATATCCATGCTTCAGAAGATTTACAAGAGTGACAGGAGTACACTGAACGGTCTTGAGAAGATAAGCGAAGAATTAAACAAAACCAAGAAGGAACTAAGTGCAGCTCATCAAGCAATGGCAAGTTCACAGAATGAACTCAAGAGCAAAAAGGGTGAACTGGATAAGGTATCTGCAGAGCTTGAGGCGAAGGCTGCCAAGATAGATAAGAATCTGGCGATATTCAATCAGCAGGCAGAGTCTCTTTCTTCACAGATTGCTGCGGAGCAAGCGGCAGCTCAGCAACAGCAGCCACCTGTTAACAACGGTGGAGGTTCAATTGGCGGAAGCTCAGGTGGAGGTTCAGGTTATGTTGGATCCGGCGGAATGATAAGCCCTGTATCAAATTATGTTGTAACCTCTGAGTTCGGAAACAGAGTCGGTCTTGAACAGTACGGCACATTCCATGGTGCTATAGACCTTGCATGCCCAATGAATACTCCTGTAGTCGCATCAGATTCAGGCAGAGTAATGAATCTAACCGGTTGGTACCAGCAGGGTTACGGTTGGGGTGTGTTCATCGACCATGGTAACGGAATTGTAACTGTATATGGACATAACAGTGCACTTGCCGTTTCTCCGGGACAGTATGTAAAGAAGGGACAGGTAATCGCTTACTCAGGAATGACAGGTTGGGCAACAGGCCCTCATGTTCATTTCGAAGTTCGAGTAAATGGACAGCTTGTAAATCCTCGTAATTATGTTGCCTTCTAGTAAGAGTGAAAGAATGAATTTAAACAGTGCAATAGAGACAATATTAAGTAAAAGAGGAATCTCCGCGGCAGATGATGTCGCGGAGTTCTTATCTGATAAACCAAGTTTGACATATGATCCTTTTTTGCTTAAGGATATGTATGAGGGTGTTGACCTTATTATGATGGCTGTAGAGACCGGACAGAAAATCTGTATCTACGGAGACTATGATGCTGACGGGGTTACATCGACATCGCTTATGATGGATGTTCTTAGAAAAATGGGGGCAGATGTAAGCTACTATATTCCGTCTCGCTTTGATGAGGGATACGGGTTAAATTCAGATGCGATAGATAAAATAAAGGCAGCAGGGGCGGATATAATTATTACTGTTGATTGTGGCTCGACTTCTGTAGATGAGGTCATGCACGCGCAGGAGATAGGTCTTGAGGTACTCGTTACGGATCATCATACAATTAGAGATGAAGTTCCGGACTGCCTTATCATCAATCCGAATCAGTCGGACTGCCATTATCCTTTTAAGTATTTAGCAGGAGTTGGGGTCGCATTTAAGCTGGCTCAGGCACTATGTGAAACTGCTAATCTCCCTAAGGAAGTTCTGACGCGAAATCTCGACCTCGTCGCTATAGGAACAGTTGGCGATGTAGTTCCTCTTATAGACGAGAACAGAACTCTTGTGAAGTTTGGACTTAGAGCGCTCAATCTCAGCAAGAGAGTTGGCCTTAAGGAACTTATGACGGAGATAGGTTTAAAACAAGGTGAGATAATCTCACAAAACATATCATTTGTTATAGCGCCTCATATAAACGCGGCGGGAAGAATGGGAAGTGCTTCATTAGCATCAAGACTCATGCTCTGCGATGACGAGCAGAGAGCAAAGGAGCTTGCAGAGCTAATTAAGGAAGCAAATAACACACGAAGAAGCGTTCAGGAAAATCTTTTTAAGAGCTGCGTAGCTGATATATCAAAGGAGGACGCTAGCAAGGGATATCTCTTAGTTGAGCTAAAAGATGCTCATGAAGGCGTCACCGGAATTGTTGCCGGAAAGCTAAAGGAAAAATATAATGTCCCAAGTCTAATCGTTACACAGATAGGTGATGGATATAGTAAGGGCACCGGAAGGAGCGTAGACGGGATAAGCCTTTTTGATTTGCTAAATAGAAAGCCGGAGCTATTTGTAAAGTTTGGCGGACATGCAGCGGCTTGCGGGTTTACGATATCGGATGAAAATATACCTCTTTTAAGAGCCTCAATAGAAGAGGGATTGTCAGAGCAAAAGAATAAGGATGTGGCAGAAGCCGGTGATACACCGGCCTATGACGTTCAGCTTCAGAGTGTTGATTTAAATGAGGATTTCTTCGCTCAGCAGAGGATGCTTGAGCCATTTGGCAGATGTAACGAAGTACCTCTAATACGAATAGATGCAAATATTGATTACGTTTCAAGGATGCAGAAAAGACCTGAGTTTCTGCAGTTTACGGCAAACTTTGATGGGAAAAGCATTAGGGGTGTGGATTTTGTAAATGCAGACATATACGAAACGCTTTTAGATGAGGCAATGAGATCAAAGCGAAGCATAGCTTTGATTGGAAATTTGGAATTATCAAACTGGAACGGAAAACAGTATATGAATTTTGTTTTAAAGTCGGCAAAGATGGAGAACTAATGAAAAAACAAAGAGTTGGAATAGTATTATTCACAGTATTTATAACTTCGGCACTGATGGTTGCAGGATTCTTTTCATATCTAAAACTCAGTGACTCGGCTTTAGTAAACAGGAGCGAGCTGGACGAGCAGAACAAGCTCCTCGAAAAGTATAGTAAGATTCTAAGTGTAGAAGAGTTCATATCATCGGACTTCCTTTTTAAGTATGACAAAGAAAAGCAAGAGGAGGCGGTTTACAATGCGATGTTTGATGCTCTTGGAGATAAGTACTCCAGGTATTTGAACAAGGATGAACTCGCTTTGCTTAAAAGAAATCTCAACAACAGTTTTACAGGAATCGGAATAAGCTTTGAGATCACAAAAGAAGGAATACTTGTAAAGGATGTCATCAAGGAAGGTCCGGCTGAAACTGCCGGAATCCAAAAGGGTGATATAATTCTCGAGATAGATGGGAAAAAATATACTACGGCAAACGCTGTAAGAAAAGCAATAACCGGCAAAGTTGGTGACCCTGTTGTGCTTAAGATAAAGCGAGGATCGGATAAAAAGGACATCAAGGTTATAAGAGGTAAAATTGAGGATTCGACGGTTGAGCCGACATCTATATCAGATAAAATAGGATATGTGAAGATTACATCATTTGGGGAGAATACGGCTAAAAACTTTGAAGAAGCGATAAATTCGTTCGAGTCAAACGGCAAGGAGAGTGTAATTATAGATTTGCGCTCAAACCCGGGCGGATATTTTGATGAGGGAACAAAGGTTGCAGATAGAATACTCCCTAAATGCAAGATTACTTATACGAAGGACAAGCACGGTAATATCAAAAACTTCAACTCTGACGAGAAGCATACTAAGCTAAAAGTAATTCTTTTGATTGACGAAAACTCGGCGAGCGCATCAGAAATTGTAGCATCAGCACTTATCGATAACGGTGCCGCAGTTTCTGTAGGACAGAAGACTTTCGGTAAGGGAATTGTTCAGGAAACTCGCTTGTTCAAGGATGGAACGGCAGTTAGCCTTACGGTAAAGGAATATTTTTCACCTAAGGGAACCAAGATACACGGTGTGGGAATCACACCTCAGTATGTTGTAGCAAACAGCGATGGCAAAGACTTGCAGCTGGAGAAAGCGATAGAGCTTGCCGGAAATTGACTTTAGCGCGGTAAAATGATATAATTTCAACGCAATATTTTGGTATTCCAGATTGCTGTTCAAGCGAAAGGAAGGAACGATGGCTTACGAATCAAAGTACAGAAGAGAAGATATTGACGAACTGTTCGACGGGATTTTGACTTTGCGAGATAGGGAAGATTGTTATAGGTTCTTTGAGGACATATGTACGATCAACGAGATTCACTCGATTGCTCAGAGACTTCAGGTGGCCAAGCTCCTTTCTGAGAAGAAGACATACAACGAAATAGAGAAGGTGACTAAGGCTTCGACGGCGACGATAAGTAGAATTAATAAATGCATTGTCTATGGTGCGGATGGATACCGCAGGGTTTTGGAACGCCTTAACAATGAGAAAAAATAGTTTAGGGTGCATTGGCACCCTATTGTTTTAATATATGTAGTTCGCCATAGTTTTGGATGTGGATGTTATGATGGAGGTCGATTTGCCGGAAATATACTTAAGGGAAGGACAGATCTTACACGGAGTTCAAAGTCACGGATTAATAAGGAAATCACTTGCAAATTATCTAAAAAACGATGAATGCAAAAAGCTGAATATAAGTGATATAGATGGTATTGTAAACAATATACAAATTAAGACTTACAAAGAAGGAAAGCCATATTTTATAGATTTTGATGTAGAGTTTTCAGTGTCAAATACGGGACCTATGTGGATGTGCCTATTTGATAGACACCCGTGTGGAATAGATATACAGGAGGTGAAATCCTGCAAGCACGAATCTATAGCTGAGAGACATTTCAGCAAAGAAGAATTTGAGTATGTGAAGCTTTGGGGAGAAGAGGGTTTTTTCGATATTTGGACAGCTAAAGAAGCCTTTGGCAAGTACACGGGTAAGGGAATATTTGCATCAAAGGAATCTGTAGTCGATGAAAACCACGAGCTGAAAAAAGAGCTAATTCATGAGGGAAAGACCGTGTATATAAATAGGATGGAAATTCTACCTGAAATAAAGTGTACATACTGCCTGGAGACGGATAAAAAAGCGAAGGTGGTGCTTCTATGAAGTCGATAAGTGAGATTGCTGCAGCGCGAATCTTACGTTCAAGATGCAGCGCTCAAGTTCTGAGGAAATACCTAAAGAATAAAAATTTCTCCGATGGGGAAATCGAACCCTTGATTGAAAGTTTTAAAGGCTATGGATACCTCGATGATCTTCAGTATTGCAGAGACTTTATAGTCCACGGTGAGAGGAAGGGCTGGGGAGAGCTTAGGATTAAAAGAGAGCTGCGCAAAAGAGAGCTAAGCAGCGAAGATATTGCTATTGCTTTTGATGAGAAACTTGAGAATTCCGAGGCTGATGAAGAAAATACCGAGCGCAACAGAGCGCTTGCGGTTGCCTTAAAGATTATAAGGCAGAGCGGTATGGATATAGAGAATAAAATCCCGGAAAAACTTAGAAATAGAATAATACGCAGGTTATCAAGCTACGGATACAGCTCTTCAATTGTATTTTCAACACTAAGCAAGCTAGATGAGATGGCTGGAGATGAGATTCTATTTGATTATGAAATATAGCATGTTTTTATTTTTTGTTTGTGGCTCTGCTTCTCGCGAGTATGAATACTGTTACAAAAATACATGCGAAACCAAGTGCTTCTATTCCTGTGAATGGAACGTTTAGCAGTATGACCATGAACACGGTTGCTGAAACCGGTTCTATGCTTGCAAGCATACTGGCAACTACAGGACCACATCTGTTTATCCCCATTAAATATAGCGTATATGATACTATAGTTCCCAGTAGGATAATCAAAACGAGAAGCATAATGAATTTAGGATTTGTGTTGAACGGCTGTAAGAACGCTTTGCTACATGTACTTGTTATGGCTCCACCGATAAGCATGGCACAACCGGTAACAGGAATCGCGCCGTATTTGCCTATAAGTCTGATAGGCAGGAAGGTATAGAAAACGATAGCAAATGCAGAAAATAGCCCCCACATCAGACCGAGCGGTGTAATATAGATGCGATGAATATCACCGTGAGTTGCGAGGATAAATGTTCCTATCATAGCGAGCATGATTGCTCCGACCTCTTTCTTTGTTGGGAGTCTTTTGATAAGAATACATTCGGTAATCATGCAGAAAACAGGACCTATGTACTGAAGTATAGTTGCAGTTCCAGAGTTTGAATTATTTATTGCCTCAAGATATGAAACCTGATTGAACAAAAGACCAAAGAGAGCAAATAGAACGAGCTCAAGCACAGAACGTTTATCTTTGAGCATTGAAATCAGATTTTCTTTATTTGTAAGTAGGGATGCAATAGTGAGGATTAGACCGGAAAAGACCATGCGCATCGAAGACAGATATAGCGGAGTTATACCGAAGTTCTTAAATAGAATTTCGGCGCAGGTGCCCGAAAAGCCCCATGCTATTCCTGCAGAAATTGTCATGACCATGCCTTGTTTGAATCTATCCTTCATAAAATCCTCCTATTTAAAATACATATAACATTTATAATGATATAAAAGGAGAAAAATGTCAAATAAGAATTTTGCTAGAGAATTTTTTAAAATATATGATAGAAAGGTGAGCTGCGGGGAAATCGTATTCAAGAATCTAGGCATGCCACACAATGATTTCACCATGCTCTGCACGACGGAAGGCCACGTACCACCTGCTGAGGTAATTGAAACCTTATGCCTTACGATGAAGCTGAGCGAGGATGAGAAGGCCATTTTCAGAAGCTTTATAGCCGAAGAGGATTAAGCTGAAAAGTTAATAAATATTGCTGAGAATATCTTTATATGCATTTTGGATGTATGCCAAAGTGGTATATATAGATATGTATTATATAAATGAAACTAAAGTAAATATATACTTGAAAGGGAGTGTAAATATGACAAAAGTAGATATTTTTTCAGGATTTCTAGGAGCAGGAAAGACAAGTTTGATTAAAAAATTGATTTCCGAAGCATATAAAGATGAACAACTCGTACTTATTGAAAACGAGTTTGGAGATATAGGAGTAGATGGAGAATTCTTAAAGGATTCTGGAATTCAGGTAAACGAGATGAACTCCGGATGCATATGCTGTAGTCTTGTCGGAGATTTTGGCAAGGCTCTTGCTGAAGTTGTTCAGAAATACCATCCGGATAGAATTTTGATAGAGCCATCCGGTGTTGGTAAGCTCAGCGATGTTATCATGGCTGTTGAAAACCTACATAATGACGAGCTTGTTCTTAACGGATTCACAACTGTTGTAGATGCTAAAAAGTGCAAGATGTATATGAAGAACTTCGGTGAATTCTTCAATAACCAGATTGAGAATGCAAGTGCTATCATCTTAAGTCATACAGCAGGTCTCGGACAGGAAAAGCTCGACGCTTGTGTTGAACTTATCCGTAATCACAACAAAGCCGCAGAAATCGTTACAACAAATTGGGATGAGCTTGATGGTAAGCTGATACTTCAGACAATGGAAAAGAGAGCGGGAATTGACGCAGAGCTTGAGCACCTCAAAGCCGAGATGAAAGAACATCACCATCATGACCATGAGGAGCATGAGCATCATCATGAACATGGCGAAAGCTGTGGCTGTGGACATCACCATGAACATGAGCATCACCACGACCATGAGGAACATGAGCATCATCACGATCATGAGGAGCATGAACATCATCATGAACATGGCGAGAGCTGTGGCTGCGGACATCACCATGAGCATGGACATCACCACGCAGACGAAATATTCCAGAGTATAGGTATAGAAACCAGCCATAAATTTAATGAGACAGAAATCAAGGACTTCCTGGGGAAAATCGGAAACTTCACTGAGTTTGGTACAATTTTGAGAGCGAAGGGTGTTGTTGAAAGCTCGGATGGAGGATGGATTCACTTTGATTATGTACCGGGAGAGGCAGACGTTAGAGCAGGAAGTGCAGCAACTACAGGTATGATTTGTGTAATCGGTGTAGACATAGAGGAAACTAATATCAGAGAAGCACTAGCTATATAATATAAAAGTAAAAGAGGATAAAATGGAAATTCCAGTATATTTATTTACAGGTTTTTTAGAAAGTGGTAAGACAACATTTATTCAGGATATTCTCGAGGGCAGCGACTTCAATGCCGGAGAGAGGACTCTTCTCTTGATGTGCGAGCAGGGGATAGAGGAACTTGACGAAAGTAAGTTCTTTACAAAGGATAACATCTTTTGCGAGTATATAGAAAGCCGGGATGAGCTGAATCCGGGACATCTTTCTGAATTACAGAAAAAGCATCGCGTCGAAAGAGTTGTGATTGAATATAATGGCATGTGGATGATGCAAGACTTGTTTCGCAATATGCCTCAGGATTGGATTATATCACAGGAGGTTACATTTGCGGATGCGAGTGTTTTCATAAACTATAACGAGAATATGAGACAGTTGGTTTTCGATAAGCTAAAGACTGCAGATTTAGTGGTATTTAACAGATGTGTACATGGCTTTGATAAGCTAAAATTCCACAAAATCGTTAGGGTTGCAAATCGTAAAAATCAAATAGTTTACGAATATGGTCCTGATGACGTAGAACCCGATACTATAGTTGACGAACTGCCTTTTGATATGAATGCCGATGTTATCGAAATCGAAGAGGATTGTTTTGCTGAGTGGTACCGCGATGTTAATGATAATCCTGAGAAGTATGATAAGAAAAAAGTAAGGGTTCTGGGTAGACTTGCTAGCGGTGGAGGATTACCTAAAGACAAGCTGATTTTCGGAAGACATGTCATGACATGCTGCGCAGAGGATATTCAGTTTGCAGGACTCCTATGCGTTTGGAAGAATGCATCAAAAATTAAAAATGGGAGTTGGGCGGAAATTGTAGCTGAAGTAAGGCTGGAGTTCACGGAAATATATGGGGAAGAGGGACCTATACTCTATTGCAACAAGGTGACTGCGAGTCTTCCTCCTGAGCAAGAGGTGGCGACCTTCTAGGTGCGTGGATTATCATAGTTTATAGATTATAAAGGATAAAGGAGCTGAAATGAGCACTTATAGAGAACACTATTCCGTATCATCACACGACGTGGATATCAATAATAATATAAAGCCTTCGAGCCTTGCGAGACTTATGCAGGAGACCGCTAATCATAATATGAGGGATAGAAGGCCTACATATGAGGGGCTCTTTGACAATGGTCAAAGCTTCATCGCGACGCGAATCCTCTACGAGCTTGTCGACCAAATTCATCAATACGATGAGATAGATGTCCATACCTGGGCAACGAGGGGAAAGGCGGCAACATTTGTAAGATGTTTTTTGGCCAAACGTGGAGATGAGGTTGTAGCGAGAGGTTATAGCGAATGGGCGGTTGTCAATATTTACACGGGAAAGCTTTGCCGTACGGATGAGATAGATCTTTCGGAATACGAATTTGATGAACCTTTAGAGATGAATATTCCTCTGAGGTTTACTCTACCTAAGGATATAGAATATGTGACCTGTGGCAAGCATCAGGTTATGTTTAGCGAGGTCGATAGAAACATGCACATGAACAATACCTATTATCTTGATATGGTATGGAACTATGTGCCCGATGTCGAAAAGAAAAAAATGACTTCTTTCCTAATAAGACATAGAGCGGAGGCACCGCTTGGCTCAGAGATAGAGATCAAAAGGGCAAAGGCCGCTGAACCGATAGATACAGCGGGAGGAGCAACTGAAAGCTATATATTCAAAACTGTAGTAAATGGTAAGACGAATATAGAGGTGGTAATTTCATTAGCTGATATTTAATAATTTAGATTGGAACTCTAATATGATTTTCAGCTAAATGAAGATTTTTTCATGATATTTCGCCAACTTTCACCTTGCTTATTTCCTGTGCAAGCTTAATGAGATGCTTGTATTCACTAATTAACAATATAATTGCAATCAAAATTATAACAACATCATTCAAAGGTAATGCCAGCCATACTCCGAGAACATTTCCGTTCAGTAAACGAGGTAATATCAGTACCAAAGGAACCACAAGTGCAAGCTGCCTTAGTATAACCAATACTCCCGCCTGTTTTGCTTTACCGATAGCTTGAAAATAAGTGACCGTCATTATGAGCATGCCATAAGTAGGAAACATGCAGTACATAAGTCTAAAATTATATAGGCCTGAACTTACAATAGCTGAATCAGTAATAAATGCAGATAATATTTGCACTGAAAAAATTTCGATTATGGCAAAGAAAAATCCGGCAAGACAAGTGGAACCTATGATAAATACATTCGTAAGTTTTTTAACCCTCATATACTCTTTTGCTCCGAAATTTGTTCCGACAGCAGGCTGCATCCCTTGACTCATTCCCCATATCGGAACAAATGCAAGCTGCATAACTCTTTGAGCGGCCCCCATAAGAGCTATTTGCTTTTCTCCGCCAAAATGTACCGCCGTATTATATACAACTGTCATTTGAACCAGCATCATAATTTGCATGAGCATGGCACTCATTCCCACGGAAAAAATTTCAGGTAATAACTCTCTTGCAGGTTTTATCCCATGAAAACGAACCACCGGACTTTTTTTCAAAAAGTATAGTAGGGTTACTGAAGCCTGAATGATTTGAGAAATCACGGTTGCAATCGCAACAGCTTGCGGTCCCCGAGATGGCATAAGCAGAATGAAGATAGGATCTAATATAATATTTAAAATAGCACCGGCCGCCATGATCCCCATTGCAACTCCCATGCGACCCTCTGCCCTTATTACCATATTTGCACCCTGCATAAAATTTACGAATACGGAGCCGAGATATACTGTTCTTAAATAAGAAACACCCATCTCCAGAACTTCACCGTCGGCACCGGATAAGCGTAAAAATTCAGGAGCAAATATGATACCGATAATCATAACTGCTGATGATAAAATGATTACCAAGAAAGTCAGATTTCCTATAATCTTATCAACTGTTTCTTTATCTTTTTTTCCGATTGCCCGAGAAAGTACAGAGCCCGAACCTATCCCAAGAAGAACTGCAATCGCATTATTGATCAATACAAACGGAGATGCCGCCGAAACTGCACTCATGGCATCGGTTCCTACCATTTGTCCAACATAAATTGAATCGACAAATGCATATAATCCTACTATCAGTTGACCCAAAATCGCCGGCAAACTAAGGCTAATCATCAATTTCCAAGGATTTTCTGTAAGTAATTTATCACGAACATCCATTATAAGACCCTCCTTGTCTTTTATTTTTATGTTTTATCTATATTTATTCTGTATTCACAGCAAGCGTCCATAAATTCCTCATCATGAGTGATCACAAAAATGGTTTTTTCTTTTTCCGCAGCCTTTTTTAGTTTCCTTGCAACCAAAAACATATTTTCGGCATCTAATCCACTGGTCGGTTCGTCAAATATCAAAATATTTTTACCTGATAACAGTGCACAGCATACTGCAAGTCTTTGTTTTTGTCCCCCTGACAATGAAGCAGGATGAGAATCTTTATATTCGTATAGACACATATCCTTAAGCAATTCTTTTGCATTTTCTAAATTCTCTGCATCGTATTTTGTTCCAAGCAAAAGTTCTTTTGAAACGCTTTCTGTAAAAAATTGTGTACCTGTGTCATTTGAACAGTAATAGGTATGTTTGCGAAGTTCTCTGTATCCTGCTTTCTCACCATGAATATAAATATTACCTTCTGTTAATTTTTCAAGTCCGCTTAAAATTAAAGCTAAACTGGTTTTTCCCGCACCATTATTGCCTGTGATGGCGGTAATGCTTTTCTCATTAGCAAAAATATCCACATTTTTTAATATTTGTTTTTTATTTTTCTTGAGAGATATCATCTCTCCTTGTATTGCAATATTGTTCGTTCGGGGTGGGGCAATCTGTTTTGTAAAAGGTCTATTTATAATACGGCGAAGTCCTTTTGAAATGCGTTCCAAGTCATTCATTGTACTAAATTCTAAAGAAGAATATTCATGCTGTATCTGTCCGTCTTTCATATATAAATACCTGTCGGCAAGCTCTTCTGTCCAACTGAGACGATGCTCGGCAATCAACAATGTGTATCCTGCTTTCTTTAACTGCATAAGGATATTTTTCATTTGAATGATGCCGTCTTTGTCCAAATTTGCAGTCGGTTCATCAAACACAAAAACCACCGGGTGCATTGCATATACGGAAGCTACTGCTGCTCGTTGTTTTTCACCACTTGAAAGCAAATCCAAGGGAATCTTTCCTATGCTTTCCAATCTCATCTTATGGATAGCATCATTTGTTCTTTTTTGAATTTCAAATTTTGAGAAACCGTAATTTTCACATCCAAATGCTATTTCACCCTCAAGCTCTGACGAAAAGAATTGTCTTTGCGGATCTTGAAATATGCTACCGACAATTTTACCGATATCATATGACGGCATCGTTTCAATATCTTTTCCGTCAATTCGTATACTGCCCTTTTTTGTTCCTTTGTAATATTTTGGTGCAAGACCGTTGATAAGTCTTGTAATGGTTGTTTTTCCGCATCCCGATTTTCCCGTCAAAACCACGCATTCACCGGCTTTTATCACTAAATTTATATTCGTCACACCATAATTGCTATCAGCATACTGAAAGGAAACATTCTGTAAGTCTATCATATTTTTATGCCCCCTATCCATAAATAAGCTGATATCAAAACGAACCATAAAATCATGGCAAAAATGTCCGTTCTTTCAATCTCGCTCTCATAGTAGCTGCTTCTTTTTCCCGGTGACTCCCCACCTCTTGCAATAGCTGAAACGGAAAGCTGATCTGCTATCATCAGAATTCTGACGAGAAGGGGAATCAGCACATATTCGCATGTCCTTGCGGGTGCTTTAAATATCTGTTTAATATCTGTCAAGTTTCTGTTTTTCATAGATATATACACACTCCTTAACTCCGATTTCATGGTAGGGAAGAATCTGAATACTACAAGAACTCCCAAAATAACGGATGTAGGAAGGTGGATACTACTTAGGAACGCCGAAATCTTTCCGGGTGGTGTTGTAACCAAATCCCATGACATCAAGAAAGCAGGAGAAAGATTCCAAAACATCAGCACATAAAATTCTGAAAAAATCAACATGTGAAGTCCGCAGCCTTGTATGGCATAGAGCAAAATTCCCAATAAGATGTAGAATATGCCATAATTAAATACGATTTTCCATTTTCCCTGTACAATGAGATGCAAAAAAGCTGCAATTGTAAGGATGCAACTGAAAATGACATCTTTTCCCATATAAATGGCTATTAACACACAAATGAATCCCCATATTTTAGTTATGACAGCAAAAGAAATTTTCCTCATTATAGAAGTCCCGTTTTTTTGAAATGCTTTCCCATAATTTTTTTGCCGACCAGACCACCAGCAAGCCCACATAACGTGGTAAAAATCACAATGAATATAATCCATCCGGGAGTCTTATAGTAGCTGATATAAGAATCTATATAATTTTGATCCATGCCACTGCTTTTTGCAAAGCTGTAATAGGTTTCCCAAAAGAACCAAATCGGCAGTAAATTGACACCGTTATATAAAAGACTGGCAACAGTCCACGCCACTATAATTTGTTTTGGATTCCTTTCAGAGCAATTTTTCCACAAGATTGCCTCGCATATCATACCAACCGCAACAAAGTACGGTAAAAGATACCAGTTTCCCATAAACATATAAATCATACCGACTATACTCATATAAACAAGGATAACGAAGTGTTTTCTTACCCGACACAAAAGCAGATAATAGACAGGTGCACATAAGAACATTGTAAAACCGATTGATAAAACCATGCTGACAAAATGATTGGCCATGCACACCATATTTACAATAAACTGGATGAGAATAAGAAAGAGACTCAACAAAACAACCGCAATGACATCTTTAATTTCCCATTTTAATGTTTTATTTTTTTCCATTTGTTTTCCTCCGTAAATATTACTTTTGAGCTTTGACGATAAAGGTCGGCATCGTACGATACCTGAGTGCCATAAATGGATTCCAATACTTTTCCTGTGACAGCGTCTCTGTTTCAATGTTCATAAAACCTGTTTCTCTGCATATTTCCAAATCCCATTCTGGGCGTTTTATATAACTTAAAGGTAGTTTTTTCAATTCATCCATCATATCTGTATCATGGTAATAATCCTGAAATCTGCCGTAGCGTTTCGTTAAAATGTTTTCATCTGACTTAAAAAGCATTGCCTGTTCTTCTCCCCAAAAAGGGAAAAGCCAATTTGCATCTAAGTTCAGCATACAACCGCCGGATTTCAAAATTCTATACCACTGTGTATAAACTTTCTTAGGATTATTAAATAGCCAAAAGGCATGTCTTGAGACCACTGCATCAAAGGTGTTATCCTGAAAATCCATTGATTCTGCATCTTTAAGCATAAAAGTGATTTTATTTGAAAGTCCCAACTCCTCAGATGTTTTTTCAGCTTCCTTGAGCATTGCGATATTATTGTCTATTGCAATGACATCACACCCAATTTGTGCAAGAAGCAGCGAAATAAATCCGGTTCCACATCCGACATCTAAAATTTTATCCCTTTGACAATCTCCAAGACACCGTTCTATCAAAACTTTCCATTCCGAACCTGTCTCCTCGATTTCTTGCAGAAGAAATAGCTTCATTTTTTCTGCATCTTCAGACCATTTTTCTTCAACCTTATTCATTTAATCCCCCTCTTTTTTATTTATGAAGCAAAAGTCACATTTTTTACCGTTCATTCCCAGCGTCTGACTTCGCTCAAATACAAATCCCGTTATATTTCCGAATACAATGTAATCGCACAGACAGAATATTTCACAAAGCTCCGGGCATTCAAAAAAACTGCAGGTATCCGCCCAAAGGCATTTGAGTACATCGACGCGGTAGTATTTTCCGTCATCCGCTAGAATTTTGCTTTTCCATATTTCATCGCCTGACATCCCTTTTTTCATAAACGAACGAAACAGCCTGAAAAAACCGGGTATATGAAAAAATGTTTTCAAAAGCTTATGTACCTTTTGAGCAACATAAAATGAATACTCCTTTACCAGTTCTTTTGCCTCGTTTTTTGAAAGTCCTATATCTAGGAAGCATTGGTATAGGGCTATATTGGAAAGGATACTGCTTTTTTGTCTTTTTTTCTGTTTTTCAGTCCATGACCCTTGATTGATTTCTTTGATGAGTTGCTTCATTTTCGTTTTATGTTCTGCATCTATGTTTTTTAATATCTGTGCATCTAACTTTCCTAAGTAAAATTTTTGGTATGTCATTCCCGGCCTCCTAATTTCCATCCGATTGCATTTCCGCGGATTTCCACAAATCGCCGGTAAAGTCCTTCTTGCTGTATCAGTTCCTGATGTTTTCCTCTTTGCACAATCTGTCCATTTTCAAGAACAAGAATTTGATCTGCTTCCCGTACCGTATTCAACCTGTGAGCAATCATCAGGAGCGTTTTATCTTTTGTCAGTTCAGAAATAGCATGCTGTAATTCCCGTTCATTTTCAGGATCAACACTTGCCGTGGCTTCATCTAAAATAACAATAGGTGCATCCTTTAAAATCGCTCGTGCGATAGAAATTCGCTGTTTCTCACCACCGGAAAGGGTTGCACCTCCTTCTCCAATATTTGTTTGGTATCCGTCCGGAAGTGCGGATATGAAATCATGACAGCATGCTTTCTTTGCCGCTGTAATCATTTCTTCTTTTGTTGCCTGCGGTTTTCCAAAAAGAATGTTATTTTCAATGGTATCTTCAAAAAGATACACTCTTTGAAAGACGATGGAAAAATTTTTGAGAAGGCTGTCGCAGGTGTAGTCCTTGACATTAACGCCGCCTAAAAGAATTTCACCATTCTTTACATCCCAAAACCGTGCAATTAAGCTGCAAAGGGTTGTCTTTCCTGAGCCTGATGGTCCTACAATGGCACAACTCGTTCCTTGAGGAACAGAAAAGCTTACATCATGCAGGATTTCCTTTTCATCATAGGCAAAGGATACATTTGAAACGGCAATATCGTATGCTTTCGGAATAAGGTCCGTCCCGTTTTCATCAAGAAGCGGCATATTGGATATCGTTTCCAATCTGTCTAAGGAAGCATCCACAACTCTTGCGACGGCAGCCGTACTTCCTGCAAGCTCCACAGTCGTATAAATCATAAAACTTGCGACAATAAGGAGCAGGCACTTTTCGGGAGTTATTTCTCCGTTCATTAGTAGGTAAGGGGCAGCAAGGAGGATTGCGAATCTGGCAAATTTGAATATCATTTGAAAGACGGCAGCCAAGCCGGAGAAAACTTTTTCCAAAGCGATGTTTGCCTCTGCACTTTCATTGATTGCAGTGTCTACGGATTTATCCGAACGGTCGGCAAGTCCGAATGCCTTGACTACAGACATCCCCTGTATATATTCTAAAATACCTGTCACAAGCCCTGCCTGTGCAGCCTGCCTGCGCGGAGAATACTTTATGCCGGCCTTCTGTGTTTTTGCATATATCAAAAGGGAAACAACAAGTCCGAGAAACATCAGAACACCGATTTTCCATTCGTAAAATAAAAGCCATATCCCTATCACTAGGGCATGGATAAATCCTCCGGCTACCGCTTCCATAACAGTAACTGCATTGGTTTCCAGATCTCCAAGCGTTGTAGTAACTGCCGCTGTAATATCTCCAAGTCGATGCTCATTAAAATATCCCATAGGGACGCGTTTTAATTTTTCTCCAAGATTCATGCGCCATTGGGAACACATAGAGAAACTTCCGAGGGTTCTTTTTACGGCGGAAAGATTAGTAAAGAGAATGCGCCCTAAAATACTTAAAAGCATAATCCCAAAGGCTGCCCATGCCGTTTTAACCGGCATGTAACCGCTTGAGAGTGATAACAGTATTCCATTCAGAACTGTAAGCACAGCTATGATGGGAAGCATCTCAAATACGGAATTACACATATGAAAGATAAACGATAAAATCAATCCTTTTTTTCCCGTTCCGGAAAAATCCAAAAGTCGTTTGAACATCTGAATCATGCTGACACCTCCTTAATATCAAGTGTACTGATATGTGCATCCCAAAGCTCTCTGTAAAGAGCACAATTTTTGATAAGATCCGCATGCCTTCCTTCAGCTTCTATATTTCCTTCGTTCATGACGATAATCTTATCGGCTGATGTGATAGTAGATAATCGATGTGCAATGACAATCAGCGTTTTTCCCGCTACAAGTTCGCTGATAGAGTGCTGAATGATCGACTCGTTTTCAGGGTCTGTAAATGCTGTAGCTTCATCTAAAATAACTATGGGGCTGTCCTTTAATATGGCTCTTGCAATGGCGATGCGCTGCTTTTCTCCGCCGGAAAGATTGCTCCCGCTGTCTCCGATAACGGTATCGTAGCCATTTGGAAATGATACGATAAAATCATGGCATGCCGCTTTTTTTGCGGCATTTTCGATTTCACTGTTTGTAGCATCCGGCCTACCGATTCGTATATTTTCTCGTATAGAAAGATGAAACAAATAATTATCCTGTGAAACATATGAAATATGTTCCATAACCTGCGAAAGAGGTATGTTCTGCACATCAACACCACCTATTTTCACAGTTCCGCTTCCCGCATTCCAGAAAGACGCAATGAGTCTGGCGACAGTGGATTTACCCGATCCCGACGGTCCTACCAAAGCCGTCATTTCGTTTTCATTCGCTTCAAATGAAATACTGTGTAAAACCTCTGTATCCTTGTAAGAGAAAGAGACATTGTAAAATTCTATATTTTCTCCTTTAAGGGGTGCTCGTTTTTTCGGACGTTCCATTTCTTCCGTATCCAAAAGACTGCCGATTTCTTTCACGGTAGCGTCTACCATAGCAAGGCTGTCCGTATATCGCAATGCCTGAATAAGAGGAGCAATCAGACCCAATGATAAAATAATACAGGATATAAAACTGCCTGCGCTTATGCTTCCTCCTATATAAAACAAACTTCCGACAGGAAGAACTCCGATTAGACTGGAGGGGGCTATTGCAATGCCTGCTGCATAGTACGGATTTGTCTTTTTGAACCATTCGGATTTAGAATTTTCATTCTCCTTTACAGCTTCCGCATATTTGCGGTAAGAATCGCTGCTTTGATTAAAAGCCTTGACTACTTCAATTCCACCTATATATTCAACCGTGGCGGCATCCATAGCTTTTGCGGCTTTAATAACTCTGTCATAACGCTTCTCGTAATCTTTCATCATCCCCATATAACAGAGCATTCCAATAGGAAAGGTTGCAAGTGCAATAAGTGCCAGCCTCCAATCAAGGAACATGAAATAAATCAACATTAAGACAGGAATCATAATATTTGCTGTCAATTCCGGTATCATATGAGCAAGAGGCAATTCCAATTTTTCAACCGTGTCAACAAGCATAGTTTTGAATTTTCCTGACGGGGTATCCAAGACAAATCCCATAGGCACTCGTGACAACTTTTTCGTAAGTGCAGTACGAATATTTTTCAATACAGTAAATGCGGCTCTGTGAGACCGCACCGTAGATACGGTTGATAAACCAAGCTGCAAAAGATAACCCAAAAGTGCAATTACCGCCATTAGTATTATTGACTTCAAACTGTAATCGCCGGCACATATTTGAATAATAATACGTGAAACCGCAACATACGGAACGATTCCAAACCCTGCACCAAGAACGGCAAAAACAACCGAGCTTAAAAGCAAGCCTTTACAGGATTCGGCAAATTCAAATAAGCGATATAATGTGTTTTTATTCTTCATTAAAATCTCCTCCTGTTAAGATATAATTTTCGATATTTTTCTTTTCTTCACCTCTCAAATCGGCAATTATTTTACCGCTTGATAACAGCAGAACTCTTGAACATATTGTTTTTATAAATTCAATATCGTGGGTAATAATGATCAAGATTTTTTCCTGTTCAGAAAGCCTCTCTATCATCGTTCCTACTTCTCGCATGCTTTTTAAATCAAGCCCGCTGGTTGGTTCATCGAAAATAAGAATTTCTTTATCACAAAGCAAACTGATTGCCACAGCAAGCCTCTGTTTTTGTCCTCCCGAGAGTGAAAGAGGATGTCGGTTTTTTAATTCGGAAAGGGATAACATCGATAGAGTTTCATCAATAACGGGCTTATTTGTTGTTTTTGTTCCGAGTGTGCATTCCGTTTCCACACAGTCCGTAAAAAGCTGATGCCCGACATCCTGCATCACCATGTAAGATTTTTTAATACGCGATTTTGCAGGCAAACTCCTGTCGTCTATAAAAATATTTCCGGATTTTTGTTTTATTAGTCCGCATATAGTGCGTGCCAGTGTTGTTTTTCCTGTTCCGTTTGCACCGGTAATTGCGACGATCTCTCCACCATTTGCGGTAAAAGAGATGTTTTGCAAGATAATCTTTTCACCATATTTGACATGAATATCTTTCAGCTCTAAGGTGTGTTGGGAAAATTTTTTATCATTGGTATTTGTTTTGATTTCAGAAAGATTTCGACACCTGAGTCCCATATTTTGTAGTTGTTCAACCGGAAGCCGGCAAAAATCCTGTATACTCATATTTTTAAAAATCTGACCATCCTGCATTAAGATGACCCTGTCTGCAACATCTGTTAAATACCACAAGCGATGTTCTGCAATGATAATCGTTTTCCCTTGTTGTTTTATTTTTTCTATCAGTTTTTTCAGTTCAAGCACGGAATGAAAATCCAGATTAGAGGACGGTTCATCCAATACAAAAATATCCGGATTCGTGGCATACACAGACGCAAATGCAATTTTTTGTTTTTCCCCTCCGGAAAGTTCAAAAATGCTGCATCCTTTTAATTTTTCTATATGCAAATCTTTAGTAACCCTTTCAAGCTGCTGTTTTAATTCTTTCATCTCCAGCATTCTGTTTTCCAGTCCGAAAACAATTTCACTATCTGTATCTGTGTTGAAAAATTGTGTTCTCGGATTTTGAAAAACCGTGCCGACACTATCAGAGAGAGTTGAAATTTCGGTCTCGGCAACATTCATTCCTTTTACAGTTACTTTGCCTGAAAGTTTTCCTTCAAAAAAATGAGGAATCAGCCCATTTACCAATCTCGTAAGAGTCGTTTTTCCGCATCCTGATGTACCGCATAAAAGAACACATTGTCCTTTTGGAATATTTAAGTGTAATTCCCGTAAAGAAGCTTTTTCCATATCCTTGTAGGAAAAAGAAAGTTTTATAAATTCAATCAAGGGAATACACCTCCTCGTAAAAAATCAAAAAATATCATGCAAATAATCCCTATATAGATTGTTACAATCAGAGCATCATGGATTGAAAAACAAACTTTTTCCATACAGCTGCGCCTTCCGACATGATCTATTCCTCTTGTAATTGCGGCTTGTGTGATTTCATCAGAGATTTTAGAAGCAGATACCAGCATTGGTACATATACATACTCCATTATTTTGACCGGATGGCGTAAAAATCCTGTAAAAGAAGCGGTTATCCCTCGAAGAGCCATGGCGTCCTTAATATAGTTCCATTCCTCAGCCATTGTCGGAAAGTATCGCAATGTAACAGAAAGTGCAATAGTGAAACCTTTAGGCAAATGCAATCGACTGAATGCAGCTAAAAAAACACTAACCTTTGTCGTGCATATTAAAAATGCACCGAGCATAAAACAAGGAATAAGTTTCCTTATATATACATCAAACATATATATGATGCCTCCGATTGTAACGGGTAAATTTAATATCAAAAGCAGCTGTATCATCAATAATACAATAAAGAGAATTCCGTATCTTGAGGCAGTGCGAAACTCTTTAGCCTGAAATAGCAAGAATAGGGGGATTGATGTAAAAAGGCATTCTATGACGATACTTTCATTCAAAAAAACGGAAATACCGGTTATTGATAAAATCAGCAGCTTTGTTCTGGGATCTAAAGCCATTTATATAATCCCCACTTTTTCAAAATGTTTTTTCAATAATTTTTTACCTATAAGGCCTCCGATTATGGCACAAATAATTGTCCCCAAAATCATTAAGGGGATAACCCACCAATTTATTCTAATCGCATTGATAATTCCTTCAAAAGAAGAAACATCTCCTTTTCTACGCATGAATTCATCAAACTGTGCAGGCATGATAGCCATGGGAATATAGGCTCCCATTGGAGACAGCGCAAACACGCAATAGGCAAGTAAATTTCTTCTGAATGATTTGAAATTTCCTGATTGGCAAATAAAGTCCGCAATAAATCCAAATACGATGAAAAATACCGACATCATCCAAAACATACCGGTAACAAATAACAAGATTCCGGCAAGTATACCGAGTATGGAAAGTGATCCGCGCTTCGGTATTTTAGCGGTGTATAACATAAAAACACTGCCCGCAAATAAAGCTACTATCATCGGCATAAAAGGAAAAGTGACAGGTGTCATCTGTGCGATACCGCCTATAACAAATGCAATAACAAAATAAATAAGTGAAAAAACACCTATGGAAATGTAATCTCGTGTCAATAATTTGTTTACATTTTTCATAATAAGAACATCCTTTCCAACATAAATGTTAGTTATATCTAACCTAAATATAAAAATTTTTACAGCTTATGTAAGCTGTAAAAGTCCCTCCCATCCGGAATTGAAAAAAACGGCAAGTTCTTCAACATATTCAATCGCCTGTTCTCTCGTCATATCATGAACTACCATTTCAAATGCAGCTGTAAAGTATGCACTGGTAATCATGTGATGTAAATCATGACTGACGCTTCCTGTCATTTTGCCTTTTTCTTTAAGAATAGCGTAGTATTTTTCTGTACGGGATACTTCCAATTCTACAAGCTCATGAACATAATCTTCATATTTTGTGCCCTCAGAACAGCAAAGTACGAGCTTGAATTCTTCAAAATAATCATAAATATAATTTA
The DNA here is from genome assembly GCA_900450455.1 of [Eubacterium] infirmum. GTDB lineage: Bacteria > Bacillota > Clostridia > Peptostreptococcales > Anaerovoracaceae > Eubacterium_B > Eubacterium_B infirmum. The sequence continues at coordinate 638,611 of UGGN01000001.1, forward strand.
CAAAATGCAGAAGGTATTTTGTAGACAACTCTCTGCTTTCCGAAGTTTTATTTTCGGGGATTAAATTAAAATGAGCATCTTGTGCAGCTCTGAATTGTTCTGTCAAACCATCTGCCGCTTCAGAAACAAGTGCTTCAAATAAAGCTGCTTTATCCGGGTAGTATCCGTAAAAAGCACCTTTGGTAAATCCTGCTTCCGCTACAATTTTTCTGAGGGATGCATCCTTAAATCCTTTCGCTAAAAATTCCCGTTTGCCCACTTCTAATATTTTTTGTTGCGTTGCCGATATTTTCATCAAATGCCTCCTCACTAATATACCAACGGTATATACCACTGGTATATTAACATGATTTTTCTTTTTGGTCAATACAGTTTGGATAAATAAAACAGTTTATACCAATGTCGTTTTTGCTTTATTTGATGCAATTTGCAACAATGAGATAAAAATCGAAATGCGTATATGCATTGAAAAATAAACATATATAAGGGGTTGAATTTTAGCGTATTAGGTATATACTAATGCATTATCAGGAGAGAAATGTATGGGACTTTTAACGATTTTAGTTTTTTTAGGTGTAATGGTTTTAATTACAACCGAAAGAGTCCACCGAACTGCGGCGGCTCTCGTTGGTGCGGCGGTGCTTATGCTTGTCAAGGTATTTAGCTTTGAAGAGGCACTTGAGTATGTGGATTTTAACACCATAGGTGTTTTAGTCGGGATGATGCTGTTCGTTGCGGTAATCAAACGGTCGGGAATGTTTGAGTACGTTGCAATTAAGTCGGCGAAACTTGTAAATGCTGACCCGTGGAAGATGATGATAATATTCGTTATCATCACAGCCTTGTTGTCATCCTGTCTCGATAACGTTACCACCGTTTTGCTGGTTGGACCTATGACGATTGCTATTTCTAATCTTCTGGAGGTAAATCCTGTACCATATCTATTGATGCAGATTCTCGCATCAAATGTGGGAGGTACGGCGACACTGATTGGTGACCCTCCTAACATTATGATTGGCAGCGCAACGGGGCTTACATTCCTGGACTTCGTTAAGAATACCGGAGGAGCAGTTGTACTGGTCCTAATAGTTCAAATTTTTATGATGAAGTTTTTGTACAAGAAATCAATTATGGCAACTGAAGAGGCTAAATCAAAAGTTATGGCTCTCGATGAGAAGAAGGCTATAACTGATCCTAGGCTGATGAAGATAGGAATCGGTGTAATCATTTACATAATTATTGGTTTTCTATTCCACGATAAGCTCGGTATACAGTCTTCAGTAATTGCACTTTCAGCGGCTGCGTTCATGCTAATCATAAAGGGTAAGCACGTGGAGTCTTTGATAGAGGATGTCGAGTGGTCTACGATTTTGTTCTTCATATCGCTATTCATAATAGTTGGTGGAATGCAAAAAACCGGTGTTATCACGGCGATGTCAGAGGCATTGATTGGTCTTACCGAGGGACATGAACTTCTCACTATACTTGTAATTCTTTGGGCTTCAGCCTTGATTTCATCAATACTCGATAACATACCGTTTGTTGCCACGATGATTCCTTTAATCCTTGCAATGAAGGCTCAAGGAATGGACGTCGAACTTCTCTGGTGGGCTCTATCTCTAGGTGCTTGCCTTGGAGGTAACGGAACACTGGTCGGAGCTTCGGCGAACGTTGTTCTATCAGATATCAGTAACAAACATGGACATCCGATTACCTTTAAAAGCTACTTCAAGGTTGGATTTCCATTCATGATTGCATCGGTATTTGTTTCGATGATGGTGCTTATTATAAAAGCGTATATATAGAGCTGGTTTGATTTGTTGCATTTTGATAAAAAAGGTATATACTTGCTTTGTCAGGAGGCTATATAATGGAATTAATATCAATACTTGTATTTCTTGGCGTCATGGTTTTGATAACTACAGGAAAGATTGACAGTACTCTTTCGGCTCTGATAGGTGCAGCGGTTATTCTGCTCACCAAGGTGCTGAGTTTCAATGAAGCGATTAAGTATGTTGACTTTGACACTATAGGGGTGCTGGTCGGCATGATGCTGTTCATAGCGGTACTCAAGCAGTCCGGTATGTTCGAATACATTGCTATCAAAGCTGCTAAGAAAGTGAATGCAGATCCTTGGAAGATAATGATAATCTTCGTAATCATAACAGCGATTCTGTCGTCATGTCTCGACAATGTAACGACGGTTCTTTTGGTTGGGCCTATGACGATTGCTATCGCAAGAATGCTGGAGGTTAATCCTGTGCCATATCTTTTGATGCTAATCTTTGCATCGAATGTAGGTGGTACTGCTACTTTGATAGGTGACCCGCCAAATATTATGATTGGAAGTGCTGCAGGACTTTCCTTTATGGACTTTTTGAGGAATACGGGTATTGCCGTTGTACTGGTAATAGCTGTACAGATAATCATGATGAAGCTCCTTTACAAGAAATACACGCTTGCCACAGAGGAAGCAAAGGCTAAGGTAATGGCGCTAGATGAGAGTAAATCGATAACTGATGCCAGACTTATGAAGATAGGTATAGTTCTCATAGTGCTGATTGTAATCGGTTTTCTGGCTCACGATAAGCTTGGAGTACAGCCGGCGGTGATTGCACTTTCGGCAGCGACCGTTATAATGGTCGCCAGCGGCAAGAAGGCAGAACATGTAATTGCTGATGTTGAGTGGTCGACTATATTGTTCTTCATAGCGCTTTTTATTATAGTGGGCGGAATGGAAAAGACAGGTGTTATAGCCGCTATATCAAAGGCCATAATCAGTTTTACCGAGGGACATGAGATAATTACGATTTTGGTTATACTATGGGCATCGGCACTGGTTTCATCAGTGCTTAACAATATTCCGTTTGTAGCTGCGATGATCCCTTTGATTCTTTCGATGAAAAATCAAGGCATGGACGTTGAACTTCTTTGGTGGGCACTTTCTTTGGGAGCCTGCCTTGGCGGGAACGGAACCTTGATAGGAGCTTCGGCAAATGTTGTTCTGTCGGATATCAGCAACAAACACGGCTACCCTATTACATTTACAAGCTATCTGAAAGTAGGTTTTCCTTTTATGATACTTTCAGTATTTGTATCAACGATAGTACTTCTTATTAAGGCATATATATAGCAGGAGGTTGAAATGGATTGGACAATTAATGACATCATAAATATGATGCTAAAGCAGCTCGGATCGACGAGTGTGAAGACTGTACATGCGAATATTACGGTGGCGAAGTTTGAGATTGAAGACTATAAGATGAGCTATATGTATGAGGCTCGAGAGGACGGTAGCATATATCTTTCACGTGTTTCACCATACCCATTGCTCTTAGGGAGATTTTTCGGTGAACAGGATGTTATAGACTATATCAGAAATGATTTAGAAAAATTCAAGAGAGCCCAGAACAGTCATAAATTCGAGGATTACCTTGCGTTTGTAAACGAAATAACTAAAGCAAGTAGACAATTGGAACAGCTATTTTTGAATAATCATGTGGATGCAGAGAGCCTAAAAAATCTGCTCGATGATATAGATAAGGTTAAGTCGGATCTCGTCGAGGCAGAGAAAAGCAGCACGAGGCTTGACGGATAAAATTTTATTCGATTGATTTTAGAGAATCACTCATATTAATCCTATGAATTTTGATATGCATGAGCATGACTACAATTACGGCAAATGCCATGGTCAGCATGAATGAGTAGAGGTAATCGAATTGACTTACAATCACGGGAAAGTAAACCAGGTCGACTTTTATTTGACTAATTATGAGCTTCAGCAAAAGCTTTCCAAGTGGAAGCCCGATGAGTGTGCTCATAAGGGTTAAAAGTAGATTTTCTCTGGAAACATACGCTGAGGTTTCGCGAGGATAAAAACCGAGAACCTTGACTGTTGCAATTTCTCGCTTGCGCTCGGTTATGTTTATATTGGTTATGTTATACAGAACGACAAAGGCTAGAGTTCCTGCGCTTATAACGATTAAAACTATAATCGCAGCCAGACTTTGCAGCATCTTGTCTATACGCTGCCTGAAGTCATCTTTCGCTGACACAGAGATTACATTATCGTAGTTTCTGAGCTTAGCAGCTGACATAGAAATATTTGAATCCCTATTAGCGCCTTTGAGATTGGTTTTGACGAGGGCGATATTTAATTTTGCGTCTTTACCGAAAACCGAACGGTAGGTTTCAGGTGAGATATATGCGTAGTTGTAAATATAGTTATCAAAGACATCGCTTAACTCAAACTCATAGCTATTTAGCTTTTCGTCCACGAGTCTAATCTTATCACCCTTAGAAAGCTTGTATATTTTAGCGTATTTTTTGCAGAGAACAATCTTGCCATCGCCCGGGAAATCGACTTTGCGTTTTCCGTTACGAAGATCTATAAAATCGCGGAATTTTTCCTTTGATGTAGTGACAAGCTTTAGTGAGCCGACTGATTTATTTTCCTTGGTCTTACCGCCGTAATTCATGGTCTGCTGACTGCAGAACTTAATTTTTTCGGCACTTCCTTTCTTTTTGGCAAAGTTTACAAAAGATTTTTCGGCATGTGACGCTAGAGGTGAACTGAACACAACGCTGTAATCGTAGTGCTCTATGTTTTCATACTGAAGATTTGTGATATTGCTCATAGAACTTCTCAAACCGAAGCCGGCGACCAAAAGTGCTGTACATCCACTTATACCAATTAAAGTCATCAAAAGCCTGCCTTTATATCTAAAGACATTCCTTAAAGAAATTTTATAAATGAAAGGCAGTTTGTCCCAAAGCAAAGAGCAGCGCTCGAGGAGAATTTTCTTTCCCGACTTAGGTGCTCGCGGACGAATTAGCAAAGCGGGATACTCACCGGTTTCCTTAAGGCAAGTTGCAATCGTGGCAAAGCAGGTGGACATTAGTGCAACAATCAAAGCAAACACACCCAAGGCTTTGTCTGCAGTAAATTCAAGTTTATCAGCAAAGAAATAGATGGTTTTATATCCTCTCCATATAGCCTGCGGCGTTATTGTTATTCCTCCGAAATATCCTGTAATTGTACCTATTACGGTTGCTGTGGCTGAATAGAATAGGTATATCGAAAGTATGGATAGGGAGCTGTAGCCGAGAGCTTTGTAAACACCTAACTGCATGCGGTGTTCGTCTATCATTCGAGTCATACTTGTCATACAAACAAGTGCAGCAATAGCAAAGAAAAATGCAGGGAAAATTGTAGAGATGCTTGCAATTATGCTCGTATCGTTTTCAAATGAAACATACCCGGCATTGCTCTCACGGTCTAATATATGGTCTGCAAGTCCATCAAATTTGCTCTTATATTTTTCTATCTTATTTTTATAGCTGTCTGAATAAATTTTTTCATAGCTTCCACATGTGAGATAGGCATCGGTGTATACAGGACTAAGAAATACTGATTTTTTCAGATAAATGAAGCCTGAGACTGTACCGTTTCCGAGTGGAGTAGAGCCTCTTTCCGAACTTAAATAAAGAGGGGAGTTGCATAGACCGACAACCCTGAATTGCTTTGATTTCAATACTTGTAGAGTTGCAAGCTCGTTGCCATCTGAAACTGTGATGGTCTTGCCAAGCAAAGATTTTGCATTAGGATAAGCCTCGTCAAGCAGACATTCATCGTCATTCTTTGGAAGTCGCCCTCTTTTGATCAGAGGTTTATTTATCTTTTTCGGGATCGACATGCTGTGAAGTACTGTGGAATTTTTCCCTGGGGCATCGAATACAAGATCAAAACTGTATGCAAATTCAGATTCGCGTACAGACTTATTAGACTTTATTTTATCAGCGGAGTCTTGATCTATGCCATGGCCGGAGCGCAGCCAAAAGTCGTAGAAATTTGCATCACGAAGATAGTTATCACAAGTGGATACCATCGCATCAGTCGAGGCCTTTAAACCGCAATAAAAACCTGTACCGAGTGCTACAATAGCAAGGATGGCCAAATATCTTCCGGGAGATTTTTTGATTTCACGAATTATATTAAGGAACAGCATATTACCACTCTATTTCTTCAACCGGAGTAACATGAGGATTTATATACGAATCTGTGACTTTTCCCGCTCTGACTTTGATGATGCGGTCGGCCATTGCAGTTAGTGCCTGGTTGTGAGTTATAATGACAATTGTCATGTCATTTTTGCGTCCGGTATCTTGGAGAAGTTTAAGTATGGACTTTCCTGTCATGTAATCCAGGGCTCCGGTAGGCTCATCACAGAGCAAAAGCTTAGGCTTTTTGGCGAGTGCGCGTGCTATAGCAACTCTTTGCTGCTCACCGCCGGAAAGCTGTGACGGAAAGTTATCAAGCCTTTCGGAGAGTCCGACTGATGCGAGGACTTCGGCAGAATCTGACGAATTATTGCATAGCTGGGTGGCCATGGAAACGTTCTCCCGGGCTGTCAAATTAGGAATTAAGTTATAGAACTGAAAAACAAAACCGACATCATGCCTTCGGTAGCGTGTTAACTGCCTGCCGGAGAAATCTGAAATGGTCTGTCCGTCAAGGCGCACGGATCCACTCGTCAGCCTATCCATTCCGCCGAGTATGTTCAAAAGCGTGGTTTTACCTGCGCCGGACTCACCTAGAATCACTGCTATTTCACCCTTTTCAACCGAAAAGCTTATGCCTCTAAGCGCATCGATTTCAAGCTCTCCGGTGTAGTAAACTTTTTTTACATCCTCGAATTCTATAAAGCTCATAGAGTCCTCGTTTCTTATAGTGAAACTATAGAAAATATATATAAAACTATAACAAGTCATTATTGTACTTATTATATCATAAAATAGGGGACGATTGACTTCTCTGATAAATTATAATAAAAGCTTGTTAATCGATTTATAATAGACTAAAAGCTGTGATATAATATCAAAGCGGTTCAGTGATTTTAAGCAGGGATATTGGTGAAATCAAAGATGCACGATTTAATTTTTATTAAGGGGGGGTTTAATGAACTATGTTTACATACTTCGCTGTGCAGACGGGAGCTTATATACAGGCTGGACAAATGACCTCGAAAAAAGGGTGAAAACGCATAGCGCCGGCAAGGGAGCCAAGTATACCCAAAATAGACTTCCGGTGGAACTCGTTTACTACGAGGAATATGAAGAAAAAGGCGAGGCACTTTCTCGTGAAATAAGCATAAAAAAACTCAAAAAATCGGCCAAAGAAAAGCTGATTTTGGAACAAGATATTGACAACAATTAATCAAGCAACCACAAAATATAGTGGAAGCTTGATTTTTTTTTATCACAATGTCAAAAAAAGTAAAATTAGCCTATTTTTATGCCCATTAAGTGGGGATGTAACCTTGATAGGTGGGGGAAAGTGGTATATAATTACAGTGTTAATATTTGATAATAGGTGGAGTGTCGAAAGGAGGCAGGATTTGTTTATTGGAACATATAATAATTCCATAGATGTTAAGAACCGAATGATCGTGCCTTCTAAGTATAGAGACAGGCTCGGCAAGGAGTGTATTCTTACCAAAGGAATCGATAGATGTCTATATATCTATGATATAAATGACTGGGAGAATTTGCTTGAGAAGATAGACAAGCTTCCTGAGTCGGATCCTAAGGTTAGGGCTTTTGTGAGACACATCTGCGGTAACGCTGTTTCATGTGGCTTTGACAAACAGGGAAGAATAATAATTCCGGCTGAACTCAAAGAATATGCGCAAATCGATAAGGATTTAGTAACGATAGGTGCGATGAGAAAGATTGAGGTTTGGGCCAAGGAGCAGTGGAATGCTCCGGATAATGAGAATCGTATGGATACTGAGGAGTTCAATCAGACTTTGGCAGCATACAATTTCTAGGAGGTGCAGATGGAATTTTCACATGTACCTGTGCTCCTGGATGAATGCATAGATGGTCTCAACATCAATCCGGACGGCATATACGTCGATGGTACGCTCGGAGGAGCGGGACACTCGAGTGAGATTTGCAAGAGACTATCGCGTAAAGGTATGCTAATTGGAATAGATAGGGATGAAGAGGCACTCAGCGTATCTTCGCGAAGACTTGAGGGCTTTGATTGTAGGAAAGCTTTTGTGCACGGCAACTATTCGGATATTAAGAACATCCTTAGGGAACTTGATATAGACGAAATTAATGGAGCACTTTTAGATTTGGGTGTTTCGTCATACCAGCTGGATAATCCGGAACGTGGATTTTCTTACATGAACGATGCACCGCTTGACATGAGAATGGACAGAAGCGAAAGTATGACAGCTTACGATATTGTCAATGAGTACTCCAAGGATGAACTTTATAGAATTATCAAAAGTTATGGCGAGGAGCGTTGGGCAGGTAGAATTGCAGATTTCATAGTCAGAGCAAGAAGTGAAAAGTCAATTGAGACAACATTTGAGTTGGTTGAGATAATAAAGGCGGCGGTTCCGGCATCGGCGAGAAGGAACGGACCGCATCCGGCAAAGAGGACATTTCAGGCGATAAGAATAGAGGTAAATGACGAACTCGGCGGTGTGAAGAGAGCGGTAGATGACTTTATAGACTTGCTTGCACCTAAGGGGAGGCTTGCGATAATATCATTTCATTCACTTGAGGATAGAATTGTGAAAGATACATATGTTGAGAGGGAAAACCCTTGCACCTGTCCACCGGAGATTCCAATCTGCGTTTGTGGGAAAAAGCCTGAAATAAAGAGGATAAATAAGAAACCTATAGTACCAAGCAAATTGCAGGAGAATGAGAATCCAAGAGCAAGGAGTGCAAAATTGAGAGTGTGCGAGAAGCTTGGGAATGTATAAAGAAGTTATTGAGGATGTGTAATGGTTAAGAGTCAAAGACAGAAAATTAATCTTGCAAGGAACAAAACTGTACTTAGCGTGGTTTTGGTTGGGCTGATTTGTGTATTTTTGGTTGTACTCTCAGCTTATAGTGCAGAGCTTAAGATGACTAATAACCAGCTAGACCGAAACAACAGAATTTTACAGGACGAGATAGATACGCTGGATGTAAAAATAAAAGCGGCTAACAGCCTCGAGCACATAGAAACCGTAGCGACAAGTAAACTAGGCATGGTATATGCGAACGAAAATGAGTGTATATATCTTTCAAAGACCGCCGCGCCAAAAGGAAATCTGGCGACGACAATAAAGGAAAACGCATATAAATAAAGGCGTTATCAGCTTGCATAAAACAGCCGACAACTGAATATCGCAGTTTGTCGGTTTTTTCATAATAAGGTTAAGTAAAGGAATTGCTAAATGGCAGAGAGAATCAAAACTAATTTAAAGAGCAGAAAAAGAATAATATTCGTCTTCGGAATCATGGCACTTCTTTTGATTCTGCTCTTATTTAGGATGGCTTGGATACAGGTGGTAAGAGGTGGCGAATACAGCGATATGGCGAAAGACCAACAGAAAAGGGATATTCCAATTGCTGCAAAGCGAGGGTCCATATATGATAGAAATGGTGAGGAACTTGCCTCAAGTGCTACCTGCTACACTCTTTGGATTAGACCTTCACAGGTTAGAGAAAATTACACAGGTGACAAGCTAACAGAGGTAGCAAACAGGATTTCCGTAGTTTTAGGTATTGAAAGCGATGAAATTCTCAACTTGCTTAAGTCGGACAAGGTTCTGGTTAAGGCAGCAAAATACCTTGAGAAAGATACGGCAGATAAACTTTCGGATCTCGACATTTCAGGACTCGAAATCACAGAGGACACCAAGCGTTTTTACCCTATGAAAAGTTTTGCCGCTAACCTTCTTGGAAGTGTTAATGACGAGGGCGAGGGCAGAAGCGGAATAGAGTACCAGTACAATGAGTATCTTAGTGGGACGACAGGACGTGCAGTCATTGAAGCCGATGTAAACGGAAATCAGCTATCAAATGGAAACAGTAAGTACTACGAGGCCAAAGATGGCCTTAATGTTGAACTTACTATAGATGAAGTGCTTCAGCACTATCTTGAAAATGCGGTATCTACGGGAATCAAGAAGACCGGTGCAGAGAGAGTTAGCGGAATTGTAATGGATCCCAAGACAGGAGAAATCTTAGCGATGGCTACGAATCCTACTTTTGATCCTAATGATCCAACAAAGCCGGTTGGAGAGGATGCGCTCAAGACATATAACAAACTCAGCAACTCCAAGAAATCCGAGTATCTAAACAGGATGTGGGGAAATTCTTTGGTCAGCGATGTGTACGAGCCTGGTTCAACGTTTAAGCTTCTAACATCTTCATCTTCTTTAGAAGAGGGATTGGTAACGCCGGATACACCGTTCTACTGCAAGGGCTATTACGAGGTTTCAGGACTCAAAATCTTCGATGCGGAGAGAAAGCCTCACGGTGCAGAAACTCTAACCCAGGCTGTCGGACAGTCTTGTAACCCTGTTCACATGCAGCTTGCATTGAATATGGGTAAGAATACTTTTTACAAACACCTTAAGTTATTTGGAATGACAGAAAAAACCGGAATAGATTATCCCGGAGAGAGCAATCCTATAGTTACTGATGAGGGTAATGTAGGGCCGCTTGAACTTGCATCTATGGGATTTGGACAGGGTATAGCTATAACGCCTATGCAATTGATAACAGCCGTTTCTGCTATAGGAAACGACGGTGTTATGATGAAGCCGCACTTTGTAAGAAAACTCACAGATAAAGATGGAAAGACTGTTGTGGAGTTTAAGCCGACAAAGGTGAGAAAGGTGTTGTCATCAGAGACTTGCGAGGAAATGTTAAACATTATGGAACAGCAGGTTGACAAGTATGGCGGTAGAACAGCGAAAATGCCGGGTTATAGAATCGGTGGCAAGACCGGTACATCATCAAAGGCGGTTAATGGATCATATTCACAATCAAAGACGGATACTTCGTTTATATGCATGGCGCCTATAGACAATCCTAAGATTGTAGTCCTTATCGTGTGCAACTCGCCAAATCAATACTTTGCTGATATAACGGCCATTCCTATCGCAAAGGACTTCTTGACAAAGGCGCTACCTTATCTAAACGTTAAGGCGGCAGATGATTTAAAGGAAAACTCCGAGAAGCAGAAGAACGCATATGTGCCGGACCTTACCAACTATACATACAAAAAAGCGAAAGAAGTACTCAAGGAGTATGGTCTCAAATATGAGGTCAGACCTGCGCTTTCAGAGGACGAGAAGAAGGATGAGGATTTGGACTTCACTATAGTGGATCAGTACCCTAAGGCTGGAAAAAAGATAGATACAAAAGAAATCATTTATTTGTATAGGAAATAGGAAGATTCAATGGAAGAGTTAAGAGCTAGACAAATTGCAGATGCAGTTAAAGGAAAACTGATTCGCGGAAGTGCGGAGGAAGTGGCAAAAGATGTCTGCATAGATTCAAGAAATGCCAAGAATGGAGATTTGTTTTGTGCCATGGTGGGCGAATTCAATGACGGACACAAGTTCATGAAGGCTGCCTACGATAATGGTTGCAGGATGATGCTCATATCGAAAGAAGAGATGGCGGAGACTGTGCCTGAGGACTGTGCTTTAGTTCTCGTAGGTGATGCGATGTATGCGCTTCAGGAGCTATCGGCTTGGTATATAGCGCGCTTTAATATGAAGAAGATTGCGGTCACAGGAAGTGTCGGAAAAACGACAACCAGAGATATGATATATGCTATTTTGAGGAGGGGATTTAATGCCGGAACAAGCAAAGCCAACCTCAACAGTGAAACCGGAATGCCTCTTACGCTTTTGAGTTTTGACAGCAGCATGCAAGCCGTTGTTATAGAGATGGGCATGGACGCATTGGGGCAGATAAGCAGACTTACTGAAATCGCAAGACCTGATGTTGCGGTTATAACTAATATAGGCTATTCACATCTTGAAAAACTTGGAACTCGCGAAAATATTTTTAAAGCGAAGATGGAAATTGTAGAAGGCTTTGATAAATCAAAGTTCCTTGTTGCAAATGCAGATGACGACATGCTTGCAACAATTGATAAGAACAAGGTGGCTTACAAGATTATTAGAGCCGGAAAGGCTGAGGATGCCGATGTGCGCGTTTCGGCAGTAGAAAACCTCGGTCAAGATGGAATTGCTTTTGATCTGGTATGCGGTGGCGAAAGTCATCGTGTAAAGCTTAAGATTATGGGAGAGCATAACGCTCTTAATGCAGCGCTTGCGGCAGCAGCTTGCAAATCTATAGGCATGAATTTTGACGATATCATATCAGGGCTTCAGGATATAGAGATGACGGGAAGTCGTCTGAGGTTTGTTGAAGCCGGTGAGGTGAATATCATAGATGATGCATATAATGCGGCACCTGAATCTATGATATCAGCGCTCAAGACCTTGGTTAAGAGTGAAGGGAAAAGAAAAATTGCGGTGCTTGCAGGCATGAACGAATTAGGAGCGGTCAGTGAGGACTCTCACCGCAGAGTAGGAAGAGAGGCGGCAAAGCTTGATCTCGATTTGATGATTACCATTGGAAATGACGCGTCAATTATTGCAGAGGCGGCAGTTTCTGAAGGAATGGAACGAGGAAAAATGCTTCATTTTGATAGCCGAGATGCTCTTGCGGATGTTATTAACGATTACCTCAAGGCAGGTGATCTCGTGCTTTTGAAGGCGTCGAGGAGCTATGAACTTGAGAAGCTGATTGACAGCATAAAGAAGTAAATGCCTAGGCATTTTTAGGAAGGAAACTTGATGTTATGGAACGTTTTTTTCTGGTTCTGCTCGTAGGCCTTGCGATGTCTGCCGTGCTTACAGCAGTAGAGATACCGTTACTTAAGAAAAAACAATTTAAACAGTATATACGTGAGGAAGGACCGAGCTCACATCAAAAGAAATCGGGAACACCGACGATGGGCGGAATTGCGATGATTCTTGCGCAAGTATTGGTAGTTTTGATTCTCGGAGATTTAGGCGCAGAAAGCTTGGTGATGATTTGCGTTATGCTTCTCTTTGGTGCGATTGGTTTCTTTGATGACTTCATCAAGGTTGCGAAGAAACACAATCTCGGCCTCAGGGCTTGGCAGAAGATAGTTCTGCAGGTTGGATTTGCGGCGGTTCTCGGTATATATATTTCAATGTTTTCGGACTACGGAACAAAGGTGTTTATTCCGTTCTACGGACAGTATATTGAATTTGGAGTGTTTTACATTCCTTTCGTGATTTTGGTTGTTGTAGCTATGGCAAACAGCGTGAATTTAACTGACGGCCTCGATGGTCTTTGCAGCGGCGTGACGTCCATAGTTTCAATCTTCTTTGCTATGATAGCAATGCAGATGGGGCAGAATGCACCGTTCGTATTCTGCACGTCTCTCAGTGGCGTCTGTCTTGGGTTCTTGATTTTTAATAAGAATCCGGCGAAACTCTTCATGGGAGATACCGGGTCCATGGCTCTAGGTGGGGCACTCGCGGCTGCTGCTATAATGCTTAAGATGGAATTTCTACTGGTTTTGGCAGGTTTCATATATGTGATTGAATCATTATCCGTGATAATTCAGGTCGTTTCATTCAAAACAAGAGGCAAGAGAGTTTTTAAGATGGCTCCTATTCACCATCACTTTGAAATGTGCGGTCTGCACGAAAGATATGTAGTTCTTATATTTTGGATTGTCAGTGTGCTATGCTGCCTGCTGGCTTACCTGATATATACGATTTAGGTGTAAGATGGATTTTTTAGATAAGATAAGGAACAAGAAAATATTAGTTGTAGGTCTTGGAAGAACCGGAAGGGCGACTCTGGAGATGCTGGATGGCAAGGGCTGTGAGCTCTACGCACAGGACAGTAAAACGAGAGAGCAGATGGATGAAGCACTTATAGCTTTGATAGACAGAAGTTGTAAAGATGCCTTTCTGGGATACGTGCCGGATGAAACAAAGTTTGATTATGTGATTATGAGTCCCGGTGTAAGCCCCGAACTGGAATTTGTTAAGAAAGCTGAGCAGGCCGGTGCTGATGTCATAGGTGAGCTTGAACTTGCGTATAGACTTTGCAAAGGTATCTTTGTTGCCATAACCGGAACTAACGGTAAGACAACAACTACGAGCTTGGTTGGCGAAATTTTTGAGAGGTCAAAGAGAAAGACCTCGGTTGTCGGTAATATAGGAAAGGCCGTAATTGGAGCTGCATTAGAAGCAACAAAAGATGATTGGCTTGTGACAGAGGTAAGCAGTTTTCAACTTGAAACGACGAGGGAATTCAGACCTCTGGTTTCAGCGATTTTAAATCTGACGCCTGACCATCTGAACAGGCATCATACTATGGAAGCATATGGTGCAGCCAAGGCTAAGATCTTTGCAAATCAGAATAAAGAACAGTATCTAATTATAAATTATGATGATAAGCTCTGCTTTGATTTGGCAAAGGATGCTGAGTGTACAGTAGTACCGTTCAGCAGAAAAACGAAATTGGATTACGGCGTAATATTAGAGAATAATAAGATATATGTAAATGATAAAGATAACAAGGTTTACATATGTGATAAAAGAGATATAAGGATAATCGGAGACCATAATGTCGAAAATGTTCTTGCTGCGGTAGGCATATGCTACTTTGCGGGAATAGCTAAGGAAGTAATAGCAGAAGGAATTAGAAACTTCGGCGGAGTTGAGCATAGAATAGAGTTTTGTGCTGAAATTAGAGGAGTCAAATATTATAATGACTCCAAGGGAACAAATGTGGATGCTTCTTTAACCGCGCTTAGGGCGATAAAAGAGAATATTATTTTAATTGCCGGAGGCGACGGAAAGCAGCAGAACTTTGATGAATTTACGTCAAATTTTGATGGAGCTGTAAAAAAACTCCTTCTCTTTGGTAGGGATGCTCACATAATAGCTGAATCGGCTGATAAATTTGGCTTTAATGACTACGAAAACTTCAGTACTCTCGATGAGTGTGTTGAAAGAGCTAATGAACTTGCCCAAAGTGGTGATACGGTTTTGCTTTCACCTGCATGTGCAAGCTGGGATATGTATGAAAGCTATGAAAGACGTGGAGAACATTTTAAGCGCTGCGTTGAGAAACTCAAATAAATTAGGATATAGGAATGAAGGGATTGCTAAAGCTTGGAAAACTGAATAATGTAAAACACTGCGACCCTGTTCTCGTCGTACTTATTACTATACTGACCATGTTCGGCGTGGTCATGGTTTTCAGTGCCAGCTATTACAGTGCGATAAATACATCAGGAACGCCTTATGCCTTCCTTTGGAAACAGGGATTCTTTGCAGTAAGCGGGTTTGGAATCATGATGTTTACATCGCTCGTGGACTACCATAAGTACAGGCGATTTGCAGTTCTTATAGCTGTAATAGAAGTTATTATGCTATTTATGATTTTCACTCCTCTTGGCGTGACAGTAAATAATGCACGAAGGTGGGTAAAGATTGGAATAACTATAATGCCGGGTGAACTGGCAAAGCCGACTATCATCATCTTAGCCTCTGCGTATTTTTCGGCAAGCAAGAAAAGGGCGAAGAGTATTACCGGTCTGGCGCCTATAGTTGCATATACCGTATTTGTTTGCGGAATAATCGTATTACAGCCTAACCTTTCGACATCAATTACGGTATTTTTGATCTCATCAGGAATTGCGTTTATCTCCGGCATGCACTGGGGATATATAGGCCTTCTAGCCGGCGGTCTATCGCTGGTAAGTATATACTTAGTATTTTTCAACTCGGGCTATCAGCACGACAGAATAGTGAGCTTTTTGAATCCGTTCAAGTATTCGCTCGAAGGTGGTTTTCAGGTGGTACAGTCACTATTGGCATTAGCTACAGGCGGACTTAGGGGCAGGGGTCTCGGAAACAGTGTGCAGAAGAATCTATATTTGCCGGAACCACAGAATGACTTCATCCTTGCCATCATAGGTGAGGAACTTGGATTTGTCGGAGTTGCGGTTCTTCTCATGATATTTGTAATAGTCGTTTGGAGGATATTCTGTATCGCTCTAAACGCAAAGGATAGTTTCGGAACTCTTTTGGCTTCAGGCGTCGCAATCATGATAGGTGCACAGGTAGTTTTAAATGTTGCGGTTGTAACCTCCTCCATGCCACCTACGGGAGTTGCGCTTCCATTCATAAGCTACGGTGGTAATGCACTGTGGATATTCATGTTCCTTATCGGCATTGTGCTAAACATTTCAAGACAGCAGAGAGAGGATAACTGATGAAATTTGTGATGACCGGTGGGGGTACCGGCGGGCACCTATATCCTGCGATAGCAATTGCGGAGCAAATAAAGAAAGTCCAGCCCGACAGTGAAATCATATTTTTGGGCAGTAAGGACAGCATAGAAGCGGAGGTTGTACCAAAGCGCGGCTACGAGTTTCACGCCGTTCCTTCGAGATGGTTTTACAGGGGGAACGGATTTTTCAGCGACATGCGTGAGTTCATCAAAGCGTGCAGCTTTACTCTGGCAGGTATTTGCAGTTCTATAAAGTTGATAAGAAGGTTTAAGCCGGATGCAGTTATAGGAACAGGTGGTTTTGTCAGTGTGCCTGTAATCATAGCAGGAAAGATGTGCGGGGTAAGTTGTTATATACACGAACAAAACGCTTATCCGGGCATAGGAAACAGATTCACATCAAAGTATTGTAAAAAGGTATTCCTGGGTTTTGAGAACGCAGAGAAAAACTTCAAGCAAGGAGTGAAGACAATCTACACCGGAAACCCTGTAAGGGCTGAGTTCATAAATCTTGACAGGTCCGAATCGAGGAAAAGTTTAGGAATAGAGGATGATAATTTTGTCGTGTTTTCGTTCGGTGGGAGCCTCGGTTCAAATGAGATAAACGGTGTAGCTGAGGCATATGCGCGCAGAATAAAAAAAGGCGATAAGAGGACTTTGGTTTTTGGAACAGGAACAAGATTTTTTGATGAGACAAAGGTTAAATTGTCAGAAGCTATCGGGGAATCAGGCAAGGAGCTCGGAGAAGCAGGAATATCGTTCATGGATGGTCAAATTAGACTATTCCCGTACATAGATAAGATGGCTGATGTGATATCGGCATCGAATCTTGTAATATGTCGTGCGGGGGCACTATCACTTGCAGAAATAACAGCATGTGGCAGAGCTTCGATTATTATACCGTATCCATGGGCTGCCGATAACCACCAATATTACAATGCAAAGGTTGTCGCTGATTGCGGGGGAGGCTTGCTCTTCGAACAGACCGATGTCGATATTGAAGAGATGGGCAATTTGATAGAGGTACTATCTAAGGACAAGGATAGAATTAGAAAAATGGAAGAGGCCAGTAGGGCACTGGGTCAAATTAATGCAAGTGAAAAAATAGTTAGTGAGATAATGGAAAAAAATTAATGAAAAAAGGTTTATTGGGTAAGTTCAAAGCTTTTAAGAAGAAGAAAAGTGCCGATGTCGGTGACGTAGCACTTGAAACCCTTGATGAAAACAAAAGAGATGACATTGACGGAGACGCTGAGGAATCGGTAGAAACTGAGGAAACTTCAGAGCCGGAACCTGCTGATGAAGAGAGTTATGAGCCTGAAATTGAAGCCGGGGATAATGCAATTGAGAATGTCGCAAACGGGAAAGCTCAGCTTACTTCAGAAGAAGAACTCGACGAAGAAATCTATCGTAGAATCGCTCTAAAGCATGTAGAAAGGCAGCGCAGAAAGCACAGAAAAAAACACTACTTTCTGAGGTTTGTCGTGCTACTATGTATAGGAACAGGCGTATTTCTATTTTTAAAATCAAGTTATTTCAACATAAAGAGTTTTTCTGTTGAGGGTAACAGCTACTATACAGATGCCGAGATTATTTCTATGGCAAAGGCGAAGAAGGGCGTCAATTTGATCTTTGATGCGGGTCTTTCGGACATCAAAAATAACCTTAAGGACAACCCTTATTTTGAGGACATATATGTGAAGAGAAGCCTTCCCGATAAGCTTGTTATAAGCATAAAGGAAAGAAGGCAGACTGCGGCCATAGTATACGGCGAAAGCTTTATTGTAATAGATGAAAACGGCATCGTTTTGAGAAAGGCGACTGTCGATCCGCAGGTAACACTTTTGACGGGTTTGACAATAAGCAAGATGAATATTGGAGAAAAAGTCGAGGTAGAGGAGGCCGATGCGCTGAAGATGACGCTGAGGATGCTTTCTGCAATGAATAAGGGGGATCTATTCTTCAAAAAAATCAATGTATCAAAGGTTCTCATAAGGGCGTATATTTATGATACTCTTTCGGTCAAAGGAACGCCGAAGGAATTGATGCAAACCATTCAAAGAGGTGAACTTCAGAAGGTAGTAAACAACCTCTTTAACGATAAGATAAACAGAGGAACTATCAAGGTTGGAGGCAGTGATTACATGTCCTTCACACCGGAAATTGACGCTTAGAAAAATATTTACATAAATTTACTCTTCTGTCAAAGAAAAAGAGTGCAAAAGAGTGGCGTATATGGTAAAATTAGGGTATATTTGCAAGGTAAGGAGGCATTGAGATGCTGCAGTTCGAAACGGAAAAGGATAATTCCGCTGTAATTAAGGTAATTGGAGTCGGTGGCGGCGGTTGTAATGCTGTTAATCGTATGATAGAAGCAGGGTTAAGAGGAGTCCAGTTCGTAGCCATAAACACAGATAGGCAAGCGCTGAATAAATGCTCTGCTGAGAACAAAATCCAGATAGGTGAGAAGCTCACGAGAGGTCTCGGTGCAGGAGGAAATCCAAGAATGGGTCAGGAGTCTGCACAGGAGACAATTGATGCTATTTCAAACGCTGTAGAAGGTGCCGATATGGTATTTATCACAGCCGGTATGGGTGGCGGAACAGGAACCGGTGCTGCGCCTATTATTGCTAAGGTTTCCAAGGATATGGGAATACTTACAGTTGCAGTTGTAACCAAGCCTTTTACCTTTGAGGGACGCAAGAGAATGAGACAGGCTGAGCAGGGATTGGGATACCTGAAGGAGTTCGTAGACTCTCTGGTAGTTGTTCCTAATGATAAGCTGCTCGACATAAGCGATAAGAGCACAACAATGATTGAGGCTTTCGGAAAGGCAGATGATGTACTTCGTCAGGGTGTTCAGGGAATTACGGATATCATCTCCGACTTCGCTATAATCAACACAGACTTTGCTGACGTTAAGTCCGTTATGACAGACAGAGGCGTAGCCCACATGGGTGTTGGTCACGGTAACGGTGAGAACAGAGCTGTTGAGGCGGTTACGCAGGCTATAGAGAGCCCGCTTCTTGAGACGACAATTTCAGGTGCCGGTGCAGTTCTTCTTTACATCGCCGGTAGGGAGAACCTCGGAATGCTCGAAATAAACGAGATGACATCGATGGTTCAGGAAAAGGTGGACGAGGATGCAATCTTCATCTTCGGTGCTGCTGTTATCGACGATATGGAAGACGAACTCTCGATTACGGTGATTGCGACAGGCTTTGATGAGAGCCAGGATAAGGTTGACTTCAGACCGGCAAGTAACACCGTAGGTCTTGATGAAAAGCGCGTTACAACAGAAGAGGGACTCACAGGAAGAGAAGTAAGTCTTGGAGATATCTTTGAGAGAGGCCCATCTGTGGACGAAGAAGAGGATTCGATATTTGGAATTCCGTCTTTTCTCAAGAAATAGAAAAAGTATATAAAGCCGGCCTTGCCGGCTTTTTCGTGATTTAAGGATAATTATGTCAAACTATATAGAATCGCCGGATAACCAAAGGTTTAAGGCGTGGCTGAAGCTTCTCAGACATAAATATAGAGAGAGGCAACAGGAATATTTAATAGAGGGCAGCAATATTCTGAGAGATGCTCTCGGAGCAAATGCAGAGATTAAGGAACTTCTCATCTGTTACAGAGATAAGAATGGCTATAATCTAAGCTCGTATGTTTCTCCGGAGATGGCGGAGGCTCTGCAAGAGGCCGGAGTTAAGGTTTTTTTTCTAAGCGAAGCTCTATTTGACAGGCTTCAGGATACTGAGAACGGACGAGATATAATTGCGGTAGTGAAGATGCAAGGTTTTGAGAACTTTGATGATGTTAGGGCATTTCATGAAAAGCATAATGATTTGGTCGGGCATTGCGATACAGATGAGCATACAAGTGGCATATGTCAAGGTTCAAATGAGAGAAGTAGGAACGTCATCGTACTGGATAGGCTTCAGGACCCGGGCAATATCGGAACTATAATTCGTACCTGCGATGGGTCAGGATTCATGGCTGTAATAGTTATGAAGGGAACGGCAGATGTATATTCCTCCAAGGTCATAAGGTCTGCTGCGGGCTCGCTTTTCAGGGTTCCTATCATCAGGCTAGATAGCAATGAGGAACTTTTAAGACTCGTGAGGGATAATAAGCTCTCGCTTGTAGCGACCGGTTTTGATACGGATAACTACTACTTTGATGAGAAGCTAGATAGCGATATAGCCCTCGTCATCGGAAACGAGGGAGGCGGAATTTCCAAGGAAATATTTGATGCCGCAGACAGAATTGTGAAGATACCGATGTTCGGAGAGATAGATTCTCTCAATGCAGCAGTATCTGCAGGAATAATCATGTACGAGAGCATGAGACAGAGAAAACAGGCTGAATAATCAGCATAATAAATTATGAAAGAGGTTTAAACTATGCAGGAAAGACTAAAGAAAATGCTCGAAGAAGCGCGTGAGCAGCTTAGCGCTGCAAACACAGAAAAAGAAGCTGAGGAGATCAGAATTCGATTTTTGGGCAAAAAAGGTCAAATAACAGAAGTACTGCGTTCGATGGGCAAGCTTGCTCCGGAGGAGAAGAAGGAGCTCGGTAAGGCTGCAAACGAAGTAAAAGAGAAGATAGCTGCTGCACTCGAGGAGAGGGCAAATGCAATCAAAGAGAGAGTTAAGCTTGAGAAGCTTGCGGCTGAGACTATAGATGTGACCGAGCCGGGCGTAAAGGAGAAAATCGGCGTTAAGCACCCTATAACTCAAGTTATAGATGAAATTACTGATATCTTCCGCAGCATGGGATATTCGGTTTACGAGGGTCCTGATATAGACACTGTATTTAATACATTTGATGGATTGAATGCACCGGCAACACACCCGGCAAGGGATATGAGCGACACCTTCTACATAAGTAAGGATATCGTTATCAGACCTCATACATCTTCGGCAGAGATAAGAGCTGAGAAGGAACTCTCGCCTCCATATATGATCGTTATTCCGGGAAGATGTTACAGATGTGATACACCGGATGCAACTCATTCACACACATTCCACCAGATAGAGATGATGGTTGTCGGAGAGGACATCACCATGGCGGATCTTAAGGGTACGCTGGACCTTATGGC
Source organism: [Eubacterium] infirmum (assembly GCA_900450455.1). Lineage (GTDB taxonomy): Bacteria > Bacillota > Clostridia > Peptostreptococcales > Anaerovoracaceae > Eubacterium_B > Eubacterium_B infirmum. The sequence goes on from UGGN01000001.1 coordinate 659,873, forward strand.
GAAGAAACTTTTCGGTCCAAAGACCATGACCAAGTTCAGACCTCACCATTTTCCATTTACAGAACCAAGTGCTGAAATGGACGTATCCTGTTTTAAGTGTGGAGGTAAGGGTTGTAATGTCTGCAAGGGAAGTGGTTGGATTGAAATCCTCGGTTGCGGTATGACACATCCGCATGTACACGAAGCCGGCGGCATTGACACGAACAAGTATACAGGCTTTGCTGTAGGAATGGGCGTGGAGAGAATTGCCATGCTGAAGTACGGAATTGACGATATTAGATTGCTCTATGAGAACGATACAAGATTCATCGAGCAGTTCAAATAGGAGGCGCAAATGCTAGTTTCAATAGATTGGATAAAAGATTATGTTAAGCTCGACAAGTGGCCGACAGATAAGGAGTTCTGTGACCGCATGATCATGAGCGGATCAAATATAGAAACAATCTCATACCTGGGCGAGGGCATTGAAAATGTCAAGATTGCCAAGGTTTTGAGCATAGAAAAGCACCCGGATGCCGATAAACTTGTAGTTTGTCAAATGGATTTAGGCAAGCTCGGAAAGCTACAGATTGTAACAGGTGCAAGCAACCTCTATGTTGGGGCTTATGTACCGGTTGCAATCGACGGAAGCGTGGTTCCCGGTCCTCTTCACGGACAGCCAAAGCAGGAAGGTGGCGTTAAGATAAGTGCAGGAGAGCTCAGAGGGATTAAGTCCGACGGCATGATGTGTGGCCCACAGGAACTGGGAATAGCTGATAAGTGTGCACCATTTATATCGAAGGACGGAATCTGGCTGCTTGCAGGTGACTACGAGGATAAGCTCGGAGAAAATATCGATGATGTCCTTGGACTTAAGGATGGAGTTATAGATTTCGAGATAACACCGAATAGACCTGATTGTCTTTCGATGATAGGAATGGCTAGAGAGGCAGCAGCAACTTTCGGAGGGAAACTCGTATATCCTAAGACAGATTGCAATACCTTGACGGAAAAGTCATCGGATTATATCGATGTTGAAGTTAAGAGTGAGCTTTGCAAACGCTATACAGCAAGAGTAATTAAAGACGTAAAGATAGCGCAGTCGCCATGGTGGCTTCAGAAGAAGCTGATTGCAGCGGGGATGAGACCTATAAACAACATCGTTGACATAACAAATTTTGTAATGATGGAGTACGGTCAGCCGCTACATGCTTTTGATATCAGAAGTCTGGCAGGCGGAAAGATTGAGGTAGATGTAGCAGAAAATGGATCGAAGTTCACAACGCTTGATGGAGTGGAGAGAACTTTCGATGACAACATGCTAATGATAAACGATGCAAATGGGCCGGTAGCTGTTGCGGGTGTTATGGGAGGGCTTGATTCGGAAATCAAGCCGGATACTGAGACTGTGGTTCTTGAGTCTGCTAATTTTGTCGGATCTTCAGTAAGACAGACTTCCAAGAAGCTAGGGCTTAGAACTGAGGCTTCCGGAAGATATGAAAAGGGGATAGACCCTAATCTTTGTGAGATTGCGGCTGACAGAGTATGCGCTTTAATTGATGAGCTTGGCTATGGCAAAGTGTTAGACGGGTCAGTTGATATATACAAGAGTCCTGAGCATCCGAAGGTAGTGAGCGCCAGAGTTAGCAGAATCAACAAGGTTCTTGGAACGAATATATCCAGAGATGAGATGGTAGCTATACTTGAGTCCCTGGAGATGAAAGTTCAGGGATCCGGAGACGATATGATAGTCACAGCACCGACCGTTCGTCAGGACATACTACAGGAAGTTGATTTCGTTGAGGAAATTGCAAGAATGTATGGATACGATAAGCTTCCAAACACTCTTCCAAAGCTGGATGTCAAGGCTGAGAACAGCTTGAGCTGGGAGACGAGAAGAAAGCTTAGAGAACTTCTTTGTGCAATGGGAGCTGACGAGATTCAGACCTTCTCATTCATCAATCAGAAAATCTTTGATGCTTGTAGAATAGATGAGGAATCATGGGAGAGAGATACTGTAGATATCATCAATCCTATGGGAGAAGATACGGCTGCTATGAGAACTATACTTACACCGGGTATGCTCGATGTTTTGGCAAGGAATTATAGCAGAAGCGTAGATGCGGTTAGGGCTTTCGAAATAGGCAAGGTTTTTAGCAAGAACTATATACAGCCTGAGGGACTTCCGGATGAATCCTATGACCTTTCAATCGGAATTTACGGCAAGGACGAGAGCTTCTTCACTCTCAAGGGAATGATAGAGTGTATGTTCGATATGATGGGTATCAAGGATGTAAGCTATATCGCAGAGCCTGAGTATGGAGTTTACCATCCGGGCAGATGTGCAAGAGTTGTCAAGGTGACAGACAAGGGTGAGGAAGTTGAGCTTGGAATAATGGGCGAGATACATCCTGATGTTGCCTCTAACTACGGTATCGGCGACAAGGTTTACTGCGGAGAGTTCTTCACAGATAGATTGATTGAGTTCTCGAGCAGAGAAATTCAGTATGCAAAGCCGCCTAAGTATCCGTCGACATCAAGAGATATCGCTATGGTAGTGGACGAGAGCACAGCAGTTGCAGATATAGAGAAGGTAATTAAGGAAGCGGGCACTGAGATTCTGAGAGGTGTAAAGTTATTTGATATTTACCGAGGAATACAGGTAGGAAAAGGCAAGAAGAGTGTCGCATACAGTTTGACATATAGGCACGACGACAGAACCCTTACCGATGTTGAGACAGAAGAAGCGCACGCAAAGGTCGTAGAAGCACTAAAGAATAATCTGGGTGCGAGCATCAGAGATAATTAGTAATTCTGAGTTCTGCCCGAGGAGGTCAAAATGAGCAAGGTAGATGTAAAAATTTATAATCAGGTTTATACGATTGCCGGAGACTACAGTGAAGAGGTTATCCGGAAAATCGCCGAGCACGTTGATGAGCAGATGAATATCATCGGCAAGGCATGTCTTGACAACACAAATGGCTCAGTGGCACTTCTTGCAGCCGTAAACATTACGGAAGAGCTTATGCTCGCAAGGGATGAAGTAGAAAGACTTGGGGCTGACAACGAGAAACTCAAAGAGGAGATGAAGTACTACATGCAGATGTGGGAACAGTCAAAGAAGAGCTCACAGAACAACAAGGAGAACGTGAGCGAACTCCAAGGTAGAATCAAAGACGATGCGGCGAGGATGAAAGAGTTGCGTGATAAGTGCAGTGAGTATGAAAACAGTTTCTTCGATCTTCAGATGGAGAATATCAAGCTCAAGAACGAACTCGATAAACTTAAGGCGAAGAGATGAATCAAAAGGCGCTGGAAACATTAGAATACAAAAAAATAATTGCGCAATTAAAGCGTGAGATGGGATCTGCCGCATCTGCAAAACTAGCGGATGAACTGACTCCTCTTACAAGTGAAAAAATAATCAAAGAGGAACTAAGGTCGACCACGGAAGCGGTTGACCTTATTATGCGTAAAGGAACGCTTCCTACAGGAGGACTTTATGATATTCGTGAGGCACTTTTGCTGGCAAAAAAAGGCGGCTCTCTGACCATGCGGCAGCTCCTTGAGGTGCAAAATGTGCTTGCGATAAGCTCTGAGGTTGTTGCTTTTATGCACGATGATGCGCTTCCGGAGGTGAGGCACATAGGCGAGATGGTTGATCTTATCGTCGAGTTTACTGCACTTGAGAAGGAGATTTCAAGGTGCATTTTGACTGAGGATGAGATGGCCGATAATGCATCGCCAAAGCTCAAGGATATTAGGAGAAGCATACACCGGCAAAATCAGGCGATAAAGGATAAGCTCACGAGAATTATTACTTCCTCAAGCAACAAGACATATCTTCAGGATGCAATTGTGACTATAAGGGACGGAAGGTATGTAATCCCGGTCAAGCAGGAGTACCGCTCCTTCTTTCCGGGCATGGTGCACGACCAGTCAAAGGGTGGTGCGACCCTGTTCATAGAGCCTCAGGGAGTTGTCGAGTCGAACAATAAACTGCGTGAGCTTGAGGCGGAAGAACAGCTGGAGATTGCTAGAATTCTGACGGAGCTCAGTTCTAGAGTTGCGGAACACTACAGGGAGATAAGAAGCAATTTGGAGCTTCTAACAAAACTGGATTTTATTATGGCAAAGGGAAAGCTTTCATGTAAGATGCATGCAAGTGAGCCTAAGATAGATGCGGATGGGGAACTGAGACTCTTATCGGCTAGACACCCTTTGATAGAATATAAGAAGGCGGTTCCCGTTGACATCAGAATAGGTGGAGACTATAGAACACTGATAATTACAGGGCCTAACACGGGCGGCAAGACCGTAAGTCTAAAGACTGCGGGACTTCTTGTGATGATGGCGCAGAGCGGACTACATATTCCGGCATCGCATGCGAGCACTCTGCCGGTTTTTGGAGATGTATTTGCTGACATAGGTGACGAGCAGAGCATAGAGCAAAGCCTTTCAACATTTTCTTCGCACATGAAGAATATAGTAAGCATCATAGATAAGGCGAGTTACGATAGTCTTGTTCTCGTGGATGAGCTCGGTGCAGGAACAGACCCGACTGAGGGTGCGGCACTTGCGATAGCGATACTTGAGCGCTTCTACGATAGCGGTGCTTTGACCATGGCGACGACTCACTATAATGAACTCAAAAAGTATGCACTTGCAACGAGTGGCGTTGAAAATGCCGCGATGGAGTTTGATGTAGAGACTCTGACACCGACATATAGGCTTTTGATAGGCGTGCCGGGAAAGTCAAATGCCTTTGAGATATCAAAGAAGCTAGGACTTTCTGAGTCCGTAATTGAAAGAGCATCTGAACATATCAAACATGGCGATATGGAGTTTGAGAATGTCATAAGCTCTATTGAGGACGATAAGCGTAAGGCTGCTGCCGATAGACTGGATGCAGAGGAAATGCGTGATGAGATAGAGGAAAGACTGAGAAAGCTTGAAGAAAAGGAAAAGGCTATTAGCGAAAAGCGTGCAGATATAATAGCTGAGGCAAAGCGCGAGGCTAGGGACCTTTTGAGGGAGACAAAGAGTGCTGTCAAGGACGTGCAAAAAGACCTGAGGAAACTTCAGAAGTCAGGAGCTCACACAAATGGCTTTAACACCGGTGCTTTAGAAAAGAGCAGGCGTAAACTGAACGAGGCTGAGAATCTGGTTTCCGAGAAGGTAGTAAAGCAAGTGAACAGCGAGCCGGTTTCTGCAGATACGCTCAAGATTGGAGATAGGGTTAAGCTTTTGACTCTTGGACAGAATGGAACTATTTTGAGTTTGCCGGACGAAAAGGGAAATTTGATGGTAAACATCGGAGTCCTCAAGGTAAAGGCTAGACTTGAAGACCTGATGCTTATAAACGAGGGCAAGGACAGAAAGCCGCAGGCTAAGAGCTCGAGCAAGTACGGTTCACTTTTTAGAACAAAGTCATCGAGCGTTTCTGCAAGCATCAATGTCATGGGGAAGAATCTGGACGATGCACTTGCCGATGTGGAAAAGTATCTGGACGATGTCTACATGGCGGGTCTGGATATGGTCTCTATAATCCACGGCAGGGGTGGAGGAATACTCAAGGACGGAATCAGGCAGATGTTGAAGCGTAAGAAGTACGTCGATTCTTTCGGTGCCGCTTCATATAATGATGGCGGGGAAGGCGTAACTGTAGTGCGCATGAAGAAGAAATAGACACGTTGGCTTGCTGAGATGTAAAGGCTTTGTATCAGACTAACGTGGGAATATAAATGATATTAGTGAAATATTGAGGTGTAAAATGATAGACTTTAAGAAAGAGATAGCAGAGATAATCGCTAAGAATCTGGAGGGACTTACTGAGGACGAAATTAAATCAATGGTTGAAATTCCGCAGGATCAGTCCATGGGTGACTATGCATTTCCTTGCTTTAGACTTGCTAAAACGATGAGAAAGGCTCCTAATTTAATTGCTGCTGAACTTGCAGCAAAGCTGCAGGGCGATAAGCTTTTCTCGGAGGTGAGTCCGGTAAACGCATATGTGAATATGTTTGTTTCCAGAGAAGAGATGATGAAGTCAACTGTTTCAGAGGTCCTGGAGGAAATGGAGAACTTCGGTAAAAGCAATATTGGTGGGAACAAGAAGGTAATTGTAGAATTTTCTTCGCCTAACATCGCAAAGCCCTTCCACATCGGTCATATCAGATCGACAGTTATCGGCAACTCGCTAAGCAAGATTTACGATGCACTTGGTTATGATGTTTTCAAGATAAACCACCTTGGAGATTATGGAACGCAGTTCGGTAAGATGATCTGCGCATATAGAAGATGGGGAAATCGTGAGGATGTTATAAACGCACCTATCAAAACTCTGCTCAGCTACTACACTAAGTTTCACGTTGAAGTTGAGGAGCATCCTGAACTGGAGGACGAGGCTAGAGCCATCTTTACAAGGCTTGAGCAGGGTAACAAGGAAGAGCTTGAGCTATGGCAGTGGTTCCGTGATGAGAGCCTCAAGGAATTCCAGAGGGTTTACAATATGCTCGGCATAGAGTTTGATTCATACAACGGTGAGAGTTTCTATTCGGATAAGATGCCGAGGTTCGAGAAGGAGCTTTCAGACAAGGGACTTCTTCAGGAATCAAAAGGAGCTCAAGTTGTAGACCTCGAAGAGTACAAGCTCGGAACAGCTTTGATTAAAAAGTCGGATGGCTCATCGCTATATATTACAAGAGATATTGCAGCAGCTGTTTATCGTAAGGAAACATATGATTTCTATCGCAATATCTATGTCGTTGCATCGCAGCAAAATCTTCACTTCCAGCAGTTGTTTAAAATCATTGAGCTTATGGGATACGACTGGGCTAACCAATGCGTTCACGTGCCTTTCGGTTTGGTACGTCTTGAGGAAGGAACGATGTCGACAAGACATGGACGCGTGGTATTCCTGGAGGACGTTTTAAACGGTGCAATCGAAAAGACAAGAGAAATCATCGAGGAGAAGAATCCTGATATTGAAAACCTTGAGGAGATTACTTCACAGGTTGGGATCGGTGCTGTTGTTTTCAATGAACTTTCAAACAATAGAATTAAGGACTATACATTTAAGTGGGACCAGATTTTAAACTTTGACGGTGAGACAGGACCTTATGTTCAGTACACTCACGCAAGATGCGCAAGTCTTCTTCGCAAGGCCGGAGATGAGACTATAGCTAAGGCACAGGAAGCTAATAATGTTGACTTTGCTCTTCTGGCAAAGTTGGACAGTGCATACGAACTGACAAAGCTTATCTATGCTTTCCCGGGAATTGTTGAGCAAGCCGGTGAAAAGTATGAGCCTTCAATCATTACAAGGCACATAATAGACATCGCTCAGTGCTTCAACAAGTTCTACCATGATGAGCACATCATCGTAGAGGATGAGGCGGAGAAGGTATCGAAGATTGCACTCGTAGTCGCAACAAAGAGAGTTATTGCTACCGGAATCGGTTTGCTTGGAATGAAAGCACCGGAGCGTATGTAGATGAGATACGAGGGGAATATTTATAGACCGCCGAGCGAGGCATACAGCCTGCTCGTTCAAGTTACAATAGGCTGTGCCTACAACAAGTGCACTTTTTGCAGCATGTTTAAGGACAAGCAGTTCAGGGTTAGAGATGTTAAAGAAGTAATAGAGGATTTGATTGAGGCACGAAGCATCTATTCACATGTGGATAAAATCTTCCTTTGCGATGGAGATGCGATGTGCTTATCAACGGACAAGCTTATGTTCATAATGGAGAATATCAAAGCTTTATTTCCGGAGCTAAGCCGTGTAGGCATTTATGCGCGCGCTCAGGACATCCTTCGCAAAAGTCCTGAGGACCTGGCTCGGCTGGCGGATGCAGGCCTTGGGATTGCGTACATCGGTGCCGAGTCAGGCAGCGACCTTGTGCTTGAGAGGGTGAACAAGGGCGCCGGGCGCGCAGACACCGTGGCTGCCGTTCATAAGGCGGAGGAAAACGGCATCCGTACATCAGTCACATTTATCTCGGGACTTGGAGGCAGGAAGCTATGGAGAGAACACGCGATAGAGACAGGCGAGATGATCAGTGAGATGGATGCTTCCTATGTGAGTCTCTTGACATTGATGTTAGATCCATCGGCTTCGATAACAGATGAGATAGCAAGAGGTGAATTTGAGGTTTTGAGCGGTGAAGAAGTCGTAGAAGAAACCTACCTTCTCCTGCAGCATGCAAATCCGAAGAAGAGCTGTGTTTTCAGAAGCAATCACGCTTCAAACTACGTTTCACTTCGCGGCAATTTACCGGAGGATAGAGATATGATGCTCTCCCAACTTGAGAAGGTTATGAAGGATAGAGGCATGCTCAAGGACGAGCGCTTCCGTATGCTCTAGCTTTTATGAGGAATAATATGAGAATTTTGCTTACAACCCTAAATTCTAAATATGTACATTCCAACCTGGCGCTGAAATATCTGTACGGCGTTTCGATTGGTTCAGGACTTGATATAAGTCTGCAGGAGTTTACTATCAATAACGATAGGGACTATGTCTACGGAGAAATCGTCAGAGGTGGCTACGATTTAATCTGTTTTTCCTGCTATATCTGGAACATCGAGGAAATCAAAATCCTCGCAAGTGAGGTAAAGAAGGCATGCCCGGATACGAAAATCCTGCTCGGAGGTCCGGAGGTCAGCTTTGAAACTGATGCTCTCATGAGAGAGAATCCTTGGATAGATTTTGTCATTCGAGGCGAGGGAGAAAACGGCTTCTTTGAGTTTTGCAAGGTGCTCGTCATGCATGATGGAGAGCCAAACTTTGATGTAAAGGAAAGCGGGCTTGCAAGCGTTAAATCGCTGAGCTACAGGTTCGGTAAAGAAATCATAAATAACGAGCTATCAAAGCCTATGAACCTAAACCGACTGCCTTTTCCTTACGAGTATCTGGAGCTTGAGAGCGATAGAGTCATATATTTTGAGAGTGTACGCGGATGTCCATACTGCTGTAGTTACTGCCTTTCTTCAGTGGAAAAGGGACTTCGCATCCTTAATACTGAGAACGTCGAGAGACAGCTCAGATACTTTCTTGTAAATAAGGTAAAGCAGGTCAAGTTCCTCGATAGGACTTTCAACTTCAGCGAGGCCAGATCCTACGAAATTTGGAAGTTTCTCATAGAAAACGATAACGGCATCACGAATTTTCACTTCGAAATATGCGGGGAATTGTTAACGGACAGACAGATATATCTGCTTAGAAAAGCTCGCAAGGGACTGTTCCAATTTGAGATTGGTGTACAGACTACAAACCAAGTGACTTTGACGTCAATAGGGCGAGATACGGATGTGGAAAGGCTTTTCTCAAATGTGCAGAAGCTACAGGATGGTAAGAACATACATATTCACCTGGACTTAATAGCCGGACTTCCACTTGAAAATTACCACTCTTTTGCGAGGTCGTTTAATCGTGTTTACAGCCTTAAACCTGATATGCTTCAGCTTGGCTTTCTAAAACTGCTCAAGGGCACGAGAATCTATGAGGAGAGGAAGCAGCACGGCTATGTTTGGCGAGACAGAGCGCCTTACGAGGTGATTAGCAACAACTATATCTCAGCTAAGGAAATAGCGCGTCTTAAGATGATAGAAAAGGTTCTGGATCTCTACTATAACCGTGGCGGATTCTCTTGGTCGATTGAGTTTATAGAGCGCTCGATATCAAATAGTTCATTCGATTTTTACGAGATGCTTGCAGATTTCTACTATATGAAAGGATTCCAAAAGCAGTCACACAGCAAAGAGGATATATATAGAATTCTATACGCTTTCGTTTGCGACAACGAGGATAGACTTCCTGCGAGCGAGGCAAAACATCTGATTGAGGAGGATTTAATCAGGACTATGAATCCTGATGCGGTTAAAAAATTCATGAAAAAAGGATGGGAGTTAAACCATGACTGATAATCAAAAGGATAAAGCAGCAAAGGGCACTAATTTGGGCAAGGCGAATACCGGCGTAAAGGGTGAGCCACAGGAACTTCAGGATAGAATAGGGGAATTCCTTTTTCCTCATACAAAGGACTATATCTTTGATGAGCTATCCGAAAACTATTTGAAGAAGAACAACTTCTTTGATATCCTTTCAAATGTACCTGTGCCTATCCGCAAGGACGATCTTACAAACCTTACAAATGTCAAAATCGCACACAATATGGCGGTTATAATCGGCTGCGACATCAACTTCAAATTCCGTGATAACTATGTCGAGTACATAAAGCGTTCTTTCGGAACAGACTTCGCTAAGCCTTTGATTAACGAGGGCGTTGAGGCTGCATCAAAGAACGATTTCGACTATGCCTGCATCCTATTCCGCGCGGCACTTTTGATAGATCCGAAGTCGTCGGATGCGCTTTATTGCTACGCAAGGGCCTGCAAGGACTCCTACAAAATCGGCGAGGGCGAGGACTATGTTGGAAGATACAAGGCCGAGGCGCTGGAATCATTTGAACGTCTGACTATTGATAAACCGGACTTTGATATGGGCTTTTACTTCCTCGGATACGCATACCTGAACCTCGGTCTTTATATCAAAGCTCAGCTGACATGGAAGGACTTTTTATCACTGATAGAGGGTGACGAGAGCGAGGACAAAAAGGCGATGAGAGAGGAAATCAATGAAAGACTTGCCGACCTTGAGGATCCCGTTTTGATAGAGACGGGATATAACTGCATTCTATCAAATAGATTTGTTGACGGCATCAACATCCTTTCGGCCTATGAGGACAGCGAAAGATTCAAAAACTGGTGGCCGCTCTGGTACTATCTAGGTATTGCATATAAGCATATCAGTGATATTGACAATGCTGAAGAGTCGTTTCTCAAGGTGCTGAAGCTATCTCCGAGCAATATCGAAGCTATGGCCGAACTCGTTGAAATATACAAGAATACAGGTGAAAAGGAACTGGAGGAAAAGTACGCTAATAAGATAAAGCTCGTGCAGAGAAATATCGAGGAAGAGCGTGCTGAAAAGAACAAAAGTTACTCATAGCTCGGAGTTTGACACTAAGGCACATTCATTATAAAATACAAGTATTGAGCAAGAAAGGAAACTTGGAGTGGACAAGATTTTAAGCTTTATACAAGAGAAGCCGTGGATAATATTTGCGGTTTTCACAGTTCTGTTCTTCCTGAGCATGATTAGGCTGGGCTATAAGCAGTGGAGGTACAAGAAATCCTTCGCGGCCATCAAAAGCATGAGAAGCGACAAGATTTTATCCAAAGTTTATCTAAAGATAAACAATGGATACGGAGATTTTTACGATGTTAAGGTGTGTTATGACGGCGAAAAGTGGGTAGATGCATATTTCTCGGAAGAACGAATAAGGCCGGCCATTCTTGTTACACCGGGAATCTACAATGTTCAGTTCTCAATAAAATCGAGAAAATCTATGTCTGCATACCACAGTAAAAAAGGACCTTTCTTTGCAGAAATAAATGTAAAACCGTTCAGGGACACGATGATCGTGTTTGATGATGATACGCTAGCCAGCTGGCAAGAAGATTACGAAGGATGGAAAGCAAATGAGTGATTTAAGAATTAATTTTATCGACAACTGGGAAAAGAAAGATGTAAATTTGGCAGAGCTTGAGTTAGCATTAGAGAGTGGGAACTCATCATTGTACACAGATCCACGCCTAAATAAGGTAGCGTCAAAGTGGAAGAAATATGCTGAAAGAGGAGTTTCTAACCTATACCTAATCAAAGAGCTTGACGATGACGGAGTAGCTTGTGCATGCTACGCGTATTCAATCAAAGATGGCATAATCGATGATGAAATGCTGGAGAGAATCAGAGAAATCTGTGCGCAGAGTCTATCATCAGGCGAGATGAGAGCAGACGGTTCATTCTGTAAACCGGACGAGTGGTGGGATTCACATCCAAAGCGCGCAATTAAAGCTGTAGAGTCAGGCAGTGCAGATAGCCTAAAGCAGCATTTAGCAGCAGAGCTATACCCATACGGAATAGTTCTAGATATTAGAAGTATCAAAGCAAAGCACGCAGGCGAACTGGCTTGCTCGGCAATCGCATGGGGCGTAAGCACATCATTCTTCAAGAAGGGTGCATATATGAGCACATTGATTCATAACGATTCTTTATAGACGAAAGTATCTAAAATAAATTTGACAATTAGCTAGTATAGGTGCATAATTAACGAAATAGCTTAGAGGTTGAAAAGTATCCCGCTCCAACGCGCCGTCCTTGTGACGGGTCGAGAAATGTGGGCGACCGCGGGTCCCACCTAAGCTTATTAAAGAGAAAAACAGATATCTTCGGATATCTGTTTTTTTATAAGCAGAATACGTTTATATAGATTTAAAATTGTTCTAGACATCTATATGGGGGAAGTTATAGTATATAGTTCAATCAGGAAAATAAAGGAGGCAAAATAATGGATTTTAAAGAAATGAGAAACACACTAGAGAAAATGGCAAATGATAATTTTGAGGATTTTATAAAGGCTTTAATTAGCTTTGAAAAAGGGATAAATGATAAGGAATCCTTAGACAAAGTGTATCAAGATTATATGGATAATGACTCTATGGGACTCCTTAATGATGAGTTTGATTATTTGATTGCTGAACTAAGAGAAAATGTGTAGATTAATAATGCTGTAGTAATCGAAAAAAGATGATAACGTTAAGAGCATAGCAATGTAAGAATACTTTCTTCTAATCCCCCAAAAGATAAGGAGCAGATAAAATTTAGGGGGGCAAGAAAAAATTTTGTATTTAGAGCGAATAGACTTAGTTATTCATATGATAATAATATTTTGATATAATAAAGCTAAGTTATATTGTTCAAGGGAAAGCTTTTGATTATGTTATACGATAAAACAGATAAGTACAGCATAGAAAAATATGCACAAAAAATGGTTGGGAAAACATTTAATGATATTTGTAAAGAAGATTTAAATGATGCAATTGTTATTGAGTCAGGGAGTACATATGCACTTACCCATGGGGATAAGAGACGAAAAGGAGGATTAGGGGAAATTGTTGAAGAACGATTCTTTCACTATAAAGCAAATAGCGATTCTAGTCCTGATTTTAAAGAAGCTGGAGTTGAACTTAAGGTAACCCCATATAAGATTAATAAGAACAAGTCTATTTCGGCAAAAGAACGATTAGTACTTACAATGATAGACTATAATTCTGTAATAAATGAAAAAGAATTTGACAGTAGTCATTTTTGGTATAAATCTCAATGGCTTTTATTAGTGTATTATTTATGGGAAAAAGAGATTAAAGATAGACTTGATTATCGTATCAACTATGCACGTTTATTTACACCGTCTGAAGAAGATCTTGAAGTAATACGAAATGATTACTTTAAAATTATCGAAAAAATAGAAGCAGGATATGCACATGAGCTGTCTGAGTCAGATACAATGTATCTTTCAGCATGTACAAAAAGCTCTGATTCGTCAATTGTTAGGACTCAACCTAATAATGATATACCAGCGAAACCAAGGGCGTTTGCATACAAGAGCTCATATATGACGTATGTATTGAACCACTACATACATGGAGCTAAACCTAAATATGAATCAATAATAAAAAATGACAACGTAAAAGATATTGAGGCTTATATAACTGATAAAATTAACAAGCATAAAGGAAAGCCTGTAACAGAATTATGTGTAGACTATGATATTAAATTCGATAAAACCCCAAAGAATTTATATGCGATGTTAGCGTATAGAATGCTAGGTATAACTAGTAATAATGCTGAGGAATTCGTCAAGGCTAATATAAAGGTTAAGACTATCCGTATAGATAAGAATAATACAATCAAGGAAAATATGTCTTTTCCAACTTTTGATTTCATAAGTATTACTAAGCAGGACTGGGAGGAATCAGAATTCTACGAGTTACTAAGTAGTACTAAGTTCCTATTTATTGTATATCATGAGCAAGAAGATGGCATATATATTTTCAATCACGCACAATTTTGGAATATCCCATATAAAACACTTAACGGAGAAGTAAAAGATGTATGGGAAAAAACTAAGCAAATTGCTCTAAATCCACCGTCTGAATTAAAGCATGCAAATGGTAAATATAGGGGAATATTCCCCAAAAAAACTGATAATCCAGTTTGTCATGTTAGACCACATGGAAGAGATTCTAGGGATACATTGCCTTTACTTGATGGTAGAGAATATCCAAAGCAGTGTTTTTGGCTAAACAATTCATATGTACTTTCAGTTATTGAAAATAATTAAGCCTTGCCTCTTGATCATGATATTATAAAATGGTATAATTCTATTATTGCACAGACATATGGTTTGGCGTTTGCCAAAGGTAAAAACTTTAAAGTTCGGTCTGTTTACAAGCGAATTTGGAGGGCTTTTTATGAACAAGACAATAGTAGAGTTGTTTGCAGGCGTAGGAGGGTTTAGACTTGGATTTGAAAGGCTGAATTCTGGATGGGAGACTGTTTGGTTTTCCCAATGGGAGCCTGGGGCGAGAACTCAATGGGCACACGACTGTTACGTTGAGCATTTCGGTGAATCCGAGGATATTAATGGTGCAGTTACAACGGGGATTGATATATCGGAAGTCGATAAATCTTCAATACCAAGTCATACACTTTTAGTTGGGGGATTTCCATGTCAGGATTATTCTGTGGCACACAGCTTATCAACATCAAAGGGATTAGAAGGTAAGAAAGGTGTTCTATGGTGGCAAATAAGAGATACAATAATATCAAAGAAACCACCATTTATATTACTAGAAAATGTCGATAGACTTATAAAATCCCCGGCAAAACAAAGGGGCCGTGACTTTGGTGTTATACTTGCATGCTTAAATGAATTGAAATACAGTGTTGAATGGCGTGTAGTCAATGCTGCTCACTACGGCGGGCCACAGCGTCGTAGACGTACATTTATATTTGCATATTTGAACGATACTAAGTACGGGGAAAAACAAGCTAAGATTCCAATGATAGATATAATAAATAGAGATGGATTCATGGTGGATGCGTTTCCAATATCAATGGAACTTACTAAGTTTAGTGAGGTTAAGCTATACGATGATGTTGTGGACGTATCAGATAAGTTTAGTTTTAGTTTTGAAAATGCTGGTGTCATGAGAGATGGAAACATTATTACGGGTAAAGTAGTGGAGCAAGAAGAGAAGCCTATTACACTTGGAAGCATACTTGAGCAATGTGAAAATGAGGATTACTTCGTTAGTAGTTCTAATTTGCCGTCGTGGGTTACAATGAAAGGCGCCAAGAAAAAAGAACGAACTACTGCAGATGGCCATAAGTATACTTTCTCAGAGGGAGCGATTCCTTTCCTAGACTACTATAACAAACCGAGTAGAACAATGCTCACAAGCGAAGGAACAAAGAACAGAAGCACTCATATTGTTGCAGATCCAGTCACGGGGACTATCAGGATATTGACTCCCGTTGAATGTGAAAGATTGCAAGGGTTTGATGACAATTGGACCGAAGGTATGCCTGATAGAATGCGTAGATTCTGTATGGGAAATGCACTAGTAGTACCTATGGTAACTAGAATGGGAAGAGTACTAGACGAAATAATTGAAAAAGAATAAATGAACTAGGATAATTTGCGATTTTATAGCAAATTATCCTTTGTTTGTATTGCTTTAGCAGCGATTCATCGAACGAATGTGAGATGAATAATAAACCACCGGCTATGCCGGTGAGATTAAATGGCTTTAGCGAAAAGATACCTCCTATGTTAAGATAAATGTGGTCACCAACCGCATATCAAAACAAGGAGGTAATCCAAAATGGATAAGAATAGTTTATCACATACATCGTGGGCTTGAGATATAATAGGGATACAGAGGAAAAAGCTTGATAAATAGGAGCTTTCAGCACTGTATCCCTATTTTTAAAATCAAATAAAATATCGAAAAGGAGGCTTTTATGATATGTAAAAGAATATTTCAAGCCATTATGTCAGTTATTCCATTAGCAAAGGCGGTGGAGAATAAATGAGATGGATATTAAAAATAATTTTATTTCCGATCAGCCTGCTGTTAAGTATTCTTACTGCATTTTTAACATTCTTACTAAGCATAGGAACAGCGTTACTGTATCTGCTAATGCTGATGTGTGTATTTGCGGCAATAGGCTCGTTCTTTATGTTGCACAACACAAGAGCAGCAATAGAAGCACTCATACTCGGATTTCTGCTAAGTCCTTACGGAATACCGATGATTGGAGCTGTAATTATAGCTTTTATACAAGGAATCAATGAAGCCATAAAATCAATATAAAAAATTTTATAAAAATGGTTACCAAGGGCGATAGATAAAAACTATCGTCTTTTTTAGTGGGAAAATATCATGGAAAGGAGAGCTTTTAGATGAGTATGTATTTATTTGATGAACAACCTATCGTTGCAAATAAGACATTGGCAAGGGAAATAGGTTTAAACGAAGCTCTTATCTTACAACAAATAAACTATTGGATAGAAATAAATAAGAAATCCGGCAATAACTTCTATGACGGAAGATATTGGACATATAACTCAATAAGAGCATGGCAGGAAAAAGATTTTGACTATATGAGTTTCGATACTGTAAAAAGAACCTTTGCGAAGTTGGAAAAGGCAGGTTTTCTACTCGTAGGAAACTACAATAAAGATCCAAGAGATAAAACAAAATGGTACACCATAAATACCGAAAAGCTGGAGGAACTTTATGCTGAAATTGAGAACAAAAAGAAAAAAGAAGAATTACAAGCCTTAGAAAAAGCTGTGCCTAATGCATTAGGGCAAAATGCACCAATGGAAAAGTGCAAAATCCACCAATGCACAAGTGCAGATTGCACCGATGCAACAGAGCAAAATCTGCCAATGCAAAATGGCAATATGCCCCAACCATTACCAGAGATTACTACAAATAATTCATCAAAGATTACTACAGATATTTCATCATATAATTCCACCCATCATTCCGTCATAGATGCCGAGTATTCAGAACCAAGAAAAAGGATGGATGGAGAGGCGGAAATAGAAAACAAAAATATATATCAGAAATATTTAGATGAGTTAAGAACACAGACAGGCTATTATGAACATCTTGAGTTGGGCAATAAATTTATAGTTAAAGACTTTGATGAGATATTAAAGATACTGGCAGATATTATGATACTTGATGATAGAGAGTTTGTTACAATCAATCAAACGAAGCTTCCGGCACATATAGTAAAAGAAAGATTTAAAAAACTTAGATCAGAGCATTTAGAGTATTTGTCAGATGTTATTAAGGAAAATGAATACAAGATTAGGAATATCAGAGCATTTGTCCTAACAGCAGCATATAATGCACCAAGCGGGATAGATGCACACTACTCTGCCCTTGTAAGTTATGATATGAGAGGAGGATATTGAATGTGGTTAACGAAGAAATTGCAAGAAAGACATTAAGCCTTGAAGTTAAGGCTGCTAAAGTAACAGGAAAACTTCTTTTAAATCTGTTGAAAAAACTGATAAAAGAAGCAGAGAAACTGGGAGGACTTGAAAAGCTCGTTAAAGTAAACGGAAATGAAGTCAAGCTCAAGGATATGGCGAAAAAAGGGCAACTGGAAGAAATACCGGTAGAAGAAGCGGAACTGAAAGAACTGAAAAAAGAGCTTAACAAATATGGTGTTAAGTTTTCGGTAATGAAAGATAAAGAAACAGGCAAATACTCCGTATTTTTCCAAGCCAAAGATATGAAAATGATGGAGAAAGCCTTTAAAAATGCCCTTGCAACATCAGAAAGAAAGGCTGAGAGGAAAGAGTCCATTCACAAAAATATTGAGAAGTTTAAGGAGATGGCAAAAAATACTGTTTCTAAGGATAAAGTTAAGAATAAACAAAAGGAGCAGAGCTTATGAGCAACTTAATAACATTTGAAAATATGGAATTCGGGAAACTCACTGTAATGGAAAAAGACGGTGAGTTTTTCTTTATCGGAAAAGAAGTAGCTGAAAAGCTTGGCTATTCAAACACGAGAGATGCTTTGGTAAGACATGTGGATATAGATGATAAAGCTGATGTCGTGTTTCACGACGGCAGGCAAAGAAGAAGTATGGTATCTATCAACGAGTCAGGATTATATTCTCTG
The DNA here is from genome assembly GCA_900450455.1 of [Eubacterium] infirmum. GTDB lineage: Bacteria > Bacillota > Clostridia > Peptostreptococcales > Anaerovoracaceae > Eubacterium_B > Eubacterium_B infirmum. The sequence goes on from UGGN01000001.1 coordinate 677,978, forward strand.
ATCCTATCTTCAAAGCTACCACAGGCAAAGGAATTTAAGAAGTGGATCACCACAGAGGTATTGCCGAGTATTCGTAAGAATGGAGGATATATCAAAAATCAAGAAAAAATGAGCAATGAAGAAATATTGGCAAATGTGGTACTCCTTGCCAATCACCTGATTGCTGAAAAAGAAAAAATCATAGAAGATTTAGAGCCGAAAGCCAAGTATTTTGATGAACTGGTGAATAACAATCTGCTGACCAACTTGAGAAACACAGCAAAAGAGCTTCATATCCCACAAAAGGTATTTATTCAATTCCTCTTAGAGAAGGAACTCATTTACAGAGATAAGAAAAACAGACTTCTACCCTATGCTAAGAACAATAAGGGATATTTTGAAGTAAAGGAATGGTGTAGAAACGATAATGATGCAGTGGGCATTCAAACCTTTATAACACCTAAAGGAAGACACTTTCTTTTACTCTTGATTGGAGGTGAAAAGACTCGTGATAAATAAGATATTAAAAGACATCAAAGGCTTATTCAAGGTTCAAGATAAGGCAAAGTTTGTAAAACAAAACATTCCCTATCTTGCATTTTTCTATTTAGGAAATATTTTTTCTCATCATGTAAGAAGTTATGTAGGTGGAGATATGATTGACAAGATATTTCAGGGGATATTAGAGCTTAATACAATGAGTTTTATCCCAAGCATACATCTTATTGATATACTGGTAGGAGTTGGAATAGCAGCCTTAATTAAATTTATTGTCTATACCAAAGGAAAGAATGCCAAGAAGTTTAGGCAAGGAAAAGAGTACGGCTCGGCAAGATGGGGAAATAAAAAAGACATCGAGCCGTACATGGATGAAAAGTTTCAAAACAATATCTTGCTCACTCAAACAGAACGATTAACTATGAACGGCAGACCGTCTAATCCAAAGTATGCAAGGAATAAGAATGTACTTGTTATAGGAGGATCAGGAAGTGGTAAGACTCGATTTTTTGTAAAACCCAACCTTATGCAAATGCACAGCAGCTATTGTGTTACCGATCCAAAAGGTACGATCATTCTTGAGTGTGGCAAAATGCTTGAAGATAACGGATATGAGATAAAAATTTTAAATACCATTAACTTCAAAAAAAGCATGAAATACAATCCATTTGCCTATATTCGTTCTGAGAAAGATATATTAAAACTTGTTCAGACTATCATTGCAAATACCAAAGGTGAGGGAGAAAAGGCAGGTGAGGATTTTTGGGTAAAAGCCGAGAAACTCTACTATACAGCCCTTATAGGATATATCTTCTATGAAGCACCAAGAGAAGAAAAGAACTTTGCAACCCTTCTTGATATGATAGACGCTTCGGAAGTAAGGGAAGATGACGAAACCTATATGAATCCGATAGACAGACTCTTTGAAGCATTGGAAAAGAAAGAGCCTACACACTTTGCGGTGAAGCAATATAAAAAGTACAAATTGGCAGCCGGAAAAACAGCGAAATCTATTTTAATTTCTTGTGGTGCAAGGCTTGCTCCCTTTGATATTCAGGAACTACGGGACTTGATGCAAGAAGATGAATTGGAACTGGATACTCTTGGTGATAGAAAGACTGCCCTCTTTGTTATTATCTCCGATACCGATGATACTTTTAACTTTGTAGTGTCCATTATGTACTCTCAGTTATTTAATCTCTTGTGTGATAAGGCGGATGATGTATATGGTGGCAGGCTTCCTGTTCATGTGCGATGCCTGCTTGATGAGTTTGCAAATATCGGCTTAATTCCAAAGTTTGAGAAGTTGATTGCCACAATCCGAAGCCGAGAGATTTCGGCAAGCATTATTTTACAGGCACAATCTCAGTTAAAGGCAATCTACAAGGATAACGCCGATACAATCGTAGGTAACTGTGATAGTACCCTATTCTTAGGTGGCAAAGAGAAAACAACACTTAAAGAGCTATCTGAAACACTTGGTAAGGAAACCATAGACCTATATAACACTTCTGAAACAAGGAGCAATCAAAAGAGTTTCGGATTAAATTATCAAAAGACGGGGAAAGAGCTGATGAGTCAGGACGAAATAACAGTAATGGACGGCAGTAAATGTATCTTTCAACTTCGTGGTGTCCGCCCTTTCCTATCGGATAAATTTGATATTACAAAGCACAAGAACTATAAGCTACTTGAGGATTATGATAAAAAGAACCTGTTTGATATAGAAAGCTATATGAAAAGAAGGGGCAAGGCTAAACTAAATAAGAATACGGTTATTATGAAGTTGTAGCTGTTAGATATTATTTGTATTTGGTATAATAATCAAAGAGAAATACACAAGGAGGAAACCTTATTGAACGATAAAGAACTGATAGGAAAAGTTCATTCATCTATGTATCACCAATTAAAAAGAAAAGGATATGCAACAGCAGTAGATGTGCTTATGGATTTGGAAATACTTTCAAAGACCGACTATGAACTTTGGAGAAATGGAAAAGTTTTGTATTTGGAAAAAGTATGCAAGGTCAATCTTAAAAAATTGTCTACAATACTGCATGAAATGAGGGTATATGCAAAGAAAGGAAATCTAAAACCGTCGTTTTGTGTATATAAGAGATGGGCGGTTAAGAAAAAGAACGGGCAAGGGAAAAAGCCGGTTATTAAACTAAGGTTTAGCAAAAGTGGTTCTGAAGATATTGAAAAATGGTATGCTACTCACTTTGTAGACACGAAGAAGATAGAAAAGATAAAAGAAGAAAAACAAGTAAATAACAGTGATGATAAGCAGTAAGTCTAAAAATAGATTTGCTGCTTTTTTCATGTAAAAAGCAGGAGGAAAGATGATAAGGATAAGAAATCCCACTTAACAGGCAGGAAAAATTTAATATCGAGGTTGTGAAGCGATTGGAAAATAAAACTTTCAGTCGTTTTTTTATTGAAAAGAAAAAGGAGATAAAGACAAATGAAGCAGGAAATGATTAACATCAATGCCAACTTGGTTGCAGAGCCTACTTTTTCAAGTTTTGAAAAAGATGAGGAAACAGTAGAAGTTGCAAACTTTACTCTTGTAAAAAAATACGGGAAAGGCAAAGAATATATCAACTGTGCAGCCTATGGCGAGAAGGTAGAAACAGCAAAAGACTTTGAAAAAGGCGATCTCATTCATATCTTTGGATATTTCAAAGAGCGTGAAAAAGACGGTAAGACTTACAAAAACTTTGTAGTAAAGTCATACAACAAAATTGAGAAGAAAGAAAATAGGGAGGAAGAATAAAATGGAATTTTTTACGCAGGCGGTAGATGTATTAAAAATATTAGTTATGGCGGTAGGTGCAGGACTTGGTGCATGGGGAGTTATCAACCTGATGGAAGGGTACGGTAATGACAATCCCGGAGCAAAATCACAAGGAATAAAGCAGCTTATGGCTGGAGGAGGTATTGTCCTTATAGGCTTAAAGCTTATTCCGCTACTTGCAAATCTTTTAAAGTAAGGAGAAATCTATGTTTGGTATTTTCGATAAGATAGAAGAATTTTTCAGAGAACTTCTGCTCGGAGGTATCAAGGCAAACTTAGAGTCCATGTTTCTTGACATAAACAATCAGGTAAACAGCGTTGCAGCAGATGTAGGAAAGACACCTATGGGGTGGAACGGAGAAGTATTCAGCTTTATTAAAAATATTAATGACTCCGTTATTATTCCCATAGCAGGGCTAATAATAACGGCAGTCCTTTGTATCGAGCTTATCAATATGGTCATGCAAAAGAACAATATGCACGATACGGACACCTTTGAGTTTTTCAAATACATCATCAAGATGTGGATTGCTGTATGGTTAGTATCTCATGCCTTTGAGTTTTCAATGGCGGTTTTTGATGTTGCACAAAGTATGGTAAACAAGGCGGCGGGGGTAATCAACACCTCTGCCACCGTTTCCGGAGATCAGATTGTTCAGATGGTGGATGCCCTAAAGGATAAAGGACTGGGTGAGCTTTTAATGATTCTGTTTGAAATCTCACTTGTAAAAGTTGCAATACAGGCAATATCCATCGTGATTATGCTTGTAGTTTATGGAAGAATGTTTGAAATCTATGTGTACTCATCTGTTTCAGCCATTCCTTTTGCGACGATGGGAAACAAAGAATGGGGGCAGATAGGAACAAACTACATCAAAGGACTGTTTGCTTTAGGGCTTCAGGGATTGATTCTGATGGTTTGTCTTGGAATTTATGCAGTATTGGTTAAAACGATAAACTTTACGGACATACACACGAGCATATTTATGGTACTCGGATATGCCGTATTACTGGGACTGATGATGTTAAAGAGTGGAACACTTGCAAAAAGTGTGATGAACTCGCATTAAGGAGGATAAGATGAAAACAACAGAAAATAAAGAAAGACTCTTTTTATCTGTGGAAGTTTTCCTTGCAGGATTTGCAGTAGCTTTTACTGCACTAAACAGGAGAAAACTAAGCAGACTGGAGAAAAAGATTGATACTGTCAAAAGAGACAGCAATTCCATTTTGATGTTTCAAAGTGAGAAAAATAATGAGATGGAAAGAGAAATCGAAGAAGTAAGGGACGAAGTTTCAAGCGTATATGGACATATAGAGGAACTTTTGAGAATAAAGGAAGATGGGAGGTAGCTTATGGCGTATGTACCCATTCCAAAAGATTTAAATAAAGTTAAAACAAAAGTTGCTTTTAACTTAACCAAAAGGCAACTAATCGGCTTTACTTTCGCAGGACTGGTAGGAATACCAGTCTATTTATTTATGAGAAAGTTTGTAGCAAACGATATAGCGGTCATACTTCTTATCGTATCAACGCTTCCTATATTTTTCGCAACTCTTTTTGAAAAAGACGGACTGCCCTTTGAAAAGTATTTTAAGCATATCTATTTGCACAAGTTTTACCAACCGATGAAGCGTGTGAGAAAGGAGGTTTACCTTGAACAGCAAAAGAAAAATTCAGCAGATAAAGTTAGAAAGAAACAAAAAGGCACTAAAAAGGGGGAAACAGGAATTAAAACAAGATAAAGTAAAGATGAAAAAAGACAAGACAAACAATGGAAATAGGAAAACATCAGTCTTTGATTTAATCTTAAAGAAAGAGCCGAAACGCCATACCGTAGAAGATACTATTCCCTATCTTAGAATGGTAAAAAGCGGTATATGCCAAACAGATGAAAGGCACTTTAATAAAAGTATCGTCTTTGAGGACATTAACTACCAGCTTGCCTTAGATGAAGATAGGGACTTGATTTTTAACCAGTTTGCAAACTTTCTAAACTCCTTTGATCCGAGTGTAAGTATCGAGCTTTCATATATCAATCAGCTTGGAAGAAATGAAGAAATGCAATCGGCAATACAAATACCGGATAAAAAGGACGGCTTTGACGATATACGATTAGAGTTTAGAGAGATGCTAAAAAATCAGATTGTAAAGGGAAATAACGGGCTTAGAAAATCAAAGTATGTAACATTTACGGTAGAGGCGGACAATATGGAGCAGGCAATCTCAAAACTTGAAAGACTGGAGATAGACATCTTATCCAATCTTAAAAATATTGGAGTAAGGGCGGAAAGCCTTACCGGCGAAGAAAGGTTAAAGATTCTTCACGATATATTAAATCCAAGTAAGACATTTTACTTTTCATATAATGACTTGCAAAGAAAAGAAAGTACAAAGACATATATTACACCTGATGAGTTTAACTTTACACCAAGCAGATATTTTAAGTTCGGTAAATTCATCGGAGCAACAAGCCATTTTCAAATCCTTGCAAGTGAGCTTTCAGACCGTATGCTTTCAGAGTTTTTAGACATTGATGATAACATCAATATCTCGTTTCATATCAGGGCGATAGAACAGAGCGAAGCCATTAAGATGGTAAAAAGGAAAAATACCGATATTGATAAGATGCGAATTGAGGAAAATAAGAAGGCGGTAAGATCGGGTTATGATATGGACATCTTACCGTCAGACTTAATCACCTATGGGGAAGATGTAAAAAGCCTTTTAAAAGACTTGCAGACAAGAGATGAGCGTATGTTTGTTGTAACCATTGTCTTTATGAATTTTGCAAGGACAATACAAAAACTTGAAAACTCTATTGCACAGATAAGCTCCATTGCCAATAAGCATAACTGTAAGATAAAAAGGCTTGACCACACACAGGAACAGGGACTTGTAAGTGTGCTTCCTCTTGGAGTAAATAAGCTTGAGATTAACAGAGGACTTACTTCCTCATCTACGGCAGTCTTTATGCCCTTTACAACGGAAGAACTTTTCATCAACTCAAGCAACAGTTTGTATTACGGATTAAATGCCCTCAGTCATAACCTGATTATGGCAGACAGGAAAAGGCTCAAAAATCCGAACGGTTTGATACTTGGTACACCGGGTAGCGGTAAGTCATTTTCAGCGAAAAGAGAAATGGCTAATGCTATTATAGTAACTGATGATGATGTCATCATCTGCGATCCGGAGGGCGAATATGGCAACCTTGTGCGTCAGTTTAACGGAGAAGTCATTAAGGTCAGCAGTAAGTCAAAGGATTATTTGAATCCTTTGGATATTAACATGAACTATGGCGATGGAGATGCACCGTTAAAAGACAAGGCAAATTTCATAATGAGTATGCTTGAACTTGTCGTTGGAGGAAGTGGACTGACGGCAGAGGAAAAGTCGGTTATAGACAGGTGCTTACCTAAGATTTATGAAAAGTACTTTGAAAATCCGATTTCTGAAAATATGCCTATCTTACAAGACCTATACGATATGCTTAAAAATCAGGAAGAAAAGGTCGGAAAGAAACTGGCAACAGAGATGGAGATTTATGTAACAGGCTCTCTTAATGTATTTAACCATCAGTCTAATGTGGACTTGAATAAGCAGCTCCTTTGTTTTGACATCAAGGAACTGGGCAGTCAGCTTAAAAAAATCGGAATGTTAGTCATTCAGGATCAGGTGTGGAACAAGGTATCGCAAAACAGAGGGAATAAGGCTACAAGATACTATATCGACGAGTTTCACCTACTTTTAAAAGAAGAACAGACCGCCTCTTACTCCGTAGAAATATGGAAGCGTTTCAGGAAATGGGGTGGTATTCCGACAGGTATCACGCAAAATGTCAAAGACCTACTCATGAGTAAGGAGATAGAAAATATCTTTGATAATACTGACTTTGTACTAATGCTTAATCAGGCATCCGGCGATAGAGAAATACTTGCAAGAAAGCTTAAAATCTCAAAACCTCAGCTTAAATATGTTACCAACTCCAATGAGGGAGAAGGACTGTTATTCTTTGGAAATACAATAGTTCCTTTTATAGACAAGTTCCCGAAAGACACCATTTTATATAAGAAGATGACGACAAAACCCGAAGAAGTGAGGTAGGCTTATGAGTAAAAAGATGAAAAAAGATTTTGCCGAAAGACAAAAAATAAAGGAGGAAGCAAGACTTTTAGGGAAAGAAAGTGTCGGTATTGATGAAAGCAGCAAGCTAAAACATGGTGATGATTACAGAGGAAAGATTATCCATGACAAAGACAGGTTTCAACATAAGATACACGAAAAGATAAGCAAAAGAAATTCTGAGAATGAGCTTACTCAGGGAAGTTCCAAGAAAAATGCAAGGCATAGAAAATCTGTTAAGATAAATAACAGTCAAGGAAATGACAACAAAGGAAATGCCGAAATAAAGTCAGACTATAATACCGATGTGAAAGACGGACGAATCTACGATCCTTTAGGCAAAGACCTTGATAATGACGGTATCATCGACAGATATGACAATGACTTTAGGGACAGCGACTATTTTGAGTCAACTTATGATGTGGAAGATAATCTTCATATAAAAGAGGATATGACAGAAAAATTCTCAAAAATGCATAAGGCTCAAAAGGAAAAGTATAAGAAGAAAAACTATTCAGATAAGCTCTATACAAGAAGTAAGGAGAAGACTTCAAAAGAAGAAAATACTAAAGATAAGGCTGAAAGCAAAAATACCGGTAAAGAAACTGTCTATGACAAAGAAAAGAAGAACAGCCTTTCCAAAGAGCAAAAAAAGGCACTGAAAAATAAGGTAGCAAAGGTGTCTGCTCTATCAGGACTTGCAAAAGGAAGTGAAACGGTAAGGGATTATCTTTCCCATGGCAGTGATGAAAATCAGGGTGTGGAAACAGGAGAAAAGATTGCAGATGTAAACTCAAAATTACTTCATGGGATAAAAAATTATGCCAATAAGAAAAAGGCTAAGAAAAACTATGATCTCAGCAAAAAAGATTACAAGATACGAAAGCGTAAATCAAAGCTGGAGTTTCGGGAAGCCAAAGAGGAATTAAAGAAAACGGATGAGTACAAGAAAGCTGATACCTTTAAGAGATTTCAAAAGCGTAAGCAAATGAAAGATACTATAAGAAAGCAGAATAAATCAAGGCTTAGGGACAGGATTAAGGAAGGAGTTATTAACACCTTAAAGAGTTCAAAGGAAATGATTGTACGAAAAGCAAAGGGACTTATGATGATTGTCATAGGTCTTATTATTTTACTGACTTTCTTTACCAACTTTGCAGGCACATCTATGACCGGAATGATAAACTCTACAAGCGGAGTATTAACCACAACCTATCTTTCCGACCAAAATGTGCTAAGTGAAATCAATCAGCAGTTTTCGGGACTGGAGGAAGGATTACAGGATGAGATAGACTCCATAGAGGAAAATTATCCCGGCTATGATGAATACATCATAGAAAAAGAGGGAGAAATCGGACACAACACCCATGAGCTTTTATCCTACATCACTTCAAGATGTGGAGAAATTAAGGATTCGAAGGAAGTTCAAAGCATCATCCATGACCTTTTTACAAAGATGTATGATTTATCTTATCGGGAAGAAATTGAAATCAGATACAGGACGGTTACGGAAACATATACCGATGAAGATGGCAATGAGCATACCGAAAGTCATGAAGAAGCCTACGAGTATAAGAAGCTCATAGTAACGCTAAAAAAAAGAGAAATGGACAGTGTCATAAGAGAAATCTTTGCAGAGTATCCCGATAATGTTCTTCACTATGAAGCCTTGCTTGCGTCTAAAGGAAACATGGAAACTGTCTTTGGAAGCGGAAACGGAAATTTATCGGAGATTGTAGACAATCCCGACTTTTCAAATCCTGGAATTGCCTTTGATGATGTAACGGTGAAGGCATTGTTTAACGAAGCGGAAAAGCATATCGGAAAGAGATATGTATTTGGGGCGAACGGGCCGAATAACTTCGACTGTTCGTCCTTTGTGTGTTGGAGCTTTACCCATTCGGGAGTAAAAAATATGCCAAGGACGACCGCTTGGGGAATTTACAAAACTTACTGCAATCCTGTATCTCCATCGGAAGCAAAGGCGGGAGATATAATCTTTTTCAAAAACACCTATAACAGTGGAAGTCCAATATCTCACGTCGGCATTTATGCAGGAAACGGAATGATGATACACGCAGGAGATCCGATTCGATTTGTCAGTATCAACACACCTTACTGGAGGGAGCATTTCTACGGCTTCGGCAGAGTAAAATAAAGAAAGGACGGTAAAATGTGAAAAAAGAACTTACAGCAGTGAAAAACAAAATACAAAAGTTAAAGGACAAGAAGGCTCTGATTGATGAAGAATTGGAGCCTTTATTGATTCGTGAAGAAGAACTTGAAAATGAGGAGATTATTGCCATTTGCAGAAAAAACAATATCACGATTACAGATTTAATGGCAAAGGTTAAAAAAGAACAAACAGAAATGAAAAAGGAGAAAAATCATGGGAACAGTTATGAAAAATAAGGTATTTACAAGGTTAATGACAGCGTTACTTCTTGCAGTTATGGTCATTATAGCAGCTTACCCATCGGTAGCCTATGCACAGGTTGATGAAAAAGAAGCAGCACAGGAAACAGTAAAGGAAGAACCGAAAAAACCGGAAATTACAGTTATTAAAAAGGAAGAAGAAAAAGAAGTCCGCTATCCCAATAAGTTAAATGCGAAAGAACCTGAGAATTTTAAACAAAATAATGCGGTTTCAAACGGTGAAAAGGTAAATACAAATAAGGGAGTGGCTTCCGCTCCCTCAAAAGCAAGAGCTTCCGTTACTGAAAACAAAGATAATGCGAACCAAAATTATCCGATTCATCATAACAGCGATAAGGACAATAAAGAAATAGACAAATATTCAGCCGATGCAAGACAGTTTATTACCTTTAAGACTAAGAACGGTAAGACCTTTCACCTCATTATCAATCACGATGAACAGGGAGAAAATGTAATGCTCCTTACCGAAGTTTCCGAAGATGATCTGCTCAATATGGTTGAAGCAAAGGAAAAACCGAAAGAAGTAGTTAAGGAAGAACCTGTAAAACAAGAGAAAACGGAAGAAGCGAAGCCTGAAAAAAAGGAAGAAAAAAGCAGTATGGGAACATATATCCTGCTTGTTCTTGTAACTTTGGGGGCGTTGGGAGCAGGATATTATTTTAAGATAGCAAAGAAGAAAGAAGATAAGGAGCTGGAAGCCTTGGAAGAAGATGATGATTTCTTCTCGGAAGCGGAAGAAAATGACGAAGCTGAAAGTAAGGGAACAGAAGATGAACCAGATGACAGCGAGGAGTAAGAATCTGAAACAGAGGAATAATTCAACGGAAAAAAACATATAATATTCAAACATACCACAGGGCGGAAGAATCACAACTTTCGCCCTATTTTACTGAAAACAAGGAGGAAAAACGATATGGAACTTGTGATTGCGGAGAAACCGAGCGTTGCCCTATCAATTTCCAAAGTGATTGGAGCAAAGAATAAAAAAGACGGATACTATGAGGGTAACGGATACAGAGTAAGCTGGTGTGTCGGGCATTTAATTCAAATGGCAAATCCCGATGCTTACGATGAAAAGTATGCAAAATGGAAGATTGATAACTTACCGATTATTCCAAGCGAGTATAAGTACGAGGTAGCAAAGGCAACGAAAAAGCAGTTTAATACACTGAAAAAACTGATGAATGATAAGGAGATTGATACAGTTATCAATGCTTGTGATGCAGGACGGGAGGGAGAAGCAATCTTCAGACTTGTATATCTTCAAGCAAACTGCAAAAAGAAGATGAAAAGGCTTTGGATTTCATCAATGGAAGATTCTGCAATTAAAGACGGCTTTGATAATCTAAAAGACGGAAAAGACTATGGCAATCTTTTTGAGTCGGCACAGGCAAGAGCAATTGCAGATTGGCTTGTCGGGATGAATATCAGCAGGCTTTATTCCTGCCTGTATAAGCAAAATTACAGTGTTGGGAGAGTTCAGACACCTACCCTTGCTATGATAGTTAGTAGAGATGACGAGATAGCAAACTTTAAGAAAGAAAAATACTATACGGTAGAACTTGAACTTGACGGCTTTACTCTTTCGACAGAACGAATTGACAGCTTGGAAGTGGCAGAACAGCTTAAAAATTTACTTGAAAACAGAATAGAAATTACGGATGTGATTCAGAAAGAGAAAGTTACTAAGCCTGACTTGCCATTTGATTTGACAACACTTCAAAGAGAGTGCAACAAGTATTTCGGATACTCAGCTAAACAAACACTTGACTATGCTCAAAGTCTTTATGAAAAAAAGCTCATTACCTATCCAAGAACGGACAGCAGATGTTTAACCGAAGATATGATTACAAGCACAGTTAACAATATCTTAGGAAAAAATGATTTTGATACAGGGCGTATCAAGGTAGTATTCAACTCTAAAAAAGTTACGGATCATCATGCGATTATCCCGACCGTATCATCGCTCAGTGAAGATATATCCAAACTTCCTGAAAATGAAGCAAAAGTATATCGACTTATTTCTAATAAGTTTCATGCAAGTGTAGGTTATCCACTCACCCAAAATACTACTAAAATTGTAGCTGAATTTGACGGTTTTGAATTTACAAGTACCGGCAATGTAATTAAAGACGAGGGCTTTACAAAATACCTTAAAGAATACAAATCTAAGAAGAATGAAGAATCTGTTTTGCCGGAGGTAAATGTGGGAGATGTCCTTGAAATAAAGGAGAAAGTGATTAGAGAAAAGTACAGTCAACCTCCTAAACACTTTACAGAGGACACACTCTTAAAGGCTATGGAGCTTGCAGGTAATGATGCACTGGAAAAAGGTGTTGAAGTGGAAAGAGAAGGACTTGGAACACCTGCAACAAGGGCGGGAATTATAGAAAATCTGATTTACAAAGAATTTATTGAACGAGATAAGAAGAATCTGATTGCAACACCGAAAGGAAAAAGCCTGATTGAGATTGTTGCAGATAACTTTAAATCAGCAGAAATGACGGCACAGTGGGAAATGGAATTGTCTGAAATAGCACAGGGCAAATCTTCCAAAAAAGAATTTTTAGAAAAGATTGAGGAACAGATAAAACATACGGTAGAGGAACACCAGAAGAATGAATAGGAAAAATGAATATTAGAAAAAGGAGGTAAAAATGCGAATCAATGATTTTCATAACATTTTGGAGCTTGTAAAACAGGATATTCTGCATAGTGAAGCGGAGTATCTGAAGCTCTTAAAGGTTGTCGGGAACAATCAACGATATGACTTTAGAAGTCAACTAAGTATCTATGATAAAAATCCGGAAGCAACAGCCTGTGCCAAGTTTGACTATTGGCGTGAACGCTTTCATCGAACTGTTGTACGAGGACAGAAAGGGATTCCGATTTTAGAGGACTACGGAACATATAAAAAGGTTGACTATATCTTTGATGTAAGCCAGACCGTTTCAAGAAACAGAGATGTTAATGAGGTCAATCTTTGGCGATTTGATAAAGAAGCTCATCAAGATGTCTTAAAGGAAATGATAGCAAGTGAAGGCTATGAAGAAAGCGAAAGTAATCTTGAAAATATCTTTTCTCTAAGTAGAATTTATGGCGATGAAAAGATAGACAGCCTGATGAATGAGCTTAGAATAGCTGATGAGGACAGAATATCCTTTGTCAAATTTGTAAGGGATTCCATCAGCTATGCGGTAGCTTCAAGATTTAAGTTAGATTATCCTATGGATAAGGAGCTATTAAAGAAAAATTTTGCAATGCTTGACAGCATATCTCTTATGAGCCTTGGTGAAACCGTATCGGATATTAGCGGAAATATCATAGATACAACCATTCAAAAGAGCAAAGAGCTTAAAATTCAAAAAGAAGTTTTAAGAAGCAGAGAAGCAGGATATAATAAGATTAGAGAAGAAATTGAGGAAGGAGAAAACAATGTACTTCGACGAGATGATCAGGAAAGAATTAGTGAAACCGAGCGAGTTTTCAGAAATGGAGAGTACGGACGAGATAGCAGTCAAAATCAGGGAGAACACCCTAAACAGCTTGGAGGAACAGACGGACTTCATCAAGGAATACCCGAATCCGACCTACGCAGTGATGAGGTTAGACTACCTTTCACAGAGCGAGGAGCAGAGCCGCTTCGAGATGTTAGTGGATCTATACAAGGAGAAGAAGCTGATAGAACACCTGATGGATATTCAAAAACAGGCGATAGCATTTATGAGGACAGAGAAGCCGAAACTGATGAAGGCTTGGAAGATAGAGGGCGAGGAAAGTCCTCAGTATGGGGCGATGATTTCAGCCTTGAAGGAAATGACCATCAAGGAGATCGTGGAAATCTAAAAGAAAATACTAAAGTAGAGATAAGAGAAGCTGACAAGGCTTCTTTTTCTTTGCCTGAAAATTCTTATGGACAGATAAGGCTTAGCATCCCTCTTGCTCAGAAAGATATAGACACTGTCCTTATTAACGGAGGAAATCATGATGGTGGCAGACTTCCTGTTATTGCCGAGTTTTCTAAAGGAAAAAGCAATGAAGAATTGGGAGAATACCTTAAAAATACTTTTCAAGGGGGAAACGGCTATATCATTGACGGAAGTGAAATCTCAGCTTGGTATTCGGATAAGGGACTTCACTTTTCTTCCGGAACATCAGCAAGAGAAGATGACACACAAGTTTTAAGTTGGGGTAATGCTGCAAACAGAATTGCTGAACTTCTTAACAGCGGAGAATTTGCCACAAATGTGGAACTACAGGAAGCCTTAGACTATGAAAGAGACAGAATTTCAGAATCCCTATGGTATCTTATTCACGATTTGAGTGAGGAAGGAAAAGAACAAGGTTTTTTTGAATTTCTCGAAAAGGGAGGTGGCTTTCCGGATGAAATAAAACGATTATCCGAGGCACTGAAAAATCCTGAATACCTTGTGGATGTTATCAAAGAGTATGGACGATTTTTAGAAGCATATAGAGAAGATAGAGATGTACTAAGGTTTCACTATCATAAGGTGGACAGCCTTTATCAGAAGTTACAGGAGCTTGAACTGTCAAGAAAAGAATACAGTACCAATCTGACTGAACTTCCGAAAGTAAAAGCCTTTATTACGGAAGATGAAGTTCTTGCCACACTTTCAATGGGAAGCGGAATCGATAGAGGAAAAGAGAGAATTACCGAGTTTTTCAAAGAGAACCATACTTTACAGGAAAAAGCCGACTTTTTAAAAGATGAATACGGAACAGGAGGAAGAAGCCATGCGGTATCAGGTTTGACAGGCAGTGGAGAATGGCACGATGCCAAAGGAATAAAACTGGAAAAGAATGATTGTAATGATGTGTTTCTTACTTGGTCAAGCGTGGCAAAGCATATTGATGAGCTGCTTTCTAAAAATCTTTATGAAGAAAAGAAAATAGAAAGTAAGGCAGAGAGAGAAGAAGCAAAAGAAGCACAAAAATCACAATATTATTCTAAAGATGATCCTGAAAACTTAATGACCGATGAAATGCTTGAAAGAGTTCCTGAGCTTTACGCACAGGAAGAAGTATCTTTAGCGGATAAGGAAGTTCATGCAACATATATCATTCCTTTCCGTTCTAACTGGACTTGGTATATGACGGAGTACGACAGAGAAAGCGGAGAAGCCTTTGGGCTTGTAGTCGGAATTGAACCTGAATGGGGATACTTCAATCTTGAAGAATTAAAAGAACTAAATGCTGAGAGGCTTATCTTAGAAGATTTTCCAAAGACTTTTCGAGAGATTAAAGATACAGAGCTTGTAAAACAGATGAGCGAGGAAGAAATAGACCGAGTATTTAACGGACAGCTTTCCTCAAAAGATAATCAAAAGGAACAGGACATCTTTTATCTTAGCGATGAAATGGGAATTTCCTTAGAAGAAGCAGAGAGTATTATCAACGATAGGAACAAATTATCAGGTGTTAATGCAGAGGATAAAGAAAAAGAAGCAGATGACATAAATGCCCTGCCTGATGAAAAAATTGCTATTAAGGTCGGTACAGAGTTTATTTTGGCAGATAAGTCTGATGTAGCTCATATCAATTTATCCGAAGCGAAAAATAGCGTGGCTCTTGGCGGTGTAAAGTACAAACTGTTTTATGGAGAAAGCTATGAAGATAGTAAAAAGGTTGATGAACTGATAGACAGCTACGGCTATACAGCGTATGAACTAAAAGAACATTTAAGAATAGATACAGCCGAGTATAAAACTTATGAAAACTTTGAAGAAATGGAAGAAGCACTTGAGAAAAGTCCTGTTCAATCTACCCTATTTGAATACATTCGGCAAAAGGAAGAAGTAGAGCTGAATGAAAAAGAAGAAAGCCTTGCGGATAAATTTGCAGTGAAACAAGGAGATACCGTATATTTTGACCATGAAGCATATATTGCAAGAGGTATTGAAAAAAACAAGGTAAACGGAAAGCCGGAGGTATGGCTTTATCCGGCAAGAGATGGAAATAGACAAATTGCAATCGTACCGTTTATGGATAATGAGGAGCTATTAAGAAAGATAAGCCTTGAAAGACCAAGTTTTATTGTTGGTGATGAAGTTAAATACAAGGATAAGGACTGTACCATCACACGCTTTGACAATATGGGAAATAACCTAAAGACCGTAACGGTTAAGGATAATACCGAATATCTTGGTGGTATGATAACCGGCTCCGATGTGATTCCCTATCGTTTGGATAGCGACCTTGAGAGAATATTTGAAAATCTGACATACACGAAAGCTAAAGATACAATTCAAGACATTGATGAAAAGGCAGAAAAACCTAAAATAGAAGCTCATAACTTTAAGATTACCGAAGAAATTCTCCCGGCAAAATTAACGCCAAGTGAAAGGTTAAATAATAACTTGGAAGCAATTTCCATGCTTAACCGAGTGGAAAGAGGAGAACGAGAGCTTGACAGCACCGCTCAGGAAACTTTGGCAAAATATGTCGGCTGGGGCGGACTATCCGAAGTCTTTGACGAGAGCAAGGAAGGTCAGTGGAAAGAAGCAAGAGCTTTTCTAAAGGAGAACTTATCGCAGGATGAATATGACTCTGCAAAAGAATCTACCTTAACGAGCTTTTACACACCGAAAACAGTAATTGACAGTATCTACTCTACCCTGTCAGGAATGGGCTTTAAGAGTGGTAATATCTTAGAGCCGTCAATGGGCATCGGAAACTTTATCGGCAATCTTCCTGATGAAATGAAAAAGTCCAAGTTTTATGGTGTGGAGCTTGACTCCGTAAGCGGTCGTATTGGAAAACTTCTATATCCGGAAAGTGATATACAGATTAAAGGACTTGAAGAAACGAGCTTTTCCAATAACTTCTTTGATGTGGCTATCGGTAATGTCCCATTTGGAGAATACAAGGTCAATGACAGGGAGTATAACAAAAATAACTTCCTTATCCATGATTATTTCTTTGCGAAATCCATTGATAAAGTCAGAAACGGAGGTATCATCGCCTTTATCACATCTTCAGGTACGATGGATAAAAAGGATGAAAGTGTCAGACGATACCTTGCAGCAAGAGCGGAGTTTTTAGGAGCAATCAGACTTCCGAACGATACTTTTAAGGGTGTTGCTGGAACGGAAGTAACCTCGGATATTATCTTCCTAAAGAAAAGGGACAGTATCAGAGAGCGTGAGGAGGACTGGATACATCTTGCAGAAGATGAAAATGGGCTGACATATAACAAATACTTTGTAGAGAATCCTCAGATGGTGCTTGGCTCTATGGAAGAAGTATCCGGAAGATTTGGAAACACCCTTGCTTGTCTGCCAAGAGAAAATGCCGATTTAAAGGAGCTGCTTGCAAGGGCAAGTGAAGAAATATCCAAAGGAGCAGCCTATGAAGAAATAGAACTTTTAGATGATGAAATCACATCAATCCCTGCAACGGACGATGTCAAGAACTTCTCATATACCGTTATTGATGATGAAGTGTATTATAGAGAAAATTCCCTATTTGTAAAGAAAGAGATAACGGAGAAGAACAAGGAAAAAATCAAAGATTACCTTGAACTGAACGAAGCTCTAAAAGATGTCATTTACAAACAAAAGGAAGATTTTTCGGAGGATGAGGTAAAGAAAGCTCAAGAAAAGCTCAATGAAGTCTATGACAGTTTTTCAAAGAAACATGGCTTTGTAAATAACCTTTCCAATACCAGAGCCTTAAAAGAGGACAGTAACTTCCCTCTTGTTTCCTCCATTGAAATCCTTGATGAAGAAGAAAACTTCAAGGAAAAGGGGGATATATTCTCCAAGAGGACAATCACAAAGGCAAAGACAATCGACCATGTAGATACTTCCCTTGAAGCACTGGTATTATCCGTATCCGAAAAAGGATATGTGGATTTTGAGTATATGGAAAGCCTGACAGGAAAAGATAGACCGACTCTAATAGAAGAATTAATGGGAGAGATTTATCTAAGTATCAGGGAAGAACAGAACTTTTACAGACCGCTATCCTTTAACCCCGAAGATGGAGATTTGCCTTTCGCCTGTGCAAATGGCAGCAATTCATATAAGTATGGCTATGTAACAAAAGATGAATATTTATCAGGAAATATCAGGGATAAAATCGCCATTGTTGATAGCTATCTTTCAAAGCTAAGACAGACCGAAAGAGAACTTCCTCATCTTGGATATGCGGAAGATGGCAAAGAAAAAGAGCTGATAAGCTATGAGATGAACCGATTGGAATACCAAAAGGCAGAACTTACCAAAGTATTACCGAAAGAGCTTGAAGCAAGTGAGATTAGTGTTCGTCTTGGTGCAACTTGGATACCGATAAAAGATATAGAAAAGTTTATCTTTGAAACGCTGAAAACACCGGGCTGGGCAAGATGGGATATTAAAGTCAAATTCTCAAACCTTACAAGCGAATGGAATATTGAAGGAAAGAGCAGAGATAAGGGTAATGATCTTGCAGAAATGACCTACGGAACATCAAGGGTAAACGGATATAAGCTGATTGAGGATGCCTTAAACCTTAAAGAAACAAAGGTCTTTGACCAGATTGAAAATCCGGACGGCTCAAAAAGTTCTGTTCTAAATAAAAAGGAAACTCTCCTTGCAGGACAAAAACAGGAACTTCTAAAAGAAGAATTTAAGAACTGGATATTTAGCGATCAGGAAAGAAGAAACAGGCTTGTAAAACTGTATAATGAGCGTTTTAACTCTATCAGGAATCGTGAATATGACGGAAGTAATCTCTCTTTTGAAGGAATGAATACGGAAATAGAGCTTAGACCTCACCAAAGAAATGCCATTGCACGAAGTTTGTATGGAGGAAATACCTTGCTTGCCCATGTGGTGGGAAGCGGAAAGACCTTTGAGATGGTCGCTTCCGCAATGGAAAGTAAAAGGCTTGGAATGTGTAGTAAATCGCTCTTTGTCGTACCGAATCACCTGACAGGTCAAATAGGCAGAGAGTTTATGCAGTTATATCCGTCGGCTAACATTATGGTGGCTGACAAGAAAGATTTTGAGCCGAAAAACAGAAAGAGGTTTATTGGAAAGATTGCTACCGGAGAATATGATGCGGTTGTAATCGGTCATACGCAATTTGAAAAAATCCCAATGAGTAAGGAATATCAGGAGAAACATATTCAGGATCAGATTGATGAAATTTTGAACTATATTGAGGAATACAAGCACGACAGAAACCAAAATTTTACGGTTAAGCAACTTGAAAAGACAAAGAAAAAACTGGAAGCAAGGCTTGAGAAACTAAACGATGATTTTAAGAAAGACGATGTCATTACTTTCGAGGAACTGGGTGTAGATAAGCTTTTTGTGGACGAAGCACATGGATTTAAGAATTTGTATCTTCATACAAAAATGCGTAATGTTGCAGGGATTGGGCAAAGTGAAGCCTTTAAGTCCTCTGATATGTTTATGAAATGTAGATATATGGACGAGATGACAAATGGGAAAGGAATAGTCTTTGCCACAGGAACGCCTGTAAGCAATTCTATGACAGAGCTTTACACCATGCAGCGTTATCTTCAGTATGAAAACCTAAAGAAGAATCACTTGGAGCATTTTGATGCTTGGGCAAGTACCTTCGGGGAAACTCAGTCCGCCTTTGAACTTGCTCCTGAAGGAACAGGATACAGGGTGAAAACAAGATTTTCAAAGTTTTATAACCTACCTGAATTGATGTCCATGTTTAAGGAAGTCGCTGACATTCAGACCGCAGATATGCTAAATCTTCCAACACCTGAAGCACACTATGAAGTAATTAAAACCTTGCCGAGCGAGGAACAAAAAGAAATCCTAAAGGGATTATCTGAAAGAGCGGATAAGGTTAGAAATAGAGTGGTAGAACCTGATGAGGATAATATGTTAAATATTACTAATGATGGTAAGAAACTTGCCCTTGACCAAAGACTGATCAATCCCCTACTTCCTGATAATCCTGACAGCAAGGTGAATGTTTGCGTGAAAAATGTCTTTAGTATTTGGGATAAGACCAAAGAAAATAAGTCTACACAGCTTCTATTTTCCGATATGTCCACGCCAAAAGGAGATGGAGAATTTAACATTTATGATGATATTAGGGATAAACTTGTAGCTATGGGCATACCGAAAGAAGAAATAGCCTTTATTCATGAAGCTAATTCAGATAAGCAAAAGGACGAACTATTTGCAAAGGTGCGTAAGGGAGATGTGAGGATATTGCTCGGCTCTACTCAGAAGATGGGAGCCGGGACAAATGTGCAAAATAAGCTGATTGCACTTCATGATTTGGATGTACCTTGGCGTCCTGCGGATTTAGAGCAGCGTGCGGGTAGAATTGTTCGTCAGGGAAATGAAAATAAAGAGGTAAATATCTATCGCTATGTTACGGAGAATACCTTTGATGCATATTTGTGGCAGACCATAGAAAATAAGCAGAAATTCATTTCACAGATTATGACTTCAAAAACTCCCGTTCGTGTTGCGGAAGATGTGGACGAAAGCTCCCTTAACTACGCTGAGATAAAGGCTCTTGCAACAGGGGATCCGAAAATCAAGGAAAAGATGGACTTGGACAATGAGGTTACAAAACTTAAAATGCTGGAAGCAAACTACAAGTCCAATCGTTACAGATTAGAGGATAAGGTCGCAAAAAATTATCCTGAAGAAATCACAAGAACGGAAAAACTCATTGAAGCTGTTAAGAATGATATAGCAAGTGTAGAACCTAAAGCGGTAGGTGAGGAAAAGTTTACTTCCATTACTATTTTAGGCGAGAAGATTACCGATAAGAAATTAGCAGGAGAAAAACTTCTTGAAGCCATTTCAAAAGTAAAAATCAACGAAAGTAAGATGATAGGAAAGTATAGAAATATGGATTTAGAGGTCAGTTATAACTTCTTTACCAATGAGCATAACTTCAGCTTAAACGGTGCTGCAAAGCATTCCGGAGAGCTTGGCACAAGTGCAGACGGTAATATAACAAGACTGGATAATGCTCTTGAGAAAATGCCAGAGAAACTGAAAAGATTGGAAGAAAAGCTCATAAGCACCAAAGAACAGCTTGAAAATGCCAAAGAAGAACTTAAAAAGCCTTTTGAAAAGGCAGATGAATTGAAAACTAAAGTATTAAGACTTGCCGAACTGAATAAGCTGCTCAATATGGGAGAGGTAGAAGAAAAGAGAAATGACAATCCCCTTGTGGAAGATATAAAACGAGCGATTATTGACTTCTGTAACAGAGAGTATGAAGAAAACCACAGCTACGATGAGTTTGACAAGTTATACCCTGATTTAAAGCATATCGGGATTGCCTATACCAATACTCCTGATGAAAGGCATGGGATTCAGTACGAACTGAATTTAGAAGCTAAAACATGGACACAGTATATTGATGATACTCCAATCAAAACAGAGAGCTTCGACTATGAAAACAAGGGAGAGAACGAAGCTCTAAGGAATATGAAAAATGAAATTGAGTTATCCTCTTTTGAAGATTTAACTTATATAGACTCAGAGGACTTAAAGGCAGCACTCGGATTGGAGATTGATGATGAAGGAAACTTCTATGATCCGCTTGCAAAAGACCTCGATAATGACGGTATCATCGACAGATATGACAATGATTTCAGGGACAGTGATTACTTTGAATCAACCTATGATGTGGAAGATAATCTTCATACAAAAGAGGAAACTTCTCAAAGAACGGAAGATAAACCGTCTATTTTAGGACAAATCAGAGCTTATCAAAGTGAAAGTAAGACGGAAGAAAAACAAACTACAAAAGAACAGGAATATGCAAGATAAGGGAGCAAACAGCTCCCTTTTACCATGAAAGGAGAACAGAATGGATTACAAAACAATGCGAGATAGAATTGAAGATATGGCAAAGGATAACCACAAAGATTTTGTAAAGGCGGTTATCAGTATGGAGAAAGGTATTAATGATGAAAGTGCCTTGGATAAGCTCTATGATGCTTATATGGACAATGACACCGTAAATTTACTACATGAGGAATTTGACTATATGATTGAAGATTTAAGAGAACAGGGGCAGATAAAAGACCTGCCCTATGTTCAGCAGGAGAAAGATGACCTTGTAAATATCGTCGGAAATATTGTTGGAGAGGTCGATGTAGTTGAAAGGGAAAATAAGAACGGAGAAGCCTTTAAGGTGGCAAATTTCTCCGTAGTTTCCAAAGATGATGATGGTAATAAGGTGTATCATAATTGCTCCGCCTATGGAGAAAAGAGTGATATTCCAAAGGACTTTAAACAGGGAGATTTCGTAAAGCTATTCGGACAGCTTAGAACCTCTATTGATGATAACGGCAAGGAGCATAGCAATGTAAGGATATTCTCCTCAAAGCTCTTAAAGGCGAAAGAACAGATGAAAGAACAGGATAAAAGTCAGGAGATTGCCAAACTGAAAAGCGAGATAGAAGAAAGAGAAAAAGACTTATTTTATGCCGATTCTTGGGAACAGTCAGGACAGATTAGAGCAGATATTGAAAAAATGAAAGCCAAGTTAAATACCTTAACCGGCTCTGAAAAAGGGAAAGAAAACGATAAAAAATCCATACTTGGTGCTATCAAAGAATATCAGGCAGGAGATAAGCAAAAGCCGAAAGAGGGTAAAGAAAAACCAAAAGAAGCGGAGAGATAAAGGTTTGTCGGTGTGGTCTTTAGGGCTGCACCGGCTCTTTTTTGTTGCTCAAAAAAAGGAGATAAAGATTATCTCTCCATCTCCTTACCCATATAAATTCCATAGTTCTTTCGTATCTGATAAAGCTCGTCCATAGTCGATTTTGTAGAAGAATACTCTTGCATTAGGGTATTCTTTTTTTCTTGTAATTTATCAAGTTTATCTAAAATATCCTTTGAATTTGGGAGTTTGGAATAAGTCTTTTTAAGTTCAGAAAGAGCATTTTCATAGAGGGTAATCTGAGCTTTATATTCCTCGAAAAATGCCCTATCAGACGGATTCGCCTTATATTCCTTGTAATAGGCACGATATTTTTTGACAGTATGAACTTGCTCCATCGTAGTGGATAACTGTTCCATTTCCTTATCAATCGCCTTGATTTTATCCTGTAAATTTTGTCTTTCATCAGCACTTTTCTTGATAAATTCATCAAGTTGCTGAACAGATTTTATGCCATGTTCTCTGATAAAGATAACGGATTCTGCCATTGTATTCAGATTATGTTTCGTCGCCCAGTATTCATAGCCTTTGCTTTCCTTTACCTTCACATTGGTATTCATATCAATAACATTTCCAATGCGTTTTTTAACGGTAGGCGTCTTAATAAACTCTCTTTCAGCTATTCGTTCTTTTAATCGTTCCTCCGTATAATCTTCGCCAATCGTCTTAGCTCTTGTAAATCTGGGCTTATCTTTCGGCTTAAAAGCGATATGTTTGCCATACTTAATTTCATAGCCAAGTTCAGTCATTTTCTTTAGAAATTCGTCCCAATCCTTAGACTGTTTTATCATGCGATCAATGTCAAATTGAAGTCTACTTTTCCAAGAAGTACCTCTCTTTGCCTGTTCATTTTCATACCAAGACTTACCGTTCGTCCTATATTTTTTCTTAAAGCTTTCGTAGTGTTCATCAATGACGGAGAGGTTGTTTTCTTTGCATAGCTTATCACTCTGGTAACGGATCTTATGATAGCTTTTCTTATTGGATTGATAGCACTTGCCGGTAAACATATTCACATTGTTGAAGATGATATGATTATGGATATGTCCTTTATCTATGTGCGTCGATAACACAAACTCATACTCATCTTTGAGTATCTTTTTACATAACTCAAGACCGATTTGATGTGCCATTTCAGGCGTTGTTTCTCCCGGTAAAAAAGATTGAATCAGATGTCTTGCAAGGACAGTTCCCTTAGTTCCCGCCTCCCCTCTTGTCCTTAAAAACTGAGTATGAGCAGTTGACTGATGGCATTTATGCGTACTGACTAAAAGCTGTTCATCTGTTTTATCTCCATTAACAATATAGTCAATAGCAAGATGAAGGGTTGATTTTATAGGGTGTATTTTTGTAATCGCCATAAATTTTAATCACCTCCGGAAGTCCTGTTTAGAAGCAAGGAATGAATTTGCCACAGTTCTTTTGAAAAATGTTCAATCTCTTTCTTTATATCATTGATGTCCTCTTTGTAGATAACACCGGTCGAATTTACTCGCTTTGCAATCTGGTTGATATTATTTGTGGCATTGGAAAGCAATCCTTGTAAATCTCGGAAAGGCTCTAAATCTACTTGATATATTTCCTTTTCCAAAACGCATTTGCGGATAAAGTGGCTCATATTTCTGCACCTTGCGAGCTTTCTTTTCTCCTCAAAAAAAGCTTTTTCTTCTTTGGTCAACTTAATTTCAAGTCGTTCATTTCGTAATCTGTTTGCCATAGATATTTCCTCCTTTGTATGATTTTCGGGGTATTAGGGTCTCCCTAACAAGCTAAAAATTGATAAAAAAAGAAGCAGTTCCCAAAGGGCTGCTTCATCAATTTTTCCGTAAGTGTACGGACACTTACTGTGCTTGCTACAAAAGAATGATTTATAGAAAGCTTTAAGCATATTTGGACTTTATTATAACATATAAAACCAGATATTGATATGATTTTATGAACAAAATAAAACCATTTGGAGTATAATATAACTATTTAGAGTAGCAACACAAAGAATATTCCTGTAAAATGAGAACAATTATAAGTTAGCAATATCTAACTTAATTATTTGTAAATTTTATGGAGGTATTATTATGAATCAAGAATCTCAAAACAACAAATTAAACGCTAAAGATTTAATAAATGTGGGAATTTTTACTGCAATTTATTTTGTTTTATATTTTGTAACTATGATGTTGGGATACATTCCTATTTTTACGATTTTGCTGGGAATCCTTACACCAATTGTATGTGGAATACCGTTTATGCTTTATGTTACTAAAATAAACAAATTTGGAATGGTTAGTTTAACAGGAATAATCATAGGAATATTATTTATGGTTATGGGTAGTGGCATTTTAGTTTTGGTTTGCTGTGTTATCTGTGGAATACTTGCTGATGTTGTTATGAGAGCAGGTAAGTATAAAGATATAAAATTTATTATATTAGGATATTCTTTTTTTTCATTATTAAGCAGTGGATTTTTTGCAAGAATATATTTTATGAGAAGTGAGTTTTTGAAAACTGTATCAGAAGGATATGGAGCGGAGTATGCAAAAACTTTAGCGGAACTTACTCCAAATTGGGTTCTTCCGGTTTTTGTACTTTCTTGTTTTGTTGGTGGAATTTTAGGCGGAATATTAGGCAGAGCTGTTTTAAACAAACATTTCAAAAAAGCAGGAATAGTATAATGAAAATGGAGATAGATTATATATTTGAAAGCAAAAAATCCATATCTCTTGATCCAAGAACCAAAATTTTTTTAATGATAATAGTTACCACAATAATGACAGCCGGTAGTTCAGTAGGAATAATGTATTATATACGCTTTGCAACGCTTATCTTACCTTTATTGTTGTTAAGCATTGATAAAAAGTGGAATATAGTTTGCAGACTTTTAATAACATATAGTATCCTTTTCATATTGG
This sequence comes from [Eubacterium] infirmum, assembly GCA_900450455.1. Lineage (GTDB taxonomy): Bacteria > Bacillota > Clostridia > Peptostreptococcales > Anaerovoracaceae > Eubacterium_B > Eubacterium_B infirmum. Next base: position 703,407 of record UGGN01000001.1, read on the forward strand.
AACTAAAAATATTTCCGATATTGTCAGGATTAGGCTTTTTTATTTTGGGAGCATTAATAGGTATATATATAAGAATTCTACCGGGATTCATTATGGGGTATTATTTTATCAGTACAACAACAGTAAGTGAGTTTATAGCAGCAATGGAGAGAATGCATTTGTCTGATAAAATTATTATCCCACTTTCCGTTGTATTCAGATTTTTTCCTACAATAAAAGAAGAATACTCATATATAAAAGATGCAATGAGAATGCGAGGCATTAATTTATGTGGCGATCCTGTTAAAATGCTGGAATACAGGTTAGTGCCACTTATGATTTCGATTACAAAAATAGGAGAAGAATTATCAGCTTCAGCATTAATTAGAGGATTAGATTCATCAGGAAAGAGAACCAATATATGTAAAATTGGATTTAAACTTTTAGATGTGTTATTAATAATATATTCATCATTGCTTTTCTTAGGATTTATCTTTCTATAATGAGGATGGTGAGAATAAATGATCGAATTTAGAAATGTAAGCTTTAGTTACGGTAATGTAAGTGAGAAGAAAGACAGCATATCAGAAATTAGTTTTTTTATCAAAAAAGGAGAAACGGTATTATTTTGTGGCGATTCAGGATGTGGAAAATCTACTGTAGGAAGGCTTATCAATGGATTAATACCCAATTATTATGAAGGAAATATAGTAGGGGAAATATACATTAATGGTGTTAATTCGGATAAATGCAGTTTGGAAGATATATCTAATATTAGCGGAAGTGTTTTTCAAAATCCTAAAACGCAATTTTTCACTGTAGATACAACAAGTGAATTAGCTTTTGCAAGTGAGAACAAGGGAGTTTCTGAGACTGAAATTATTTCTAAGATAAAGAAAACGGTCAGACTTTTTAATATAGATAATTTGTTAGGGGAAAATATCTTTTCCTTATCGGGAGGAGAAAAACAAAAAATTGCTTGTGCTTCAGTTTCTGTTACAGATCCTGATATTATAATTTTGGATGAGCCGTCCTCAAATCTTGACAAACAGTCTACTAAAGATTTAAGGAATATAATAGAGTTATGGAAAAAGCAAGGAAAAACTATTATTATTGCAGAGCATAGATTATATTATCTGCAGGGTTTACTGGATCACATATTTTATATGGAATCAGGTAGAATAGTTGATTGCTATGATGATGAAAGCAAGTTTTATGAGCAACATAAATCTAAAATAAGACCGTTTACTTTAAGTAAGTATCCGATAGAGGTAAGAAAACTGACCGGAACGGAAACTTTTATTCTATCAAATTTGAAATTTGCTTATAAGAAAAACAAAATGATACTTGATATAGAAAATTTACAATTTCCATTAAATAATGTTGTGGCAATTATTGGAGACAATGGTGCAGGGAAATCTACATTTGCACGCTGTATATGTGGCTTGGAAAGTAAAGATAGAAGTAAAATTAAATATAATGATAAAATATTAAAGAAAAAGGACAGATTGCGTAATTGCTATATGGTGATGCAAGACACAAATCATCAGCTATTTACAGAAAGTGTAGAAGATGAACTGTTATTAGGGGCAGATAAAACTATAAAGAATGATATAATAAGTATAATGGAAGAACTTAATTTACTGGAATTAAGAGAAAGACACCCGATGTCTTTATCAGGCGGTCAAAAACAGAGAGTTGCAATTGCAAGTGCTTTGACATCAAATCGTGATATTTTGATTTTTGATGAGCCTACGAGCGGTTTAGATTTAAGCCATATGATACAGGTCGCTAATGAAATCAAGAAGTTAGCGGATAAAAGGAAAACCGTTATAATAATTACTCATGACTATGAATTTATAGCTACCTGTTGTAACTATGTGATTCAAATGGATAAAGGACGAATAAAAGAACAGTATCTTTTAGACGATAAGGGATTTGTAAAATTAAAAGAATATTTTTTGAACTGAGGTGATATGTTTGCTTGAAATAAATCAATTCATGTTAAAGCAAGGTATGAATAAAATTTGCGAAGATAGAGTTTGTGCAGTATATGAAATGCAACAAGATAGAGGAAATGGGACAATAATCTGTTATCAGGTTTTTCCGGGAATTTCGGTGATGTATAATAATTTTCATGCCACCGTAAACTCAAAACGCATAGAATCAGAAAATAATTGTCTTAGCATACATCACTGTAAGGAAGGAAGAATTGAATCAGAAACTATAAATGGAGAATATTTATATTTAGAACCGGGAGATGTTCTAATTGAAAAATTGGATTCAGAATATAGTACCTGTAGTTTTCCATTATCACATTTCCATGGAATAACTATTAATATTTCCTTGTCAGAGAATGTAGAGGGAAGATTGAATGAGCTTTTAGGTTATTTTAATATTAATACTATGGAGATTAAGAAGCTGTTTTTATCAGACAATACTCCATTTGTATTACACGAGGAGGCAATGATAAATCATATTTTTGGAGAGTTATATATGCTTCCGGACAAAGTAAAGAAGGAATATTTACAAATAAAAATAATAGAGCTGTTTATTTTGTTAAAATCTATTGATCTAACGCAAGTAAACAAAACACAACAGTATTTCTACAAATCACAAGTGGAAAAAATTAAAGAGATAAAAAGTTTGATTACAGATAATTTAGATAAGCACTATACAATGACAGAATTAGCAAAAATGTATGATCTATCATTATCAGCTTTGAAAAAGTGCTTTAAAGGTGTATATGGGGAGGCGATATACTCATATTTAAGTAGTTACAAGATGAATGTAGCAGCCAGCTTATTGTTAAAAACGGATGAAAGTGTAACAGCAATAGCAGGGAAAGTTGGCTATACTAATGTGAGCAAGTTCTCAGAGGTTTTTAAAAAGAACTATGGCAAAAGCCCGATGGAATATAGAAAAATAAATATCCAAACAGAGTAATATATAGCTATTCAGGGGAGCAAAATATATTAGAAATCTATAAAATAGAACTATGAACAAAATCATGGTTCTATTTTATTTTTTAGGAGGGGTAGCTGTAATGAAGAAGAAAAGTTGGATAAAAATAGCTCTTTCATTTGCAGTTCAATGCAAATGGAAAATTTTATTATCAGTAATTTGTGCTATTATTGGTGTTTTTGCGGGAATTGTACCATATTGGTGTGCATATAAAATAATTGAATTGTTTGTTAATGGGAGTATTTCTTTAAATCAGATTGCATATTATTGTTTGGCGGCGGTTTCAGGATATGCTGTCAGATACTTATTCCATGGAATTTCAACTACATTATCACACTTGTCTGCATATAACATATTGGAAAATATCAGGCTTAGTTTGGCAAGGACATTTGTTAAAGCACCACTTGGCTATGTAATGGGAGAATCTGTTGGAAAGCTTAAAAGTGTAATAGTTGATAGAGTAGAAACAATCGAACTTCCTTTAGCACATGTAATACCGGAATGTATATCTAATATTACTCTTTCAATAAGTGTATTTGCATATTTAACATTTATTGATTGGAGAATGGCGTTAGCAATGCTGATTACAGTACCGATTGCCGGCACTTCTTATATGATAATGATGAAGAACTTTAACTCGGAGTATGCCAAATATATGGAAACGAGTAATTCTGTAAATAGTGTAATTGTTGAGTATGTAGAAGGAATTGAAGTGATTAAGGCATTTAACCAATCAACAACTTCATATAATAAATTTGTTAATGCAATAAAAACTTTTAGAAATTCGACTCTGGCATGGTACAAAAGTGTTTGGAAATACATGAATTTTGGTAATTCTGTTCTTCCATCCACTTTTTTAGGAGTGTTACCAATAGGATTAATCCTTTATGTAAATGGGCAAATTTCTCCACAAAATCTGGTCATATGTTTGATCTTATCATTAGGTGTTGTCGGACCTATGATGAACTTTACAAATTACATTAATGAAGCTAAAGCAATAGAGTATGCTTTGCATGATGTAAGCAGTGAACTTGAAACACCGGTATTAAGCGACTCAGAAAAAGATATTGAGATAAAAGACAATACAATTGAACTGAAAAATATTTCATTTTCATATGATGGAAATTTAGACAATAAAGTTCTATCAGATATAAATTGTATTTTTAAAAATAGCATAAAAATCTAGTTATCCGCATAAAAACTGGACTTATCACACTTTATCAAGGTCAAAACCACTCAATTTACTACTAATTTACTACTTATGAATGAGCTTTGATACGACGATTTATCCTTGAAAAGTGAAGATATAAAGATACTTCCAATAAAATTTGAATATTTAATAGGTAGACACTTCAAAAAATGAGGTGTCTATTTTTTTACCCGATTTTGAAAGGAAGTGAACTTATGAAAACAAAAAATCAAGAATCAAAAGGTCGTTCCCCACTCTTTAAGACCATCAAACATTCATTCAGCCAATAAAAAAGAAAGGATAGGTAAAAATATGGAACTTAAATTTGTGATTCCCAACATGGAAAAAACATTCGGCAATTTAGAATTTGCTGGCGAGGATAAAGTCGTTCAGCGAAGAATCAACGGACGGCTAACTGTCTTATCAAGAAGCTATAATCTCTATTCTGATGTTCAAAGAGCAGATGATATTGTGGTGGTGCTTCCTGCTGAAGCTGGCGAAAAACATTTCGGCTTTGAGGAACGTGTGAAGTTAGTCAATCCACGTATTACCGCAGAGGGCTACAAAATCGGCACTCGTGGTTTTACAAATTACCTTTTACATGCTGACGACATGATAAAAGAATAAAGAAAGAGAGGAAAAATGATGAGATTAGCAAATGGCATTGTATTAGATAAAGACACGACTTTTGGAGAATTGAAATTCTCTGCTCTACGTCGTGAAGTGAGAATCCAAAATGAAGACGGGTCGGTTTCAGATGAAATCAAGGAACGTACCTATGACTTAAAATCCAAAGGACAAGGACGCATGATTCAAGTAAGTATTCCTGCCAGCGTGCCTTTGAAAGAGTTTGATTATAACGCACGGGTGGAACTTATCAATCCCATTGCGGACACCGTTGCTACTGCCACCTATCAAGGAGCAGATGTTGACTGGTATATCAAGGCAGACGATATTGTGCTGACAAAGGATTCTAGTTCATTCAAAGCTCAACCACAAGCAAAGAAAGAACCGACACAAGACAAATAGTCGCTAGGTAGAAAGGAGACTTTTTCGCATGAAACAGCGTGGTAAAAGGATTCGCCCATCTGGTAAAGATTTAGTCTTTCATTTTACGATAGCGTCACTCCTGCCTGTTTTCCTGCTGGTTGTCGGACTGTTTCATGTGAAGACAATCCAGCAGATCAACTGGCAGGATTTTAACCTATCACAAGCAGATAAGATTGACATTCCCTATTTAATTATCAGTTTCAGTGTCGCAATTCTTATCTGCTTGCTGGTAGCGTTTGTATTCAAACGGGTTCGCTATGATACGGTTAAACAACTTTACCACCGTCAAAAACTGGCAAAGATGATACTTGAAAACAAGTGGTATGAATCTGAACAGGTCAAAACAGAGGGTTTCTTTAAAGATAGTGCTGGTCGTACAAAGGAAAAGATAACCTACTTCCCTAAAATGTATTATCGACTTAAAAATGGCTTGATACAGATACGGGTGGAAATCACGCTGGGAAAATATCAAGACCAACTCTTACACTTGGAAAAGAAATTAGAGAGTGGCTTGTACTGTGAGCTGACGGATAAAGAGTTAAAGGATTCCTATGTGGAATATACTTTGCTCTATGACACCATAGCCAGTCGTATTTCTATTGATGAAGTAGAAGCTAAAGATGGTAAACTTCGCTTAATGAAAAACGTATGGTGGGAATATGATAAGCTCCCTCATATGTTGATTGCTGGTGGTACAGGTGGCGGTAAAACTTACTTTATACTGACACTGATTGAAGCCTTGCTTCATACAGATTCAAAACTGTATATTCTTGACCCGAAAAATGCTGATCTTGCGGACTTAGGTTCTGTGATGGCAAATGTCTACTATAGAAAAGAAGACTTGCTTTCTTGCATTGAAACATTCTATGAAGAAATGATGAAACGTAGTGAGGAAATGAAGCAGATGAAGAACTATAAGACTGGCAAAAATTATGCTTACTTAGGTCTCCCGGCACACTTCTTAATCTTTGATGAATACGTCGCTTTCATGGAAATGCTGGGAACAAAAGAAAACACCGCAGTTATGAATAAGCTGAAACAGATTGTCATGTTAGGTCGTCAAGCTGGCTTCTTTCTAATACTGGCTTGTCAACGTCCAGACGCAAAATATTTAGGCGACGGAATCCGTGATCAGTTTAATTTCAGAGTGGCTTTAGGTCGTATGTCTGAAATGGGCTATGGCATGATGTTTGGCAGTGACGTACAAAAGGATTTCTTCTTAAAGCGAATCAAAGGTCGTGGCTATGTTGATGTAGGAACAAGTGTCATATCAGAGTTTTATACTCCCCTTGTACCAAAAGGATATGATTTCTTGGAGGAAATTAAAAAGTTATCCAACAGCAGACAGTCCACGCAGGCGACGTGCGAAGCGGAAGTCGCAGGTGTGGACTGATCTTGCTGGCTGGTGTGGCAATAGCCACGCCAGCACTTAACCCCCCGTATCTAACAGGGGGGTACAAATCGACAGGAAACAGTCAAAAAAACATTAGAAAATCCTTTGGTTACAAGGGATTTACAAAATTTCAGCGTATGTCAAATGGGCTTTAAAAGTTGACATACGCCTTTTTGATTGGAGGGATTTTTACTGAATGAACAAACTTGGTTACAGCATTTAAAAGAAAAACGCTTGGCTTATGGACTATCTCAAAACCGTTTAGCTGTTGCGACTGGTATTACAAGGCAGTATCTAAGCGATATTGAAACAGGAAAAGTCAAGCCATCAGAGGATTTACAGCAGTCCCTTTGGGAAGCTCTGGAACGCTTCAATCCCGACGCTCCCCTTGAAATGCTGTTTGATTATGTAAGAATTCGCTTTCCGACAACAGACGTACAGCAGGTGGTCGAAAACATCTTACAACTGAAACTGTCCTATTTTCTTCATGAGGACTATGGTTTCTATTCTTATTCAGAGCATTATGCTTTAGGCGACATATTCGTCCTTTGCTCCCATGAACTGGACAAAGGAGTTCTGGTGGAATTGAAAGGTCGTGGGTGCAGACAATTTGAAAGCTATCTTCTGGCACAACAAAGAAGCTGGTATGAGTTCTTTATGGACGTTTTGGTGGCTGGCGGTGTGATGAAACGCCTTGACCTTGCCATTAACGATAAGACAGGGATTTTAAATATCCCTGTACTCACTGAAAAGTGCCAACAGGAAGAATGTATCTCCGTCTTCCGCAGTTTTAAAAGCTATCGCAGTGGCGAACTGGTACGCAAAGAGGAAAAGGAATGTATGGGAAACACCCTCTATATCGGTTCATTACAAAGTGAAGTTTATTTCTGTATCTATGAAAAGGACTACGAGCAGTACAAGAAAAATGATATTCCCATTGAAGACGCAGAAGTAAAAAACCGTTTTGAGATTCGATTGAAAAATGAGCGTGCCTATTATGCAGTCCGTGATTTACTCGTCTATGACAATCCAGAGCATACCGCCTTTAAAATTATCAATCGGTATATCCGTTTTGTAGATAAAGACGATTCCAAACCTCGTTCTGATTGGAAACTGAATGAAGAATGGGCTTGGTTTATTGGGAACAATCGTGAACGATTAAAACTAACCACAAAACCAGAGCCTTACTCCTTCCAAAGGACGCTGAACTGGCTATCTCATCAAGTTGCCCCGACCTTAAAGGTTGCGATTAAACTTGATGAAATCAACCAGACGCAGGTTGTAAAAGACATTCTCGACCATGCGAAACTGACAGACCGACACAAGCAGATTTTGAAGCAACAGTCAGTAAAAGAACAGGACGTGATAACAACAAAAAAATAACTCAAATACAAATTCATTGAATATAGAGAGGAGAACATTTTTATGAATTTTGGACAAAACCTTTATAACTGGTTTCTATCAAACGCTCAATCACTGGTGCTTTTAGCAATCGTTGTGATTGGCTTGTATCTTGGCTTCAAGCGTGAGTTTAGCAAACTGATTGGCTTTTTAATTATTGCGATTATTGCGGTTGGCTTAGTCTTCAACGCTGCTGGAGTAAAAGACATTTTACTAGAGCTATTCAATCGCATTATTGGTGCTTAAATAAAACCGTTCTTTTGTGGAATATAAGTGGTTTTCTTATGTTCCGCAAAGGAATGGTACACCAAACGAAGTGCGGTAGGGATTTTTGAATCTCTACAAAGAAAGGACGTGAATATATGGACGATATGCAAGTCTATATTGCGAATTTAGGCAAATACAATGAGGGCGAATTGGTCGGTGCGTGGTTTACCTTTCCCATTGACTTTGAGGAAGTCAAAGAGAAAATCGGCTTGAATGATGAATATGAGGAATACGCCATTCATGACTACGAGTTACCCTTTACGGTTGACGAATACACTTCCATTGGCGAACTCAATCGACTATGGGAAATGGTATCGGAATTACCCGAAGAATTACAATCGGAGCTATCTGCTCTGCTCACTCATTTTTCAAGCATTGAAGAACTAAGCGAACATCAAGAGGATATTATCATTCATTCCGATTGTGATGATATGTATGACGTGGCACGCTACTACATTGAAGAAACGGGTGCTTTAGGCGAAGTACCAGCTAGTCTTCAAAACTATATTGATTATCAAGCCTATGGTCGGGATTTAGACCTTTCAGGAACGTTTATCTCAACCAATCATGGGATTTTTGAAATCGTCTATTAAATCTGTCGGTACATTACTACTGGCAGATTTTCTATTTTACGGGGTGGCTCAATCAGCTACCCCTATTTTTTATGAAAGGATTGATTACATGAAGAAAATACGAAGCTATACCAGTATCTGGTCTGTGGAAAAGGTACTGTATTCTATCAATGATTTTAGACTTCCGTTTCCCATAACCTTTACGCAAATGACATGGTTTGTCGTGTCACTCTTTGCAGTGATGATACTTGGCAACTTGCCCCCTCTTTCCATGATAGAGGGAGCATTTCTCAAATACTTTGGGATTCCTGTGGCTTTCACATGGTTTATGTCTACAAAAACTTTTGATGGTAAAAAGCCTTATGGATTTTTGAAGTCTGTCATTGCTTATGCACTGCGACCAAAGCTGACCTATGCAGGAAAAAAAGTAACGCTTGGCAGAAACCAGCCACAAGAAGCCATTACAGCAGTTAGGAGTGAATTTTATGGCATATCCAATTAAATACATTGAAAACAATCTCGTCTGGAATAAAGACGGGGAATGTTATGCTTACTATGAGCTTGTTCCTTACAATTACTCATTTCTAAGTCCAGAACAGAAAATACAAGTGCATGATTCTTTCAGACAGCTTATCGCACAAAATCGTGATGGCAAAATTCATGCTTTACAAATCAGTACAGAATCCAGCATACGTTCTGCACAAGAGCGTTCCAAAAATGAAGTCACTGGCAAGCTCAAAGCGGTTGCCTATGACAAAATCGACCAACAGACAGACGCTTTAATATCCATGATTGGCGAAAATCAAGTGAACTACCGTTTCTTTATCGGCTTTAAGTTGCTTCTCAACGATCAGGAGTTTTCTATGAAAAGTCTTACCGTTGAAGCAAAAAATGCTTTGTCTGATTTTGTCTATGATGTGAACCATAAGCTGATGGGCGATTTTGTTAGTATGAGTAATGATGAAATCCTGCGTTTTCAGAAGATGGAAAAGCTCTTAGAAAATAAAATCTCTCGTCGTTTCAAAATCCGCAGGTTAGATAAGGACGACTTCGGCTATCTGATTGAACACCTTTACGGACAGACAGGCACTGCCTATGAAGAGTATGAGTACCATCTATCAAAGAAAAAGCTGGATAATGAAACGCTGATTAAATACTATGACTTGATTAAGCCTACTCGCTGTTTGGTGGAAGAAAAACAGCGATATTTGAAAATCCAGCAGGAAGATGAAACCGTCTATGTAGCTTACTTTACCATTAACAGCATTGTCGGAGAACTGGACTTCCCGTCCTCTGAAATCTTCTACTACCAGCAACAGCAATTTACATTCCCGATTGATACGTCAATGAATGTGGAAATTGTAGCGAATCGTAAAGCCCTATCTACTGTCCGCAATAAAAAGAAAGAACTGAAAGACTTGGATAACCACGCTTGGCAAAGTGATAATGAAACCAGCTCCAATGTGGCGGAAGCTCTGGAAAGTGTGAATGAGCTGGAAACCAATTTAGACCAAAGCAAGGAATCTATGTACAAGCTGTCTTATGTGGTAAGGGTATCAGCAAATGATCTTGACGAACTCAAACGTCGTTGTAATGAAGTGAAAGATTTTTATGACGATTTAAGCGTAAAACTGGTACGACCATTTGGGGATATGCTCGGCTTACATGAAGAATTTTTACCTGCCAGCAAGCGTTATATGAATGATTATATTCAATACGTGACCTCTGATTTCCTCGCTGGTTTAGGTTTTGGTGCTACTCAAATGCTGGGGGAAAATGAGGGGATTTATGTTGGCTACAGCTTAGATACTGGACGCAATGTCTATCTGAAACCTGCTCTTGCCAGTCAAGGGGTTAAGGGTTCAGTAACCAATGCGTTAGCGTCGGCTTTTGTTGGTTCGCTGGGTGGTGGTAAATCCTTTGCGAATAACCTTATCGTCTATTATGCGGTGCTTTATGGGGCACAAGCAGTGATTGTAGACCCAAAAGCAGAACGTGGCAGATGGAAAGAAACCTTGCCAGAGATTTCCCATGAAATCAATATCGTCACTCTGACTTCTGATGAGAAAAACAAAGGCTTACTTGACCCTTATGTGATTATGAAAAATCCCAAAGATTCTGAATCACTGGCTATTGATATTCTGACATTCCTTACGGGGATTTCCTCTCGTGATGGGGAACGCTTCCCAATCCTTAGAAAAGCCATTCGTGCAGTAACCAATAGTGAAGTACGAGGGTTGATGAAAGTGATTGAGGAATTACGGGTTGAGAATACGCCACTAAGTACCAGTATAGCCGACCATATCGAAAGTTTTACAGACTATGACTTTGCACATTTATTATTCAGTAATGGTTATGTGGAGCAGTCTATCAGCTTAGAAAAACAACTGAACATTATACAGGTTGCGGACTTGGTACTTCCCGACAAGGAAACTTCCTTTGAGGAATATACCACTATGGAGCTTTTATCCGTTGCTATGCTGATTGTCATTAGTACCTTTGCTTTAGACTTTATCCATACAGACCGAAGCATTTTCAAGATTGTAGATTTAGACGAAGCATGGAGCTTTTTACAGGTAGCACAAGGAAAAACACTATCTATGAAGCTGGTTCGGGCTGGTCGTGCTATGAACGCTGGGGTATATTTCGTGACCCAAAATACAGACGACCTCTTAGATGAAAAACTGAAAAATAACCTCGGCTTAAAATTTGCATTTCGTTCCACTGACCTTAACGAGATTAAAAAGACCTTAGCCTTTTTTGGTGTAGACCCAGAGGACGAAAACAATCAGAAGCGATTGCGTGATTTGGAAAACGGGCAATGCCTTATCAGTGATTTATATGGTCGTGTCGGTGTGATACAGTTCCACCCTGTATTTGAAGAACTGCTCCATGCCTTTGATACCAGACCACCTGTGCGAAAAGAGGTGTAAATGTGAAACCATCAATAGTAAACAGAATAAAATCAAACTGGACGCTGAAACGTCTAGGTAAAGTGGCAATGACAGTGGCTTTCACACTTGTGATTGCCATTTTTCTTTTAGCCATGCTGGGAACGGTGGTTCAAGCTGCGGGCTTGGTAGATGATACGGTCAATGTGGCAAATGAATACAGCCGATACCCACTTGAAAACTATCAACTGGATTTTTATGTGGATAATAGCTGGGGCTGGCTTCCGTGGAACTGGTCGGACGGGATTGGAAAACAGGTCATGTATGGACTATATGCCATTACCAATTTTATTTGGACAATCAGTTTGTATGTTTCCAATGCGACAGGTTACTTAGTACAGGAAGCCTATTCCTTAGACTTCATTTCCGCTACAGCAGATTCCATTGGTAAGAATATGCAGACCTTAGCTGGTGTGAGTGCAAACGGATTTTCAACAGAGGGTTTCTATGTTGGATTCCTCTTACTCTTGATTTTGGTTCTTGGGGTTTATGTTGCCTATACGGGACTGATAAAGAGAGAAACCACAAAGGCAATTCATGCCATTATGAATTTTGTGCTGGTGTTTATCCTATCGGCTTCCTTTATTGCCTACGCTCCCGACTACATTAAAAAAATCAATGACTTTTCATCAGACATCAGTAATGCCAGTTTATCACTTGGCACGAAGATTGTCATGCCCCATTCCGATAGTCAAGGCAAGGACAGCGTGGACTTAATCAGAGATAGCCTGTTTTCCATACAGGTTCAGCAACCGTGGCTACTGCTTCAATACAACAGTTCAGACATTGAAAGTATCGGTATTGACCGTGTGGAAAGCCTGCTCTCCACCAGCCCAGATTCCAACAATGGCGAAGACAGAGAAAAAATTGTTGCGGAAGAAATTGAAGACAGAAGCAATACCAATCTAACCATTACAAAGACCATTAACCGTTTAGGTACAGTCTTCTTCCTATTTGTCTTCAATATTGGGATTTCCATATTTGTATTCCTATTAACAGGAATCATGATTTTCTCGCAGGTACTTTTTATCATCTATGCTATGTTTCTGCCTGTGAGCTTTATTTTAAGCATGATTCCATCATTTGATGGTATGTCAAAACGAGCCATAACAAAGCTCTTTAATACCATTTTGACACGAGCTGGAATCACATTGATTATTACGACAGCATTTAGTATTTCAACCATGCTCTATACCTTATCGGCTGGTTATCCGTTCTTTTTGATTGCTTTTCTACAGATTGTGACCTTTGCAGGAATCTACTTCAAGCTGGGCGATTTAATGAGTATGTTTTCTCTACAGAGTAACGATTCTCAAAGTGTGGGAAGTCGTGTGATGAGAAAACCTCGTATGCTTATGCACGCTCACATGCACCGTCTACAGCGGAAACTTGGACGTTCCATGACTACTCTAGGGGCTGGGTCTGCCATTGTTACAGGTAAAAAAGGACAGTCGGGTTCGGGGAGTTCTGCAAGGACACAAGCAGATCACTCCCGACCAGACGGAAAGGAAAAATCAACACTTGGAAAACGTATCGGTCAAACCATCGGTACAGTAGCTGATACCAAAGACAGAATGGTAGACACTGCTAGTGGTTTGAAAGAACAGGTTAAAGATTTGCCGACCAATGCAAGATATGCAGTATATCAAGGAAAATCCAAAGTAAAAGAGAATGTCCGTGATTTAACCAGTAGTATTTCTCAAACCAAAGCGGACAGAGCCAGTGGACGCAAGGAACAGCAGGAACAAAGGCGAAAAACCATTGCGAAGCGTCGCTCTGAAATGGAACAGGTCAAACAGAAAAAACAGCCTGCTTCTTCTGTTCATGAAAGACCGACTACAAGACAAGAACAATATCATGATGAACAGACCTCAAAACAGTCTAATATTCAGACTTCATATAAGGAATCTCAACAAGCCAAACAAGAGCGTCCAGCAGTTAAGTCCGATTTTTCAAGTCCAAAAGTGGAACGCCAAGGCAATACCGTTCAAGAAAAAACCGTTCAAAAGCCAGCAACTTCAACCACTACAGCAGATAGAACTTCACAACGTCCAATCACAAAAGAACGTCCGTCTACTGTTCAAAGAGTACCACTACAAAATACAAGAAGTAGACCACCAATCAAAACCGCCACCATTAAGAAAGTCGGTAAGAAACCATGAAGTTGAAAACTTTAGTGATTGGTGGTTCTGGATTATTCTTGATGGTCTTCTCACTGCTTCTGTTTGTTGCCATTTTATTTTCAGATGAACAGGACAGCGGAATTTCCAATATTCATTATGGAGGTGTGAATGTTTCCGCAGAAGTGCTGGCTCATAAGCCTATGGTAGAAAAATATGCCAAAGAATATGGCGTTGAAGAATATGTCAACATACTTCTTGCGATTATACAGGTGGAATCGGGCGGTACTGCGGAAGATGTTATGCAGTCCTCGGAATCCCTCGGTCTTCCACCTAATTCATTGAGTACAGAAGAATCCATTAAGCAAGGTGTGAAGTATTTCAGTGAATTATTAGCCAGTAGCGAAAGGCTCAGTGTAGATTTAGAATCGGTTATCCAGTCCTACAATTATGGTGGTGGTTTCTTAGGGTATGTGGCTAATCGTGGAAATAAATATACCTTTGAACTGGCTCAAAGTTTCTCAAAAGAGTATTCAGGTGGCGAAAAAGTGTCTTACCCCAATCCCATAGCCATACCTATCAATGGGGGCTGGCGATACAACTATGGCAATATGTTTTATGTGCAACTGGTAACGCAGTATCTTGTCACAACAGAGTTTGATGATGATACGGTACAAGCCATCATGGACGAAGCACTGAAATATGAGGGCTGGCGATACGTTTACGGTGGAGCTTCCCCGACTACTTCTTTTGATTGTAGCGGACTGACACAATGGACGTATGGAAAAGCTGGAATTAACTTACCACGAACCGCACAACAGCAATATGATGTGACCCAGCATATCCCACTATCGGAAGCACAAGCTGGCGATTTGGTTTTCTTTCATTCTACCTATAACGCTGGCTCTTATATTACTCATGTTGGGATATACCTTGGCAATAACCGTATGTTTCATGCAGGCGACCCAATCGGTTATGCCGACTTAACAAGCCCCTACTGGCAACAGCATTTAGTGGGAGCAGGACGAATCAAACAATGAGAAAGGAAGATTTAATGATGAAATTTAGAAAAAATCAGAATAAAGAAAAACAGATACCAAAGGAAAAGAAACCTCGTGTCTATAAGGTCAATCCTCATAAAAAGGTTGTGATTGCCTTGTGGGTACTTTTAGGGCTTAGTTTCAGCTTTGCGATATTCAAGCACTTTACAGCTATAGATACTCATACTATTCACGAAACAACTATCATAGAAAAGGAATACGTTGATACTCATCATGTAGAAAATTTTGTAGAGAACTTTGCGAAAGTCTACTATTCATGGGAGCAATCCGATAAGTCCATTGATAATCGAATGGAAAGTCTAAAAGGCTATCTGACAGATGAACTTCAAGCTCTCAATGTTGATACAGTACGCAAAGATATTCCTGTATCGTCTTCTGTAAGAGGATTTCAGATATGGACGGTAGAGCCAACTGGCGACAATGAGTTTAATGTAACCTACAGTGTAGACCAGCTCATTACAGAGGGAGAAAATACAAAGACCGTCCACTCTGCTTATATAGTGAGTGTCTATGTAGATGGTTCTGGAAATATGGTACTGGTTAAGAATCCGACCATTACCAACATACCTAAGAAATCAAGTTATAAACCAAAAGCCATTGAAAGTGAGGGGACGGTTGATTCCATTACAACCAATGAAATCAATGAGTTTTTAACGACGTTCTTCAAGCTCTATCCTACAGCGACAGCCAGTGAACTTTCCTACTATGTGAATGACGGGATATTAAAACCAATCGGAAAAGAGTACATCTTTCAAGAACTGGTAAATCCTATTCACAATCGTAAGGATAATCAAGTCACGGTATCGCTGACAGTGGAGTATATCGACCAGCAGACCAAAGCAACGCAGGTATCTCAATTTGATTTGGTACTTGAAAAGAACGGGAGTAATTGGAAGATTATAGAATAACAAATATTGGTACATTATTACAGCTATTTTGTAATCACGTACTCTCTTTGATAAAAAATTGGAGATTCCTTTACAAATATGCTCTTACGTGCTATTATTTAAGTATCTATTTAAAAGGAGTTAATAAATATGCGGCAAGGTATTCTTAAATAAACTGTCAATTTGATAGTGGGAACAAATAATTGGATGTCCTTTTTTAGGAGGGCTTAGTTTTTTGTACCCAGTTTAAGAATACCTTTATCATGTGATTCTAAAGTATCCGGAGAATATCTGTATGCTTTGTATGCCTATGGTTATGCATAAAAATCCCAGTGATAAGAGTATTTATCACTGGGATTTTTATGCCCTTTTGGGCTTTTGAATGGAGGAAAATCACATGAAAATTATTAATATTGGAGTTTTAGCTCATGTTGATGCGGGAAAAACTACCTTAACAGAAAGCTTATTATATAACAGTGGAGCGATTACAGAATTAGGAAGCGTGGACAGAGGTACAACGAAAACGGATAATACGCTTTTAGAACGTCAGAGAGGAATTACAATTCAGACGGCGATAACCTCTTTTCAGTGGAAAAATACTAAGATGAACATCATAGACACGCCAGGACATATGGATTTTTTAGCAGAAGTATATCGTTCATTATCAGTATTAGATGGGGCAATTCTACTGATTTCTGCAAAAGATGGCGTACAAGCACAAACTCGTATATTGTTTCATGCACTTAGGAAAATAGGTATTCCCACAATCTTTTTTATCAATAAGATTGACCAAAATGGAATTGATTTATCAACGGTTTATCAGGATATTAAAGAGAAACTTTCTGCGGAAATTGTAATCAAACAGAAGGTAGAACTGCATCCTAATATGCGTGTAATGAACTTTACCGAATCTGAACAATGGGATATGGTAATAGAAGGAAATGATTACCTTTTGGAGAAATATACGTCTGGGAAATTATTGGAAGCATTAGAACTCGAACAAGAGGAAAGCATAAGATTTCATAATTGTTCCCTGTTCCCTGTTTATCACGGAAGTGCAAAAAACAATATAGGGATTGATAACCTTATAGAAGTGATTACGAATAAATTTTATTCATCAACACATCGAGGTCAGTCTGAACTTTGCGGAAAAGTTTTCAAAATTGAGTATTCGGAAAAAAGACAGCGTCTTGCATATATACGTCTTTATAGTGGCGTACTGCATTTGCGAGATTCGGTTAGAATATCGGAAAAGGAAAAAATAAAAATTACAGAAATGTATACTTCAATAAATGGTGAATTATGTAAAATCGATAAGGCTTATTCCGGGGAAATTGTTATTTTGCAGAATGAGTTTTTGAAGTTAAATAGTGTTCTTGGAGATACAAAGCTATTGCCACAGAGAGAGAGAATTGAAAATCCCCTCCCTCTGCTGCAAACGACTGTTGAACCGAGCAAACCTCAACAAAGGGAAATGTTACTTGATGCACTTTTAGAAATCTCCGACAGTGACCCGCTTCTGCGATATTATGTGGATTCTGCGACACATGAAATCATACTTTCTTTCTTAGGGAAAGTACAAATGGAAGTGACTTGTGCTCTGCTGCAAGAAAAGTATCATGTGGAGATAGAAATAAAAGAGCCTACAGTCATTTATATGGAAAGACCGTTAAAAAAAGCAGAGTATACCATTCACATCGAAGTTCCACCGAATCCTTTCTGGGCTTCCATTGGTCTATCTGTAGCACAGCTTCCATTAGGGAGCGGAGTACAGTATGAGAGCTCGGTTTCTCTTGGATACTTAAATCAATCGTTTCAAAATGCAGTTATGGAGGGGATACGCTATGGCTGTGAACAAGGATTGTATGGTTGGAATGTGACGGACTGTAAAATCTGTTTTAAGTATGGCTTATACTATAGCCCTGTTAGTACCCCAGCAGATTTTCGGATGCTTGCTCCTATTGTATTGGAACAAGTCTTAAAAAAAGCTGGAACAGAATTGTTAGAGCCATATCTTAGTTTTAAAATTTATGCGCCACAGGAATATCTTTCACGAGCATACAACGATGCTCCTAAATATTGTGCGAACATCGTAGACACTCAATTGAAAAATAATGAGGTCATTCTTAGTGGAGAAATCCCTGCTCGGTGTATTCAAGAATATCGTAGTGATTTAACTTTCTTTACAAATGGACGTAGTGTTTGTTTAACAGAGTTAAAAGGGTACCATGTTACTACCGGTGAACCTGTTTGCCAGCCCCGTCGTCCAAATAGTCGGATAGATAAAGTACGATATATGTTCAATAAAATAACTTAGTGTATTTTATGTTGTTATATAAATATGGTTTCTTGTTAAATAAGATGAAATATTTTTTAATAAAGATTTGAATTAAAGTGTAAAGGAGGAGATAGTTATTATAAACTACAAGTGGATATTGTGTCCTGTATGTGGAAATAAAACACGATTAAAGATAAGGGAAGATACTGAATTAAAAAAATTCCCCCTCTATTGTCCGAAATGCAGACAAGAAAATTTAATTGAAATAAAGCAGTTCAAAGTAACTGTGATTACAGAGCCAGACGCAAAGACGCAGAGCCGATAAAATGAGATTAATACAATCTCATTTTATCGGCTCTTTCCGTTATGTATGGATTCTTTTAATTAGTCTTCGATGTTTCTTGCTTCGTTGATACCGCTGGCTAAAGATTCCATTAAGGATAGTTCTTTGTCTGTAAAGCTATCCATGTATTTCTCTATCTGTAATCGTCGGGTGCTTTTTACCAAGTTATTAGCAGGTAAGAAAAATTCATCAACGGAAACATGAAGTAACGATACAAGGTCATAAAGAACTTGTATGCTGGGGTGTTGCCCTTTATTTTCAATATTAGTTAAGTACCGTGGGTCAATTTCAATCAATGCTCCCACTTGTTCACGAGTTAAACCTCGTTTCAATCGAGCTTCTTTAATGGCTAAACCAAAGGCTCTAAAATCATATTTATCTTCTTTTTTACGCATAGTAGACCACCTCTATACATTTTATTGTTCCTACTGAATTAAAAACAGGTATAGAAAAACGTGTTATATGGTTTATAGGTTTATATTTAATAAAAAGCACTACTAAACGCCAATAAAAAAAACCGTTATATGGTAGTGCTATTTACGCTGTTAAAATATTGTATATTACTTCCAAATGGCGGTTTGTTGGAGGTCAACGTCGCCATGAAGTACATCATATACAATAAATTTCCTTACATTGGGTTCTTGTCAAAAAAAGTCGTCTATCTGCAATAGATAAGTACGTCCACCAATGTGGTTTTATAAATCATATAGATAGAATAACAGAAGCATGTAAACAGAGAAATAAATCTGTTTATATGCTTTTTTGGCTATTCAGAACTTTTTTACAAAGTTTATTTATCAGTAATGCAACAAATCCCCCTTTCACATTGGGACTAAGAGTGAAAGGAGATAAACGAGCAAGGCTCACTTCCTTTCCTAGACAGAAAGGGGGTGAGAAACATGAAACCATCTTCTTTTCAGACCACAATAGAAAATCAGTTTGACTATATCTGTAAACGTGCTATGGAAGACGAGCGAAAGAATTATATGCTTTATCTTTCAAGGATTGCAAAGCGTGAGGTGTCCTTTTCGGATGTTGGCGATTATCTTGTTAGCCAGTTTGCGACAACAGATAACTATTCAACTGACTTTCAGATTTTTACACTCAATGGGTTATCAGTAGGCGTTGAAAATGATTTGTTGAGTGAAGCATTACGTGAGTTGCCAGACAAGAAACGTGAAATTCTACTGCTGTTTTACTTTATGGACATGAGCGATTCAGAAATTGCAGACCTGTTGAAATTGAACCGTTCTACTGTCTATCGGCATAGAACCAGTGGACTAGCCTTAATTAAAAAGTTTATGGAGGAATTTGAAGAATGAAAACACAATATCCTATGATTCCCTTTCCTCTCATTGTAAAGGCAACAGATGGCGATACCGAAGCGATTAACCAGATTCTACATCATTACAGAGGGTACATAACGAAGCGTTCCCTACGACTTATGAAAGATGAATATGGCAATCAAAGTATGGTCGTTGATGAAGTCTTACGTGGAAGAATGGAAACCAGACTGATTACAAAGATTTTGTCATTTGAAATTAAGTAATATCCTCTCTCCTTTCGTGGAAGCGTGCTAAACCATTCCACGCTTCCCGAACAGGGAGGTTTGTTATTCCACCAAAGCATATTGAGCTTTCAATGTGTTTTGATAGGCTAACGAGCCATTGTTCTTTGAAAACTGAATAAAAGTAATCGAATACGTTTCGATAAGAAAAGAGCCAACGGAACTAACCGCCATGACCTATCTTATAAAGATAGCGAGCGATTCATGTTAGTGATCCGAGAAGCAATCTTTAGCAGGATTGCCTGCAACGACATTCTTATCGTGATAATGATACTCCCATACAGTCAATAGTCCGAGCGTGATAAAACCGTCGCAGGCAATGAGTATGGCTACATGAGAACCATGCAGGGGTGGAACTCCCGTGAGCTTTGCTAAAGCTGTTCGATTGCTGGTAAAACAACTTTTATGAAATCCAAATAAGTGATTTGGAAAGGAGGATTTTATGAAGCAGACTGACATTCCTATTTGGGAACGTTATACCCTAACCATTGAAGAAGCGTCAAAATATTTTCGTATTGGCGAAAACAAGCTACGACGCTTGGCAGAGGAAAATAAAAATGCAAATTGGCTGATTATGAATGGCAATCGTATTCAGATTAAACGAAAACAATTTGAAAAAATTATAGATACATTGGACGCAATCTAGCGTCGCCAAAGGGTCTTGTATATGATAAAATAGTATTAAGTCGTATCAAGGCTCTTTCCATAAAGGAAAGGAGCAAATGCCATGTCAGAAAAAAGACGTGACAATAAAGGTCGAATCTTAAAGACTGGAGAGAGCCAACGAAAAGACGGAAGATACTTATACAAATATATAGATTCATTTGGAGAACCGCAATTTGTTTACTCGTGGAAACTTGTGGCTACAGACCGAGTACCAGCAGGAAAGCGTGATTGTATCTCACTTAGAGAGAAAATCGCAGAGTTACAGAAAGACATTCATGATGGTATTGATGTTGTAGGAAAGAAAATGACACTCTGCCAGCTTTACGCAAAACAGAACGCTCAAAGACCAAAGGTTAGAAAAAACACTGAAACTGGACGCAAATATCTTATGGATATTTTGAAGAAAGACAAGTTAGGTGTAAGAAGTATTGACAGTATTAAGCCATCAGACGCTAAAGAATGGGCTATTAGAATGAGTGAAAATGGTTATGCTTATCAAACCATCAATAACTACAAACGTTCTTTAAAGGCTTCATTCTATATTGCTATACAAGATGATTGTGTTCGGAAGAATCCATTTGACTTTCAACTGAAAGCAGTTCTTGATGATGATACTGTCCCTAAGACCGTACTAACAGAAGAACAGGAAGAAAAACTGTTAGCCTTTGCAAAAGCTGATAAAACCTACAGCAAAAATTATGATGAAATTCTGATACTCTTAAAAACAGGTCTTCGTATTTCAGAGTTTGGTGGTTTGACACTTCCAGATTTAGATTTTGAGAATCGTCTTGTCAATATAGACCATCAGCTATTGAGAGATACTGAAATTGGGTACTACATTGAAACACCAAAGACCAAAAGTGGCGAACGTCAAGTTCCTATGGTTGAAGAAGCCTATCAAGCATTTAAGCGAGTGTTAGCGAATCGAAAGAATGATAAGCGTGTTGAGATTGATGGATATAGTGATTTCCTCTTTCTTAATAGAAAGAACTATCCAAAAGTGGCAAGTGATTACAACGGCATGATGAAAGGTCTTGTTAAGAAATACAATAAGTATAACGAGGATAAATTGCCACACATCACTCCACATAGTTTGCGACATACATTCTGTACCAACTATGCAAATGCAGGAATGAATCCAAAGGCATTACAGTACATTATGGGACATGCTAATATAGCCATGACGCTGAACTATTACGCACATGCAACATTCGATTCTGCAATGGCAGAAATGAAACGCTTGAATAAAGAGAAGCAACAGGAGCGTCTTGTTGCTTAGTAGTACAAATGAATTTACTACTTATTTACCACTTCTGACAGCTAAGACATGAGGAAATATGCAAAGAAACGTGAAGTATCTTCCTACAGTAAAAATACTCGAAAGCACATAGAATAAGGCTTTACGAGCATTTAAGAAAATATAAAAAGATAATTAGAAATTTATACTTTGTTTCTTATTATAAAAAGAATGAGTTTACAGCTTTAGTTGGTCCTTCCGGAAGCGGAAAAAGTACAATAGCAAGATTAATAGCAAGATTTTGGGACACAAATGAGGGGAGTATATTAATAGGTGGAGTGGATATAAGAGATATATCCATTTCAAAATTGAATGAATTAATTAGTTTTGTTACACAAGACACCTATTTATTTAATTGCTCTGTTAAAGAAAATATTCGCCTTGGTAATCCGGATGCTTCAGATACAGAAGTTTTTAATGCTGCAAAGCTAGCTTGCTGCGATGAATTTATAAAAGAATTGGAAAGTGGATATGATACAGTTGTTGGAAATGCCGGGAATAAGCTATCAGGAGGGGAAAAACAGAGAATTTCTATTGCAAGAATGATATTAAAAAACTCTCCAATAGTAATACTTGATGAAGCTACTGCATTTACTGATCCGGAAAACGAGAGTAAATTACAACAATCCTTGTCGGCATTATCTAAAGGGAAGCTATTGCTGGTAATTGCTCATAGATTATCAACAATAAAAAATGCAGATAAAATAATAGTTTTGAATAATGGAAAAATTGATAATATGGGAACTCATGAAGAACTGTTGCAAAATTGTGAACTGTATCATGATATGTGGCTATCTCATATTGGAGCGAAAAACTGGTCAGCAAATTCAAAAAGGAAGGAGGTATTGTAATGTTTGGAATGATAAAGAGGCTCATAGGCTGGACTGGAAAATATAAAAAAAGAGTTTACATCGGATTTATTTATGCCTTTATAAACAGTATTTTTACTTCCCTGCCGATCATGCTTGCGACATATGGGCTGGGATTGGTTTTTGACGATTACAAAGGAATTAGAACTTTTGACAATGATCAAATTATTTATATTTTTCTATTGATGATTCTTGTAATTGGAGGAAGATTCTTATTTTCATATTTAAGAGCTGTTACTCAGGAAAGTGTTGGTTGTGAAGCCACAGCAGAACAACGAATTCGTTTGGGAAATATATTTAAAAGAGTTTCGCTTGGCTTTTTTAACAGCAACAATATGGGAGAAATATCTTCTGCTGTAACCACAGATTTATCATTTATAGAAATGTTGTCTATGAATATGATTAATACAGTTGTAAATGGATATATTACGGTTTTGGTAATGATATTGTTTTTGCTGTTTTATTGTCCATTAGCGGGAATTATCTCATTAAGCGGTATAGTTTTATCTGCTTTATTTTTATACATTGCGGCTAAAATTAGTGATAAAAATGCTTCCATTCATCAAAAGGCTCAAGACAGCATAGTAGAAAATACAATTGAATTTTTAAGAGGGATGCAGACTATAAAAGCATTTAAACAAGAAGGCGTATCTGTGCAAGGTATTAGGAAAGCATATAAAAATCATAAAGATGTAAATATTAAAATTGAATTGGAAAATTGCCCATATAATTGTTTGCACCAATTTGTATTAAAAGCCGCCTCAGTTGGAATTATAGCTGTTAGTGCATATTTAACATATACCCGAAAAATGGATGTAAACATTATGCTTATGATGGATATGTTCTCGTTTGTTATGTTTAGCCAAATAGAGCCATTAAGTAATGCAATTCATGTAATAGAGGTTGTTAATAAAACATTAGATAAATTAGAAAAAATAGAAAAGGCGGATATTATAGATAAAGGCGGGCAGAATATAGAGTTAAAAAGACATGACATAAAGTTTTCTGATGTATGTTTTTCCTATGACAAAAAGCAAATATTAAATAATATTTCTTTTTATATTCCGGAAGGCAGTACCACAGCCATTGTAGGTCCTTCAGGAAGTGGAAAAACAACAATTTGTAATTTGATTGCAAGATTTTATGATGTGAATAGTGGAGTTATAACTGTTGGGGATAAAAATATCAAAGATATAACCTGTGATAGTCTTTTGAAGAATATTTCAATGGTATTTCAAAAAGTGTACTTATTTAATGACACAATAAAAAATAATATTTTATTTGGTAATCCAAATGCTTCTGATAATGAAGTAATAAATGCAGCCATAAAAGCACATTGCCATGAATTTATTTCAAAATTACCAAATGGATATGACACTATCATAGGCGATGGCGGGGCTACCTTGTCGGGAGGAGAAAAACAACGAATTTCAATAGCAAGGGCTATCTTAAAAGATTCTCCAATAATAATACTTGATGAAGCTACAGCAAGTGTTGATCCGGAAAATGAGCATTTAATTCAAAATGCAATAAGCTCACTAACAAAAGGAAAAACAGTAATTGTTATTGCTCATAGATTAGCAACAATTCAAGATGCAGATCAGATATTGGTTATTGATAATGGTGATGTAGTTCAGAAAGGTAATCATCTTGAGCTGATTAATCAAGATGGTATTTATAAAAATTTTATAAACATAAAAGAATCAGCGGAAGGATGGTGTATTTCATAATTTAGCTGTAAGGAATGGAGGGTTGAAAATGAAAAAAAATTTATATTTAATAGATGAAAGTCAGAATATTTTGCATAATCTTTTTTTCAATAGGCTTCATAATTGTTCAGCTTTCCAAACACTATTCAGTACAATTTAATACATTTAAAGGAAGAACAAGTTCCTTTCATTTTAGAGGACTTCTTATGCTTAAGTGCAGGAGTCCTCCTTTTTTTGCCTGAAAACAAGCAGACAGAAAAAGAATGGAGGACTTGAAATGAAAAAAGAATACTACCTTTATGTCAATGGGCAAAAGGTGAAAGTCAGTGAGGAGATATATAAGGTCTACTGGCGTGAGAAAGAGCATGAAAAATATTTGGAGCAGGTGGACAGGAAAAACCACTTGCTCTTTTTTTCATCATTAGACCATGATGGACATTTCTATGAAAACATTGTTGATGAAGGCATTGATGTGGAAAAGATTGTGGAAACACAGATGATGATTGAAGCGGTCAGAAACGCTATATCAAGGCTCAATGCAGAAGAAAAGGACATCATAGAGCGTTTGTACTTTCATGATGAACCAGTCCGTTCGGTAGCAAAGTTAAAGAGTATCACACACCCGGCTTTGATTAAGAAAAGAAACAAAATCTTAGAGAAGCTGAAAAAATTTATCGAAGAAATTTAGAATTTCGGTAACCAAAGGGGTCAAATTTTCCTTATATAAAGTGAAGGGGAGTTTGACCTCTTTTACTTTCTTTAAACAAGAGATAGGTTGCTATGGCAAATTGGAAAATAGAAAGAAAGATCCCTTTCAAATATTTTGTTCTTTGACAACTAAATAGACCAAGGTAGGACTTTATCTGCTTGTGGAGAATTATGACTTACGCCAAGACCTTTCTGCTGAGAGATTTCGGTTTTATGAATACTGGTTAAACCAAGGAAATAAGAAAGTGAGCGATAAATAAGATTACATAAAAAACAGATGTGGCAGTCTGTTCGTTGATACAGGCGGTGATAATGATACTTCAACAGTTTATGCCGGCTCGTCTTGAATAAGGGGCGGAGGTGAGATTCCTATGTTGTCAGCCAAGACACCTACCAATGTCATAAAACTTAAAAAAGAAAACAACAGGGAAAGGAGTTTTCTAATGAATGCAGAAGAATTATCAAGATATAAAAACATGTCAGCGGAAGAGATAGACAGGAAAATTGTCCCTGATATTGAAGATATAAAAGATAAGAAAAATGCAGAGCCGCTTTCCATGTACTTTATGAAAGTCGGAAATGTCATTGTTAAATGTAGCTATGCAGAGAATGGAAGAAGTTTGGAGGATTGCTTTTTGTCTTACCTAAAAAAGAAAGTAATGCTTCTTGATTAAAATATGATAAAAGGGGCAGACTTTTTTACGAATTTATGGTATAATACGAATCAAATAGGGATACAACTTCATAAGAGCTGAAAGACTCCAAGTTATCATATTTCTCCTTAAAAAAGAATATGAAAGTTTGGAGGTTTTGTTATGTCTAAAAACAATTTAGATACAGATGTTCTCAAAGTTGCCATGTATCTTAGATTATCACAAGATGATGAAAAATATGATAAAGGCTTTAAGGTGGAAAGCAACAGCATTTCCAACCAAAGACTTCAGATTAATGACTTCATTGATAAAAATGAGGATATGGATCTGATAGAAGAATATGTCGATGACGGATATTCAGGGATAAACTTTGAAAGACCGGCATTTAAGAAAATGATGGAAGATGTCATCACAGGGAGAATTAACTGCATTGTTGTAAAAGACTTATCCAGATTTGGCAGAGATTATATTGATAGCGGAAGATACCTGCAAAGAGTGTTTCCCTCTCTTGATATAAGATTTATTGCCCTAAATGATAATTATGACAGCTATACAGCCAGTGAAACGGAAAAGAACTTGGTCATTCCGTTTAAAAGCTTCATCAATGACAATTATTGTAGGGATACTTCCGCAAAGGTCAGAAGTGTCTGCAAGGTAAAGAGAAAACAGGGACAGTTTATATCAAACTATGCTCCTTACGGCTATGAAAAAGATAAGGAAGATAAGCACAAAATAGTAATTGATAAAGAAGCAGAATATGTGGTGCGGGAAATCTTCTCAATGAAGCTTGAGGGGTACAGCTCCTACTCTATTGCCAAACATTTAAATGATAACGGAATATTATCCCCGATGGAGCATAAAAAATCAAAGGGTATCCGATATAAGACAGGCTTTAGCACAAAGGCTGTTACCAAATGGGATACGCCGGCAGTTAATCGTATTTTAACCAACGAGGTCTATATCGGAACACTGCAACAGGGAAAACGGGAAAAGATAAATTATAAGCTGGATAAAGTGGTTTCCAAGGATAGAAGTGATTGGATTGAAATAGAGGATAATCATGAAGCCATTATTGATATTTATGACTTTGAAATTGTCCAAAAACTTTTGAAATGTGATATAAAGGCAAAAAATGTCGGAGAGAAAGCAGATTTGTTTTCAGGGCTTTTATTTTGCAAAGACTGTAACGCTCAGATGACGAAGAAAGTTGATAAGAGAGGGAAAACTCCTACTGTCTACTATATCTGCTCCCAATACAACAAAGGAAAACAGTGCAGCAGGCACTCAATCAAACAGGAGGATTTAAAAGTAAGCGTACTTGAGATGATTCGCCATTACATCAACTCTCTTGGAAAGTATGAAAGCATTTCGGAAAAAGTAAGGGACATGGAAGTATCCTATGAACTTTTTCAGAAAATAGATAAAAGACAGGAATATACCAAGAAAAGCAAGGCAAAGTTTGAACTTTTAAAATCGGCTCTGTATCAGGACTTAAAAGAAGGAATCATTTCTGAAGAAGAATTTTACGATATGAGAGAGTTTTATACAAACCGTATCGTAGAAAGCGAACTGATTTTAGAAAAGCAGAATAAAGAAATCTCAAGACTCTATCAAAAGAGTTTGGGAAACAAAAACTTCCTGTCAGATATTAAAAAGTACAGGAATATAAGCACCTTAGAACGAGGACTTCTTGTAAGACTTGTAGATAAAATCTATGTTTTGGAAGAAAAAAGGGTAGAAATCCATTTTAACTATGATGAAACCACAGACATACTGGATAAGTTAAGCGACTACACAAAGCAATCCTCCGAGCTGATGAAGGAGGTGGTGTAGATGGCAAGGACAGCGAACAGACGGGAAAGGGCAGAAGAAGCTTCATTAAGCAAAGAAAGCGGAAACAGTTTTCAAACAGCGATTTACACAAGAATATCAAGAGATAAAAAAGAAAAGCCGAGTGATTCCATTGAAAATCAAATTGCTCTTTGTGAAAGTTATATAAAGAAAAATGATGGTCATAATTTGGTTGGAATATATAAAGACATCGCAAAGACAGGGACAGAATTTGAAAGACCTGACTTTGAAAAACTTATGGGAGAAGTAAGGACGGGGAAAATCAACTGCATTGTTGTAAAAGACCTATCCCGCTTCGGAAGAAATTATACGGAGCTTGGAAACTTCATTGAAAAGATATTTCCGTTTCTTGGAGTAAGATTTATTGCGGTTAATGACAATCTGGATACCTTTCACATGGAAGATCCCAATAAATCTCTTGAGGTAATCTTGAAGAATATTGTAAATGAAACTTATGCAAAAGACATTTCAAAGAAAATATCAACTTCCCATCAGATTAGAATTAAGCAGGGTGGATTTATTTGTGGTGCAGCTCCTTATGGCTATACAGCAAGAAAAGATGAAGATGGAGTAAGACGGTTATATGTTGATGAAAATACAGCTTCCATCGTAAAAGAAATCTTTGATGCGTATTTGAAGGGATTTAGTACACTTGATATTTCAAAGTTACTGCTTGAAAAGAAAGTATATATAGCAACTGATTATAGGAAGTTTGGAAAAGCTAAAGCTGATGAAAATGAACTTATAAGAGCTTGGATGCCAACAACAATATTACAAGTGCTTAAAAATCGTGTATATACAGGAACACTCATTCAAGGTAGAAATCAAAAGCATTTATTTGAAGGTAAAAAGAGAGAAAGGCTTGATGAAAAACATTGGACAATAACAGAAGATGCCCATGAAGCAATTATCTCGTTTGATACATTTGAAAAGGTACAGGAGAAAATTTCCTCAAAATCTAATTCCATTAAAAATAGCAGAAAAGAAAATAAGAATGCTAAGGATGATACAGTATTTAGAGGAAAACTCTATTGTGGGATTTGTAAGAGAAAAATGAGCGTACACAGGCAAAAAAGCGGTAATAAAACTGTATTTTATTTTAGCTGTAATCGGTTCAGAGAATTTACAACAGAAAAATGCGGAACATCTATTACAGAGGCTACTCTTGAAAAAACTGTTAAAGCAGCCTTTGATGCTATTCTTTTAAATAACAGTAAAAGTTATAAGGCTTATCTGAATGCTTATGACAATCTTAAAATAGAGATGGATAAGAAAAAGGAAAAAGAAATAACTGAAATTGAAAGAAAAATTTTAGGCTTTAGCAGACTTCAAAGTGAGTATTATGAAAAATATGTTTTGGGCAAGTGGAGTAAAGAAGATTTTGAAAGGGAAAAAGGACTTCTGTGTAAAAAGAAAGCAGAACTTAAAAGCCTAAAAGAAAGACAAGTTGCTATCTTTGAAAAAGAAGTATTTGAACTTGAAGAAAGGCATAAGTACCTTACAGCACTTTTTAAAGGTAAAACAAAGAAATGGGATAAAGACTTTGTAGATAGCATCATTGATAAGATCTTTATAGGGAAAGATAACACAATAGAAATCAAATTTAATTTTGAAGAAACTCCTGTGATTACTGAAAAACTCGGTAGAAAGACAAGGAGGAGCTGATATGAATACAGTAGATTTTTATTTAAGACTTTCCTTAGAAGATGACGACTTAAAAGACGAAAGTAACAGCATTACTTCCCAAAGAGAAATCTTAAAAGACTATATCAGTTCAAGAGAAGAATTTACTGGAGTGAAGATAAGAGAACATATTGATGATGGCTATACCGGAACAAATTTTAATCGTCCTGCATTTCAAAAGATGATAGGTCTTGTGAAGAAAAATGAGATAAGAACTATTCTTGTAAAGGATTTATCACGATTTGCAAGAGATTATATTGAATCCGGAGCATATATTGAGCAGATATTCCCTTTTATGCAGGTTCGTTTCATCTCTGTGAATGACAATTATGACAGTAATAACAATGAGAATGGAATCAGCAGTTTAGAAATTCCTTTTAAGAATCTTGTCTATGACTACTATTCCAAGGACATTTCACAAAAAATCAGTTCATCAGTAAGAGTAAGACAGGATAGAGGGTATTATTTCGGTTCAAAAGCACCGTATGGATATGTAAAAGATGAAAAAGACCATCATCAGCTACTTGTCGATGATAGAGTGAGAAACATCATTGAAGAAGTCTTTGAAAGATACCTTAGTGGTGAAAGTATGCTTTCCATTTCTAAAGAATTTAATCATAGAGGTGTTCTGACGCCGGCAAAACATATAGGGCTTAAAAGAGGAAGTGGAGTATGGACAGGACAGATTATTAGATATGTTTTAACACAAAGAGTTTATACAGGAGCTGTTGTTGGTGGAAAGACAAGAGTGCAGGAAGTTGGTTCTGATAATAGGAAATGGGTTGATAGCAAAGACTGGATAATTAGAGAAGATATGCACGAAGCTATTATATCCAAAGAGGATTTTGACAAAGTGCAGGATATGCTAAACAGCAATGCAAAACTAATCAGTAGAGAGCGTAAGAATTTTCATATACTTCAGGATAAAGTTTATTGTGGAAAGTGTCATCATAAAATGAGCTACACTGTTAATTACGGAAAAAGTGATGGATACTGCTGCCCTTATAGATACAAAGCGAAAGACTGTGGCTGCATGAAAGGGAAGATAAAAGCAGAAACACTGGAAGATATTGTTTCAGAAGAGATTAAACTTTATACAGAGAGCTTTCTTGAAAAAGAACAGACAAGAAAGATTGAGCATAAAGTTATGGAAAGCATTTGTGAAAGCCTGCTTGACGGGAAGAAAAGACTGGAAGCGGAAAAGCAAAAGATTCAGGTTTCCAAAATGCAGCTTTATGAAAAGCATAAACAGGACGAAATAGATAAGGAAGCATATTTATCAAAGAAAGAAGCTTTGACCGAAAAACTTAAAAATATAGAACAGGAAATAGCCATCATTACGGACAAGATAAAAGAAAATACATCTTCAGGACATAACCTTAATGTTGATAAGCTAAGAGAAGCGGTTGCAAAAGGAGAGCTTGTTTTAGACTGGATCAACGAAGTCATAGACAGGATTTATGTTTATGATAAAGACAAGGTGGAGATTATTTGGAAATTTGAGAAAGGGAATGGAAAAGATGGATAAAAAAGACGAAATTATGCTTGTAAATCATGAATCCCTTGCAGAAAAAATTTATATTATCAGGGGGCAGAAAGTCATGCTTGACTTTGAACTGGCAGAAATTTATGGGTATGAAACAAAAAGATTTAATGAACAGGTCAAAAATAACATTGAGAAATTTGACGATGATTTCAGGTTTCAACTCACAAAAGAGGAATGGGAAAATTTGAGGTCGAAAATTTCGACCTCAAAATCGGAAACAGGTTCAGGAGGCAGAAGATACTTACCTTATGTTTTTAGTGAAGCCGGAATCTATATGCTGATGACGGTTCTTAAAGGGGAGCTTGCTGTCAAGCAGAGTAAAGCCTTAATACGCACTTTCAAGCAGATGAAAGACTACATTGTAGAAAACCAAGGCTTGATTGGACAAAGAGAATTTTTACAGCTTTCCATGCAGATAACAAGCAATGTTGTGGAAATGCAGGGTTTAAGACGGGATTTAATGAATGTGGAAGATAAGGTGGCAGGATTGGTGGACAATTTAGGTAATGTTGTGCATAAATCTGAACTGTCCGAGTTAATTCTTGATCTTAGCAATCCTCAGCTAAAATATGGATTTTTGCTTTTAAATGGAGAGCCGATTGAAGCGAATCTTGCTTATAAGGACATTTACAGCATAGCAAAAAAGAGCATTTATATTGTTGATAACTATATCGGAGTTAAGACACTTGTACTGTTAAAGGATATACCCTCATCGGTAGAAATCACTATATTCAGCGACAATGTTGGTAAAGGACTTCATACCCTTGAATACCAAGATTTTTGCAAAGAATATCCGTTTAGAAAGATAAAGTTTCAAAAATCCGGTGGAGAGTTCCATGACAGGTATATTATCATAGATTGGAATACGGATAAGCAAAGGATATACCACTGTGGAGCATCTTCCAAAGATGCAGGGCAAAGAATCACAACTATATCGGAAGTAGTTGACCAAGTAGTATATGCAGACCTGATAAACAAGCTCTTGAAAAATCCAATTTTAAAGTTAAAATAGAGTAAAAAAGTTGATTGGAAATTTGAAAAAATATGTATCCAATACTTGACACAAGGGTGGAATTGTAAGTATCACATAGTGTTTGCACCAAAGTACAGAAGAAAAGTCGTTTACGGAAAGATAAGAGTAGACATAGGGAAAATATTAAGGCTTCTGTGTGAAAGGAAAGGAATACAAATAATCGAAGCAGAATGTTGTCCTGATCATATACATATGCTTGTAGAGATACCACCAAAATACAGTGTGTCCCAAATTGTTGGTTATCTCAAAGGGAAAAGCTCATTGATGATTTTCGATAAACATGCAAATTTAAAATATAAATATGGAAATAGACATTTCTGGTGTCGAGGCTATTTTGTAGATACAGTAGGGAAGAATAAGAAAAGAATAGAGGAATACATACGTACACAACTTCAAGAAGATATAGCAGAGGACCAGATAAGCTTGAAAGAGTATATAGATCCGTTCACAGGAAAGAAAAATAAATAGCCCTTTAGGGCTTGTAGAAAAGGATGTGCGGTTGGTGAATAATTCAGTACATCTTGAGATGTTGCTGGCAAAAGCCCCTTATAGGGGCAGTACAAACCACCGGCTAAGCCGGTGGTCATGATTGTAAGTAACCTTGAGAAGCCAACTGTAAATAAATATCAAATCATTATTAGTTACTTCTTTTGAAGATCCAACTTATTGTACCAACGTTTCAACATGGATTCCAAACTGGTTTTCCCATTACTATCTGTATAAAGAAGAAATTTTTGTAGCAGTTTTGGAAATATATATTTGCCTGTTTCAGTCAGGTCTTTGTTTAGATATACCATTTGAAGGATACGGTTCTGCTTATCTAGGGGGTTCTTTACAAGTAGTTTTCTTTCGAAGCAAAACTGCAAGAACGCTAGGTTCTTGTCATAGAAATCCTCCACTACAGCTGCTCCAATACTGGTATATGTAATGTCGTACACCAAACGCTTATGGTCGAATTTCTCCGCATAGAGCAGTTTTAAAGCTGTTTTCCAGTGTTCCTCTGGTATTATCAACATTTGGTGTAATGCTGTGCTTGAGTAGCCATGGTAGACGGGTTCTGTGTGTCCAAGTAAGTCATTCACACTGTCTGCATAG
Source organism: [Eubacterium] infirmum (assembly GCA_900450455.1). Taxonomy (GTDB): domain Bacteria; phylum Bacillota; class Clostridia; order Peptostreptococcales; family Anaerovoracaceae; genus Eubacterium_B; species Eubacterium_B infirmum. The sequence goes on from UGGN01000001.1 coordinate 736,539, forward strand.
ACGAAGCACAACTCGTTGTCAAACAATCCTCCGATAAAGTTACCATTGCAGTACAGCATATAATCTTTAGAATTAGCTGGAGAAAAAGAAAGACTGTATCCTTGTAAATCTAGGTTTTTATATAGTTTGTTTAAAAAATCAATTGATGTCATATATAACTTCTCCATTGCATATAAATCAAAATTTAAATAACACTTATTTATTAATCAACTGTATTTTATCACAGATACAAATTTCCTAAAAGTTTAGTTTTAGCCTAAATCAAAGCTTCAATATAATTCTATCGGATTATATAAAAATTTAGGGCTATAGGACAAAAAGTGTTGATGATTAATCCCAGTAAACCGGATAATTGCTCGAATGATGTAGCTCGCTCCATACAACTGCATCACCCCACATAGGAATAGTATCTTCTAGTTGTTTCTTGGCAGTCATCTTCTTGTAAATATCATCTATGCTCTTGTTTGTAGGCATTGTTTTTAATATCTCAGAAGCAGAAAGCGGTTTTGGTGAGTGCATATAGCACCACCAAAAAACCGCTTTAATTCTTCTCTCAACAGATAACCCCCTATGGTTATGCAGCATCTCCCTAAGACAAGCATTTACACCACCTTCAATTCGATTGTTTGTCGATGGAATTTTAAACTCAGCCCTTAATTCTTCATTAAGATACGTGAATAGAGTATTATCATTAAGTAGTCTTAGCATTGATTTTTCAGCCTTTATCAGTCTTTCATGCTTAGGTCTTATCTTTCCATTTTCATCATATGTTACTTCGCTTAAAAAACGTTTATGCTTGACAATCCAACCTGTAAAACGATCAACCCATATCTTTGAGTCTTCAATACTTTTAACATCAAACAAATCCCTTGCCAGTGCATAAAGCTCTAGCCCGGCTAAAGTATTTGGTCTACTTGTTGTATATCTTTTAACCTGTGAAAACACGTGAAATACGCATCTTTGATGCTTTGTCTTTGGCCACTTTCTCTTAAGTGCTTTTCTAAATCCTTTACCACCATCGGATACAACCACCTTAGGTTCTGCTATACGACTCATTAGAGCCTCCCAAGCTCCTGAATGCTCATATCTGCATACGTACCAACCTAATACATGTTCTTTGTCACAACATATCAAAATACACGATTTACGCGATAGATATATACCATCAAAATACAGTACATCTTTTGATTTTTCAATCTTTGGTGCCATAACCCATATATCCCAAAACTTGGAGGTTTTTCTTCTAAAAGTTCTTCCACCACCTGACATATTACTTTGTACTTCTTTACTGAATAACCAAGCCAAGAAATGCTGAAGCTGTTTAGTATCATTATCTATCTTTGGCGTAAACGCTAACTTACAAGACTTACAAAACCACCTTTGAGAGCCAGATTTTATCTTACCGTGTTTTATACATTTGCAATTACAAATTGGACAATTTACCTGCTTCATAATATATTCCTCCAAGAACTCTGATTCTAAGGAAGATATACCACGTTTTAACGTTGAAATTTGAATAGATTAGAAACTTTTTATCAACACTTTTTGTCCACCCTTAATCTTCTTTCAAAAAAGATTAAATCGCCATAGACATTGAATTCTCAATGCGCATGGCGATTTTCATCAACACTTTTTGTCCTATAGCCCAAAATTTAATAAAGATATCCCTAGCCAATTTGGCTAGGGATATCTTTTGCGTGGTTGCGGGGACAGGACTTGAACCTGCGACCTCCGGGTTATGAGCCCGACGAGCTACCAGCTGCTCTACCCCGCGATATTAAATTGTTCTGAAACTTACCGAAAGTGGTGCCGGTGACCGGGGTCGAACCGGTACGATCGGTGAGGATCACGGGATTTTAAGTCCCGGGCGTCTGCCAATTCCGCCACACCGGCGAAAAAGTGGCTCCGAGAGTGGGGCTCGAACCCACAGCCTACCGGTTAACAGCCGGTTGCTCCACCATTGAGCTATCTCGGAATACCTAATATATTGCGTCAACAACAATATATATTATACGGTAGGCACATGTATTTGTCAATAAAAAAATACATGCGAATCTAATTCCGATTGATAATGTTATTAACATTCACCGTTTAAATATGCACAATCTCTTGAAAGCTATTATCTTTTGAGGCACAATGACTATAAGAACAAGGTTTATCGAAACTTTATATGATAGGGGGATGTTCAGTCTTGATGGTTTTTTTTCACCAGTTATTTTTCATATTTACTCAGGAGGTTTTATATGGAAACAGGAAAGAAACGTCTAGAATTCTATGGTGGCGCTGGAGTCTCTCTTTTGCCATTCGTGATTTTTATCATCACGATAATTATCACAACATTTGTTTGGGGATCAATTTCTGATGGTGCGCTTTGGGTGCCAGCTTTCTTAGCGCTTTTGATTCCTTTCTTTCTATCAAAGGACAAAAAGCAGTATTCACAGGTTGTTATCTCAGGCATGGCGAGTGAAGAATGCTTAGTTCCTATTGTTTGTTGGATCTTTGCCGGTGTATTCTCGAGAGTCTTGAGGGTTTCAGGACTTGCTGCAGGAATAGCAGGTGTGGCTGCAAATGCGGGTGTTGGTCCTACGATGTTTTTGATAATCACTTTCCTTGCTTCTGCAGTCTTTGCAACAGCTTCAGGGACGGGCTTTGGAACTATTGCAGCAGGTATGGGTGTGCTTTATCCGGCAGGCGTTGCGCTAGGATGCAATCACCCACTGCTTGCGGGTGCAATTATTTCAGGTGCGGCATTTGGTGATAATCTTGCACCTATTTCAGATACAACTATTTGTTCTGCAGCAACTCAGGGTGTTGATGTACCGGGTGTTGTAAGATCAAGACTCAAGTATAGCATTATTTCATGTGCGATTTCAATTCCGATATTCATAATAGTAAGCATGGTGCTCGGACCTGATAAGAATGGAGTCTCAGAGAATGCCAGCTACAATCCTTTGACGCTAATTATGCTCATACCTGTAGCTATAACAATATATATTGCGATAAAGTCGGGCGATATTATAATCGCGACATCCATAGGTATAATCATTGCTATTGTATTTGCAGTTCCCGCGGGACTTATTGATTTGATTCATATTGATTCCGATTCGACAATCCCTGCGGTATTCTCGGTTAGTGGTGAGGGTCTTGAGCGTGTGGTTGGAGGCGTTCTCTATGATGGTATTGCCGGCATGATTCAGGTTATAGTTTTGGCACTACTGCTCTTTGGCTCTATAAACATTATGAGACAGGGAGAGGGCGACCTTGTAATCCTTAATGGACTTGGAAGAATCGCAAAGACAGCTACAGGAGCAGAGTTTGTAATTTCCGCAATGGTTATCATTTTATCGGGTATCATGGGACTGAATGCACCTGCAATTTTGGCAGTAGGGGCTTCGTTTGCCAAGCCGCTATCAAAGCAGCACGGCATTTCACCTTACAGAACTGCGAACCTCATGGACGCACAATCAAACACCTTGGCTTATTGCTTACCATGGACACCGGCGGTTGTTTACACGCTAGGTTTTGCTAAGGATTCCGGTGCACCACTCACAGGTGTGCAGATTATGCCTATGACAATTTACTGCTTCGTAATGTTTGTCGTTATGACTGTATCAATCATCCTTAAGCTTGGAAGAAGAGACTTCATGGATAAACTTACACCGGAGATTAGAGCGGAGTACGATCACGAGGATTATGTAGCAAAATAAATCCATAATTCAATGAAAAAGAAAGATAGAAGCCGAGTTTTTGCCTCAGTTTCTATCTTTTTTTGATACATCAAAGCCGGCTGCAAGCAAAAACTCAAAGCTATGAAGCTCATCAAAATATGGTATAATATTAGCATCTATTTATTACGAAAGTTAAGCTTAATTGGGATGGTTATATATGAAAAAATATATTGTGTTGATAGCAGTTGGAATTGCTATTATGCTCTTGGCAGCATGCTCAGATCCTAAAGAGGATAAGGCGAGAATTGATAGGTATCTCGACAATGTGTATGGGAAAAATGAGTATACCTTGGAGCAAAATCCAAAGAATAAGCGCTATTATATTGTCAGGCTCAAGAAATATCCGGGTTTAAAGTTCAATATTACGGTCTCACATCAGCCATTTATGGACTCGTTTGTATGGGATGATTTTGATGAGGTATTTACTGAGCATGTGATTAAGACTTTCCAATCTTCGACGGATATGGGAAAGGACCACATTGAGTTTTTGGATCCGGAACTCGTCTATTCAGCCCAAATAAAATCAATTGATGAACTCAAAACCTCATATGACAGATTCATGGCCTTTATTAATATGGTGCGTGAGAAATATACCGCTTTGATCGATGTAGAGCGTTTGCCTTTGAGGTTTGATATCAGAGGAATCAGATTTAAGGGAGATGTAGATAAAGAAACCAGGTATATAGATATAGGTAAGGCAGAAAAAGGTAAGGTTAATGTAAAGAGCTTTGAAGAGTTATATGCAGATCTTGCACCAAAGGTTCAAACACATGCTGTGAATCCAAACGGAGTAAAACTTGGTTTAAGTTCGGCGCGTACATTTTTGATGGGAAGCGATACTTTTGAGGACTGCCTGTACAAGGTTATGGAGCTTGATAATCCGACAGGTGCTGATCTAAGCAGTATAGTTTTACAGCCGGGAGAGGTCAGCCAAACTTATCTTTTGAAAAAGAAAGATGAGTATAGAGGAGGCGCAAGCATAGAGTTTCAGGTAAAGAATATGACAGATGCGCCCTGCTCGCTATATGATGCCACTTTGTATAAGATGGTAGTATCAGGTTCTGATAAAATATTTATCAAAGATAAGTCGGTAGAGCTAATTTACGACGAGCGTAGAGAATGGGTTGATCCGTATAAAGCTTTTAATATATCAAAACCAAAGACCGCGCAGGAAAAGGCGGAGGGCGTTGTCTACAAAAATACAAAAGTTCTCTTTATGCAATCCCAATATACAAAGGACATATATCAAGTTGTCGTGACCTTTATTCCGTAGCATAGCATATCAAGTAGAGACTAAGGCGAAGTAAAGCAAATTATATTTTTAAGTGAGATGAACATGGAGAAATACGAATTTACAGCAACAACATCAAAGTCAGACATCATCATAGGCTTCGCATTTCCGGCAATGCTGATGCTACCGATTCTTGCAATAAATCTAACTTTGTTTTATCTTGGCCCTGATAATTTCATTAAAGAAAATCCGTTGTTCCTATATTTAATTATCATAATATTCATGGCAGGTGTTTTTCTTTTGATTAGAAAAGTACAAGAAAGACTGATAAAGAAGTACAGCGTGGAGATTTACGGCAATAGCATAAGGATTTGGCTAGGAAACGATAAGATTCTATCCGGTATTATTAGAGATTGCAAGCTTAGTATCAAAATGGACGGTGTAAATGCAAAATCCATTAACCTGAATATATATACCGACAGTGGAAATATCAAATTAAGAGCCAGGGCTAAGGAGTTTAGGAAGATAACGGGAGTGATGACTCGTAACCCTCTGGGAACAAGTGAGATGCGTGATATGGATGAGATTTATTCTTTAGCGCAAAAGATAAGGATGTAGAAATGGCAAGATACGAGCCGGGTGCAATTTATAAAATAGACGGTGAAGAAAGAACTTACTACGCTAGGCTTTTGACACAGGACACATATGGGATATTTGAGCCTTTTGAAGGAGAAATAAGCGAAGAGATGTTTTCGAAGCTAGGGTACAGGCTTTATATTTGTACCGGAAGCTTTGCAGTAAAAAGGGGATTTTGGGTGAAACTTATACCGTCTCCCGATAAGACGGATAGCGAGAGATGGAGCAGGCCTCCTTACCTTGTTAATTTTCTCCCTTGGAATATAGAAGAATCTGTAGAAGCTTGCGTTTCACATAACAGAAGCGGAAATACCGAGATAATAGATAGAAAAAAGTACATCAAATACCTCAAGCAAGGATTTATATCCGTTATAATGCCGAGATACGAACTCATACCTAATTATTTGGACAGAGTGTATGATAACTGGCCGGAAAGTGAAATCCTTGGAGACCTTGAGTTTACAAACGGTACATTAGAACATAGAAGAAAGCAAATCGAGGCTCTAAAGAAGCTGGGCTATGATGTTTCCTATTATGAATAAAATTAGAGAATGTATCTGTCGAAAGCTGCAGTTTTAGACGTAATAATTTATACAAAGGGAATACTTAAATGGAAAAGGAAATCAAATTTCATAGTATTTATTACAGGTACTTCATATTCATTTTGATGTTTGCACTTTCAACTTTTTATGTAATCGCATACCACGAAGTAGGCAATAATATGGTAGAATTCGGCTTCGGAGAATTCAAAATAAGCATGAGCCCGTATCAGTATACATACCGGGGATTTGTTATTCTGATAGTTATAAGTATTTTTTTGCATTTTGCAATCTGGAAGTTTTCGGTCGGGAAATCGGGCATATACATCAAAAAGATAAACATAACCGTGCCATGGGAAGACGTTGATGCAGTGGCTCACGTATGGATAAATGAGGCTAGCAGGGGCCATTCAAATAAACTCTTTCTATACAATAGAAAGAGCCTGGTAATCTACAGAAAAAACATGAAACCGATATGCATCTACAACATTTCACTTCTCAGTATCTTTTTGATAAAACTAATGAGACCGCAGATACGTAGCAATATTTTGATTGCAAGCACAGCGACTCTGCTTAATATTTTGCTAAATGTAATCTTGCTTTGCGCAGGTTTGTTTTGGCACTACGATACAAAAAGTATAGGAATGTTACTTGCATTTATCGCAGTTTATGCTATCAAAGCACTCGTTGTGCCACTAGTTCTTACGGCTCATCAAAATGCAATTCACGGCAAGGTGCTTGCTCATGATGGAATACCGGAAAGAGATAGAACAAAGGCTATCAAAATATAGCGAAATTGGAGATAGATATGGAAGATATAAACATCAGATTGGATGAACTTCTACAGAAACAAAAGGACTACTTTAGAACCGGGGAGACCGGTGAAATAGAGTTTAGAATATCAAAGCTGAAGCGCCTAAAGAAGGCCATCAAAATCTACGAGCAAAAGCTTCTGGATGCCCTCAGAAAGGATCTTGGAAAACCTGAGCAGGAGAGCTATTTTAGCGAGGTGGGTGTAATATACGGAAGTATTGACCTATTTATAAAGAACCTGGCAAAGTGGACTAAACCAAAGAGTGTTAATACGCCTATTGTACAGTATGGCGAAAGCTATATAGAGTATGAGCCTTATGGTAGCGTGCTTATAATAGTTCCTTTTAACTATCCTTTCCAGCTTGCAATGGAGCCGCTGATCGGAGCGATTGCATCCGGAAACACGGCAGTCGTAAAGCCGAGTGAGCTTGCGCCGGAAACCGAAAAAGTCATATCGGATATCATAAGGGAGGCTTTTGACGAAAGCCACGTCGCATCTGTGTGCGGTGGCGTAGATGTGATTACCAAGCTCCTTAGCCTGCGCTTTGACTACATATTCTTTACGGGAAGCGTACGCGTGGGTAAAATTGTCATGGAAGCCGCTGCAAAGAACCTTACTCCTGTTACGCTTGAGCTGGGTGGAAAGAGTCCGGTATTCATAGATGAAAACTTTGATATCAAGCTTGCGGCAAAGCGCATAGCGTGGGGAAAGTTTCTGAATAACGGACAGACCTGCATAGCGCCGGACTACGTGCTGGTTCATGAGAGCATAAAGCTTGCTTTGATAGAGGAACTCAAAACCGTAATCCACGAGCACTACGGCGAAAATATAAAGGAAAATCCGGACTACGGTCGTATAATAAATGAGAAGCAGGCGGGAAGACTTGCAAAAATACTAGAAAGTGATAAGGAATTCGTTGTCTTCGGCGGGGACTTTGATGTAGAACAAAGGTATATAGCGCCGAGCCTACTTGATTTAGGTGAGCTTGGCGATTCCCATATAAGCGAAAGTGCAGCCATGGAGGATGAAATCTTCGGACCTATACTTCCAATAATTTCATATGGGAATTTGGATAATGCTGTCGATAAGGTTAGAGACGGCGAAAAGCCTCTTGCAATGTATATTTTCTCAAAGGATAAAGAATATATAGAGAGTGTAAAGAGCAGAATATCAAGTGGAAATATTACAATTAACGACACTGTGAAGCATGTTTCTATAGATAGCCTGCCTTTTGGTGGAGTAGGTCATTCGGGTATGGGTTCCTATCACGGGAAATACAGCATAGAGACATTTTCGCATAGACGTGGCATCTACAGGAACAAAGCAAGATTCAACATCAAGCAGATTGCCCCACCATATAATGAAAAGGCCTTCGAATTTTTGAGAAAGCTGTTTAAGTAATAGTGCGAGGGAAGGAAGGACAATTTAGAGATGAGCAAGGGAAAGCCAAGTAGAGAAGAGCTTCTAAATTTGATAAGAAATAATACTGAGTTAAATCACAGGCTCATGTGTGACTGCGATATTTATTTTTTAGAGCAAAATCAGGACACGGAATTTCAGGGTCATGGAGAGATATTTTCTATGGAGGGAGAGGTATTTGCGCGTGACGGTAGTGGTGGCGAATTTCTTTTCCTTGAGGATGGAAGCATTGGTCTTATAAGCAGTGAAGGTGCTGTAGGCAGAGTTTCTGAAAGCTTAGATAAGCTTCTTGAGTTTTTAATCTGTGCCGGATGTATATCTGATTTCAATTGCAAATATTTCTATTGCAATGAGGAGCTTATTAAGAACTTTTGTGAAAAGTATATAGAAAAGCAAAGGGCGGATTGTCAGAAAGAGGGCTTTAGCTGGGATGAGAGCAGAGCTTCTTTGGCAAAAGAAATGTCGCTGGATTTCAATCCAAGCAGCTTCGCTGAGCTTGCGATGGAATTCTATAAATCCGCGACAAGAGAGCCCTTATTCACATGTAGATTTGGAAGTGGCGACGATGCATATGTATGCGACGGCATAATGTCTGACATCGTCGGGCTTTGGACGAAAGAGCTCGTTGAAATGAGCGAGGAAGAGATACTAGCAATGGCTAAATAATCAAGGAGAAAGTTATGGAACTACGAATTCCTGAAGAGGGCAAAGCAGTCTATGTAGGTGAGGATGAAATCCTTTTAGCATACTATGGCAGTGAAATTGAGTTGCGTTTCAAAACCGAGCCGCCGCATGGCGATAGAATATATTCGGCAAGGCTTCCAATGCTGAACAAAGATTTACCCTTTTGTCTATATGGAAGAAATTTAGTTTTTCTGGATGCCTACTATCTGATTGCAGAAACTGTTGAAACGGGGACGTGGTCGCCTATCACGAGCATGATAATCAATATACATAGCGGAAGCTATGCAGGCCTTGGAAGCTGGTATACGGATGTAGAGCTTAAACATAGGGGCTTTAAGTTAAAGAATAGCTTTGATGGCAATTCGCTAAGGCTTAAAGACATAGATAAACTCGAATGGATAAAGTTTTGAGGAGGATGAATGAAGGCTTTTGATAATTTTGATTGGGATGCATTTTGGTATAATGATAGCAATAAGTTAATTTACTTCAAGGGTGGAAAGCTCAAAGAAGAAGATATAGGGCGTGTTGAGGAGGAATTTGGATATAAGCTCCCTGACTCATATATAGAACTACTGAGGAGTCAAAACGGTGGAGCACCTTTTTACACTCTTTGCTACTATGAAGAGGATGGTGAGTTTATCCCGGTTTATTTAACCGCTATTTACGGAGTGGATCCTAAACTTGAGTATTCCATCTGCGGAGATAGTGGGGCAAAGATGATATATGAGAAGTGGGGATACCCGGATATAGGACTTCCTATTGCTTTCACCATAAACGACGGTCATGAGATGGTATTCCTTGATTACAGCGATTGCGGATCAACGGGAGAGCCTAAGGTAGTGCTGATAGATCAGAAAAACGACTACAAGAAAACTTTACTTGCAGAGAACTTTGAGGTGTTCATAAAAAGTCTCCGCAAATACCTAACTATGGTAACTATTGATGAGTTTAAGGCTTTGAGTGAAGATGAAAAGGCTTTCTTTATAGAAAGACTAAACGATGAGTTTGAGACAAAACGAGTAGTTGAGTATCTAAGTGCCATAGGAGTTGAAAACTTGAGCAGCAGACTTCTTGGAGCGCTGGCTCGTGCGTACAACAATGATAGAAAGTTTAAGAAAGCTATTGGAATCATGGACCTTATTCCGGAATCAGACAGAGATGCAATCTGGTACTATAGATACGGATATATCTATACCTACAGGCGATTCCCAAATACTGAAAAGTATATGCTGAAAGCACTTGAAATGTTTGATAAGGCGGTTGATATTGCCAAGGACAAAGAAGTCATAGACTGGTGTATAGAGCCTATAGAATGCAGCGGTATCGAGGGATTTCTCATGGAACACAAAACCGAGTTTCCTAAGATTTATGCAGAATATGTAAATTATAAAAAAACAAAGCTTGACAAGCCTGATGAGTATGATGCCGAGTATGAAAAGAGGTGGCAATATACTACAAGGGTATCAAAGAAGATAGCTGGTCACTATGGGGTGAATTGGATATTCGATCAGCATAAATATTCTCGATATGCCTTTGCTGTGGAATTTGATTATGCCATGATAGAAAGCTTCGGCGAAGACTGGCATGCGCAAGACATAAATACGCCTATAAATGCAGATGAGCTACTTGTAGTATATAGGGCATGGATAAAGAACAAGGATCAGCTTAATGAGAATGAAATGCTTTTCAATAAAGGAGAGCTTATAGAAGAGCGTGATAATGAGATGCAGCAGGTAGAGATAATGGCTTATCTAAAGCCTGATGATGGAATCAGCTTTAGCTTAGAGGAATTGATGTTCAAAATCCATAATCTCATGGCTAATAAAGAACTTCGCGGCAATGTAAGCTTTGAGGGATTTGACAATATAGGTTTCTTCGATAAGAAAACCGGAAAAGAGGATAGAGCAAACGGACTGCCGACGATATTAGTATGCTGTGGTATCTGATATTTTAGTTTTGATATAGCAAAAGTCTATGGGAAGCCTTGACGGAGAAATATACTATGGCTATAATTTGGTTAGTTATTGCATATTAAAATAAGGAGAATTTAAGATGGGATTGAGAGCTAATTATCAGCTTGTAAACGACCAAGAATTAAAAAAAATAATGAACCCGGACCTGGATCCGGAGGAGCTGCTCGAGGATCTGGAGGATCTTGCTGAGGAAGAAGATGTACTTCTCGATATCGATAAGATGTGGGATGTACTACACTTTGTTTTAACCGGTGTGAGTACAGATGAACCGCAGGCTGAGAACCCGCTCAGCGAAGCAATTTTAGGTGTGTTACCGGCAGAAGATTTAGATGATTATGTCGCTGTTACCGAAAAGGATAGGGTGGCTGAGATCCTGTCTGCACTTAAGAGCTTTGATATAGAAGAGGCTCTAGGTAAGTTTGATATGGAAGCTTGCAAAGAGGCAGGACTTTACCCTAACATCTGGGATAAGGATGATGAAGAATTGGCCGATGAGCTTCTTGATGAAATAGAGGCCTGCTATAATGGACTGATTACCTTTTATACGATGGTGCTCGAGGCAGAAGGTAACGTTGTCGTAACAATTCTATAGTAATATAGCTAAGCAAAAGGGACTTCAATAGTGAAGTGCACCCCAAAAGTTAAACGCAAAACTAACTTTTGGAGGTGTACTTTTTTATGTCCGCTTAAAAGTAAAGTGGCTGATTATATCAATTTATTCATTGTACTCGTCGCTTTTACCATCAGCGTATCCTATTTCAGCAAGAACGGAGCCGAGGTTTTCTTCAAAGAATTCGAGGAATTTTTGGCTTGCAACCGATGCTGCGTTTCTATCTTTGATGGTTAGTACTATATCCCTGTAGAACTGAGGAACGGTTGGCTTATTGATTACCTTGTAAGGTGTCTTTGTGAGCACGAGTTTACCCATATATCCAAGGCAAAGTCTGTTCTCAATCATAGAAAGTATTAGGGAATTATCCTTGCTCGAGTGTACGATATTAGGGCTAATGTTTATTTGCCTTAGAATGCCGGCTGCCTCCTTTGGGGTACCTTCATCCACTATTATCATAGGAGTTTCCTCGAATATTTCGACCGGAATATCCTTTCTATTTGCATAGACCCCTTCTTCGCTCATGACGGCAACAAAAGGGTCTCGGCAGACATGAATTGACTCAAAGCCCGGAAGTGTAGGGGAGTCAATGAAACCGAAGTCGATAGTCCCCTTCGCAAGCCAGGATTCAATTGCCATGTTGTCCCCTTCGCGGATTTCTATATTTATGTTAGGATATGTATCCTTAAAAGCTTTAATTATAGGCATGAGTATGTGGCAGGAAACACTGGAAAATGTACCGAGGACTATGCGACCGGATTCTATACCTTTGAGCTTGGATGCCTGCGTGTATATATTCTGCTCTGCATTGCTAAGCGCCTCAATATATGGAAGCATGTATTTACCGTCGGAGGTTAGCCAGATGCCTGTCTGACTGCGGTTTAGCAAGGTGAGTTGTAGTTCCTTTTCCAAAGAACTGATAATCTGACTTACTGCAGACTGGGAGTAGTTGCACTCAGCCGCCGCCTTGGACATACTACCTAATTCGATTACTTTAAGAAACATCGCGTATTTTGAAAAAACCATACTCACCTCCGAATTTTACTATATTGCATATTCTATCACTAAAATGTGTCAAACAGGAGAATATTTCAGTAATTTACACAAATAATTATACAAAATATATTAGAAATTTTGAACTAAGATATTAAAACAATTTATATTGGACAAACATAAATTGTTCAAGGTAGGTCTATATGCTAATATATGAATATAGATATAATCTTTTAGGTAGTATTATTCAAAGGGAATATAAAATGAAACTAATTTTAAATAATATAGAAAAGAATTTTGGAGAAAAGATTGTTTTGAGGGGCTGTAGTTGCGAGTTTGAGCAAGGAAAAATTTATGGACTTCTCGGAAGAAACGGTGCCGGAAAGACGACGCTCTTCAATTCGATATATGGAGAATATAAGGATGTGAGGGGGCAAGCTTTGATAGAAGATTGCGATAAGCAACGTATACTTAAGAGCGATGATGTAGAGCTGATTTATGCGCAACCTATGCTTCCCGAATTTCTTACAGGCTATGAATTTATCAAGTTCTATTGCGATGTGCATGCTAAGGGAAATGATATTAATATTCCTGAGCTTTTTGCATGCTTAAGTTTTGACACAAAGGATGCAAACAGGATAATAAAGGGTTATTCGTCAGGAATGAAGAGCAAGCTTCACATTATGACTCTTCTCATATCAAAGCCGAAAATTATGCTTCTCGACGAGCCTTTGACCTCGCTTGATGTTGTTGTTGCGGAGGAAATCAAGAACATTTTACTAAGTTTCAAGTCTGATCATATAATAATTCTTTCGACTCACATCATGCAGCTTGCGAAGGACATGTGCGATGAGATTGTGCTTCTTAAGGACGGTAAACTTAAAGAGTTGACATCGCTTGATAAGAACTCTGTAGACTACGAACAAGCTATAATTTCGAGTCTTATAGATGACGGGTCTCAAGATGGTAGCGAGGTTTAATATGGGATTGAAACAAACCTATAAAACTATCATGAGTGTAAATTCGGCGGTTTTGTGTAATAATTTAATCTATTTTCTGAGAAGGATTCCGCTGATTAAAAACATAATAAGCGAGACACTCTATGCGGCATACGGGACAAAGGATGCTATAAAAGTATTTGCAGTAATACTAAATTTTTTTAAGTCGGTGTTTGGTACAGTTATATACCTGGGAATATTCTTCTATGTACCATTGCTCTCTGCAAAAAGCAATAATATCAATATCAGCGACAAAGATGTTTTGCTTTGCTGTCTGACGATATTCTTCTTCATGAATTATTTAGCCGGTGGAGTATTCATGCACGAGCTTAAGCCTAATGCCAATGATAGAACTATGATGCTTCTCAGATACTTGAAATTAAACCCAAAAAGTTATTACATTTCCCAGACCATAGTAGGATATATATCAAAGGTGTTGACTATGTTTGTTCCTATGCTAATAGGCGCGAAACTAATTGGACTAGGGCTTGTTAATGTGCCAATTCTTTTGATTGGCATGATTTCAATGAGAATCTTTATCGATGGCTTGGAACTTCTACCTTTTAATATGTGGATTAATGACAAGACTGCAGCGCAAGTGGTGAAATACATGACGGTGACAATTCTTTGCTTTGCAGGGGCATATTTGCAGATTTTCTTCACAGGCATAAGAAGAATTGAGCAAATCTACATCCCATATATTGTAAGCCCTGTAGCTATTCCGGTATACCTTTTGATTGCGGTAATCGGACTTTTGCTTATAAAGCGATTTGATGACTATACGGAGCTTGTAAGACGAGAGTTTAAGGAACTTGAAACGGTTGCAGAAATCAAAGTGGGAGCAAACGCCAAGGCCATGGTACTCAAAGAAGATGAACTCGATATGCATGAGAGAAAAAGTGCTTCTAAGAAGAGTGGCTATGCATATCTGGATGCGATGTTCATGCAAAGGCATAGAAAACTATTTTTTAAGAGAGCTGTCAGGTTTGCAATTATAGCTTTTGTACTTCCGTTAGCTTTAGGAATCTTTAGTAAGCTTACAGGGAAGAATCTAATGGCTGATCTTATAGGACCAATTGGTATATGGATATTTATTATTTATGTTATAGCTTTTAAGGAGAATTATACAAAGGCACTTTTTAATAACATAGATAAGTATATGCTTTGTTACAAGTGGTACAGAAGACCGGGGGCGATTTTAAGCAGCTATTTTATCAGGCTGAAATCAAGCTTTTTGATGAATGGTTTAATTACACTTCCTCTTATTTTCGGGATTGTAATTGGAGGAATGTTGTCCTCGGTGAGAATAAAATCGATTTTGCTGCTTGTGGTAATGCTTGTGATATTGACACTGTTTTATTCAGTGCACTATCTGACTATGTACTACATGCTTCAGCCATATACTGATCAATCAAAGATAAAAAGCCCGATATATTCGATATCTAATACCTTTATCTACGCGTTCAGCCTTGTAATGATGCAGATAAAAAGTGTTCCTATGTGGCTATACTTACTAATTTGTGCTGTGGTGCTCATATATATGCTTGTGTCATTTTCTATGATGAAAAGGCTTGCGCCTAAGACCTTTAAGCGCAAGGAATAATTTACTTAATAGCTGATTTATGGTATAGTAGGGTATGTATTTTATAGAATTGGAGGTAGTGATGGTAAATATTCTTGTATGCGATGACGACAAGGAAATAGCGGGTGCTTTAGAGATATATCTACGTAACGAAGGCTACAACGTATTTAAAGCATACGATGGAATGGAAGCCCTGAATATCGTCAAGAAGAACCGGATTCATCTGATTTTGATGGATGTAATGATGCCAAATCTCGATGGAATCCAGGCAACGATGAAGATTCGTGAGGAAAACAATATCCCTATCATCATGCTTTCAGCTAAGAGTGAGGACTATGACAAGATAATCGGCCTAAATGTTGGTGCGGACGACTACATTACAAAGCCGTTCAATCCGCTTGAGTTAATAGCTAGAGTCAAGTCACACCTGAGAAGGTTTACAAGGCTTGGTAGCATGGATGCCGAGGGCAAGGAAGGTATCTATACCAGCGGAGGTCTTGAAGTTGATGACAATGAGAAGAAAATCACTGTTGACGGGGAACTGATTCCTGTAACTCCAACTGAATTCGGAATTCTAAAACTGCTGACTCAGAACGCAGGTAAGGTTTTTTCGATTGAGCAAATCTACGAGAGCGTTTGGAATGAATCAGCCTATAATCCGGAAAATACCGTGGCTGTACACATCCGAAGGATTCGTGAGAAGATAGAGATCAACCCTAAGAATCCTAAGTACCTCAAGGTCGTTTGGGGAATAGGATATAAGGTAGAGAAACTATAACAGCTTTATTAAGTATATGAAAAGTGCGATGACGAAAAATAGTCATCGCACTTTTACATATGTTAGTTTTTATTTCATGTCCTTCTCGTCCTGTTCGGGTTTGTCTTTGATTACAAAGAGGTTTCCCTTTGCTGCCCTAATAGCCAGTGCAGTCCTATTTGGAAGCCCTGTCTTTTCCAACAGGTTTTTGATGTGCCAATCCACCGTTCTTCCCGAGATGTCGAGCTTTTCGGAGATCTGTCTGCTGCTTAGTCCGTTTACAATCTCTCGCAAAATATCGCATTCCGTCTTGGTGAATTTATCACTTCGGGCAAAGCCGATATGTACCGCGGGCGAGTTATCCGGAAAGATATGCTCTCCTTGCATGGTGCGATCGATAACATCCATCAGGGCTTCCTCTGAGGCATCCTTGTACCATATACTATCGGCACCTGCCTCCTTTGCATTAACAAGGCATTCCGTATCCAGCATGGAGGTAACGATAATGATTTTGATATTTGGACTCATATCCTTGAGTTTTGCAGTAGCCTCAATTCCATCCATCATGCCATTTACCGCAATATCCATCAAAACCAGTTGCACGGGATTTGTCTTGCAAAGTTGAACGGCAACATCCGCTGCCGTAACTGAAGGAAGAAGTTCATAGTGTCCCTCTTGTGAAAGCAGAGTTTCCATATATTCACGGTGGATTCGCTGATCCTCAACTATAAGTACCTTTGTCATTTTATATCATCCTCCTTTCCGGGCATTGTAATTATAAGTTCAAAACGGGGTAATGATCGTATCTCTACTTTGCCACCGATGCGTTCTGCATAGTTTATTACGTTGATAAGACCGCCACGTGGAACAATTTCGCTCTTTGGTGCAATGCCGTTGTTATGAATGTAGAGAATCTCATTATGTTTCGTTTTCTTAGTATCAGCATACAATTTTGTCGCTTTTGCGTGCTGTGCTGCATTTAGAAGACAGTTTCGAATCGCCAGAAAAAATACCTGCTTTGTTTTCATTGTCTCGGGCATTTCCCCGCTAAGGATGAGCTCTATGTTTAAAGCGGCAGCATCTCGAAAGAGGTCGCCGGTCGCGTCGCGCCCTTGGTCAGGATCCTCGTTATCTCTACGGATCGCAGCCACGGTCTTAATCCATCTTTTAAGTATTATGTTTATGTCTTGCTGTGGATAGGG
Organism: [Eubacterium] infirmum; assembly: GCA_900450455.1. Classification (GTDB taxonomy): domain Bacteria; phylum Bacillota; class Clostridia; order Peptostreptococcales; family Anaerovoracaceae; genus Eubacterium_B; species Eubacterium_B infirmum. The sequence goes on from UGGN01000001.1 coordinate 753,705, forward strand.
TGAGAGTAAGGTTCTTCGGATTGCCGTTAGACCTTCACCCATCACATCATGCCATTTGGTTTTGATTGCAAGCATTTCTTCTTCCTTGGCGAGTTGATAGACATTTTCTCGTAACTTTCGGATTTCAACCGATAATTTTCTTAATTCTTTATTCTGCACTTCCAGTTTCTTCTCACGATCTATCAGTTCTGTGACCTCAGAGAAGTATATTGCTGTAAAATGCTCTCCGTCCGCTGTGACAAGTTCTTCTTCGGAAAAACGCCAGGCGGAGGCGTTCGAGAGGCGGTACACATCGTCTCTTTCCTTCAAATCTGATCGCTGCGTAAGCATCCTTTGAAAATCATCATAGGTCAGAAAAACTTTACTGAACATGAGGATGGAAATTTCAAACATAAGCCGGTTACAAAGCATGGATTGTCCATTATGTCGGAAGCAGACAAGACCCATCGGCATCTCATCCAAAGCCTCCTTAATACTATTTTCCGTTATGGTTTTTCTTTCCAGCATACAGTCCTGCAGTAGGGCATAAGCACTGCCGACAAAGATAATTGCAGTTATAATCAAAAGAGGAATGATAGGTAACGTTATCCTATGTTCTTCCCGGCTTACTGTATTCAGTTGCATGATATGATCATTCTGTAAAACAACATATAAAGCGAAGCAGAAGAGCAGAGCCATAGCTCCGGCGACAGCCTGCTTAAACCGGCGCTTCTTTCTTATGAGACGCATCAACAGAAGGACAAGTATCAGGATGGTTAGAAGCAAAAAAACCAGATAAGATACGCGGGAACGATAGCTGCATTCGTATAACATCGTCATTTTACATCACCACCTTTCGGCAGAGAAAGAGTCACAATCCATGAATCGCCATCATGTTCCAGCTGTGCTTCATTCGGGAGCTCAGATGACTTCAGTACATTTGCTGAAGCAAATCTGTAAACGGCGTGCATAATACCGCTCGATTCTTTGATTTGTATAAAAGCAAAACGTATATCGGGCAATAGAGCTTCAAGTGCTGCTTCAAAGCTGTCATAGAAGAGGAAAGCGGTGTTTAGGGAAAGAGATTCTTTTTCACCCAATGAAAAGTCAATATAACACTCCGTTCGCATAAGTTCAAGATTATTAAGTGATTCTGAAAAAGATAATCTCAGCTCCGATGCTTTAACACTTCCGTCTTTATCACCGGCAAATATCATGTTGCCCTTTCTCTTTATATATGAACCGAGCACGGCGGCTTTGGCAAGGAGATAACGCCTGGTTGTCGCATCAGTTTCTTCGCCATACCGGGCTAGTGTTTCATGTAGCAGTTTGTTCTGCTTTGCAGTTGCTGCCTGCGAAAGATCATATAGGCGGTTCTTCTCCTGTGCTTTAGAAATGGCAAGCTCTGTTTTGCTGTTTTCCTTATCAAGCTCATTGCGGGCGGAAAGCTCATTTTTGTTTCGTACAAGCTCTTCCAAACTTTTGGTGAGTGCGGAAATGTCCTCACTCCAAACGAAATGACCGGGATGGAGACGGCACCCCTTGAGTATTGTGTTTTGATCTATTGTAAATGTGCCGGCTTCGGTGTTTTTAAGTGCTTCCAAATTCGGGATTCTGGCACCGGCCGAGGCGTAGCAGACAGACCAGTCGTCGTCTGTGATGAGCATGTCCTTGTTCGAAGCCTCAAACACCTTTGCATAGCCTGTGTTGACGGGAATCATGCCGGCCGTAATACAAGCTTGTATCAGTCCTATAGCAGCGATACAGGTAAAACTCGTGTAATCGCCGAACAAAAACTTCCAAGCATTCGGGAAGAAAAAGTGCATACCAAAATAGGCGGCGATGACAAGAAGCACGAGAAGCGGCAGCAGTGCCGGTCTTTTTCTACCCGGAACCTTGGCACGTGTGGTGATGATGAGAAGTGTCATTACGGTGAGGAATATAATCCACATCATGACAAACTTATATCCGTGGCCGCGCGTATAGGGTTCTCCGATGCTTTCCCAAAACATTTTGTGGAGCGGATTTGTAGATACAAAGATAATTGCAGTCACGGAAATGCCGGATACAAAAATAAGTAGAAGTGTAGGAATGCGGTACCGATCGCTTTTTCTCGTATAGAGAGATGCGAAAAAGCCGAAGGTGGGAATCAGAATAAAGCAGAAATTGAAACCGTGTACGAGAATAAGATTCAGGAGATCTCCATTGACTGTAAGTTCAAATTTTACAGTGCGAAGAAACAGCCAAATTATGCAGCAAACAGCCATGGCGTTAAGATAAAATCGAAGTTGTCTGCTGATAATCTTACCGGAAATAGACGCACTCCATCCTGCGCACAGACCGATATAAATAAAAGGACGCAAAAGACCTAGGGCAGTGCTCAGATACGGTGACGGGGAAATACTGAGAAACGGAAGGCGACACATCCAAGCGGTAAAGAGAAGTGCAGAAACGAGCAAGATGTTTCTGCGTCCGGACTGAGCCTTTGTATAGTCCTGCTTCATGACGTTTTCTCCTTTCGCAAATATCAAAATACAAAAGGCATATCTTCAATACTTTGGAAAAATATAAATATTTAAATACATTATATCACAAAGTATGGAGCGAATGCATAGCCAAACTGGCGCTTATATTATTTACTTTGTATGAGGAAGTGTATATAATTAAAATAAGATAGATTTGGAGGTATAGGATGCCCAAGGGCATTTGTAGATGATATGAAAGAATACTATATTAATGAGCTGAAGAGCAATATGGAGATAATCGATTTTTTTATGGTCAAGTCGATAGGAATCAAGGTCGGATCTAACAACAAGCAGTATCTTGATTTGCATCTTGCCGATAACACCGGTGAGGTCAGCGCCAAGAAATGGGATGTCTCTGAGGGAGAGCAACCTGCACTTTCTGCGATTAAGGAGGGTAACATTGTCAAGGTAAAGGCACAGGTTACCGAGTGGAACGGAATGAAGCAGCTGAGAGTTCTCAGAATACGCAAGTCCACAGAGGCTGATGTACTTGAGCTATCCGATTTTATAAAGGCTGCACCGGAGCAACCGGAGGAAATGTATAGGTTCATAACAGACTGCGCTAATGAAATTAAGGACGATGACCTTAGAGGGATAACGAGCAAACTTCTTAAGGATAACAAGGATAGACTTTGGTATTATCCTGCTGCATCGAGAAATCACCATGCGGAGTATGCAGGTCTTCTCTGGCATATGAAAAGAATGATTATGTCCGGTAAAGCACTTTGCAAGATTTACAATTTTCTAAATGAGGATCTTGTGGTTACAGGAGTAATCATCCACGACATGGAGAAACTCAATGAGATTGATGCAAGCGAAAACGGAATAGCTTCGGGATACTCTATGAAGGGGCAGCTACTTGGACATATAGTTCAGGGAGTTACCATGATAGATGAGCTTTGCAAAGAACTTGGAATAGATGAAGAAAAAGCAATTGTACTTGAACATATGATTCTAACCCATCACTATGAACCGGAGTTCGGAAGTCCTAAGAAACCTATGTTCCCTGAGGCGGAGATTCTTCACTATCTGGACGTGATGGATGCGAGGATGTTCGATATGGAAGAAGCACTTGACGGGGTTGGCCCGGGTGGTTTTAGCGAAAGAATTAGAGTGCTTGATAATAGAAGAGTATATAGACCTTTGTTTACTAATAAAGAAGAGTAGTTTACAATATAGGGTGAGAATATATAATTAGAATACTAACGGTGATTTAATAGCATGCATATGATTGAAGGCAATATTGCCGAGATTATTTTTAGAAATGAAGAGAACGGGTATACCGTCGCCATTCTGGAGCTTGAGGATGAGTACTGTACGGTGGTTGGCAATTTGCCAAGCTGCAATAAGGGAAGCAGATTCAAACTGATAGGTAGCGAAAAGGCACATCCGGTTTATGGTGAGCAGTTTGCGTTTGATGAGTTTGAGGAGGTCTTGCCTCAGGGCGTAAGGGCTATATTTAATTTTTTGTCTTCAGGAGTAATCAAGGGAATTGGACCTTCTACTGCTGCTGCAATCATAGATAAATTTGGAGAAGATACTCTTACGGTCATGGAGGAAAATCCGGACAGGCTTATCGAGGTGAACGGAATCGGCGAAAAGACTTTGGCGAAGATTACGGAATCATTTTCTGCACATAGACAGTTTGCTGAAATCTCTCTTGCCTTTCAAAAATACGGAATTTCATCGGCTCAGGCATTAAAGCTGTTTAAACAGTTCGGCGTATATTCAGTCGACATCATCGAGGAGAACCCATACAGGCTTATCGATGAGGTTAGGGGATTTGGTTTTCGCAAGGCTGATTTGATTGCAGAGAAGATGGGTGTGAGCCGTGATAGCGATATAAGAATTAAGAGCGGAATCAAATACGCTCTTTCCTTTTTTGCGGGAGAAGGCAATACATATATGCCTAAAGTGGAACTCTGCGACCGGGTTTGCGAACTGCTCGATGTATCTGAGGAACTCATTGAAGAGAGCCTCATAGAGATGGCCTTTGACGGCACGCTCAAGATAGACAGACTTGATACTCAGGAGGTTATATATCTATATAGCTTTTTTAGCGCTGAGCAGAAGGTTTGCAGAAATCTGCTTAGACTCAGTGAGGCAAGACTTAAACCGCTTTCGACCGATATAGAAAACCTTATCAGAGATAGCGAAGTAAGTAGCGGTATTGAACTTTCGGATCAGCAAAAGAGTGCAGTCATCAATTCTGTAAATCACGGTATTTCTGTAATAACCGGTGGTCCGGGTACGGGTAAGACAACAATCATAAATGCTATTATCAGGATTTCTGAGGCGAGCGGTCTCAAGACTGCAATTGCTGCACCGACAGGTCGAGCAGCAAAGCGTATAACTGAAACCAGTGGGCACTATGCTTCCACTATTCATAGGCTTTTAGAGTACTATTTTTCAGATGAGACAGGTGAGATGGTCTTCGGAAAGTGCGATGACGATAAGCTCGAATACGATGTTTTGATAGTCGATGAATCTTCGATGATAGATCTTCTTTTGATGAAGGCTCTCACAGATGCGCTTCAGACCGGGACTAGACTTATTTTGATAGGTGACTGCGATCAGCTTCCTCCGGTAGGTGCGGGCGATGTTCTTCGCGACCTGATTGAGAGCGAGTTTGTGTTTACGACAAAGCTCAGCTCCATATTTAGACAGGCTGAAGAAAGTCTAATAATAGTCAATGCTCACAGGATAAACTCGGGAGAATACCCTTATGTAAACGAGAAGGAAAAGGATTTCTTCTTTATGGAACGAGGCGACGAGCAGAGCATTGTCAGTCTGATTAGCGAACTTGCTACAACGAGGCTTTCTGCTTATTACGATGGAATAGACCCTATTAAAGATATACAGGTTCTGACTCCTGTGCGCAAGGGTACGCTTGGCACAGCAAGTCTCAATGCGCAGCTTCAAAAGATACTAAATCCACCGGATTCTCTGAAAACTGAGAAGAAAATAGGAGATAGGCTTTTTAGAGAAGGTGACAAGGTCATGCAGACCAGAAACAACTACCGGATTGGTTGGAAAAAGAGATGTGACTTCAGTGAGGGGCAGGGTGTTTTTAACGGAGATATTGGATACATACACTATATCGACAACGATGTCGGACAGATGACAGTTATTTTTGATGAGGATCGATTTGTAAAATATGAGTTTGGACAACTTGATGAAGTCGAGCTTGCCTATGCTATGACGGTTCATAAGAGTCAAGGTAGCGAATTCCCTATAGTAGTCATGCCTGTATCGTGGTTTCCACCTATGCTTGCGACCCGTAACCTCCTTTACACTGCGGTGACTAGAGGCAAGAAAGTTGTTATACTATGTGGAATGCAAAGGCGTATGGAGGCTATGGTTGACAACAACCGTATAAAGCTTAGATTTTCAGGGCTTAAGCATAGGCTTAGGGCTCTTATAGGAAGGAGTATAATAGGCTCAAATACAGAAGCTTTGGGAAATGAGATTTGATGGGGAAAACCGAAAACGAAGATATGTTAAACTTGAAGGCAAGACTCGGCCTCAGGTATGCGGCTAATAAGCTGGCAGAGTTGGTGTTTCCACCGAGACTATACTGCGCCTGTTGTGGGAATATAATAGATGGTACCAGGACTTATTCTCTATGTGACCACTGCATGGAACATTTCAGGTGGGACACAGGAAGCGGCATCAGCCGTGGAGGGCTGCGTCTAATTAGGTGCGTGAGCTATGGAATCTACGAGAGGAGCCTTATCTTTGATTTAAAGTATAAGGGAAAGAAGCATGTGGCCAGAGTCATAGCTGAGATAATGGCAGATAAGCTTTTGTCACTCGGTCTTGAGATAGACTATCTCGTGCCTGTCCCCATGTTTAAGGCCAAGGAGAAGCAACGCGGTTTCAACCAGACGAAGCTTATTGCTGATTTTCTCTCAAAGGAGCTTACATGTGAGGTGGCTGACTACCTTGTGCGAACGAGGCAGACGAGGCCTATGCGAGGTCTCAGCGAGGAACAACGTGCAGAGAATATTAAAGATAGCATCGTACTTTCTTCGGATTTTGATGGATTCAGTAAGGGTACCAAAGTCGCTGTGATAGATGACTTTTACACAACCGGAAGCACGGCGAGAGAATGTCTTAGCGCACTTGAAGGTAGCGGTGCAGAGGAGATTATCTTTCTTGCCTTTGCAAGCCGTTAGTCTGTTATAATAAAACATAAAATATCGCTCTCAGGCAAGCCGGGGAGCGTTTTTTGTTGAATCATCCAAGAATAAATGTTATAATTTTGATGAAATTTTAAAAACAATTTCAGGGGAATTGAGTGAAAATCTCAAACGGTCCCGCCACTGTGATGAGAATCCTGTATTCTCAGAGTCAGATTACCTGTGTTGTTTGTTTAAGTCTTATTCTACGAGCGATGGAAAAGGATTTGCGCGGATTTATATATGATGCCGACTATTTTGCAACCTCGTAAGGTTGCTTTTTTAATGCGTTTGTAGATGGAAAATAGGAGGAAAAGGTGTTTACAGAAAGAAGAAGGAATTTAGCTAGATTTGCAGTAGTATTTCTAATGCTTATGCTCGTTTTGACTGCAAGCATGCCTAACCGCTTCGCTTATGCTACGGGCGAGCAGTATTCCGAGGCAGAGATATCCGAGGCTAATAAGGCACTTGATGATTTTCTGGCAGGAAGGAATAGCTATCTGATTACGAATGGGGGTAGCTGGAACCCTGAAAAGGAATACGGAAGAATGAAGAGCGATGACGGCCTTACCTACACTATAGGCTATAAGATGTCGGTTGGTAATGAGGCGGATTTTGTGAGCCTTAACTTTAACTTCAACAGATTCGATAAGCATAGGGCTACAGTTTTCTTTGAGGGTAGTGCGCTTGACGCAAAGACTGCTCCTAACGGAAGCCAAAACACTATTAAAATAAAGAGAAGACCTAAGACGCAAGATATTGTTGTAAATGCAAGGCTTGCATTGTTCAGAAAGAACTCTATTAACACCCACGTTCAGCAGGGAAAGGTGGATCCGATAGCGGAGAGGAATATCAAAATCATATTAAAGGCGCCAAAACACGAAAATGCACCTGTAAGGGTTTCTGTCAAAGTTTTTGATAAGGAGAGCAATCAGGAAATTTTGAAGGGCACGAGTAATCTGGCTGTAAACGTTTACGAGGATCAGGCGAGAAAGAAAATCGTATATAACTTGGATGCTAAGTACGACTACAACTTGGAGAAAAATAAGACCTACTACATAAGTGCAAAGGCAGATGGCTATGAGGACCTCTTTGAGGATTTCACTCCCAAGGAGCGTGGAGAACACAAGGTTCTTTTAACAAAGAAAAATGAGAACTCAAATGAAAGTGAGATATGGAACTTTGATAAGGATACGAAGACATTAAAGGGATTCAAGGGTGGAGAAAAATATGATAATAATCAAGTTCTCGAAATTCCGGCGAGCATAGACGGAGTAAGTGTCGAAAAGATAGATAAGAATGCATTCAAATATGCACTTTGGGGATCAAATGTAAAAAATACAATTACTGAGCTTCATCTTCCGGCGAGTGTAAAGAGCATAGAAGCTGAGGCTTTCAAAGGTCATAAAACGCTTACTAAGCTGAGCTTTGAAGATAAATCTAAGCTTGAGAAAATAGGTGATTCAGCTTTTATGTCCGCAAGCCTTGAGGGGCTTGTTTTACCAAGCAGCGTCAAGGAAGTCGGAGACGATGCGTTCAGCATGAATAATATAAAAGCGCTGACACTTCCTGAAGGTATTGAAAAGCTTGGCAGAGGTGCCTTCGGATGCAATTTGATAGAGAAGGTTATACTTCCAAGCACACTTAAGGAACTTCCTAAGACTGCAAACGGAGTTTTCTACAAGAATTTCAGTGAGAAGCTTAAAGGAAAGGCATATAAGGGTCAGCTCAGATACGTTCAAGTATTTGACAAGAGTGGAATTGCAACTGCATTCAACACGGGTGGAGTTGTTAATCCGGTTCCCGTGACAATCAAATATGTAAATCAGTTTGGTGAGAGAATACGTGAAGACGAAGTGGTCTACGGCTGTAATTATCAAACAACATATGAGAATTATGGCAAGGTTACGCTAGGCAAAGGAGACAATTCATTCCTTGATAACTACAGCGGGTCAAACGGAACTAATAGTGGAAATACCGCTACTGAGATTTTCAAGCAGGAGAAGATTGCGAATGCTATTATTGGTCAAAACTATTTTAGAGAAGGTCAGGAATATGTATTTAGCAAAGATAGTGCCCCTTATATCAAAGGTCACATAAGACCACAAGAGGACGTTAGAAAAACGATCACAAGTAAGGACAATGTGATTGAATATGTATACCAAACTAAAGAGAAAATCGTAGTAGATAAATCAGAGCTCAAAAAAACAATTAAGGTAGCAGAGGCATCAAAGAAAAACATCAAAATCAGTGTTGACGGTAAGGATATCGTGCCATCGGAAAAGTGGACGACATCTGCGGCTGTAGAATCGTTAGACACTGCGATAAATACAGCGAAATCAGTCGATGGAGACACGAAAGTAAGACAGGAGGCTGTGGACAAGGCAAAGGCCGATTTAGAGGAGGCGATGAAAAACTTCGAGTTAAGCTTTAAGCAAGGTACAAAGGAAGAATCAAAGCCGGCCGAACCTGAAAAGCCGAAGCCGGGCGAGGTAGAACCATCAAAACCGGTCGAACCTGAAAAGCCAAATCCCGCTAAGCCTGAGGCATCAAAGCCGGACGAAGCGAAAAAAACTAATACGGATAAGGCTGTAGAGACTCCAAAGAAGAGTTCAAAGACCGGAACAAATAGCAGTTTAACTGCTCGAAACAATATGACCGGTAATACGGTGATGATGCCGAGACAGTCTAAATTGACGCCTGAAAAGAAGGCCGATACCGATATCGTTAAGAAAGCAGATGAAAGCAAATCAAAAACGGCATTGAAAGCGTCTGACAAGAATACTGAGAGCAAGGCTGTCCTCGAACATGATGCCGAAAACAAGGATGAAAAGACATCGGATAATATTCCTATGTACATAAAGTTTATAGGTGCAATTGCTATTTTATCAATTGCGGTAGTTCTATATAAATTTATCATGGCAGCAAAGCAAAAGTAATCTTAATAAGTCCAACGAAGAGGGGGTGGTCATCCGGGCTGCCCTCTTTTCGTTGACAAAGCCTTGAGATTTTGATAAAAATTAGATACGGCATTTTGTTTGTGTCTGTGGAGGAAGATCCATGCCAGCTATGGGCGAAAGGATCCACGTAAACCGTGAGAAGAACTTGCGGTGATCATGGCATAGCTTAGAAGTAAGTCCTCGGAGAAACTCCGGTCAAGGCAAGTGTGGGGGCAAAGACCAGGTCAGGCAAATAAGATGCTGTTTTTTTGTTGCTTTTTTCACACAAAAATTAAAATCTTTTCACAATTTCTAAGGTAGTTTTGTGGAAAAGGTGGTATAATATAGAAAATCGTAGCTTTGCTATGATGCATAACTGTACATCCTTATAGCAAAGCAGTAAAGGAGGCATTTATGAATATCAGAATTACAGGAAAAAACTTTAACACTTATAGGCATTTAGAGGAGACTATTGATAAGAAGTTTGAGAAACTAGGCAAGTATTTTTCCGACGATATTGATGTCAATATTGTTATTTCAAAGGAACGAGGCAAAGACAAGATTGAGGTTAATATAAATGCTAAAGGAGCAAGGTTCAGAACGGAGCAGGTTTGCGATGACATTTACGAGGGCATCGATAAAGCTACAGATAAGCTTGCTTCACAGATGTCAAGGCTGAAGGGCAAGTTGCAAAAACGCTATCATGAAAATAAATCTGTCAAGTTCGAAGCAATCCCTGATCTTGCGAAAGATAGCATCGTAGATAAGCACATTGTTAAAACCAAGGTTTTAGATCTTGTGCCAATGGATGAGAAAGAAGCCGCACTCGAGATGGAGATGATTGATCACGACTTCTTCGTTTTCATAAATGACAAGACCGACAAGGTAAACGTCGTTTATAAGAGAAGAGATGGCAACTACGGCTTGCTTGATACGAAGTAATAAAATCGGAGTGATATTCCTCGCGATTTTATATAGATAATTTAATAAATTAATTGCGGACAGAATCCGGATGTTTGATTTGGAATGGCTCTGCTGTGAATAGTTATTAGGAGACTATGCCATAATCGAAAAAATCGATTGTTGCATAGTCTTTTTATTGGGCTAAAGTATTGAATTTTAGCAAGTTTTTTAGTAAAATTATATAAAATATCAAAGGGGACAAAGGCATGAAGGATTTTATTAATAACCTCACGACAGGGTTTGGAATTAAAGATGTACTCGATATCCTGATCGTAGCTTTAATTGTATATAAAGTGCTCGATTTTATCAGAGAAACCAGAGCGCAACAGCTCGTCAAGGGTCTCTTTGTTTTAGTAGCAGCATTTCTAGTTTCCGATGCCTTACACCTATACACTCTCAACTGGATTCTCAGAGGAACTATGACAATCGGAGTCGTAGCCTTGATTATTTTGTTTCAACCTGAACTCAGACGTGGACTCGAGTACATGGGCCGCGGCAGATTTATGCCTAATAAACTCAATCGGATAAATAGCGATAAATCCAAAAAAATGATAGACGAATTTGTCAAAGCCGCAGATGAGTGCTCTGCAAATATGACAGGCGTTTTGCTTGTTATTGAGCGCGAGGTTTCGCTTGGAGATATCGCTGATACGGGAACGATTATAGATGCGGAAATATCGGCACAAATGATAGGAAATATCTTCTACAAGGGAGCACCTCTTCACGATGGTGCGGCTATTGTGCGTGGAGATAGGATATATGCTGCGGGGTGTGTTTTGCCTCTCACAGATAACAAGGATCTGAATAAGGACCTTGGTACAAGACATAGGGCAGGTATAGGAATAACTGAGAATTCCGATGCGGTGACCATAATAGTTAGCGAGGAGAACGGTGTAATTTCAGTTGCTCAGGGTGGCAGGCTCACTAGATTCCTGGATAGTAAGGGGCTTGAAAAGCTGCTTATCAATCTGTACCTTTCGAACGAAAATGATGAGAAGAGACCTATATCATTTCTCAAGAATGTGGTAGGAGGCAAGCAGAATGACAAGAAATAAACGTCTAAATGTCGCAATAGCGATTGCTATTGCCATAGCACTTTGGATATATGTGGTCGGTGAGCTTGATCCTTCATCGGTTAAGAAAATCAAGAACATACCGATAACGCCACTTCATACAGAGGTTCTCTCGGATAGAGGTCTTGCTGTAAGCTCGATGACATCACAGATGCTGGACATAGAGGTTAGCGGATCAAGAAAAGCGATAGCGAACTTGGAGCCAGGAGATATTTCAGCGACCGTCGATTTGGCATCGGCATCAAAGGGCGAAAACGAGGTGCATATATCAGTAAGAGTACCTAACGGAATAACTATAAACAACAAGAGTATTAACAATATAAAAGTTACGGTAGAGTCACTGGTTAGTAAATCAGTACCTGTAAAAATCGTTTATAATGGTTCCTTCAAAGACGACGAAGAAGGGACGACTGTATCGGTACAGAATAAAGAGGTAGAGGTTACCGGTGCAGAGTCGATAGTTGAACTTGTAAGTTATGCAAGGGGTACGGTTGATGCATCAAGAGTTAAAGACGAGGAGAGCACAAACACGTGTAAGCTAATCCCGGTTAGCAAAGATGGAAACAAAGTCGAGAACGTAACTCTTTCTAAGAAATCAACAACAGTAAGCACTATACTATCAAAGACAAAGACTGTAGCACTAAATGTTGCAATAAGTGATTACTCGTCTGATGGAGCAACGCGAAAAACGACTGTACCAAAGAAAGTAATAATAGCAGGAAGGTCCGACGTGCTCAAGTCGATAACTAGTGTAAGTGCAGACGATGTAGATATTTCGAATATCTCAAAGAACACGGATATAGATTTAGAATTTTCATCACTTCCTGAGGGCGTTAAAATTTCAGAGAAGAACAGTAAGCTTGTGGTTAAGGTGACAGTAACTCAGCTTGGCGAAAAAGTGATAAAAATCGCCAAGAGTGAGATTAAGATATCGGGAGAGCAAAGCAATCTCAAGTACGAAATTCAGGATTTAAGCTTTGTAACTCTTACGGTTACGGGAGATGAGGATGCGGTAGCCAAGCTCAAGTCAAGTGATTTTGAACTTGTAATAGACGTATCAAATGCGCAAAAAGGCGATAATCAGATTCAGCTCAGCGTAAATGGCGACACGAAGAACTTTTCGGTGGGACTTGACCCGCAGTTCGTAAACGTAAAGGTGAGCAGCAAGTAATAGGCTTTAGGAATAGCTAGGAAGGAAGAGATATGGGTAGATTATTCGGCACAGACGGTGTGAGAGGTGTGGCAAATTCCGAACTGACACCGGAGCTTGCATTTAACCTGGGTAAGGCAGGTGCAGCTGTATTGAGTCAAGGTAACAAAAGGCCCGTAATTGTTATAGGCAAGGACACAAGACTTTCGGGAGATATGCTCGAAAATGCTTTGGCAGCCGGAATACTCGCAGTCGGTGGAAATGTAATCAAAGTTGGAGTAATCCCGACTCCTGCGGTTGCCTACCTGACGAGATATTATCGTGCCGATGCAGGAATCGTAATATCCGCATCGCATAATCCATTTGAATATAACGGAATCAAGTTTTTCAACGGACAAGGCTATAAACTCGACGATTCAATAGAAGAAAAAATCGAGGACATAATCATGAGGGGTATCGATGCTAATGCTCACGTTACAGGTGATCAAATCGGCAGATGTCTGGAGGCTGAGGAGTCAGCTATTGAGCTTTATTGCAATTCACTCCTTGAGACCATAGATATAAGTTTGGAAGGAATGAAGCTGGTGCTTGACTGTGCAAACGGAGCCGCCTTTGAAACAGCACCTAAGGTTTATAGAAAGCTTGGTGCAGACATTACGGTCATCGGAGATGAACCTAACGGAATAAACATAAACGAGGCGATAGGCTCAACTCACCCAGAGAAACTTCAACGCGAGGTTATAAGCTGTCAGGCCGACCTCGGACTTGCCTATGACGGAGATGCTGACAGACTCATAGTAGTCGACGAGAAGGGCAATGTAATTGACGGAGATAGGACAATCTGTATCTGCGCAAAGATGCTCAAAGATGCCGGTGAGCTAGGAGTTAACAAAGTCACAACAACTGTAATGAGCAATCTCGGCTTTCACAAATATGTCAAGGAAGTTATAGGCGCTGAAATAGAGGTTACCGGTGTTGGAGATAGATATGTTCTGGAGTCCATGCTAAACACAGGAAGTGTAATCGGTGGAGAGCAGTCAGGACACATAATCTTTAAGAATTACACGACGACCGGAGACGGTACACTTTCGTCGCTCCAGTTTGTCAAGGCTCTTGTTGCCAGTGGAAAGAAGGCTTCGGAATTATCGGAGGAAATCGAGCTTTTCCCACAGGTTTTGGTAAATGCAAGAGTAAACAACGATAATAAGAAAATCTTCATGAACGACGAAGAGGTTAAGCAGAAAATCGCTGATGTGGAGGCACAGATTGGTGAAGAAGGACGCGTTCTCATAAGACCTTCAGGTACAGAACCTCTCGTTAGAGTCATGATTGAGGGCAAGGATACGGAAGTGATAAATGAATTAGCTGAGGATCTTGCAGCACTGATTAGCAGGAAGTTTCACTAATAAAAGTCGTACCGGGCAAATCAAAAGATTGCCTAGGAGATAAGGAAGGAATATATTATGTGCGGAATAGTAGGCTATGTAGGATATGATGAAGCCGCCGGCAAAATCATAGAAGGTCTAAAAAAATTAGAATATAGAGGATATGACTCATCAGGAATAGCTGTTCTAAGCGATAAGGGTATAGAGCTTAACAAGTGCAAGGGAGAGATTGAAAATCTTGAGAACATGATAGCCGGCAGAGTTCCTAGCGGAACATGCGGTATCGGACACACAAGGTGGGCGACGCACGGAGCACCATCTGATGTAAACTCTCATCCTCATATGGATCAGAGCGGCAGAGTTGCCCTTGTTCATAACGGAATCGTAGAAAACTATGTAGAGCTCAAAGAAGCTCTCATTAAAGAACATGGAATAAAGTTCAAGTCTGAGACTGATAGCGAGGTAATAGCTCAGCTCGTCGGAGTTAAATACAATTCAAACGGTGGAGACCTTGAGAAAGCCGTTTATGACGCAACAAAGGAAATGCGCGGAACATATGCCATAGGTGTTATCGCAGAAAATACCCCTGACAAGATAGTCGCTTACCGTAAGGAAGCGCCTTTGATTGCAGGCATTGGTAGGAAGAGCAACTTCATTGCTTCAGATATTCCGGCTTTGCTGAAGTATACAAACGATATATTTTTGATAGAAAACGACGAGATGGTAGTTTGCACTCCTGATTCAATAACTATCAAGGATAAGGACGGCAAGGAAGTTAAGCGCGAGGCTATGAAGATTACATGGAGCGTTGAGGATGCCGAGAAGGGTGGATACGAGCACTTCATGCTAAAGGAGATTAATGAGCAACCTAAGGTTGTTGCAGAGACCCTAAACCGTCGTATTGATGAGGATGGAAAGATTAAGCTTGACGGAATCAATCTGACAAAAGAAGAACTCGACAAGTACAACAAAATATATATCGTGGCTTGCGGAACTGCTTACCACGCAGGTCTTGTGGGTAAGTATGTGATTGAAAAGATGGCGGGAATCGCTGTTGAGGTCGACGTGGCTTCAGAATTCAGATATAGAGATCCTTTCATAGATGGAAATACCCTTTTCATAGCAATAAGCCAGTCGGGAGAAACTCTGGATACTTTGATGTCACTACGATTGGCAAAGGAAAAAGGTGCTAGGGTTCTATCGGTTGTAAACGTAGTAGGAAGTTCGATTGCCAGAGAATCAGATGATGTATTCTACACATGGGCAGGTCCTGAGATTGCGGTTGCTTCAACAAAGGCATACACAACTCAGCTCGTTTGCATGTATTTGATTGCACTTTACCTTGGCGATATACGTGGAACGCTAACAGAAGAGTATCGCGAATTTATTCTTGGGGAACTTCAGCAGATTCCGGAGAAGATTCAGGAAATACTCGAGGAATCCCCATACATCGAAAAGCTTGCAAAGAGGCTTTACAACAAGACTCAGGTATTCTTCATCGGAAGAGGACTTGACTCTGCAGTTGCTTACGAGGGCTCGCTCAAGCTCAAGGAAATTTCATATATCAACTCATTTGCGATAGCTGCAGGTGAGCTGAAGCACGGGACCATTGCTTTGATGGAACCTGATACAGTTGTTGTTGCCATGGCGACACAGGATAGACTCTTTGAGAAGATGTATTCAAATATAATTGAAGTTAAGGCTCGTCTTGCACATGTCGTTTCGATTGCCAAGGCCGGCAATGAGCAGATTAAGGATGCAAGTTCAGAGGTTGTCTACATTCCAAGCTGTGATGATGAAGTTTCACCGCTTCTTTCCGTAATACCTCTACAGATATTTGCGTATTATGTGGCTAAGGAAAAGGGCGAGAGCATAGACAAGCCAAGGAACCTGGCAAAGAGTGTTACAGTAGAGTAGGAGATAGAGATGAAATACGAACAGATAAGGAAACAAGCTGAGGAGGCTATCAAAGAGTTTTTAGAGAAAACGCATTTGAAGGAAGGCGACATATTTGTTGTGGGCTGTTCGTCCAGTGAAATAAAGGGTGAAAGCATCGGTAGAGGTTCAGACATCAATGCTGCAGAGGCGGTTTACGAGGCTATCTGCCCTGTACTTAAAGAAAGAGGTATCTACCTGGCTGCCCAATGCTGCGAGCATCTTAATCGTGCTATCATCGTGGAGAGGAAGGCTTTGCGAGGAAATGAGGAAATCGTAAATGTTGTTCCTCAGCTTCATGCAGGGGGATCTTTTTCGGTAACATGCTATAAGAATTTTAAGGACCCGGTTGCAGTGGAGTACATCAAAGCAGATGCCGGAATGGACATAGGTGACACTTTGATTGGAATGCATCTGAGAGCTGTTGCCGTTCCTGTGCGCATATCTGTGAAGCAGATTGGAGAGGCACACCTCGTATGTGCTCGCACAAGACCTAAGTTCATAGGTGGAGATAGAGCTGTCTATGACAATCACCTGTCGGGTGGAGATATTCCAAGATAGGTGACAGCGGAGGAAACAATGTACGAATTTGATGCACGAAAAACAAAGGATGAAATTGTTGATTGGATAAAGGATTTCTTCGATGCCAACGGTAAGGACTGCAAAGCTGTCGTTGCAATAAGTGGAGGAAAGGACAGCTCAGTTACTGCAGCTTTATGCGTTGAGGCGCTTGGCAAGGAGAGGGTGTTTGGCGTTTTGCTTCCAAACGGCATTCAAGCTGATATTGACATGTCAATGCTTCTTGTAAACCACCTTGAAATAGAATATTCAGTTATAAATATCAAGGATTCCTTTGATGGGCTCACCGATGAGCTTAAGCAAAAGCTCCCCGTAGAGCTTAGCAAGCAGACTTTGACGAACCTCCCTGCAAGACTGAGAATGGCGGCGACTTATGCGGTTTCTCAATCTCTTAACGGAAGAGTTGCAAACACTTGCAATCTGTCTGAGGACTGGGTAGGGTATTCGACTCGCTATGGAGATGCGGCAGGTGACTTCAGCCCGCTTTCCCGACTCACGGTTCAGGAGGTTAAGGCTGTAGGAAGAGAGCTAGGGCTTCCTGAGGTTTTGGTGGACAAGGTTCCAATCGACGGGCTTTCGGGGCTTACAGATGAGCAGAATCTTGGTTTTAGCTACGAGGTATTGGACAAATATCTGCGCACCGGAGTTTGCTATAATACCGAAATCAAGGCTTTGATAGATAGAAAACGAAAGGCTAATAAGTTCAAGCTTGAACTTATGCCGGCTTTTGAATACGATGCACCTATACTGGCGGATGACGAGAACAGTAGGTAGGGAAAGATGAAATTAGAAAAGCTTTTTAATGAATATAAGGGTAGCGAGCAGGGGGAGCAGAATATTGCTTCCCTTGTTATCGATTCGAGAAAGGCAAGCGAAGGCTCCCTTTTCTTTGCTGTAAAGGGACTTGAGGCTGATGGACATGCCTATATTCCGATGGCCATTGAAAAGGGCGCGGTTGCAATCGTTTGCAGCGATAAGCAGGAAGAACGCGAGGGCATCGCTTATATATATCGAGATGACGTAATTGGAGAAATAGGCAGATGCAGCAGTGCTTTCTATGGAAATCCCGGCGCGAAGATGACAATGTACGGCGTAACCGGAACAAACGGAAAGAGTACGACGACCTGTATTATCAAAGATCTTCACGAGAAGGCCTCGGGAAAAGCTTGTGGGTACATGGGAACCATCGCTGTTAGGTACGGCGATGTAGACGAAAAGCCTAGCCTGACAACGCCGGATGCAATAGAGATAAACGACTATCTATCAAAGATGGAAAAAGCAGGCATGAAGAGTGTCTCAATGGAGGTGAGCTCTCACGGACTTGCGCTTAGAAGAACTGAAGGACTTGACTTTGATGTGGCCATATTTACGAATTTCTCATGGGATCACCTCGATTTTCATAAGACGATGGAAGCATATTTCGAGGCGAAAAAGAGTCTTTTCACAGGCCTTAAGCCGGAAGCTACAGCGATACTAAACCTCGATGATGATAGTTTTGAGAAGCTAAAAGAAGCTTGTAAATGTAAGGTTCTAAGCTATGGTGTAAATGCTGAAGCCGACTACTGCATAAAGGACTTATACATGAGTGCAAGCGGTTCGGAATTCGACCTGATTCTATCGGAAAAAGCCTGCGGAAAACCTAAGGGCGAAAGCTACCACATAAGGACAAACATTACAGCAGCATATAATATATCAAACTTAACTGCTGCTATTGCCGGACTTCATTGTCAGGGCTTTGATATGGAAAAGCTAATAGAAGCATGTGTAGACGTAAAGCAGGTAGATGGACGTATGGAGCGCGTGCAAAATGAGCTAGGTATAGATTTGATTATTGATTATGCCCACACTCCTGATGGCTTTGATAAGATATTTGAGTTTGCACGCAGTGTAAAAAATCCTGATGGCAGGCTTTATGCAGTATTTGGCTCTGCAGGAAAGCGAGACAAAGAGAAACGACACGTTCTCGGAAGAATAGCGAGTGTGAACTGTGACTATATCATTTTGACGGAAGAAGATCCTAGAGACGAAGCTGCTTGCGATATTGCAAATCAGATAGCTCTGGAAATACCAAAGGAGTCTTACGAATTTATCGACAATAGATATGAAGCTATATCAAAGGCCATAGCTATGGCAAAAGCAGGAGATATGGTTTTGGTGCTTGGCAAGGGTGATGAAAGGTATCTTGAGCGCTCAAAGGGCAAGGAAAGCTGGATGGGCGACGAAAAGGCGGCAGCTGAGATTGCTGCTAAAATTGCAAGAGTGTAGGCATTCTAAATCTTTTACTTCATGAAAAATAAGGGGCTACCTAGGTCATGTGACTTGGGAAGCCCTTTTCTCTTGATTTATTTGAGTTTAAATTTTAGAACGACCGGATTATGGTCGGTGTTCTTAAAGCCCATCTGCTTTGTTTCAAGCGATGTGACCTCAATATTTGATGAAACGATGAATCCGTCGATTATGTAGAATTGGAACTTGTTAGTGTTTAGACTTGTAAGCGGCTTGTCAAGGCTTCTGCAACTTGCTGTCTTTGTATCCATCAAAAACTGCCACGACTTGTCAAACTTATCCGTGTCTAGAACAGGTGGCTTCCATGTTCCGTTAAATTGTTTGATTATGGATGTGTCAGTTCCTGAGAATGTCTGATTGAAATCTCCGCCGGCTATAACATAGTTACCCTTATCAGCCTCCGCCTGAAGGTATTTTCGCAGCATCTCCGCCTGCGCTTTTTTGCCATCTCCGTCGTCATATGCCTCCAGATGCAGGTTTACGATGACCAGTTCCTTGTCAGAACCCTCTATAGGTAAGCGGTTGATACTGAGGCATCTTTTGAGGTTTGCAACTCTCGTAGGCCACTTGAATGGGCAAGGCAGCTGAACTCTGGTCGCCTCCGAAATCTTGCTCTTGCTCAAGGTCATGATTCCGGCGTTAACTTTTCCTATAGGAGGTATAGGGTAAGGAATAAACTTGACCTTGAAGTTCTCGGCAAAGCTCGATTGATAATCCTGATTAAGTAACTCGCTTTGCAGCTTTGATGCCTCGTTTATATAGGAACTTCGTTTCGCATCCGTATCCACTTCCTGAAGTAGAATGAAATCCGGATTGATTGAATTCAGCTCAGATGATATCCCTTTCAAATTCTTGTTTACTCCATCCTTGTCAGCCGTGTCTACACTCTTGCCGCCGTCCATGAAGAAGTCTGCATCTGAACCGAGCGCGCCGTAGCCGATATTCCAGGAAACAGCTGTCATTTCTCTTGATTTATTGACGGAATTTGTTTGGCTCTTTCCTGTGAGCCTTAGAGGCACTTCCTTGTCAGGGTTGAACTCTGTCAAAGTGAGATATCCTATTAGTGCAGAAAAAACCAGCACTATGATTAGGATTATTAAAAGTAAGCATATTATGATTTTCTGCCAAAGTTTTCTCTTTTTAAATTTTTTTTCTTTTGTCATAACACCAAATTGGCACCGCTACTTTGTGCCGTTTACCTCTTTCATTTATTTTGCTATGCTGTGTGCATAGTATTTTAAATAGTTTACGCAAGTTAAATGATAACATGTTAGGTATTATCTTGGCAATGAATTTAATGAGCTTAAAACAACATATATAGTAATGAGTATACATTTGTGTCGATTTTTTAAAAGAATTATTAAAAATATTTACCCCACCAAAAAATATGGTAAAATTATGTATATAATAAAAAACAAAATGCATACAATGTTAATCCTGTCCGGTGTAGAAGGAAGGTGAGGTAGATGAAGAAGATATACGGTTTGGCAGCACTGATGCTCTGTATTCTGATTGTACTTTCGGGATGTGGCAAAAGTGAAAAAAAGACGGAGGAGAGTAAGAATAAGTCAATTACAACAAGCGAGAGCTACATAGACAAACTGAAAATTGACAAAAAGAATCTGACCTACACTAAGGTAATTCCGGAGTATACCTTTGATGTCAGCAATGTTACGGAACTCAGCAAGCATGCGACACATGTATTTATAGGCAGGGTGGATAGTATAGACGGCTGTAGCACGACTGTCGGAAGCGGAGAATTTTCGCCCGTTCCCGAAGAATACGGTAAAATAAGTGTTATAAAGAGCATCAAGGGAGAGATTAAAAACAAAAGCATCAAATATGCAAGACCGGGGGGAGTCATATCCGTAGCGGAATACGAGAAGTATGCTCTGGAGGAAGCTGTCAAAGAGGAAGCTGTCAAAAATGAAGAAGAGAATAGGAAGGCTTCAGGCAAAGAGAACTTTGATAAGAAAAGAAGCTTCTATGAAATGAGACATGACGGTGATATAAAGATTGAGACAGGCAAGACCTATCTATTCTTTGCGATGTACAATAGGGAAACGGGATATTATTTCATATTTGGCAATCAGTACGGAAGTAGGGAGATAAGCGGTATGAGTGGCGATGATAAGAAGGCTTTTATTAAGTCCTTGGATAAGGATGAACTCAAGCTGAGGGATAATGACACAGGAAAGAATGAGTCGCTGAAAAACTTCATAGAAAAGTATTTTTCATAGTATTTTTCAAGACAGGTTATGTCAAAATTGGCTCTATAAGTTCGAAATAAAAAAAATAAAAAAGGCTTTAACTCACAGAGGTTAAAGTCTTTTTGTATTATACGCTTAAGCGTTATTTACGTGGCGATGGGAGACACATCCATCGCATTTGCTCATTGCATGTGTATTTAACTTATACACTGGTGGGGACGGGTGAGACTTATTTCGCTGACTTTGCAGCGTTGAATCTCTTCGTTATACGGGAAACCTTTCTTGAAGCTGCGTGCTTATTGATGGAACCCTTTGATGCTGCTTGCATAAGCTTCTTTTCTGCTAAAGTAAGCTTCTCTGCTGCTACGTTCATGTCGCCTGATACAACTGCCTCATCGAACTGACGAAGAGCTTCCTTGACATGGTCCTTAACACGTCTGTTTCTTGCGGTCTTCTTGTCTATAACTTTGATTCTTTTTTTTGCGGATTTGATATTTGCCATAATTTTTACCCCACTATTCTTTAATCTTTAGCAATACTAATTTAATTCGCATATACGCAGAGTATTATATATGATTAAATCGTTCAATGCAAGTGATTTTACATTATTTTCTCTACTTACCTTGAATTTCCTTTGATTTTGTTATGGGAATTTTTGTGCAGAGATATTGATTTTAGGGTATAATAAAATGTATACATAAATTTGAATCAGGAGGAGTATAGGATGCCAATCAGAGTTCCGAACAATCTACCGGCTGTCGAAACGCTAACAAACGAGAACGTATTTGTAATGACAGATAGCCGTGCTATAACTCAGGACATCAGACCTTTGCAAATTTTGATTCTCAATCTGATGCCAACAAAGATAGATACAGAGACGCAGCTTACAAGACTTTTGGGAAACTCACCCCTTCAGGTTGAACTTGAGTTACTCCAAACCGCGAGCCATAAATCGCAGAACACACCTGAGGAGCATATGCTCGCCTTCTATAAGAGTTTTGAGCAGGTTAAGCAGAATTACTACGACGGTATGATAGTTACAGGTGCACCTGTTGAGCTTATGGAATTTGAGGAAGTCGAGTATTGGGATGAGCTTTGCGAGATTATGGAATGGTCAAAGTCGCATGTTCACAGCACCTTTTACATCTGCTGGGGTGCACAGGCCGGTCTCTACTACCACTACGGAATTAAGAAACATGTGCTTGCAGAGAAACTCTCGGGAGTTTACAAGCACCATTTGAGATATAAGACGGGAATGCTTTTTAGAGGCTTTGATGATATTTTCTACGTGCCTCATTCCAGAAACACAGATGTCGATGTAGAAGCTGTCGAGGCCTGTAAGGATATCAAAGTTGTAGCTGAATCGGATGAGGCAGGAATTTTTGCTATAAAGTCTAACGATGACAAGCAGATTTTCATAATGGGTCACTCAGAGTATGATGCTGACACGCTTAAGAAAGAATATGAGAGAGATGTAAAGCAGGGGAAAAATCCTAATGTACCTTGCAACTACTACCCTGATGATGACCCAGGTAAGGAGCCTCAGGTGGTTTGGCGTTCCTGCGCAAATCTTTTGTTCTCAAACTGGCTAAACTACTTCGTGTATCAGTCGACTCCTTATGATATCAATAGCATTCAGCAGGAGGCGAGCAAGGCAATTAATTTAGAAAAATCAGATCTCACAGTATCAAAGTTTGGTGGAACCTCGCTTGCGGGCGCAGACAGGTTCAGAGCCGCAAAAGAAATAATCGAGGCGGATAAAAACCGCAAGTTTGTCGTGGTTTCTGCACCGGGTAAGCGCGATGCACGGGATAACAAGGTGACGGATCTTCTTGTTGAACTTGCAGATAGTGCCTGCGTTGGAGGAGGCATAAATCTGGATATAGATCATGCGAGGAATCTTCTGTCAGAGATAAAAGAAAGATTTGTCGAGATAGAGGCGGAACTCCGTACGGGGGTGGACGTAGATGCAGAGTTCACCAAAATAGAGCATGACATCTTCGAGAATGGACAAGGGAGGGCTTATATTACAAGTCGAGGCGAGTACATGAACGGAATACTGATGGCGGCATATCTCGGTGAGCCATGGCAGTTTGTCGATGCAAAGGATATAGTTTTCTTTGATAATGATGGCAAGCTTCTTCTCAAGGAAACGATCAAGGCAATATCAGATAGATGCGCCAAGCTTCCTAGGGCGGTTATCCCCGGTTTTTATGGAAGTCTTGCAGAGGATGGAAGCATCGAGACCTTCAGCAGAGGCGGTTCGGATATTTCGGCATCGCTTGTTGCAGCGGCTCTTCATGCAGATCTATATGAGAACTGGACCGATGTTTCGGGTATTTTGATGGCTGATCCCGGCATTGTTAGAAACCCTGTTACAGTTCCTGTTATGACATATAAGGAGTTAAGGGAACTTTCGTATTTAGGTGCTACGGTCATGCACCCTGATGTAGTTGAACCTGTTGTCAAACTGGGAATTCCAATTATTATCAAGAACACGATGAACCCTGATGCTACAGGAACCCTGGTAGTAAAGGATAAAAAGTACTACAAAGAGAGCATGGAAATTGCGGGTATTTCAGGAAAGCGTGGCTTTGTAGTAATAAAGCTTGAGAAGACCGGACTTAACGACGATACCAAGCTTCGCCAAAGCATTTTGGACTTCTTTACCGAGAACTCTGTTAATATTACAAATATAATTGCGGGCATAGATTCGCTGATTCTTCTCGTGCCTAAGGATAACTTTGAGAAGACGAATTTGAGCTTCTTCGAAATGGAGGCTAATATCCGCAAGATGGCAGGTGGAATTAAAATCGATATAACCAAGGATATAGCGGTTATCGGCGTTGTCGGTAGAGAGCTTGGCAGCTCACCGACAGTCGTCATCAAAACTCTTTCAGCACTTGCAGGAAGACGTATAGATGTCAAGCTTATAGATCATGGCCAGGGGCAGATAAGCATTCTTATAGCTGTAGCGGCAACCGACTATGCAGAGGCTATCAGATCGATTTACGGTCGATTTGTATAATCTCACTTTGATGTGAAACTATATGATTGAAACGAGTTAAAACAGTATAAATTAAAACAGTATAGATGAAATAATATAAGAGAAAATCTAGGAATTAAAATCATGCAGATAATGGATAGAATCAAAGATTGCAACGGGTGTTCGGCTTGCATCGTAGGATGCAAAGATTCTGCAATCAAAATGGAATATGACGGCGAAAAGAAGTTCCCTTTGATTAACGAAGGAGCGTGTAGCAAGTGTAATAACTGCGTACTTTACTGTCCGCTTTACATGCCGGTCGAACTTCCTAAACTGGAGGACTTCTATGAGTATAATAATGAGTTTTATCACAGAGATATGCCAAAGGTATACAGACAAACTATGCGAGACCTTAGGGACGGTAAACAGGTTACATTTGCCGGAACACTTTGTCAGATAGCGGGACTTAAAGCCTTGATGGGTGATAAGCTCAATGAGAATTTGAGCCTGAAACCACTATACTGTGATCCCGAAAATCCCGAAAGGGAAGAGTGCAGGTCTTGCGAATTTGTCAGTCAGCAGTATTAGAATAGGTTGGACGGATGTTAAACAGTTTTGTAATTGCCTTTGAAGCTGTGGTACCTATGTTTATTTTGGTCGGCATTGGAATGCTGGTCAGAAAATCAGGTCTAATTACAAAGGATGAAAATCGCAAGTTTAATAAAATCGCTTTTAAGGTGTTCTTTTCGGCTTTGATGTTCAACAGTATATATAGCAACGGCATAGACAAAGCGGTCAACTATAGACTTATGCTTTATGGTATAATAGCGGTGCTGACCGTTTACATTTTGACTACAATCTTTGTTCTCAGGGTAGAGAGCTCCAACCCGACCAGAGGCTCGTTGATTCAGGCTATATATCGAAGCAACTTTGTCATTATGGGACTTCCTATAGTCTCGAGCATCAGCGGTGCAGGAGAGCTTGCGGGGGCAGCTTTGATGATTGCGGTAATCATACCGATATACAATATCGTGGCAATTTTGACATTGGAGTATTATGGTGGCGGCAAGGCGAATCTGAAGGATATGATGATCAAGCTTGCTAAGAATCCTATGCTCGAAGGTGCGTTACTGGGTATTTTAAGCGTTGTGCTGGGAATAAAGCTGCCGATATTTCTGGAAAAGCTGGTTTCCGATATGGCGGCGGTTGCAATACCTCTCACACTGGTAATCCTTGGTATATCGTTTGAGTTTTCACAGATAAAAGAATGTGGTCGCAATCTGTTTTTTGCTGTAGTCGGAAGGCTCATAGCAGTACCGGCATTTGCACTTACTGCAGCAGCTTTGATAGGGTTTAGGGGGGCAGACTTTGTAACTTTGATTGCTATATTTGCCTCACCGTCTGCGATAGCGTCGTACACAATGGCTGAGAATATGAACTGTGATGGGGTATTGGCCGGTAATTCTCTTATAGTTTCATCCCTGTTTTCGAGCATAACAATGTTTTTTTGGATTTTCCTATTCAAAAGCTTAGGCATTTTCTAGGAATATAGTTGATAATATAGAGTAGATATAGACAGAAAGGAGAATTTTATGTCAAGTTGTAATAGTGATTGCGGTTCATGTGGAAAGGACTGCGGAAATAGAGATACAGGAATTCCAATCGCTGAAATGAATGTTAATAGTGACGTTAGAAAGGTCATAGGAGTAGTTAGCGGTAAGGGTGGCGTAGGTAAGTCATCGGTTACATCGATGCTTGCTGTTGCAGCGGCACGCGCAGGAAAGAGCGTTGCAATCCTTGACGGAGATATTACCGGACCCTCAATTCCTAATACATTTGGGCTGGAGCAGCGCGCTGAGGGAGACGGAAAGACTCTGTTCCCTGTAATAACCAAGGAAGGCATCAAGGTTATGTCGGTCAACCTGCTACTAGAGAACAAGACAGATCCTGTTGTTTGGAGAGGGCCGGTTCTAGGCGGAGTTATCACTCAGTTCTGGAGCGATGTAATTTGGGGAGATGTAGATGTGATGTTTGTCGACATGCCTCCCGGAACAGGAGATGTTGCACTTACAGTATACCAGTCGTTACCGATTGACGGTATCGTAGTCGTAGCATCACCTCAGCAACTGGTTGGAATGATAGTAGAAAAGGCAACTAAGATGGCTGATATGATGAGCATTCCAATTCTTGGATTAGTTGAAAATATGTCATACTTCAAATGTCCTGACTGCGGAGGAGAGCATAAGATTTTTGGAGACAGCCATATCGATGAGATTGCAGCAAAGCATGGTATTAAGAATATCGCAAAGCTTCGCATTGACCCTGAGCTTGCAAAGGTATGCGACGAGGGAAGAATAGAAGACTATAAATGTGAGGATATCGAGCCTCTAGCAAAGATTCTCATAGAAGACTAAGAACAAAAACTAGATGTTTAAGGGCAGGACCATGTTTAAGGTTCTGTTCTTTTTTTAAAAAAAGTATTGACAGTTAAGTTAGTCTTTGCTAATATAATCATACAGTTAGTTATAACTAACTGATAAGAGCTTAATATGAGTGGAGCTACCTCTGATTTATAGCTTTGGTCACATTTAACTCGAATTATATATCACTTTAATTCTCGATTGGAGGGCGTGAGGTGAGTGTCGTAATAATTGGAGGTAATGAATGTATGAGCCATAGATACGAGCAAATTTGCGGAGAGTACGGATGTAGCGCTAAGGTTTATACAAAAGAGAAGGGCGCTATTAAGAAGAAAATCGGTTCTCCGGACATGCTCATTTGCTTTACAGGAACTGTATCACATAAGATGGTTAACGCTGCAAAAACAGCAGCAAAAAAAGAGGGTATTCCTGTAGCACACTGTCACAGTAGCAGTGCTACGGCTTTAGCAGAATTACTAAAAGAGTTAACGCAATAGCATATTTTATATGCGTCAAACGGTAGAAAATAATTTTTCCTTTTGGCTTTACAATTCACACAATAAAAAAACGCATGTATATAGTGCGTTTTTTTATTTGTGCTAAATTCCATATATTTTACTCAAAAGCGTTGCTGCAATAGGCAAGGTTATCAGTGAAAATGTTGTTGTTAACGCTACTCCTTCTGCAACGAGATCTGCATTGTGTCCTTCTTTTGCGGCAACTCCGACTGAGGCAACTGCACAAGGAAAACATGATGAAAATACGAGAGTAAGCTTTGCTCCCGATGAGATTGGCAGCCAGTTTACTGCAAGGAAGGTTATAAGCGGAACAAGGATAAGGTTTATCAAAGAAGCTTTGATAAGATCTTTGTTCTTTAGTATAGACATAACATTGCTTCCGGCAAGTTGTATTCCGACAATAATCATCGAAAGCGGGATTGTTGCATCGCCAATCAAAGATAGAAAATCAATGACCGGATTTGGCAAGTGTATCCCTGAGAACAGTATAACAACACCTATCAGTGCAGCAACTATACAAGGGTTAAGAGCTGACTTGATTGTCTGCTTAAGATCATAATTACTGTCACGTCCGATGTTCATCTGGAATATTGCAATTAAATATAGGTAGATATTCAGAGGAATATTTGCAATTACGATAAGGAAGAATATGTAATCTCCGAAAATCGCTTTTGTTATAGGAAAGCCCATGAACCCCGTGTTTACTGCAGTCATGACTACCATGAGAACGCCAATGTCTGCAGAAGGAGTATTCTTTAGCAATTTGCTCAAAAAATATGCGATTAAAGGCATGACAATAAAGAAAACAGTAGCTCCTATAAGCACTGTAATCGTATCGCTAAATAGTTCGCGGTTCAACTTTCCTGTTGCCATAGCATGAAGAATCATTGCAGGGGATGTAATAAGAATCAAAAGGTCCACTAGGTATTTATTTGATTCGGAGGGCAGAATGCCGCGCTTATTTGCAAATAAGCCGACGAAAATCATTGCAAAGATGACCAGAATTTTTATTAAGATGGTTAACATGGTTCTCCTCATATTCTTATTGTAATGATATGTATTATAGCATAAAATATTTATAAGAAGAAGTTTTGATACAGCATGTTTTTACTTAGGAGTTGTAATTAAGATGATGGCAAGACGAGTACGGTGAATTTGAAGAATAGCTGCAGTGCATAATTTGACATAACTGGCTAAGTTTGTTAAATTTGAATCGGAGGAAGAAATACATGGGAAATTTATGTAAGCTATGTAAGGTTTGTGATGGAAAGGCATGTAAGAATACTATTCCTGGTCCGGGAGCAAAGGGAACCGGAGATGTCGCAATTAGAAATTTTGAAAAGTGGCGTGATGTACGCGTAAATATGGATACGCTCGTTGAAAAAAAGACGATAAGTACTGATTTCAAGCTTTTCGGTAAAGAGTTTTCCGCTCCGATATTTGCAGGACCTATTGGTGCCGTAAAAATGCACTATAGCGATGAATACGATGACAGAAGCTTCAACAAGGTTTTGATTAAAGCATGTAATGAGGCAGGAATTGCCGCTTTTACGGGTGATGGAATGGATGACGATCAGATGGTTTCAGGCTGCGAGGCCGTGAAGGAAGCCGATGGGCGTGGAATTCCAACGATTAAACCTTGGAACATCGAGATGATTAAGAAAAAAATCGAACTTACCAAGGAGGCTAATGCCTTTGCGGTAGCGATGGATATAGATGCTGCAGGACTTCCATTTTTGAAGAATTT
The DNA here is from genome assembly GCA_900450455.1 of [Eubacterium] infirmum. Taxonomy (GTDB): domain Bacteria; phylum Bacillota; class Clostridia; order Peptostreptococcales; family Anaerovoracaceae; genus Eubacterium_B; species Eubacterium_B infirmum. The sequence continues at coordinate 782,581 of UGGN01000001.1, forward strand.
TACACCTCCGGCAGGCAGCAAGTCAGTCGAGCAACTTAGAGAGATTGTTAAGCTTCTTGACGTACCTTTCATAGTTAAGGGGATAATGACACCTAAAGCGGCGCTAAAGGCAAAGGAAGCCGGAGCTAGTGCAATAGTTGTTAGCAATCATGGAGGTAGAGTTCTCGATCAGTGTCCGGCAACTGCAGAGGTCTTAGAGGACATAGTTAAGGCTACCAACGGTTCTATGAAAATCTTTGTCGACGGAGGTATAAGAACGGGTGTTGATGTTTTCAAAGCACTTGCGCTTGGAGCAGACGCCGTAATTATGGCAAGACCGTTTGTAAGTTCGGTCTATGTCGGAGCAGGTGAGGCTGTAAAGGCGTTTGCCGAAAAGCTTAAGAGCGAGCTTGAGGATACGATGGCTATGTGCGGAGCCTATTCGCTTGATGACATCAGTCGCGATATGGTCAGCATTTTTAAATAACTTTTGATATGGAGAAAGAATGAAAACTATAATTGCTGCGTCGAAAAACGAGCATAAGATAAGGGAAATAACTGCGATAACTGAGAAGTACGGTATGAAAGTTATTTCAAGGGATGAAGCGGGAATACCCGATTTTGAGATAGAAGAAGACGGTGAAACCTTTGAGGAAAACTCCTATAAAAAGGCCTATGAGATAATGAAGTACTCCAATGAGATAACTATAGCTGACGACTCAGGATTAGAAGTGGAGTATTTAAACGGAGAGCCCGGCGTTTACTCGGCCAGATATGCAGGGGACAATGCAAATGATAAGAAAAATAATGAAAAACTTTTGTGCATGCTCGATGGAGTGACATATACCGATAGACGTGCTAAATTCGTTTCCGTTATAACTGTTGTTTTCCCTGATGGGGAGACATTGGTTGCAAGGGGCGAGTGTTCGGGTCACATAATAGATAGAGAAGAAGGGGAGTTTGGCTTTGGCTATGATCCTCTATTTATCCCAAACGGATATCAGAGGACATTTGGGCAAATGAATGAAGAGACAAAGAACAAAATCAGCCATAGAGCAAAGGCTCTTGAAGAAATGGAGAGATTGCTGAGTGAAAGAGGCGGGATATAGAAATAGTGAGCATATGACAATCAAGAAAAAGTTTTTTCGAATGATATATCTAGGCATCAAAGAGTATCAGGATCCATACTATCAGGGAATCCCTGAGCAGATTGCCTTCTATTTTATATTGTCAATTTTTCCAAGCATAGTTCTGCTGACACAACTTCTAGGTGTTTTCAACCTCTCGATAGATCTGATGCAAAATTGGTTTGAGAAGAACTTTTCGAGTGAGGCGATGTCATTTTTAAACAAAATATTTGAGTTTCATCCGCAGACGACGACCAATTTCTTTCTGATTTTGATGGCAATCTGGGCGGCATCGAGAATACAGTTCATACTGCTTAGAGTACTGAATTACAGTTATTCGGACGGACAGGAATTCGGCAATTTTTGGCTTGACAGATTGCGTTCAATGATGGCTGTTGTAGTCACGGTAATCGCTATGGTATTCATTGTAATCGTTCTCGGATACGGAGAACTTGTTCTGGAATTTCTAGCAACTCGCCTGCAGATAAATAGCAAGGTCGACTGGATTTGGACATTCCTTCGTTGGCCTATTGCAGGGGCTCTGTACTTCTTTATAATATTTCTGAATTACTATATGTTACCAAAGTGTAAACTAAAGGCGAGGAGCGTGGTTCCGGGCACTATATTCTGTGCAGTCGGAATGCTCGTTGTTACGATATTCTACTCGAGATATACAACTAGAGCAGTGACCAATAATATTCTTTATGGGTCCATGGCAAGCTTGTCAATTTTGATGTTCTGGTTATACTTTATATCCTGGGTGTTTGTTCTTGGAATCATCCTGAACAAGGTTTGGGCTGATATGAAGGATCAGTAAATGTTAAAAAACCGCTATGCGTGCTCTAAGCAGCGTATAGCGGTTTTATCGTTATAGTCAAAGTGGACTCTATCAGTCTGTCGTCAAGACGCGCACGCGCAGAACTTCAGGAACCTTTGGAATCTCAGCAATATTGTCATCCGTTGCAAGCAGTGCATATCCGTATTCACCACGTGTAGCACCTGCTATAGCAGTGATATTTTTGTCTGCGAACATTGCAGCGGCAAGCTTTACCGGGTATGGTTCGTTTTTCGTTATTATAGCAACTCTGGTCTGATTTCCGATGGGACCAAGGTTGACAGTCGGGAAGTTAACAGAGTTCTTAATGTTTCCATTCTCAAGGTAATCCATGATTTCCTCTGCAGCCATCATAGCGCAGTTGTCTTCAGCTTCCTCTGTGGATGCACCGAGGTGAGGCATGCAAACAACGTCCTCTCTTCCGATAATGCCGTTTGTGGCAAAGTCCGTGATATACTTAGAAACCTTTCCTGATTCCAAGGCGTCTATCATAGCGGATTCGTCAATTAGCTTGTCTCTTGAAAAGTTAAGAAAAATAGCACCCGGCTTAATGTTTGAAAGAAGCTCAGCATTGAACATTCCATTTGTGCTTGGGAGCGATGGAAGGTGAAGGCTGACATAGTCAGACTTTGCCAAAGCTACCTCAGGTTTCGCCTCAATCTTAACCGATGCGTCAAGGCGAAGTGCTGAGGGTACTCCAATGTAAGGGTCGTAGCCTATTACATTCATGCCTAGGTCTACTGCGGCATTGCATACCAAAATTCCGATTGCACCAAGACCGAAGACGGATATGGTTTTTCCTTTAAGCTCGCTTCCTGCGAACTTACTTTTACCCTTCTCGACCTCCTTGCCGATGTTATCGCTCTCATTTCCGGCAAAAGCGTTTGTCCAAGCGATGGCCTTATCCAAATTTCTTGCTGCCAGAACCAGCGCTCCGACAACCAGCTCTTTAACCGCATTAGCATTTGCACCCGGGGTATTGAAAACTACGATTCCCCGGTCAGCACATGATTCTAAAGGAATATTATTTACACCGGCACCGGCTCTTGCGATGGATAGAAGTGACTCGTCAAACTTCATATCGTGCATAGCCTGACTGCGTACGAGAACTCCGGCAGAACCGTCTATCCCGTTTGTACCGTCTGCTATCTCATAGGCGTCTGTAAAGCGAGCAAGCCCCGCCGGGGAAATTTTGTTAAGCGTTGAAATCTTATACATTTATAGCCTCCTAAGCATTTATATTTAATCCTTAAGCTTTGTTGTAAGCTTCACTGAAATATAGCACTAAAGTCACTCAAATTATTATAGCACCGCATTGCGTAGCTTTCAATATAGTGATAAAATAAGGAGGATTTATAACTAGAATCAAAACTCGATTTATATAATATAAGCTAAAGGAGAAATAAACATGGGAAAAAGGGTTTTTAACTTCTCGGCGGGACCATCCGTATTGCCGCTTGAGGTGATGGAGGATGCTGCAGCCAATTTGACTAATTATAAGGGCTGTGGACAGTCTGTTATGGAGATGAGCCACAGATCGAAGGATTTTCAGCAAATCATAGATGATGCTGAGGCAAATCTCAGAAAGCTTATGAACATACCCGACAATTATAAGGTCCTATTCCTTCAGGGCGGCGGAACACTACAGTTTTCAATGGTGCCTATTAACCTTTTGAGAAACTCCAGGAAGGCTGACTACATAGTAACCGGAAACTGGGCAAAGAAGGCTGCTGAGGAGGCTGAGAAATTCGGTGATATCAAGGTAATTGCAAGTTCTAAGGATGAGAACTATACATACATTCCTAAGATAAATAGAGACGATATTAGAGATGATGCAGATTATGTTTATATCTGCCTTAACAACACTATCTTTGGCTCACACTTTCCATACATCCCGGAGACGGGAGATATTCCTCTGGTTGCAGACATGTCAAGCTGTATACTTTCAGAGGAAGTTGATGTAAGCAAGTTTGGACTGATTTACGCAGGAGCGCAGAAGAACATTGCACCTGCAGGAGTCACCATCGTTATCATTAGGGAGGATCTTCTGGGTTTTGCACCTGAGAATACTCCAATTTACCTTGATTACAAGACACATGCAGATAAGGATTCGATGTACAATACTCCACCTTGCTTTACAATATACATAGCAGGAGAGGTATTTAAGTACCTTGACCGACTGGGTGGTATCAAAAAGATTCACGAAATCAATGTCAAGAAGGCAAATATGCTATACGACTACATTGATTCAAGCGATTTCTATAAAGCACCTGTTCGCAAAGAGGATCGCTCTCTCATGAACGTTGTTTTCGTTACGGGAGATGAAGCTCTTGACAAGAAGTTTATCGCAGAGGCGAAGGAGAGAGGACTTATTAACCTTTCAGGTCACAGAATACTTGGTGGAATGCGTGCAAGCATATATAATGCCATGCCTGTTGAGGGCGTAGAAGCTTTGATAGAATTCATGAAAGAATTTAAGGAGGCTAATTAAGCATGAAATATCTGATTGTAGTGCCGGACGGCTCAGGAGATGACGAAATTGCGTCACTTGGGGGCAAGACACCGCTTGAAGTATCTAACATACCGAATATTAACAAGCTGGCCAGTAGGGCACTCGTTGGGATGGTCAGAACTATTCCGCCGGGGATTCCGCCGGGAAGCGATGCAGCTAATTTAGGGCTCATGGGCTACGACGCAAGGACAGATCTTGCAGGTAGATCTCCACTTGAGGTCATCAGCATCGGGATAGAGATGCAACCTGATGATGTCGCCTTTCGTACCAATTTTATCACCGTAGATGGAGATGGCAAGTACGAGGATATGACCATCGTAAACCACGATGCGGGCTGCATTTCATCTGAGGAATCGGCTGAACTTATCAAAGCTTTGAACGAGGAGTTCGGCTCAGATATGCTAAAATTTTATACGGGAACACAGTATAGACACTGCCTTCTTGTGCACGGTGGTAGAACGGATTACGAGACTGTACCGCCACATGATCATATAAACAAGAGGGTCGGAGACTGGCTTCCTCAGGGTGATGATGCGGACTTCCTAATCGACATGATGAGAAGAAGCTACGAAATAATGAACGAGCATCCGGTTAACCAAAAACGTAGGGGAAAGGGACTTCCACCGGCAAACTCCATTTGGATATGGGGACAGGGCAAAAGGCCTAAGCTTGTAAACTTCGAGGATAAGTACTCCGTCAAAGGTAGTGTTATCAGTGCGATTGACCTTATCAGAGGCATTGCTATGTACGCAGGACTTGGGACGGTTATAGTTCCGGGTGCAACGGGAAGCCTTGATACAAATTACGAGGGTAAGGCGCAGGCGGCACTGAAACTCTTTGATGACGGAAACGACTTTGTCTATGTGCATGTTGAAGGACCTGATGAATCATCTCACGCCGGTTCGCTCGAGGATAAGATTGCATGCATAGAGAACATAGATTCAAGGATAGTAAAACCTATAGTTGAGGGCCTTAGAGAAAGAGGTGAGGACTTTAGAGTTCTAATTGCACCTGACCATAGGACTCCTTTGGCAATCCGCACGCATTCAAGCGAGCCGGTGCCATTTGTTATCTACGATAGCAAAAACGAGCTTTTAGAGGATGATAGCAAACAGTTTAACGAGCGTGCGGCTACAGCTACCGGAGTCTATGTAGATGAGGCGTTTAAGCTCACCGATATACTTTTTGAAAAGCTAAAGTATTAGCTTTTATAGCATGCCTCTACACGCACAGGGGTAAATATGATGGAGATATTGAGAATACATGAGTAGAAACAAAAGAACAAAGGTATACCTAAGTGTATTGCTCATTTTGATGATGCTTTTCACATATTGTTTTGCTTTCGCTGAGGACGAGGTGACACAGCCTGCCGAAAACGAAGCCGAGCAAACTAATGAAGCAGGAGAGAAACCGGCAGAAAATCAGGCTGAGAATCAGCAGAGCGAGGAGCAAAAAGCCGGCGAAACTGAACTGAATAAAGCCGGTGAAGCTCAATTGGGCATGAATAACAATGTCGATAAAGGCGAGGTAAAGGTTGACAAGGACGGTAAGCCTGAACTCAAGTCGGGTTCTGCAATAATCTACTGCAAGAATACCGGAGAAAAGGTATATGCCAAGTCTGAGAAAAAAAAGTTTTCTCCTTACAGCTTGACTAAGCTTATGACGGCCATTTTGGTTACGCAGAAGCTTTCACTGGATGCCAAGGTTACCATATCTGCAGAGGCGGCAAAGCTCAGTAATAAGGAAAAGGGGATTAAGCTAAAAGAGGGCGAGACACTCACAGTTGATCAGCTGCTTCATGCTATGCTGATTTTATCAGATAACGGTGCGGCGTATGCCTTGGGTGAGGCAGTCTCAGGAAGCATGGATGAGTTTGTCAAGCTGATGAATGAGACATCAAAGAATATAGGTTGCAAGGATACGCTGTTTGCAACATCTAATGGTTTGATCGATGATATATCGATGGAGTATACTACTGCTTCAGACTTTCTTGAGATAGCTAAGGTTGCCTTCGGAAACAAGACAATTCTAAAGGTGTCCGGAATCAAAGCATATACGATACCTAAGAACGAGATGAGTGAAGCTCGTACTATAAAAAATAGCAACAGGCTTCTATCCGGAACAAAATCGGGGTATATATCAGGTAAGCTGGGATATATCAGTGATAACAAGAGCTCTATAACAATGGTTTACAATCAAAACGGGATGGAGCTTATTATGGTTTCTCTCGGGGTGGGCAAGAATACACGCTATTCCATTTGTGAGAAGATGGTTGCTTATGCCAAGAACAAGATTAAGGGTATAGAGGTTGTCCCAAAGGGTAAGGTTCTGGGAAAGGCGCGCGTTAAGCACGGTGTGAAGACGAGGGTCGAGGTGGAATCTGCAACTTCAGCAATGGCTTATCTGCCGGCTCAGGGTTCAAAGGATCTGATTAAGACTGAGGTCGTTTTGAAGAGCGACGTCGAGGCTCCCGTCAAAAAGGGAGACGTTATGGGAAGCTACCGTATCTATGTTTCAGATGAGCAGGTAAATGAGGTAGAGCTCATATCTACGGAGTCGGTAGGCACGGGATGGATTCCTTCATACATAGGGATTTCAAATAAAACGACCATAATAGTTGTTTTTGTATTCTTTTTCATTGTATTCTTTTTGATAGTAAGAGCTATTAACAAGACTAAAACCAGGGCTCGCAAGCGTAGATTACGCAAGGAACGAATCAAGCAACTGGCAATGGAAGAGCTCATGAGGGAACACGAACGGAATAATAGATACAATCGCTATAGATAGAGAATAGGGCGATAAAATGTTTGATATTAAAGAAAATCTAAAAAAACTCCCGGACACCCCGGGAGTTTATATGCATAAGGACAAATTAGGGCAGGTCATTTATGTCGGGAAGGCTATTTCACTGAGAAATAGAGTTCGTCAGTATTTCCAAAGCTACGGCAAGTCTACTGCAAAACTCAGGGCACTGACGTCGAATATAGCGGAGTTTGACTATATCACATGTGCGACTGAAATGGAGGCTCTTATATTAGAGTGCAATCTAATCAAAAAATACATGCCTAAGTACAATGTCCTTCTTCGAGATGATAAGACGTATCCATATATTGTCGTAACACTTAGCGAGAAATACCCAAGGGTTATGAAGACGAGAATCATCAAAAGGGACGGCAATAAGTATTTCGGTCCGTACAGTGATGTCGGCGCAGTAAATTTGATTATAGAGTTACTTAATAATGTCTACGGGCTAAAGCGCTGCTCGGCACAGGATTTTCCGCCGGGATTCAGGCCGTGTCTTAACTATCACATTGAACAGTGCAAGGGAATCTGTACAGGTAATATAAGTGAAGAAGAGTATCGCAGGTCGATTGATGGGGTTATTGATTTTCTTTCGGGTAAGAAATCAAAGCTTGTCGAAAGCCTTAAGCAAAAGATGCAGGCGGCCTCAGAGGAGTTGAGATTCGAGGATGCGGCAAGATATCGTGACGCCATCGCAGCAGCTGAGGAGCTGTCAGAAACTCAAAGAGTCACTATGGCAGGCAATAATGATATGGATATAGTTCTTCCGGTGAAGGATCTGGAAAATGCCTTCATCGCTTTGTTTACGGTCAGAAACGGAAAACTCGTAGGAAGGGAATCATTTCGGGTTCAGGAAGGCATAAGCGAAAACCGTAGGGAGATGACGGCTGAATTTATAAAACAGTATTACAGTAGGTGGGCCGAGGTTCCTCACGAAATCATAGTTGAGGAACTCCCGGAGGAATCCTCTTTGATAGAGGAATTTCTATCTCAGGGAAGTCATAAAGTGAGGATAAGCGTTCCAAAGCGCGGTGAAAAGCTGAACATGCTAAAACTTGCGCAACACGACAGGCTTGAGATGAGCAAGACAATAAGTGAAAAGAATAAATCAAAGGCCGAAAAGCAGCAGGAGCTCAGAAAGGAAATAAGGGCCGCTCTGTTGGAGGGAAATATTGATATAGAACCCAAGGGGGAGAGTTATCGTATTGAATCATACGATATATCTAATACCAATGGAATCGACTCGGTCGGTGCTATGGTCGTCTTTGAGGGAACAAATAAAATCCGAAAGGATTACCGCAGATTTAAGATAAAGACTATTGAAGGACCGGATGACTATGGTAGCCTTCAGGAGATGATTTATAGGCGTTTTAGCAGAGCTCAAAAGGGTGATCCTGCCTTTGCGATACTTCCGGACTGTATATTTATGGACGGTGGTAGAGGCCAGGTTACCGCCGCGAAAAAAGTTCTCAGTGCACTCCGGATTGACGTCCCTGTAATAGGCCTTGTTAAGGATGACAGTCACAGGACAAGGGGCATAATGTTTGAGGACGGAAGCGAGATAAGTCTTAAAGATAGACCTCTACTATTTGCCTACGCGGGAACAATTCAGGAAGAAGTCCACAGGTTTGCGATAGAGTATCACAGAAATCTCAGAGGAAAGAAGACGATAAGCTCTATTCTTGATGAGATTAAGGGCATAGGTCCGAGAAGGAGAAATGCACTTCTTGCACACTTTGGTTCAATTGAAAAAATCAAAAAGGCAAGCCTCTCAGAACTGAGCGAGGTTGACGGCATGAGTCAGGAAGCCGCAAGAAACGTACTCGAGTTTTTCAAATAGGCAAATAAGTAATTTGTTGAATAAAAGCCCTTATACAGTTGCTTTAAAATATGTTTGGTGATATAGTTAAGCAGAGGTGTCAATCGGGCGCCGATGATGTTAATAACCGGAGGTAAAGATGTCAGATAAGAAGCAGTCCGTTCAGGACGAAGCTGCAATCATCACATTGGAATTTGATGACGGCGAAGTTATTGAATGTGAAGAGATGGGAATTTTTGATTACGACGGCAAGGACTACATCGCACTTATTCCGCTAGATGGAAGTGATGATGTATATATTTACGGATACAAGGAAGTTGGAGAGGACGAGTTCGAACTTGTTGACATCGAAGACGACTCATTGTTTGCCAAGGTAGTTGAAGAGTTCGACACCATTATGGATGGAGAATAGGAACAATTTAGCAAGTAAGACCTCATCGCAATGAACTGACCCCCAGAAGTTGGACCAATACTCTAACTTTTGGGGGTCATCTAATTTCTAACTGTTTTATGAATCTACACTTGCAGCAGCTACGCTTTTTTCATGTAGACGCTTGCCTTAAATAGATCACCATCTATCTCTATTTCGAATTTCCCGTGCATGAGTTTTACAAGATCTTTAGCAATACTGAGTCCAAGACCGCTTCCATCGGTATTTCTGGAAATATCGCCGCGCCTAAATCTTTCCATAAGCTCGTCAGGATTGATATTAAGCGGAGAACTTGAAATATTTTTAATCTCTACAACATAGTAGGTATCGGCTTCATATAGATTTATGTATGCTCTGCTTCCGGAAACCGAATACTTGCAGACATTTGTAAAGAGATTGTCAATAACCCTCCAAAGCTGCTGTCCATCAGCGTAGACGAATGCGCTTTCCAGGTCTGTATTCATGATAGGCGTTATATCGTTGTTATTAAATGAATCTGCTTCCTCAGCAATGGCTTGCTTTACAAGAGAAACCATCTCAATTTTTGTAAGCTCAACAGGTATATCACCGCTGGAAATCTTAGCTGCCTCAAAGAGGTCGTCGGTAAGCTTTGACAGTCTATTTGTCTTGTCTGTTATTATGTTCAGATACTCCGGCGCCTTCTCGCTATCAAGCCCCTCGAATCTAAGCAGATCGAGATATGAAACCATGGAGGTAAGAGGAGTTCTAAGGTCGTGCGAAACATGTGAGATAAGCTCAGATTTAAGCCTTTGATTATGAAGCTCGTTTGCAACTACGATTTCCTGAGCGTCAGCTATCGAGTTTATGTCCATAGAGAGCCTATCCAGCTCGCCGTTAGAATAGATAGGGATGTTGTAGTCGTAGTTTCCTGCTTTGACCTCGCGAATGCCTCGCTTGAGTTCAGCATACTTTCTAAGTTGCACGGGAACGAATGCGAAGATTAAAATGAGAACGATGAACGCGCCCCATCCGGTTGCGGCAAGCAAGGTACAAAGAATTAAAACTCCTATTATCTTGGCAAAGAGATATTTTTCTCCGCCGGCAAGTCTAAATACATGGTTTAACACGTATCCCAGGATGGTTCTTTTTAGAAGTTCTCCACGCTTGATTTTCTTTGATAGTGAATGAATGGTCATGATGTCTAAAAAGAATATCACAAAAGCTATTGTCAGGCTCAAAACCAGTTGTACCCAGTGTGGTTCGACAAATATGCCGGAGCCGTCGTATGAATTTAGGTTTTCCTCAATAAATTTCTTGATCGTGTCCTTATTAGGAACCGAGTTAAAGGCCTGTTTGAACACAGCAGCTATAGGTTTATCCAGCAGATGGCTCCTGTAGATCCAGATGCGAATAAGTTCATCTGATATGAATATACCGGCACTTGCAACTGTTGCAAACGCTAGCTGAATATCTGAAAAAATCCTATCAAACCAGTTTAGTCTGATTTTGCCGTCTGAATCGAATTCACCGGCCATCATCACAGAGGGAACAAAGGTAATCGGTACAAGAACGAGAGCAGGAATCAATATAATCCATGGAATACCGAGATACTTACCCATACGCATGTCAGAAAAGTTTACGTTTTTCATGTCCTCTGAATAGTAGGCGGCACTGAAGACAGATGATACAGAGAGTATGTAAACCGTCAGTGCAAATACCGTTAGGATTGAAATCAAAAAACCAACGGTAGAAGCTATGTAAGTCACGCGCCTTCGTCTATTTAAATCGTTCAAATTCTCAGCACTGAGCCCGCTGATATCCGAGATATGTTCCTTTCTCATCAAAATCTCCAATATTAATCCGATATTAAAAAGTAAAACTTACTATAATAAAACTATAGTACACTTTTATTACAAAACTATAAACATAATTATAAAGAATTTATTACTTTTATATTCTGATTTTGATGTTATAATCAAATAAAGTTTTTCGAAAGGAATAAAGTGCAAAATGAAGGTAGGAATAAAGAATCAGATAAAGAAGACGGTATCTAGCGATTTAACAGCAAAGGCAATGGGAAGCGGAAGGCTAGATGTTTTCGCAACACCGGCTATGGTGGCTATGATGGAAGAGGCGGCTCACACATCGGTTGAGGCAGAATTGGAGGAAGGTCAGGGAACAGTCGGAACGTCTATGACCGTGTCACACCTTGCAGCAACTCCGGTAGGCATGGAGGTTACATGCGAGAGTGAGCTTATCGAGGTCGATGGAAGAAAGCTGGTATTTGAGATTAAAGCAATGGACAAAGCAGGCCTTATCGGCGAAGCAAAGCACGAGCGCTTCATCATCGATAGCGAAAAGTTCCTCGCAAAGACAAAGGCAAAGCTAAAATAGATTATAGATAGTTTAATCGAATTAAGACGAGCAAAACCGCTGCACCAACGAATAAGGTGTGGCGGCTTTATTTTACGTAAGATGCCATTATTAGACGGGCAATCAAAGTCTAGTGCTGGCAGTTAGGACAAAAGCAGGAGCTTCTTCCCGCTATTTTTAACTTTTCTATCTCGGCTCCACAGATTTTACACTTCTTGCCTGCCTTTTGATAGACATTCATATCTTCAAGGTCCGAATATTGCTCGCTTGCTCCAAGCATATAGGCTTCGATTGAGCTTCGGTTTGCCTTAATTGCATGGGCAATAACCTCATTTATTGCATCGTGTAATAAATGGGCGCGTTCATCGCTTATATCACAAGCTCTGGTCTGAGGAAGAATGCCTGCCTTGAAGAGTATTTCATCTGAGTATATGTTTCCAATTCCTGAAATCACACTTTGATCTATCAGAACTGTCTTGACCTGTCTCTGAGTTTTTGCAAGTTGTTTGCAAAGATAATCTTCGCTGAATTCTGCACTTAAAGGTTCAGGCCCGAGTCTATTTATACCGCAACTTGTGTAATTCTCTCCATTCCCATAAAACCAAAGTCTGCCGAATTTCCTCTGATCGCAGAAGAATAGTCCGGTGCCGTCATCAAAGTTAAAAATCACGCGCGCATGCCTGGGTAACCCGTTTTCGTCCGACTTGATGATTAGGTTTGAAGAGCCGTCAATGTAAATCAGGTTTCCCGTCATGCGAAGGTGGATTATCAGTTTTGATGTGTCGTCAAATTTAAAAATCAGATACTTGGCTTTTCGGCCGACGCTAAGGATTTTTCTGCCGAGAAGCGCCTTGCCGAAAAGTGCGGGCTCAGGTTTTGCGATAGCCTTTATATCAATGATTTCCGATTTTGATATTCTTTTATTTAAAACTCGTTTTTCGAGCATGCTTCTTATCGATTCGACCTCTGGTAGCTCCGGCATGACTTCCTCCTGAACAATATTTTCTAAAGCATAACACAAAATCGGTTCGCTGTAAAAATATGCATAAGTCTCACTTAAATTGAAGTAAAGGATTATTTATTTGTAAGATGAAAAATGGTATTATATTCATGTGTTTTTGTCACGATATTTTACAGGAGATAAATATTTGATGAATAATTTTAAAGTTGAAGCTATAGATATTCTAGAGCTCGCTAAGGAGGCGGATGAACTTTTTTCAGGTGGTGAAGCTGCGTGCAGCATCCAGAGGCGTCAATGCAAGCTTTTGGTAGATAAGCTAAGCAATAGCAACATGACGATTTCCGTCATAGGGCAGTTCAAAAGGGGAAAGAGTACCTTAAGCAACTGTATACTTGGGAAGAATTACATGCCCGTCGGAATAGTCCCGATTACCTCGGCAGTAACCAAAGTCGTCTACGGGAGACAGTCCGCAGAGGTTTGTTTTGAAAATGGTGAGGTTAGGCCTGTCGAGATAGATGATCTTTCTGCATATATAAGCGAGCAGGAGAACGCTCAAAATAAACTGGGAGTAAAGGAAGTTGTCATACACAGCGAGTCCGATTTTCTGAAGAACGGAATCACATATGTTGACACACCGGGAGTCGGTTCTTTTCATAAGAACAATACTGAGGTCGCATACGATTATATGAAGGAGAGCGATGCGGTAATATTCTTACTCTCAGTAGATAGCCCGATAAATCAAATAGAGATAGATTTTTTGCAGAGTACCAAGGAATACGCAGGAAAATTCTACTTCGCCGTAAACAAAATTGATACGGTGAGCGCGGGGGATTTGGAGGCGTATACGGGGTACTGTGCAGGTCTTTTGAGCGAGATAATGGAAACAAGTGCGATAAAGCTAATGCCTGTCAGTGCCAAAACCGGCGAGGGGGTAGAAGCGTTAAAGTCTGCTATCTTAAGGGACTTGAGTGCCTCGATAAGGGAAATTATGCAGGAGTCAACGAGAAAGAAACTGATAGATATAATCGGATCTGCACTTAAGGAACTTCAGTTTTACAGAAGTGCAATGTCCATGCCATACGAGGAGCTTGATAAAAATTTTGCTGAGCTTTCGGACTTCATGAACGAACGAATAGCAGGTGCAGAGGAGCATGTAGGGATGTTTGCCTTGAGGCTGAACGAACTTAGACTTCGCATATCAAAGAAGATATTTGAGCTCTTTGATATAGAGTACAGCTTTGATATAGAGGAACTTCCTGCAGGACTTAGCAATATGTCAAAAGAGGAATATCTACAACGGGTTAAGGAATTGTGTGACGATATGCAGGGAAAGCTTTCGGCAGTGCTTTTATATAAAGAGGATAATGCTTATGCGGTAATTAGAAGGATAGAGGATACAAATAAGCTTACTCGTCGTTTGCGCTCGCTGAAAAATAGAGTTGAGAGATCTGCACTTAAATATTAACGGTTAGACACAACAAAAGATAAGATTAATTGGAAAAAACCACAAAGTATTTACAAAAACTTTTGCAAAGTAAAGTGTTTTGTGGTAGAATAAAATTCGCTTTTATTTTTTCAACGGTTTTGAGCGCAATATGTGATGAAGAAGTGATTAAATTTTGTTGAAAAAGCTCATAAATGAACGTTTTTTATTGCGAATCAAGGCAAAATAGGTTATTATAAAAGTTAACCAGAAGATGTGAAAAATAAGCAAACCAAAAGGAAAAGGTGATGAAATAATGAATTCAAGGACTTTGCTCTATATTCTGAAGAGAATATTAATCGCAATTGTGACCGTTTGGGTTGTAATCACTATTACTTTTTTTGTAATGAGATTAGTTCCGGGCGGTCCGTTCATAGGAGAAAAGGCAACTTCTGCAGAAGTAAGAGCTCAATTAGAGTCTAAATACGGGCTTGATAAACCTGTTATGGAGCAGTACACGACATATCTGAAAGGTATTGTTACTCAGTTTGACTTCGGTCCTTCCCTAAAGCAGAGAGGACGTCAGGTAATAGACGTGCTTGCTGATGGATTTGCAGTATCAGCAAAACTAGGTATTACGGCAGCTATATTTGCTTTGATATTAGGTGTAGGGCTTGGTGCCGTGGCGGCGCTGAAGAGAAACAAGCTGGTGGATAAGTTTATCATGGTTTTGACAACGGCTATGGTATCCATGCCGTCGTTCATAATGGGTATTTTTTTACTCATGCTGTTTTCAATCAAACTCGGAGTGCTTCCGGCAAATGGAGATGCAGAGGGGGGCTTGATTCTTCCCGTTGTGACTTTGATGTTATATCCTATGGCATATATAACACGTTTGACGCGTTCATCAATGCTTGATGTTTTGGGTCAAGACTATATTCGTACAGCAAAGGCTAAGGGTGTTTCGAACCGTGATATCATTTTGAAACATGCGCTTAAGAACTCTCTTATCCCTGTAATCACATACTTTGGACCTATGCTGGCATATATCGTTACAGGGTCACTTGTTGTTGAGAAGATATTCGCAGTGCCGGGTATCGGACGAGCATTCGTAAATAGTATAACAGGTCGTGATTACCCTTTGATTATGGGTACAACGATCATACTAGCTGCACTCATTGTAATAATGAACCTTGTCAGCGATATACTTTACAAGATTGCAGATCCACGTATCACTTTAGAATAGAGAGGGCACAATGGATAATATTACAAATAAGTTAAGTATGCATGTAGATATGAATAATTTCATACCTGCTACGCCTGAGGAAAAGGCATATATGGTGCAGATGCGTGAGTCATCCACATTCTTTAAGGATGGTGTTAAGCGTCTTGTTAAGAATAAGGTTGCTCTTGTCAGTCTTATTATAATAGTAGTTATAACCTTGGCAGCTCTAGTACTTCCGGTATTTTGGCCATATTCATATGATGCACAGTTAGGCGTAAAAAAGGGAGAACCGGTAGATTCGAGCTACAACAATATTCCTCCTATGGAGTACGGCAGAACTGAGAAGATGAAGATAAGCCAGGGAGACAAGGTCTTTCCTCATATATTCGGTACAGATGAACGCGGAAGAGATTACTTTATCCGTGTGGTATATGGAACAAGAATTTCACTTGCGGTAGGTTTTTTTGCAAGTATCATAGTTTTAGTAATCGGTATGACAATCGGTTCTATCGCAGGATATGTCGGTGGCAAAGTTGACATGATTCTGATGAGAATGGTAGATGTAATATATTCGCTTCCTGATATGCTTATGGTTATACTCTTAGCCTCGGTACTGAAGGTAGCGCTTGGTAATGTTTTAGATGGTACCATACTTGAGAAAATCGGAAGCAATATCGTCAGTCTTTTCGTCGTATTCGCTTTGCTATATTGGGTATCGATGGCAAGACTTATCAGAGGTCAGATTCTGTCACTAAGAGAGCAGGAGTATGTTCTTGCAGCTCAGGCAACAGGAGCTAAGCCCGGTTGGATTATCAAGAAACATCTGATACCTAACTGTATCAGCGTTATCATAATATCGACGGCACTACAGATTCCAAGTGCTATATTCACAGAGAGCTTCCTCTCGTTCCTAGGACTCGGTGTTAACGCACCAATGCCTTCACTTGGTTCTTTAGCTGCGGATGCTCTTAACGGAATTTCATCATATCCGTCGCATTTGATTATTCCGGCAATAGTTATTTCTTTAATCGTACTTTCGCTAAACCTATTCGGTGACGGATTGCGCGACGCATTTGATCCTAAGCTAAACGCTTAAGAGAGGAGTATAAAATGGCTTTATTAGAAGTAAAAGATTTACATACATCCTTTTTTACAGATGCAGGCGAGGTCAAAGCAGTAAACGGTGTTTCTTTCAATTTGGAACGCGGTAAAGTTTTGGGAATCGTTGGAGAGTCAGGATCAGGTAAGTCGGTAACGGTTTACTCAGTGCTCCAAATTTTGGCATCTGCAGGCAAGATTGTCGGCGGGTCGGTCAAATTTGACGGACAGGAGCTTGTAGGCGCCGGCGAAAAAGTAATGAAGAACATAAGAGGTAATAAGATTTCAATTATATTCCAGGATCCTATGACCTCACTTAATCCAACATATACAGTAGGGCATCAGCTGATGGAGGCTATACTTCTACACACTGATAGAGATAAGAAGCAGGCTTATGAGAGAGCGGTTGAGATGCTCAAACTCGTAAATGTAAATGATCCAGAGAAACGTATGAAACAGTATCCGTTTGAGTTCTCAGGTGGAATGCGTCAGCGTGTAATGATAGCTATGGCACTGGCATGTGAGCCGGATATTCTGATAGCCGACGAACCGACAACAGCTCTTGACGTTACAATTCAGGCTCAGATTCTTGAGCTTATGAAGGACCTGCAAGAGCAGCTGGGAATGGCAATTATAATGATTACGCATGATCTTGGAGTTGTAGCTCAGATGTGCGACGAGGTTGTCGTAATGTATGCCGGTTCGTACTGTGAGAGAGGAACTGCTGAGGAAATTTTCTACAATCCTAAGCATGAATACACTAAGGGGCTCCTAAATTCAATACCGAATGTAAGTAATCTCGGGCAGAAATTGCAGCCTATCTCGGGCACACCGATAGACCTTTTGAATCTACCGAAGGGATGTCCATTCGCTCCGAGATGTGAAAATGCGATGAAAATTTGTATTTCAGAGGCGCCTGAGAGCATGGATATAAACTCAGAACATAAGGCATCATGTTGGATGAATGTCAAAGAGAAGTTGGAGAATGGCGAGCCTGTAAGCCTAGGTGAGACCACAGCTCCAATTGAGGAGAAAGGCGGTGCAGATAATGAGTGATAATATCAAAACAGAACAGCCGCTTATTCAGGTAAAGAACCTAAAGCAGTACTTTGACATAAACATGGGATGGTTCAAAAGAAAACCACTCAAGGCGGTTGATGATGTAAGTTTCAATATAAATAAAGGTGAAACACTTGGACTTGTTGGTGAGTCAGGTTGCGGAAAGACAACTGTGGGTAGAACGATACTTCACCTTTACAAGCCTACATCAGGAGAAGTCATATATAACGGAAATGCGATTAAGACAAAGGCAGACATCAAGAAGTTTAGGGAAAAAGCGACTATGGTGTTTCAGGACCCATATTCCTCTCTGAACCCAAGGATGACAGTATCTGATATAATCGGAGAGCCTTTGGACGTACATAAGCTGTATGAGAATAAGAAAGAAAGAGAAGAAAAGATTCTTGAGCTGATGGATCATGTCGGACTTAACAGCGAACATGCAGCTAGATATGCTCATGAGTTTTCAGGTGGACAGAGACAGCGTATAGGTATTGCCAGATCTTTAGCTGTAAACCCTGACTTTATCGTCTGTGACGAACCGGTTTCAGCTCTGGACGTATCGATTCAAGCTCAGGTAATTAATATGTTTGATGAGCTTCAGGACAAGCTGGGACTAACATATTTGTTCATAGCACATGACCTGCTCGTTGTTAGACATATAAGCGATAGAATCGCAGTGATGTATATAGGAAAGATGGTAGAGCTTGCCGATGCAGAGTCAATCTACACAAGGCCGCTCCACCCATATTCACAGTCCTTGCTTTCGGCAGTTCCGGTACCGGATCCAAAGATAGCCAGGGCAAATAAGCGTATAGTTCTTAAGGGCGATATTCCGAGTCCTCTCAACGCACCTTCAGGATGCCCATTCCGAACAAGGTGTCAGTATGCGAAGCCAATATGTGCTGAGCAGGTACCTGAATTCCAGGAAGTTGAGAAGGGACATTTTGTCGCATGTCACAGAGTTAAGGAGATTAACTAATCTGTGAATCACTTGTTGGCTTAGGACCAAAGTCCTTGCTATAAAACATTTCATTGAAAAGGAGAAAGAATCATGAAGAAGCAACACATGAAAAAAGCCCTTGTATCGGCTCTAGCTTTTGTCATGGTATTTGGACTCGCAGCTTGCGGTAGCAAATCCGACAAAAAGTCAAAGCACGATGCTGACACGATCTCGGTCTGCATAGCTTCGGAACCGGAAACAATGGACCCGGCCAGAAACTCAACAGTTGATGGCGGAACAATGACTTTGCATTTATTCTCGGGACTTGCAAAGTGGGACACTGACAAGAACGGCAAACCTGTTCTAAAAGCTGATATGGCAGAGAAGTTAGTTGATCCGGTAAAGAACGATGATGGCACCTATACTTACACATACAAGATAAGAAAAGGTGCTAAGTGGTCTGATGGTAAGCCTGTTACAGCGCACGACTTCGCATTCGCATGGAATCGTGCAGCATCAAGAGAGCTCGCAGCTGATTACTCAAACATGTTCCAGATTATCAAGGGTTATGATGATATCTGGCCGGGAGAAGGCAAGGAAGCTGTAGAAGGTGCAAAGCTTGATGTTACAGCAACTGATGACAACACACTTAAGGTTGTTGTTAAGAACAAGGTTTCATACTGGAACGAGCTTCTTGCATTCCCTACATATCTTCCTGTAAGAGAGGATATCGTAAGCGATGAGTCATGGGCAACATCACCTAAGAAGTACGTTTCAAACGGTGCATACAAGCTAAAAGAGTGGAAGCACAATAGCTTAATCGTACTTGAAAAGAACGAAAACTACATCGATAAGAAGAATATCACAATGAAGACAATCAAGTTCTATCTGTCAGATGATACAAACAACATGCTGACGAACTTCAAGAACGGCGATTGGCAGATGATTGACTCTATGCCAACAAATGAAATGGACAGCCTGAAGAAGGAATACAAGGATGAATTCCATGTAGCAGATCAGCTTGGTACATATTACATGGCATGGAATATTAACAAGAGAATACTTCCTGAGGACTCAACTCTGACAGGAGTTGAAGCTGAGAAGGCTCAGGCAGAGATTCGTCAGGCAATCAGCCTAATGATCGACCGTCAGTATATCGTAGATGAAATCGGTAAGGCTGACCAGATTCCTGCTTCTACATTCGTCGCTAAGGCATTGAAAGAGCCGGATGGAAAGAGCTTCGCATCAAAGGCGGGAACAAGCAAGGATTATGAAGGTTACTATGATGCATCTTCAAAAGCAGTTAAGAAGAACTACAAGAAGGCTATCGAAATCCTGAAGAAGTACTATAAGTATGATGAGAAGTCAGGCAAGTTTACAAACTTCCCAACGCTCACATATCTATACAACACAGATGATGCACACAAGGCAATCGGAGAATATATCCAGTCTGCACTTGGCAACGCAGGCATCAAGCTAAACCTTGAGAATCAGGAGTGGGCTACGTTCCTGACAACACGTAAGGCAGGAGATTTCACAATTTCACGTAACGGTTGGGTTGCAGACTATAACGATCCTACAACATTCCTCGAGCTATGGCAGACCAACTCAGGAAATAACGACATTCAGTTCGGTAGAGCGGAGCACGCAGGTCTAGCTATGTATGACCTTGATCTGACAAAGCTCGGTAAGGATATCAATGTTAAGAACGGTACATGGGCTCAGACATTCGATGTACTGATCGATACAATCAAGACAACATCAGACGACAAGGTTCGTTACAAGATGATGCACAAGGCAGAAGATCTACTTATGAGTACAGGTTGTATCACACCTCTGTACCACTATACAGATCCATATATGCTCGACAAGGATGTAAAGGGATTCTACAAGACTCCACTTGGATTCACATTCTTCTGGCACTGCACATATGAAAATTAAGCTCGATATAGAGTGATTTAAGAGTCGGTTTTATACCGGCTCTTTTGTATTGACAGAAAGGGCATGCTTTGGTAGAATTTTCATAGAGTGTGAGAGACCACACGAAGGGGTGCACCACCTTGGGTGTACGTCTTTGTGTGGTCTTTTGCTTTAGTATTAATAGGAGTATTAATAGGAGACATTATGAAGCTTAATGGAGAAAAAATTGAATTTAGGGAAGGCATGACAGTGAGCGAACTTGTAGTTGAGATGGGATTTTCGGAGGCTATGGTGGCAGTTGAACTTAATCTTGATATTCTGCCTAGAGATAGTTTTTCAAGCACTGTACTCAAAGAAAATGATTGCATTGAAGTTGTTAGATTTGTCGGAGGTGGATGATGCAAAATGAGCATTTTATAGACGAAAAGGCGTATCCGAGCGAGGCTGAGTTTGATGCGGTGAAAGATGAGCGTTTTTCTCCATATATCTACGAGAAATTGAAGAACTCTAAGGTGGCGATTGCCGGGCTTGGCGGTCTTGGTTCGCATATAGCAGTCATGCTTGCAAGGAGTGGAGTAGGACATCTTCACCTTGTGGACTTTGACAGGGTGGAACTGAGCAATCTTAACAGACAGGTCTATACCGTGGATGAGCTCGGTATGCTCAAGACGGAGGCTTTGAAGGGGATTCTACTAAAAATCAATCCATATATAAATGTAAGCTATAAAAATGTTAAGGTTTACAAAGATAATATAAAGCCTGTGTTTAACGGGTTTGGGTTGGTATGTGAGGCCTTTGACGACCCGGAGGCCAAAGCTATGCTCGTAGGTGAACTTCTGTCAAATGGTGGAAGAACAATCATCGTCTCCGGAAGCGGTATGGCCGGCTACGGTGATGCAAACGATATAAAAACGGAGAAGAAGATGTCCGGACTTTACTTGTGCGGTGACGGAAAGAGCGATGCTTATGAAGGAGTTGGACTCATGGCACCGCGTGTGATGGTGTGTGCCGGACATCAGGCAAATATGATAGTGAGACTTATTTTAGGCGAAGAACAGGAAAGGACTGGTAAGCTATGAAGACAAACATGGATGGTGACAAGCTGATTATCGGCGGTTATGAGTTTAATTCAAGATTTATTTTAGGTTCAGGTAAGTATGATGTAGAGCTCATCAAGGCAGCGATTAAAGATGCAGGTGCTGAGATGATAACGCTGGCACTTAGGCGCGCAAACTCAAGCAGTGAGAACATTCTCGAGTATATTCCGGAGAATGTGACCTTGCTGCCGAACACTTCGGGGGCGAGGAATGCGGAGGAAGCTGTGAGGATAGCAAGGCTTGCGCGCGAGCTCGGATGTGGTAACTTTGTTAAGATTGAGGTTATTAGGGATAGCAAATACCTTTTACCTGATAATCAGGAGACGATAAAGGCAACTGAAATACTTGCAAATGACGGCTTTGTCGTTATGCCTTACATGTATCCGGACCTTAACGTGGCTAGGGATTTGGTTAATGCAGGAGCTTCCGCGATAATGCCGCTTGCTTCACCGATAGGATCGAATAGAGGTCTAGCGACAAAGGATTTCACACGGATTTTGATAGAGGAGATAGACCTTCCGATTATCGTTGATGCCGGAATCGGAAGTCCTTCTCAGGCATGTGAGGCCATGGAGATGGGAGCCGCTGCTATAATGGCAAACACAGCGATTGCGACATCAGGAGATATTACTGCAATGGCATCTGCTTTTGCTAAGGCGATAGAAGCAGGAAGGCTTGCATACCTCGCGGGGCTTGGCAGGGTTTTGGACAAGGGTGCATCTGCATCATCACCCCTTACAGGATTCTTGGCAGAGTAGCAGGAGGCAATTAAATAATGAAGGTAGATGTAATAAAAGAGCATAATGCTGAGGAAAGATGTGACCATATGAGGTATATGGACGACATGGAGCAGATTTCACACGAGATTTTGAATAAGGTAATAGCCGAGGTAAATAGCTATAGAGCTGACGATTACACAGCTGGCGATGTTTTGCGAGCAATTGAAAGTGACAGCTGTAGTCCGGAGGATTTTAAGGCGCTGCTTTCACCGGCAGCTGAGCCATTTCTAGAGCAGATTGCGAGAAAGGCAAGACAAGAAACAAGAAAGCACTTCGGAAACTCCGTGTATTTTTTCACACCTATATACATTTCTAACTACTGCGAGAATTACTGTATTTACTGCGGTTTCAACTGTCACAATAAGATTAAAAGAGCAAAGCTTTCCATGAAAGAAATTCATGAGGAGATGAAAGCGATTGCAGATACAGGACTTGAAGAGATTCTCATTTTGACGGGTGAGAGCCGTAAGGCATCTGATGTCAAGTACATAGGTGAGGCTTGTAAGATTGCGAGGAAGTATTTTAAGAACATCGGCATTGAAGTCTACCCTATGAATAGTGATGAGTACAGATACTTGCACGAGTGCGGTGCGGACTATGTTACGGTTTTCCAGGAGACATATAACTCAGATAAGTACGAGACCTTGCATTTAGCAGGTCATAAGAGGATTTTTCCCTATAGGTTTAATGCACAGGAGCGAGCTTTGATGGGTGGAATGAGAGGCGTTGCATTTGCGGCACTTTTAGGTCTTGATGATTTTAGGAAGGATGCGCTCGGAACGGGAATGCATGCCTACCTGATTCAGCGAAAGTATCCATGGGCTGAGATTTCAATTTCATGTCCCAGACTTCGTCCTATCATAAACAATGCGAGTATTAATCCTAAGGATGTGCATGAGAAACAGCTACTTCAGATTATGTGTGCTTACAGGATTTTTCTTCCTTTTGCCGGAATGACGATTTCGACGAGAGAGCGTGCTGAATTTAGGGATAATGTTGTGGGGCTTGCTGCAACAAAAATCTCTGCCGGTGTAAGCACAGGTATCGGAAGCCACAGCGAGAGCGAGGACAAAGGGGATGCACAGTTTGAAATAGCAGATACCAGAGGACTTGATGAGATTTACGAGAGCCTCAAAAAGCGCGGTATTCAGCCGGTGATGAACGACTATGTCTATGTTTAAAAGAATTGCGGTTACAAACCGAAGCCTATGCAGTGCAGGGCTGGAAGAACAGGTTGAAAAGATATGCAAAGAAAGACTTTGTGAAGCCTTGATACTCAGAGAAAAGGATCTCAGTGAGCAGGACTACCTAGGTCTAGCAATGACTATCAAAGCTGTTTGCAACGAATACGGCGTGGATTTCATTTGCAACAATATGCCGAGCGTAGCAGAAAAACTCGGATGTAAGATGCAGCTTTCATATCAAAGTTTTCTTGAGCAAAATTGGGAGAGAGACACGTATGTTTGGGTTTCGGTTCATACCGTAGAAGAAGCAGTAAATGCTGAGAAGCTGGGAGCAAATGCTCTTATAGCAGGACATATATTTATGACTGATTGCAAGAAAGGGCTGGCGCCTCGCGGCCTGGATTTTCTAAAGGATATATGCAGGGCTGTTTCTATTCCTGTCTTTGCAATAGGTGGGATAGATGACAGCAATTCCGAAGCTGTAAAGCTTGCAGGTGCTCAGGGTGAGTGCCGAATGTCGTGGTATATGAGGTACTAGTTTTGATGTGTAAACTTTGATATACTAGATTAGATGAAAGTATATTAGGAGTATGTATTATGATTAAAATAGTTTATGAGGAGCAGAACCTTAGAACTGCAGCCTACGACGGGGATAAGCTCGCGGGCCGCTGCACATATGTAGTGAGAGATGGACTTTGGGAGCTTGAGCACACAATCGTTGATCCGGCATATGGCGGTCAGGGTATTGCAGGAAAGCTTGTTCAGGAACTCGCTGCTCAAGCGAGAGAGCATGGCGTTAAGATTGTACCGGTTTGCTCATATGCGCTTAAGACATTTGAGAAAAACACTGAATATGCGGATGTGTGGGCGAAGTAATGCAGCAGTATTTTAGCGATGTGCCAATTGAGATAGGCGATGAGTATATCTTTGATAAAAGGCAAGCCCACCATGCAAAGAACGTTGTAAGACTTGAGAACGAAAGAGTTAGGATAGTTCACGATGGCATCGGATATTTTGCCACTTGCTATAGCAGTGGCAAGGATTTTGTTGCCAAAATAGAGGAAAAGGACGATAGGGTAAACGAGATTGGAACAGATATTACCCTTGCTGTTGCACTAATTCGCAAGGAAAAGTTTGAGCTTGTACTACAGAAAGCAACTGAGCTTGGCGTAACCAAAATCATACCATATACATCTTCCAGATGTGTTGTAAAATACAAGAGAGAGAAGGGCGATAAGGTTTTGAGCCGATATCAGGATATCCTGCTGGAGGCCAGTGAGCAGTGTAAGAGAAATTTAGTACCGGAGATTGTGGAGCCTGTTAAACTTACAGATTTAAAGAATTATTGTTCTGAGAAGAACCTGCTTCCTTACGAGAATGCCTATGGAAAATCAAAGTTTATAGGTGAAGTATTGGATGAAAAGAAATCTGTGACCATTGCTATTGGACCTGAGGGAGGATTTAGCGATGAAGAAGTTGAGATTCTTAAGGAATTTGGCTTTGAGACAGTGACTCTTGGTCCTAGAATACTTCGCGCAGAAACTGCATCTATGTATGCATGTAGCGTGGTTTGTGACATATTGGAAAGAAAATAATAGTCTGAAGCTGTCAAAATGGAGTTTCATGATGCTTCGGCATCTGCTAAGCATCAAAGCATTAAAAAGGGGGCTATAGGACAAAAAGTGTTGATGAAAATCGCCATGCGCATTGAGAATTCAATGTCTATGGCGATTTAATCTTTTTTGAAAGAAGATTAAGGGTGGACAAAAAGTGTTGATAAAAAGTTTCTAATCTATTCAAATTTCAACGTTAAAACGTGGTATATCTTCCTTAGAATCAGAGTTCTTGGAGGAAGATATCATGAAGCAAGTAAATTGTCCCGTTTGTGGATCTAAATGTGTTAAAAACGGCAAACTAAAATCGGGAAAACAAAGATGGCTATGTAAGGCATGCAATATGGTATTTACGCCAAAGATAGATAATGATACTAAACAGCTTCAGCATTTCTTGGCTTGGTTATTCAGTAAAGAAGTACAAAGTAATATGTCAGGTGGTGGAAGAACTTTTAGAAGAAAAACCTCCAAGTTTTGGGATATATGGGTTATGGCACCAAAGATTGAAGAATCAAAAGATGTACTGTATTTAGATGGTATATATCTATCGCGTAAATCGTGTATTTTGATATGTTGTGACAAAGAACATGTATTAGGTTGGTACGTATGCAGATATGAGCATTCAGGAGCTTGGGAGGCTCTAATGAGTCGTATAGCAGAACCTAAGGTGGTTGTATCCGATGGTGGTAAAGGATTTAGAAAAGCACTTAAGAGAAAGTGGCCAAAGACAAAGCATCAAAGATGCGTATTTCACGTGTTTTCACAGGTTAAAAGATATACAACAAGTAGACCAAATACTTTAGCCGGACTAGAGCTTTATGCACTGGCAAGGGATTTGTTTGATGTTAAAAGTATTGAAGACTCAAAGATATGGGTTGATCGTTTCACAGGTTGGATTGTAAAACATAAACGTTTTTTAAGCGAAGTAACATATGATGAAAATGGGAAACCAAGACCTAAGCATGAAAGACTGATAAAGGCTGAAAAATCAATACTAAGATTACTTAATGATAATACTCTATTTACGTATCTTGATGAAAAATTAAGAGCTGAGTTTAAAATCCCGTCGACAAACAATCGAATTGAAGGTGGTGTAAATGCTTGTCTTAGGGAGATGCTGCATAACCATAGGGGGTTATCTGTTGAGAGAAGAATTAAAGCGGTTTTTTGGTGGTGCTATATGCACTCACCAAAACCGCTTTCTGCTTCTGAGATATTAAAAACAATGCCTACAAACAAGAGCATAGATGATATTTACAAGAAGATGACTGCCAAGAAACAACTAGAAGATACTATTCCTATGTGGGGTGATGCAGTTGTATGGAGCGAGCTACATCATTCGAGCAATTATCCGGTTTACTGGGATTAATCATCAACACTTTTTGTCCTATAGCCCTAAAAAGGCTGATTACCAAGGGAATCCTCGGTAGTCAGCCTTTTTCTTTTTTATTTAGGTTGTGGTACGGGAAGGCTTGGCATATTTTGATATACCGGGATATCAAAGCTAAGCGCTGAAGAATATGCAGCAGCGTATCCTTCACCAAGCGTCTTTCCTGTGCTGTTTGCGCCCCAAACCGCCGTCATATATTGTCCGGTTGCGACAGCCGAAGCACCGTTCATAACGTTGAACTTCTGAAAGTATGCTGTGGTCTTGTTGTCCTGAATGTAATCCCTGGCGAAGAACTTGGTTCCTCCCATGATGGATTTTTCTCTCGTATTCCAACCTTGAGACTTTGCATAAATCAGACCGTTTTCAATTGCGCTTCTGCCGCTGTGTGCATAGGCTCCGATATTGAAGTAGTTGTAGTAGCCCTCGTATCCCGGAACAGTTCCTGATATCGAATCCGAATTACCGGAAGTTCCGTGTTCGTTTATAATCTTGGATGCCAATATCAAAGGATTAACCCCATAGGTTCTGCCGGCTTGAAGTAGAAGCGATGCATATGAGGAATATCCGCCTTCAGGGAATGCCATTGAGAGGAAGGTCCCTTTAACAATAGCACCTATTCCGTCAAGAGTCTGAGTATTTCCGTCATAGCTGTTTGACAGGAATTGGAAGAAGGTATCATCAAAGGAGTTTCGCGGATCCATGTAATACTCGATTATCGCTCTTGATGCCGCAACATATCCACCGCTGTCATATATCTTGTGTGAGCCGTCCGGATTCAAAGCATTAGGGTCTGTCGACTTGTATGAAGCAGGGTGAGAAATGTGAACTGTGTTTACACCGGGTTTACTTTCCTTTGTTATGACGTAGTTCCAATCAAGCCCCGTCTGTGCAGCTTTGAATATCCAGGTAGGATGTTCCTTATGCATTTTTCTGAGGTAAGGCTTGTAGCTCTCAGGGAAACCCTGAGCGATCATATACTGTTCAAATTCGCTGTCGTTCATGATAGGTGGAGTCGTTCCTCCTGTGCCGGGATCTACTTCGGTTTCCGTTGTTGTTATATTGTATATAAGGTCTGAACGTATATATCCCTTCCCCTTGGCATGTGATATATAGCGCCATGTGTAGCCATCAGAACCGGGAGCGGAATTCAAAATGGTCACATATTCGTTATACGGAAGAGCAAACAGAGGTGAATAATCTGTTCCTGCTGTTGGACGAACATTTACTCCGACAGTAGATGCGACCTGACCTGTAGTTACGATATTTACTTCGTATGCTTCGCCGTCGCTCTTGGTTTTATAATTCTTACCACCATGGCTAAAGCTTCCGATAACTACCGCACCGTCGGGTCCCATGTAGTATTTTCGGGAGCCGAAGGAGATGAACTCGTTCTTGTAGAGCTCGCCCTCGGAATTTGAAAAATATCTCTTGCCGTTCTTTTCTATCCACTGTGCTACTCTTATGATTTCGCCGGTGTTTTCGTCCGCGTTGAAAATTCTGCCGTCACTTGTCGTAAATATCCCTGTTGCAAGCGAGCCGTCTTCATTGATGTAATACTTGGCTGAACCTAATGTAATAAACTGATTTTTGTATAGTTGTCCATCGGCATTTGCTACATATTTCTTGCCGTTTGACGCTGTGAAAATACCTGTTGCCACACTGCCGTCTTCGTTGATGTAATATCTATATGCGCCTGATGTTACGAATTGATTTATGTAGAGTGCACCGTTGCTGTCGGCAGCATACTTTTTGCCGTTATTTGCCGTAAATATTCCCTTGGCTACAGCACCGTCTGCACCGACGTAATATCTTACAGAACCGTAGGATATAAATTGATTTTTGTAGAGCTTTCCATCGTCGTTAGAGAAGTATTTGTTACCGTTCTTTTCTATCAGCTGTGACTTTCTGTCGATTTCTCCTGTGCTTCCGGCGTTGTAATTCTCTCCGTCGTTTGCAGTAAAGACATCTGTGATAGCCGCTCCGTCAGGTCCCAGATAATATCTGTGAGGTCCAAAGGCTACAAACTGATTTTTGTAAATTTCGCCTGTCTCACTCGTCAGGTATCTCTTTCCGTTTGATTCTATCCACTTAGCCTTCTTAGCGACCTCGGCCGATCCGTCTGCTTTGTAAATATGTCCGTCATTGGCAACATAAAGACCTGTAGGCACCGAACCGTCCGCTCCAAGGTATATTCTATATGGACCATAGGAAACGAAGCGGTTTCTGCAGGCAATGCCTTCAGAATTTATAAAGTATCTTTTGCCGTTCCAACTTATCCAGCCCGCATTTTTTCTGAGGGTTCCGCTTGTAGGATCAAAATAGTATATATCACCGTCTATCTCATAGATTCCCTTTGCGTAATTACCGTT
This sequence comes from [Eubacterium] infirmum, assembly GCA_900450455.1. Classification (GTDB taxonomy): domain Bacteria; phylum Bacillota; class Clostridia; order Peptostreptococcales; family Anaerovoracaceae; genus Eubacterium_B; species Eubacterium_B infirmum. Next base: position 811,480 of record UGGN01000001.1, read on the forward strand.
TTGATCGCGGTAGAAGGTATTACCGTTTGTTTCAACCCAGGAACCGCTGTTATCGGATAACAGTTCCAATTTTTCCCCTGCGCTGTCGAGACTTTGTGATTCGCTTTCGTCGGCATATACAAATGATGCACCCAGCAAAAACATAAAGCTCAAAGCAAGAAGTATTCTTAATTTACGATTCATTATCTCCCTCCATGATCACAGTTTGTAACAGCTACAATTAGTGATTTATCCTCAACTATACCTTACTTCACATTTAATTGCAACTATGCAGGGGGCGACAATCGTAGAAAAAAATTAGCCTCAAATTTGTTGTACATTAGTTTCAAATTTGTTTTTTACTTGAAAATGACTACACGGGTATGTATAATGGTATAGGTAATTAACAAATACATATGCGGTCTTGGCGGAATTGGCAGACGCGCACGGTTCAGGTCCGTGTGAGGAGACTCATGGGGGTTCAAATCCCTTAGACCGCACCAATACATTAATCAAAGCGTTGGATTCCTCGATTGATGAGCAATCCGCGCTTTTATTTTTACCGAAAAGGAGGTAGCGACTGATGAAGATGATGATAAAGAAGCAGAGCTTGGTAAGTGTAGTTGCAGTCATGATTCTCATGCTTGGAATATTTTATCCAATGTGTGAGTTTTCATATGCTGAAGAGCGGGGCGAATACCCGATTACGGTGGAAAACGGCGTGGCTATGGAAAGTTATGACGGGACTAAGATAACAAAAGCAAAAGAGGGAAGCAAAGTTTATCTCTTGGCGAATGATGCTCCGGAGGGAATGATATTCGATAGATGGGAGGTCTTAGCAGGAGATGTCAAAATCTATTTGACAAGCCCTTACAACGATAAGGCGTATTACGACTTCACTATGCCGGGAGACGCTGTTCACGTAAGAGCTAAGTACAGAGCGATAAAGAGCGAGAAGGTCGATGTCAGCATCAATCTCGATGAATCCGGCTCGTCAAATCAGCCGACTTTGAACGTGCCTTATGAGGACTTGAGAACCTATGTCATAGATATTCTCAGAAATGCGGGCAAGCTAAAGTTCGCCGGTGGAAGTGCAGGCTCGGGAGAGATAGGTTATCAGGAAGCGTATACGACGGCAAGCGGAATAGAGATTTCATGCTTGGATTACAGATATAAGAGACTGGTCAGCTTTGTTCAATCCGGGAAAACCTGTACGAGCACATCCGATGATATTCACTATACTTTGACGGAAGAGGACTATGCGCGTTTCAAGGCGGAAGGCAAGCTCAAATACTTGGAAATACGTTCAGTCTCTATAGTGTTCGGAAAGGCGCCGCAGAGCAGGCGTATTGCAGGAAATGACCGCTATGAGACATCTCTAAAGGTTGCAGATGAGCTGAAGGCGACAATGAATGTAGATAAGTTCGATGCAGCGGTAGTGGCTTACGGTGACAACTATGCGGATGCGCTATCCGGTGCATATCTTGCGAAGGTCAACAATGCACCGCTTCTTCTAATCAACGAGCATAATATGCAGGGTGCGATAGATTACATCAACAATAATCTCAGACCCGGAAAATCGAGCAAGGTTTACCTGCTTGGCGGAACTAAAGTAATGCCTGAGCTTATGAAAACGAAGCTGGAAAACAACTTCACGGTAAAGAGAATATCTGGAGAAGATCGCTTTGAGACTAATATGGCAATCCTAAAAGAAGCAGGGGTAAGCAATGAGGAGATGGTAGTGTGCTCGGCTTACGGCTTTGCGGACAGCCTTGCCGCATCGGCAACGGGGAGACCGATACTTCTTGTAGGTGATGCTTTGACCGATGAACAGAAGGCATATCTTAAGAGTATAAATACAAGAAAGTACACCATTACAGGAGGCTATAAATCCGTAAATGTTACAGCTGAAGGATGGCTGAGGAGCTTAGGAAATGTAAGCAGAGTGTTCGGAAACGACCGCTATGAAACCTCGGTTGCAATAGCAAAGCACTTCTTCAACAATCCTAAGAGCGTGGTTGTCGGAAATGGTGACAACTTCCCTGACGGTCTATGCGGAGGGGTACTCGCAGAGAGGCGCGGAGCACCGCTTCTATTGATAAACGAAGTGAATATAGATTACGCAAAACAATATGTCAGGGCTAACTCCATAAAGGATCAAATTGTGCTCGGGGGCAAGAGATTAATGCCCGACGAAGTTGTAAATGCGATAATCGGATAGCAAGGCGTTTGGACACATATCTATCTCAAAACAAGAACGGTGAGATGAGTAAGGGAATCATTTCGCCGTTCTTTGTTGTAATAAGAAAAGCCTGCGTTTGACGCGCATAGCTATTAGATATATGTGATTTCAGTTAATCAAAGATTAAATCACTTGTATTTTTCATATCTGCATTGTTCCGTTACCTGATTGCCAAGCAATGTGATTGCTTTTTCAGGGCATAGACTGATGCAGCGGTAACACATCGTACATCGATCTCCGGAAACAGCCCGCCCGTTTTTTATTTGTATATTTCCCATAGGACATTCTTTAATGCATAAACCGCAACCGATGCAGGCAGCGCTTATCTTTAATTTATCGGTATATCCATTCGTTTTACGATAAAACCACAGTCTTTGTCCGAGTAGTCCCTTGACATGTGCTGTGAGGGATAATCCTTCCTGAGGATATTTCCCGTTTCGGATTTGCTCTGCGACTTTCTCAATGCGCTTATCTGCGTTTTTAACAATCTGTCTGTTCTCATCAATATCCTTTTTCAGTAATTTGCTGTCACAGACGGAATCGGGCATCTTTATCTGCAGACCTCCAAGGATTTCCGCACCATACTTCTTTAGGATTCTTGCTGTGCATCCCGTGCTGTCGCCGCTGAAGAGCCCCATTGTGCTGACACAGAAGATTTTCTTCCCCATCCACAGGGAAGCATTATTTCTAATAAAATCACGCACCATAAAGGGAACATTGGAAAACTGCGTTGGATAGCCTAAGATAATCGTATCATTCCTCTCCAATGTATGTATAATCTGTGGATCTTCTATCGGAACACATCTTGCCTTATCATCTATCAAAGATACCAGCTTCTCAATACAGTGCTTTGTATTTCCGGTTCCGCTTAAATAAATTCCTATCATCTCTCCGTCCTGATATTTAAATTCGTGTCAGCTTTGCATTTTCAGCCTTGCATATAGATATGCTTATTTGTGTCAGCCGTTGCAAGCACCTCTGCTTATGATGACAACATATACAATTATTCCTTTAATGTCAACATCAGTCATTACATATCAGACGTTTAAAGGATTTTCTTTGATAAAGTCATAATTACCCTTAGAGAATCTATCCGATGCGAGATGACTGTTTGTAACTTCTTTTTTGATAAAGTTACAACTGTCTTTTGAGCATTGACCTAATCGCGGTCTAAGTATTGCATTTATTAAGGTATAGCACTTTTATTTAGATAATGAATATGGTATAATAGATAGAATTAACTATTAGCCTATAGGCTATGATAAACCCAAGATAATAAACGGTATTATAATAATTTTATATTTGATTTCAGGAGGAATTGATCATGAAATACGCACTCATAGGATGCGGAAGAATTGCAGTTAATCACATGAAGGCGGCGATTAACAATAATCTGGAGATTGTTGCGGTTTGCGATATCAAGGAAGAGAAGATGGAGGAGCTTCTTGCAAAGTACGGTTTGGAGAAGGACACATCTATTAAGAGATATACGGATTACCAAAAGATGATAGAGGAACTGAAGCCTGAGCTTGCCAGCATAGCTACCGAAAGCGGCATCCATGCGGAGATTGCCCTGAATTGCATAGAGAGGGGCGTAAACCTCATAATAGAAAAGCCTATGGCAATGAGCATAGAGGATGCCGACAAGATTATAGATCTGGCGGAGAAGAAGAATGTCAAGGTAAGTGCCTGCCACCAAAATAGATTCAATGTTGCGATTCAGAAGCTTCGCAAGGCACTTGAAGACGGAAGATTCGGCAAGCTGTCACATGGATCTATACATGTGAGGTGGAATAGAAATGCCGGATACTATGAGCAGGCTCCATGGAGAGGCACATGGGAACAGGACGGTGGAGCGCTTATGAATCAGTGCATTCACGGAATAGACCTTCTCAGATGGATGATGGGTGACGAGATTGAAGAAATCTATGGCGCTACAAGACAGCAGTTCCACGATTACCTTGAAGCTGAGGATGTCGGAATGGCTGTAATCAAGTTTAGGAACGGAGCAATCGGCACGATTGAAGGAACTACGAACGTATATCCTAAGAATCTCGAGGAAACGCTCTACATCTTCGGCGAAAACGGAACGGTAAAGATTGGCGGAACATCGACTAATAACATAGATGTTTGGGATTTTTCGGTAGAGACCGAGGAGGATAAGGAGAACAAGGGGCTTGAGGAAGAGACGAGCAATGTATACGGAAACGGTCACACAAGCCTTTTTGCAGATGTGATGGACGCTATAGAAAACGACAGGAAGCCATACGTCGACGCTGTTGCCGGCAGAAACGCACTGGAGGTTGTGCTGTCAATTTACAAGAGCCAGAAGACAGCTGCGCCGGTTAAGCTACCTTTGAACAACTTCGCATCAACGGACATGAAGGGTGAATTTTAGGAAGCCGTAAACAGTATTATTTTAGCCTTTTGCCTCGAGTTATTTGCGAATGGTAAAAGGCAAGGAGAGGAATCACAGCTTTGAATAGCAAGAATTTAAGAATTGCAGCATTGATGCTTTTGGATGCCGTAATAGTTGAGCTCGGCGCCCTGTTTGCCGTAGCGCTGCGATTTGATATAAGTGAGCTTCCGGCAGAATACATAAACAATGTAATTCGCTCAGCACCTATATACATAGCCATAACCATTGCGGTAATGTTTTTGTTTAGGCTGTACAACAGAGTTTGGAGCTATGCATCGGTAAAGGAACTGCTGGATATATTTAAGGCATCCCTTGCGATAGAGGCCTTGATTATTTCATATCATGTCCTAATGCAGTACGATATGCCAAGAAGCTATTACCCTATGCACTTCATCGCAATCATAATCATGTTCTCGGCACCAAGATTCAGCAAGCAGCTGTACAGGAGCTTGAGAGGAAGCTATGACAATGATAAGATAAACAAGTTTATTCTCGTCATCGGGGCAGGTTCCGCTGCATCGATTTTGATCAAGGATATCAATAAGGTCGGCTCTCATTCCAAGATTGTCTGCGCTGTAGACGACAATGTGAACAAAAGGGGCAAAATGCTTATGGGCGTGCCTATAGTAGGAACGAGGGATGATGTAAAGCGCGCCGTAAAGAAATACAACGTAAACGAGATAATAATAGCTATGCCGTCGGCTGCATCGGAGGATATCAAGAGCATAATCGCAATCTGCCAGGAAACCAAGCTTCCTGTTAAAATCCTTCCTTCGGTAGCCAAGAGCCTTTCTTCTTCAATAGTTAGGGAGTTGAGAGCCATAAGTTACGAGGATTTGCTTGGCAGAGATGCCATCAACGTCGATTCGAGCGGCATAAACAATTTTATCAAGGACAAGACTGTACTAATCACCGGTGGCGGCGGTTCTATAGGATCGGAGCTGTGCAGGCAGGTGATAAGGTATGAGCCTAAGTGTCTCGTCATATTCGATATATATGAGAACAACGCCTACGAGATCCAGATGGAGCTCGAGAGACATTTTCCAAATGCGCAGATTATAACTTTGATAGGTTCGATAAGAGACTACGACAGGCTTGAGGCTATGTTTGCAGAATATAGACCGCAGATCGTATACCATGCTGCTGCGCATAAGCATGTTCCTTTGATGGAGGATTCTCCTAATGAGGCTATTAAGAACAACTGTCTGGGTACGCTTAATGTGGTCAAGCTCGCCGATAAATATCTTGTAGATAATTTCACTTTGATATCCACGGATAAGGCGGTAAGACCGACGAATATAATGGGGGCATCCAAGAGAATCTGCGAGATGATTGTGCAGGTCTATGCGCGTAAATCAGAGCATACCAGGTACTCGGCAGTCAGATTCGGAAATGTACTCGGAAGCAACGGTTCGGTTATTCCGCTCTTTCTAAAGCAGATAGAGGAGGGTGGACCTGTTACCGTTACTCATAAGGAAATCAGAAGATTTTTTATGACCATACCCGAGGCGGTTTCTCTGGTGCTTCAGGCGAGTCTCTTTGCAAAGGGAGGAGAAATATTTGTGCTCGATATGGGGGAGCCGGTAAAAATCTATGAGCTTGCGGAGAACCTTATCAGGATGAAGGGCTTCAGACCTCATCAGGATATTGAGATAGAGGTCATCGGTCTGAGACCGGGGGAGAAGCTTTACGAAGAGGTTCTGATGGACGAAGAGGGTCTGAACAAGACGGAGAACAATATGATCTTTGTTGGACAGCCGATTAAGATGAACGATGAAGAATTTCTGTCCAATTTGGATATGTTGATAAGCGAGGCGGAGAAGAACGGCGGGAATATCAAAGGTATTGTAGAGGGTGTATGCAAAACCTATAGAATTACTGATAATAAAAAGGATTAATATTATCAACGAGAAGACAGGATGAAAATATTTATTGTATCAAGAGGTGTACCGAGTAAGAAAAATGTAACTTTAGGAATTTTCGAGTTTGATCAGGCGAAGGCTCTGTCCGAAGCCGGTCATGATGTTGTTATGCTTTCAATAGACCTAAGATCAATAAAGCGCAAGAGAAGTTGGGGCATGAGAAGCTATGTGCAAGAAGGCATCCGGGTAGAGGAGATGAACCTGCCGATTGGTGCTGTACCAAAATCTCTTTTGATTAAAATAGGGACTCCGGCGCTTAAAAAATTGCTGAAAGTCGCCATATCAAAGTATGGCGAGCCCGACATCGTGCACTCTCATTTTTATGACATAAGCTATATGACTAAGAATGCACTCGCGGGTAGATATAAGCACGTTATTACCGAGCATTCATCGTTAATAAACTCCGAGATCAGTGCTGGGCAAATTCGCAAGTACGGTAGTATGTATGCGAAAGCGGATCTTGTTATCGGAGTAAGCGGGGCATTTTGCCGTAGGATGGACAGTCTTTTCGGTATAAACACGATATGCATAAATAACATAGTAGATACAGATATATTCAAAATAAAATCGCACGGCAGAGAGGGTGACAGTTCTAAGCCGTTCAAGTTTATTACTGTAGCAAATCTGACCGCGAATAAAAATGTTGAACTTGTAGTTGAGGGATTCAGCAATCTGGTAAAGGAAGGTAAGAATGTTGAGCTTATAATAGTCGGTGACGGCAAAAGACGTGCTTATATAGAAAGCAGAGTCGAAAAGCTGGGCATAGGCAAGCAGGTGAAAATGCTTGGTAAAGTTGATAGAGAGAAAATATGCAGATCTCTTTCTATGGCGGACTGCTTTGTACTCACATCAAATAGCGAGACCTTCGGGCTTGCGTATGTAGAAGCTATCGCCTCGGGACTTCCTGTAATTGCAACGAAATGCGGCGGACCGGAGGACTTTGTCACAGAGGAAAACGGACTTTTAATCAGCAGAAATAATATGGATGAGCTTGTTGAATCAATGATATATATGTATGATAATGCCCAAAATTATGATAGTGAGAAGATGTCGAATGAAATCTCGCACAGGTTTTGTGCTGAGAATATTGCCGAGAAAATTATAGAAGCATATAAAAGTATCGCAAAATAAGGTGGAGAAATTGTTTTGAGAATAGTAGAGAGCAATAAGGGGAAAACTTTACTCAGGAATATTTCGGGTGCGTTTGTTTTCAAGGGTCTCGGTATGTTGCTATCTTTTTTTTCTCTGCCTATTTATATGAGATTCTTTGATAATAAGCTTGTTTTAGGCGTTTGGTTCACCATTTTATCTACATCGAACTGGATTTTTATGTTCGATATTGGAATAGGTAACGGTCTTAGAAACTGCCTTACGAGAGAACTTGTCAGAGGAGATAAGAAACGCATAAAATCCTATATCTCATCCGCCTATATAATGATTACGATCATAGCCATAGCTCTACTTGGAATAGGAACGCTGCTGCTCGGATATATAAACTGGAATAACTTTTTTAATATATCTGAGAATGTGGTTGATAGAGAGACTTTGAGTACCACGGTAAAAATTATATATGTTGGGATAATATTACAGTTCGTATTTAAGATAGTAATATCTATACTATATGCCTTGCAGAAGTCGGCAGTGAATAATATGATAGCCTTCTTGACATCGCTTTTTCAGTTTGTAGCTGTACTACTTATGCCGTCTTCGTCGGTAAGTGAGAATCTCATCAGACTTGCACTCGTATTTGTAGTAAGCTCAAATGTACTCTACATTGTGGTAACTATCTTTGCATTCAGGGATGAACAACTTAGAGGATGCGGTGTCAGCTTCAGCTACTTTGATAAAGAAGCGGCGATGAAGACCATAAATATAGGTGTGCTGTTTCTCTGGACACAGATACTGCATTTTCTGATAGTGCTGACGGATGACTATCTTGTAACAAAATTTACATCACCTAAGTATGAGGTGTATTTCTCAATATACTATAAGTTGTTTTACTTAGTGGGTATGGCGTTTTCGCTTGCACTTACTCCGGTATGGTCTGCGGTGACAAAGGCTCAGGAGGAGAGAGATTACCTCTGGGTAAAGAAGATATACAAAATTTCCAATCTCGCTGTCATACTCGGTATCATATGTGAGTTTTGTATGATTGCAGTTATGCAATTTGTTGTAAATATATGGCTTGGTGACCACGCTATTCAAGTGGATTATACCTATGCATTTATATTTGCAGTCTATGGAAGTATCATGCTATTACAATCCGTGCAGGAGACCTTTGCTTATGGTTTCGGGAAGGTGATGGTGCTATGTGTGTGCTATACGATAGGCGTACTCGTAAAATACAGCTTTGTGTACTTCGGTACGATGATGTATCCTAATGCTTGGATTATAGTGGTTTTATCAAATATTTTAGTAATAGCACCATACTGCATAATACAGCCGTTCTATCTAAAGAAAGAGATTGAGCGCCTTAGGAACTAGCCGGATTTGGTGAAATTTAAACAATAAATTAGGTTTGAATAATAGATATATAGGTATTTAGCTGATTTTACAGAAAGGAGAGCATGGTCTGAGACCGTGCAGAATCATATGTCAAAAGAAACAGCATTTAAGTTCGAAAAAAAAGTGTGGCTAGCCACACCTACAATTTATCAAGAGTCCATGGATTACATGAGGGAGGCCTACGAAACAAATTGGATGTCCACGGTTGGGGCAAACATAAATGAGCTGGAGCGTCTAGTAGCGGAAAAGGCTGATACGAAGGATGCAGTTGCTCTTGCTTCGGGAACATCGGCGCTTCACCTAGCTATTAAGCTAGCTGGAGTAAAGCCGGGCGATAAGGTTTTCTGTACTGACATGACCTTTTCTGCCACGGTGAATCCTGTATTATACGAGGGTGGAGTTCCAGTCTTCATAGATTCAGAGTATGAAACTTGGAATATGGATCCGGTTGCCCTTGAGAAAGCATTTGAACTATATCCAGATGTTAAGGTTGTAGTAATCGCTCACCTTTATGGAACTCCGGCAAAGATGGACGAGATAAAAGATATCTGCAACAGACACAAAGCAATAATTGTTGAGGATGCGGCTGAGTCCTTTGGCGCTACGTATAAGGGTAAGCAGACCGGCGGATTTGGACAATATAATGCAATCAGCTTCAACGGAAATAAGATAATTACCGGATCTTCAGGAGGAATGCTACTTACAGACGATGAGAAGGCTGCCGAAAAGGCTAGGAAATGGTCAACTCAGTCAAGAGAGGAGGCAGCTTGGTATCAGCATGAGGAAGTAGGATATAACTATAGGATGAGCAATGTCATCGCAGGAGTTGCCAGAGGTCAGATGCCGTATCTTGATAAGCACATTGAACAAAAGAAGGCAATCTACGAAAGATATAAGGAAGGCTTCAAGGGAATCCCAATTTCGATGAATCCTTTTGATGAAGAAAACAGTGAGCCTAATTACTGGCTTTCATGCGCAATAATAGATGAGGATGCTATGTGTAAGCAGGTGAGAAGTGACTCTGAAGCTCTTTACATAAGCGAGCAAGGTAAAAGCTGTCCTACAGAAATCCTCGAGCATCTAGCTGAGATAAATGCAGAGGGACGACCTATTTGGAAGGCTATGCATGCACAACCAATATTTCGTATGAATGCTTTTGTTACGAGAGAAGGGTGTGGTAGAGGCCTTACAAATGCATACATTTCAGGCGGGAATCTGGGAGAAGACGGAAGAACGCTCGATGTGTCGATGGATATATTCCACAGGGGGCTTTGCCTGCCTAGTGATAACAAGATGACTGCTGAGGAGCAGGATATAATCATTGAAACGATTCGAAAATGCTTCGAATAAAGCTAGCTTAAATATGGAGCCTGTAAGAGACTAGTAGAGCTTGCAAAAACTTGCACGGGCAGTGTATTTGAGGTAAAATGAAGAGTAATAATTAGAGACTTTTTTAAGATTTTATATGTAATTCTTTAGAGGTATAGAAGTGAAAAATATTAAAGAAACGCTTATTAAAAAAATTGAAAACCACGAGATAGTTGTAGGTGTTGTAGGTCTTGGATATGTAGGTCTTCCACTTGCAGTAGAGAAGGCAAAAGCCGGATTTAAGACAATCGGTTTTGATGTACAGCAGGAGAAGGTTGACCTTGTTAACAAAGGGCACAACTATATCGGAGACGTAGTAGATGACGATCTAATGGAGCTTGTAAATGCAGGACAGCTTTCTGCAACAAGTGATTTTTCCTTTGTTAAGGATGTTGATTTTATCGCTATTTGCGTGCCAACACCGCTAGATTCACATCAGCAACCGGATATCAGCTATGTAAAGGACTCAACAATCGCTATATCCAAGCACCTAAAGCCGGGCACAATGGTTGTACTTGAGTCAACGACATACCCCGGAACAACAGAGGAACTGATAAAGCCTATCCTAGAAGAAGGTTCAGGACTTAAGTGCGGAGAGGACTTCTACCTCGGATTCTCACCTGAGAGAGTTGATCCGGGTAACAAGCAGTTTAAGACAAAGAACACTCCTAAGGTTGTAGGAGCTATCGGCAAGGATGCGACAGAAGTTATAGCAAAGATGTATCGCGAAGTTCTCGTAGGAGATGTTCACGAGGTTTCATCACCTGCTGTTGCCGAGATGGAGAAAATTCTGGAAAACACATACAGAAATATTAATATCGGTCTCGTCAATGAACTTGCCATTCTTTGCGACAGGATGAATATCAGCTTGTGGGAGGTTGTCGATGCAGCTAAGACTAAACCATACGGATTTCAGGCGTTCTATCCGGGTCCCGGTCTAGGTGGACATTGCATACCGCTGGATCCATATTACCTTACATGGAAGGCAAGAGAGTACGGCTTCCACACGTCTATGATAGAGGCATCTATGATGATTAATGACAAGATGCCGGAGTACTGTGTAGATAGAGCTGCTAAGGTTTTGAACCGCGCAAAGAAGGCTTTAAACGGATCAAAGGTACTTGTTCTAGGCGTTGCTTACAAGGCTGATATCGATGATTACAGAGAAAGCCCTGCTATCGATGTAATTGAGATTCTTCATCGTGAGGGCGCCAGTGTAGACTTCTTTGACCCTTACATTCCAAAGTTCAGGGCACACGGCAAGGAATATGTCGGCATAGCAGATATAAGCCCTGAAGTTATCGCAAGCTACGACTTGGTGTTTGTTGCAGCAGCTCACACAAAAGTAGACTACGAAATGATAGAGAAGAATGCACAGGCAATATTCGATTCTAAGAATGCGATGAAGGATGTTAAAAAGAGAGAGAAGATAGAAGTTCTTTAATTAGAAATGCCGGGACATATTAGACATAGAAAATAAAGATAAGTTAGTTTGTTTATAAGGATATAGGTTTAAGTCCTTTGTAATTGTACCGGCATACTACTACATGATATTATTAGCGATGCTAATATCAATTAAATTCAAGCCCGGTTTATTAACGAAGAGCAAGCTGATAAAATATGTCGGAAGTTTAACATACTACTTCTTTATTCTGCAGGTATTCCTGTGGAGGCTTTCAGCTAAAGTTTGTGGATTCGCCGGACTTGAGTCCAATAAGGGCAAGCTACTAGTTTCTTTTGTGCTTTGCGTAGCGATGTCAATAATGTGCAAGGAACTCTTTGATAAGCATGCACAGAAGTACCTGAGGAAGAAACTTCTCAAGAAATAATTCGTATAAGTTTAGATAGATGAAGCAAAATTAAGGTAAAAAATGAAATCCAAGGCAAATGGAATATATTGCAAGTTAATAAAGAGGATTATTGATTTTCTGGTAGCGGCACTCAGCATAATAATCTTGAGTCCGGTATTTATAGTGCTCGCAATTTTGGTCAGGATAAAGCTGGGAGGACCTGTAATATTTACGCAGGAGAGACCCGGTCTTAATGGAAAGGTATTTAAACTATATAAGTTTAGGACGATGACTGATGCCAAGGATGAGAATGGCAATCTCCTTGATGACGAGTATAGGCTTACCGGTTTTGGGAAAAAGCTTAGAGCGACAAGCCTGGATGAATTACCTGAGCTTTACAATATATTAAAGGGTGATATGTCCATTGTAGGACCAAGACCTCTGTTAGTTAAATATCTGCCACTTTATAGCGATGAGCAGAGAAGAAGGCACGATGTAAGACCGGGTCTTACGGGGCTTGCACAGGTATCGGGAAGAAATGCTATAACTTGGACTGAAAAGTTCAGCAAAGATATCGAGTACGTTGATAATATTTCACTGGGGCTGGATATTTCAATATTTTTTAGGACAATTTATTGTGTGCTGAAAAAAGAGGGAATTAACTCGGAATCGGCTGCAACGATGGAAGACTTTACAGGGAATAATTAAGGAATTGCGATGAAGAAAGAAAAGATAATCCTAGTTGGGACAGGACAGCATTTTAATGTTGTTCTTTACAATTTAAGAGAGCAGAATAAGTACGAAGTAGCTTGTGCAATCGATGGGAATCCCGAAAACAGAGGGAAGACCATAAATGGTGTCTATGTAGAACATATTTACGAGGACCTTGATGCACTTAAGGAAAAGTACAACACCAATAAATTCTTCGTATCATTTGGCAGCATGAAGTACAGAAGAGAGGTATATAACAGCTTTGTAGCAAAGGGCTGGGAGGCTGTGAATATAATACATCCAAACGCAGTTATTGCTCCAGATGCGAAGATAGGTATGGGTGTTTTAATTGAGTGCGGATGCTTGATAACACCTAATCCTACAATCGGAGACAACGTTGTAGTAAACACCGGTTCACAGGTGAATCACGATAACGTCGTAGAGAATCATGTCTACATAGCATCCGGTGTGATACTTTCAGGAGGTGTCAGGATAAAGGAAAATACACTTCTTGATGATGGCGTAATCGTAACGCTCGGAAGGACTGTTGGTGCAAACTGTATTATTGGAGCCGGTGCGGTCATAACTAAAGATACTTCAGACAAGATAGTAGCATACGGCAATCCTGCAAGAGAGATAAGAGAAAATCTGAACATCGGAAAATAAAGAGAGAAAAATGAAGATTAGAGAACTTCTACAACATCTAAAAGAAAGTGGAGAAAGCTTTGAGTTTAATGGAGATGAAAGGTGTGATATAAATGGGTTTTCGTCGCTAAAGAACTATAAGCCCGGGACATTCACGTGGATCAAAAAAAAGGCATCGATTCCAGATAGTATGGACATTAGCAAATGTGAGCTTGTCGTAACGCAAAAGAACGAGAAGATTGATTGCCAAAATGTCATCTATACGGATAGCTCAAAGAGAGTTTTCTTCTCGCTTGTCGAGTTCTTCGCAGAATCAAATAATGTGGCTACAGAAGGGAATAGCATAGGGTATAACACGTACATTTCACCAAATTGCCTGATTGGAGAGAATGTTAAAATCGGTCATAACTGCAGTTTGGACGGTAAGATTAAAGTTGGCGAAAATAGCATTATTGGAAACAATGTTTCCATAAAGGGAAATGTCAAAATTGGTGAAAATGCCATCATAGAATCCGGCGTTTGTATAGGTGATGCAGATCTAGGATATGTAGAGGGTGCTGACGGACACAGAAAAATGCTGAGTCATTATGGTGGAGTCGAGATTGGAAAGTCCGTTTACATAGGAACAGGTTCCACGATTTCAAGGGGAACCATAGATGATACTCTTATCGGAGATGAAACCTCGATAGATGCACTTTGTCAGGTAAGTCACAACTGCATTCTCGGAAAGAAAAATACGCTGGTATCGGGAACATATTTATACGGTTCTGTAGAAACCGGCGATAATGTGTATATAGCATCGTCTGTAATCATGAACCAGATTAAACTGGGAGATAATGTTACAGTCGGAATGAACAGTGTCGTTATGTCAGATGTTGGAACAGGTCTAACTGTGTTTGGTACACCGGCTAAGGCACAACGGAAGAATAAATAATTTAATTTAAGGATATAGTTAAGCAACAAGGAGTAAGAAATGGTTAAGATCGGTTTAGTTGGATTTGGATACTGGGGACCGAATGTAGCAAGAAACATCTACAGGAATAAGAATTTTGATTTTAAATATCTATGTGATAAGAAGCCCGAAAGATTAGAACTTGCAAAGAATACTTATGCTGAGTCTGTCATATACACAGAGGACTATAGAACGCTCTTGGAAGATCCTGAATTAGAGGCAGTTGCACTTGCAGTAGAGACCAGTGCTCACTTTCAGCTAGCGAAGGAAGCTCTTCTTGCAGGAAAACATGTCTATGTAGAAAAGCCTTTTACAGATTCTGTAGATCAGGCTGTTATTTTGAGAGACCTGGCAGAGAAAAAGAAGCTTAAGATACATGTTGACCACATCATGGTATACCATCCGGTAATCAAAAAGATTAAGGAGATAATCGATAGCGGAGAACTGGGAGAACTACTATACTTTGATTGTTCAAGAATCAACCTCGGGCAGTTAAAAAACGATGTAAGCTCAATGTGGGATCTAAGCGTTCACGATCTATCAATTATAGATTATCTGTCAGACGGTGCAGAGCCTGTTGCGGTAAGCGCTATGGGAGAGAAAATCTATACAAAGAGGGAATCTATCACATTCCTTAACATCAAATTCGATAAGTTCCTCGCTAACCTGCGCTCAAGCTGGTTATCGCCAATAAAAGAGAGAAGAATCATCATTGCAGGGACAAAGAAGATGATAGTATACGATGATGTTGATGCTCTGAACAAGCTAATCGTTTATGACAAAGGCTTTGATGTAAAGATTGTTGAGAATATGGAATATGAGGATTTTGTTGTAAAGACAAGAATTGGGGACGGTATAATTCCTTCACTAAATCAGGGTGATGCTTTATTCAACAGCCTCGACCACTTCAGAGATTGTATAGAAAATAATCATGAATCTGTAACAGGTCCGGACTCGGCAATAAGAATGCTTAAGATTTTGGAAGAAGCAGATAAGCAGCTTATATAGTTGTAAGACATAAGAAAATAAATTCATTTAGATATAAGGAGGGGATGTAGTCATGCAATTCATTGATCTACACAGACAATATGATGTTATAGAGAGTAAGGTAAACGAGAGAATCAAGGAAATCCTGAGCCATAAACACTTCATCGGAGGTGCAGAGGTTTCGGAGCTTGAGAAGAGACTCGCAGAATATGTAGGTGTCAAGCATGTGATAGCTTGTGCAAGCGGTACAGATGCTCTGACAATTCCTATGATGGCATACGGTCTAAAGAAGACGGACGCAGTTTTCGTACCGTCATTCACATTCTTTGCAAGTGGTGAAAGCGTAAGCCTTGCTGGGGGAACTCCGGTATTTGTAGATTCATGCAGAGACACATTCAATGTAGATCCAAAGGCACTTGAGGAGATTATTGCTAAGACAATTGCAGAGGGGAAGCTTACACCTAAGGGGATAATCGCAGTCGATTTGTTTGGGCTTCCTGCCAACTTTGATGAGATAAGAAAGATTGCAGACAAGTACAATTTATTCGTTCTTGAGGATGCTGCACAGGGATTCGGAGGAAGCGTTAATGGAAAGAAGGCTTGCTCATTCGGTGATGTTGCGGGTACATCATTCTTCCCAGCAAAGCCTTTAGGTTGCTACGGCGATGGTGGTGCTATTTTCACAAACTCAGACGAGCTTTACGTGAAGATGAAATCCATCCACGTTCACGGACAGGGCTCAGATAAGTACGATAACATTCAGATTGGTCTAAACAGCCGTCTTGATACAATTCAGGCAGCAGTTCTAATTGAAAAACTAAATATCTTTGATGATGAACTGGTTAAGAGAAATCACGTTGCTGAGTATTATACAAATGCACTCAAGAACATAGTTGAGACTCCGGTGGTGCCTGAAGGCTATGGTTCATCATGGGCTCAGTTTACACTTAAGCTTAAGTCAACTGAGGATAGAGAAAAGCTAATCAAGAAACTTAATGATAATGGTATTCCGGCTATGGTTTACTATCCAGTTCCAATGCATAAGTCAACAGCCTATGCTTCGGAAAACGAAGGTCTTGTACTAGCTGAATGCGAGAAACTCAGCAAGACGGTTATGAGCCTTCCAATGCATCCATACCTAACAGACGACGAGCTTAAGACAATCTGCGATATAGTAAAGAGTGCATACTAAAAATAAACGATTATGAAAAAGAAAGTTTGGATTTTTAATCACTATGCCACCGACACCATGCTTGACCATGGCGGGAGACATTACTGGTTTGCCAAGTATTTGACGAGAGCCGGCTATGATGTGAGGATTTTCTGCGCATCTACGGTGCATGATACGGATATAAATTTTGATGTAGGAGAGGACGGCTACTGTGATAAGGAAGTAGACGGGCTCAAATACACGCTTATAGAGACATCTGATTATGTGGGCAATGGAAAGAGCCGTGTAAAAAATATGTACCAATTCTATAGGCGTATATTTCGTGTAGTCAGAAATTACGAAAAGCCGGATGTTATATTTGCATCATCGGTTCATCCTTTGACCTTACTAGCCGGCATTAAAATTGCCAAGAAACTTGGTGTTAAGTGTATCTGTGAGGTAAGAGATCTATGGCCTGAAAGTCTTGTGGAGTATGATATAATCTCGAGAAATCATATAGTTACGAAGCTTATGTACAAGGGAGAAAGAAGACTCTATAAAAAAGCGGATTACCTCATATTCACAATGCCTGGAGCAGGTAAGTACATTTCTGACAGAGGCTGGGATGCAGATGTATCAAAGGATAAAATCTATTACATAAATAACGGCATTGACTTAGAAGTATATAAAGAAAATATGCTAAACAAAACCATAGAGGATAAAGACCTCGAGGATGATAGCTTCAAAAAGGTTCTTTATACAGGATCTCTAAGAGCGGCAAACAAACCGGAAAACTTTATTTCTCTAGCTGAGCGCCTAGCTGAGATAGCAGGAAATATTAAAATCATAATTTATGGCGGTGGAGATCAGCTTGAGACTTTAAGAGCAGAGGTTATCGAAAAGGGGCTCAAAAACATCCTGTTCAAGGGTCGTGTAGACAAAGAATACATACCATTTATTCTCAGTAAGGGTAATCTAAATCTGATGGATGGCGACATTGGTGGCATTTCAAAATATGGAATAAGTGGGAACAAGCTCTTTGACTATATAGCGAGCGGTAGACCTGTAATAATGGATTGTGAGGAAAATGAGTTTGGAATTATAAATGCAAACAAAATAGGAATTTCAAGACGTTTTAAGGATTCTTCGGAAATGGCAGAAGTAATAGCCGATATGCTAAATGGCGATGACAATAGGTATGAGTGTTGGTGTGAGAATGCAAGGAAACTTGCACTTGAGTATGATTTCAATAGACTCACGGATAAATTAATAGAGATAATTGAAAAATAATAGGTGGTAGAATAATGCAATTTACCTATTCTTGGTATAAAAATATAATCGAATTAGCAGATAAACAAGGGTATTCTTTTTGTGACTACTCTAATTACAATAAGCATAATCAGGAGATTATCCTAAGACATGATATAGACATGTCACTGAGAAAAGCTGTTGAGATGGCTAAGATAGAAAATGAACTCGGAGTATCTTCAACATATTTTGTTTTGATGCTAACAAATTTCTACAACATAGGTGGAAAGACGGAACGCCATTTGATAAAAGAGCTTGTTAGTCTAGGCCATAATGTAGGGTTACATTTTGACGATACGGTTTACTGTTCGGAAAAGAACAGAAGAAGCTTTGATTATAGCAAGGCTATATCGCAAGAGGCTAGAATACTTTCCGACATAATAGGTGAGCCGGTAAAATTCATGTCTATGCATAGGCCTGATAAGGTTACTCTAGAGATGAATATAGATACGGGTGGAATAATAAATGCCTACGACAAGGTCTTTTTTGATGGAGAAATCAAATATGTATCGGATAGCAGAAGGCACTGGAGAGAAGATGTTGATAGTATAATCACTAACAAGACATACGATAAGATTCAGATGCTTGTTCATCCGTTCTGGTATTACGAAAATGAAGTTTCGGCAACTGATGCACTCAAAATGATTATAGGAGAAAGTGTTTCTGACAGATTTATGGCTATAAAGGATAATATAACTAGGGTTGAAGAATTTCTCAATGAAGAGGATTATCTTTAGAAATTATCCAAAAAACTATGGAGGATAATATGAAACTATCTGAGCTAAACAATTTAATTGATAAAAAGATTGAAGTTCTGCGAGATGGAGAATTTGGTACGGTAATGCTTTCGGGACTAAGGTTCGACAGAAACCATAAGACCGTATCATACATTTTGTCGATGGAGTATTTTCCGGTGGTTAAAGATGCAGGGGTAAGCTGTATTATATGCCCTAAAGAAATAGCAGAGGATGTAAGAAGAGAGTTTGATGGAGGAATCTGCACATCAGATGATCCTAAAACCGTTTTCTTCCAGGCACATGAGGCTATATCAAAACAAAGAGAGGTAAGTTTTGACACTATCATAGGTGAAAATTGCAACATTGCAGAATCGGCAGTAATTTCGCCTAAGAATGTAAAGATAGGAAATAATGTAACTATAGACCCTCAGGTTGTAATTTATGACGGCGTTGTTATTGATGACAATGTGAGGATTATGGGTGGAACTGTAATAGGTTGTCCGGCCTTCTATTATTATGGGGATGGAGCAAAGAAAAAATTAGTATGTAGTTCCGGAACAGTGCATCTATACGAGGGCTCTACAATCCATACGAATGTTACGATACAAAAGGGTGTAATCGGTGGCGAAACAAAGATAGGGCGTTATTCATCGATAGATAATTGTATAATGGTAGGACATGACGTGTGGATCGGAGAAAATGTTATTGCAGCAGCAAATATTACCTTTGGTGGATGGGCAGAGGTTGGGGACAATACATTTGTCGGAGTGCAGGCTTGTATCGCCCCTATGGCTACTGTTGGTAGAAATTGCAAGATTTCAATGGGAGCAGTGGTTACAAAGGATGTGCCTGATAATTCGCAGGTATCGGGAAACTTTGCTATAGACCACAAGCTTTATGTGGAACATTTAAAGTCAATTTTGAATACAAAATAGCGAGAACGAGTTTTAGTTCGAAAGAAGGTAGATATGTTTTTAAGTGATGTTTTAAAGAATATGGGTATCGCGTTTGAGGCAATCGACGAGAAGCCTATAAAATCGCTTGGATTGGTAAACTATAATGGCGGATGTGAGGTTTGTACCTTTGCCGAAAAGTTATCCTTTGTTGAAAATTTACCAAAGAGTATTTCAATGCTTATAACCAAGAGGGATGTTGCAGAATCGCTAAAAAATGAACCTAGAAATTATGGCTTTATTGTCACAGAGTATCCTCGTGTTACATTCTTTATGCTACATAATACTCTTTGCAATTCAAAAAAATATGTAAGGGAAAAGATACCGACTAAGATTGGAAAATCATGTGATATTAGTAAACTTGCCTGTATTGCAGATAACAATGTAATAATAGGAGACAATGTAACTATAGAAGAGTTTGTATCAATCAAAGAAAACACAGTTATTGGTGATAACTGTGTAATAAGAACAGGGTCTGTTATAGGTAGCACAGGGTACGAATTCAAAAGAAATTTTGATGGAGATAAAAGTTTTCTAGTAGAGCATATTGGCGGTGTCAAGATTGGTAACAATGTAGAAATACAGCACAACACATGCGTCGATAAGGCTATTTATCCTTGGGATGATACAGTTATATCAGATTACTGTAATGTAGATAATCTTGTTCACATTGCCCATGGAGTTAAACTTGGAAAGCTAAGTTACGTAGTGGCTGGGGCAAAGATAGGTGGCCGCTGTAATATAGGTGAGAATGTCTGGATTGGACTAGGTGCCATAATAAGAAATGGCTTGACAATCGGTAGTAATAGCAGAGTTAATATGGGAGCTGTAGTAACAAAGTCGGTAGCTGATGGCGAAGCAGTGAGCGGTAACTTTGCAATAGAGCATAGCCAATTCATCGCAGAAATGAAGAAGAAATAAACCCGAAGTATTTATACGGAGCATATTTTGATATGAGTTTAAAAGTTTTATACATAACATTTACAGATTTTGGTGAGCTTTCATCGGGTTCATCGGTAAGACCTTTCAGAATGTACAATGCATTTGTAAATTTAGGTCTTGATGTAAAACTTCTGGAGGGACAACAGAATAGAAGAAAAGAAAGAAGGCTCAAGGTTAAGAAAATCATAGATTGGCTTGACGATAATAAACCTGATATCTGCTATGTGGAACCTCCTTCGGGTCCGTTTTTCAATCAAATAGATCTTAAATTACTAAAAAAGGTTCATAATATGGGCATTCCTATCGGATTGTTCTACAGGGATTTCTACTGGAAGTTCCCTGAGTGGGCTTGGTTTGATACACCACTATGGAAGCGTACTATTTTGACAATGATGCACAAGAGAGATCTCAAGGCCTTTCAAAAATACTGCGATGTCTTATATTTTACTTCTCAAGAATGTCTTAAGTACTTCAATGATGTCAAATTCAGAAAGATTGGTATTTTGCCACCAGGCTGCAGTGAACCAAAAGGAAGTGTGAGGCTAGGAGCAAGGGAAATCTTCTACGCTGGTGGAGTAAGAGAAGCAGATGGCATTGATGATTTGTTAATTGCGCTTGACCGAATAAACAAGAGCGGACTTAGAGTAAAGTTCAATCTCATAACAAAGAAGGAAGAACTCGTTCATATCAAAAACAGTGAGCTTCTAAACAGTGATTGGCTAGATGTTATGGAAGCGTCGGGAGAAGCACTAGAGCCTATTTACGCAAAGTGTGACCTAGGTATACTTCCAAAGAAAAGACATTTCTATATGGATATGGCTATATCAGTTAAGGTGTTAGAATGTATGAGCCATGGACTGCCACTGGTTTCGACGGATTGCCCTGCCATGGCGAGGTTTATCAAGCAAAATGAAAGCGGTATAATTTGCAAAGAGGGTCCTGAGAGCATAGAAAAAGCTATTGTAGAGTATTATACGAACGATGAGCTATATCACAGCTTGATAGACAATGTTAAAAAAGCCGCATTGAATAATACATGGGAAAAGAGAGCTGAGCAGATGATTTCAGATCTACTGGACAAATAGGAATTTTGCTCACAAAACAAAAGGAGAACTAATACTTTATTAAAGTATAGAGAAATCAATTATGAAAATAATGCATGGAATGAGAGAGGTTGCAGGGCAAGCCTACTACTCTGTAAAGGGACTTAGAAGCAACGGATATGATGCAAAACTAATACTGTGGGACGAGTCACCGGTTCACTATCCATACGATGAATGTATGAAGATGGTGCAAGAAAAAAAATATATGTACCCTATATATGCGATAAGGGTATTTTTCAATTTTATAAAATGTAGTTTCAAGTATGATACATATCACTTTCACTTCGGGCATAGTCTTTTGCCTTGGAATTTGGACCTGCCTTTTTTGAAGCTTCTAAAGAAGAATATATTCTTTGAGTTTCACGGCTCGGACGTCAGACAGGAGTCAATTGCATATAGGATGAACCACTATTGGAGAGAAGTTGGACTCACCAATGAGGAGAGATTAAGAACAAGAATGCTCAAGCTTGGAAAGTATGCCAAAGCATTTATTATTCATGATGATGAGCTGCTTCCACATTTTACAGCAGAGCTGCAGCCGTATATAGTTCCGCTTAGGATAGAGCCTGATAGATTTACTCCCAAATACCCGAATCCCGATAAGAAAAAGGTGACAATCGTTCATGCTCCCTCAAATAGAGGAGTTAAAGGAACAAGCTACATTCACAAGGCTGTCGAAAATCTAAAAGAGAAATATGATATTGAATATATCCTGGTTGAGAATATGACTCAGGACGAGGCTTTCAAAGAATACCAAAAGGCTGATATTATAGTCGATCAAATTCTCGGAGGCTCATACGGCGTGTTTGCAATCGAGGCTATGGCTATGGGCAAGCCTGTAATCACATATATTACTGAACAGATGCAGAAGACCTTTCCGGATGAGCTTCCTATTGTGAGTGCATCGCCGTTAAATATAGAAACAGAAATAGAGAAACTGATCCTCGACGGACGGAGAAGATATGACTTAGGTGTCGAGGGTAGAAAATATATAGAGATCTACCACGATTGTAAGAAAAACGGCAGGATTATAGGTCGAATTTATGAGGGAAAAGCAAAGAAGGCTACGGGAAAGGATGCCTTCAAGGAAGTTAAAGAGCTTTAATTATGAGTGATAGCAAGATTAGTAATTTCATAAAGGGAAGTGCAATACTGGTGCTTGCAAATATGATGATTAAAGCGATAAACTTTTTCCTTTTACCGCTTTATACAAAGTATTTGACACCGACAGAGCTCGGTATTTCCGATTCTATAACCAATGTGACGGCTATACTTATGCCAATACTCATGCTTGGATTAGACTCTGCTTTTAGTGCGTTTTATTTTGATGAGAGAACAGAAGAGCATAAGAGCAAGGTATTCAATACATCGCTGATAACGCTTATAGTTGCGGGCATTACGCCATTCATAATAGCGATATTTAGCAAGGATATTTCACTTTGGTTATTCAATACCGAAAAACACCAAATTTTAGTTGCCGTTTCACTTATAACCATAAGCTTTAACCTTTGGTACACTCCGTATGCTCTGCACGCGAGGATGGAAAACCGCATGCTGCTGTTTGCAGCGGTTAATGTCAGCGCTTCACTTTTGATGATAGCTTCTAACATAGTATTTGTGTCGGTTATGCAGCTGGGTGCATTTGCTTTGATATTGAGCTCGGCGCTCGTGCAGTTGTTCCAACTGTTAGCATATCTGGTGTTTCTGCCGAAGCTGTTCAGGTACAAGGAGTACGACAAGGCGCTCTTACATAGAATGCTCAAGTATTCCATACCTTTAATCCCGACTGCGATTGCGGCTTGGTTTTTGAATCTGTCGGATAGATATTTTTTACTGCATTATTTCTCGGCTGCAGAAGTAGGAATCTACGGAATCGGTGCGAGGTTCAGCTCCCTGCTTTCAGTTTTATCAAACGCGGTGTTTACCGCATATACAACATTCGCATTTGATAAGAAGGACGATGAGGATGCCAAGTATCAGTACAAGCGAGTGTTGAGCTTCTACTATATGATTTTGATGATTACATGTATAATCGTGACCATGTGGGGCAAGGAGATAATAGAGCTGATGTCAAACTCGGCCTACGGTGCAGCTTACCTGCTTCTTCCCGGACTTCTCTTCGGACAGGTAATGTACGGTGTTTCGGTCATCGTCGGCTATGGTCTTTCTTTTACGAAGAGGACAAACTATATCCTTGCCGCAAATGTAATAGGCGCATTGCTTAATATAGTGCTGAACATATTGCTTATTCCGAACTTCGGACCTGAGGCGGCGGCATATACTACCTATATAGGATACTTTGTGATGGCAATTCTGCTATATGTGTTTGGGCAGAAGTTCTACCCATGCGACTACGGGATTGTAAAGCTTATAATCAGTAATGTAGGCGTAATAGGGCTTGTAAGCTTTATGAATCACTATGAGATGGGACTTGGACTAAGAGCGCTGCTAACTATAGCAACTCTCGCTTTGATGAGTATTTTCTACAGGGCTGCCATAAAGGATATATTCGTGATCTTTCGGAGAATCAAGAGAAAAATAAGAGGTTAAGATGAATCAAATTAGACAAAAGACAGATGATATACTGGTAACGGCTCTGGTTCTATCCGTCTTTTTCGGTGCGAGCATCAGCTTTGGATTCAGGCTTGCGGGAATCGTCGTAACCCTGTTCAGGGTGGCAATACCGTTGCTTTTGTGCGTGTTCTTCTTCCGTGCCTACAGAGATAAAAGCTTGGATTTCAGGTCTATGGAGAAGTCGCTGATAGTCCTTTTAGCCTTGTGGTTTATATATAGCATATTTCTTATGGCATATAGAGGTATGATTGCAGATAAGGATGCAATCAGAGAGTTGCTACAGATGACTTTGCAGTTTTTCATCGTCCTCTGCATACTTATTGCTGTAAAGACGGAGGGCATGGAGGAGAAAGTTTTTCTCATCTGCAAAATATCAATAATTGCTCTGACCGTTCTTGGAATGTTTGAGATAGTATCGGGTGTACATTTGCCGACCTCAGGGTATTACAATGCTTCGGTCATTGCCAATTCAAGCAACGGTATACCGAGAGTCGCTACGGGAATTTTCTTTAACGAAAACGACTACTGTGCATGCCTTGCGCTCTTTTCACCGCTCTTCTTTCCGGAGGTCGGAAAGAAGCTGCATGTAAACACACTGAGGGTTTTAGAGCTGTCTTTGATGGAGTTTATACTCCTAAAGGATGATGCGATAATTTGCCTGTTCGGTATCTTCGTTGGACTTGTTCTCTATTCAATTGTTGCAACTGTAAAGTATAGATGGGTGATTGCAGGAGCTGTTTACGCATTTGTACTTGAGAAGCTGATAATGTCTTTTTCACTTAAGAGGGTAGCCGGAAAGGGGCTTGGCTCAGAGGTTGCGGAGCAGTTTTCGGGGGTAAGCACTCAGACAGGCTCTGCCTATGTTAGGATGAATACCTATATTACCGAGTTTACACATGCAATCAGCGAAGGCAAGGGCATGGGCTTTGGACCATACGGGGTCAACAAATTCCTCGCTCCGTTCAATCACAGCTATGTTCTGAACAATCCGCACTCTCT
This sequence comes from [Eubacterium] infirmum, assembly GCA_900450455.1. Classification (GTDB taxonomy): domain Bacteria; phylum Bacillota; class Clostridia; order Peptostreptococcales; family Anaerovoracaceae; genus Eubacterium_B; species Eubacterium_B infirmum. Next base: position 836,766 of record UGGN01000001.1, read on the forward strand.
GTGGCTTGAACTGCTCGCAAATTACGGCATTGTAATATTTATTTTTTTCGTGACTATATGTATATTGTCATTAGGCGTGCTTATAACCTGCGGAGATAAGAACGACCGTATCAGGACAGTGCTGATTCCTATGGATATAATTTTCGTTATAGTTGGATTTGCATCAAGCAACTATATAGGAATAGCCTACTGGTGGATGCTCATAGCGCTGTCTGTAGCATACGCATCAAAGCTTCTAATCGGGGGCGCAGTCAAAAAGACGATAAAGAAAAGATATATTGCAGCCACTGTTGTTTTCCTGATTTGCCTGATAGGGCTGGCATACGCTTTGATGACATCCGGATACATCAAATATAAATTCCAAGAACCCCTTAAGCCTGTGTTTGAGACCAAGACGGAATACAAGTTGAGCAGGATTACAGGCAAGGAAGTTAGCAGAGTTGAGATTTCCCTTGACGGTAAGCGAGTAAAAAGCTTTGATGTCAAGGGTAGAAAGTTTGCCTATGATATGGAGCTAGGCAAGCTGAAAGAGGGCTGGCACTATTATCGCTACGACTATTACGATGCTGATGGTAAGGAATCGGGGCACGAGGGCTACCTTGTGAACAGGTTCAAAGATCAAACTTCGATTTTAATGCCTGAGGAGCATGTCGTTAACGCCAGATATTTTAACAGAAGTGTCAATGTTAGCACGCAGGACTTCTACTTTGATAAGAAGAAGGCTGAGAGCCGGTATTCTGCGACGGGGGCATACTGGATGCCTGATGAAATGACAGACAAGAATGTGGATCAAAGGGTCAAGCTTGACAAGGACGGAATCCCTAAAATCCTTGTGGGTGAAAATGAGTTTGATTATGATGTGGATCTTGTCACAAGCTATGCTCTGATGTGGTATACGCAATCGCTTGAGAATAAGAATGCGGCTAAGGAGAAGTTCATAAGCTGTAGCAAATGGCTTGCAAAACATCAAAAGTCTGACGGATCTATCCCTATGCTGCTTGGAAGAAGATATAGAGAGGAGACCTTTAACGGCGGATGGGTTTCAGCCAAGGTGCAGGGAAAGGCTCTTAGTGTATTTTCAAGGGCATACGAAATGACAGGGGATAAGCTGTATCTCGATGCCGGAAACAGGGCTCTTGCATATCTGCAAGACAAGTGTCTGAGGACTTACGATAAGGACAATGATAAACCATCCGAGCTGCTCGAATACCTGAGTAAGGACGGTCCGTTCTCATACTTTGAGGATGTTTCGGGAAATGAAGCTCATTACAGGCTCGACACACAGCTGTATGTACTTATAGGACTCTATGACTGGACGCAGATAGAATCCAAAGATGGCAGTGGCGGAGCAGCGATAGAAAGCTTTGATAATGAAATCAAGATGTTGAAGAAAACCTTGCCGCTCTATGATTTGAACGGATACTTAACAGGTGATCTGATGCATCTATCGGATCAGCATATTGTGGCACTTGATGCAGACGATAAGTTTGTGAAATCCATCGTGATGCTGAGGGCTGTTTCCCAAATCAGCGGTGATGAAAAGATCAAAGCATTTTACGACAGATACAGCAGTTTTATGAGCGATGATTTTTATAGACAGAATAAGGAATTGTTAAATCGGTAAATTTATAAGTTTATGTATATGATAAAAAAGTGATTGAAAATGAGCAGTAGAATTTTGCACTTATGCTCTAATAGAAATGTATTATATACAAATCTGTGGGAGAAAGTTTTAAAAAATAATATTGATTTACAGGTATTTCATTTCAGCAACAAGAAGCTCGGAATGCCTGCCTCGGGGAGCTGCTATGACAAGGCTTATATAGATACAGCGCTGCCTTTTAACAGCTTTGACAGGTGCTTCTTTCTCACTAAAGAGAGAAAGATTCTAAGGGCTTTTAAAAGCAGGTACGCAGGAAAAAGTTTCAATCTGATTCATGCACACACGCTGTTTTCTGAAGGATATATAGCCTATAAGCTGCATCAGGAAACGGGAATCCCGTATATGGTAGCTGTGAGAAATACGGACTTGAACTTCTTCTTTAAGTATAGGAAGTACCTGCATGGTTTAGGCTGCAAAATTCTCAGGAGTGCAGAAAAAATCATATTCCTTACACCGGCCTATGAGAAAAAGCTATATGATAAGTATATTCCTGAGAGATATTGCGAAGATCTGAATAAAAAAGACATCGTAATTCCTAATGGCATAGATGACATATTTCTTCAAAATATGGCAGAACCTAAGAGTAGAGAGACAGGTGATCGTTTAAACATAATTACAGTCGGAGTCGTAGACAGAAATAAGAACCAACTATACGTGTGCAAACAGTTGGAAAAGTTTAAGCAACGCAATCCTGAAATAAAACTTTCATACAAAAACTTCGGCAAGATTAAGGACAAGAAGTATGCGAGCCTGATCGAGATGCATGACTTTGTTGAGTTGTGCCCAGCAAAGCCGCATGAGGAGCTGATAGATGAATACAGAAAGGCTGACGTATTCGTTATGCTTTCTAAGACGGAAAGCTTCGGAATCGTATATGGAGAGGCTATAAGTCAGGCGCTGCCGATTCTATACACCAAGGGAGAAGGATTTGACAATCAGTTTGAAGACGGATTTGTAGGTTATGCCGTAGATTTATCAAAGAAGGATGACTTCGTTCAAAGGCTGGAATGTATATTGAACGACTACGAAGGATTTTCCGGAAGGGCAATCCGGGGTGCACACAAGTTCGACTGGGATAAAATTGCAAGGCAATACAGTGATATATACGCTGAAATAATTCATGCAAATGGAAAAAGCTACGAGATTAAAGCTTAGGTCTTGTTTTGATTGAGGATAAGTTCATAAACCTCAGATTAAACCGAAGGGAAGACGACACGGCATAATCGGTCTTCCTATTTCTGTGTTTAGGAGTAATAGTTTTTAAATAATAGATTTTTAAAATACCGGAGGATAAAATGCTTTATGATATTTTGATAATTGGAGCGGGAATCAGCGGCAGCATGCTTGCCAGAGAACTTTCTCGCTATAAGCTTAAGGTCGCAGTTTTAGATAAGGAAAACGATGTTGCAAACGGTGCGACCATGGCAAACTCTGCCATTGTTCATACGGGCTACGACCCTGAGGATGGAACGCTCAAGGCTGAGCTAAACGTGAGAGGAGCACGCCTTTATCCTAAGCTTTGCGAGGAGTTAAACTGCCGAATCAAAACCACAGGAGCATATGTTGTTGCCTGCAATAGCGATGAGGAAAAGCAACTTGATGTCCTTGCAGAAAGAGCTTTGAGAAGGGATATACCGCATGAGTTTTTGACGGGTGAAGAGGCGAGAAAGCACGAGTCGAATCTGGTAGATGCAATAACGAAGGTTCTCTCTTTTCCGACGACAGCAGTAATTTACCCTTGGGAAGTTGCAATCGCTTGCATGCAGGTTGCAATAGGAAATGGCGCAGAGCTCTTCCTAAATCACGAGGTAACAAACATATCAAAGTCTGAACATGGCTATACCGTCAAAGCAGGAGGCAAGGAGTTTAATGCGAAGTTGGTCGTTAACGCTTCAGGTACCGGTGCAGAGAAAATATGTAAGATGCTCACGGATGATGTTGGGTTTCAGATTAAACCAAGACGCGGTGAATACTTTGTCATAGAAAAGGATGTACATATCGTTGATAATGTTATCTTCCCGGTTCCTACAGAGAAGGGAAAGGGCGTTCTTGCCGTGCCTACTGTCTACGGAAATACTTTGATCGGTCCAAACAGTGAGCCTATAGATGAGGCGAGCATTGCAACAAGCGACGATGGTATTAAATACATCAAGAATAATATTAAGAAAATCCTAAAAGAGGTTCCCCTAAACAAGGCAATTCGTACCTTTGCAGGCGTTAGACCAAGCTCAACATCAAAGGATTTCATTATCGAGCCGCTCGGAGAGGATAATCCTAACTTCATCAATATCGCATCAATCGAATCACCGGGACTCGCAAGTTCGCCGGGAATCACCGAATACGTAATTGATAAATACATCAAAGAAAGACTTGAGCTTATGCCAAACCCTGATGCAGTAATGACGAGAAAGAGTGATATCGTAATGGCACAGCTCACCGATGATGAGAAGAATGCCGTTATCAAGGAAAATCCACAGTACGGAAATATAGTCTGTCGCTGCGAGAAAATTTCAGAGGGAGAAATCGTTGCAGCTATCAAGGCGGTGTGTGGCGCGCGCAGTGTCAAGGGAGTTAAGAAGCGCGTTCGTCCGGGAATGGGCAAATGCCAAGGAGGATTCTGCGAGCCTAAGGTTGTTGAAATCTTGGCAAGAGAACTGAACTGCTCACCGGTTGATGTTGTACTTGACAGAAAAAAATCAAATATCTTGGGAAGGGAGAATCGCTAGTATGAGACATTGTCAGGCAGTAGTTATAGGTGGAGGCTGTGGCGGTCTTGCTGCGGCAGCAAAGCTAAAGCAGGAAGGTCTCAAGGATGTAGTTCTCATCGAAAAGGATGCAGAGTTAGGCGGGGTTCTAAATCAGTGCATACACAATGGTTTCGGTCTAACGACGTTTAAGGAGCAGCTCAGTGGTCCAAGCTTTGCTGAAAGATATGAGGATCAAGTACGTGAAGCCGGCGTTGAGGTAAAGCTTAACACCATGGTTACTCACATGAGCAGCGATAAGATAATCGAGTATGTAAACCGTGAGGAGGGATACCAAAAGCTTCAGGCAGATATTATCATCCTCTCCGTAGGTTGTTACGAAAGAAGTCGTGGCGCTCTAGCTATTTCGGGACAGAGACCGACAGGAGTCTACACAGCAGGGCAGGCTCAGAAATACCTTAATATAGATGGGTATATGGTAGGAAAGCGCGTGTTTATCTTGGGTTCAGGTGACATCGGACTCATAATGGCAAGAAGAATGAGCCTTGAGGGAGCAAAGGTGCTCGGCGTGGCAGAACTTATGCCTTACAGCAACGGACTTCCAAGAAATATGAAACAGTGCCTTGATGACTTTGGAATTCCTCTATATCTATCTCACACAGTAACCAATGTTTACGGTGAAGATAGGCTGGAAAAAATAGAGCTAACAAAGGTGGATGAAAATAGAAATCCTATCCCGGGAAGTGAGATGTATTTTGATGTGGATACACTGCTTCTCAGCGTAGGCTTAATCCCGGAAAACAGTCTTGCAGAGGAAGCGGGGATAGCCATGGACATGATCACTCGCGGGCCTGTCGTAGACGAAAACTACATGACATCTGTGCCCGGAATCTTTGCATGTGGAAATGGACTTCATGTTCATGACCTTGCAGACTTTGTAACAAAGCAGGCGGGTGAAGCTGCTCTGGGAGCACTTCGATATCTCAAGGGCACAAGCTCTAAGTATTGCGATGTCAAAGCAGGAAACCTCATCGGCTACGTGGTTCCGGCAAAGCTGCACAGGGAAAATCTGCCTAAGACCGTAACGCTATACTTCAGAGTCAGAAAACCTTTGACGGATGTTACAATAGAAATCAGTAAAGGTGACAAGGTGATAAGGTCGATTCACAAAGACCATATGATACCTTCGGAGATGGAGCAGGTAATTATTGCAAACAGCATGCTTGAAGATGCTGAAGGTGATATTCAGGTTCAGATAAAGGAAAGCTAAAGGAATTGAAATGAGACAAGAAAAATTAGTTTGTGTAAACTGCCCAAAGGGTTGTAATATAACTGTGCAGATTGAGGGCGATGAGGTTAAGGACGTACAGGGTTACAGCTGTAAGGAAGGATTGAACTACGCTCGCCAAGAGGTTATAAGACCTATGCGGATTCTCACGTCTACTGTTAGGATCGAGGGTGCTTTGAATAGAGTAGTTCCGGTAATAACCGATGGAGAAATACCTCTTGACATGTGGCATGAGGCAATGGATGAAATTAAAACCATCAAAGTGTCGGCACCGATTGCGGTAAATCAGGTTCTTGTAGCTGACTTCTTGGGAACAGGCGTAAATCTTGTATCGAGCAGAACGATGCAAAAGGCCTGATAAATACAGGATTGATAAGTTTCCAATATCCAAGCTTCATATTTAAAACAAGTGGATTTTATGATATACTACAAAGTGATAATAAAGCTAGGAGGCAAAGATGAGTGAACCTATTTCAAATAACTTTATACATAATTTCATAGATAAGGATCTCGAGGAAGGAGTATACAAAGAGGTCTATACTCGTTTCCCTCCTGAGCCAAATGGCTATCTTCACATAGGACATGCTAAGGCGATTTGCGTGAACTTCACGACTGCGCTAAAGTACAAGGGAAAATGCAATCTCAGATACGACGATACCAATCCTGTCAAGGAGGATGTAGAGTATGTCGATGCGATTGAAGAGGATATCAAGTGGCTCGGTTTTAGTTGGGATAAACTGCTGTGGGCATCTTCGTATTTTGAGACGATGTACGATGCTGCTGTTGCTTTAATCAAAAAAGGAAAGGCATTTGTAGACGATCTGTCCGCAGAGCAGATCAAGGAGTACAGAGGTACACTTAAGGAGCCTGGTAAGGAGAGTCCATACAGAAACAGAAGTATAGAGGAGAACCTGGCTTTGTTCGAGGATATGAGAGCCGGTAAGTTTGCCGACGGCGAAAAGGTTCTGAGAGCGAAGATAAATATGGCATCCCCTAATATCAACATGAGAGATCCTGTAATTTATAGGATTTTACATGCTCACCACCATAATACGGGAGATAAGTGGTGCATTTATCCGATGTACGACTTTGCTCATCCTATTGAGGATGCGATCGAGGGAATCACGCACTCCCTTTGTTCACTTGAGTATGAAGATCACAGACCGCTATACAACTGGGTTTTGGATGAGGTTGGATTCTGGGTAAATCCCCCTCGTCAGATTGAGTTTGCAAGGCTTAACCTGACAGGAACCGTTATGAGCAAGAGACTTCTCAAGGGACTCGTTGACGATGGCGTTGTTGAGGGCTGGGACGATCCGCGTATGCCGACCATTGCAGGACTTAGGCGCAGGGGCTACACTCCTGAGGCTATCAGAGATTTCTGTGATAGAATAGGCGTGGCTAAGGCTAACAGTACGGTTGAAGCTTCACTTCTTGAGCACTGCGTCAGAGAAGACCTTCAGGACAAGGTTGAGAGCCGAAATGTAGTTGAGGATCCTATCAAGGTCGTAATCACAAACTATCCTGAGGATAAGACAGAGATGGTGGAGATAGAGAATAACAAGAATGTGCCTGAGATGGGCATGAGGGAAATTCCTTTCTCAAACGAGCTTTATGTTGATGGTGAGGACTTCATGGAGGTTCCTGCAAAGAAGTATTTCAGACTATTCCCGGGTAATGAGGTAAGGTTCAAGGGTGCATACTTCATCAAATGCGAGGAAGTTATCAAAAACGATGACGGAAGTATCAAAGAACTTCACTGCACCTATGACCCGGCGACAAGAAGCGGACTTGACTTCACAGAGCGCAAGGTTAAGGGAACAATCCACTTTGTGGATGCGAAGACTGCTGTTCAGATAAAAATCAGAGAGTATAATCAGCTTTTGATAGAGGACGAGAATGGGAACCTGCTTCCTAACGAGGCTTCCAAGGTGGAGAAAATTGCTTATGCAGAGCCGGCGCTTGCGAATGCAAAGGCGGGAGAGCGCTTCCAGTTCTTTAGACATGGATACTACATCGCAGATAGCAAGCTGACGACTGACGATGAGAAGGTGTTCAACAAGATTGTAGGGCTGAAGAGCAGCTACAAGCCAAACAAGTAGAATTTTGTTTCAGACTTAGGGGCGCTTATGTAACTTGACAAGTTATGCCCAAAAAGATAATATATCAGTGTGTAATTTCACCTTTTGATGGGTGATTTACATGCGAACTTATTCAGATTTTTTACGAAAGAGGTACGATAATGAAGAGAATCAAGACTATAGAGACAAGAAATCTTAAGGACAGCCTAAAGGACGGTGGCTGTGGTGAGTGCCAGACATCATGCCAGTCAGCTTGCAAGACTTCATGTGGTGTAGCTAACCAGGAGTGCGAGAAGAAGAACTAGTATGGTACATCAGTATAAGCTAAATGGTTACAATATTGTAATCGACGTTTATAGCGGAGCAGTACACGTGGTGGATGATGTTGCTTATGACATCATCCGTCTTTTTTGTGAGAAGACTAAGGACGAGCTTGTTGCTTACATCATGAAGACCTACGGGCATCTTGAGGATGTGACGGAGGCTGATGTAATCGAAACCTATGAGGATATTGTATCACTTAAGAAGGCAGGCAAGCTGTTTACCGAGGACATCTACGAGCCTAAGGCAAGTGTTCTAAAGGACAGACATACGGACATCAAGGCGCTGTGTCTTCATGTTGCGCATACCTGTGATTTGACATGTTCATACTGCTTTGCAGGACAGGGAAGATTTAAGGGTAAGAGTGCTTTGATGAGCAAGGAAATTGCTCGAAGAGCCATTGACTTTTTGATAGAAAACTCAGGTTCAAGACGCAACCTTGAGGTCGACTTCTTCGGAGGAGAGCCGCTTCTTAACTTTGATGTAGTCAAGGATACGGTTGCTTACGCGAGATCGATTGAGAAGGAGCACGGCAAGAACTTCAGATTTACGCTGACGACTAACGGCATGGGCATAAACGATGAGGTTATCGAGTTTGCCAATAAGGAATGTCATAATGTCGTTTTGAGCTTGGATGGACGTAAGGAAGTCCACGACCGCGAGAGGACGACTGCAGACGGAAAGGGTAGCTATGATATCATAGTTCCTAAGTTCCAAAAACTCGTTGAGTCGCGTGGTGGCAAGGACTATTACATTCGCGGAACCTATACCAAGTACAACACGGATTTCACCGAGGATATTAAGCAGATGCTGAATCTCGGCTTTAATGAGCTTTCGCTCGAGCCGGTTGTCTGTGAGCCTGATAGCGAGTTTGCTCTTAGCAAGGAAGACCTTCCGGTAATTTTTGAACAGTACGAGAAGCTTGCCGAGGAAATGATTGAGAGACACAAGCAGGGCAAGGATTTCACTTTCTACCATTATATGATAGATTTGAACCATGGACCTTGTATATATAAGAGGATATCAGGCTGTGGTTCGGGTACGGAGTACTTTGCGGTGACGCCTCAGGGCGACCTCTATCCGTGTCATCAGTTTGTTGGTGAACCTGAATATTTGATGGGTAATATCTTTGATGGAATCAAAAGAGAGGACATCAAGGATGAGTTCAAGATGTGCAATGTCTACGCCAGAGAGGACTGCCGCGATTGCTGGGCTAAGCTATATTGTAGCGGTGGATGTGCAGCTAACGGGTTTAAGTCTTCCGGCGATATCAGAGGCGTTTACGAGTTCGGCTGTGAGCTATTCAAGAAGCGCATGGAATGTGCGATAATGAAAGAAATCGCCATCAGCGAGATCTAACTTAGCAGGTGATTCGGACTGCGATAACAATTTCGGACCGCGAGAATAATTTCGGATATTGATAACAAATTTTGATCAAACCTTTACAAAGAGGGAGAGAGATGAGAATAAATAAATATATAGCATCGGCAGGTATCTGCAGTAGGCGTAAGGCCGACGAGCTGATTGCCAACGGAAATGTCAAGGTTAACGGGGCTGTTCTGACTAGCCCGGGATACGATGTTTGCGAGGGTGATAAGATTGCAGTAAATGGCAGACTCATCGATGCTGAACGAAAAAAAGTATATCTTCTTCTGAACAAGCCTATCGGATACGTTACGACTGTTAGCGATGAGCTCGGAAGGGATACGGTCATGGAGCTCGTGACGGATTTTGATGAGAGGCTCTTTCCTGTGGGAAGGCTTGACTATAACACTTCCGGCATGATAATCCTCACAAATGACGGAGAGTTCGCCTATAAGCTCGCGCATCCTAAGCATGAGCTGCCCAAGACCTACAGGGCACATGTTACAGGATATCTTTCAAAGCAAAAGTGTCATCGCCTGATTAACGGCGTCGACATCGGTGGATTTAGAGTCAAAGCCGATTCGGTCGAGATAGTCAAGGACTTGCCTAAGTCGACCATCGTGGACATAACCATTCACGAGGGCAAGAATAGACAGGTCAGAAAGATGTTTGCAGCTGTCGGAAATCAGGTACAGGAGCTTCAGCGCATAGCTATCGGAGATATCAAAATTGGAAGGCTTTCAGTCGGCCACTACCGTAAGCTAACAAGAGAAGAGATAAATAAACTACAGGGATAAACAAAACCACCGAGCAGAATTTTGTACCGACCTCAAAAGTCAGACTAAAGCCTAACTTTTGAAGGTCGTTTTTTTGTATCTTGAATTGTCAAGTCAAGGGATTGAAAATAGCTTAATTAAAAATGTGGAATGTGTGATATAATCGTTATAAGAATTCAAATAAAACAAATAATACAACTATTAAGGGCTGACCATAGTTGAACAACTACCGGTTTGCTGCAGTTGCATTATTGAAAAGCTTACATCAAAGGAGAAGTGCAATGCATAAAATACTTTTAATTGAAGATGATGTGAACTTAGCCGAACTCATAAGAATTTATTTGATTTCTGAGGATTGGCAGATAAAAATCTTTCATAACGGAATAGACGCATTAAAAGAACTGGAGAATTCGAACTATGATTTGATTATGCTCGATTTACTGCTGCCGGATATAAATGGTTTTGATATATGCAGAAATATAAGAGAGAAATCTACGGTACCTATTATAATGCTAACGGCTCTAGAAGATTCAATACATAAGATTCAGGGCCTGAATATGGGTGCTGACGACTATATAATCAAACCTTTTGAGCCTTCAGAACTAATCGCAAGAATCAATTCACAGCTTAGAAGAAGCTATATTTATGATAGTGCAAAATCTCTTGAAACAGTATCTGAGAGAGAGGTTAATAAACTAAAGCTTAGCACCAAGACACACAAAGCATATTATGACAATATTGAAATCAATCTTACACCAAAGGAGTTTGATATTCTATGGCTTTTGATGGGTGACCCTGATAAGGTATATAATATGAATGAAATTCATTATAAAATTTGGGGGGATACAGTGCTTGAGAGCGAAGTTAATCCTGTCATGGTTCATGTTAGAAGGATTAGAAGCAAGTTTGAAAGAATAGGGCTTAAATCAATCATTCAAACGGTTTGGGGTGTGGGGTATAAGATCAATGGATAAGAAGAGCTATCTGGTTGAGAGCATAATATATCAAATTTTATGGGTGATAATCGGGACGATTTTCTTTGCGGTTACATATATACTATTAGAGGGTGTAATTACAAGGAGTATAGATCCTGAGACTGAGCTAGGTACTTTTTATGTTTTCTACTTTAATGTAGGTAAATACATTTTTATGGCTATTTGTGGACTGCTTATATTATCAGGCATGTTTATAATACAGCGTAAGAGATTCAATAAGTACAATCAATATTTTGAGTCCGGGCTAAGGTATATCAGTGGAGAAGATCAAAGTATGATAGCTTTCCACGAATCATTATCAGATGAAAAAATGATATTTGAGAAGCTTCATAGACACCGCGTTGAGCTCGAAGAGAAATATGAGCTTGCTTATCGCGAGAAAACGGATCTTCTAACCTATCTGGCTCATGATATAAAAACACCACTTGCTAACATGAGCGGATATATAACTTTGCTAAATGACGAGGAATCGCTCACGGATGAACAGAAAAGGAGATTTATAAACGTTGTATATAAAAATGTTAAGTATTTGGAATACCTTAGTGAGGAATTCTTTCTATACTTGAAGCTTAGTCTAAATGAAATTCCTTTGAATCTTGTAAATTTAAACATTGGAATCTTCTTTAGACAGTGGGAGGAGGAAAAAGGAAGCTTGGTAGATAGGCATAAGCTGATTTTAGAAATTCCAAAGCTTGAAATTCCGGAAATAAATACAGACCCACAGCTACTTCTCAGGGTCATGGAAAATTTACTATCAAATGCTGTTAAATATTCTCCTATGGATTCGGAAATCAAAATTATAGTTTCAGCAGAACCGGAGCGTCTAAAAATATGTGTAGTTAATGCTAAAGAAGACAATATAAATGTTAACTGGAGTATGGCGACATCAAAGTTTTATAGAGGCGATATATCCAGACGGGCAAATGGCAATGGCTCAGGTCTGGGACTAACTATAGTTAATGACATAATAAAGCATTTAGGAGGAAGCTTTGAGATAGGGGAAGAGGATAAGTGTGTCTGTGCAAAGGTGAACTTGCCATATAACTTGAACTAAACCGCAAAGAAAAAGCAAGAAGTAATTTAGGTTATTGTTAAATATTAAATACAGAGCTATTCTACAATGATATTGAGGATAGCTCTTTTATTTTGAGTTTTGCTTAGGAGACATATTAAAATGAAAAAAATGGTGTGTATATTGATAGTTCTCTTTGTTACGGTAATAAGCATAGGGAACTTTTTTAGTAGAGATGGCGTTTTTATGAATTTTTTTTACAAAGAATTTGATGTTACGATAAACCTTGTAACTAAGCCAGAGTATTCAAGCGCTACAATAAAAAATATGGAAAAAATAGCGAAAAAACATGGTATTAGTTTCATGAAAGAAGAGCATGCAACAATGAATGGCAGATATGGTGGGCAAGTAATTAATATATACTTGTATTTACATGAAGATAAGTGGTTTAAACTAGCCTTTAAAAATATATCAATTATAGGTAATAATAAAGGTGAAAACTCATTTGATAAAGTGAGTTCGATTGATATAGCCACAAGGAAAGACATTAGGATAAAGAGGTACTCAGATATAGATAGGAATCTTGTTAATGGCGACTATCATTTAAAAGGAACAGAATCAGACATAGAAAAATTTGTAAATGATTTGAATGGTAGCAAAAAGTTAAATTTGGATGTTAAGATTGTTGAGAATCCTATAATAGCAAGCGATTATACACAAAAACAATTTGTTTTGTATATTTCTTTAGTTTTTATATTGGGGCTTGCATTGTTATTCTGCTTTGTAATTTATAACAACACTCTTTCGAAGGAGTTAGCCATTTCATTGTTATTGGGGCATAAAAAGATTTACTTATGCAGTGAAAAAATTATAGCATTGATGTGGCTTCCGGCAGCTATAAGTGTAGCTGTACAAGTTTTAATTTTATATGTATTAGTCAACCCGGACACAATTTCAGGATATCTATTCTCAATAAAAAAAGATATAGCAATAACTTTACTTATTTCTGTATGTATATTTACAGCAGAATTTATTTTGTTGTTTATAAAAGTAAAGAATGTTAATGTGTTGACATATTTAAAGGGATATAGAAAGTATTTCAATAAAAGTTTATATGTTTTTAGGACCTTATCTGTGATACTTACAATGTCTATGGTTTTAATATGTGCATTTGGCTTTGAGGAGTATATATATCTCAGAGGATACATAAATATTTGGGAGAAATCTAGTAATTATGCAAATATTGCATGCGCATGGCCGCAATCATATATAAAAGATAATAGTAAGTTTCAGGAAGTTGTAGTTCCAAAGTTAAATAACCTATGGGACAAGCTTGATGAAGAGGGTGCGATACTTTTCTTAGCACCTGATATTTCGGGAAATGAAATTGCAGAAGATGAACAATACTTGAATAGTAGGGAATTTAGAGGAAATTATGCATATATAAATAGTAATTACTTAAATTTAGCAGGAATTAGGGATATAAATGGTGACGATATAGAAAAATATAAACTAAAGTCAAATGAATGGATTGTATTTGTCCCAGAAAACATAAAAATCAGAGACTTTGATAAAAAAATGACTCATAAATCACATATAACTCAAAGTGTGAATAAGAGAAATATTACCGAGAAATATGTATTTGTTAAGAGGAATCAAAGAGTGTTTTCGTTTGATATAAGTAAAGGGGTTGATAATGTTGGCTTTCAGAATATTGTTCTCATATTAATTGATGGTAAAGAAGTTTTGCCTGATCAGTCAATAAAACTTCCATCTCTTGTAAATGGAAACTTTCATCCGTATATTGATAATCCGAAAAAAGCATACGATAGCATAAAAAAAATAATTTCTAGTACACATTCTGATGCATTTATACTATATGTAAATTCGGTGTATAGTGAAGTTAATTGGGTGGTAAATGAACGTAGAATTGAGGCAATGGTATATGCGATAGGAGTCTTGCTTTCGCTAATAATTTCGATAACAATATTAAAAATAGATATGGAAACCTATTTTTACAGCAATGGTCAAAGAATATATGTATCGAATTTGCTAGGCTATAAATTTGTGGATATACATAGAAAACAGATTATTAAAAATGTCTCATCCTATCTCATTGGAATATTGGTAACAATATGGTTTATAGTGAAGTCACTCTCGTATAGTTCCGTATGGAGTTTGTATAACTTAGTTGAAGCCATAGTAATATGTATATGTTGTTGTTTGACATGTTTCCTGCTTGAAACATTCAAATTATATAATAGTGACGCATGCATAGTGCATAAGCTTAAGGAGGGATGTTAAGTGCAAAATGATGTGGATACACAAATTTTAATGAAAAACATTACAAAAAAGTATGGTGAGCATTTGATTCTTAAAAACATAGACTTGCAGATTAGAAAAGGAGACTTTATATGTATTTTCGGTAAAAGTGGTGAAGGGAAATCTACTTTATTGAATATAATAGGAACTTTAGAAAATTACGACTCTGGAGATTTAATTAGCTTTTCTAAGCTAAATCCCATAAGGAATGCTAAAGATAGAGATTATCTACGTAGAGAGAAGATTGCATATCTATTTCAAAACTTTGCATTGGTAGAGAATATGACAGTGGAAGAAAATATGAAACTTGCCATAAAGTATAGAAAAGTCAAGGACAAGGCTGGATGTATCACATCAGCACTGAGGGCAATGGGTGTTTCAGACAAACTAAAATCAAAAGTATTTGAGCTTTCCGGTGGTGAGCAACAGAGGGTTGCCATGGCAAGGAATATGGTTAAACCGTTTGATATATTGTTAGCAGATGAACCTACGGGTTCATTGGACTATGAAAACAAGATGATAGTTATAGATTCTCTTATACGATTAAGTAACGAAGGCAAAACCATTGTGGTAGTAAGTCATGATAATGATTTTAAACAAATTGCAAATAAAAGCTACCTAATAGAAAGTGCAAGTATCAGGGAAATGAGATAAACAAATTACAGGGATAATATAAAGGCGAACAATATTTGCTGAACAATATTTCAAATAAATGTAATGTGATAAGACATATGTTACAGAAATAAATAAAAAAAGAGAGGAACTTTGGTACAATAGGTTTTACCACAAACTTTCAAGTACTAAAGGAGTCCTCTCATGAAAAGTATAACCGAAGAAATGCGTTTCCGCCAGCGTTTATGTGAATATGCGATTAAATATGGTGTAACACGTGCTGCAATGCGATATCATACTAATAGACAGTTTGTCTATCGCCAATTAGAAAAATATAACGGAGATGTCAGAAGCCTAGCACTTAAATCAAGAAGACCCCATAATAGTCCTAACGCTCACACAAAAGAAGAACTTGCATTAATATGCAGAATGCTTAAACGTAATGGAGTATATGGGTTGGCGGAGGTTTTTGTCAGATGTAAAGAGAAAGGCTATACAAGAAGCTTTGCAAGTATGTGCCGTCAAATACGAAAAAAGGGTTATAGAAAGCCAATAATACATAAAAAGAGTTATTGTAAGTATGAGCACATGGAAGGTAAATATCCGGGTGATAAGGTTCAAATAGATATAAAGTATGTGCCGGCTGAATGTATACGATTTCCAAGCTACGGAAATAGATACTATCAAATTACAGGAATAGATGAATACAGCAGAAAACGAGTACTAAAAATAGTAAAAGAGAAGAGCACATATGAAACATGTAAGTATTTACAGGAATTAGAAAAGAGAATGGGCTTTCCAATTCGTATGATTCAAGTTGATAATGGCAGTGAATTTGTAAATGATGGTGATCGTACAGAACGAGAAAGTGCATTTGAGAAGGCTGCAAAAGAATTGAACATGGAATTAAAGAGGATAAGACCATATTCACCTTGGCAAAACGGTAAAGTCGAAAGAAGCCATAGGGAGGATGGAAAGATTCTCTATGGAAGAAAAGCTTTTACAAGCGAAAAAGATCTAAGAAAACAAGTGTCAAAGCATGAGGCTAGATATAATAAGACAGCAAAGACAGTTCTTGATTTCAAGAGCCCAAACCAAGTTGTATCGGAATACTTCTCAAAGTGTAACATATGTGTTGACAACTAAGAATTTGCTGAACAATATTTCAAATAAAGTGCTTGATTGTATATGTACTGGTATGGTAAACTAAAGCTGCAATGAGTTAGTCATGACTAACTCATTGCAGCTTTAGTTTTTACTTTTTAAGCTTTAAGCATTAATTAATACGCGCCTTAAGAACCATAGACTTTGATTCTCTAATCATATCAGCAAATTAAGAGCGCGTGTGGCGTAATGAGCGATTACAGTTTATTAATTTAAGAAAGGACAAGGTATGAAGAATTTTAAGAGGAATATCAGCTTAATTCTAACTGTAATAATGCTGTTGTTTAACTTCGGTTCAGCTTTCTCTTTTGCCGAGAGCAGGCAGAGTGTAGACAAGAGCGAACAGTCAGTGAATGAAAGTACTGTAGAAGAATCCGAACAAAAGGAAAATCTTACTTCAGATTCACCTGACGAAACAGGTTTTCGAAAAGGTGTTGACAAACCGATGTCTTCGGATGATGGTGCCGTCATAGAGAGCAGGAATGAAATGAAAAATGGCGCTTCAAACTTGAAAAGTCAGGCGTTTGACGAAGATGATTTTCACATCTCCGGTGTCAATTTCAACGGATTGACAGAGTCCGGGAAGGCGAAGCTCAAAGCCAAAAACGGAGTACTTGTTTTTCCTGTTCTTAAGACACAACACGGATCGTATGTAAGCCGAATCGGCAGTAACGGCTTTAAAGGTTTAGGCATTAAGTCCGTAAGTTTTCCTTCAGTAGTGACGGAAATAGATCCTCAAGCTTTCTATGATAACGAAATCAGCGAGCTCAGACTTCCGGATACGATACAAAATATAGGATATGGAGCTTTTAGTAAAAATAAGATAAAGAAACTCGTATTGTCTAAAGGGATGAAAACAATATGGGGATTTACATTTGCAAACAACTATCTAAATGAGCTTGTTGTTCCTGCCAATATTACTAAGATAAGCTATAACGCATTTGAAAACAACAAGTCGGACAACCCTAACGGAAAGCTGAAGCTTGTTGCTGAGAATCCTGAAAGCCTTGCAATAGATCCGAAAGACAAGGACAAATATGATATAGTAGCGCAGAATTCAGAGTCTGAAAAATACAAGGAAGAGGATTTTGATTATGAAATCGTATGGGATCACGATCTTCAGAAAAATGTTTGCAAGGTGACCGGATTAAATGATTCCGGTAAGGAGAAACTAAAGAAAAACCTTAATCTGATTATTCCCGATGTTATAAAAGGGAATAAGGTTGAGGTTATAGGCAAAAATGCATTTCTGGAACGAAATATGTCATCAATTTCAAAGCTCGTATCAATAAAGCTTCCTAGGAACCTTCTCAAGATCGAGGATAGCGCCTTTGCAGGCAATGCATTTGAAACCCTTACACTTCCGACGACATTGCAGATTATTGGACCGAACGCATTCTGCTATAACAATATAGCAGAGCTTTTTGTTCCGAATTCGGTAAAAACAATTTCGCTAAATGCGTTTGGAGGAAACCCGCTGACAAGTGTTGAGATTGATAACTACAAGGAGAATGTCAGCGTTGACTTCCAGGCATTCGGAAACAATACTAAACTCAAGTATCTCAGAGTAAAAGAGGAATATGAAATCAAAATCAAAGCGGATGAGGGGGTTACTGTAGCTACAGACCCGTCCGGGAAGGCTTCTGCCGGCGATAAGGTAAAAATCACATATTCCATTACGGATAACAACAAAGAGCTTCTTGATATCAAGGTGAAGAGTGGCGAATACAGCACGGTTACATTGAAAGACGGCAGTTTTGTTATGCCGAAAAAAGCGGTAACTATAGAGCTCAGATTAAAGGATAAATATTCACTTGATAAATGGTGCGCTGAAGATTTTGAATACGGATATTATGAGCTTGGAACGCCGGACGATGATTACTATCTTTACGAATATTCAGTTAAAGGATTTTCGGAAAAAGGAAAAACAAAGCTGAAAACACTTAAGTCTATAGTTCTTCCATCTCGTGATGATAAAGGAAACATTCCTGTTTGGGTATACGAAGACGCGTTTAAGGGAATTAAGATGGACAGCGTTGAGATTCCGGGAAACTACACACATATCCAAAATAATTCGTTTAAAAACTGCGACCTAAAAAAACTTGTGTTACACGAGGGCGTACTCTATGCAAATGATTCTGCATTTGAGGATAACAATTTAAGTGAGTTGTCATTACCTAACAGCTTCAAATATCCGTCAAAAGCAGCGTTTAAGGGAAACAATCTCAAGCATGTAAAACTACCGGAGCTTTGTGAATCAATCGGTCCTGAAAGCTTTATGAATAATCAGCTTGAAAGTGTGGAAATGGGCTCAAAGGTAAAACATATTTATTCAAAAGCCTTTGCCGGAAACAGGCTTACAGAGGTAAACATACCTAAAAGCCTCAAAAACAAAGAGGGCGGTATTGACGGTATTAAAGCGGATGCCTTTGATAACAACCCGGGGAAAAAGAATCCTCTTAAACCTGATGAAAATAAAGTAATTTTGTGGACTCCGAATAAGGATAATCCAAATAAGCTGATTGACAGGGGTAATTATATAGTTGATCCTAAGCTCCATGAGCAGGATGAAGAAAAATGGCAAGCGGACGATTTTATATACAAGACACTAAAGCTCAATAAGATTGAGAATGGTGAAAAGATTGCTGTCGATTTGAATAGTGTTTCCGGTTTTTCCGATAAGGGAAGAGAGAAACTCAAGACTAACAAAAAATTGGTACTGCCAACTGTAGACACCGGCGGACAAAAGGTTGAGGCAGTTGAAGACAGAGCTTTTTCGGGGTCACCTGGTACTAAGCGTCTTGACACACTGAAAATACCGGAAGGTTATGTATATATTGGAAGCACTGCATTTGCATTTAACGGATGCGGAGGAGAACTGATTCTTCCGGACAGCATGGAATATGTAGGACCTGCGGCTTTCTTCAGAAACGAGTTTACCGCTCTTGTTGTTCCTGAAGGAATGGACGAGATTTCATCTGCAATGATGAGGGGAAATAGACTCAGCAAGCTTACGTTCAAGGGCAATAATCTTGTATCAATAGACAGGCTGGCATTTGCTGAAAACAGGCTTGAGGAAATCACAGTTCCGGATTCTTTAAAGTCGATAGGGGCTCAGGCATTTACGACAAATACCGGTTCCGACAATTACAAGGGTAAGCTCATTATCCATACCGCATCGGGGAAGAATCCTAATAAGCTTAAGGATGCGGAAAACTATTTGATAGACCCTAAGGATCCGGGAGTAAATCCGGGCATTGATTATAAGAAGTGGACTGTAGATGACTTTGAATATGACGATACAACAGTAAAAGGCTTTTCTGAACAGGGTCAGCTTAAAATCAAAAAGAACAAGAATCTGGTAATACCTGATAAAACGCCTGATGGAAAATCAGTTTTGACAATAGGCATAGATGCATTTAGGAATCTCAATAAAGGCTATGACATAGAGAGTATCAAATTGCCTGAAACTGTCACGGTAATTGAAGATTATGCTTTCCAGTTCAACAACATTGACAAGTTTAAGATGCCTCGTGATTTGAAAAAATTAGGTATGGGCGTTTTCATGATGTCAAATGTAACGAAGATAGAATGGAACGATAAAATCGAATATATTGATCAAGCATGCTTCTTCATGTGCGAATTCGGCAAATTGGAAATACCTGCTTCGGTAAACACCATAATGAATGCATCTTTCAGACGCTGCAACCTTACAGAGGTAAAGTTTGCTAAAGGCAGCAAGCTGAAAAATATCGAGAGCCTGGCGTTTGCCGACAACAAGCTAAAGGGAATTACTCTTCCTGACGGTTTGGAATCTATAGGCAGTCAAGCCTTCGGTGACAATCAGTTCAAGGAACTTGATGTACCTGCTTCGCTTAAAAATATAGGATTTCAGGCTTTTGTAAACAATCCGAGCAAGGAGAATCCTGAACCCGTAGTCGTTCACACTCCTGAAGCTAAGAATCCTGGCGGACTTACAGATGATCAAGGAAGGACCTTCGTTATAGATCCGAAGAAAAAGGCTGATGCCGCTGATAAGGCAGAACTTAAGAAGTCTATAGATGCGGCGGGAAAAATAGATAGTAATAAACTTACAGCAAAATTCAAAGAATTGTTCGATGAGACATTGCTTGAGGGCAAGAACATATATGCTGGCAAGGATGCATCACAGGCAAGCGTAAGGGGCAGCATCAAGTCAATCCGCTGGGTTGTAAGGAGATCGGAATTAAGCGAATTGATGTTCAAGAAAGAAGAACTGGAACCGCAAAAGGATAAGTATGATGCTGATAAGTGGGTAAATGTAGAAAACGCATATAAGGAGGCAAAGGAAAATCTTTTCTATATTAATATTTCGGACGAAAAGGTAGCACATCTTATAAATACCTTATCCGTTGCACTTAAGGCTCTTGACGAGAATACCGACGAGCTCAAGGGTGCTAAAGCGTATGAAGGAGAGTTCCTGGTTAAAAAGACTCATTATATCGAGCCTTATACTATCAAGGTAAAAGTATGGGTCAAAGATGGAAAGATTGTTCACGTTATCAATAACGGAACGGTTACAGACGATCCTAACGATCATGAGGAACATAACGGTGGCTATTTCAAACAAGCTGTCGAGAACCTCTCCAAATATAAGGGCAAGAAGGTGTCTGATGTCAAGAACAGCAGCAGTAATGATCTGGGCATCGATGCAATATCAGGAGCAACTATAAGCAGTGTCGGAATACACGAGGCTATTAAAAACGCGCTCAGCAAGGTTCAGGAAGAAGAACCCGTTCCACAGCCACAGATACATATCGCTGTAGATGATCCATCAATCAATATCAATAACGGAGTTGTTGTCAAAGGCAATCAAATAATATATACAAAGGGCAAGTCTAAAGGAGCCGAATTCAGGATAATCGGTTTGAACTTTGATAATGATAAAGACAGCATCAAAGTTATGGTGGATGGACAAGCAGTAGATAAGGCAAACGCATATACGCTGCGCTCAGGGAGTATAATAATAAGCTTTAAAAAAGCTTACCTTGATTCCCTTAAGACAGGAGAGCACGAAATTGCAATTTCTACAGGAAAAGGAAATCTGAATGCAAGGATTATCATCAGAGAAGATGAGGTGAGCGCTAACAAACCATATGAAAATATTGAATCTAAGAACGGCGCAATACAGATTAAGCACGTAAAGTCCGTAAATTCACCGGTTAATACCGGAGATTCGCAGAATATTATTGAATTTACACTTATAATGATTATTGTGAGTGCTGCATTAGCAGCTCTGATTATAAGAGTCGGAAGACATGAGTAATATATGTAATTGAACTTGATTTTCACATACTATAATTTATCGTGTAGGTTTAATTTTAAAGGTACTTTAAATTATCGTGTGGGTTTGAAAAAGTGAACTCTAAATTATCGTGTGGGTACCAATGAAATCAAGAGCACTTCAAGCTCAAATGCCTGAAGTGCTTTTTGAATGCTCACTCTTTAATT
Organism: [Eubacterium] infirmum; assembly: GCA_900450455.1. Taxonomy (GTDB): domain Bacteria; phylum Bacillota; class Clostridia; order Peptostreptococcales; family Anaerovoracaceae; genus Eubacterium_B; species Eubacterium_B infirmum. The sequence goes on from UGGN01000001.1 coordinate 858,560, forward strand.
TTCTTGTATGTACCTCTTTTTCTTTTGGGAACACTTTCACTGTGCAGGCTATTGTTTAGTGAATATTGAACATCTCTCGAAAGCGAATAGATAACTCTCTTTCTAAAGCGAGTAAATTTACTAATTCCTCTAGATACTGCCAGATAAGTACGTAGTTTTCCGTTAACATTTTCAGTGAATGAGTTAGATAGTTTTCTATCATCATAGGGTCTAAGATATGAGTTTAAGCTAAGGTTTATTCAGGTAGATGAAGGAACTCAGATAATAGGTGAAATCAATCCGGGGGCAGAGATAAGATATTGGACAAAAGAAGACGTTAAGGAGTTAAGGTCAAAATTGTTGGACGACTAACTTTAATATATTTTGAACTGATTTAAATGCTAGTCTAAATAATATATGCGATTACTAAATGTAGGAGGTATTATTATGTCATCAAAATCTAAGTCTTTTGGGGAAAAAATACTTATTTTTTTTGTTGCAATTGTAGGTATCGTGGCTTTAATATTTACAATCATACATATGGCTTACAGTCCGACACCGGATAAGTCTCGCGTGACAAACGAAACGGATATCAAGGTCAGCGTTGAAACTTCTAAGGAAACGGCATCGCCATTCATAAAGACCTATGATGCAGAGAAGTTCTCATCTTTTTCAGAAACAAAACAAATGAAAATCCTCGGCTCTACTTGCGGAAAGTTAGAAGGAGATGTTCCTTTTGTATCCATAAAGAATAAAAAAGATTCTTATGTAAAAATCAGCTTTCGAGATAATGATTCCAAGAATTTAGTGCCTGATATCAAAAAGATTAGCCTCTATACAGCAGATGGAATGCCTGTGTCTCCTAAGAAAAGACTAGACATTGCTGTGACATACGACTTTGACCACAAAACAGGAAATCTCAGCATGCATCTGTCAGACTTTATACCAAGGGACAAGCTGACTTTCCGTGGGGAAGAGGCAGATGTTGATGCTACAGAGGATAATATTTGGTTCTGCATTTTCGAAATAGAATATTCTTTAGAAGGTAACGATTACGTGAGTATTACAGCTGTGTCTGTTGGAGAATAGAGTATGTATTGTAAATTATAGTGAATCTCATCAATGAGAAATACCGAAACCTAATTAGATAAACCATAAACAAAAGGCACCGAACTTCGGTGCCTCAGCTTTTATTGAAATCCGTATTTAACTACTTTCTCTTGCTTTCCTTTGGTGTTACGCAAGTTCCTGTAGCTCTGGCTACAACGATTGGCTCCTCAAGGAAGTCTGCTGCTGAAGCACTTACGTCTGTTCTGGCTACGATTACCTTACGAGCTTCAAATGACATCTTTCTTGATGTGTTTCCGATCTTTGTGATTTCACCAACTGCTTCAATATAGTCACCTGCATATGTTGGAGCAAGGAATTCAACGTTATCATAAGCACAGAAAAGACCTTCGTCTCCGTCGCACTTGATAAGAAGCTCTGTAGCAACGTCTCCGAATAGGTGTACCATGTGAGCTCCGTCTACAAGGTTTCCGCCGTAGTGAGCGTCTTTAGCTGACATTCTAACTCTAATCATTGAAGTGATTTTCTCTTCCATTATTGTTCTCCTTTTGCATATATACATCTTTGATAATATTTTTACAATATAAATTATAGCTTTAGGTGGCGGGGCTGTCCACATAAAAACGGTTGCAAAAAGGCACTTAATGCGTTAATATTGGAAATAAGTAAAATGAACCGAAAAAGGTTCGACAAATGGAGTGAACATTAAATGAATAATAATTATGGCATCAATAGGGTTCTGGAGCCAAAGCATGTGCTTCCGACTTCGGCTTGGCAACTTGACAACAACCACAATATATTTCCTGACGAGATTCGCATAGATATCAGGAGGATTCATATAGAGGGAACTAGTTTCAAGGAGATTTGCCTCGAGGCAAACGACAATGACCAAAAGATTAAGCAGAAGATAATGGACATAGTCATAAGAAGGGGTAAGCTTCACAATCCGGTAACCGATACAGGCGGAATGCTCTACGGCGTGGTCAGCGAGATAGGTTCTGAACACGAGAACCTCAAGGGGTTTAAGGTCGGTGACGAGGTTATATGCAACGCATCTCTGACATCACTTCCTCTATATATAGATAAGATCACTTCTATAGATAAGTCCTTTGGACAGATAGAGGCAGAGGGCTACTGCATTTTGCCGAAAGACGTTCCTGTAATAAGAAGGCCGCAGGGGCTACCGCTAAAGCTTTTGATGTTCACATTCAATGAATCGGGCACCATCTACAGGATAAGTAGCACGGCCGTAGGTAAGAGGAAGTTCCTTGTTGTCGGAAACAACCTTCTATCAAATCTTCTTTTTGGATTTGCGATACGCAAGGTGGCAAGAGAAGATGCCGAGGTTATCTGTTTACTCGACCACAAGACAGACATGGTGCTCAAGGGAGAGGGAATCAATCAGCTGATAAAGAGGGTTTTCACCGAGGTCCGCTACGTGGATATCCTAAAGCCGCTTGAATGCATAGCTGATATAGACGGCGATTCTGCTTTTGATCTTTCGGTCAACTGTGCAGATATTCAGGGTGCAGAGACAATCAACATCCTCGCAACAAAGAGCGGAGGAACAGTAATCTTCGCAAATCTGATAAACAACTACAACATCGCCCTATATATAACTGAAGCGATTTCCAGACAGCTAGACATTAGGTGTGCCGATGGTTACCTCGAGGCCTACGACAAGTTCGACATCGAGATTGTTAAAGACCTTGCTCCGTACATAGAAAACGCGGAGGAGACGACCATAAGACTCAAGGACGATTCTTCATATGGCGGAACCAAGAGTAGGTTTGTAAATGCCAGCGGTGTGAACCAGACTATAATGGAGGACTTTGTATTTACGAGCCATGCGATGTCGGTTGTCATCGATGAGGTTTTGACAGTTGCAAAGTACGACTGTAATGTTTTGATTACCGGAGAAACCGGTGTCGGCAAGGAGAAGGTCGCTAATCTGATTCACAAGAACAGCAATAGAAAGATGCAGCCGTTCATCAAAGTGAACTGTGCTTCAATTGCACCGTCAATGCTTGAAGCTGAATTCTTTGGAGTAGAGAAGGACAAATCAAAAGGTCTTGAGACGAGCAAAAAGGGATTCTTTGAGTTTGCGGATAACGGCTCGATTTTTCTCGATGAAATCGCTGATTTACCGCCTGATATGCAGGCTAAACTTCTGAGGGTGATACAGGATGGGGAGTTCTTCAGAGTCGGAGGTCAGGAAGCTATTAAGTTCAATGTGAGAATTATTTCGGCAAGCAACAGAGAACTTGAGGATTTGATAGATGCAGGTGGATTTAGAAGAGACTTATATTACAGACTGAATGTTGTCAGGATAAGGGTTCCCGCTTTGAGGGACAGGCCTTCGGATATTCCTGTTTTGGTTGAACACTTCCTCGATGCCTATGGAAAGACTTTTTCCATCAAAAGGGCGATAAACACAGATGCTCTAGATTACCTCGGACAATGTGAGTGGCCGGGCAATACCAGAGAGCTTGAGAACATCGTTCAAAGGCTGATGATTGCGGCTAGGAGCGAAGAAATAACTCTGCTTGATGTCATGAGGGAGCTTCATGCGGATGTCTTTGATATGAATGTGATGAACTCGGGTGATGAGAGCATTGCCATGGAAGAGGTCAACATGCAGGTAATGGTTGAAAACTTTGAGAAAAATATAATCAAGCACGCCATAGAGAAATACGGTTCAACTCGTAAGGCTGCTAAGGCGATAGGCATAAGTCAGACTCAGCTCGTTCGCAAGAAAAACAAATACAACATATAACTACATGCAGAATAATTAAACTTGCTAATCAAGAGAATAACGAGCGTTAATTAAAACTGATTATAGAATGGTTCACATGATGTTTTATGCGAACCGAAATCTATTCGCTTGTTATTTTTTTGTTAAATTCTTGTATACACGCAATCAAGCATATAGAAAAAAGTATAGACTGTTTTATAATATACGAAGAATGTATATTACATTATACACGCTAAATTAAGTTAGTTAAAATTTTACATTTTTAGGAGGAAGCTAATATGAAAAAGGGTAATCCATACGGTACTCACAGAGTAATTTCACCAAAGGGTGTTCTACCACAGCCGGCTGACGTTATAGATAACGATATGGAAATCTATGACAACGAGGTTAAGATCAATGTTCAGACACTAAACATCGACTCAGCTTCGTTCACATCAGTTTGTGACCACGCTTGCGGAAAGAAGCCCGGAGATGATTTAACTGCTGATGATATCGAGAAGATAAAGGAGACAATGCTTGGTATTGTTGCTAAGGCAGGTAAGCACAAGAACCCATGGACAGGTTCAGGCGGAATGCTAATCGGAACGGTTGAAGAAATCGGACCTGAGTGGAAGGGTGATCTAAAGGTTGGAGATAAGATTGCTACACTGGTTTCACTTTCACTTACACCACTTGTAATCGACGAGATCGTAGCTATGAGACCGGCTATCGACCAGGTTGACATCAAGGGACATGCTATCCTATTCCAGAGTGGTATCTATGCTAAGCTACCTGAGGATATGCCTGAAGGACTTGCACTTTCAGCTCTTGACGTTGCAGGTGCTCCTGCGCAGGCTGCTAAGCTTGTTAAACCGGGAATGAAGGTTCTGGTTATCGGCGGCGGCGGAAAGTCAGGTCTAATGTGCCTATACGAGGCAAAGAAGAGAGCCGGCGTTACAGGTCAGGTTATCTGTGCTGCAGGTTCACAGAGATCAGAGGACAGAGCTCGTGAGCTTGATCTTGCTGACGCATACTTCCACCACGATGCTACAGATGCAGTAGGAATGTACGAGAAGGTTATGGAGCTCACAAATGGAGAGCTTTGTGACGTTGTTATCAACTGTGTAAACATCGAAAACACAGAGATGGCTTCAATTCTTTGCACAAAGGACAAGGGTCTGGTTTACTTCTTCTCAATGGCTACAAGCTTCACAAAGGCTGCTCTTGGTGCTGAGGGTGTTGGCAAGGACGTTGACATGATTATTGGTAACGGTTATACAGCAGGACATGCTGAAATCACACTTCAGGTTCTAAGAGAGCACGAAGGACTAAGAAAGCTCTTCAACGAGATGTACGCTTAATAGCAAACAATAGAGTACTTAAGAACACTATAAATCATATAAAAGTGTTCAAACTTTGATAGAATAAAAAAATATTGCGAGGTGGGGTGATGACTGCCCCATCTCGAATTAAGAAAATTTCACGGGCTAACCTATGAATGAAAAGGAGAAAATCATGGCACTTAGAAATTGGAAAGACATTCCATTATTTAAGGATGTAACAGATGAGCAGTGGAACGACTGGCACTGGCAGGTTTCACACAGACTCTCAACAGTAGATGATATCGCTCAGGTTGTTAACCTAACAGAGAAGGAAAGAGCTGATATCGAGAAAGTTATCGGCGGTTTCAGAGTAGGTATTACACCTTACTACGCTTCAATCATGGATCCGGACGATCCTACAGATCCGGTAAGAATGCAAGCTGTTCCAACACTTATGGAGATGCACAGATCGCCTGCTGACGATGCTGATCCACTTCACGAGGATGCAGACTCTCCTGCTCCGGGACTAACACACAGATATCCGGACAGAGTTCTATTCCTCATTACAGACCAGTGCTCAATGTACTGCAGACACTGCACAAGAAGAAGACTTGCAGGTGAAACTGACGGTGCAAGATCAAGAGAAGATATAGATGCATGTATTGCATACATCAAGAAGACTCCGGAAGTCAGAGACGTACTTCTATCAGGCGGAGATGCTCTTCTTGTTGAGGATGATACATTGGAATACATCATCAGCGAACTTAGAAAGATTGACCATGTTGAGATTGTAAGAATTGGTTCAAGAACACCGGTTGTTATGCCAATGAGAATAACAGACAAGCTCGTTAACATGCTTAAGAAATATCACCCAATCTGGCTGAACACACACTTCAACCATCCACAGGAAGTTACGGCTGACGCTAAGGAAGCTTTGAGAAAGCTTGCTGACGCAGGTATTCCACTAGGAAACCAGAGCGTACTTCTAAGAGGAATCAACGACGATAAGTCAATCATGATGGATCTTGTTCATGAGCTTGTTATGAACAGAGTAAGACCTTACTACATCTACATCTGCGACCTATCAGTTGGTATCGAGCACTTCAGAACTACAATGGCTAAGGGACTTGAGATCATGGAAGGTCTAAGAGGACATACTTCAGGATACTGTGTCCCTACATTCGTAATCGACGCTCCTGGCGGCGGCGGAAAGACTCCGGTAATGCCACAGTACGTAATTTCAGAGACTCCGGACAAGATTATTCTCAGAAACTACGAGGGTGTTATTACAACATATACACAGCCACATCTACCGGAAGTTAAGTGCAACTTCAACTACAGAAACGGTAAGGAAGGCATCAAGGTTTCAGGTGTATCTGCACTTGGAGAAGGCCTACAGATTAAGTCAATGGAGCCTGCTCACCTTGCAAGACACGAGAGAAACAAGCACTAGTTCTCACAATAGGTTAAATTTAATATGGGGGGCTTCGGTCCCCCATACATTAGATATTAAGGAATTGATATGGGATTGATATATGACTTATCACAAAAATATAAGACTTTATCCATAGTGGGAATGTCCAAAAATGCAGGCAAGACCACTGCCCTCAATTACCTGATTGAAGAGGCGATGGACGAGGGAGTCATGTTGGGCATTACGTCTACCGGACGTGACGGAGAGACTGAGGACCTTGTAACCGGAACCGAAAAGCCTAGAGTTTACCTCGATGAGGATACGCTCGTGGCAGTACCGTCGTTCTTATACGACATGTCAGACGCCGGACTTGAGGTAGTCAGAGAAACCAAGTATTCAACAGCGATTGGAACCCTTTTGATTTGTAGGGTAAAGTCCGCAGGATACGTTCAGGTCGCAGGACCTGTTATCAATGCCGAACAGAAACTGCTATGTCAGGACATGCTAAACGAAGGTTGCGATATGGTTTTGATAGATGGCGCAATTGATAGAAAGACCATTGCATCTCCGGATACTTCAGATGCAATAATCCTCGCGACAGGAGCTGTTATATCAAGAAAGATGAACAAGGTTGTCGAGGAAACCGCACACGTTGTAAATCTCTACTCGATAGATGAACTCGAGAGCGGAATTCACAGGGATGCGATAGAAGCTAATAAACACGAAGACAAGATTATGACCATAAGTAAGAGCGGAGAGCTTAAGAAGCTTGACCTGCTCACCGGACTTGGGGCTGCTAGACACATAGACGAGGCAATCGAAGAGGATGTCGAGTTTGTCTATATCCCGGGTGCTTTTACGAACAGCGTAATTTCAGATATAAGTACAAAAAAATTAAAACAGGTCAGATTCGTTCTCAAGGATCCGACCAAGATATTCATAAATCCTATGGATTGGGGAAAACTCCGAAAGAGAGGCTTTAGGGTATCTGTCCTAAAAAAGATAGAAATTGCCCTTATCACTGTCAATCCGTGGGCGCCGGCGGGATACACCTTTGATAACAGAAGCCTCCTAGAGGCCATGAAGGAAGCTATTCCGGATATTCCGGTGATCGATGTGAGGATGTAGATATGCAAAACGGAGCAAACAAAAGATTAGCAAATCTGAAGACCAAAGCTGAGACGGGTCTTGATTATGTGATGCTGAAGCTCGATGTAATCTCACCCTTCGGAAAGAAAAAGCTAAAGGAGATGAGACCTTTTTATCCGGGAGACGAGCAGCTGCTTAACGAGGAGCTCGACAGAATTCAGAATATAGTGGATTTCATAAAAGCCTACCCAAAGCTTAAGGACAAGATTCAAGAAATTTACATGGAGCTCAAGGACTCTTCAGGAACTATAGAGCGATGTGAAAACAGCGTTCTATCGGTGGTGGAGATATTCGAAGTAAAGTCGCTACTCTTGCAGATGAGAAGACTCCTAAAGATTATAAAGGAGAGAGAAATCGTAGCATATAAGTCGGCATGTGGATGTGTTTCGCAGTCTGCGGAAGAACGTGAAGAAGAGCCGGCTGAGATGAGCCGGGAAGATAGCGGAGCCACTAAAGAAGTACATATTCCGGAAAAGTATTTTCTTGAGGATACCGAGGCACTTTTGGACATCCTCGATCCTAGAAAAGACAGGATGAATACTTTCTATATATACGATGAGTTCAGCGAAGAGCTTGCTAATTATCGAAAGGAAAAGCGAGAGCTTGAGCTTGAGATAAGAAGAGTACAGAAGAAATCAAGAGAAGACCTGCGCAGGGAGCATGGTGTTCAGCTGACTCCGAAGTTCGACATAGTAGTAGCGAGATCCCATCCTGACTTAGAAAAGATTAAAGGACTCAAGGAACTCGAAGAGGTCGATCAGGATTATATGAGCCTAACCTTTAAGCTGAGACCTAGCGAAGATGTTTTCAAGATAACTCAGAGCATGGAAGAGCTTAACGATAAAATTGAGGCTGAAGAGGAAAGAATAGCAGAGATACTCTCAAAGAAAATAGGCGAGTACAGAAGCGTTCTTCTCAAGAACTGCGATATAATGGGAGAGTTTGAACTGGCGCTAGCCAAGGGACTCTTCTCTATAAAGAGAAATCTCGTAAGGCCTGAGATTGTTGCAGAGCACGTAATCGAGTTCGATGACGGAAGAAATTTACAAGTTGAGGAAATTCTGAAGAACAAGGGTAAGGAATACTGCCCGGTGTCGATTTCACTTAAGGACGGCGTAACCTGTATAACAGGTGCCAATATGGGTGGTAAGACGATTTCCCTGAAGCTCTCCGGACAGATAGCAATCCTCTCACAATATGGATTCTTTGTTCCGGCAAAGAGAGCCAAGGTCGGACTTTCAAACTACATGCAGATGCTCATAGGAGACAGCCAGTCGGTCGAAAGAGGGCTTTCATCCTTCGGATCTGAGATGGAAGAACTAAAGGAAATATTTGATCACAGTAAGGACAGATCTCTAATTTTGATAGATGAGATAGCAAGTGGTACAAATCCTATTGAGGGACTTGCTCTAACTAAATCGGTTGTAGATTATTTGATAACAAAACCTTACATATCGCTTATAACGACTCATTTTGAGACCGTAAGCGAGAGAGAGGGTGTTATAAATATGCAGGTCAGAGGACTTGCAGATGTGGACTTTGATCTTCTCGACAGAGAGATTAAGTACGCGAAGAGAAAAGACAGGATAAACATCATATCCAAGTACATGGATTACCGACTTTTCGAGGTCGGCAAAAACGGTTCAGTTCCTAAGGACGCTCTAAATATTGCAAAGATGCTGGGAATAAGCGCGGAGATAATAGAAGGGGCGAAGAAATATATCAATAAGGAGAAAAAAGATGAAAAGCAAACTAAATCTTGACTTTGATGTTGTTGCAAGTGCCAGAAATCATGCTGCTAACATTGCCAAGGATATGCAGGAATTTATCTCAAGACACACAACTGTGTCAACTGAGAGAACAATCCTCAGACTTTTGGGAGTAGACGGCGTTGATGATGTTGACACTCCACTACCTAACGTCGTTGTAGATCAGCTTAAGGACGCAGGCGTTCTGTCGACAGGTGTGGCATATTGGATTGGTAATGCAATAGTACAGACAGGTAAGGATCCTCAGACTATCGCTGAAGAGATGTCAGACGGCAAGCTGGATGTAACAAAGCTTCCTACTTGTACAGTTGAGGAGGCTGCTGCAGCGCTTCAGCCATCAATCAAAAAGACCTTCGAGAGAATCGATATGCAGAAGGCTAAGCGTCAGGAATATCTTGACAGAATCGGTTCAGGTCCGGAGCCATATCTATACGTTATCGTAGCTACCGGTAATATCTATGAGGACGTTCTTCAGGCACAGGCTGCTGCCAGACAGGGTGCAGACATTATCGCTGTAATCAGAACAACAGCTCAGTCACTTCTCGACTACGTACCATACGGAGCAACAACTGAGGGATTCGGTGGAACATACGCTACACAGGAGAACTTCAGAATCATGAGAAAGGCTCTCGATGAGGTTGGAGAAGAGGTAGGAAGATATATTAGATTGTGTAACTACTCATCAGGTATGTGCATGCCGGAAATCGCAGCTATGGGTGCACTTGAGAGACTTGATGTAATGCTTAACGACGCTATCTACGGTATCCTGTTCCGTGACATCAACATGCAGAGAACACTGGTTGACCAGTTCATGTCCAGAGTTATCATCGGATACTGCGGAATAATCTTCAACTCAGGTGAGGATAACTATTTAACTACAGACGACGCTATCGAAGCGGCACATACGGTAACCGCATCACAGTTTATAAACGAACAGTTTGCTGTACTTGCAAACATTCCGGAAGAGCAGATGGGCCTCGGTCACGCATTCGAGATGGATCCTAAGACAGAGAACGGATTCCTTCTTGAGCTTTCACAGGCTATCATGGCAAGAGAAATCTTCCCAAAGGCAAGACTTAAGTACATGCCACCAACAAAGTTCATGACAGGTAACATCTTCATGGGTCACATCCAGGATGCTCTATTTAACTTAGTGGCAATTTGGTCCCACCAGTCACTGCTTCTACAGGGAATGCTTACAGAGGCTATTCATACACCTCATATGCACGATAGATACCTATCAATCGAAAATGCTCAGTACATCTTTAACAACTGTAAGGACATAGGTGAGGAAGTTGAGTTCAAGAAGGACGGAATTATCCAGACCCGTGCTCAGGAAGTTCTCAAGAAGGCTGACAAGCTACTTGCAGAAGTTGAACAGGAAGGACTTTTCACAACTATCGAAAAAGGTATCTTCGGTGGAGTTAAGCGTCCAAAAGACGGTGGACACGGTCTTGCGGGTGTAACAACAAGAGGTGAAAACTACTTCAACCCATTCATAGATTTATTTATGGATCATGAGTAAGGATAAGGAGGTAATGAAAATGGCAGAAAACACAGTACAGACAACCGGTGATCTAACAAAGGTAAAGCCTTACGGTGATACCCTAAACGACGGTAAAGTAGAAATGGCATTCACACTTCCTGTACCTTATGGTGAAGAAGCTGAGGAATGTGCAAAGCAGTACGTAAAGAAGCTGGGATTTGACGAACCTAGCGTAACATATTATCACGAACTTGCACCAGGGTTTACATTCTTTGTAGTTTACGGTGCAGCACAGCAGACAATTGACTACACAGCAATCAAGGTTCCTAAGGTTGAAGGTAATGTCTTTGACAGAGTTGAGTGTGGAGAGTGGATTGCAGAAAATATTGGAAGAGATATCGTGGTAGTTGGTGCATCGATAGAGTCTGATGCTCACACAGTAGGTATCGACGCTATAATCCAGATGAAGGGCTTCCATGGACACTTCGGTCTTGAGAGATTCAAGAATGTTGTAGCATACAACATGGGTTCACAGGTCCCTTGTGAAGAGCTTATCGCAAAGGCAAAGGAAGTAAACGCAGACGCAATTCTCGTTTCACAGACTGTAACTCAGAAGGATATTCACATCATGAACCTAACAAAGATGATTGAGCTTGTTGAAGCTGAAGGACTCAGAGATAAAATCATCATGACATGCGGTGGTCCTCGTATTTCTCACGAACTGGCACAGGAGCTTGGTTACGATGCCGGCTTCGGTCCTGGAAAGTATGCAGAGCATGTAATGTCCTACATCATGCAGGAAGTGGAGAAGAGAGGCTGGCAGGATAAGCCGGAGATTGCTTCCAGATAATTTAGTAATTTAAACCCTATAGTATAATTACATAAACCAAACAGCTATCCCGAGGTTTGTCCTCGGGATATTGCTTTTTTGATATATTGCGTATGTGACTTGAGCACTTCGTATATAGCTTTGATAAACTATGCAATTCAGTACGGATTTGCAATATGTTCATTACACTTTATCATCAAGTAAATGTAAAAGTTTCAAATAAGGGAAAATCTTGACTATGCAAAATTGTGGGAATATAATTTAATTGTAATTGTTTTTTAATCTAATTCTTAAAACACAGGAGGACAAGATGTTTAAGAAATTTACCAACGGATGTGTACACCTGGTAAATAGATTCCTACCAGATCCATTTATCTTCTGTATTGTCCTAACTATTATTGTTTTTGTAGCAGCTATTCCTGCGACCGGAGCTACTCCGTTTCAGGTGCTTGAACTTGGATGGGGTGCCGGTGTTTGGAATCTGCTCGCATTCTCAATGCAGATGGCTTTGGTTCTCGTACTCGGTAGCGCGCTTGCAAATGCACCTGTAGTTAAAAAAATCGTTGCAACTATCGCAAGCATAGCAAAGTCACCTGCACAGGGTATCGTAGTCGTAACTTTCTTTTCGATTATCGCTTGCTGGATCAACTGGGGATTCGGACTTGTAGTAGGAGCTATCCTGGCAAAGGAGATAGCAAGACAGGTCAAAGGTGTAGACTATAGACTTTTAATAGCTTCGGCTTATTCAGGATTCGTTATCTGGCATGCCGGGTTCTCAGGATCTATTCCTCTAGCTCTTGCTACACCGGGAAAAGATGCTCTCAAACTGGCTACAGGCGGAGCTGTTTCTGAAGCTATCTCGACATCACAGACAATTTTTGCACCTTATAACCTAATCATGGTAGGTATAATTCTACTTTGCCTGCCTTTCATCAATGCAAAGATGCATCCGTCTCCTGACGAGACAATCGCTGTTGACCCTAATCTGCTTGTAGATGATGTAACAGTATTCAAGAAGCCTGAGACACCGGCCGAGAAGATTGAGCAGAGCATCATTCCTTCAGTTATCATAGTTATTGCAGGAATTGTTTATCTGGCACTTTACTTTGCACACAACGGTTTCAATATCACGCTTAACACTGTAAACTTTATATTCCTGATTCTAGGTATTGCTTGCCATAAGACTCCAATAGCCTATGTTAAAGCAATCACCACTGCAACAGAGGGCTCGGCAGGAATAATCCTCCAGTTCCCGTTCTATGCAGGAATTATGGGAATGATGGTATTTAAGCTTGCTGAAGGCGGAACAGGGCAGTCACTTGCTTCAGTTATCAGTAACTTCTTTGTTTCAATTGCCACAGAGGTTACCTTCCCATTGTTTACGTTCCTGTCAGCAGGTATAGTTAACTTCTTTGTTCCATCCGGTGGCGGACAGTGGGCTGTTCAGGGTCCTATCATGATGCCTGCGGGCAAGGCTCTTGGAGTAGATCCTGCTATAACAGGTATGGCTATCGCATGGGGTGATGCTTGGACGAATATGATTCAACCGTTTTGGGCACTTCCTGCATTAGGAATTGCAGGACTGTCAGCGCGTGATATCATGGGATATTGCATAATTACTCTACTATTTACAGCGCTTGTAGTGTGCGGTGGATTCCTAATTATAGGACTGTTATAGTCTAATGATTTTCATCACAAAATAGAACATAAATATTGGCCACAATCCGTGAACTTCATTGAATTGTAGCTGATTTTATGCTATAATATTCGGAGTAAACATTATAAAGAAAGGTGATTTAGAAATGTCAATTAACAAAGTAATAACTGCTGACGAAGCGGTAGCCGGAATTAAAGACGGTATGACTATTATGGTTGGCGGATTCCTGGGAACCGGTTCACCTGAGATACTTATGGATGCACTCGTAAGGAAGGGTGTTAAGCATCTTACAGTAATCGGAAACGATGGAGGTCTTGCAGAGGGACAGCCGGCAAACGGACCGGGTAAGACACCAAGAGGAATAGGCAAGCTGTTGGAACACAATATGGTTGACCATATCATAGCTTCGCACCTTGGCGTTAACCCAAGACTTAACGAGCAGTTCGCAGCAGGAACTCTAACCTATACACTTGTTCCACAGGGAACGCTTGCTGAGAAGATAAGAGCAGCCAACTTCGGTCTTGGCGGCGTACTTACACCAACAGGTCTGGGTACACCTATGGAGACGGAGAAGGACGAACTCGGCAGAGATAAGATGGTAGTTGAGATCGACGGGAAGAAATATCTTTTGGAGAGACCTCTTCATGCAGATTATGCGCTATGCAGAGCTTCCGTGTGCGATAGATTCGGTAACTTTGTGTGCAACAAGGCAACAAAGAATTACAACTATGTAATGGCAGGAGCTGCTGATAAGGTAATCGTAGCAACAGAAAAGCTTGTTGAGATCGGAGAAGTAGATCCTGATACATTCCAGGCTTCCGGTGTTCCGGTTGATTATGTAGTGGAAGGAGAACCAAAATGGCAGATATAAAAGCAAGAATTGCTAAGAGAGTAGCAAAAGAACTTCACGATGGAGATGTTGTAAACCTCGGTATCGGTCTTCCAACAATGGTTCCACAGTTCGTACCCGAGGATGTTACAGTAACTCTTCATTCAGAGAACGGATTCGCAGGACTTAACTCAGTTGTAGAAGATGTTGCAGAAGCGGATGTTGATAACATCGACTCAGGTGGAACATATGTAACAGTAGTTCCATGGGTAAGCTATTTTGATTCTGCGACAAGCTTCGGAATCATACGTGGCGGACATGTTGACGCTACAGTGCTTGGGGCTATGCAGGTAGCACCTAACGGAGACTTGGCAAACTGGATCATTCCGGGCAAGAAGGTTGCAGGAATGGGCGGAGCTATGGATCTTGTAGTAGGAGCTAAGAAGGTTATCATTGCGATGACACATACTCAGAAGGGTAATCACAAGATTCTTGAGAAGTGTACACTTCCACTCACAGCTGAGAAGGTAGTTGACATGATAATCACAGAGATGGGTGTTATGGAGGTTAGACCGGAAGGACTCGTAGTAACAGAGCTTCACCCTGACTTCACTAAGGAAGATATTCAGGCTGCAACAGGTTGCAAGCTTATCTTCGCACCTGATATGAAGGCGATGGAAGAAGAGTAAAACACCTTTTTCAGATAACAGCATATATGATTTATTGAAATAATCGGCATACTTTAACAACAAGTTCAAGCGTGCCGATTTTTATTTTTCGTACTAAAAACATTTATCTTTTTTGATAAAAAGGTATATTTAAAAAAACATGGTTAGTGAAAACTAATCTTTATCTGACTTGTTGACTTTGATTGAATCAAAGAGTAATATAAAAGTGTATACAAAGTTAATTGTATTATAGTGTTTATATAATTTAGGAGGGAGATATCCACATGAGAAAATTAAAGACAATGGATGGTAACACAGCTGCTGCTCACGTTGCGTACGCGTTTACAGAAGTTGCTGCTATCTATCCTATTACTCCATCTTCACCTATGGCAGAAAGTATGGATGAGTGGGTTTCTGATGCAAGAGAGAACATCTTTGGTGAGAAGGTGCATATCGTTGAGATGCAGTCAGAAGGTGGTGCAGCAGGTGCCGTTCACGGTGCAGTTGCAGCAGGTTCTTACACAACAACATTCACCGCTTCACAGGGACTTTTGCTCATGATTCCAAACATGTACAAGCTTGCAGGTGAGCATACTCCTGCAGTATTCCATGTATCAGCAAGAGCTCTTGCAACACATGCTCTGTCAATTTTTGGTGACCAGGCAGACGTTATGGCAGTACGTCAGACAGGTTTCGTACTACTCGCATCAAACAGTGTACAGCAGGTAATGGATCTTGCTGCTGTTGCTCATCTTGCAGCAATAGGCGGAAGACTTCCTGTTCTTCACTTCTTCGATGGTTTCAGAACATCACATGAGAACCAGAAGATAGAGATGTGGGATTACGATGAACTGAAATCAATGGTAGATTGGGATGCGGTTAAGCGTTATAGAGCAGAGGCACTTCATCCTGCACATCCACACAGCATGGGTCCTGCTGAGCAGCCTGAGACATACTTCCAGCACAGGGAAGCAAGCAATGGCCTTTATGAGGACACACCTGCTATCGTAGAGAAGTATATGAACATGGTGAACGAGAAACTAGGAACAGACTACAAGTTGTTCAATTACTATGGTGCACCTGATGCAACAGAGATACTCGTAGCTATGGGTTCAGTTTGCGATGCTGCAGAAGAAGTAGTGGATATGCTTACAGCAGAGGGCAAGAAGGTTGGTATTGTAGAGGTTCATCTATACAGACCTTTCTCAGCTAAGCACCTTCTCTCAGTAATGCCTGAGACAGTTAAGAAGATTGCAGTTCTTGACAGAACTAAGGAACCGGGTGCAATAGGAGAGCCTCTATATCTTGATATGGTTGGAGCTCTCAAGGGAACTAAGTTCGAAAACTGCGTAATTACACATGGTCGTTATGGACTTGGATCAAAGGACGTTCAGCCTGGAGATATCCTTGCTGCATACGAGAACCTATGGGCAGATAACAGAAAAGAAGAGTTCACATTGTCAATCAACGACGATGTTACACATCTATCACTAACACCATCACGCTATCCTGATACAGTACCTGAAGGAACTGTTGCATGTAAGTTCTGGGGACTTGGTGCAGACGGTACAGTAGGTGCTAACAAGAACAGCGTAAAGATTATCGGTGACCACACAGATAAGAAGGTACAGGCTTACTTCCAGTATGACTCCAAGAAGTCAGGCGGTGTAACAATTTCTCACCTTCGTTTCGGTGACAAGCCAATTAAGTCAACTTACTATGTAAAGCAGGCTAACTTTGTTGCATGTCATAACGAAGCGTATGTAAATCTTTACAAGATGGTTGAGGACGTTAAACCGGGCGGGAGCTTCCTGCTAAACTGCACATGGTCAGATGCTGAGCTTGATTCACATCTTCCTGCTTCAATGAAGAAGTATATCGCAGATAATAATATCAACTTCTACACATGTGATGCAGTTTCAATTGCTAAGGAAATCGGTCTTGGTGCAAGAAGAACAAACTCAGTACTTCAGGCAGCATTCTTCAAGATTGCTAATATCATTCCTATCGAAGAAGCAACAAACTATATGAAGGATGCTATCAGAAAGACATATGGTAAGAAGGGTGAGAACATCGTAAATATGAACATTGCTGCTGTTGATGCAGGAATCGAAAGAGTTCATAAGGTTGACGTACCTGCAGCATGGTCAACATGCGGTGCTGATGTTGCACCTATCCCATTTGTTGGACGCGATCAGATTCAGACGGATTACCTCAACAAGGTTCTATACCCATATGCACACATGGATGGAGATTCAATTCCTGTATCGACATTCCTCGACACACCTACGGGTCTTGTGCCTAACGGAACAGCTGCATTTGAGAAGAGAGGTATAGCAACAGATATTCCTGTATGGAACAAGGATAACTGTATTCAGTGTAACCAGTGTGCATACGTATGTCCTCACGGTGTAATCAGACCTTTCGTAATCGAAGGCGAAGCTGAGATTGCAGGAACAAAGGGCGACTATGCCGAGTTTAAGGGTGGCAAGGACGAGAACAAGAAGTACACAATGGGTATTTCAGCACTAGACTGCACAGGATGCGGATCGTGTGCTCAGACATGTCCTGCTCCTAACAAGGCACTCGTTATGGAAGCCGTAAACGACAAGAACGTTTCAACTGCACAGGAGAAGTACGACCACCTATTCAAAAACGTTACACCTAAGGAAGTTCCATTCAAGGAGAATACAGTTAAGGGTGTTGAATTCAAGCAGCCACTTCTCGAGTTCTCAGGAGCTTGTCCTGGATGCGGAGAAACTCCATATGCTAAGCTGATAACACAGCTGTTCGGTGACAGAATGTTCATTGCAAATGCTACAGGATGTTCATCAATTTGGGGTAACTCACTTCCAAGTGCACCTTACACAGTAAACGCAGAGGGAAGAGGACCTGCATGGGCTAACTCCCTGTTCGAAGATAACGCTGAATTCGGTTTCGGTATGGCGGTTTCAATGAAGGCTCGTCGTAACGAACTTAAGACAGTAGTTGAGAGACTGGCTGCAGAGCTCGGCGATGTTGCAACAGCTTGGGTTGATGCAATGGATGACGCAGAGGGCGCAGAGACAACAGGCAAAGCACTTCTTGCAGCATGCGAAAAGATTGCAGCAAGCAACGAAGATGCTCAGTACGTTGTAGATAACAAAGAAATGCTGATCAAGCCATCAATGTGGATCTTCGGTGGTGACGGATGGGCATACGATATCGGTTACGGCGGTGTAGACCACGTTCTTGCAAGTGGAGAGAATATCAATATCATGGTATTTGATACTGAGGTTTATTCAAACACAGGCGGACAGTCATCAAAGTCAACACCACTTGGTGCTGTAGCTAAGTTCGCGGCTTCAGGTAAAGCAGTGAAGAAGAAGGATATGGTTCAGATTGCTATGGCATACGGTTACATCTATGTAGCTCAGATTGCTATGGGTGCAAGCCAAAAGCAGACTCTCGATGCAATCAGAGAGGCTGAGGCTTATAATGGACCATCCCTAATCATCGCATATGCTCCATGTATCAACCACGGTCTAAAGAAGGGAATGAACAAGGCGCAGGATGAGATGAAGCATGCTGTAAACTCAGGTTACTGGAACCTAATCAGATTCAATCCTGATTTGGCTAAGGAAGGTAAGAATCCACTGATCATCGACAGCAAGCCTGCTACAGAAAACTACAGAGACTTCATCATGGGTGAAGTTCGCTACAATTCTCTAACAAAGAGATTCCCGGAAAGAGCCGAAAAGCTATTCGATGAGGCTGAGAAGCTCGCAAATGAAAGATACGAACACTTCCAGGCACTAAAGGAAAGCTTTGAACCTGAGAAATAAACTCAGATAAGAGGCTTACTAATAGCAAAATAACAAAGGCTCCGCAGTTGCGGAGCTTTTGTATTTTTTGGGGTAATATGACAAAAAGTGTTGATGAAAACCGATATGACAGTTGATATTTCAACAGTTGTATCGGTTTATTCTTTTTATATATTTTTTTAGAAATATCTATTGACAAGATATTACGTATTATGATATATTACAGATAAAGATATATTACGAATTTCGATATAACGTAAAACGGAGTAGATAGGAGGAACGATGGGTAGAACAGCAAACAGCGGAGCACTCACGGAATCTATATTCTACATTCTGTTGAGACTTCATAGACCGGCACATGGATATGCATTGATGAAAGATATTGCACAGATGACAGATGGTAGGGTAAATCTGGGAGCGGGGTCTCTCTATGGTGCCTTGGATACCTTGCAGAAAAAAGGATGGATAAGTGCATTAGAGGAGTTTCCTCAAGACAGAAAAATCGAATATGTTATTACAGATATAGGAAAGCAATATTTTGAAAAGGAGATACTGCGCCTTAGGGAATTATTACAAAATGCTGAGAAAGTGAAGGAGACAGAAAATGAAAACGATCGTTAAGAAGACTTTTCTGGATATACAGAAAGAGGAAGAATGGTTAAACGAACAGGGTAAGAATGGACTTATGTTGGTAAACTACAATAACGGCGAATACGAGTTCGAAAATGTCACACCGGTGAAATATCAATATAAGATAGATTTGCCGAATTACACGGGGGGTAAGAAGAAGGCTTACCTTGATTTTCTTGAGGAAAGTGGAATATCAGTTGTATCAAAATATGCAGGAAGGGTATATTTGAGAAAAAACATGGATGAAGGTCCACTTGAGCTGTATAGTGACAAAAATGAAATCAGTAAGCAACTTAGGAAGAAATATATGCATTTCTTTTTAATAGGAGTGCAGCAGTTTGTGTTTGGATTAGTCATGTTGATTTTGACTATTTGCAATGTGCAGCAGAGAGGTGTACCGTTTATATTTACTGTAGCAGTAGAGATAGCATTGATTATCTCCGGTACCATATTCTTTGTCATGGGCATTATGAAACACAGGAAATACTCTATACGAGATAATGAAAGTGATATTTGGGAATAAAGCCAGGTCTTTATTCCAACACATAACGGAACTTTGAGGGCTATAGGACAAAAAGTGTGTGTAAAAACCGACATAACAGTTGATATTTCAATAGTTATGTCGGTTTAATCTTTTTTGAAAGAAGATTGAGGGTGGACAAAAAGTGTGTGTGAAAACTCTTTAAAATATTGGAATTTCAATGATAAAACGTGGTATATCTTCCTTAGAATTAGTGTTCTTGGAGGAATATATTATGAAGCAGGTAAATTGTCCAATTTGTAATTGCAAATGTATAAAACACGGTAAGATAAAATCTGGCTCTCAAAGGTGGTTTTGTAAGTCTTGTAAGTTAGCGTTTACGCCAAAGATAGATAATGATACTAAACAGCTTCAGCATTTCTTGGCTTGGTTATTCAGTAAAGAAGTACAAAGTAATATGTCAGGTGGTGGAAGAACTTTTAGAAGAAAAACCTCCAAGTTTTGGGATATATGGGTTATGGCACCAAAGATTGAAAAATCAAAAGATGTACTGTATTTTGATGGTATATATCTATCGCGTAAATCGTGTATTTTGATATGTTGTGACAAAGAACATGTATTAGGTTGGTACGTATGCAGATATGAGCATTCAGGAGCTTGGGAGGCTCTAATGAGTCGTATAGCAGAACCTAAGGTGGTTGTATCCGATGGTGGTAAAGGATTTAGAAAAGCACTTAAGAGAAAGTGGCCAAAGGCAAAGCATCAAAGATGCGTATTTCACGTGTTTTCACAGGTTAAAAGATATACAACAAGTAGACCAAATACTTTAGCCGGGCTAGAGCTTTATGCACTGGCAAGGGATTTGTTTGATGTTAAAAGTATTGAAGACTCAAAGATATGGGTTGATCGTTTTACAGGTTGGATTGTCAAGCATAAACGTTTTTTAAGCGAAGTAACATATGATGAAAATGGAAAGATAAGACCTAAGCATGAAAGACTGATAAAGGCTGAAAAATCAATGCTAAGACTACTTAATGATAATACTCTATTCACGTATCTTAATGAAGAATTAAGGGCTGAGTTTAAAATTCCATCGACAAACAATCGAATTGAAGGTGGTGTAAATGCTTGTCTTAGGGAGATGCTGCATAACCATAGGGGGTTATCTGTTGAGAGAAGAATTAAAGCGGTTTTTTGGTGGTGCTATATGCACTCACCAAAACCGCTTTCTGCTTCTGAGATATTAAAAACAATGCCTACAAACAAGAGCATAGATGATATTTACAAGAAGATGACTGCCAAGAAACAACTAGAAGATACTATTCCTATGTGGGGTGATGCAGTTGTATGGAGCGAGCTACATCATTCGAGCAATTATCCGGTGTACTGGGATTAGTCACACACACTTTTTGTCCTATAGCCCAACTTTGATTAGAACTAAAAAGACTGAAGTTACATTGAGATGACACTTTTACTGGATTGATAGTAAAAGGAGTTCATTTAAGCTAACTTCAGTCTTCTTTTATTGCTGTAATTTTACTTTTCATAATGAGTTTACGAAGGAATGGGTTGAATATTACATCGTGCTTAAAAACTTTACGCATAAGCTTAAATCTGAGTGAACGTGTTAGCTTTCGATACGTTTTTGCAATATTATTTTCGTTGCCTTTGAGAAATGCTTTAGCTAGCATGGTTCCACTTGTAAAAGCTGAACTGAAACCCTCAAGCGAGCTTGCGCTGATGAAACCGGCCGCTTCACCGATGAGGAAGACATTGTCCGCACCAGTGACGAAATCCGATAGGTGTTTAGGGCAACAAACGAGGCATGCTTCGGTCTTTAGTGGCTCGCCGAGGCTTATTCCCATAAATTTTTCAAACCTTATCTTCTGTTCTTCAAAAGCCTTTCTGCAGTTGTGAAGTTCAAAAGAACCGCCGAATATCACATAGCCGTCCTTATGAATGGTCCAGGAGCAGCCACTGCTAGTCTTCTTATCAAATATGCAGGAATAATAAGGACTTACTATATCTTCGGACTTAAACCACTGTTGTATGGCTATATACTTGTATATCTTTCTATCAAAAAAACTGCGTCGGATGATTGAAGATGCTCCGTCGGCACCGACGAGAAATCTACATTCTATCTCGTGCCTTGCTTTATTCGAATCCGAGACACTGAGTTTAAAGCCGTTACCACTTCTTTCGGCTTTGACGAGCTTTGCATTTATCCTTGTTACTTCATTGGGAATGAGCGTGAGCAGGAACTTGTCAAATGCACGCCTATCCATATTCAGGTAGTATCTTTGGTAGTTGCATATCAGTCCTGAACCGAGATCAATCGTTTTGACAGAGAAAATCTGCGGATCGACCAGAATGTCCTTCGGGAGAACAAAGTCCCTGTGAGCCATCAGTTTTTGGGCATCAGGAGCGAGGAGGCCACCGCATGGCTTGTTTCCTATCAAATCCTGACCGTCGATTAGCAGAACCGAATATCCGTTTCCGGCAACTTCGCGTGCAAAGGTGGCACCGGCAGGTCCGGCACCGACAACTGCGATATCATATTTTTCCTGTGGATAATCTTTGAAATTAAGCATCTATGCTTTTCCTAACTTCTTCTTTGAAATCAAAATGCTTATAATACCACAAACCGCCATCAGATATGGATAGAATAGATATGGCATTATATCAAAACTCGATAGACCTGTGAGACTAGCTGCCGAAAGCAGCTGTGCTCCGTAAGGGATAATTCCCTGAAATACCGAGGCGAACATATCCAGAAGCGAAGCTGATCTGTCAGCCTCTATGCCGTAGTCCTCAGAAATTTCCTTTGCGATAGGACCTGCAATAACTATTGCAACGGTGTTGTTTGCAGTGGCGCAGTCGATGAGACCAACAAGGGCAGCAACACCGAATTCCGCACCTCTGTAAGAGTGAATGTGTTTATGTATGCTTTCGAGAATAAAAGCAAACCCCCCGTTGTATTTGACAAGTGAACTTATGCAGGCAACGAGAATCGAGATAACCGTGATATCGTACATTCCCGTAGCACCTTGCCCCATAGATGTGAATATCTGGGAAACCTTCATAGCCCCGGTTGCGATTCCGACTATTACAGAAAAAGCGATGCCACCGATAAGCACGATGAATACATTCAGACCTATAAGGGCGGTAACTAAAACCAAAATGTATGGGATTACTTGGAAAATATTGTAGTCTAAATCCTTGGAAACCGTGAAATTTGCACCGCTTGTCATAAAGAACAAAATAACTATGGTAGCGATGGCTGCCGGCAGAACGATCAAAAAGTTTTTGCGGAACTTATCTCTCATGTTGCAGCCCTGTGTTCTCACAGCGGCGATGGTCGTGTCGGAAATCATCGAAAGATTGTCGCCGAACATGGCTCCTGAAACGACTGCACCTATGCAAACCGCAATAGGGAAGTTCGTTTTTTGGCTGATACCTATGGCTATAGGAGCGAGTGCCGCTATCGTTCCCATGGAAGTTCCCATTGATATTGAGATAAAGCATCCTATGACAAAAAGTCCAATAACTGCAATGCCGGGAGGCAAGAGAGAAAGACCGAGGTTGACGGTACTGTTTACTCCTCCTGCGGCAGAAACACTTCCGGAGAAAGCGCCCGCAACCAGAAAGATAAGACACATTGTTATGATGTTATCGTCACCCACGCCCTTAGCGATAATAGAAATTTTTTCATTAAAGCTGATGCCTCTTGTCTGCAAAAAAGCAACTGCAAGTGCTATAAGAAATCCTATGACAGCAGGCATAGAGTAGAAATCTTTCTGAATAACACCGACTCCGATGAAGAGAATCAGAAAGATAATTATAGGCAAAAGTGCCAAGCCGTTTGGTTTGATATTTTTTTCGTTCATAAAGTTCTCCCAATAATATTAATCTCAATAATTGTATCAAAAAAAAAGAAAACTCACAAGCGGATAAAGCCGAATGTGAGCAATTTCAATATTTATATGCATCAAAATTCAAATCCTACTTTGGAGATTTCAGCTTTAATAAATAAGGTCTCCTGCGCAAAACATAGACGAGCCCAACACTTCGATTGAAAGCTCTGAAGCCCCATGTTGCAGCGAAGCTGTTCTTAAAAATATGCCTTAGAAGGAACTCTCGCTCAACACCTCCAAAACTTGTGATTTCATTAGCTTTTATGCTTTTTATCAGATCCATATTGCTTTTGATAGGCGAAGAAAAGTCTGTAAAGCCTTTGCCGACATATGCCTTGTTGTGCGAGTCTGAGCCACCGGTACACGGAAGCGAGTACTGCTTTGCGAGGACGACAGCTTTGTCATTTGCCTCCTTGGCTTCACAGGTGTTAAAGCCTTCTAGGAAGTCAAGCTTCTTAAAAATATCGGGATTGCGCCTTACCTTGCGACAAAACATTGCGCTTGCAGCCTTTGCACCGAAAGGGTGAGCAGCACCGAGGATACCGCCACCGGCGTGAACGACCTTGATTAATTGCTTTAGCGACATGCCGCGAATTGTAAGCAGCTTGCTCTCAACACCATCCGGCATGATGACGATGAAGTGGCCTGCATCCCTGGTGTCGTACTCTATACCTTTGAGCACTGTGAAGTCGTCGTACTTTTTACCTTCATTTTCCCATGCGTTAAAGCCCTTGTAGGAATCGTGGTCTGTAATCAGCATTCCTGCAAACCCTTTTTGCCTTAATATATTTACGTATTCATCTATCTCTATACTTGAATCTATGGAACCACCTTTGATGTGGCAGTGTAAATCGAATTTCATAGTCTTACTCCTTAAAGCTGAATGATATTAAATATCATTACACATAATTACATATCACAACGCCGAATATAAGTTTTTCAAAACAGTAGGCAGATATCACAATATTGTATATAATAATATATATGAAAGAGGATCGAATTTTTTTAGGCAAAATTGAAGATAAAATCAAAGGCGCCAGCGAAAAGTACATGCTGACCTATAGCGATTTTCTCGACCCCCATGAACATTCTGTTGCAAGTAATTATATCAGAGAAAAAGGGAGATTTGATGTAGATATTGTATTTTTTGGTGGATATGAGGATGCAGAGAGGGTGATTATGTTCTGTTTGCCGGACTATATAAGCATCAATGACGCATCAAAAGATGTCCTAAAGGTCATCAGAGTCAGAACAAAGGAGGGCGGCAAAGCGCTCAGACATGGAGACTATCTTGGTTCCCTTACGGGGCTCGGTGTGAGTAGAGGCAAAATAGGAGATATCCTTGTAAACGAAGATGGAGCGGATATAATCGTGTCATCTGAGATTGTAGAATTTTTGATGACTAACTATGCAAAGGCAGGAAGAAAATATCTTTCGCTTTCGGAGCATGAACTTTCAGAACTTAAGCTTCCGGGAAATAACAAGCTTACGGTCAAAGATACGGTGGCATCGCTCAGGCTTGATAACATTGTTTCGAGCGCATTTGGACTTTCGAGGGCGAAGGCACAGGAAGCAATCAAAAGAGGTATAGTCTTTGTCAACAGTTTGGAGCAAACCAAGACCGATGTACAGATAGACGAGGGAGATAAAATTGTTCTTAGAGGCAAAGGCAAGGTGCTCGTCAAGGAGATAGGAAATAGGACTCGTAAGGACAGAATCTTTATGGAGTTTGAGAGATATATTTAGAGTGAGGTTTTGATATAATGTGGAATTCTTCAGTATCAAATGGCACAAGTAATCAAATATTTAAGAAGGCGGCAAGGGATGAAAATAAGCCCAACACTGTCATCGATATTAACGGCACCAAAATCGGTGGAGGAAACTTTGCGGTAATTGCAGGTCCTTGCTCGGTTGAATCGCAGAAGCAAATAATCGATATCGCAAGTTCGGTAAAGGCTTCCGGAGCAAGGATACTCAGGGGCGGAGCATTCAAGCCGAGGACGTCACCATACTCTTTTCAGGGTATGAGGGCAGAAGGCATAGAGCTTTTGAGCGAGGCGAAGAAGGCGGTTGAGATGCCTATAGTTTCGGAGATAATGAGTGAAAAACACCTATCGCTTTATGAGGATGTGGACATAATTCAGGTGGGAGCAAGGAACATGCAAAACTACGAGCTTCTCAAGGCTCTTGGTAAGCTGAATAAACCTATCTTGCTCAAGAGAGGAACGGGATGCAGGCTTGAGGAACTATTACTCAGTGCCGAATATATTCTGGACGGCGGAAACGAGAATGTAATCCTATGCGAGAGAGGAATTAGAAGTTTTGAGGACTACACGAGAGATACCCTGGACCTATCGGCGGTTCCGGTTTTAAGAAGCCTTACGCACCTTCCGATAATCGTGGATCCAAGCCATGCAACGGGACAGGCGAGCCTTGTTAAACCTATGGCTTTTGCAGCAGTCGCCTGCGGTGCAGACGGTGTGATGATAGAGGTGCACGACAATCCGGCAAGGGCGCTCAGCGACGGAAAGCAGTCGGTGACACCTAGCGAATTTGACGAGATAATGAAGGGAATCATCAGGATTAGAGAAGCGATTAGATGAGTAAATTAGTCACTGAATCAAACATCAAAACAGGTTCAATCAGGGACATAGGAAGGGAACTTTCCTCCATTAAAACGGGAGTTAAACTTGTCTTCATCTGCGACAGCAATATCCCGAAGGACGCCATTGATGACTGCCAAAGCAGCATGATTGAGGCAGGCTTTGATGTTGCAAAAATGGAAATCGCAGGTGGAGAAAGCTGTAAGTGCTTAGAGGAATACCAAAGTCTAATAAGCTTTCTTGTGGAAGAGGAAATCGGACGTGATGACATGATTGTTGTCATGGGTGGCGGTGCTCTCTGTGACCTTGCCGGTTTTGTTGCAGCAAGCTATCTTAGAGGTATAGATTATGTCCAAATTCCGAGCACTCTCCTTGCAATGGTCGATTCATCTATAGGTGGAAAGACGGGAATAAACATAGATGAGGGCAAGAATCTTATAGGAGCATTTCATAATCCCGGGCTTGTTTTTAGGGATGTGAAGCTGCTTCGCTCACTTGACACTGCGGTTTTTTGGGATGGTTTTGGCGAGGTCATAAAGTACGCCATGCTATCAAAGCATGTCTACGAGCTGATTGCAGGAAAGAGTGACCTGGGATTGGAACTCGAAGCAGTAATTTCTGAGTGCGCAAGGTTTAAGCTTGAGGTGATAACGGAGGACTTTGAGGATAGAGGAGTGCGCAAGCTTTTAAACCTCGGACACAGCTTCGGTCACGCAATAGAGAAGGCTTCCGGATATGAGATTAGTCACGGCATGGCGGTGATTAAGGGTATGGCTCTAATGTTTAAAATTTCAGTTGGCGAAGGCTGGTGCGATGAGAAAGTTCAAGGTGCATTTCTTTCACTGATAGACGAATACTGCTACGATGCGACCATAGAATTTGGTAGAGATGAGCTGATTAAATACATCAAAATGGACAAGAAGCGCAGCGGAGATTATATAGACATTGTGATTCCATATGCCATGAACAAGTGCAAAATCAAGAGGATTTCGATGTACGAGCTTACAAAATTCATAGAGAGGTATCTGAGATGAAGAGGATAGTCGCACCGAGATCCAAGTCCTATGAGCACAGATTTCTAATATGTGAGTTTCTATCAAAGCTTGACGAAGTGAACTGCGTGGAAGACACTAAAGACCAATCGAAGCTTATCAACGAGAAAAACGAGGCTGTAGAAAATGATGCCGAGGATATAATAGCGACAAAGAACTGCCTTTACGAGATAGGGCAGTCGCTTAAGAACGGTAATCAGAAGGTGCTCCTTGATTGTAATCAGAGTGGATCGAGTTTGAGATTCCTGCTTCCAATAGTATGCGCACTTGGTCTAAAAGCGGACTTCATTATGCGAGGAAGACTAGCTAAAAGACCTTTGGATTCTTTGCTTAATGAGCTTATAGCTCACGGCTGCAAGATAGATGTATCTGATGATGTCCTAAGCACAGAAAGAAAGCTTAAACACGGAGTTTTTAACTTGCCGGGAAATATCAGTTCTCAGTATGTCAGCGGGCTTTTGATGGCACTGCCCCTGCTTTCCGCAGATAGCGAAATTCATGTGAAAAAGCCGCTTTTCTCGATGCCTTATATCGATATTACGCTGGATGTTCTTCGTGATTTCTCAATTTCAGTAAGCGAGGAAAATCATGATACGGAACATATTTATAGAGTTAAGGGTGGACAAAGATACATTTTGCCAAAGGAATATGTGGTCGAAGGGGACTGGTCGAATGCAGGCTTTTGGTTTGCTGCAGGAATTCTTGGAGATGAACCTCTTGTTATTGAGGGCTTAAACCCATGCTCACTTCAGGGCGACAGAAAGATAGTTGAGATTCTGAAGAAGATGGGTGCAGATTTGCGTTTTGTCACAGATAAGGGAAAGCCGGTATTTGAAGCATATCCAATCGGTGATAA
Source organism: [Eubacterium] infirmum (assembly GCA_900450455.1). GTDB lineage: Bacteria > Bacillota > Clostridia > Peptostreptococcales > Anaerovoracaceae > Eubacterium_B > Eubacterium_B infirmum. Next base: position 886,803 of record UGGN01000001.1, read on the forward strand.
AGTGCTTAAGTCTATAGAAATAGATGCCGGCAATATCCCCGATCTTGTCCCTTTGATAGCGCTTTTATGCTGCTTAGCAGATGACAAATCGAAGATTTCGGGCATCAAAAGACTAAGGCTCAAGGAGAGCGACAGAGTCGTTGCGATAGAGAATCTTATCGGAAGGCTCGGGGGAAGTATTGCCGTCTCTGATGATACTATTGAGATAGATGGTATAGGTAAAGAACGAAGGCTAAAGGGCGGCAAAGTAAATTGCTTTGATGACCATAGAATCGTGATGACTGCAGCTATTGCTTCGCTTAGATGTGAGGAAAGGCTTTTAATAGATAATGCGAAAGCTGTGAATAAGTCCTACGTGAGCTTTTTTGATGAGTTTGACAGGATAGGACTTTCAGGCAACTGTTTAAGGAAATAGGAGGGTTATATGGCCTCGGTTTTTGGAAATAATATAAAGCTATCCATATTCGGTCAGTCGCATTCTGATGCGATTGGAATTAGTTTTGACGGACTTCCATGCGGCTTCAAAATCGATATGGAAAAGCTTCAGATTTTCCTAGATAGAAGAGCTCCGGGAAGAAACACGCTAACGAGCAAGCGCTCAGAGAATGCCAAACCGGAGTTTGTCAGCGGTCTCTTTGACGGAAAGACATGTGGTGCGCCTATTGCTGCTTTGATATATAACGAAGATGTAAAAAGTGAGGATTATGACGACATAAAGGATTCGCCAAGACCTTCGCATGCCGACTTTACCGCACAGTGCAAATTTAGGGCTTATCAGGATTATAGGGGCGGCGGTCATTTTTCGGGAAGGTTGACGGCTGCGCTTTGTGTGGCCGGCGGAATTGCAATCCAGATGCTTGAGCGAAACGGAATCACTGTCAAGGCTGTACTTGAGACGGTCTATGGTAATAGCTCCGGCATAGATGAACTCATTGCAGAGGCTATTTTAGAGGGCGATTCCCTTGGTGGCAACATCGTTTGTAGTATCGAGGGGCTTCCTTGCGGAGTCGGTGAGCCTATGTTTGACGGACTTGAGAATCGGATTTCTCAGGCAGTATTTGCAATTCCTGCGGTAAAAGGAATAGAGTTTGGTGACGGATTTCATCTAAGCGAACTTAGGGGAAGTGAAGCTCGCGACGAATACATAATGAGCGATGGAAAAATTGCAATTACAGGCAATCATAACGGCGGAATCCTAGGTGGAATAAGCACGGGAGAAACTGTGAATTTTAGAGTTTGCATAAAGCCAACGCCTTCGATTTCCATACCCTCAAAGAGCGTAAGTTTTAGCAGGGGTGAGAATGTAGAGCTTAAAATTAGCGGTAGGCACGATCCTTGTATTGCTGTGCGCGCGGTGCCTTGTATTGAGGCAGCTGCTGCTATTGCAGTTTTGGATTTGATGCTCGGGGATATTAATTTTTCAGGCAGGTTTGTTTTCAATGATTGAACTAAAGAAGTGCAGAGATAAGATAGACGGAATAGACCGCGAGATTCTTAAACTCTTTGAAGAGAGAATGCATGTCGTAAGGGATGTTGCGGATATAAAAAAAGCAAATGGAATCGGCATATGCGACTCTGTTAGGGAGAGGGAGCTGATTAAGGATAAAAAGGATATGGGCGAGGGCGAGCTTTCAGAATATGTTGAAGCTCTCTTTGAGAAAATCATGGAACTGTCCAAGCAATATCAAAGCAGGTGTTTGGAGGAAAAGCTATGAAGATTCTGGTGCTGAACGGTCCTAATATAAACTTTCTCGGAATTAGGGAACCTGAGATTTACGGTAGGGGAACATACGAGGAGATGCTTGCCATGATATCAAAGGCTGCTGATGAGCGCGGTATAGATGTGGAGTTCTTTCAGTCGAACCATGAAGGCGCTTTGATTGATAAGATACAGCAGGCATATGGAAATTTTGATGGAATCGTATTTAACCCTGCAGGCTACTCGCATACGAGCATCGCACTTGCAGATGCAATAAAGGCTGTCGGTATAAGGACTGTAGAGGTTCATATCTCAGATATATCAAAGCGTGAGGATTACAGAAGGCATTCGTTCATCAGCGAAGCTGCGTGTGCATGTATCAAAGGCCACGGTTTTGATGGCTATGTGGAGGCTATCGATATATTGACAGAAGTCTGAAGCCTTATTATAATTAAAATAGAATTATGACTTTTTCATATTGTTTATTTTTTATGTACTTAACGGAACCTAGTGGAGGTAGAAGATGTTAAAATTGGACTGGCTGAAAGATGGCGACAATGTAGCATACGTTGATGCAAATGAATTTATTGATAACTTTGAGAAGGAGGCCGGCATCACCAAGCTTCGTCAGGCAATTGAGGAATTTGTGGCAAATCCAACTGCAGAGGGGAAAACCATAACGGGAACCAAGAGAACTGCAGTCAAGATATTTATCCCGGACATCAGCTTTGATGAGCATATTGAGATGGGAGAAAACCCATGGCTATTCATGGGCGAGCACTATCCTGCATACTGCATCTATGGTCTGTAGGAAGGCGAGATAAGTTGATAATGAAGCGGAGAAATTTGCTTAAAAATTAGATTTTAAACCCAAGCAGCCCTAAGCAGTTCAATATGCATAGGGCTATTTTGATGTAGACGAAAAGGGATTTAGATAGTAAAATTATTTTAGGAAATATTGTTTTAACAAGTTACAAATAAAGGGAAAAATATGAACTTAATCATAGTAATTTTATCCGTTATAACTTTGATTGCAGCGCTCATATCGGTGATTTTGGTGCTAAGGTTGAACAAAAATATCGAGGATAGTGCAAGGGATGAGGAACTTCGCAAGCTCAGAGATGAGCTGAGAGCTGACATCGATTTGGCAAGGCGCGATACTATGGAGCACATAAACAGCAGCTTTAGAAACTACGGTGACCTCATAGCCGGAACGCAGAGCGAGCATTTTAAGGCGCAGAATGAGAGCCTGAGAAGAATCAACGAGACTCTGTCAAACTTCAGCATGGAGAACGAGCAGAAGCTTGAGAACATCAGGCAGACCGTAAGAACTCAGCTGAGTGAAATCAAAGAGGATAATAACAAGCAAATTTCTGAAATCAGAAACACTGTGGATGAGAGATTGCAGAAGACGCTGAACGACAGGATTACGCAATCATTCAATCTGGTTAATGAGAGGCTCGAGCAAGTCTATAAGGGACTTGGAGAAATGCAAAATCTTGCTTCGGGCGTTGGCGACCTCAAGAGAGTTTTGACCAATGTAAAGACGCGAGGTATCTTGGGAGAGGTGCAGCTTGCCGGTATTTTGGAGCAGATTTTGTCGCCTGAGCAGTACGAGGAGAACGTGAGTGTAGACGGCAGTCCTAAGCGCGTTGAATTTGCAATTAAACTCCCCGGAACTCAAGGCTCTGAGGATGGATTTATTTATCTTCCGATAGATGCCAAGTTCCCGGGAGATGCCTATGCCAAGCTTCTCGATGCCTATGATATGGCGGATTCTACGGAGATAGAAAAGGCCGGAAAGCAACTTGAACAGGTAATCAAGCAAGAGGCTAAGGACATTTCGAGCAAATACATAAGGCCACCTTACACGACGGACTTTGCGATAATGTTTCTGCCGTTCGAGGGTCTTTATGCCGAGGTTATAAGGCGAGGACTGGTTGAAGTCTTGCAGAGAGATTACAAGGTTAACATAGCAGGTCCTACAACGATGACAGGACTTTTGAACAGCCTTCAGATGGGCTTCAGAACCCTTGCTATTCAGAAACATTCAAGTGAGGTTTGGGAGATCCTAGGGGCTGTTAAGACCGAGTTTGACAGTTTCGGAAATGTCCTTGAGGCTACGAAGAAGCGTATAGACCAAGCTAATGTAGAACTTGATAAGCTGATTGGAGTGAGAACCAGAAGCATCAATAGAAAGCTTCGCAACATAGAGAAGATAGATCAGACCAGAGCGAGCAGTGTGCTTGAACTGGATGACAATGATGAGGTGTAGAATTTGAGCATTTTTGCAATAGGAGACTTGCATCTATCTTTTGATGAGAGAATTTCAAAGCCAATGGACATCTTCGGCAGTAGATGGGAAAACCATGCGGAAAGACTCAAGCAGAACTGGGAGGAAAACATCGGTAAATATGATACGGTTTTGGTCTGCGGAGATATCTCATGGGGACTCAGGCTAGAGGAGGCTATGGCTGATTTGAAGTGGATAGAAAGCTTGCCGGGGCGTAAGATTATCACAAAGGGAAATCACGACCTCTGGTGGGGATCTATCAAAAGATTGAACGATATAAGTGAAAAGATTCGTTTTCTGCAAAATGATGCGGCGCTTATCTTTGATGGAGATAAAAAAGTATCTATATGCGGAACGAGAGGGTGGATTTGTCCGGGAACGGACGGCTTTGATGAACATGACGAAAAGATTTTTAAGCGCGAACTGATTAGACTTGAGATGTCGCTTGAAGATGCTAAGAGGCATGAGCCGGATGTGATAATAGCTATGCTGCATTATCCGCCTTGCAATGATAAGTTTCAGCCGTCGGAGTTTACAAAGATGCTTTCGAGCTATGGTGTAAAGACCTGTATCTATGGACACTTACATGGCAAGGACGCTTTTAAAAACGGTTTTCAGGGTATATTAAACGGAGTGGAGTACAAACTGGTCTCCCTGGATTATATCGAGGCCAATCCCATAAAAATCCTTTAGAATCAAGCTTAAGGAGGCAGCTTATGGATAAGAACAGAGTAATTTTAATCGTGATGGACAGCTTAGGCGTAGGAGAGCTGCCCGATGCAGGAAGCTACGGTGATGCCGGTAGCGATACCTTTGGTCACATCGCAAAGACCATGGGTGATGAACTGAAGATTCCCAACATGAGAAGATTGGGCTTTGGTAATATAGATGGACTTTGCAAAGGAGATAGAAGCTTTGCCGTAGCAAATCCTTCCGGTTCCTATGGCAAACTCAAGGAGAAGTCAAAGGGTAAGGACACTATAACGGGACACTGGGAAATTGCCGGAGTAGAGAGTCTTACACCTTTTAAAACTTATCCTGACGGATTTCCGGCTGAGTTTATCGCGAAGTTTGAAGAGAGAATAGGAAGGCGCTGCATAGGAAACTACGCAGAGTCCGGTACGGTGATCATAGAAAAGCTCGGAGAAGAGCATGAGAGGACAGGCTATCCCATCGTCTATACCTCGGCTGATAGCGTATTTCAGATTGCCGCAAACATAGATGTTATTCCTCTTGAGGAACTCTACAAAATCTGCGAGATCGCGAGGGAGCTTCTTCAGGGTGAATGGGCCTGCGGAAGAGTAATAGCAAGACCGTACAAGATGGTCGACGGCAAGCGTGAGAGAACGACAGACCGTCGTGACTATGCGGTTTCTCCACCTGAGAAAACGATTCTAAATTTGATTTCAGATGCAGGTCAGGATGTCTATGCCGTGGGAAAAATTCACGATATTTTCAACGCTAGCGGTGTTACGGACTGGGTTCATACGGACGGAAATATGGACGGGGTTGATAAGACTCTTGAGGCACTTGATAAGGTGGATGGCGGATTTATCTTTACAAATCTTGTTGATTTTGACTCGCTTTACGGACATAGAAGAAATCCTATCGGATATGGCAAGGCGATAATGGATTTTGACGGAAGAATTCCTGAAATTGAGTCAAAACTTGGACCCAAGGACATAGTGATTCTGTGCGCTGATCACGGAAACGATCCTACGCACAGCGGCTTCGACCACACGAGAGAACACATCCCTTTCGTAGCCTTCGGAGAACCTCTTAAATCAGCAAACATCGGAACGAGGGAGTGCTTTGCCGATATCGGAGCGACAATCTGCGACTACCTTGGCGTGGATGAGCCTAAAATAGGCGAGAGCTTTCTCAATGAGATTTTGAAGTAGGAATGGATATGAATGCAGTTGATATTATATGCAAAAAAAGGGACGGCAAGGAACTTAGCGAAGCTGAGATTGAGTTTTTCATCAAAGCATATTTAAGCGGCGAGATACCCGACTATCAGGCTTCGGCACTTTTGATGGCTATATATTTTAGACATATGAGTGAGGAAGAAACCTTTAACTTAACGAAGGTCATGCTTCATTCCGGAGATATAGTCGACCTTTCGGACATTCATGGGATAAAGGTTGACAAACATTCGACGGGAGGCGTTGGCGATAAGGTGACTCTGATAGTTGCACCGATCGCTGCATCGTGTGGAATTCCAATCGCTAAGATGAGCGGAAGAGGTCTTGGATTTACGGGTGGAACCATAGATAAACTCGAGTCAATTCCGGGATTTAAAACGACTCTTGAGCCGGCGGATTTCCACAGGCAGGTAAATGAAATCGGGATTGCCGTAATCGGTCAAAGCGGTCATATCGCACCGGCTGACAAGAAGCTTTATGCTCTCAGAGATGTGACGGCAACGGTCGAAAATCTCAGCCTGATTGCATCGAGTATAATGAGCAAGAAGCTTGCTGCGGGAAGCGATGCCATCCTTTTAGATGTGAAGTGCGGTAAAGGTGCTTTTATGAAGTCCGAGGAGGATGCCAAAGCACTAGCAGAGCTTATGTGCAAGATTGGAAGCTCCCAGGGAAAGAAAACAGCTGCAATAATTTCAGATATGAGCGAGCCGCTAGGTCATGCCATAGGAAACAGCCTTGAGGTAATAGAGGCCATAGAACTTCTTAAGGGAAATATCAAGGGAGACTTGCTAAAGCTTTGTTTGAATATCTCTGCAGCCATGATATATCTCGGGGGTGGGGCATCCGGCGTAGAGGAAGGTTTTGCACTTGCAGAAAATGCAATTTCAAGCGGAAGGGCACTCCAAAAACTGGCTGAAATGATAGAATATCAGGGTGGAAACAAACTGGTGATTGATGATTATTCGCTATTTCCAAAGGCTGAGATTTACTCTGAGATTAAGGCTGAGAGCTCCGGGTATATAGAATCTATCGATGCAGAATACATTGGCCTTGCTTCACAGCACTCAGGTGCGGGAAGGGCAAGCAAGGATGATGAAATAGACCACAGCGCCGGAATCAGACTCCTTGCAAAGAGAGGCGATAAGCTTGAGCCTTCAGATACTATTGCCATTGTCTACTCAAGTGATGAAAAAAAGCTGAAGCAGGCTTGTGATGAGGTTCTCAAGGCGTATACGATATCGGATTGCGAGCCGAAAGCGGAGCCTTTGATAAGAACGATGATTGGATTATAAATTTAGAAGGAATATTACTGCGTATATGAAGCATTATTTTTTTGTTAACCCTGTTGCGGGTAAGGGAAATCAGAGCAATGAGCTGATTGAGGATATAAGAACAGCTATGCAGGGTAGTGAAAGTGAATATGAGATAATTTTGACCGAGCCTAACAGAGAAAGTGAAGCGAGGGCTAGAGATATTGCAGAAGGATTAAACGGCGAAGCAGCAAGGTTTTATGCTTGCGGAGGCGATGGTACAGCTAATGAAATCGCATCCGGAGTTATAGGTTTTGATGGAGTGGAACTGGGAATCGTTCCTATAGGATCAGGTAACGATATGATAAGAAACTTCCCGGATGCAGGAAATTTTATGAATGTGCGCTCGCAAATAAACGGCGAGAGCAGAGAAGTTGATGTGATGAAGTTTATGAGCATTGTGGGGGGAGAAGAACAGACGGGATACTGCCTTAACATGTTCAATATAGGTTTTGATTGCAACGTTGTAGAAACGGCCTTGAACCTCAAGAAAAAGAAGTTCTTTTCAGGAGCAGCTTACCAAACAGCTATACTCTTAAACTTCGTCAAAAAAAAGGGCGCCTGTCTCGATATTTACGAGGACGGCAAGCAAATCAGAGAAGGGAAAATGCTTCTATGTGCTATATCAAATGGATCTTATTGTGGAGGAGGAATTAAGTCGGCACCACAGGCAATTATTGACGATGGCTACTTTGATCTTAATATAGTAAATGATGTTTCCAGACTTAGGTTCATAAAGCTTTTACCTAAATACAAAGAGGGAACTCATCTTGAGGTAGATGGAATTGATAAAATTATCTATGTGAAAAAGAGCAAACAGCTCAGCTTAAAACCAAAGGGAACAAAGGATTTTGGTATCTGCATAGACGGTGAGATTTCGCGCACGGAGGGTATCAATATCGAAATTTGTGAGAAGGCTCTAAGATTGATAGTTCCTGTTGATGAGAATTAGACTGTATGATATAATGTTACGGTGGTTTGTGAATCGAGCGAATCGACTTACAAACCTTATTCGGAGAAGTATCGAAGTGGTCATAACGAGCCGCACTCGAAATGCGGTTGCCTGTAAGGGCACGTGGGTTCGAATCCCACCTTCTCCGCCAATCTTAAGTCCTCTTCTGAGGACTTATATTTTACAACAAAGCTCGGGCAAATAAATATTTAATTAAAAACAACCCCTAAGACCATCATAAATCAATGAGAAATCTTAGGGGTGAGTTTTGTGTTAGGTTCGTTAAAAGTATATTAGCTTTCTTTTATCTTATTTCTCATGCGAACTGAGATTGCAAGTCCTGCAGCAAGTCCCATGAGCATGATATAAGGTGGCAAGCTTGCTGAATCACCTGTGTTCGGATTTGCAGGTTTAGTCGGTCTGTTAGGTTTATTAGGCTTGTTGCCATTGCTTGGAACATTAGTCTTGGTGTAGATAGCGTATACAGTCATATCTTCGTTTACGACTGTGCTTCCTGTAAACTTTGTACCGGTTCCATCTATAGCTGTATTCCACTCCTTGAATGTGTATCCTGCTTTGCTTGGGTCAGCCGGCATTGACTGATCTGTGAGGCTGTCAGTGTCTATAGCTTTGCCTGATTCTACATTAACTACCGCATGAGTATTACCACCGTCTATAAATGTAACCTTGTTCTGATTTACTCTTAGTGAGTAGGTAATTAGCTCTGGTTTGTTAGGATCTCCTGCCTCGTCTTTGCCGTTAGCAAGCTGCTTTGCTGCATAAACGGTTGATAGTCGTGCAAATGAATGATGGTCATCATTTTCAATAGCTGAAGCATCTTGGTTAATAATTGCATTATTATCTGTAGTAAATATGTTTTCGTAAGCTCCATAAGCGTACCCGGTTAATGTACTGTTTTTATTGGTCTCAACATCAGATGTCACTTTCAAACCATCGATACTTAAAGTAACGGAATTAACCTTCTGAATCTTTGCATATACATCTTTTAACATTTCATAGTTAGCCGGAGCCTTGAGTCTTGCTTTGACAACAATTCTTCTGCCGTCCTTTTCCTTTGTAACGGATAGATCAAAGCCGTCAAGTCCACTTAGCTTATACTTTGTAGCATCGGTTGATTCCAGCCCTTTAGGAAGATCTAAAACAAATACTAACTGCCCGTCAGATTGCGTTATGGCTGTCTCTGGCATATTGTCCTTCATCATGTAATACGCAGGGAATTCTGAATTTATATAAGCTATGAGAATTGTGTTCATCATTTTTTTGAACAGAGACATATCAAGATTAAAATCAAGGTTGATATCATCACCTATGTTGTGCTTAGCAACTTCTGTGCTTGATAGTCCTCTTTCGGTAATATCCCCACGAACATTATAATCAGTTATATTCTTAGTTAAAAGATCAGTCGAGTAGTTAAAGTTGTACGGATTCCATTGCTTACCACCCTGCCATCTGTTAAGTGCAGGATCGCGAGGTTCCCTATGTGGTAAATCCTGCGCATACATATCCAAATTATTCATGGTCTCCGAAACTTCCTCAGAAAGATTAGGGTCACTGGAAATTCCGGCATTAGGGAAGCCTGTAACATAATCATAATTTAAGGTATTAACCCATTTAACTCTGCTGCTGGCAAAATAATCATTCAAGTATGAAGGTATGACAGCACGAAATCCACTGTCTTTGTACCAGGAAAGCTCTGCCCAATAATTATCTTTTGTCTGCTCTTTGTATTCATCCGGCATTTCCTCAGCGAATACACTGGCAGGTATCACCAGCAATGTCATGGCAAGGCTTAGTGCGATACATAAAAATCGTTTTTTTGTTTTTTTCATTACCGTTCTCCTTAATAACTTCACAGTAAAACTCGGATAAGCAAGCTGTTTTGCAACTGCCGTAAGCGAATTTTACTTATAAATGAGTATAGTTTTTTAGTATTGAATAGATTATAATTCATACTATTTTATATTTTATATTATATGTAACAAAAATTCAATTCTTAATTAACTTTCAATTCATAATAAAAACAGCTTGATTGGATACTATTACTTGTGATAACCTTGTCTATGCAGAGAACTCATATATTTAAACTTGAACACCCAATATGGTGATGAAATAAAAGATACATCAAAGGACGGAATACATTATGGGATTTATGGACTCATATAAACATTTAGAAAGGCTATGCGGCGATATGCTTGGAGACGAAAGACGAATCTCGGCATATATAGACGAAATGTATGAAAATACTGAAGGATGGGATCTGGTAGATGGATGGGAAAGCGATTTAAAAAAACTTAAACATTACAGATGGGTCAGAAACAGGATAGTGCACGAACCTGACGCTTATGAAGATGAACTGTGTGATGCAGAAGATATAGAATGGCTGGATGATTTTTATTATAGGATTATTGATAGGGAAGACCCTTTGAATCGATATTACGAAATAGTTCGTTCAAGAAAAAGTATCAAGCATGCACCTGAGCATAGAATGGATTCGGCATCTTATGGTAAAAACAGTAGTTCACAGTGTAGCGATGACAAGCCAGGAAAGATTCTACCAGGCTTTTTATGTTTTTTATGCTTTTTTTTTGCAGTGGTAATTTTATTTATGATACTAGGAGAAATCCTTTAAAATCCAGTGAATATTTTAATATAGAATACGCACAAAAATGCCCCGAAAGCCTAGGCTCTCGGGGCTGAGTTTATATTATAGTTTTTATCGGGGTTTATAGGATGGAAGTTTACTCTATTTACTCTTCAATGTTTGGAAGCGTAGCAAGGCTTGCTTCAATCTCTTCATCGCTTGGTATGTAGTCAGTCATAACACCATCGTTGAACTTCTCGTAAGCATATAGATCGAAGTAACCTGTACCGGTAAGTCCGAATAGAATTGTCTTCTCTTCGCCTGTCTCTTTGCACTTAAGAGCCTCGTCAACAGCTGCCTTGATAGCATGGCTGCTCTCAGGAGCAGGGAGGATTCCTTCAACTCTGGCAAAGTCACGAGCTGCCTCAAATACCTTTGTCTGAGTGTAGCTTACAGCCTCTAGTTTTCCCTGATGATAAAGCTCTGAAACGATAGGGCTCATACCGTGGTAGCGAAGTCCGCCTGCGTGGTTAGGCGCAGGAATGTATCCACTTCCGAGAGTGTACATCTTAGCCATAGGGCAAACGCGCCCCGTATCGCAGAAGTCATAAGCGTAGCGCCCCCTTGTAAGGCTTGGGCATGATGCAGGCTCAACAGCGATGAAGCGATAGTCAGCTTCTCCTCTGAGCTTTTCTCCCATGAAAGGTGACATCAGTCCGCCGACATTGCTTCCGCCTCCGGCACAGCCGATGATAACATCAGGCTTGATATCGTATTTCTTCATTGCTGCCATGGCTTCTTCACCGATGATGCTCTGGTGAAGGAGAACCTGGTTTAGCACGCTTCCTAAAACGTACTTATATCCTTCTGTAGTTGTAGCAGCCTCTACAGCTTCTGATATAGCACAGCCAAGGCTTCCTGTTGTTCCCGGGTGTTCGTCGAGAATCTTCTTACCGATTTCCGTAGTCTCAGATGGGGAAGGTGTTACCGATGCACCATATGTTCTCATAACCTCACGACGGAAAGGCTTCTGCTCGTAGGAAACCTTAACCATGTAAACATTGCAGTCAAGTTCGAAGTATGAGCAAGCCATCGAGAGGGCAGTACCCCACTGACCTGCACCGGTCTCGGTTGTGACGCCCTTTAGACCCTCCTTCTTAGCGTAGTAGGCCTGAGCGATAGCAGAGTTTAGCTTGTGACTTCCACTGGTGTTGTTTCCCTCAAACTTATAGTAAATCTTTGCCGGAGTCTGAAGCTTTTCCTCTAGGCAATATGCGCGAACGAGAGGTGATGGTCTATACATCTTGTAGAAATCTCTTATTTCCTGGGGAATCTCGATATATCTATCAGTTTCATTTAGCTCCTGCTCGATAAGCTCATCGCAGAAAATAGGTTTGAGTTCATCTGCTGTTATAGGCTTACCAGTACCCGGGTTTACAAGCGGAGCCGGCTTTTTCTTCATATCGGCTCTAACATTGTAATAGTGCGTTGGCATTTCGCTCTCATGCAAATAGATTTTATAAGGTATTGCTTTGTTGTTTGTACTCTCTGACATTTTTTTCTCCTTTTGTCTTTTCATCAAAACTTGCGAAGTGTGAAAGGATGTATAAAAACAAAAAAACTCTCATCCCATATTCGCTGGGACAAGAGCCGAAATCTCCTGCGGTGCCACCCGGCTTGGCGTAAAACGCCCACTCCTTCGCATACTAACATATGCAGATATTGTTAACGAAGTATCTTCTCCGTCGCCCCTACTTGAATCATCAAATGTAATCCGTTCAGTTTGCCCTCAGGAGGCCATTCAACAAAGCACATACAGTCTGCAATCACACCATCTGCAAATCTCTCTTCTGCTGCATCTATGCCTACTATTCTCCATCAAAGGTTTGTTAAATTAGATAAATAGTAACATCAAAAAATGTGTGTGTCAACATATTTTTTGATGAACTTGTCGTAAGATATTTTTAATAAAGCATGCCGTTTAGAACTTGCTCGCATAGAAGAAGTCCTCCGCCAATGCCAAGATGAGACTTCTCAATCACATCAATATAACCAAGGGAGGGGAGTGCTGTCTCAATACCGCTGAACCTTTTCCCCTTTGCTCTAAGCATGGCAATGGTCTGTCCATCGGCAAAGACGAGCTCAGCATCTGTATCGAAAATGTTTTTCTTTAGTGCATCAGAAGAACCATGGTCATTTAGTATTTCTCTTAGCCTTGCTTCCTGCATAGCCAGCTCTTCATAGTTTCTTGTTTTGTCATCAAGATCTTTTCTTTCTACTATAGAAACAACATCGCAAGTCATGCCAAAATAGCTTGCCAAGAACCCAGTATAGCCAAGGCACTGAGATAGGCTGCCGTGCACGGCAAACTTAACACCCTTTGGACGCCCCGTAAGAGTGTGAACTCTCGAGAGATGTGCAAAGCACTTTGCTCTTGCTCGCTCACTTTGCTTCATATATGCTGTGATGTTTGAGCCGAGCTTTTCACAGACCCTCTGCAATAGTTCTTCCATTGCTCTAAAGCCGACCGGAAGTCCATCGCAGACGATGTAAGGCATATCAAAGCGCTCCGATAAAAGCTTTGCGGAATCAAGCCCGTATAAGCTGTCTACTACTATATTAAGATCCGCGCGTGGAAGCTTTTCTATATCGCTTACGCTTGAACCGGCACAGAGGAAGCAGTTTACATCTATTTCGCAGAGTGCGAGGGCTTTCTGAAGCTCTTCTTTGTCTCCGGCGAAGTCCCTGTGGAAGATTGAAATCCCGAGTATATTTACGGATTTTCCTGCCGACTTTTCGCCGGGTTTAGCCAGCTTTTCAATGAGAATACGGCAGGCTTTGATGTAGCCGTCCCATATTGGCAAGGAATAGCCCGGGCTTCCTATGGAAATAATTTTACTCTCGTCCTTGCTTGCTTCCCTTGCGATTCTCTCTATGTCATCTCCGATTAGCGCTGCACCCGGAGTGTTTACGATGGCGAGAAGGTCAAAGTCGATTTCCTTTTCGAGAAAGGCTATGACCTCGGAGAGCTTGTCCTCACTTCCATATACATAATCACGTTTATCGAGGAAGGTTGAAGGAACCCGTGGCTGTCCGAAGTACCAAAACTCAGGGTATTCGAGCGGATCAAACTCGGGCTGCCTTATCATCTGATTATCCGATGTCGCCGAGTGATAGAACTTACAACCGGTAGGGCCGTTCATTAGGACAAGACCTTTTGATATGCCTTCAAAAGCGAAGACCAGCCCCGACATGCTATCCGGTGTAATACTTGTCAAATAATTTTCTGTCATTGAGCCATTCTCCTTCCTTTGATTTACTGAATAGCCTCGACCATCGCTCAAGCATCTCAAGACCTGTGAAAAAGCCGTTATCCGGACACATAGGGATGGTGTCTGTGATACAGATCTGTTCGCTTACAGGCTCGTAGTTTGAGAGTATGATGTCAGGCTTAAGTTTTTCTATATCTGCGTTTCTTTCATCTTTGTCATAGTTCTCAACTACATCTATGCCATCTATTTCATGAAGGGATGAGCGGAACCCCTCATCCTGGGAAAAGTTCAAAACGCATATTTTAACAATCTTCATTCCACAGTCCAGGGCAGCGTTCAGTATCCAGTCGAGTTCGTGATTATAGGTGACTATCATGAGCTTTTTGTTTTCGAGCTTTGGCTTAACTGCGTCGATTCTGCTTTGATAGATAAGCTCGTTTTCCGATATTATCTTTTTTGCTTCGTTCACTGCATCAAAGTGTTCGCCTATGCCAAGAAGCCAATCTGCCGTTTCATTAAAGCCGATGGGAAACTGCTTTTCAAAGAAGCGTGCTCCATATTCCTTGCTGAAGAAATCCTCTAGAATTTTGCCGGTGTAGTCGCGATAGGCGAGCAGGTTTAGCTCTGCTGAGCAGAAATCGCGAAGTGATGCATAGCTGGTGTTACATAGAAAGCGGCAGTTTACGCTAATATTCATGCGAGCAAGGAAGGCGTTAAGCCTCTGGAAATTCATCTCTGTGTTTCTGGCAACAACTTTTTCAAAGACTATGTTTACAGTTCTTTTTCTCTTTTCTACATCTCTATCTATTATTTGCTTTGCAAGCGAGGTGTAGGCCATAAGCATACCCTGAAGATAGTCGCCTGTGAGGTTTCCCTCAGCTTTTACTGTGACTATCCTTGTCTTTTCACTTGAAAGACTCAGCGCATCATCTATATCATCTCCGATTATTCCGGAAGGGCAGGAACTGACAATCACGATGGCCGGTGGTGGCGAAGGGGAATCAAGAATTGCCTTAACTGTATTTAGGAGGTTTTCACTTCCGCCAAAGACCATATCGGTCTCGGTCATGTCCGTTGACAGCACGTTTGGTATCAAAGACGACGGTAAAATGTTTCCTCGCTCAAATAGCGTTCTTCTTCCTGCCGAACTTATGGTCTGTATGGATAGGTATGTGCAGCTCTTTGGAGAGTGTGCAAGAATCACGACATCTCTTAGATTTGAGCTCATAGTCATAGCGCCGTTAAAAGCGCAGCCATGGAGCGGTTCGTCCCTGATTACATTCTTTGATAGATAAGGAGCGGCGTAGTTCTCACCGCCATTACAATTATCACAAGCCGGATTTGAAACAGGAGCAAGAGAGATATTTGCTTCAGGCTCGCTTTGGTTTTCAGCCTTGGTAAGGGGCTTCTGATTTGATAGAATCAGTGCCTCCAGCTCTTCGTCCGTCAAAGGCAAAGCAGGGTAGTGACTTGGACCATCGCATATCCTTGCTGCGATATCCTTAAATATGTCAGCGACAGCATTTTCTTCGTTTTGGGTGAGTTCAAGTACGGTTTTATTGTCCCTTTCTGCCTGAGCGAAGATGTCGTCGCGAGGAATTCGTGCAAATACAGGCAGCTTAACTGCTTCTGCGAACTTATAAACCCTGTCATCCTCGTTTTTGACATTTCGACTGTTATATAGTATTCCAAGGAGTCTTGGGCGATTTTCGTCGTAGTTTTGGATGCCTCGCAATATGTTGTTGGCAGCGTAGAGTGACATGTACTCACCGGAGGTGACAATAAAAATACTATCGGAATACTCTCTGCGTATCGGAACTGCAAAGCCACCGCATACAACATCGCCGAGTACGTCGTAGACTATCATGTCGTAGTTATCTTTGATGTGAAGTGTCTCAAGCAGATCAAAGGCAGTTATTATGCCTCGACCGGCGCAGCCGACACCGGGCTTTGGACCGCCTGCTTCTATGCACCCAATCTTGCCAAATCCCTCAAAGAGTATATCGCTTTTGCGGTACTCAAGTGGCGGTTTTGTCTTTATATAGTCCAAAACAGTAGGGATGGAAAGGCCACGCATCAAAAGCTTGGTAGAGTCGTGCTTAGGGTCACAGCCTATTTGAAGTATTCTTTTATTTTTCAGCGAAAGGGCAGCGGAAATATTTGCGCTTAAAGTCGATTTTCCTATGCCTCCCTTACCGTATACAGCAATCTGTTTCATATTTCTTCCTAAAAATTAACCCGAGTCCGTGGGCAATTGCAGCCTTAGAGCTCGGGAATGTAAGCAATTTTATTTTTTCTCACTGTTTCTCGCAGCCACAGCGATGATGTCCTGATAGCGCTCCAAAATCTTGTCGTAATTATTTCTCACGTGTGGGAACATGCAGTTTGTGCAATCCTTGAATCCGGTATCCGTGTACTGAAAGTTGCCGCCGCATTTGTCACCGAGCGCATACAGAGGGCAATAGCAGAACAAGCAGTTGAAATCCTCCGGTTTATTAGTTTTGTGACATGGGAAGAATTCACAATTCTTGTGCTGGAAAAATTTATAGTTTTCGGTAGTGGTATTAACCATATTAACCTCCATATTTCATTATCAAAAATAACCCGCCTATGGTATAATTTTATTAGTAAGTAATAAAGCTGTCAAGGAGACACGGAAAATGTCATTTACACATCTTCACCTACATACAGAATATAGCCTTTTGGACGGCGCCGCTAGAATTGACGGCGTTGTTAAGCGTGCTAAGGAGCTGGGTATGGACTCCATAGCAATAACCGACCACGGAAACATGTTCGGTGTTATTGACTTTTACAAGGAGTGCAAGAAGCAAGGGGTTAAGCCGTTAATCGGCTGCGAAATATACATGGCCGTCCGCGGGATGAAGGATAAGGATCCGGATTTGGATAGATACCAGAATCATCTCGTTTTGATTGCTGAAACGAACGACGGATACCGTAATTTGATTAAAATAGTATCCGAGGGATACATAAACGGATATTACTATAAGCCTAGGGTTGACAAGGATGTACTCAGAAAATACAGCGGTGGCATCGTCGCTTTATCAGCGTGTCTTGCAGGCAAGGTTCAGCAGAGGCTTTTGAATAAGGACTACGAGGGCGCACGCGCAGAGGCCATTGAGCTTGATGAAATTTTCGGACATGGTAACTTTTTTTTGGAGATGCAGGATCAGGGCCTTGAGGAGGAATACCTCGTCAATCAGCAGCTCCTGAAACTTTCTGAGGAACTTGATATTCCGCTCGTAGCGACAAATGACGTGCACTATATCAGGCAGGAAGATGCCGAGGCGCATGATGTTTTGCTTGCGATTCAGACAGCTACGAGCATAGATGACGAGAGGAGAATGCGTTTTCCTAACGACCAGTTCTACCTAAAGAGCGAGGCCGAGATGAGGACTATTTTTGCCTTTGCTCCTCAGGCAATAGACAATACGGCAAAGATTGCCGAAAGGTGCAATGTCGAATTCACTTTTGGAGAATATCACCTTCCGGAGTTTGTCCCACCTGAGGGAAAGACTTGCGCGGAGTATTTGCGTGAGCTGGTTGAATCCGGACTCAGAGAAAGATACGAAAATATTGAGCCGGAGTTGGTTGAGAGAATGAACTACGAGCTATCGGTCATCGAATCGATGGGTTATGTAGAGTATTTTTTGATAGTTTGGGATTTCATAAACTATGCCAGAAACAACAATATAGCGGTTGGACCCGGCAGAGGTTCAGCGGCAGGAAGTATAGTTTCCTACTGTCTCAGGATAACGGACATAGACCCGATTAAGTACACTTTAATCTTTGAGCGATTCCTAAATCCCGAGCGTGTCAGCATGCCTGATATAGATATAGATTTCTGCATCGAAAGACGTGGCGAGGTAATCGAGTACGTTAAGCAAAAATACGGCAGAGAGAACGTTTCACAGATTATAACCTTCGGCAGACTTAAGGCAAAGGCTGCGGTGAGGGATGTCGGAAGAGCATTAAACCTTACATATGCGGAAGCTGACAGAATTGCAAAGGCCATACCTTTTGAGCTTAATATGACTCTGGAGAAAGCTTTAAACATAAGCCCGGAACTTCGCAAAATGTATGACGAGGACCCCCGCACCAAAAAAGTAATAGACATGGCGATGAGAATAGAGGGCATGCCGAGAAACGCCTCGACTCATGCGGCAGGTGTCGTTATATCAAAGCTACCGCTTAATGAATATGTGCCTCTTTATATGTCAGATAAAGGTCTTGCAACCCAGTTTAACATGACTACGATTGAGGAACTGGGACTTCTCAAGATGGACTTTTTAGGACTGCGCAACCTGACGATGATTAGAAACGCAAAGTCTTTGATAAAGGAAAATCACGGAGTAGATATAGATTTCAGCAAGATAGGATATGAGGATCCTGATGTCTATTCGATGATTGCTGACGGAAATACGCTCGGAGTCTTTCAGCTCGAGAGTTCGGGTATGACCTCTTTTATGAAGAGGCTTAGACCTAGCTGCTTTGAGGATGTTGTCGCCGGTATTTCACTTTTTAGACCGGGGCCTATGGACTCGATTCCAAAGTATATAGAGAATAAGAAAAATCCGGACAAAATTCAGTATGTGACGCCAAAAGTTGCGGAAATACTGGATGTAAGCTATGGATGTCTCGTCTATCAGGAGCAGGTAATGCAGATAGTTCGTGACCTCGCAGGCTACAGCTACGGTAGATCCGACCTCGTTCGTCGTGCCATGAGTAAGAAGAAGGCTGACGTAATGATGGAGGAGAAGGAATGGTTTATAAACGGCAAACTTTCACCTGACGGCAATATTGAAATTCCGGGATGTATCAGAAACGGTGTATCCAAGGAGGCTGCAGAGGCTATCTTTGATGACATGGTTTCCTTTGCCGAATACGCATTCAATAAATCCCATGCGGCAGCATACGCTGTACTGGCCTTTGAGACTGCATACCTCAAGAGATATTATCCGGTTGAGTTCATGGCGGCTCTTATGACAAGTGTTATGGGTGATTCCGCAGCAATATCAAAGTATATAGCAAATTGCAGAGAAATCGGCATAGAGGTTCTTCCTCCGTCGGTGCTTGAGAGTGAACACAGCTTTTCGACAAAGGACGGGAAGATTCGCTTCGGTCTCATGGCTGTCAAGAATGTCGGAGAGGGCGTAGTCAACGCGATAATAAAGGCAAGAGCCGGAAGAGAAGCACCTAAGGACATTTTCGAATTCGTGAATAACCTCGATATTAAAGAGGTAAATAAGAAAGCCATGGAAAGCCTTATAAAGGCAGGTGCGCTCGACTGTATCAATCCAAATCGTGCAGTTCTTCTCGCAGTCTATGAGGATGTGATGGAGTCCGCTCAGCAGAACGCCAGAAAAAATATAGCCGGTCAAATGTCGCTTTTTCAGCTTAACAGCGAGGAGATGGGAAGTGGCAACGTTTCGGGAAGACTTCCGGACATTGCTAACTTTGATAAGGGAATGCTTCTAAGTCTCGAAAAGGAAATGACGGGTGTCTATATCAGCGACCATCCGCTAAACCAGTACAAGGATGTCATCGATAGAATCGTAACGGTAAATACAACGCAGCTCGGAAGCAGAAGCCGTTCAGAGGAAGACGATAGCATGGATGAAATCAGTGAGATTCAGGACGGCAAGGAGCTGATTATTGCAGGGCTTATCACGGGACACAGAAACCTTGTCACCAAGAAGGGGCAAATGATGGCCTTTGTACAGCTCGAGGATCTGTACGGTGATGTTGAGGTAATTGTTTTTCCTAAGACATTTGAAAACTGTGCGGAGCTTCTGGAGCAGGACAATATCATAGTTTTGAGCGGTCGTGCCGATGTTGGAGAAAGCGGTCAGGCTAAGATTATAGCTGAGCACATAGTCAGCATAGATGAGGCGGATCGGATAATAGAGCTCGCTAGATCCGGTAGGTCAAATGGAAGACAGGGCAAATCCAAAAGCGTGCCAAGAAATCAGAGCGATTCTACCGGAGCTGATACTGACTCGCAAAATCTTGGAGCCCGTGAGGGGGGCAGAACAAATTCCGGCTTGGGAACTTTGATGAATGCCGTAAAACTTAGAATACCACAGAGTGGAGAGGGCATCGCAGAGGCCGTAAATCTTTCGGAGAAAGAGGTAATAAGTAAAATCAGCAGGATAATGAGAAGGTATCCCGGCAAAGTTCAGGTTCTCGTATTTTTGAGAAACGGTAAGATAATGTCGTCACAGCAGAGTCTGGTTAGACCAAGCCTGGAGTTCGCGGAGGAGATGGCAGAGCTGCTGGGACATGCTAATGTCAAGATAAAGAATATTGCAAACAGCTGAGATATACATAGGAGTTTACTATGAAGATTGGAGTTTTGACCAGCGGCGGAGATGCGCCCGGTATGAATGCAGCCATCAGAGCTGTGGTTAGATGTGGTATAGATGCAGGTATGGAAGTCTATGGTATAAAGAGGGGATTCGATGGCCTTTTAGATGGGGAAATCGAGCAGATGAGCCTTTCCAGCGTCGGTGATATTCTCCACCGAGGCGGAACCGTACTGAAGACTGCCAGAAGCGAAAGATTCAGCACTGAAGAGGGCGTAAAGAGAGCGAAGGTAATTCTTGGTACCTTCGGCATAGATGCGCTGGTTGTAATCGGTGGTGACGGTTCTATGAGGGGAGCACTTGAGCTTTCAAAGCTCGGTGTCAATCTAATGTGCCTTCCGGGAACAATAGATAATGATTTAGCCTATACTGATTTCACCATAGGCTTCGATACGGCTGTAAATACAGTTCTCGATGCCATATCAAAGGTGAGAGACACAAGTTTTGCACACGAGAGAAACACCATTATCGAGGTCATGGGAAGACATTGCGGAGACATTGCTCTTTATTCAGGTGTTGGCGGAGGTGCTGAAGCTGTTTTGATTCCTGAGATAGAGGCGGATGTCAATCGCATTTGCCGTAAGATTCTTCAGGGTGCAGCTCGTGGCAAGCTCAACAGCATAATCATAAATGCCGAGGGTTCGGGGATAAGCTCGGATAAGCTGGCCAAGGAAATCGCTGCTGTCACAGGTCGCGAAACCAGAATAGTGGTTCTGTCATATCTACAGCGCGGCGGTGTGCCTACACTGGACGACAGGTTACTCGCAAGTCAAAGCGGGGCTAAGGCTGTAGAGTTGATCAAAACCGGAATAAGAAACAAGGCTATCGGTACCGTAAGCGGTAAAATTCAGGCCTTTGAAATCGAAGGAGCTCTCAATGAAAAGTGCGAGTTCAATCACGAGCTCTACGAGCTCATCGATGTACTGAGCAAATAGCTTTAGGCCATAATTGAACCAAGGCGAAAATATGCACAAACGTTAAATTAAAATTTAAAGATATTATTAAGCAAGGAATGTAAAATGCAAGAGAAAATAGCGGGAAAGTACCGTGGCACAGGTGTGTTTACGGGACTGGTTTACGGAATGGCTGAGTTTTATGGAGGCGGTGCATTTGTAATCATTAACACCTTTTTCATGGTATTTTTGACAAAGGCACTCGGAATACCGGCAGCATGGGCCGGCGCAATTCCACTTATCGGTAAGGTTTGGGACGCGGTAACGGATCCTATAATGGGGAATATAACTGATAGGACGACTTCGAGATTAGGACCCAAGCGCTTCTATATTTTAATCGGAGGAATTATCTCGGCGTTTACCTTTGTGTTTCTTTGGACTACGATTCCAACTGAAAGCAAAGTGGCTATGTTCATATACTACATAGTGATTTACTGTTTGTTTTCGACGGGCTTTACTATTTTGATGGTTCCTTACAATGGACTTCTTCCGGATATGATAGATGACTACGCTGTCAGATCTAAGTTTTCTGCCTTGCGCATGATTTGGTCTACCCTTGGTGCTATCGCAGCAGGTATAATTCCAACTCTGATGATAAAGGATAATCTTCAAGTATCTATGTATCTAAAGGTTGGAATTTTATTTGGAATTCTGTTCTGCATGAGTTCGCTAATAAGCTTTGCGGGAACTTGGGAAAAGCTTAGAGAACCGGTTAAAACCGGCATAGGAGACAGCTTTTCACAGGCAGCTTCGGTTTTCAAAAGCAGGTCATTTAGAATTTTCATAGGAATCTACCTGTCAGGACAGTGCGGTATGGATTTTGTCTCGGGAATGGCAATTTACTATGTCGACGATGTACTGAACGGCTATCAAAAGGGTTATATGACCATGCTGATGGGAGTTCTGATGGTTTCTCAGCTCCTCGGCATGCTCTTTTTCGGACCGATAATGACGAAGACGTCAAAGAGGACTACGATTTTGATAGGTGCACCGATAAGAATAGTGTGCACGCTCGGTCTTCTTGCGTTCTCATACGAGGGGGCGTCAATATATCCGATCCTTGCCCTGTCGGCGGGTGTGGGTATAGGAAACGCGGCCACATTGACAAGCATATTTGCCATCCTCGCAGATATGGCTGACGTAGACGAGTTAATAACTTCGGTGAGCAGACCGGGAATTGTATCGGGAATGGCAACCTTTGCAAGAAAAATATCTGCAGGACTTTCGGCTTGGGTTATTGGAATTTTGATTTCAATTGCCGGATACGATGCAGAAGTTGCAAAGTCAGGACTCAGACAGAGCCTTCACACGCAGAACGGCATAGCTCTGATTTTCATATTCCTTCCGGTGATTCTGGTTACTCTCCTTTTGATTTTCGGTTACATATTCCCTATTACAAAGAAGGAGTTCGAACTCGTTCACAAGGAAATCGCAAAGAGAAAGGGTGAGGATAATTCAGAGACAACTGAAGAGGAAAAGAAAATTCTAAAGCGCGTAACCGGTGTCGAGTACGAGGAACTTTGGGGAAACAAGGAGTGTTATAGTAATGAATAAAACGAAAAGACCTTTTGTGTGGGCACATCGCGGTGCAAGTGCATACTGCCCCGAGAATACGCTTCCTGCCTTTGCCAAGGCGATGGAGATGGGAGCTGACGGAATAGAACTCGATGTACAGATGACAAAGGATGGAGAGCTTGTTGTATGCCACGACGAAAAGATAGATAGAACATCTGACGGGAAGGGATGGCTCAAGGACTTCACGCTCGCTGAGCTGAGAAACTTCGATTTTTCCTACGGATATGAGGCATATAAAGGTGTGAAGGTCCCTACGCTCAGAGAGGTTTTTGAGCTCTTTATCGATACGAATATGACGATAAATATTGAGCTTAAGACCGGCATAGTTTTCTACAGCGGGATCGAGGAGAAGACTATTGCTTTGACGGAGGAATACGGATTCATGGAGCGTGTTATTTTTTCATCGTTCAACCATCTTTCGGTCAAGAGGGTAAAGGAACTGAGACCCGTGGCAAAATGCGGTTTCCTATATGCGGATGGAACAATCGGTATGCCTGAATATGCGAAGCTTCACGGTATGTCTGCGCTTCATCCTGCCCTTTACAATTTGCAGTATGAGGGATTTATGCAGGAGTGTAAGGAGAAAAATATCGATGTAAATGTTTGGACAGTTGACGATGAGGAGTACATTAAGATGTGCTGCAAGCTCGGCGTGGATGCCATAATCACAAACTGCCCGGATAAGGTCTTTACGGTAATTGAAAGCATGTCAGGTAGCGATAATGAATAATAATGCAAGCGAAAAACCGGAAATAAAGTTCATAAAGGACTCGGGCTACAAGGAGTACATGTCGGATGAAAACCCGAAGTGGCGCAGCGAATACGTTGAGCAGGGAGACTTTGCTTCTTTTGATGGAATGAATCTCAGATACTACCACGCTTCTCAGGATAAGGACAAAGAAACCGCAGGTACGATTGTAATGCTTCACGGTTACTGCGGTTTTTGGGGGAAGTTTCATGAGCTGGCTCACTATTTCTGGCAGGCGGGCTTTGAGGTATTCTTTCTCGAGCAGCGAGGTCACGGATATTCCGGTAGGCAGACGAGCGACAAGGACATTGTTCACGTAAACGATTACAGTGATTATATCGCAGATCTCAAGGAGTTCATGGAAAAGATTGTTATGCTTAAGTCGTCAAAGCTTCCGCGAATCATCTACGCACACTCCATGGGCGGTGCTATTGCAGCTCTGTTTTTAGAAGAGCACCCGGAGTATTTCGACGCTGCGGTCTTGAGCTCACCGATGTTCAGCATCAAAACAGGAAAAACGCCAAAGATAGCCGTTTCACTTCTATGTGCAAAGATAAGGCTTCTCCATCAGGAGCATTTACCTTTTCCCGGTGGAAA
This sequence comes from [Eubacterium] infirmum, assembly GCA_900450455.1. Classification (GTDB taxonomy): domain Bacteria; phylum Bacillota; class Clostridia; order Peptostreptococcales; family Anaerovoracaceae; genus Eubacterium_B; species Eubacterium_B infirmum. The sequence goes on from UGGN01000001.1 coordinate 911,112, forward strand.
GCACTTTGACGGCATACCTAGGTTTGAGAGCAGCAGCGCAAGGTCCGAGGTGAGGTATAACTATATTTTCAATCAAAGGCTGGCAGACGAGCACTACCACACCTACATGATGTCAAACGGTTGGGGAGCGGCGAGCTTTAAGGCGACAAGAAAGATTTTGAGGAATGCTTATAAGGTCAAGATACCGGTTCTTCTTCTGACATCAGGAAACGATGCACTTGTGAACATGAGCGGTCACGAGAAGTTTGCGAGAAGGGCGGCAAATGTCCGGCATATAAACTTTGAAAGGGCAAAGCACGAGCTTTACAACGATATAGACGAGGTGAGAGAGAAATATTTTAACGATATATTTACCTTTATTATGAGTTATGCTGTAAACTGAGCATTACTTAAAAGTAAATAATTAGATTGGAGGATGCTTTGCATGAGTGCAGAAATCCTCCTTTTTAAATCATGAAATATCAAGTTAAATGCAATGAGGCTTAGTAACAAACTCCATAAGTAGTTAAGTATATACCAATGCTTTCACGCGATTTAAAGAATGGCTTAAGATTCATGTGAGTAAAGCCATTGCAAAAGATCTTCATAAGTATTTATGCCAGATGCAACACCTAATATTATTGTATATAACTCCTCTTGGTTATAACTGAGATGAATGCCATTAAGCTCAAGAAAAACAAGCATAGTATGTGCACCAATACGCTTATTACCGTCTAAAAATGGATGATTTTTAATCAATCCAAACCCCAAGCGAGCTGCTTTCTGTATGATGCCGGGAAATAGTGCAATATCATCAAAAACTTGAAACGGAGTATTAAGTGCAGAATCTAGCATACCATCATCACGGATTCCCACCGCTCCACCGGTTATCTCAATAAGATGCTGATGAAGTTGTAGTACTTGAGCTTTTGATAAGCGAATCATTTAGATAATACCTCATAAGCTACACGATTTTCGCTTATAAGTCTGTTAGAAACTTCCATGACATCTTCGTCAGGTGCAAGTTGGTACTCCACTGCTTCGTTAAACTCAACTAGAATGTATCTTGGTCGATTGTTCTTTAAAATTATTACAGAGCCATTTTCGTCAACCTTTCTTGCTACCTTTGAAAAATTCTGGTTTGCCTCTGTTATAGAAACCAAACTATTAGTATTTATATTCATATATATCACTACCTTTCTTTTAGATTATAATAACACAACATTAGGATAAATTCAACCTAAACTACAATAGCTTTACAAAATTAGATAATAAATGTTAGTATGGTATATCTAAAGATATAACCATAATTTAAGGTCTAGCCTTGGGTGGGAGAATGAGTAAAAAATCAAAATCAAAGAAAAAGCTGATTACCGGAGAAATATACAAGGCAAAGGGAGGCTTCGGCTTCCTAAAATGTGATGCTTTTGAGAAGGATGTCTTCATTGCGAGAAAGCACATGAAGGATGCCATGGATGGCGACATAGCGGAGGTCGCTTTGATTCCTATGCCTCTTTGGGAAAACGGACCCGAGGGCTTTGTCGTAAACATAAAGGAGAGAATGGTAACGGAGCTCGTCGGAACACTTGATAAGAGCGGCAAAAATGGCTTTCTCATACCTATGGAGAAGCGACTCAAAGAGGATGTTTTCATTCCAAGCAAATGGCTTAGAGGCGCAAAGAACGGAGATAAACTTCTCGTCAAAATTAGAAAATACCCTCAGGACGATAGGCTGGCCGAGGGTGAAGTTCTCAAGATAATCGCAAGGAAGGATGATTCCGATAGGGACATCAAAGCCTTAATATATGAGCACGATGTCAGCGTGGAATTTCCTAAGGAGATAGAGTCGGAAACTCGAAAGGTAGCTGACCTTGTGCTTGAGTACACGGATACCGGGTCTAGACTTGACCTAAGAAAAGAGGAAATAATAACCATTGACGGTGCGTATTCCAAGGATCTTGATGATGCCGTTTCGCTTAAGAAAAATGAAAAGGGCAACTTCGTTCTCGGAGTTCACATCGCTGATGTCAGCGAGTTTGTGCGCGAGGGTATGGCTCTTGATGCGGAGGCTTTGAGCAGGGGAAACAGCATATACCTGATAGATCATGTTGTTCCTATGCTTCCCGTTTTGCTATCTAACAAACTGTGCAGCCTAAACGAGGGCGAGGACAGGTTTACGCTGAGCTGCATAATGGAGATAGATAGGAGAGGCAAAGTACAGGAATATAAGATATGCGAATCGATAATCAAATCGAGCGCAAGGCTCGTCTATGATGAGGTTTCAGATTTTCTTGAGCACGGCAAAGCTAATGCCAAGCTTGAGGCACATGGATCTATGCTCAAGGACATGCAGGAGCTTGCGGAGTGCCTAAAAAAGGCGAGGGAAGAGCTTGGAAGTATAGATTTTGATATAGATGAAGCGGAGTTTGAAATCGACAAGGACGGTGTTCCTGTAGACATCTCGCTAACGGAGAGACGTACTGCAAATCGCCTCATTGAAGAGTTTATGCTGATTGCAAACAGAACGGTTGCCGAGCATTACTTTTGGATGGAATATCCTTTTATATACAGAGTCCACGAAAAGCCTCTACCGGAGAAAGTGATGGAGTTAAAATCATTCCTAAAGGGCATAGGAATATCGCTTCCACTGAACGAGGGTAATATTCATCCTCTAGCATTGAGAAATCTGCTCGAAGAGGCGGACAAGGACGGAAAGCTTTCACTTGTCAGTGCGGTCATGGTGAGAAGTATGCAAAAGGCATTTTATTCACCTGAGTGCCTTGGTCATTACGGACTGGCTTTCAAGCAGTACTGCCATTTTACATCTCCGATAAGAAGGTATGCAGATCTCTGGATTCACAGGATGATTAAGCATCAAATGCATGAGGAACTAAGTGATGAACAGCTATCAAAATATCATGAAAAGGCTAAGAAAGTTTCAGATATAGTTTCCGAGACGGAGCGCAAAGCGATTTCAATGGAACGCGAACTTGAAAAGCTGAAGAAAGCTCAATACATGGAGCGCTGGGTTGGTTATGAGGAGCAGGGCGTCATAAGTGGAATAACGAGTTTTGGAATCTTCGTTCAACTGCCTAATACGGTTGAGGGACTTGTAAGATTTGATACCTTGACCGATGATTACTATGAATTTGATCAGGAGAATTACAGACTGATTGGTTGTAATCACGGTAGGCAGTTCCGCCTTGGAGATAGTGTTAAAGTCGTATGCACAAGGGTTGACACGCTTATCGGGACGATTGATTTTAGACTCTGCCAGAAAAATTTTCAATATTGACCGTGTAAAAAAATGTATGAATAAAAAAACAAATGCTTGACTTATGTGTTCTCATATGATAGTATTTATCTGAAAATTGATTAGATTATGCTAAATCTATGTACGCAAAGCATTTATAAAGCGTATGCTGAGGGGAAACAGGTGAGTATTCCTGTGCGGTCCCGCCACTGTGTTTCGGGTATATAATCCCGATAAGCCAGATTACCTCCATAGATTGTAATTTTGTTATCGGCGCGGATACCGAGTCACACAGAATGTAAGTAGGCATCAAGGTTAGTGAGGGGAGTTATCCAAGGGCGGATAGGTCCGTTTTTTGTGGATGAATTCTCCCGTTTTAAGCACTCACACTTGTACCTCGGCATTTGCTGTCTACTTCCTCTCGGTTTTGCCTGCCGCAAGCAAGCTAGGAGGTGATAGTATATAAAATCCCAGTTATTGCAGAGATGATTATATTAACTAATTTGAATGCACATAAGTGCGATTTATTAAAAGGAGAAAGAAGATGTTTGACAGAAAGAAAGCGAAGCTGTTTTCCATACTCCTTGCACTCTCGCTTGTTTTTTCCGGCATAGGTCTATCCCTTGCAGGAGAAAATTACGGGAAAAAGATAGGTACGGTTACGGTATCCGTGGAGGACAGCGTTCCGATACCCGAAGGGCAGGATTGGCAGGAACCTAAGGGGAAGATACTGAATGACTGCGAGATAGCTCTCTACTCGGACGATACGATGATGGACTGCATAGAGAGAGCCTGTGCGCAAAACGGTATCGACATAGACATCACGAACAGAGGTACGGGAAGCGGATACATAAGGTCGATAGACGGACTTGAAGAAAAGAAAAAAGGCGCTATGAGCGGCTGGATGGGCACGCTGAACGACTGGTTTACAAATAAGGGATTTGAAAATTTCTCTGTAGAGAACGGAAAGTTGAAATCCGGAGATAAAATAAAGCTCGGCTATACGCTGAATTTAGGAAAGGATCTCGGAAGTGACTATGAAAACAATGATAAGAGCTTGAGAACGGTAGAGTTTTCTAAAGGAAAGCTTGATAAGAATTTCAAAAGCGATATCTATGAATATACTTTAAACATAGAGGCGGAGAATGAAGCCTCACTCAGTTTGCGTGCAGCCGCCGTAAACAAGAATTATCAGGTGAGGTCGTATCTCAACGATAAGGAACTTCCTTACCTCGGTCAATTTAACGTCAAAGACGGTGATATAGTTGAGGTTAGATGCGGAATAAAAGGCTGGCCGACCATGAGTGACGATTCCGCCGAAGGAAAGGTATACAGGTTTAGGGTGGCGATTTCGCAAGGCGGACAGCCGGGACCTCAGGAGGATATAGAAACCGAGATAAATCTATCCGGAGGATTGAGTGGAGATGCGGGAGTTTGCAGCAGAATAGAGTTATATAAAGAAGGTAAAAAGCTTGCGGAAACTGCGGTAGAAGGACTTGAGAATACGGAATTTCAGCCCTTTGATGATGGCTTTAAGGTAGACAATGTATCGAAATGGAAGCTTAAGCTTAAGGAAGGCGAATACACCGTGCACTTCTATACGGATAACACGGAGTTGTTTAAAGATGGCTTGATGGGAAAGTGCAATATAAAGGTCGATGAAAAATCTAAGGTCTTTTCATTTTTTACGTTACAATTTGAAACTGCTTTCGGAAAATTTAACAAAGATGTACATTTATACTCCGATGAGCTTGATGTGAACCTATACGACAGCTCGGGGAAAAGACTTGAATGCTCCGATTTTGTTCTACATTCGGAGGACGATAACTATGACTTTCATTACAAATTATATGTGGTTCAGTATGAGAAGAACTTAAAATTAAATTTTGCCGGTCGTCCATTGGATAAGAGACTGGTTCCCGATCTTATTTTAGATACTTCAAATCAGAAATATGATGGTGAAGGATTTTCCGTATCAGCATCGGGATTCAGAGGGTATGTGGATAAGGAAATATTTAAGAAAAACGATTCTTCAGGAAATCTGACTTTTTCTATACGTTTAATTGATATGATGAGAACTTACACCGTCAAGGTTCCTAAGGATCTGAACAATTTCCGTATATATCATCGAGACACAAAGGCATACAGCCCGTGGAGAGAGCTAAAGGAGGGTGACTACGGAGCTTCCGCGATTACAGTAGATAAGAGTCACAGCGACTACGATGTCTATTCGTTTAAGGCGGGGACCATTTACGGGCTTGTGCTCACAGGTGGCGGTGAGGGAACTGATTATATAAAATCACTTAAAGAAGTTAACTTCAACGGAAATAAAGGTTATGATATGACCTTTATGCTGTCGAAAAAGGGCAGTGGCGGCAGTCCTTACCAACCTACGTATTACATAGGTACGCTGACTAACGATATATACACAAATATAAGGGATGAGGGTATGTATCGAATAATCGCAAGTGGGGAGAGAGTGCCGCTTAACACCTTCCGTGTTACACAGGGTACGGGAAGCGAGGTAGGTAACCTCATTATGGAACCGGATAAGCACTATAAGGTGATGTACGGCGACAGCATTGAAGTCATCGAAGGACAGGGAAAACCCGGAAGAGAATGGGCTGATATAGCTGCAAAACCGGGAAAGAGCGGTCCGTCAATAGTTGCGATAAGATATGACGAGTCGGAGTATTTAGAAAGCAGTGAAAATTTGCCGCCTTTGAGTGAAGACGGTATATATCTACCTGCTATAGATCCAGACAGAATCGGTATTGCCATATATGATGTCGACGGCAGCGGTGATAAGATTGAACCGAATATTAAACAGCTCAAGTACGATACCATATATTTCGCAAAATCAATAAAGGGACCGAGCGGTAAAGAACTGGGAGGAAGCGATACAAAGGATTTCACCTTCAGACCGACATCGAAAAACGGCGCGGTAAAGGTGGAATATCATAGACCTATTCAGAGTCTTGAGGACTTTAACAACGACAATTTCTTTGCTGAGGAAACATGGGAAGCGGCAGAGATGTCGGATGACGGAAGCGCGACAATCAAGCTGAGAAACGGCAGAAACATAATTAGAATGACATCGGGAGATAGCGTGAGGTACTTCACCCTGAGAGCCAAGGCAATAGATGTAAAGACCGAAAATCTTACAAACAAGGGTAAGAAGTTTAAGAAGGGAGATAAGGTAAAGGTAAGCTTTTCCGACCTGACTCTTCCGGTTTATAAGATGGCGGCGATATACAATCCGGGCATAGGAAACGACCCTCCGGGAAGCCATAATTTGGTTGCAAACACAAGGCTTATAGGAAAGCTGAACGGCAAGGACATAAAGGGCCCGGTTACGCAATATGCGATAGGCTATGTCAATTACTTTGAGTTTGAAGCAGGAGCGGATGATATGCTGCTCAGCGATATTCATATAACCTCGGGCGGCTTCGGCTCGGCGCTCGATGGTCACTGCGATATAGATGAAAACGGACTGGGTCCTAACCTTAATGCTCCACCTATGTCAAACGGAATATACTGCGATTTTCCTGAGATTAGGATAGCCATGAAAGAGGATAATCCGTCTAAGCCGCAGAATCCGCAGCAGCCGGGAGGAACTTCAGAAAAGAAACCTGACGGTAAGATAAAGGAAAAAGGAAGAGGCAAAGCTAAGGGCGTGAATACGGGTGATGATTCCCAAATATATATTTATATGTTAATATTCGCTTCCGGAGTAGCTATGCTTATCGCAAGCAGGTTCGTGGAAAGAGAGAAAAACAGATAAATAGTTACGAAAAACGGTAGTGATGATATTCATCTCTACCGTTTTGTAATGTTATGTCTTTGGTCTGCTAAGTGTGCAAGACTTATAAGATGATTTATTCTATTTTATCGCCGTCATATCCTTCAGGAATACCTTGTAGCACTTATATGCTTCGTAGATGTCCGCCTTGCTTGCGATTTCCCATGGACTGTGCATGCAGAGAACTGCAACTCCACTGTCGATTACATTCATTCCATAGTTTGCCAGAATGTAGGCTATGGTTCCACCACCGCCGGCGTCAACTTTTCCGAGTTCGGCAGTCTGGAAGCCTACCTTTGCGTCGTCCAATATCTGACGAATCTTTGCCATAAACTCAGCGCTGGCATCGTTTGAGTCGTACTTTCCGCCTGAGCCTGTGTATTTGTTGAAAGTGATTCCATGTCCGCAGTAAGCTGTGTTCTTGCGCTCGAAAACGCTTTCGTATGTAGGATCAAAGCCTGCACTTACATCAGATGAAAGCGCACATGAATTTCTCAAAGCACGGCGAAGCTTAAGTTCTGAGAATTCTCCACATAGTTCCATCATCTCAGCAAATGTGTCCTCAAAGAAGTGTGACTTCATTCCTGTAGCACCGACGCTTCCAATCTCTTCCTTATCGGAGAGGATGCAAAGCGATGTCCTATCTTGAGCCTCGCTGTCGAGGATTGCAGCAAGTGAAGTGTATGCACATATGCGGTCATCATGTCCATAGCCGATTACCATAGCTCTATCAAAGCCTAGATCCCTAGCCTTTCCTGCAGGTACAACTTCAATCTCAGCGGATAGGAAGTCGTCCTCATCAAAGTTATATTTTTCCTTGAGTATTGCGAGAATTCCGGCTTTAACTCTGTCCTTTGTCGCTTCCTTGTCATCAGAATCGCCGGCGTCAAGAGGCTTGCTTCCGAGGAGTACGTCTAGTGCCTCACCCTCGATAACCACATTTGCCTTCTTGCTCATCTGCTGTGATGAAAGGTGTACTAGCAGATCAGTAACTGAGAAAACCGGATCGTTTTCGTCATCACCGACTGCGATATCGATAACCGTACCATCCTTTTTTGCTACAACGCCGTAGAGTGCTAGTGGAATTGTAACCCACTGATACTTCTTGATACCGCCATAGTAGTGCGTATCCAGATAGACGAACTCTGAGCTCTCATAAAGAGGATTTTGCTTAATGTCAAGGCGAGGTGAGTCGATGTGTGCACCGAGAATATTTGTACCGTTCTCAATACTTTCCTTACCTATGATTCCAAAAATCATAGTCTTGTTCATATGCTGTGCATAGAACTTGTCACCGGTCTTAAGTTTCTTTCCTTCTTTAATCAAAGCTTTGATATCTGAATAGCCCCTTGTTTCAGCCATTTTGATAGCTTCTGAAACGCAGAGACGCTCTGTCTTTGCTCTAGATATAAAATCCTTGTATTCCTCTGAAAGTTCATTCAGTTTTTTCAGGTCATCTTCCGTATATGTTGGCCACAAGTTTTTGGTTTCCATTACTCTTCCTTTCCTATATACATTATTTGTGTATATCATTTGTATTAGTATAAATATATGCTATACACATTATATGTAAATTTGATGAGTTTTTCAATCTGGCTATTTAAAAAAATATGCCTTGGGGGTATAATTCAATATGGAGGCGTATATCATGAATAAAGAATTTGAGAAGATAAATCATTGCCTAAAGCAGATTAGAAACAAAACTGATTTTGAGCCCCTAATGGCTGTTGTTTTAGGTTCGGGACTCGGTGCTTATGCTTCAAAGATGGAAGTCGTTTGCGAGATTCCATATAGTGAAATCAGTGGTTTCCCCGTGTCTACAGTGCAAGGTCACGATGGAAGGTTTCTATTTGGATATGTCGAAGGAGTTCCAATAGTTGCAATGAAGGGCAGGGTGCACTTCTACGAAGGATATGCTATGAACGAAGTAGTTCTTCCTATAAGAACTATGGGGCTTCTTGGTGCCAAGTATATTCTTTTGACGAACGCCGCCGGTGGTATTGATTTAGATTTCAGCCCCGGGGACCTTATGCTAATTAAGGATCATATATCGAGTTTCATCAGAAGCCCGCTTATAGGAGAGAATATAGAGGAGCTTGGCGTCAGATTTCCTGATATGAGCAGGGTCTACGATGCAGAGCTTAGCGAGTGTATAAGAAAAGCAGCTTCCTGCGAGGGGATAGACCTGAAAGAGGGAAGCTACCTACAGACAAGCGGCCCTCAGTTTGAGACACCGACCGAAATCAAGATGTTCAGAACACTTGGAGCGTCGGCTGTGGGAATGAGTACGGTGGTTGAGGCGATAGCAGCACATCATATGGGTATGAGGGTATGCGGAATATCATGTATAAGTAATATGGCGGCAGGTATTTTAGATCAGCCGCTCACACACTCTGAGGTTCAAACTACTGCAGATAAGATTGCACACAAGTTCGAGAGACTTGTCAGCATCCTTATAAAAGAGATTGGACAGCTTAAGGAGGTATAGATGAGAAAAAGCGTTTTTATTACCGGAGGTTCTAAGGGAATCGGCGCGGCTTGCGTTGAGCTGTTTTCAAAGAACGGATTTGCTGTAGCCTTTGTATACGGAAAAGATAATAAAGCCGCCCAAAAGTTGGCAGCCAAAACTTCGGCTCTTGCAATCAAAGCAGATGTTTCAGATGTTGAACAGATAGAGAAGGCCTTTGACCAGGCCCGGACATACTTTGGGATACGCAGCTTTGACGTAGTTGTCTGCAATGCAGGAATCTCAGCATCGGGGCTTATAACCGATATGAACGAGGATGTCGTAGATTTGCTCATAGGAATTAATCTTGTGGGAACGATAAATGTTAGTCGCAAGGCGGTTTCACACATGGTTGAGGAGAAGAAGGGAAACATTGTTATGATCTCATCAATGTGGGGTCAGAGAGCAGCGTCATGCGAGAGTATATACGCAGCGACAAAGGCAGGAATCATCGGTTTTGCCAGAAGTCTTGCTGCAGAGCTTGGACCTTCGGGTATAAGGGTAAACGTCGTATCACCGGGAGTTATAGCGACTGATATGAATAGAGAATATAGCGACGAGGATATGTCGGCTTTAGCAGACGAAACTCCGCTTGGGAGAATAGGACTTCCGGATGAGGTTGCCGAGGCAGTTTATTATTTGGCCAGTGACAAGGCTAGTTTCATAAACGGGCAGGTGCTCGGAGTAGATGGCGGTTTTGCCGTTTAGTTATAGTCATATTTTGAGGGATTAAAATGTCAGTTATACAAAACATTTTATCGAAAATAGGAGAGTTCTTTGTAGGCTTATTCGATCTGGTCAAGGAGCTTTTTACGCTTTCAGACGGATACGGTCTTCTTTACACTGCCATAGCAAGGTGGGTGTTTATAATTCTTTCGCTCTTCATTTTGGTGAAATCCATAGTTTCACTCTTGCGTAGCAGGAGTCCTAATGAGGTGTGGGCATATTTCAATGTCAACGACAAAATAGCTTATCCTATAACTCACTGGGAGAACCTAATAGGCAGATCAAAGAGCTGCGATCTCGTACTTAAGGATGATGCGGCTTCGAGAAGCCACGGTACGCTTTGCAGAGATGCCGAGGGCAAGTGGTCATATATGGATTTAGGATCGAGCAACGGAAGTATCTGTGCCGGAAAGAGACTCAGTAAAGGTAAGAAGTATCCAATTGAACCGGGAGATAGTATTCTTATAGGCCAAAGCACATGTACGCTGCTTCCTATCAGCCTTGAGGAGAAGAGAAATAACGAGAAGCTGAGAAAGGAAGAAACCTTCCTTCTATCACCTTGGACATCGCTTTTGATGCTTACCCTGTTTCAACTGATGACTGTGATTCAGCTCGATATATCTTTGGGAGAAGCATATACAAGTCAAATTTCAGTGGCTTTCGCGGGTCTTTGTGCATTGATGTGGGTCTATGTTATCACTATGAGAATGCTCAAAAGAAAGAGCTTTGAGATGGAGACGATAGCTTTTTTCTTGTCAACACTAAGCCTTGCCGTCACAGCGAGCAAGTATCCACACTCAGTGCTGAAGCAGTTCATCGCTATAGTCTTTGGAGTGCTTCTATTTGTTGGTATGTGTACAGTTTTGAGGAACCTGGATAGAAGCAAGGCTATCAAAAGATATCTCTACGCAGGGGCTGCAGCTATGCTTATTTTCAACCTGCTTCTAGGCACGACAAAATTCGGAGCTGCAAACTGGGTAAGTATAGGAGGCCTTTCTGTTCAGCCATCTGAGATAGTAAAGCTGGCTTTCATCTGGGTGGGTGCGGCTTCACTTGATGAACTGATGGAAAAGAGAAATTCACTCATATTTATGCTCTTTTCGGGATTTTGTTTTATATGTCTCGCTTTGATGGGTGACTTTGGAACAGCATTGATATTCTTTGTAACTTTCCTGGTTATATCCTTCCTCAGAAGTGGCGACTTCACAAAGTTAATCTTGATTGTCGGAGTTGCATTTGTTGGAGGACTTATGGTCCTGAAGTTTAAGGCCTATGTTGCAGCAAGATTTTCTGCATGGGGACATGTTTGGGAATTTGCTGATGAGATGGGGTACCAGCAAACCAGAACGATGTCAGCCGCATCAAGTGGAGGACTCATAGGTGTCGGTGCAGGAGACGGATGGCTTAAGACCATTCCGGCGTCTGAAACTGACCTGGTATTTGGATTCATAACAGAGGAGTGGGGGCTCATAATTGCGGTACTTGCAATATTTGCGATAGTTACGCTTTCACTCTTTGCGATTCGTTCAATTTGGGGTGGCAGATCAACTTTCTATACGATTGCCGCTTGCTCTGCGATGTCGTTATTCATTTTTCAAACAATGCTAAATGTATTTGGCTCGGTAGACCTATTTCCGCTTACGGGTGTTACATTCCCATTCCTCTCAAACGGAGGAACGAGTATGGTTGCATCATGGGGACTCTTAGCATTCCTTAAGGCTTCGGACACTAGGGCGAGCGCCAGCATTGCTGTATCAAATGAGGAGGCGATATCATGAGAAAACTCGAGGTTAGATCGATAATATGTTTAGCTCTTGCGGCGATTTTGATACTCGGAACAGGAATCTTTGTGTTCCGATTTGTCAAATACGGAAGCAAGTGGGCGACATTCTACGGAAACAAAAGTATATATGAAAACGGTGTTCTAAAAAGTGGAGCCATATACGACAGAAACGACGTTCTCCTGGCAAAGAGCGGGGGCGGCGAGATAAAGTACAATGATGATGCGGAAATCAGAGAAGCTACGCTTCATGCTGTTGGCGATGTGAACGGTAAGATTTCAACATCAGCACTCAGTACATATAAGGATAAACTCATAGGATATAATCTTTTGACTGGTACATATAAGCTTAAGGGCAAAAACGAGGATCTGAAGCTGACTATTGATGCTGACGTTTGCAGGGAGGCTTATAGACAGCTATCAAAGTATGATGCCGGATGTATTGGAATCTACAACTATAAGACAGGTGAGATTATATGTATGGTTAGCACTCCTACATTTGATCCTGAGAATGAACCAAGCGTTCCGCGCGACGATCAGTCAGGTTTATACCTTAATAGATTTCTTTCATCAAAGCTTCCGCCGGGCTCAATTTTCAAAACGGTTACTGCAGCAGCGGCGATTGAAAACACAGACTACCAAAATTTTAGTTATCAGTGTGACGGAACCAGATTAATTCATGGCGAGAAGTTAAACTGCGCATATCCGCACGGACATGTCGACCTTGGAGGTGCGCTATTGCAGTCATGTAATGGTGCTTTCTCAACACTGGCCAATGAGATGGGACCTGAAATAATGAAGGATTATGTTGATAGGCTTGGACTCACAAAGTCATATGATATCGATGGAATAAAAAATGTAAAGGGAAGTTTTGACTTTCCCAAGAATTCCGATTTAAACCTCGGCTGGGCGGGAGTAGGTCAGTATCATGATCTTGTGAATCCATGCTCGATGATGGTTTATATGGGAGCGGTAGCAAATGGTGGAAAGGCTGCAATTCCTCACATTTTGATGAATGATTTCAGAATAACCAAGATGACAAACCGGATGATAGATAAGTCCACATCGGAAACTCTTTCGAAGATGATGAAGAAAACCGTAGAAAACGGATATCTTGGTAATAGTAATCTGCCAAATCTGGATGTATATGCTAAGACCGGAACTGCAGAGTCCGCAGGAAAGAAACCTTACGGATGGTTTGCAGGATTCCTAAAGGATGAGAATCACCCTTATGCATTCATAGTTTGCTTGGAGAACTCGGGCGAAGCCTACTACACAGCTCTTCCGGTTGCAAACAGCGTTTTGCAAGTTGCAGTAAGAAAGTAGTTTTGTGACAAATTAAGATATGAAATTGACCATTGTAATATTAATAATAAAAGGGAGCTTTTAATGAAAGACGAAACTAAATGCCTGCATTCAGGCTATAAACCAAATAACTCAGAGCCGCGCGTGCTTCCTATCGTGCAGAGCACAACCTATGTATTTGACTCAACACAGGATGTTGCAGACGTATTTGATGATCCGACAAAGGCTCTAATATACTCAAGATTTGCAAATCCGACTGTAATGGCAGTTGAGGATAAAATTGCGGATTTGGAAGGTGGAATTGCAGCTATGTGCACAAGTTCAGGACAGGCGGCGAACCTATTTGCTGTACTGAACATATGTAAGGCGGGAGAACATATTCTCAGTGTTGCACAGATTTATGGCGGGACATATAATCTATTCAATGTAACGCTTAAGAAGTTAGGTATAGATTGCACTTTCGTATCCACTGATGCAAGTTCTGAAGAAATCGAGAAAAATATTCAGCCTAATACAAGACTTATTTTCGGTGAAACCATTGCAAACCCTGCAATAAGCGTATTGGATATAGAGAAGTTTGCCGATATTGCTCACAAGCACAATATTCCACTAATCGTTGATAATACCTTTGCGACACCTATGCTTTGCAAGCCGATTGAGTTCGGTGCGGACATAGTTACTCATTCGACAACAAAGTATATGGACGGACACGCAGTTCAGGGTGGCGGTATCATCGTAGACGGTGGAAAATTCGACTGGTCAAACGGAAACTTTCCCGATATGACGGAGCCTGATGATTCGTATCACGGGATAAAGTATGTGGAAAAGTACGGGAATCTGGCATACATATTAAAGGCAAGAATGCAGTTAATGCGTGACTTTGGTGCATATCCTGCAGCGCACTCCGCCTTCTTATTAAACCTTGGACTTGAAACTCTTCACCTCAGAATGGAAAGATACTGTGAAAACGCATTAGCAGTTGCAAAGTATCTGGAGGAGAACGACCTGGTTGAGAGCGTAAGCTATCCGGCACTTGATAGCGACAAGTATCATGAACTATACAAGAAGTACCTTAAGGGCGCAAGCGGTGTAATTTCATTTGTCATCAAAGGCGGAAGAGATAATGCAATGAAATTCATGGATTCACTTGAGCTGGCATCAAATGAGGTACATGTAGCGGACATCAGAACCTGCGTGCTTCATCCGGCCAGCGAGACTCATAGACAGCTTTCCGACGAGCAACTTGCTGAGGCAGGAATCAATCCGGGCATGGTTAGACTTTCAGTCGGACTAGAGAGTATAGACGATATTATGGAGGATCTAAAGCAAGGATTTGCCGCTATAAAGTAGTAATTTCTAATAATTTTACTTAAAAAATTTGAGATTACAAGCAAAATTAATTGACTACTTAAGTTTCTTAATGTAGAATAATCTAGGTGGATTTTTATTTTCATAAACTCACAGAATTTTTGAGAGGAAAGAGGAAAGATATGAAGAACAAGAGATTTTTAGCATTGTTAATGGTAGCTGTTATGGCGATTTCTGCTCTAGCGCTAGCTGCTTGTGGAAACAAGACACTAGAAGAGTATGTTAAGAAGGATTCAAAACTCCAGTCAGAAATAGATTAGATTGCTAAGACACAGGGTCTGGAGATTACAATCAAGGAGAACACTCTAACATATGTTTACAAGTATAAGCAAAACTTGACAGATGATCAGATCAAGATGATGAGTAAGCAGCTTGAGGTTGCTCTTGAAAATGCAAAGGCAACATTCCAGAATCTTGCAGCTCAGTTGGAAACAAAGACAAAGATTAAGGGAATCAAGGTTGCTGTTGAGTACCAGGATGCAAGTGGTAAGGTAATATACAAGGGAGAATACAGTTCAAAGTAAGAACTTGCCAAAAATGTTTTTAAGCATAGCCGATAATTCGGCTATGTTTTTTTATTGAACAGCGTCTGCTTTTACTGTAAAATATAGGTATTAATGTTGCGTGAGGTAAGCATGGAAAATAAAGAAGACTATCAGAAGTATATTAGAAATTTCAGTATTATAGCTCATATAGATCACGGTAAATCTACTCTGGCAGATAGAATCATCGAAAACACAGGTCTTGTTGCTCATAGAGATATGAAGGAGCAGTTCCTTGACAACATGGAACTTGAGAGGGAACGCGGTATAACCATAAAGCTACAGACAACCAGACTCGTTTACAAGGCTTGCGATGGCAATGAGTATATATTCAATTTGATAGACACACCGGGTCACGTTGACTTTAACTACGAGGTTTCAAGAAGTCTTGCAGCTTGTGAAGGTGCAGTCCTTGTCGTTGACTCAACTCAGGGCGTAGAGGCTCAGACCATGGCAAACGTATATCTTGCACTGGATGAGGACCTTGAGATAGTTCCTGTCCTAAACAAGATAGATTTGGCCAGTTCCAGGCCTGATGAGGTAAAGGAAGAGATAGAGGAGATGATAGGCATAGATGCTTCAGAGGCTCCGCTCGTATCTGCTAAGGAAGGTATAGGTATAACCGATCTTCTTGAGGCTGTGGTTAAGTCTGTTCCTGCACCTAGCGGTAATCCTGACGGCAAGCTTAAGGCTTTGATTTTTGACTCCGTATACGATAACTACAAGGGTGTAGTCATTTACACTCGTATAGTCGACGGTCAGGTGGGTGTCGGGGACAATATCCTTTTGATGAATACAAAGAAGAAGTACGAGGTAACTGAGGTTGGCATTATGGCGCCTTCCCATGTTCCAACTAAGTGTTTGAGAGCAGGTGAGGTAGGATACATATGTGCGAGTATCAAACAGGTTAAGGATGCCAGAGTCGGTGATACGGTGACACTGGCCCAAGATCCCGCAGACGAGGTACTTCCGGGATACAAGAAGGTTCAATCCATGGTTTATTGCGGTATCTACCCTGCGGAGGGTGAAAAGTATGAGAGCGTAAAGGACGCGCTCGAGAAACTTCAGGTAAACGATGCGGCCTTTGTTTTTGAGCCTGAGACATCAACTGCACTTGGCTTCGGTTTCAGATGCGGCTTCCTTGGTCTCCTACACATGGAAATCATAGTGGAAAGACTTGAGAGGGAGTTCGACCTCGGAGTGATTACGACATCACCTAGCGTAGTTTATAAGGTTGTTATGAACGATGGCAGCATTCAGATGATACAGAATCCGACAAATCTCCCACCGCAGAATGAGATTGACCATATCGAGGAACCTATCGTCAAGGCGGATATTATGACACCTAAGGAGTATGTGGGAACAATTATGGAGCTTTGTCAGAAGAAGCGTGGAACCATGCTTCACATGGAGTACATCGCTCAGGATAGAGTTCAGCTTCACTACGAGCTTCCACTTAATGAGGTTATATATGATTTCTTTGATGCACTGAAATCAAAGACGAGGGGATACGGATCGCTCGACTACGAGTTCGTTAAGTATCAGAAGTCATCGCTTGTTAAGATGGATGTTCTGCTAAACAAAGATCTAGTAGATGCCTTCTCTATGATAGTTCACGAAAGCTCTGCCTACGAAAGAGGAAGATTCGTCTGCAAGAAGCTCAAGGAAGTTATTCCTATGCACCAGTTCGAGGTACCTATTCAGGCTGCTATAGGACAGAAGGTTATTGCAAGAGAGACGGTAAGAGCTTATCGTAAGGATGTAATCGCAAAGTGTTACGGCGGAGATATATCGCGTAAGAAAAAGCTTCTTGAGAAGCAGAAGGAAGGTAAGAAGAGAATGCGTCAGTTCGGCAAGGTCGAGGTGCCTCAGGAAGCCTTCACAGCAGTTCTTAAATATGATGACGAAAAATAATATAGATACGGGACTGGGGATATATGTACATATCCCTTTCTGTATAAGTAAGTGTATATATTGCGGTTTCTATTCAAAGGCAGGTGCGCCGGACGCTGAAGAGGAAAATACCTATGTGAATTTACTTGTGCAGGAAATAGAGAGCGCTGCAAGACCGGATCGAGAGGTTGACAGCATCTTTTTCGGTGGAGGAACGCCGAGTATACTGAAAGCGGAAAGCTTGATAGAAATACTAAGCACAATAAGGCGATGCTTTGATGTGAGTGCAGGCTGCGAAATTACACTTGAGGCAAATCCGGGAACAGTAAACAAGGGCTATCTATCAAAGCTTTACGAAGCAGGCTTTAACAGGCTTTCCATGGGCTGTCAGTCTTTTTCCGACGAGGTGCTTAAGACTCTAGGAAGGATTCATAGGTCAAAGGATGTCTACGAAAGTTTTTCAGCGGCGAGGGTAGCAGGCTTTGATAATATAAATCTCGATTTGATGTTTTCAGTACCGGGTGCTGATGAAGAACTATGGCAGGAAACACTGGATAAGATGATGGAGCTATCACCGGAGCATGTATCTTTTTACAGTCTTCAGATAGAGGAGGATACACCCCTATATAATATGTATAAGAATGGCATCTTTGCAGAAGTCAGCGACGAGTTGGATAGAAGCATGTACCATAGGGCGATAGAATGCCTTAAGTCTTCCGGCTACGAACACTACGAGATATCGAATGCAGCAAAGCCGGGTTTTGAATGCAGGCATAATCTTAAGTACTGGTCGCTATCCGAATACCTCGGGTTCGGTAAGAGCGCCTCATCGTTTATAGATGGAGTTAGGTTCACAAATGCAACGGATGATGGCTACGGCAAGGGCGTTTTGATGGAGAGTGCTTTCCTAAAGTCAAGAGGTGTTCTGAGCATGCCCGAACTCGGTAATTTAGAGTTTGCAAAGTACAAGTACAGTGAGTTTCATGTGAATGACTTCATGGATACGGCATCTGAATTTGTATTTCTTGGGCTTAGGCGAACCGCAGGCATAAGTTTTGATGACTTTGAACAGCGTTTCGGGAAAAGTTTTGCGGATGTCTATGCGGACAGACGAGTGGAAATCGAGCCGTTCATTGAAAGCGGAGATTTGGTAGAGGATGAATCGGGTCTCAGACTAAGCGAGAGAGGCTTTGATATTTCGAACAAAATAATGGCGATATTCGTGTAGATTATCAATTTTAGTCTACTTGTTTGGAGGTAATAATGGAAAAGTATATTATGGCACTGGATCAGGGAACTACGAGCTCGCGTTGCATCATTTATGATAGAGGCGGCAAACAGATAAGTTCTGCACAGCTGGAGTTCAAACAATATTATCCTCAGCAGAGCTGGGTCGAGCACGATGCGAATGAGATTTGGTCGTCACAGATGACAGTTGCCTACGAGGCAATGCTCAAGGCAAGACTTACGTACAAGGATATAGATGCCATCGGTATAACCAACCAAAGAGAGACGACCATTGTCTGGAACAAGGAAACCGGTGAACCTATATATAATGCCATAGTTTGGCAGTGCCGCAGAACGGCGGATTATTGCGAAAGCCTAAAGGCGCGAGGCCTTGATGAGATGTTTAGAGATAAGACCGGACTTCTTATCGATCCGTATTTCAGTGCAACAAAGCTTCGTTGGATCCTGGAGAACGTAGATGGCGCGAGAGAACTGGCTGAGCAGGGGAAACTTTTATTTGGAACCGTAGATACATGGCTTATCTGGAAGATGACAGGCGGAAAGGCACATGTTACCGATTACTCAAACGCTTCAAGAACCATGATGTTCAACATACATACTCTGGAGTGGGACGATGAGATTCTGGATATTCTCAATATACCTAAGGTCATGCTTCCTGATGTCTGTGATTCG
Source organism: [Eubacterium] infirmum (assembly GCA_900450455.1). Classification (GTDB taxonomy): domain Bacteria; phylum Bacillota; class Clostridia; order Peptostreptococcales; family Anaerovoracaceae; genus Eubacterium_B; species Eubacterium_B infirmum. The sequence continues at coordinate 930,186 of UGGN01000001.1, forward strand.
AGCAAGGTTTATGGCGAAACCACAGATGAGCTGTTCGGAGGCGGACCAATCAAAATCGCCGGTGCGGCAGGTGACCAGCAGGCAGCCCTCTTTGGACAGCTTTGTTTTGAAAAGGGAACGGTTAAGAGCACATATGGAACGGGCTGTTTTCTTCTTATGAATACAGGGGATGAGCCGATTAAATCAAAGAACGGTCTTCTTACTACCATAGCTTATGGTATTGACGGTAAGATTACATATGCGCTGGAAGGCTCTGTCTTCATCTGTGGAGCAGTTATTCAGTGGCTTAGAGATGAATTGGGTCTGCTAAAAAAAGCTTCAGACAGCGAAAAAATGGCCAGAAAGGTAGAAAACTGCAACGGCGTTTACATAGTTCCGGCTTTTGTCGGACTCGGAGCTCCTTACTGGGATGCAAGAGCCAAAGGTACAATCTTCGGTTTGACCAGAGGCGCAAATAAATATCATATAGTTCGCGCGGCGCTTGAGTCTATAGCTTATCAGTGCTATGATTTGATAGTGGCAATGTCATCTGATCTGGGACACGACATATCTGTGCTAAGGGTTGACGGTGGAGCTTCGGCAAACAACTTTTTATTACAGTTTCAGTCCGATTTGCTTGAGGCTGATGTGGTAAGGCCTAAGAGCATAGAGACGACCTCTCTTGGAGCAGCATATCTTGCAGGGCTTGCAACCGGATATTGGAAGGATATAGAAGATATCAGAAGTAAGCTGAATGTAGACAGCGTTTTCTCTCCAATGATGGATAAGGAGGGTCGTGAGTACAGACTTGATGGTTGGCACGATGCAGTTAAAAGAACCATGGGATGGAACAGATAGGGTTTGACAGATTTTGAAGCAGACTTATTAGATTTTCATTTTATGATAAAACAAAGACCGAAGATAAGCAGACTTGGGAACCCATATCTGCTTATTTTTATATCAAAATACGCATCTTATTGGCAAAATCCAACACAAAATCAACAAATTTCGCATACTGAAAAAACACAGGAAAAAATTTAATTTATTTTCAAATAGGTGTTGACAATCTATGGGATAAGGAGTAAATTATACATAGTGATTAGCACTCTAACCCAATGAGTGCTAATAACGAAAGACGAGTTAGAACTTAGGCGGCATGCACAGAAGGTGCTTGCTACTGAATGGAGATGATGCAGATGGAGATGACAGAGAGAAAGCTAAAGATACTACATGCTATTATCAACGATTATGTTAAATCTGCTGAACCTGTCGGTTCAAGAGCTCTTGCTCGCAAGTTCGAGTTTGGAATCAGTCCTGCGACTATCAGGAATGAGATGAGTGACCTTGAGGAGATGGGTTATTTGACGCATCCACATACATCCGCGGGTAGAGTTCCTTCGGACAAGGCTTATCGCCTATACGTAAATCAGATGATGGAGAGACAGGAACTTACTGTAGATGAGAAGATGGCGATAGCGCATGAGCTTCAGGCAAGTATCAACGAGTTTGATAAAACCATAGAGCATGCGGCGAGAATTCTTTCTAAGATAACGAATTTGACATCATTTGCGTTGACGCCTACGGCGGCTGATGACAAAATTAAGTTCGTCAACCTTTTGCCGGTTGATAACCGTACGGTTGTGATGATGATAGTTTCAGATACAGGCAAGGTTAGCAATACAGCTCTGAGATTGGAAACGCCATGTAGCAGTGACAATCTACAGCTGCTGGCCAAGTCGATGACATATAAGTATAGAGGAAAGACACTTACCGATGTGCTTACAGGCAATATTATCGAGTGCTTCCAAAACGATGTCGAAGCTATGGATAAGCTCGAGCAGGATATAATGCCGGACTTTTTGAAGACGCTTGAGGAGATGCTAAATGTTCAGCTGTACATGGATGGTATGACCAATATATTTGATCTTCCGGAGTACAACGATATAGAAAGCGCAAAGAGTTTCTTCAATATATTTAGTCATAAGGATGAGTTCATCAAGACTGTCATAAACCGAGATACGGGAATGATAGTAACGATAGGCAAAGAGAATATGGACGAGCAGATGAACGATTATTCTATGATAACAGCCACGTACAGTGTGGATGGTAAGCAGGTAGGCAAGATTGGTGTAATCGGTCCTAAGAGAATGAGATATGACAAAATAACTTCGATAATGGAGTATCTGACCGATAATTTAAATCAGAGCTTTCAGTTAGAAGAGGGAGGACACGATAGTGGCAAATAAAAAGAATTTGAATGCCGAAGCCGGCGAGCTTAAGGATGATGAATGCAAGGCCGGCAAGTCAAAGGATGATAAGTGCAAAGACAGTAATCTGAAGGGAGAGAAGTGCAAGACCGGAGAGCCTAAGGACAAAGATGTAGATAATGCTGAGACAGCAGATGCCGAGGTAGAGCCTACCCCTAAGGAGGAAGAGAATGCTGACGATGATATGGCAAACAAGTATGTCAGACTTATGGCAGAGTTTCAGAATTACAAGAAGAGAGTTTCCAAGGAGAAGGATGACCTGAGAAGCTATGCGAATGAAAATCTGGTTCTGAGTCTTCTGGAGGTTCTTGACAACTTTGAGAGAGCTCTGAAGCACGATGCGGACGATGAAGGTTTTGTGGCCGGAATGCAGATGATTTTCAAGCAGATGATTGACAAGCTTAACAAGGCAGGACTTGAGGAGATAGAGGCCCTAGGCGCTGACTTTGATCCAAACTTCCACAATGCTGTTTTGACGGGCGATGATCCGCAGTACGAAAGCGGCAAAGTTACAGATGTAATGCAGAAGGGATACACGCTTAACGGCAAGGTTATCAGAGCTGCAATGGTTAAGGTAAACAACTAGTAATTAGTAAAAATAAATTAAGTATATTCAGGAGGAATTTGAAAATGGCAAAGGTAATAGGAATAGATTTAGGAACAACAAACAGCTGCGTTTCCGTAATGGAAGGTGGCGAACCGGTAGTAATTGCAAATGCAGAGGGTAACAGAACTACACCATCTATAGTAGGTTTCGCAAAGAACGGCGAAAGACTTGTAGGTGAGACAGCTAAGAGACAGGCTGTAACAAACCCTGAGAGAACAATAACTTCTATCAAGAGGCATATGGGTGAGGACTACACGGTTACAATTGATGACAAGAAGTATACACCACAGGACATCAGTGCTATGATTCTCGCTAAGTTGAAAGCTGATGCAGAGAGCTACTTGGGAGAGAAGGTTACCGAGGCTGTAATCACAGTTCCTGCATACTTCTCAGATGCACAGAAGCAGGCAACAAAGGATGCCGGTAAGATTGCAGGTCTTGATGTAAAGAGAATCATAAATGAGCCGACAGCAGCTTCACTAGCATATGGTTTGGATAAGGAAGAAGGAACACACAAGATTCTAGTATATGATCTGGGTGGTGGTACATTCGATGTATCCATCCTTGAGCTTGGCGACGGAGTATTCGAAGTTCTCGCAACAAACGGTGATACAATGCTCGGTGGTGACGACTTTGATAACAAGGTGGTTACATATCTTGCAGATACATTCGCACAGGAGAACGGAGTTGACCTAAGAGCAGACAAGATGGCTCTACAGAGGCTTAAGGAAGCAGCTGAGAAAGCAAAGAAGGAACTTTCAAGTGCTCAGACAACGAATATAAACCTTCCATTTATCACAGTTACAGCTGATGGACCACTTCACCTAAATATGGATCTATCAAGAGCTAAGTTTGAGCAGCTTACTGCAGATCTGGTTGAGAAATCCGTTGCACCTATGAAGAAAGCTATGAAAGATGCCGGTGTCACAAATAGCGATATCGAAAAGGTAATCCTCGTAGGCGGTTCAACAAGAATACCTGCTGTACAGGAAGCTGTAAAGAAAGTTACAGGTAAGGATCCATTCAAGGGAATTAACCCTGATGAGTGCGTAGCAATCGGTGCTGCAATTCAGGCCGGTGTTTTGACAGGAGAGGTTAATGACGTTCTTCTGCTGGATGTAACACCACTTTCACTTTCAATCGAAACTTTAGGCGGAGTTGCAACAAAACTTATTGAGAGAAATACAACAATTCCAACAAAGAAGAGCCAGGTATTCTCGACAGCTGCAGATAACCAGACTGCTGTAGACATTCACGTAATGCAGGGTGAAAGAGAGATGGCAAATGATAATATCTCCCTTGGAAAATTCCAGCTCACAGGAATCGCTCCGGCTCCACGTGGAATTCCACAGATTGAAGTTACATTTGATATCGATGCTAACGGTATTGTAAATGTAAGTGCTAAGGACCTTGGAACAGGTAAGGAGCAGAAAATTACAATCACATCATCAACAAAGCTTTCAGAGGAAGAAATCCAAGCTAAGGTAAGAGAAGCTGAAGCTTATGCAGCTGAGGATAAGAAGAAGAAGGAAGCTATAGAGAATAGAAATCAGGCTGAAGCGCTTGTATATCAGACAGAGAAGACTCTTAAGGATCTGGAAGGAAAGATTTCTGTAGAGGATGAGACTGCTATCAAGGAAGCTACTGAGGAGTTAAAGAAAGCTCTTGAGGCTAACAACGAAGAAGATATCAAGGCTAAGTCGGAAGCACTTTCAGCTAAGTTTACAGAGGTATCTACAAAGCTGTATCAGCAGAGCGGTGCTGAAGCAGGTCCTGATATGTCAGGCATGGGCGGAGCAGACCAGAGTGCAGGTGCAGATGCAGGAAGCAAAGCAAACGACAATGTAGTTGATGCGGATTACACTGTTGTAGATGATGAGAATAAATAAAGGAAAGATTTAGCTTAACTCGCAAGAGGATTTGCCTCAGGGCAAATCCTCGTTTGCGGTTAGTAAAGGTGAGAATATGGCAGAAAAGAGAGATTACTATGAGGTTCTGGGGCTAAAGAAAGGTGCCTCAGAAGATGAGATAAAAAAAGCATTCCGAAAGCTGGCAATGAAGTATCATCCTGATAGAAATCCCGGCGATAAGGCTGCAGAAGAGAAATTCAAGGAGATAAACGAGGCATATGCCGTTCTTTCAGATGCTGATAAGAAAGAAAAGTACGACCGTTTCGGACATGCAGGTGTAGATCCGAATGCCGGCTTTGGTCAAGGAGGATTCTCCGGCGCCGGATTTGAGGATATCTTTGATATGTTTGGTGGTATGTTTAGCGGTGGATTTAGTGGCGGAGGCTTCGGAGGAAGAAGAAACGGACCTCAGAAGGGAAGAGATCTTCAGAAGCGCGTTACAATTGAGTTTAACGAAGCTGCCTTCGGTACAAATAAGAAGATAAGACTTACCAAGATGGTTAAGTGCGATACATGTGGTGGTGAGGGTAATGCACCAGGAACTGAGAAGCACACATGCTCAAGGTGTAACGGAAAGGGCATCGTAGACAGTGTCCAGAGAACACCTTTTGGACAGTTTCACAGCCAGAGCACATGCCCTGAATGTAGTGGTACAGGATATAAGATAGATACTCCATGCCCTGATTGTAACGGAACGGGAAGCGTTCGTAAGACGATAACAATAGATGTTAAGATTCCGGCGGGTGTAGATACCGATACGGTAATTCCACTAAGAGGACAGGGCGAGCCGGGAGTGAACGGCGGTCCTGCAGGAGATTTATACATCGTGCTGGATGTAAAACCACACAAGCTTTTTAAGCGTGTTGGAGATGATTTATACCTGGATATGCCGATTACTTTTGTTCAGGCAACGCTTGGAGATGAGATTACGGTGCCAACGCTTGACGGCAAGGTTTCGTATAAGATTCCGGCAGGAACACAGCCGGAGACTGTTTTCAGGCTCAAAGGTAAGGGAGTTAAGAATGTTAGAAACGGCAGGATGGGTGCACTTTATGTAAAGGTGCAGCTAGAGGTTCCAACGAAGCTTAGTGCAAAGCAACGCAAAGCCATAGAAGATATGGATGCAGCTCTGGATAAAAGTTGCTACCAAAAGAAAAACGGCTTTGCACAAAAGGTAAAAGAAATCTTTGGTTTTTAATAAATAAGCTGTTGACATGGTTTATGAAACTGTTTTCAACTGTATACGATATATTGTAAACCAAGCTATAAAATAGTTTACTAACGAAATCCATAATGATATAATAACCTTCGTAATTTACTACGGAGGTTATTATTATGATTACGGACAAAATTCAAAACAAGACAGGCAGATTAGCAATGGTAGCTCTATTTACAGCGCTGGTATCAGTCGGTGCTTTCATTAAGATCCCCATGCCCTTCATGGACTATATAACCATGCAACTCTTCTTTGTTATCCTTTCAGGCTTTGTACTAGGTAGCAAGCTAGGTGCACTTTCCCTTACAATATATCTGGTTCTCGGAATATGCGGAGTTCCGGTTTTCGCCGGCGGCGGAGGCTTTAACTATGTGCTCATGCCGACATTTGGATATATCATCTCCTTCATCTTTGCATCATATGCAATCGGATACATCTCAGAGAGAGGAACACCTAGCATGAAGAGATACTTCTTCGCATCGATGGTCGGCTTTGTACTGATTTATGCCATAGGAATCGCATACAAGCTGATCATCATGCTCTGCTACATCAAAACAGACAAGGCTATCTCGGTACTTCTTCTCTCATCAGTTTCGATTCAGATGCCTATCGACATTGTCAAATGCTTCATAGTTGCTACGGTAGCACTCCAGCTTAAGAAGGTGGTTTCAAAGATGTCGCTATAAGACATTTCTCGAGATTTACATCAAAAGGGAAAGACCACAATTATTGCTAATTAGCTTCGCAAATGATATATTTTAAGCGAGGCTATTTTATTTTTTGAGCCCAAAGGAGCTATAAGCATGAAATATATAGAGGTAAAGATTAAGACGAGCAAGGGTGGGATTGACCCGGTCATCGCTACACTTATGAACATAGGAATAAACGATGCGATGATAGATGATCCGGATGAAATTCTCGCTATGATAGCCTCACCGGGGCCAAGCGAGTGGTATGATGAGAGTCAGATACCGGATGTGAGCATGATTGAGCCTGCGGTTACTGTTTTCTTTTCAGACGATGAGGAAGGTCATGGCAGAGCAAATGATGTAAGACAAGCTATAGAGAATCTGGCTAAATCCGCCTCCGAAGGGTTCTACGGAATTGATGCGGACCTAGGAGAGCTGTCGGTTAGTGCCAAGGTAGAAGATGATGTTCTATGGCGAGATAAGTGGAAAGAGTACTTTAAGCCGACAAAGCTCTCTAATACAATAGTAGTAAAACCCACATGGTGCGAGTATGAACCTAGCGAGGGAGATAATGTCATAGAGATAGATCCGGGCATGGCCTTCGGAACGGGAACGCATGAGACGACAATGCTCTGTATAAGAATGATAGAAAAGTACATGCAGGACGAATTTAAGGTATTGGATGTAGGGAGTGGTTCGGGAATTCTCTCCATAGCCGCGGCAAAGCTGGGAGCATCTGATGTTCTTGGAATAGATATTGATGAGGATGCAGTCAGAGTATCAAATGAAAACTACGAGCTAAACAAGGTATCTGATAAAGCTAAAGCTATAATCGGCGACTTAACAGTAGGAGTTGATTATAAAGCAGATATTGTAGTAGCAAATCTACTGGCAGATATTGTTATGAGACTATCAAAGGATGTAACAAGACATCTGGGGGAAAAGGGGATATTCATAACATCGGGCATACTAACAGAAAAGTCTGAGGCGGTAGAAAACTGTATGAAGGAATGTGGATTTGAAATAGTCGAAAGAACTGAGCTCGGTGAGTGGTGTAGCTTGGTTGCTGTGAATACAGTGATATAGCAAGAAGTATTCATTTTTTAGGACAATCCTTGGCGATTTAAAAGGAGTAGCATAATGACAAAATTAGGAACAATAGAGAGCACATTGTTTGTGCCTATGCTTGGTAGAATTTACGCGAGCGAAAATTTTCCAAAGATACTTTATGATAAAAGAGCGCTTGAACTTAAAGAACAGCTCCCAAAGGATGTTGTGCACGATAATACGCAAAATCAGTACACATATCTTGCCTCGGCATCGCGCAGTGCAAATATTGATAGATATATCAAGGATTTCCTCAAGCGAAATTCAAGCGGAGCGATTGTTCAATTGGGGTGCGGACTTGAGACGACCTTCAATCGAAATGATGATGGGAAAACCAAATGGTATTCTATAGATCTTCCGGATGTAATCGAGTACAGAAGAACTCTATTGCCTGAATCATCAAGAGAGGTTTATATTGACGAGGATGCATTTTCCGATGTATGGATTAAAAAGATTCGTGAAGAGAGTGGAGACATTACCATACTCGTTATAGCAAGCGGACTCTTCTATTACTTTGAAGAGGAAAAAGTGATTTCGTTAATGAAGTTGCTGCATTCATATGGAAATATTGAACTTGTATTTGATACGGTTAACAGAAGAGGAATGCGTATGATGCAGAAGAAATGGATGAAGAAAGTCGGACATGAGGATGCAAAGATGTTCTTCTATGTGGATTCTGCTGACGAATTGGCATCAAAGACAGGCGGCTTCGTGCATGTGCTCGCTGAGGAAGAGTACTATAAGTATATAAATAAGGAAGGGCTTAAGCTCATAACAAAAATCAGTATGTATGTATCGGATTTTATGAATATGGTCAAGATGATACATTTAAAATTATAGTTTATTTTAGTAAAAAATGGTGGTCAGGAGAATACATATTTTTATAAGGTTGAGCTATGAAGATAAGAGAAATAGACAAAGGCGAAGTAAGGATGTACTTTGAATGTCTGAAGAAGATAGACCAGGAAACAAAGTTTATGATGTTTGAACCTGATGAAAGGCAGTATGATAAAAACCTAATAGCAAGCTATCTGTCAAACAAGGATGATTTATTTATAGGGGCTTTTAGTGAACATGAAATTGTAGGTTTTTTGTCGGCGAAAAGAGGAAGTTTTAGGAGAATCAGGCACTCCGCATATATTGTTATTGGAATAAGGCAAGCCTTTCAAAGACAAGGGATTGGATCAAAGCTCTTTGATAAACTTGACGAATGGGCAAGAAAAAATCAGCTTAAAAGACTTGAACTGACAGTAGAAGTATCAAATACACCTGCTATAAATCTTTATGAGAAACAGGGATTTTCTATTGAGGGAATCAAAAGGAAAACCATGTTGGTCGATGGTGAATTTGTTGACGAATATATGATGGCAAAGTTATATGGGTGATTTATTATGTTAAGAGAAGTGTTAAAAGAAGATTTACATGAATTGTTGAGTTTATATCTGTTTCTTCATGAGGATAGTATTCCTAATAACTCTGTTTATCTGGACAATACATGGAAAACGATTATTGAAGATGATAACCATCATATCATTGTCAATGAGATAAATGGTGAGATAGTCTCATCCTGTGTTTGTGTTATAATTCCTAATCTTACCAGGAATGTAAGACATTATGCATTTATTGAAAACGTTGTTACAAGTGAAAAGTATCGTGGAAAAGGATATGCAAGGCAATGCCTTGATTATGCGAGAAATATAGCAATTGAGAACAACTGTTACAAAATGATGCTTTTGACGGGAACAAAGGAAGAAAAGACATTGGCTTTTTATAAGAATGCCGGCTATAACAGCGAGGATAAAAAAGCATTTATACAGTGGCTTGAGTAAAAGAAGGATGAATTTCTGCATGTTAGCAGAAGACAGAAGAATAGGTGAATTATAATGTGTATAGAATGTTACTGTGAAGAGAGCAGGAAAACTCCATTGTTAAATCCACTGGAATGTCTAAGCAATCATAAACAATATATTTGTGGAACTTGTGGGCGCTGCATCTGCATAGAGAAAGATCCTAAGCGTGGATTACAGAGATGGAATTTTCCGTTCAAAACACGGGATATTGCAAAGCTTTATCTGAGGACTGCCGATTATACGACGAAAAAAGCCTGTGGTATCTACGAAATAGAAAACAGCAAAGGCAGAGTTTCCTATAAAATCTTCTCTGATAAAGATGAGCTATCTGTTTATCTGAAGAAGAATAATGATAAAAAATGTAAACTGATGAAACCTGTTTTTACAATTGGCAAATATATAGAATATCCAAACACTCAAGTTCGCAGGCTTAATTCAGATGAAATTGAGCTCTATATGAGTGAACAAAATATATAAAGAATTCACAACCACATAAAACTTAATGAATAGGCATAATAACCTATCTAAAAACTAAAAGAGTTTCTAGCTAAATACCAATAGCTAGAAGTTTTTTTGTTTAGATAAAAAAATAAAGGTACAGCTATTTTACCTTTCTTACACCGGCGCGGTGAGGAAATGATAAGAGTAGGCTTTTAAGATATTCTTTGCGTAATCGAAAATATAAAGAAAAAATATTTGACATGTATATGTCAAAGTGGTATTCTTATAAAGAATTATATAAAATATTTTAACTAAATTCTTTTAGATAAAATTTTTTACGTACTTCAAGCTTCCACGTGAGTGGAAAAAACAATGGTCTAATTTTGATTATTAAAGAAGAGAGAGGTATTTATAATGACTTTTGATAAGGTAAAGGAACTGATCGTTGAAACACTTAGCGTTGATGAGGAAAAAATCAAGATGGAATCAAATCTGGCAGAGGATTTAAAAATTGACTCACTGGATGCAGTTGAGCTGGTTATGACCCTTGAGGAGGAGTTCGATATCAAGCTACCTGATGATGTACTAAAGCAGCTAAAGACAGTGGAAGACGTAGTTAAGTGCGTTGATCAGTATAAGGCTTAATCATGGAAGTTAAGAAAAGGGTCAAGGAATTAATAGAGATATTCGAGACCTCAGGCCTTTCGGAGATGGAGTTTGAAGCGGACGGACTTAAGCTTAAGCTTAAGAAAACTTGTGCAGATACAAGCTCTGATATGTGCGAGGCTGTACCTAGTCGGCCTAATGCGGTGAGCAAGGCAGTAAAGACGGAATCAAAGACTGAGGAAGATGAGAGCAGCAAGGAATACATCAAAAGCCTACTTGTCGGAACCCTTTATCTTGCGCCAAACCCGGAGAGCAAGCCATTTGTCAAGGTGGGCAGCAAGGTCAAGGAGGGCGAAACTATGTGCATAATCGAGGCTATGAAGATGATGAATGAACTCAAAGCGCCTTACAATCTGGTGGTAAAGAACATACTGCAAAACGATGGCGATATGGTTGAGTTTGATCAAAATATTTACGAGGTAGAGAGATGCTGAAGCGTGTCCTGGTTGCAAACAGAGGAGAGATTGCTCTGAGGATAATCAGAGAGTGCTTGGACAAAAATATAGAAACGGTGGCGATATATTCATCAGCTGACAAGGATTCGCTACATGTCCTGCTCGCAAATGAATCTGTTTGCGTAGGTGCTGCACCGCCATCGGAAAGCTATTTAAACATGGATAATATCATAGAGGCGGCGCTCGGAACAGGCTGTGATGCAGTCCATCCGGGCTTCGGCTTTCTATCGGAAAACCCAAGTTTTGCTGCGCTTTGCGAGGAAAATGATATTAAGTTTATCGGTCCTTCATCAAAGATTATTGAGCAGATGGGAAACAAGTCTGCGGCGCGTGAACTGATGATGAAAGCCGGCGTGCCTACTGTTCCGGGTTCAGACGGTGCAGTTTCGGATATCGATACAGCAAAGAGCATAGCTGAGAAGATTGGATTTCCTATTTTGATTAAAGCTTCCGCAGGTGGTGGCGGAAGAGGTATGCGAAGGGCAAATTCACTTGATGACATAGAGAGAGCCTTTGATGATGCGAGAGCGGAGGCAAGAGCTGCATTCGGCGATGATACAGTATATATAGAAAAGCTGATTTTAAGCCCTAAGCACATAGAGGTACAGATACTTTCAGATTCCTTTGGAAACACGATTCACCTAGGCGAGAGAAACTGCTCTATACAGAGGAAGAACCAGAAGATGCTGGAGGAGGCTCCGGCATTTGCTTTTGACCATGAACTTAGAGAGAATATGTGCACAGCGGCAGTTAAAGCTGCCAAAGCTTGTAAATATGAGGGAGCAGGTACTGTTGAATTTGTGCTCGATGCTGAAAACAAGTTTTACTTTATCGAGATGAACACGAGAATTCAGGTTGAGCATCCCGTAACAGAAATGGTTACAGGAGTTAACATAGTAGCTCAGCAGATTAGAATCGCTTCAGGCTTGCCACTTGATATAAAACAGAGCGATGTGCAGATTAAAGGCCATGCGATTGAGTGCAGAATATGTGCTGAGAATCCTATTAGAGATTTTGCCGCTTCACCGGGACATGTGAATATGGTTCACTTTCCGGGTGGAAATGGTGTTAGAGTCGAGAGTGCGCTTTATAGCGGATGCGATATCAGTCCATATTATGATTCGATGGCAGCTAAGATTATCGTCTACGGTGACACTAGAGTCGAGGCGGTGAGAAGGATGAGAAGGGCTCTTGAGGAGACCATAATCGAGGGGATAGATACGACGCTATTGCTTCAGTATCTGATTTTATTTAATCGAATATTTCTTAGAGGAAATTATAACACTTCATTTATTGAAAAAGAGCAGGACTCACTTCTGGAGCTTTTGAGGACTGCAACTGATATAAGAGGAATATAGAGAAATATAATGGAAAAGATTTTAGGCGACAAGATAAAGCTGCTTAGATTTGTGAAGAAAATCAGCAAATCATCAGCGATGCTTGAGGAGATGCGCAGTGAAAACGAAATAATTGATTGCAAGGGCTGCGGATTTCAGGCGCTAAAGAACGAGTGGAGAAAACACCAATACGTATGTCCAAAGTGCGGTAAGTACAAGAATATTGCAGCCAGAGTGCGCATCAAGTATGTATGCGATGAGGACAGCTTTAGAGAGTTCGGAAGATGGATAAAGGGGTATAATCCGCTCGATTTTCCTGAATATGATAAAAAGCTTTCAGATATGGAAAAGAAGACTGATATGCCGGAGGCTGTGGTCACCGGAACCTGCAGAATAGGCGGATATAAAGCCGTTATCTGCGTCATGGATTCCAGATTTATGATGGCCAGCATGGGTATGGCGGTAGGAGAGAAGATTACCAGAGCAGTAGAGTATGCGACCAAGAAAAAGCTTCCGCTGGTCATCTTTTCGGCCTCAGGAGGTGCGAGAATGCAGGAGGGAATGTTGTCTCTGATGCAGATGGCAAAGACCTCAGCCGCTATCGGTAAGCTGCGCGAGACGGGAGGCCTATTTATTTCGGTTATGACTAATCCGACTACAGGTGGTGTCACGGCGAGCTTTGCTTCCCTCGGCGATGTTCAGATTGCGGAGCCGGGGGCGCTCATCGGCTTTGCGGGCCCTAGAGTTATCAGTCAAACTATCGGTGAAAAGCTTCCTGAGGGCTTTCAGAGCGCGGAGTTCCTCTACGAGCACGGTCTCTTGGACGGGGTTGTTCCAAGGGCGGAAATGAAGGGTTATATTACGAGACTAATTTCTCTTCACCAAAAGGGGAAGAGAATCCAGCTTGCTTCGGATAAAAACGAGCTTGCAGGAAATATTGAAGAGGAACTTGTGAGCCGCAGTGCCGATGAGCGTGTTTTGATAGCGAGAAACGAAGCTAGGCCTACCGGCAGGGATTATATTGATAGACTGATTTCCGACTTCTGCGAGTTTGGTGGAGACAGACTCCATGCTGAGGATGTCTCTATTGTCTGCGGTGTCGGAAGATTTCATGGAATTTCCGTTGTTGTCATAGCACAGGAGCGCGGAAAGAGTCTTGATGAAAAAATAAGTCACAGATTCGGTATGCCGAATCCTGAAGGCTATCGAAAGGCGGAAAGGCTCATGAAGCATGCTGACAGGTTTGGACTTCCTATAATCACCTTTGTCGATACTCCGGGAGCATATCCGGGAAAAGAGGCTGAGGAAAACGGTCAGGGCAGTGCGATAGCTCATTGCTTACTTACACTTAGCAGGCTGAGAGTACCGGTTGTAAACGTATTCGTCGGTGAAGGCGGAAGTGGCGGCGCGCTTGCGATAGGCTTCGGAGACTGCATGATCATGCTGGAAAACAGCGTATTTTCAATTCTTTCACCCGAGGGTTTTGCTTCTATTCTATACAAGGATTCTTCAAGGTGGAAGGAAGCCTGTGAGAATATGAAAATGACTGCAGCCGAGCTAAAGGAGATGGGTATCTGTGACTGCGTTATTAAAGAGGACGGTGAAGGTGCTCACGAAAAGAGTGAACCGGTCTTCAAGAGACTTGATGCAGCTATAGCAGAAAATCTGGGAAGACTGATGAAGCTAAGCGGTGAGGACATCGTAAAGCAGAGATACCGCAGGTTGCGTAAGGTCGGAAAGGAACTTATTTAGGATGATGAAGGAAAAGCTTGCCATGAAATTTATAGGAACCGGTCTTGCTCACGGCAAGAGAAAGGTTCTAAATGACGACCTGGCTAAGATTATGGATACCAGTGATGAGTGGATCAGAGAAAAGAGCGGCATCGAGAGCAGATGGTTTGCAGATGACGAAAGCAATGCAGATATAGCCTGTAAGGCATCAATTAGGGCTATAGAGGAATCAGGTCTTTCGGCTAGTGATATAGATGCGGTTATTGTGTGTACATTTACAGCAGACAAGGCGACTCCGGGGGTTGCTACAGAGCTTTGCGGCATGCTCGGTCTTAGAGAGGACGTGCTCGCTACAGATGTAAACGGTGCTTGTTCAGGTTTCATATATGGGGCAATCATATCAAATGCACTTCTTTATAGCGGTAGTTACCGGAACATTTTGCTGGTCGGAAGTGAGAAGATAAGCAGTTTTATGAGCATGAAGGACAGAAGCTCTGATGTGCTTTTCGGAGACGGCGCCGGAGCTGCTGTATGTAGCTTGAGAGAGGATGGATTCTTCTCACATCTTGAGGGAACTTTAACAAATTCAGAGGTTCTATACTGCGAGAGATTTGAGCAGAGAATCAGCATGCAAGGACAAGAGGTCTACAGATTTGCTGTAAACAAGATTCCAGAGGTAACTCAGGAGCTCCTTGATCAAAACGGTGTGCACAAAGAAGATGTCGATTACTACATATTCCACCAAGCGAATAAGCGCATTATCAGGAGCATTGCCTCAAAGCTGGGTATTCCTTTGGAAAAGTGCTTCATGAATATAGAGGAGTATGGAAACACGTCGGCAGCCAGCGTAGCTATAGCTATGGCTGATATGAAGGATAAGGGTATTCTTAAGCCCGGGATGTTGGCGGTAAGCGTAGGTTTTGGCGCCGGACTAACTTATGGAGGAATGCTTTTTAGGGCATAATGGGGATTGAATATGTACTTAAATAAAATTTTTAATATAGAATTTCCTATTTTTCAGGGAGGTATGGCACAGGTTGCTACAGGCTCGTTTGCAGCTGATGTATCAAATGCGGGTGCTATGGGAATCATCGGTACAGGGGCTATGAATGCTGAAATGCTTAATGCGGAAATTGATGCTGTTAGAGCAAAGACAGAGAGGCCCTTTGGCATCAATCTAATGATGATGAATCCCGATGTTGAGAGAATGGCAGATGTCATTGCAGGCTCAGGTGCATCTCTCGTGACCACCGGTGCGGGAAATCCCGGCAAATACATTGAACTATGGAAGAGCAAGGGTATTAAGGTGTTTCCTGTTGTTTCATCTGTTGCACTTGCTAAGAGATTAGAGTCTATGGGTGCTGACGGAATGATAGCTGAAGGATGCGAGAGCGGTGGTCACATCGGTGAAATCACGACCATGGTTTTAGTTCCGCAGATAGCAGATGCCGTAAGCGTTCCCGTTGTTGCTGCCGGAGGTATTGCCTGTGGACGCCAGATAGCTGCTGCCGAGATTCTGGGAGCTACGGGAATTCAGGTCGGCACTGTACTGCTTGCAAGCGAGGAGTGTCCTATCCATCAAAACTATAAGGATGCAGTTATCAAGGCTAAGGATAGAAGCACTATCGTTACGGGAAGAAACTCCGGCGCGCCTGTGAGAGTCATCAAAAATCCTATGGCTCAGGAGTATCTCGAACACGAGAAGGCGGGAGCAGACCTTATGGAACTCGAAAAATACACGCTCGGAGCACTAAGAAGGGCAGTCCGCGATGGCGATATTAAGAGAGGATCGCTTATGGCCGGTCAGGCTTCGGCACTCGTCAAGGAAGTGAAACCCCTTCGCAGTATATTCGAGCAGATGATGAGAGAATATGAGGACTGTAAAAATGAATTTTGTAAATAGAGCGTCCACCAAGGTCTTTGGGGACAAGCTCAAAATTCCGGTTATTCAGGGCGGAATGGGAGTCGGTATATCCATGGGAAGGCTTGCCGGAAGCGTCGCAGCTTGCGGTGGAATGGGAGTGATTTCAACTGCTTTAATCGGCTTTCGTGAGGAGGATTTTTATCAGAATCACGTAGAGGCTGATATACGCGCCCTTAGAAAAGAGATACAAATCGCTAAGGAAATTGCTAATGGCAGGGGAATGATTGCCATAAATGCCATGACCGTAACTACTGACTACGGGGAATGTATCGAGGCTGCTGTTATGGAAGGAATAGATGCTATCATATCGGGTGCAGGGCTCCCCCTTGCCCTACCCGAACTGGTTGATGGCAAAGATGTCCTAATAGCTCCTATTGTCTCGAGTGCCAAGGCGGCAGCTTTGATCATGAGAAACTGGAATAAAAAATGTGAGAGAAGGCCTGACTTCATAGTTGTTGAGGGCTCAGGTGCAGGCGGACATCTAGGTTTTAAGAAGGAGGAATTGCTTGAGGAAAGCTACAAGCCTCTGACCGAGATAGTTTCAGATGTTGTAAAAGTCTGTGGAGATATACCTGTCTTTGCTGCAGGAGGTATCTTTGATGCAGATGACATCAAAAAGCTACTTAAGTGCGGTGCCTATGGTGTTCAGATAGGTACGAGGTTCATCGCCTGCGATGAGTGCGATGCAAGTCAGGGATTCAAAAATAAGATTATAAAGGCTGTAAGTGAAGACCTAATGATAATACAAAGTCCTGTGGGACTTCCGGGAAGGGCGCTTAAATCGGCACTTCACGAGCAGGTCGAAAGAGAAGGCAGAAAGGCACCAAGCCGCTGCATAAACTGCATAAGCACATGTGACCCAAAGACGACACCGTATTGCATAAGTGAGGCTTTGATAGCAGGATTTAACGGAGATGAAGAAAACGGACTATTCTTCAGCGGTGAAAACTGCGGAAGGATAGATAAAATAGTTAGTGTCAAAGACCTTATGGATGAACTGTCAGAGGGCTTTGAATAAATTTAAAGCGAGGAGAATGAAATGAAAACAGCTTTTTTATTTGCCGGACAGGGAAGTCAAAAGCCCGGGATGGGAAAAGATCTGTACGCTGAATTTGAAGGATTTAAAAAATGCTTTGACAAACTGTCAGCTGAGCAGAGGCGCATCGCATTTGATGGAAGCATGGAGGAACTTTCTCAGACCCAAAACACGCAGGTTATTCTCTTAGCTTTCGGTATGGGAATATACAGCGTACTAAAGGAGAACGGAATCAAACCTGATTTTGCAGCGGGCTTAAGCCTCGGCGAATACACGGCTCTATGCAGTGCAGGAGTTTTTGAATACGAGGATGCGCTAAAGCTCGTTCAGTTTAGAGCAAACGAGATGGTAAAGGCATCAAAGGACGTAGATTCAAGCATGGCCGCTGTTCTTGGACTAGAGCAGGAGCCACTTGCTGAGTGCTGCAAAGAGGCATCAAATGGGGATAAAAAGGCAGAGATAACAAATGTCAACTGTCCCGGACAGATTGTAATTTCCGGTGAGGCTTCAGCAGTAGCCAAGGCATCTGAGCTCGCTATGGGAAAGGGTGCAAGAAGGGTGATGCCGCTTTCGGTTTCAGGGCCTTTTCACACTTCATATATGAAACCGGTTGGAGATGCGCTTATTGAGAAGACCAAGGAATTTAATTCGGGCGAAGGGGAGTTTCCTGTTTTGTTCAACTACACAGGAGATGTAAAACAAGCTGATGAATCAGTCTCAGAGCTTCTATCAATGCAGGTACAGTCAGGTGTTTTGATGGAAAAAATCATTAGAAAGCTCATAGAGCTGGGTGTTACAAACTTCGTTGAAATAGGTCCGGGAAATGCCCTTTCCGGTTTTGTTAAGAAAGTGGATCGCTCGGTGAAGACAACTAGCATTACTACATCTGATGAGCTTCGCCAGGCTATTGAAGAGTTAGGAAGGTAATCGATATGGGAAATAGAGTTGCAATAGTTACAGGTGCCGGAAGAGGTATCGGAAGAGAGGCTGCGGTAAAGCTGGCACAAAGCGGAGTTGATGTTGTAATCAACTACAGCAGGAGCGAGGATGCTGCTTTAGAGACAAAGAAACTTTGCGAGGAGGCAGGAGCTAAGGCTGTCCTGGCAAAGGGGGATGTCTCGAGCGAAGAGGAGTGCAAGGCAATAGTAGATCTTGCTATAAGCGAGCTGGGAAGACTTGATATTCTTGTAAATAACGCCGGTATCACAAGGGATGGACTTGGTGTGAGAATGAGTTCAGATGACTTTGATAGCGTCGTAAAGACAAATCTATACGGACCTTTCTATATGATTAAAGCGGCAGCTTCTGTGATGATGAGAAAGAGATATGGAAGAATTGTAAACATATCATCTGTTACAGGAATTGTTGGAAACGCAGGTCAGGTAAACTATGCCGCAGCAAAGGCCGGAATCATCGGCATGACAAAGAGCTTTGCAAGAGAGCTGGCAGGCAGAGGCGTTACTGTAAACGCTGTTGCACCGGGATTTATAAGCACTGCTATGACAGATGCTATACCTGAGGAGGCTGCCGAAAAGCTAAAGAGCAATATTCCAATGGGAAGAGCCGGAACCACGGCAGATGTTGCAAGTGCAATTCTATTTTTGACGACTGAAGAGTCAGGATACATTACAGGAGAGGTTCTCAAGGTCGATGGCGGAATGGCTATGTAGGAGGAATTTATGAAGAGAAGAGTTGTTGTTACAGGTATCGGAGCAGTTTCCCCTATAGGAATCGGAAGCTCAAATATGTGGGAAAACGCTAAGGTCGGAAAGCTTGGTATAGATTTCATAACTCAGTTTGACACTGAAGAATCAAAGGTAAAAATTGCAGGAGAGGTCAAAGGCTTTGACCCTTGTGAAATCATGGATAAGATGGAAGCGAGAAGAACTGCAAGGTTCACGCAGTTTGCTCTTTATGCGGCAGAGGAAGCTTTTAAGCAGAGCGGCCTTGATATATCAAAAGAGGATGCACTTAGATGTGGCGTAAACGTTGCCAGTGGAATCGGCGGACTTCCGGTAATCCAGCGCGAATGCCTAAGAGGAGATAAGCACGGCTACGATAGGGTTTCACCGCTGTTTGTTCCATCCAGCATTACTAACATGGCTGCCGGAATGATAGCGATCAAACTGGGATTTAAGGGAAGCTGTACTTGTGTTGTTACGGCATGTGCATCAGCTTCAGACTCAATCGGAGCAGCCTTCCATTATATCAGAGACGGATACTCTGATGTGATGGCTTGCGGCGGCGCTGAAAGTTGCATATGTGAGCTGGGCATCGGTGGTTTTTCTTCCATGAAGGCACTTTCTGACTCAGATGATCCTACTCGTGCGTCTATTCCCTTTGATAAGGAGAGAAACGGATTTGTCATGGGTGAGGGAAGTGGAATATTAATTCTCGAGGAATATGATCATGCGGTTAAAAGAGGGGCCAAGATCTTAGGTGAAGTTGTCGGATACGGCGCCAGCTGCGATGCAAACCACATGACCGCACCTTTGGAAGATGGTAGCGGAGCTGCTGCTTGCATGACCTTGGCTATTAGAGATGCAGGCATAGATCCTTGTGAGATTGGATATATAAACGCTCACGGAACGGGAACACCACTAAACGATAAGGGTGAGACCAAGGCTGTAAAACTTGCCTTTGGTGAACACAGCAAGGAGCTTTTGATTTCATCAACAAAGTCGATGACCGGTCATCTTCTGGGTGCGAGTGGAGCTATTGAGGCTGTAATGACAATTAAGGCACTGGAGGAACAGTTTGCTCCTCCAACAGTAGGATACAAGGTTCCAGACGAGGATTGCGATCTCAAAATTTGTCCTAACGAAGGAGTGGATTTTGACAGCGAATATGCTATGTCAAACTCACTAGGATTTGGTGGACATAATGCATCTTTGATTTTCAAAAGAGTTTAGTGTAGAATAAAGGAGATTGAGATGATTCTTAATTCAGAACAGATAAAAGAAATTCTTCCTCACAGATATCCCTTCCTTCTTGTCGACAGGATTACGGATATGGAGCCGGGTAAGTTTGCCAAGGGAATAAAGTGTGTATCTCAGAACGAGATGCACTTCATGGGACATTTTCCGCAGAAGGCTGTCATGCCCGGGGTTTTAATTCTGGAGGCTCTGGCTCAGACCGGTGCTTGTGCACTTCTTTGCGCCGAGGAGAACAAAGGAAAGCTGGCTTTCTTCGGTGGTGTCAAAAACTGTCGCTTTAAGAGACAGGTAGTTCCGGGGGATGTTTTGACTCTCGAGTGCGAAATCATAAAGAGCCGTGGTAATGTTGGCTTCGGGAATGTAGTTGCGGCAGTAGATGGTGAAGTGGCTTGCAGTGGGGAGATTTCATTCGCAATAGGATGATGGGAGAGATTTATGCTGAAAGAAAATTTTTCGCATGTTTATGACAAATTCAAACTGCTTTTGTACGATAAGGCATTTAATGATGGCGATGAAGATGCGCTTTCTGCATTTGAAGTCATCTGCATGGAGATAATCACAGCCCTAAAAGAGCCAACAGTAAATGCATTTGCCGATGCGGCACACATGTCTTCACCAAATGCGACATACAGAGTAAACTGCCTTATCAAAAAGGGATATATTAACAAGAAACGCGGTGAAACCGATCGCAGGGAGTACTACCTCGAGGCGACCGAAAAGTACACCAAAAACTACGGTATGGTCTACGACTATATCGGAATTGTATGTGATCGAATCAAAGAGAGATTCTCGGAAGAAGATGTAGAAAAACTAGATGAAATTCTTGGAGTTGTCGCAAAGGAACTGACTTATGAGGCAGATAGCTTCCACAGTGTTGCGATTAAAAAGCGTAAGCTCAGAGGAGCGAAAGCATAGATAAGTTTAGATAGAATATGTGAAATATAGGTAGCAGCTTTTGGCACATCGCCGGAGCTGTTATTTTGCGTGTACAAGAAGGGGCTATAGGACAAAAAGTGTGTGTAAAAACCGACATAACAGTTGATATTTCAATAGTTATGTCGGTTTAATCTTTTTTGAAAGAAGATTGAGGGTGGACAAAAAGTGTGTGTGAAAACTCTTTAAAATATTGGAATTTCAATGATAAAACGTGGTATATCTTCCTTAGAATTAGTGTTCTTGGAGGAATATATTATGAAGCAGGTAAATTGTCCAATTTGTAATTGCAAATGTATAAAACACGGTAAGATAAAATCTGGCTCTCAAAGGTGGTTTTGTAAGTCTTGTAAGTTAGCGTTTACGCCAAAGATAGATAATGATACTAAACAGCTTCAGCATTTCTTGGCTTGGTTATTCAGTAAAGAAGTACAAAGTAATATGTCAGGTGGTGGAAGAACTTTTAGAAGAAAAACCTCCAAGTTTTGGGATATATGGGTTATGGCACCAAAGATTGAAAAATCAAAAGATGTACTGTATTTTGATGGTATATATCTATCGCGTAAATCGTGTATTTTGATATGTTGTGACAAAGAACATGTATTAGGTTGGTACGTATGCAGATATGAGCATTCAGGAGCTTGGGAGGCTCTAATGAGTCGTATAGCAGAACCTAAGGTGGTTGTATCCGATGGTGGTAAAGGATTTAGAAAAGCACTTAAGAGAAAGTGGCCAAAGGCAAAGCATCAAAGATGCGTATTTCACGTGTTTTCACAGGTTAAAAGATATACAACAAGTAGACCAAATACTTTAGCCGGGCTAGAGCTTTATGCACTGGCAAGGGATTTGTTTGATGTTAAAAGTATTGAAGACTCAAAGATATGGGTTGATCGTTTTACAGGTTGGATTGTCAAGCATAAACGTTTTTTAAGCGAAGTAACATATGATGAAAATGGAAAGATAAGACCTAAGCATGAAAGACTGATAAAGGCTGAAAAATCAATGCTAAGACTACTTAATGATAATACTCTATTCACGTATCTTAATGAAGAATTAAGGGCTGAGTTTAAAATTCCATCGACAAACAATCGAATTGAAGGTGGTGTAAATGCTTGTCTTAGGGAGATGCTGCATAACCATAGGGGGTTATCTGTTGAGAGAAGAATTAAAGCGGTTTTTTGGTGGTGCTATATGCACTCACCAAAACCGCTTTCTGCTTCTGAGATATTAAAAACAATGCCTACAAACAAGAGCATAGATGATATTTACAAGAAGATGACTGCCAAGAAACAACTAGAAGATACTATTCCTATGTGGGGTGATGCAGTTGTATGGAGCGAGCTACATCATTCGAGCAATTATCCGGTGTACTGGGATTAGTCACACACACTTTTTGTCCTATAGCCCACAAGAAGCTTTATACTTCGGGTAGGAGCAAACGCTGTTTAATAAAGAAACCCCGTATCAGATGATACGGGGCTTTACACAATATGTAATTTAATTGGATTTACTACTTAACCTCTAGTGGAGTATCTACAAGTGGTGTATCTCCGGCCTTTGTGTAAACCTTAATCATGTAGAAGGCAAATACTACAGCCGCAAATGCTATACCGATGATATCAGCAACCATTGCATTGATTCTGAAACCTTCCTTAGCCTGCAGAATATATGCGACTGTTACAGCTGACATATATGTTGCAGGAATTGATGCCATCCAACTGCTGATCTTGCTTCTGTAACGGCAGAGGTAAACTGCTATAGCCCAAAGAACCATCATAGCAAGTGTCTGGTTTGACCATGAGAAGTATCTCCAAATAACTGCATAGTTGAGCTTAGAAATTCCGTAACCTATTAGTAGAAGAGGAAGTGACAATAATAGTCTCTTCTTCTTATCCTGCTGATCAATCTTGAACCAGTCAGCGATTGTAAGTCTTGCTGAACGGAATGCAGTATCTCCTGATGTGATAGGACATGCGATAACGCCTACCATAGCAAGGATACTACCTACACCGCCGAGCAGTGCTTTTGACATCTGATATACAGTGTTTGAGTTGCCTCCCTGCATATCTAGAAGAGCTTGTAGACCTGTGCCGTCTCCGGCTCTGTTGTAGTAGAATGCAACACCTGCAGATGCCCAGATAAGAGCGATAATACCTTCCGCAACCATTGCTCCGTAGAAGATCTTACGACCGTTCTTTTCTTTTGTCAGACAACGAGCCATCATTGGCGACTGTGTTGCGTGGAAGCCTGAGATAGCTCCGCAAGCAACTGTGATGAACATTAGAGGCCAAATTGGAAGCTTTTCCTTTGCAGGATACATGTTCTCAAAGTGATCCCAGAGCTCAAGCATTGGTCTTTCGCCTGAATGTAGAAGTGTTGCACCACCGATTCCAAGAGCCATGATTATAAGAGCAAGACCGAATACAGGGTAAATCTTACCGATGATCTTGTCGATTGGAAGTAGAGTTGCCAGGAAGTAATAGATAAGAACTACAATTGTCCAGAACTGAACTCCAAATGCATCCGGTGTTAGAAGTGCGATAAGCTGAGCAGGTCCAACCATGAATACAACACCAATCATAACTAGAAGCACAACTGAGAATACTCTCATGATAGTTTTCATAACCGGTCCAAGGTACTTTCCGACAATCTCTGATATTGAAGCACCGTTGTTTCTCTCAGAAAGCATTCCCGACAAGTAATCGTGAACACCACCAGCGAAGATTGTACCAAGTACAATCCAAAGATATACCACCGGTCCCCAAAGAGCACCTGAAAGAGCACCAAAGATTGGGCCTAATCCTGCGATGTTAAGGAGCTGGATAAGGAATGATCTACCCGGCTTCATTGGTATGAAGTCAACGCCATCTTCCTTAGTGTACGCAGGTGTCTTTCTGTCGTCCGGTCCGACGAGTCTTTCGACAACCTTTCCGTAGGTAAAGTAACCTGCAATGAGCAGTACTACACCCATGATAAATGAAATCATAAATTTCCTCCTTCATATTTAAAAATTTGAATCATATGAACAAAAATCACATACATAATCCACACATTAAATTATAAATGTTTATCAAAACAGTTTCAATTGTGATAGGCAGATGTTAATAATCTGATTTCTTATAACTAGTATTAAAAAGACTAATCACATATTACGTTCTGCATTGGAGAATGTAATAAACAATATAAAGTGCATAATTCAGTAGTTCCTAGATCAAAACATATTGCGAATCACATTAGAAAAAGTTATGATGTATGTGTCTAAAAGCTTATTTTTTTACTACCCTTGATATCAAATTTCAATCATAAATTAGACAAAAAAATAACATACTTCATCAAAAATTGAACATGGAGATAAAATGATAGATAAGAGCAAAGTGAACAGCTTTGATGTAATAGTAATAGGAGCGGGTGCATCCGGTATGATGGCGGCGGCTTCGGCAGCTCGCCTAGGTGCCGGAACTCTTTTGATTGAGAAAAATGATGCTCTCGGGAAGAAGCTTCTTCTTACAGGCGGAGGAAGATGCAATTTAACAAGCGCAGATAACAGGGATGAGCTGCTTGCTCAGATTCCCGTAAATGGGAAGTTCCTATATAGCAGTATGGCAAGCTTTGACAACAAGGATATAATGGACTTCTTTTCGTCCGGTGGACTAAAGCTGAAAATAGAGGATAAGGGTAGAGTTTTTCCAATTACTGATTCATCAAAGAGCATAGTTGAGCTCTTTGAAGCTAAGTTAAAAAAGCACGGTGTAAAGATAAAGACAGGCAGTGCCGTAACAGAGATTCTGCAAAGAGAAGGAAAAACCTATGGTGTTAGAACGAAGCAAGGCGAGGAATTCTACGCGAAATGCGTTATAGTTGCCTGTGGAGGAAAGTCCTTTCCATCGACGGGATCAAATGGAGACGGTTATGTGCTGATGAAAGCGCTGGGTCATAGCATAAGTCCGCTCTATGCGGCAGAGGTTCCCATAGTATGTAGAAACTGCGGGAGTTTTCTCGCCGAGCTTAGCGGTATATCGCTTCAAGATGTAAAACTCAGCGTGTATAACAAGAAGAATAAAGTTGTAGCTAGTCACGAGGGTGATTTGATTTTTACTCATTTTGGGATATCAGGTCCGATTGCGCTTAGATGTTCGGGTTTTGTAAACAGTATAATGAGAAAAGAGAAAATGGAGACAATAAGGCTTAGCCTTGACCTCATTCCGCAAAAATCAAAAGGTGAAATCCTTGACGAGCTAAAGTCTATGACAAGAAATAGTGGAGAAAAGGAACTGAAAAGTTACCTAAAAGCTGATATACCAAAGAGACTAATAGCTTACATTCTAAAGCTTGCAGGAATTTCAGACGGTCAAAAGCTCAAGCAGCTTCCTGAGAAGAAACTCGAGGAGTTTGTGGTACTTTTAAAGGGCATAGAGCTTAAGTCGGAGGGAACACTTTCGCTAGACAAGGCCTTTGTAACAGCAGGAGGAGTTTCGATTAAGGAGATAAATCCTAAAACCATGGAATCCAAGCTGGTTCCGGGGGTCTACGCCTGCGGAGAGGTTCTCGATGTCAGCGGATATACAGGTGGATATAACCTCACAATAGCTTTTTCGACAGGATATACGGCAGGCACTTTTGCTGTGACTAAAGCTATGGGAAATGAGTAAATAAATAAGTAAATAGAATTAAATTTGATAGGAGCTAAGAGTGTACAGAATTAGCCAGATAAAGCTCGCACTAGATGAGCCGAAGGAGCTGCTTCCAAAGAAAATCAAGAAGAAGCTCGGAAATAATATAGATATAAAGGATTACAAAATTGTAAAGGAGTCGATAGACGCTAGGGATAAGAGCGATATCAGACTTGTCTATACGATTGACTTTGATATTGAGCAAAGGAAGGGGTTTGAGAAGCCGGCGCTAAAGCCAAATCCTAAGAAGAATCTTTCCATAGCACCTGATATGAGCTATAAAGCTGCTGTACCCGGTGTGCGCGAACTAAAGCATAGACCTGTGATTGTCGGCTTTGGACCTTGCGGAATCTTTTGTGCTCTGATACTGGCTCAGCAGGGATATAGGCCTATAGTTCTCGAAAGAGGTAAGTGCGTGAGCGAGCGCGCTGAAGATGTTCAGCGATTCTGGAATGGCGGGGATTTAAACACTGAGTCTAACGTGCAGTTTGGTGAAGGTGGTGCCGGAACATTTTCTGACGGTAAGCTGACGACGGGAATCAAGGATACTAGGATCCACAAGGTGTTAAGTGAATTTGTCAGTGCGGGAGCGCCTGAGGAAATACTATACAAAAACAAGCCTCACATAGGAACTGACCTCTTAAGAGATGTAGTTGCTAATCTTCGCGAGGAGATAATTCGTCTCGGCGGTGAGATTAGATTTTCAAATAAGCTTATTGGCATAGATGCTCCTTCAGGTGAAATCAAAGCTGCAGAGGTTCAGGACGTTTTGAGCGGCAAAAGCTATGTGTTGGAAACAGAAAAGCTTGTGCTTGCCATAGGTCACAGCGCAAGGGATACCTTTAGATATGCACACGAGCTTGGTATTGAGATGTCGGCAAAGCCTTTTTCCATAGGCGTGAGAATAGAGCATCCGCAGGAGATGGTAGACGAGGCTCAGTATGGTAAGACTAAGGGTCTTCCGCCGGCAGAATATAAGCTGTCTTATCGTTGCAAAAACGGAAGAGGTGTCTACACATTTTGCATGTGCCCGGGCGGTGAGGTAATAATGTCTTCATCTCAGGAGGGCGGTGTTGTTACAAACGGCATGAGCAATCACAGTCGTGATAGTGGAACTGCTAATAGTGGACTTCTTGTCGATGTCAGGGTTTCCGATTTTGATGGGGATGACGCGCTGGCAGGAGTAGAATTTCAGGAAAAGTACGAGAGGCTCGCGTATAAAAACGGTGGCGGACGCTACGCCTTTCCAAAGACTTGCTGGGCTGAATTCAGGGATGGAGATGAGGGCGCAAAGGCAGTTATAGATTCGCTTCCTGACTTTGCAGTCGAGTCAATTAGAGAGGCTATGCCGCATCTTGGAAGAAAGCTCAAAGGTTTTGACGCTGACAATGCAGTGATGAAGGCAGTAGAAACGAGAAGTTCTTCACCTGTTCGATTTTTTAGGGACAATACGCTTCAGGGAAGCATCAAAGGTCTTTATCCCGCAGGTGAGGGTGCAGGATATGCCGGTGGTATAACGAGTGCAGCATGCGACGGCATAAAGGTTGCTGAGAGGATTATCGAGGAATTTTATTTCAAGGGGTAGCTTTGCAAAGGTGGGAAAACCGAATGAAAAGCTCTATAGAATTTTTGATCATGAATAATAGATAAAGGATATAAATTTGAGAGTATTGATTTATGGGTCAGGCGTAATAGGAAGTCTTTATGCAGCTTTACTTTCTGATATGGAAGTAGAAGTAAGCATGTTTTCCAGAGGCAAACGCCTGAACGATTTACAAAGCCATGGACTTCGATATAAGAAGAATAATGAGATACGCAAAGCCAAAGTAACTGTCATATCTAAACTCCGGGATGAAGACAATTACGATTTCATTTTGCTTGCGGTAAAAGAAAATCAGTTACGCATTGCTTTGGAAGAACTAAAAACGAATATAAGTCCTAGTATTGTTACCATGGTTAATTCTTTAAAAACTCGAGATGAATTGGAATTGATTTGTGGCAAGGGGCGTATCATTCAGGCTTTTCCGGGTGCGGGAGGCGGCTTTGATGGAGAAGTTTTAGATGCAGAGCTTACTCCTCGCATAGTTCAGACAACTACAATAGGCATGACAGACGGGCATGAAAAGAAACTTCTCAAACTGTTTAAATCAGCAAAGATTCCTTGCCAAATCGTCAAAGACATGCACGCATGGCAGATCTGTCATCTTGCAATGGTTGTGCCGATTGCGGACGCATATTATGAATCGGATAATCCAAAGAGAGCCGGTTATGACAGAAATCTCATGAAGAATACAGCAAATCAAATCAAAAGAAATCTATCGGAACTTAGATCAAAGCAAGTCGAGCTTACTCCGACAAAAATGAAAGTAATTAGACTTATTCCAACTTCAATTTTAGGTGCCGCTCTTGGATTCGTGTTCAGAAGCAGTTTCGGTGATAAATTCATGTACCGACATTCAATGAAAGCTCCTGATGAAATGAGAATTTTACATGACAAATTTTACAGTTACATAGAACGCAATGAAAAATGAATCAAAGAACAAATGTACAGTAAAAACTCTAAGTATAATTCAAATCAAAGGTAAATATTTTCGATTATTCATCAATGAATGTAAAAAGGTATTGACATTTTTGTCTGAAATATTATGATAAAAATGTAAAGAGTTTTTTACATTTAAAGACTGGCTTTAGTATTTCTGAAAGGAGAAACGCTATGAAAAAGATGGATGAAATGGATAGAAACATCCGTATGCGTTCTGAGAGCTGGGGATATAGAGTTGCCATGCTATTCCTATGGATATGGTTAATGTACAGTTTATACAAGTCAAAAGTATATGGAACAAAGATTGAGATTTTCCCTTGGATGCTCTTGTCCATATCTTCATTCGTACAATTAGTATCAGAGATTGTGATGAAACTAAAAATGGTTGCAGGCGATAAAGAATATAAAGAAGATAGAAATTCACGTATACTTTTTGAAGTAATAGTTGGAGCTGCTTTGTTAATTTTTCTAATTATTTATGGTGGGGCTTTTCTTTTGGCTACAGCAGTATGAAAAATATAATAAAACAGTTAAGAAAAGAAGCCGGGCTTAGGCAAGAGGATATGGCTAATGAACTAGGTGTCAGCAGGCAGACCATCGTTGCTATCGAAAACGACAAATACAATCCTACACTTGAGCTCGCAATGAAAATTGCAAAATTTCTCAAGCTCCATGTAGATGAAGTATTCTTTTTAGATGATTAGAAAATAATAAGGCAAAGCAAGCTATTAAATAAACAGATAAAATATGACTAAAACAGTAAGTCCAGGTACAGCGCTTACTGTTTTTATTTGGATAAAACTGATACCATTCACCAAAACTGTATATATATAAATAATACATTTCAACAAATACAGTATGGATAAAAATGTAATTTATCTGCAAACTGTATATTATAAAAAATAAATTATTGTATATTTAACAAATATAGATTGGTGATAAAATAGTATTGTAATAATGTTTAGGTATATTATATGAGGAGTTATACAGATGGAAAATAAAAAAAAGATTACAACACAAGAGCTCGTAATTACAGCGCTATTCATAGCCTTGGTTTATGTTGCAACATGGTTAATTAACATTAGACTTCCGCTTGCAGGAAGCGGCGGACTGATTCACCTTGGCAACGTGCCTCTATTCATTGGAGCAATGCTCTTTGGTAGAAGGACAGGAGCGATAGCAGGTGCTTGCGGAATGGGACTCTTTGATGTAATGAGCGGATGGGGTGCATGGGCGCCGTTCACCTTTGTCATCGTTGGACTCATGGGTTACACTGTTGGATACTTTGCAGAGAAGAGACCAATCAAAAATGCATTTGTAAATAATCTGGTTTCACTGGTTCTAGCGCTAGCTATCAAGCTGGTCGGCTACTACTTTGCAGAGGTTCTTTTGACCGGAAACTGGATTGCTCCATTCGGATCAATGCCGGGTAATATAACACAGGTTGGATTTGCAATAGTTGTAGCACTTATAGTAGCGCCTGTTTTGAAGCTGGCAACAAGGAAGGTACCCGGTAGCATAGAATGTACAAGATAATGACGGCAGGACCAACGCAGGTCAGAGAAAACGTGAGATTAGAGAGAAGCAAGGAGTTTACAAACCCGGATATAGATCCTAAGTTCTTTGATTTCTACAAGGAGACCTGTGAGCTTCTATCAAAGGCAATGCACACAGACACCAAAGCTTTCATCCTAGGTGGAGAAGGCATCCTCGGACTCGAGGCTGCATGTGCTTCTTTAACTGAAGAGGGCGATAGAGTTTTGGTAATCGATAATGGGATCTTCGGCAAGGGATTTGCTGATTTTGTTAGCATATACGGCGGAGAGCCGGTACTCTTCAGCAGTGATTATAGAAATCCAGTCAACATAGATGAGCTAAGAGATTTCCTATCAAAGGATAGCGACTTTAAGTATGCAACCGTGGTTCACTGCGATACGCCAAGCGGAGTTATGAACGATGTCGAAGGCATAAGCAAGCTTTTTGATGAGTTTGGAATTTTGACGGTCTGCGACTCAGTAGCAGGAATGTTTGGAGAGCCGCTTGATGTCAGCAATTCTAAGATAGATATACTATGCGGGGGTTCGCAGAAGGCGCTTTCAGCTCCTCCAGGACTTACTATGGTTTGGGTTAGCGACAGGGCTTTTGAGGCAATGCAAAACCGTAAAACTCCTATCAGAGCTTTCTATGCAAACCTCCTTTTCATCAAGGACTACTACGAAAACCAGTGGTTCCCATATACGATGCCGGCAAGCGACATCATGGGACTAAGGATTGCGATAGATAATTATCTTGAGGATGCAGATTTTCAGAATAGACATAAGCAGCTTGCAAGGGCCACAAGAAATGCAGTGGAAAAGGCTGGACTTAAGCTCTATCTAGAAAGCGGATATTCTAACAATGTAACAGTAATCGAAATTCCTGAAGGAATTACAGAGGATGAGATTTTGAGCAGGCTTAGAGATGAGTTTGGCATTTTGATAAGCGGTTGTTTTGATGTGCTCAAGGGCAAGGTTATCAGAATCGGTCATATGGGAGAAAATGCAAATAAAGAAGACATTGCTCAAACTCTTGCAGGACTCCAAAAGATACTTGAGTCTCATGGAATCAAGCTAGCCTGCGAAATGAAGGGCGAATTTTTATTGTCTTGCTAATATCGACTGATTCAAGTAAAATACTCTTAAGTATTATTTAAATCAGTGAGAGTGAAGATGCTAAAAAACTACGTTTATTTGTTTTTTATGTCTATGCTTCCCATGGCTGAGCTTAGAGTGGCGGTACCATTTTCTCAGGCGCGTGATTTGCCGGTCATAGAGTCTCTGCTCATATGCATGATAGGTAACATGATACCTGTTCCGTTCATCTATTTATTTGCCAGAAAGATTCTAACATGGGGATGCAAAAGACCTTTTATATGGAAACCGTGCCGATTCTTTCTCAACAAAGGAGAGAAGGCCGGACACAAGCTCACGCAGAAGAGCGATAGAGGAGTTTTTATCGCGCTTTTGTTGTTTGTGGGTATTCCTATTCCGGGAACAGGAGCTTGGACGGGAACGCTTGCAGCGAGCATCCTAGATATAGATTTTAAGAAGACGGTGCTGTCGGTAACGCTGGGCGTTGCACTTGCCGGCGTAATCATGATGATTGCAAGCGTCGTCGGACTAAATATTTTTAACTAGTAAGGGCCAATTCAGCCTTTTTTACTTTGATGTAGGTGATAAGATGACAGCTAATTTTGATGGAGTAAGATCAAAGATGAGCACTTTGTGCTACATAGAGCGAGACGGTAAGTATCTGATGATGCACAGAGTTCTCAAGGAAAACGATGTAAATAAGGACAAGTGGATAGGAGTCGGAGGACATTTTGAACTTGCAGAAAGCCCTGAGGAATGTCTGCTTCGCGAGGTTTACGAGGAAACAGGCTATAAGCTAAATGAGTATAGCTTCAGGGGAATTATTACCTTTGTTTACGGAAAAAAGGGACAGGAAACCATAGAATATATGCATCTTTTTACTGCTCGTAATGTAGTTGGAGAACCTAAGTTATGCGATGAGGGTGTGCTGGAGTGGGTGCCTAAGTCAAAGCTTATGGAGCTTGAGCTTTGGGAGGGAGATAAGATTTTCTTGAAACTTTTAGATGAAAGAGAGGATTTCTTTTCTCTCAAGTTGGTTTATAATGAAGAAGACGAGTTGGTTGAATCCGCACTTGACGGAAAAGTCCTAAACTAGTGTGCATAAATATACAAAAGGAGTATGCAAATGCCGGTAGCACTGATACCATCATTTCTATTCTACTGCTATATAAACGGAATAACGCCGGGACCTGCAAATCTCTGCAGTCTATCAGCCAGTCTTAACGCGGGGAAAAAGCTTGCGCTGAGACAGTGGTGGGGGATTTTCATCGGTTTTTTTATCGATGCGATGATAGCCGTTTTTTTGATTTACTTTGTTGGCGAGATTCTCGGAAAGTATATTAGCTATTTTGCATATATCGGAGCAGCCTATATAATTTGGCTTGCAATACACATACTTAGAAGCACAGTGTCTCCGGAGACAAGTAAGCAGGTGAACTACAGCATAAAAACCGGACTCATAGTCCAGCTGACCAACGCCAAGGTCATATTGTTTTGCTTCACGGCTCTGGGTACATATGTTGCACCTTACAGTGATTCATTCGTAAACCTGTTTCTTGTAGGATGTTTCTTACCGTTCACGGGACCCGTGTGTAATATGGTTTGGCTTCTTACCGGAGCAAAGCTAAGAAACTTATTTATTAACCACCAAAAGGCAGTAAACATAGTCATGGCAATAGCGCTGATAGTTTGTGCAATAAGCGTAGTTTTTCCTGATATAGATTTTTAGTTATAAGTAATCATCATGTGTGAGGAATAAGACTCAAATGAAGAAAAGGATTAAATTTAAGTATAATAAGTACTCTCCATGGCTGCTATATGTAATGCTAATCGTAGGAGTAACGCTTGGACTTTTGGTTTACTATTTATTTCTTGTAGTATCGGGGATTAATCAGGGACCATACGGTGGACCTGAGTATTTCAGAAATCATACGAATCTTGCTCTTTTAGTTATATTTGGACTCATTCCGGTCGCAATGCTTGTACCGACATTTATTTCCCTAAAGATATGGGGTGCGAAGGACGAAGAGGGGAGATTTGATCTATATGATGATCATCTTGTCTTATACTGGAAGGATGAAGAGATACATATCAAAAGAGGAGAGCTGAAGATCGAACTTCCAAGACCACAGGCTTTATGTTATACGACATATATACTAAAAGTGCCCGGACGCAGGATAGTATTGGTCGCTTCCCTAAATGAAAGAAAACGAGGAAGCGTAAAAAGCACACTTGAAAAAGCATTGCAAGATCTGGCAAATTCTTTTTAACTTTTGCTTTAATTTATATTTATATATACAGGGAGATAAAATGGCTAATATGGAATACGAGATATCAGAAACTCGGAATTATTTAATTCTTGAAAAACTGTTCAAAGACTCAGGTCTTGAATTTAATTTGGGAAAAAATGGCTTATATCCATGGGGATTTGTTAAGGCATTTTGCTGTAAGGATGTAGATAATAATATTATTGCCGGTAGTAGTATAACTTTTAGAAAAGGGCATTATATTCTTAATGATATTGCCGTTGCAGAAGAATTCAGATCTATGAATATAGGGGAAAGGTTATTAGCTGTAACTGAGAAAGAAATTGAAAAACTGGGAGGGAAAACCATATATATTACGGCAAAGGCTCCTGAATTTTTCGCTAAATATGGTTACGAATATCTTGATGAAAAAGATGTTCCGGATATATTCGTTTGTCTTGATTGTAAGCAACTAAACATAACATGTAATCCTAAATTTATGATCAAAAAGTTAAATGTATAGAGAAACCTGAAAGGGATTCCTACGCCGGGAATCCCTTAACTATTTCTTATTTAAATTTTATTTACCGGCATTATCTTCCTTACGAGTGAATATATAGTAGCGAGGGCTGCGGTTTGCAGCATCGGCATCTACAACATCCGGCTTTGCGTAAATCAGAAAACCTTCCTCGCGAACCTGCCCCTTGCGGCCTTCCTCCTGAAACTTATCCTCGCTCCAAGAAGGGTCAAGGATTAGGAACTCACCATCTCTATAGCTTATGGCAACGATGAAGTGACCTTCGCGTGTGAACAGACCGTGGTGCCCCTCATAGTCTCCACCCACATTGATAATTGCGCAACCGCCGTTTCTGAGACCATCAATCATATCGTGATAGTTATCAGACTCGACCAAGTCCAAATTGAACCTCTCGGCAAGAGGTGGTGCAAATAACTTCATCTCAGTACCGGGATCAAGGTTTGCCTTTGCCTCTATGGACATCTTGATGCATTCTTCCATGCTTAGGCTCTCTGTACAGAGTCTATCGACCATCATGCAAGCTGAACAGATTCCGCAACCGGCCTCCTTGATATTTCCGTTGACATCGAGGTCACACCCCGGTTCCTTAACATTTGTTGGATACTTTATATCAGGATATTCTAATTGATTTAGATATAGCATAATTCCTCCTAAGTTTTCATTCTTTTAGACTATATTAGTACAGCATGCATCAAATTTCAAGAAAAAAATAAAGGCTGAGCCTAGGGCTTAACCTTTAAATTTTTGCGTACTATAGTGTTATTATGCATTTTAACTATTTAAGAAGGTCTACGAGCTTTTGCTTAGGTACAAGTCCAACTGAGCGGTTAACTTCTTCACCGTTCTTGAAAGCAACTACGCATGGGATTGAGCTGACGTTGTACTTCTCTGCAAGTTCCATCTGTTCGTCGATGTTGATCTTACCAACCTTAACGCCTTCGAGTTCTTCAGCAAGCTGGTCAACAACAGGTGAGAGCATCTTGCATGGTCCGCACCAAGCTGCCCAAAAATCTACGATAACCGGCTTATCTGACTTAAGTACTTCCTGTTCAAAGTTTTCGTTTGTTATTGTTAATACTGACATAATTTTATCCTCCTATTTTTATGTATTATACTAATACACTTTTGATTTACTTTGATGTGTTCTCTAAAACCTTATGGAGCAACTTATATAGAGTTGCCATCTCTTCCGGCTCCATATTTATGCAATTACCCATCTGAATAGGGACATAAACAGCTTTTTCTCTTAGTTTTTCGCCTTCAGGTGTAATTTCTACCAAAAGGTTGCGCTCATCACTTCTCATCCTGGTTCTCTTGATATATCCCTTGGACTCAAGTTTCTTTAGAAGTGGCGTGAGTGTTCCGGAATCAAGATAAAGATAAGAGCCTAGCTCCTTTACATTTGCTGATTTTCTTTCCCATAGAACCATCATGGTTATGTACTGCGTGTAGGTGAGATTGAGATCATCAAGCAAAGGCTTATATTTTCTAACAATCTCCTTTGCCGCAGCATATAGCGGGAAACATAGCTGATTGTCCAGCTTCAAATTATCATACTTGTCCATACTTACTCCTTATAATACCGCGGAAATCTTTTCGTCGATGTCCTCAGGTTTTACCGTTGGAGCAAAACGCTCGATTACATTTCCGTTCTTGTCGATTAAAAACTTTGTAAAATTCCATTTAATTTTTTTGCCTAGAAGACCGCCTTTCTGTGACTTTAGGAAACTGTAAAGAGGATGCTCGTTTGCACCGTTAACATCTATCTTGGCAAACTGTGGAAAACTCGTATCGTACTTGAGTTGACAAAATTCATGAATCTCTTCAGCAGTTCCCGGCGCCTGACGTCCAAATTGGTTGCAAGGAAAATCCAAAATCTCAAAGCCTTTATCCTTATACTTGCGGTAGAGCTTTTCCAAGCCTTCGTACTGCGGTGTAAATCCACAGCCGGTAGCTGTATTAACTATCAAAAGAGTCTTTCCCCTGTACTCGCTCATGCTGTGTTCATTACCCATGCGATCAACAACTTTTATATCATAAATCTCATCCATATCCATACCTCTTTTCGGCAAACATCAATTGCTTACAATTTGATTATACACTACTGGAGCTGAATTAAACAAGAGAAATTTATAAAAATAACGTATATATTATGTAAAAATAGTTAACACAGCATTAAGATGTATAAAATGAGCATATTTTGCCGTCAAATGGGAGATATTTGATTAAAGCTGTGATATAATTTCAAGCATGAGTATTAGAATCGCATTTCACACCTTAGGTTGCAAGGTGAATCAATATGAGACAGAGGCCCTAAAGGAAAAGTTTATGCAGCTTGGCTACGAAATCGTTTCCGACGAAGAAAGGGCAGATATCTATGTAATCAACACTTGCACTGTGACAAACCTGGCAGACAGAAAGTCGAGACAGTTTATCAGAAAGGCAAGGAGACTTAACGAGGATGCTGTGATTGCGGTAACCGGTTGTTATGCTGAGACAGACCCTGACGAGGTATCGAGTATAGAGGGCGTAAGTCTTGTCTGTGGCACGGGCGAAAAGGCTGAACTTCCTAAGTATATAGAGGAGTACATGAGTCAAAAGGGTGTTGTTGTGAAAGGTGCCGGCGATAGGGAAAGGCTCGACAGTTATCATTCTGACGGCATCATAACGGGCATGGATTCGAGGACCAGAGCATATATAAAAATTGAGGAGGGCTGCGACAGGTTCTGCAGCTACTGTATAATTCCGTATGCCAGAGGTAAGGTTAGAAGCAGGTCTTTAGCAGAGATAAAGGCGGAAACACAGGGGCTTCTCGATAGAGGTTTTAAGGAGATAGTCCTTACTGGCATAAACACGGCGCTCTATGGTAAGGATATAGGTTTTG
Organism: [Eubacterium] infirmum; assembly: GCA_900450455.1. GTDB lineage: Bacteria > Bacillota > Clostridia > Peptostreptococcales > Anaerovoracaceae > Eubacterium_B > Eubacterium_B infirmum. The sequence continues at coordinate 966,780 of UGGN01000001.1, forward strand.
ACGGTATAGAGCCTCTCATTGCAGAGCTGGATGCCATGCCGGAGAACTTCAGGATAAGGCTTAGCTCACTAGAGCCTACAGTCATAAATAAGGAGCAGGTAAGAAGCCTTCTTAAGTATAAGAAGCTTTGTCCACATCTTCACCTTTCCATACAGAGTGGATCTGATAATACACTTTCATCGATGGCGAGAAGATATACGAGGCAGGAATACCTTGAGATTGTCAAGGAACTTAGAGACTTTGATTCTCACTACGGCATAACAACAGACATAATCGTGGGCTTTCCGGGTGAAAGCGAGGAGGACTTTGCAGAAAGCCTTTCCATATGCGATGAGGCGAAGTTTGTCAAGGTTCACGCTTTCAAGTACTCTCCGAGAAGGGGAACCAGGGCTGCTGAAATGAAGAATCAGGTTCATGGAGAAATCAAGAACCGGAGGAGTCAGGCTTTGATATCGCATGCAGAACGCGTTTCTGAGGATTTCAGGCGAAGCTGTGAGGGAAGTGTAAGGACAGTGCTTTTTGAGGAGCTGGATGGTGATGCTTTGATGTGTGGATACACGGATAACTATATTAGAGTTTATACACGGGCTGATGAGAGCAAGCTCAATGAGTTTTGCAAGGTAAAGCTTGATAAGGTATATAAGGACGGAATGAAAGGAGTGATAATAGATGAGTGATTGTATTTTTTGCAAGATAGGAACGCATGATATTCCATCTAATGTGGTATATGAGGACGATAAGCTTATCTGCTTCCACGACCTGGAGCCACAGGCACCGGTTCACGTTCTCGTAATCCCAAAGAAGCATATTTCATCTCTTGATGATGTTTCGGAGGAAGATAAGGAATTGCTCGGCTACATCATGTTCAAAATCCATGAGATAGCTGAGAGCCTTGGACTTGAGGGCGGATACCGTGTAGTTAGCAACAACGGTGAGGATGCATTTCAGACTGTTAAGCACCTGCACTTTCACGTGCTCGGAAAGAGAAAAATGCTTTGGCCACCGGGCTAAAATATTCCTTGCTTGTTGATTGAAAAGATAGTATAATATTTGCGTTACAGTTAAATCTGAACACTGCTGAATTTATGAAGAGGCAGGAGGTGATTAGATATGGCACAGGTAATCGTCAGAGAAAACGAAAGCTTGGAAAGCGCTCTTAAGAGATTCAAGAGACTTTGCGCTAGAGACGGCGTAATGGCTGAGGTAAGAAAGAGAGAGCACTACGAAAAGCCAAGTGTAAAGAGAAAGAAGAAATCTGAGGCAGCCAGAAAAAAAGCAAGAAAGTATTAATATATCGGAAGCGAAGTGATTTACATGAATCTAAAAGAGCAACTGATGGCTGATTTCAAGCAGGCCCTCAAGGATCGCGACGAGACAGCCAAAAATACAATTAGTTTGGCTCGTGCGGCTGTTAAGCAGTACGAGGTGGACCACAGAGAAGAACTTGATGATGCAGGTATCCAGACACTGTTACAGAAGCAGGTAAAGATGCGTAATGACGCCTTATCTGACTTTGAGAAAGCAGGTAGACAGGATCTTATCGATGCATATAAGTCCGAAATCGCTATACTAAAGAAGTATCTTCCTGAGCAGCTATCCACTGAGAAGATTGCGGAAATCGTAAGAGAGACCGCAGCATCCATGGGAATTGAAGGCGGCAAGGAGAATATGGGTAAGCTCATGGGAGCTGTCATGGGTAAGACTAAGGGTCTTGCAGATGGCAACGAAGTGCGCAAACAGGTAATGGCGTTTTTAGGGTAGCAGTCAAGCAAAGCGGGAGAAATTCATTTTGAGTTTCTCTTTTTTGTATTTAGCAGGAGATAAAATGGAGTATGTAATAGGAATATTGCTGTGTGTATCGGGATATTTTATGATACGCCTAGGAGCATTTCAATCAAATAGCCTTAGGGAGTTCAATGAGGTTTTCGAAAATGATAGAAAGAAGAAAACTGTAAGTGGAACTATCAAGGTGCTTGACATCAGAAAGAGCAGATGGTCATTTGAATGTGATATCGAACTTGTATTCAAAACTCCAAAGGGAAGGGAATATCGATATACAGAGACGAAGTTTTCGTCCGGAAGCAGCGCGAGGTTCCTTAGCAAATGTAAGGGCAAGGGAGAAATCCCTGTTAGTGTAATTTACAACGGAGAATCTCCAGACCAGCATTATATTGAGGAACTAAAGGAAGCTGAGACTATGGCTAACTCAAGTATCGGTTTTAGAATCATAGGCGCATTCTTCATTATAGCGGGAATACTGGTTTTAGGAATGGATTTTATCTCAGAAAATATAATGCCGCTTTTTAGATAGAAAGGCTTTTAAACTAGGGAGGTAGTATGAGTATTTCATATTGTGAGGAATATGTCTCCTTCAAAGGAGAGCTTAGCGATAATGACATAAAGGAGCTTGTTAGTGCCGGGAAATTCAAGCGTATTCAGACAGATAGTGCAACTCTTGACAAAGCCACGTTCAAAAAGCTGAACGATAAGTATTTTGTAAGTTTTCCGGAGGTAGAACTTCGTATCTATACAAGTGGCGACTGTGATATTGACGGTATTTCTTTGATGGATAAGCTTAGAAAACTCAGTGTAGAAAGCTCTGCATCAATTGTAAATATAGAGGAGATATATTCGCTAGAAAATCTTAAGAGTATAAATCTAGAGGCGAAGAGTATAGCTGATAAGGATTTTTTAAATAAGCTACCACGGGGGATAGAAAGCCTTGGACTAAAGCTTGCGAGCAAAAGCTTTGATTTAAAGGGAATTACACGATTTTCTGAGCTTAAGATTCTCAGCTTGCACAATTGCTCTAAGAATATAGAGTGTGTAACAGGCCTAAATAAGCTGGAGAGACTTAAACTTCATGGCATAAGCCTTAAATCATGCACTTTTATAAATGAGGTGAAGAGCCTGAGAATGCTGGGACTTAGCGGAGGAAATACCGAGAATCTCTCTGAGCTATATGGAAATGATAGGATAAGCGAGCTTTATTTATTTAAGCAAGTAAAGATTAACAATCTGGACATACTGGCAAAGCTCCCTGAGCTTAAGGTTGCTGAAGTGTCACAGATGGCTAGAGTCAAGGAACTCCCAGATTTATCAAAATCAAAGCTTGAGCACCTATTCCTTGAGAATATGAAGGGACTTGTAAACTTTGATGGAATAGAGCATGCAAGCCGGCTAAAAACAATTACAGAGATGGTCTGCCCTACTCATAGGGAGATAAATCAGCTTCTTACGGTGATGAGAAATGAAGTAATAGAAAGATGTGCATTCTTTACATCAAGTAGCAAGAAAAACCGAGAATTCGAGGAACTTATCGAGCAAAGTGGGAAGCTTTGCGAGCACAATTTCCAAGAAGTCAGATCACTGATTTTTCCTGATGGAAGAATGTAGAAAAAGCCTAATAATATTTTGAAAAAAAGCGAGCATAATAGCTAAAAAAATGTTATAGTAGTGCATATAATATTTTAAGGATGGTACTTTCTTTGGACAAGTTTGACTTAATGAGACAGAGACATTCTGTGAGGGCATATCTTGATAAGGATATCGATTCAGAGCATGTTTTAATAATGCAGAAGGCCATAGATAGATACAACAAAATCAGCGGATTGAGGATGCAGTTTATAGAAAATGACGAGGCTGCTTTCGATTGCCGCATGGCTAAATATGGTAAGTTTGAAGGTGTGAAAAACTACATAGCACTGGTTGGAGCCAAAGGACATGATCTTGATTTCAAGTGTGGATATTACGGCGAGCATCTAGTGATGATAGCCCAGAGCCTGGGTCTAAATACGTGCTGGGTTGGACAGACCTTCAAGAAAAGCAAAACAGTATATCACGCAGAGCTTAATGAAAAGCTTGCTGCAGTGATAACCATAGGATATGGAAAGACTCAGGGAACTCCGCATAAGAGCAAGAAGCTCAGGTCGGTCAGCGACTTTAAGGAGAGCGATCCTGATTGGTATAAAAGAGGCTTAGAGGCAGCCTTGCTTGCACCTACTGCGCTTAACCAGCAGAGGTTCAACATAGTTCATAACGCAAGAAGAGTAAAGCTGAGACCGGGAATCGGGTTCTTTACAAAGATGGATATGGGTATCGTAAAATATCATTTTGAGCTTGGCGCAGGCAGGGAAAACTTCAACTGGAGTGAATAAACCTGAGGTATAGCAAAGCTATACCTTTATTTTAGTTAAAGAGAGGATATTATGGGAAAAGAATATCTAAATGACCGTAAACAGGTTCTTGAGGATTTGAAGACGGGAGAAAGCGGGCTTTCATCTGAGGAAATCTTAAGAAGGCAGGCTCAGTATGGAGCAAATAAGCTTGCAGAGGGAAAGAAGAAGACTAAGCTGGAGAGATTCTTAGACCAACTTAAGGACCCTATGCTAATCATGCTTTTGATTGCGGCAGGTGTTTCGGCTATAACAAACATCATTTCCGGCGAATCGATGGTAGAGGTATTCATCATCATCGTAGTCGTGCTTCTCAATGCGATACTTGGGGTATTTCAGGAGAGCAAGGCAGAAGAGGCAATCGAGGCTCTGCAGACGATGACCGCAGCAACTTGTAAGGTCATCAGAGATGGGAAGCAGCAGGTAATACCTAGTACAGAGCTGGTGCCGGGAGATATAGTTGTCCTCGAAGCGGGTGATGCAGTGCCGGCGGACGGAAGACTGATAAGTGCAGCCAGCCTAAAGATTGAGGAATCAGCGCTTACAGGAGAGAGCGTTCCCGTGAATAAGCTTATAGATATCCTGAATCTTGGCGATGGCAAAGATGTTCCTCTCGGAGATAGAGTGAACATGTGTTATATGGGATCGACCGTTGTGTACGGCCGCGGAATTGCAGTAATCACAGCGACCGGTATGGACACTGAGATGGGTAAGATTGCAGATGCCCTGAACCAAACACAGGAAGAACTTACACCGCTTCAGATAAAACTGAACGAGCTGGGAAAGAAGTTATCGTATCTGGTTCTTTTGATATGCTTATTCATATTTGTATTTGATATACTGATTTCCAAAAACCTCACGCTGACGTCGATACTCAATATCTTTATGGTCGCCGTATCGCTTGCGGTTGCAGCTATACCTGAGGGACTTGCTACAGTAGTCACAGTAGTTCTATCCATCGGAGTAACGAAGATGTCCAAGGAAAATGCCGTCGTAAGGAGACTTACAGCGGTCGAAACCCTCGGATGTACTCAGATTATCTGCTCGGATAAGACAGGAACGCTGACACAGAATAAGATGACAGTTACTGAGCACGTTGGAGACGGCAGGCAGATAGCTACTGCAATGGCACTCTGTTGCGATGCGATACTAAACGACAAGGACGAAGCGGAAGGCGAGCCGACGGAGGCAGCTCTGGTAAACTTTGCCGCAAAGCAGGGACTTAAGAAGTATGAGCTTGAAATAGCTTACCCCAGAGTAAACGAGTGTCCTTTTGACTCATCAAGAAAGATGATGAGTACTATCCACAAGACCGAGGAGGGCTTTGTTCAGTTCACCAAAGGTGCGCCTGATGTGGTTTTGAGCAGGTGCACAAGCTATTTTGATGGCGAAAAGACAGTCGAGTTTACTGATGAATTAAGAGCAAAGTTCCTTGCTGATAACAAGGCCATGGCTGATAAGGCTCTCAGAGTGCTTGCTGTTTCTAAGAGAGATTGGAACGAAAACCCTGAGAATAACAGTTCAGAAAATCTGGAGCACGACCTCTGCCTGATTGGACTTACGGGCATGATTGACCCGATAAGACCGGAGGTTAAGGATGCGATAGAAGAGTGCCGTAAGGCAGGTATAAGGCCTATAATGATAACCGGTGACCACAAGGATACTGCGGTTGCTATTGCTAAGGACTTTGGCATAATCGAGGACGCATCGGCAGCTATAACCGGCGCACAGCTCGATGAGATCAGCGATGAGGAATTTGAGAGTAGGGTGGTTGAGTTCTCGGTTTATGCGAGAGTTCAGCCTGAACACAAGGTCAGAATCGTAAGCGCATGGAAGAAGCGCGGCGCGATAACAGCTATGACGGGTGACGGTGTAAACGATGCTCCATCAATTAAGACAGCTGATATAGGAATTGGCATGGGAATTACGGGAACAGATGTAACTAAGAACGTATCCGATATGATTCTTGCTGATGATAACTTTGCAACAATAGTAAATGCGGTAGAAGAGGGCAGAAGGATCTATGATAATATCCGCAAGGCAATACAGTTCCTTTTGAGCTCCAACATGAGTGAAGTTCTAGGAATATTCTTTGCAACACTCATGGGCTTCACATTGCTTAAGCCGGTACATCTTCTTTTTATCAACTTGATTACGGACGCTTTTCCGGCACTTGCGCTAGGTCTTGAGAAGGAAGAACCGGACACGATGAGAAGACCTCCGAGAGATTCCAAGGACTCAATATTTGCAGGCGGAATGGTATTTGATATAGTGTATCAGGGACTGATGATAACAGTGCTTACGATAGCATCATACATAATCGGACACTCGATGGAGATAGGCTATTTTGAAATTCCTAAGGGACTTTCCCCTGATGGAATGACGATGGCATTCCTGACTATGAATATGTGTGAAATATTCCAGAGCATGAACATGCGCTCGCAGAGGGGAAGCATCTTTGGTCTCAAGCAGCAGAACAAAGCTCTGTTTGGAACAATGATCCTGAGCCTCATCTTTGTTACTATAGTTATTGAAGTTCCGCTTGTAGCGAATTTGTTCGGATTTACTTCCGTAAGTGCTGCTGAATACGGAATAGCACTTGGACTTTCAATACTTGTAATTCCAATTGTTGAATGCGTTAAGTTTGTGCAGAGGCGTGTACGATAATATTAAATATTTGTAAACAGGTTTATCGTAAGGAGGACGATATGGGTGCAGTATTCTTTTTTATACTTTGGCCATTGCTATTATTATCGGGATTGTTTTATGTGGTTTTGCCATTCATTGCGTATATTGTTTTAGCAACATCGATGTTTTGGCTGATAATTGGTTTGATTCTCAGGCACATATTTGTTAAACACGGTATATACAACGCCGGGTTAGAAAATCCCAATAAGCCTGTAAATGTTCTAACAGAGATACTCATATGGATTGTCAGAATTGATATTGTTGTAAATATTATTTTAATTATTGCGGCAGTCGTTACAGCTGTTATCTTTGCAATGAAAGGGATTACAATTTTCTGATTTTGTTTTGAGGTTCTTAGTTGAAAGCGGAGAAAATACAGAGTACATCAAGCCGGCGTAGAACTTTAGCTTAAGTCGGTACACAGGCGTGTGGACAAAGCAGACAAGCCGTGATATAATTTTTTATAAGTAAATACAAAGAATCAAGGGGAGCGAAATTGCTGAGAGTTAGCGCTGAGATGCGTTAAGACCCTAAACCTGATTGGATAATGCCAGCATAGGGATGTATTTTGACGAGTAGTATCCGTGAGGGTGCTACTCTTTTACTTTATTAAGACTGTGGAGGTAGAAATGGGGAAAAAAGAACCTCTAGTTCATATAATTACAAACAGCGTGACCATAAACGATACGGTAAACTTTGTGCTTGCATCAGGTGGGGCAGCTATATGTGCAGACTCACCTAGGGAAGTAGCCGAGATTGTATCTCTGTGCGATGCGCTGATGATAAACATAGGAATGCCTAGCGAGAATAAGCTTGCGGCCATGCTAATCGCAGGAAGAAGAGCAAATGAGATTGGAATTCCCGTTGTGCTGGATCCGGTCGGTGCCGGAGCCTCGGAGTTTCGCAGGGAGATTCTAGGACAGCTTCTTGAGGATGTAAGATTTGACTGTATCAGAGGGAATAAGTCCGAAATAGCCGCACTGCTTGGCATACCGTTTCAATCAAAAGGAGTTGAGAGCGCAAGCCTTGAGCTTGCCGATGAAGCCGTACACGGACTCGCCGAAAAAACAGGCTCAGTAATTTTGATGACAGGTGAAAGCGATGTGGTCTTTGATGAGAGCGAGAAGTTTGAGATAAGTGGCGGAAGCCCTTTGATGAAAAAGCTGACGGGAAGCGGCTGCATGTACAGCGCCTTTATTGCGACAAGACTTGCAGATGCCGGTGGAGAGGCTACTGTCAAGGTAGTGAGAAAAGCAGCAGCAGACTATAAGATAAATACGGTCAAGGCGATAAAGCTTATGAAGGAGCGTGGCCGGCTTGGTACAGCAAGCTTTAGACAGTGTCTGATAGATGCAATGAGTACAGCTAGGTTGGGGGAGATATTTAATGAAATTTGATAAGAGAGACCTGCTTGTCTATGCCATAACGGATGAGAAAAGACGAAGCAATAAGGAATGGGAGAAGCTTTTAACTCCTATATTTGAATCGGGCATAAGGATTCTCCAGCTCAGGCAAAAACATGCATCGCATGAGGAATTTGTGAGTTCGGCGAGGGAACTTGTCGAAATCTGCCATCGCTTTGGTGCAAAGCTCATAGTAAACGACGATGCCGGAACTTGCATAGAAGCGGGAGCCGACGGAGTTCACCTCGGTCAGGACGATATGCCTATAGCTGAAGCAAGAAAGCTTTTGGGAGACGAGTACATAATAGGTGCGACTGCGCATAATCTCGATGAAGCTGAGAAAGCTGAAGCAGATGGTGCCGACTACGTCGGAGTCGGTGCAGCCTTTGGCTCAAACTCCAAGCTCGACGCAAGGCCTATAGAACTTGCAGATTATAGGAAGATCAGCGATAAAATTACAATTCCCATGGTTGCGATAGGTGGAATAAATCCGGAGAATATAGATTTGCTTTCGGGCTCCGGAGCTGATGGCGTTGCAGTAATATCGGCACTGTTTGCAAATGATGACATTAGGGAAGCGGCAGATGTTTTGATGGCAAAGAGCAGAAGTCTGTTTGGAAATTAAGAAAGGTAAACTCATGAATAATAAAGGAAAAATTGAACTGAAGAAAATGCTTGTTGCAGCGATGTTTGTAGCTCTCACCGTGTCGCTTTCGGGATTTTCAATACCTGTGGGAACTGCTAAGTGCTTTCCGGTGCAGCACATGATGAATGTAATCGCTGCAGTATTTCTTGGTCCGGTATATGCGGTGTTATCGGCATTTGTAACATCGTTAATAAGGAACATCATGGGAACCGGATCGCTACTTGCCTTTCCGGGAAGCATGGTCGGAGCACTACTTTGCTCAGTAATTTATCATAAGAGCAAGAAGCTTTGGGCATGCTACATAGGAGAGATTATCGGAACAGGAATAATTGGAGGCTTGCTCGCATATCCTGTCGCACTGCTTTTGATGGGCAATGCCAAGGTTGCGGTACTGACTTTTGTACTTCCATTTTTAATTAGCACCTGTGGGGGCACGATGATTGCAGCGATTTTAATCGGTATAATGGATAAGACTAAGGTGTTAGATTATCTGAAACGACAGATAAGATAGGAGGATATTATGAAAACAGCCTTGACGATAGCGGGAAGCGATTCAAGCGGCGGTGCAGGTATTCAGGCAGACCTTAAGACTATGCTTGCAAACGGCGTCTACGGAATGTCGGTCCTTACTGCTTTAACCGCACAGAACACGGTTGGAGTCAGGTCGATTTTGAATGTCGACAGCAAGTTCCTAAAGGATCAAATAAGTTCTGTATTTGAGGATATCTATCCGGATGCGGTTAAGATAGGAATGGTGAGCGATGCAACTCTTACAATGACGATAGTCGAAGAACTTTATATGTGGAAGGCAAAGAACCTTGTCGTTGACCCGGTTATGGTTGCCACAAGCGGTGCAAAGCTTATATCAGACGATGCCTGCGAGGTTTTGATAGAAAAGCTGATTCCTCTTGCAAGGGTAATAACACCAAATATTCCCGAAGCCGAGTTCATATCGGGTGAAAAGATAAGCGGTGTAGAGGACATGGAGAGAGTTGCCGGGCTTATTGGCGACAGGCACGGCGTTGCAGTTCTGCTAAAGGGTGGACACAGCATAAGTGATGCAGACGATGTGCTCTATGAAAAGGGAAATATAAGATGGTTCAAGGGAAAAAGAATTGGCACAAGCAATACGCATGGAACTGGTTGTGTGCTTTCAAGTGCAATTGCATCAAATCTTGCCAAGGGAATGGAGCTGGAGGATGCTATTGTAAGAGCTAAGGAGTATATAAGCGGGGCTCTTGATGCAGGACTTGACCTAGGTGCAGGAAGCGGACCGCTGAATCACGGTTTTGACCTGAAGAGCAGATTTATATAAAAGTGTATATCAAAAATTAAACATATTACAGAAAGGTTTTAAGGAATACTCATGGAAAGAAATTATTCAACTCAGATGGAAGCAGCAAGAAAAGGAATTGTAACTCCGGAGCTTGAAGCTGTAGCAAAGAAGGAAAACCGCAGCGTAGAGGAACTGCTACCTTTGATGGCTTCAGGAAAGATGGTTATACCGGCAAATGTAAATCACAAAGCACTTGATCCTAACGGTGTTGGTAGCATGCTAAAGACAAAGATAAATGTAAACCTTGGAATTAGCCGTGATTGTAAAGACTATGACATCGAAATGAAGAAGGTTATGAGAGCAGTGGATTTAGGTGCAGAGGCAATCATGGATCTTTCGAGCCACGGAAACACGCAGCCATTTAGACAGAAGCTGTGCAATGAGTGTCCTGCTATGATAGGAACAGTTCCGATATACGACTCGGTGATTCACTACCAGAGAGACCTTGGCACACTTACAGCTCGGGACTTCGTTGAGGTCGTAAGACTTCATGCGCAGGACGGTGTAGACTTTGTCACACTCCACTGTGGCATTACGAGAAAGACAATAGAACAGATTAGAAACGGCGGTCGAAAGATGAACATAGTCAGCCGCGGAGGAAGCCTCGTATTCGCATGGATGTCCATGACCGGAAATGAGAATCCTTTCTACGAGTACTACGATGAGATTGTAGAAATCTGCAGAGAGTATGATGTGACCATAAGCCTTGGAGATGCGTGTCGCCCGGGCTGTCTTGCAGACGCAACAGACGGATGTCAGATAGAGGAGCTGATAAGACTGGGAGAGCTGACAGAAAGAGCATGGAAAAGAGATGTTCAGGTTATGGTGGAAGGTCCGGGACATGTTCCGATGGATCAGATAGCAGCAAATATGAAGGTTCAGCAGACAATATGCAAGGGAGCACCTTTCTATGTCCTTGGACCTCTTGTAACGGATATTGCACCGGGATATGACCATATCACAGCAGCGATAGGTGGAGCGATTGCGGCATGGCAGGGAGCAGCCTTCCTCTGCTATGTGACACCGGCAGAGCACCTGGCACTACCAAATGTCGATGATGTTCACCAAGGAATTATTGCAAGCAAGATTGCAGCTCACGCAGCGGATATAGCAAAGGGAATACCGGGAGCAAGAGAACAGGACGACAGAATGGCTGATGCAAGAAAAGCTCTTGACTGGGATGCACAGTGGCTTGAGGCACTGGACCCTGAGGTGGCAAAGGAAATCAGAAAGAGCAGAATGCCAGAGGAAGATCATTCGGATACATGCAGCATGTGCGGAAAGTTCTGTGCAGTAAGAAGTATGAACAAAGCCCTTGCGGGAGAAGTTATAGATATACTATAATACTGATATCATAATTTCAGAGAACTTTTGGGACATAGATCTGGGAGGTTTTTATGAGAGAAAAAGAGATAATTAAGGTCAGTATAGTAGGAATAATCGCCAATGTTTTCCTTGCCGCTTTTAAGGCAGTCATAGGAACATTGACAAATTCCATAGCGATAACGCTCGATGCGGTAAACAACCTAAGCGATGTGCTCTCATCTATTATAACGATTATAGGAACGAGAATAGCAGGTCGTAAGCCTGACAAAAAGCATCCGCTGGGTCATGGCAGAGTCGAATATTTGAGTGCAGGTCTGATTGCTATAATAGTACTTTATGCAGGAATCACCTCTCTCGTAGAGGCGGTAAAGAAAATAATAAATCCGAGTGAGCCCGAGTACACTAATGTTGCGCTGATAATCGTCGCTGTAGCAGTTGTAGTTAAGCTCCTGCTCGGAAGTTATGTAAAGAGCAAGGGTAAGAAACTAAACTCCGACTCGCTTATCGCTTCAGGAGAAGATGCAAGACTTGATGCAGTCATCTCAGCATCAACGGTCGTAGCTGCTTTGATATACATATTTTGGGATGTCAGCCTTGAGTCATATCTTGCTGCTTTGATTTCGCTTGTAATTATCAAAGCGGGATACGAGATGATAAGTGAAACACTCTCTCAGATAATCGGACAGAGAACGGACAAGGCAGTGATAGAAAATCTTAAGGCCACGGTCATGGAGTTTGAGGATGTTTTCGGCGTCTACGACGTCGTTCTTCATAACTACGGACCCGACACTTTAATCGGATCGCTTCACATAGAGGTTCTGGACACATATACTGCAGGAGAGCTCGACGAGCTCGAGCGCAAGATAATGAAGGCTGCCTATGATAAAAATCATGTAATCCTCGCAGGCATAAGCGTCTACGCTAGAAACAGCAAGGACGATAGAGCAAAGATGGATTTTGAAAAGGTAAGGCATCTGGTAATGTCGCACGAGTACGTTCTTCAGATGCACGGCTTTTACATAAACTACGAGGAGAAGATAATGAACTTTGATATAATCCTCGACTTTGATTCGCCGGACAGAAACGAAGAGTACCTGCACATACTTTCGGATGTCAATGAGGCTTTTCCAGACTTTGCCATAGGAATAACGCTCGACCTCGATGTGAGCGACTAAGGGGGGCTGATGTACAAAATATTTTTAGTCGAAGATGACAGCGTAATTGCAAATCAAGTGGAGAAACATCTGAGAAGCTGGAACTACGAAGTTTTCATCGCTGAGAACTTTCACGATATCATGAGTGATTTCACAAAATCAGGAGCGGATCTCGTAATCTTGGATATCTCTCTGCCTTTTTTTGACGGCTTTTACTGGTGTCGCCAGATGAGGCAGATTTCTAAGGTCCCTATCTTGTTTTTATCGGGAGCTTCCGACAACCTCAACATTGTGATGGCCATGAACATGGGGGCGGATGATTTCATCTGTAAACCATTTGAACTTGATGTGCTCACGGCAAAGCTTCAGGCGCTGCTAAGGCGTGCATATGACTTCAGCGATGTTCAGTCTGCGGATGTGATAGAGCATGAGGGCATAATTCTCAATTTGAAGAATGCCAGTTTATACTTTGATGGTGAAAGTATAGAGCTCACAAAGAATGAGTATCGAATACTTGAGATACTGCTAAAAAACAGGGGTGAAATGACAAGCAGGGATGACCTTATGATAGGTCTTTGGAATACCGACAGCTTCGTAGATGAAAATACATTGACCGTAAATATGACGAGGCTCAGAAAAAAGCTTGCGGATTATGGTATAAACGATTTGATAAAGACGAAAAAAGGCTTGGGGTACATTATAGAATGAATTTACTAAGATATATTAAAAGCAGGCTTGGTATAATTATATTCTTTATATTCATGCAGCTTATATTTGTGGGAGTAACTGTACTTGCCGATATCCCGTGGAGGGAGAGCGCGTACGCTGGACTGATTCAACTTTTCTTTGCTTTGATAATTGCAGCTTTTGACTACTATAAATTCTCCATGAGGGTAAAGACACTCAGAAAGATTGAGAAAAACAGTCTCTATATAGGCGAGATAGATTTACAGGCACGCGACCTTATTGATGAGGAATATCAGAAGCTATACAGCATTGTACACGGTGAACTTATCAGGACTCTTAAGGAGAAGGAAGATCTGGAGGGTGCTCTTAACGACTACTATAAAATGTGGGTTCATCAGATAAAGACTCCTCTTTCCGCACTGGATCTGATAGTGCAGAACAGTGCAATAGAAGAAAAGAACGAGATAAAGATGGAACTCTCAAGGATAGGGAGCTATTTGGATATGCTTTTGAAGTTCATAAAGCTGTCCGGAGGGAACACCGACTTTGTCTTCGAAAACTATAACATTGAAGAGTTGGTCAGGGAAATCGTGAAATCGCAATCCATAGTTTTTATCAAAAAGAAGCTCTATGTCGAGATGAATGGTCTTGATGTGAACGTAGTAACGGACAGAAAATGGCTGGGATTTGTTATAGAACAGGTACTGTCAAATGCCCTAAAGTACACGAGCAAAGGCGGAATTGTAATCAGCATGGAAAAGTGCGACGGCATATACGCCATATCTATAGAGGATACCGGGATAGGAATAAGGGCTAGTGATTTGAGCAGAATTTTCGAAGACGGCTTTACGGGATATAATGGAAGGATAAGCACAGAGGCATCGGGAATAGGGCTATATCTATGTCGTAAGATTACTGATAAGCTGGGCTATAGAATGACCGCAGAATCAAAGCTCGATGAAGGAAGTAAAATAAGTATCCTCATACCTTTCAAGAATGTAAGGTACGAGTAGCGTTTTGAAAGGTAGTGTATATGCATTGCCTTTCAATTTTGTTTAGAATGGTTTCAAGAAGGGAGATAATAAAATGTCATTATTAGAAATTAAAAAGTTAAAAAAAGTATATACTTCCAAACTTGGAACAAATGAAGTAATCGCGCTAAGCGATGTGAACTTTACAGTAGAAAAGGGTGAATATGTCGCAGTCATGGGTGAGTCGGGTTCGGGAAAGACCACGCTTCTCAATATTTTGGCGGCGCTCGATAGAGCGAGCTCAGGAGAGGTCAGGCTTGACGGCATGAATTTGTCTTCTATAAGAGACAGTCAGATATCATCGTTCAGAAGAGACAACTTAGGTTTTGTATTTCAGGAATTTAATCTACTGGATACATTTACTCTGAGGGATAATATATATCTACCGAGGGTATTGGCAGGAGTAAAGCCTAGCCAGATGGAAGCTGAACTCAAACCTATTGCCGAAGTTCTTGGAATAGATGGGCTTCTTGACAAATACCCGTTTGAGGTCTCAGGAGGACAGAAACAGAGAGCTGCTGTTGCCAGAGCCTTGATAACTAATCCTAAGCTCATTCTCGCAGATGAACCTACGGGTGCTCTGGATTCAAATTCCGCAGAGGGTTTGCTACGTCTTTTTAACAGCATCAACGAAAGCGGTCAGACAATCATCATGGTTACACACAGTGTTAAAGCGGCAAGTACGGCAGGGCGCGTTTTGTTCATCAAGGACGGTCAGCTCTTCCATCAGATATACAGAGGTGATATGAGTAACGAGGAGATGTTTGCATGCATATCGGATACCTTGACCGCCTTAGCCGTGGGAGGTGAGAAAAATGCGTAGTAACTTCACCTTAAAGATTGCCCTTTCTAATCTCGGCAAGAATAGAAAATTTTATCTGCCATATATTTTGGCTTCAACGATAATGATTTCAATTTTCTATATTATGGGATTCCTCGTAGGGAATAAGGGTCTGAACAATTTTCGAGGAACAGAGTCGGTACAGCTGCTTTTGATGCTGGGAACGATTATTGTAGGGATTTTTTCACTGATTTTTATATTTTATATAAACAACTTCCTGATGAAGCAGAGGAGTAAGGAGTTCGGGCTTTACAATATGCTTGGAATGGAAAAGAGGCATCTTGCACGAGTTCTGTTTGCGGAAAGCTTGATTACCTCACTTGCATCGCTTGCGGCAGGAATAGGAGTCGGTGTGCTTTTCAGCAAGTTGACGCTTATGATAATGGGTAAGGTTATGGGAATAGGAACTCCTTTGGAATTTGAGGTTTCCATTATGTCTATCAAGGTAACATCAATTTTGTTCCTTGCTCTTTTTGCGGCTGTTCTGATGAAAAACATAATTTCCATAAGCCTTTCAAAACCGGTAGAGATGCTCAAGGGAGCTTCGGAACCGGAGCGTGAGCCTAAGGCAAGGTGGGTCTTAAGTATCATAGGTTCTGTTTGCATGATTGCAGGATATATTATTTCTATTAGAATAAAGTATCCTCTTGCTGCACTTTTTATGTTCTTCTTTGCAGTTGTATTAGTTATAATCGGCACATATCTGCTCTTTACAACTGTGAGCATAAGCTTATTAAAGCTGATGAAGATGAATAAGAGACTATACTACAGAAAGAACAATTTTACAACTATATCCGGAATGCTCTTTAGAATGAAGCAAAATGCGGTTGGAATGGCAAACATCTGCATACTTTCAACCATGGTGGTAATCATTATATCAACGTCAGTGTCCTTAAAGGTAGGAATAGATGC
Source organism: [Eubacterium] infirmum (assembly GCA_900450455.1). Taxonomy (GTDB): domain Bacteria; phylum Bacillota; class Clostridia; order Peptostreptococcales; family Anaerovoracaceae; genus Eubacterium_B; species Eubacterium_B infirmum. The sequence goes on from UGGN01000001.1 coordinate 982,979, forward strand.
CGTAATAGATAAGGTAGCGCCTAATGATATTGTAATATCTATGAGTTTGAATCCAGAGGGCGAAAATTCCGGAGAATTTCCACATCTATCAAATAAAACCATGGACAAAGAGAAGGAAGTAATTAAGGAAAAGTTAAGGAAATTAAATGTAGAAAGCAAAAACGAAAAAGCATTTTTGATGCACAGCTTCGAGGTTAACTACGATAAGAAGCTGCAGAGTCTGAACTTTAAAACTGTCGGAATGCACCAATATCTGAATGTAATAAGTGCAGAGCAGTATCGAAGATATACGGGCGAAAAGCTGAATATAGAGTCTGATGAGGCGATATCGATAGGCACAAATCTTGACAGTAAGGTCAACATCGCCGGCAAGGATTTCAAAATCAAAAGGATGAACCTAAAAAATCTTCCTTCCAATATTTCTCCAATATTTGACGAATACACTCTTGTCGTCAAGGATGAAAAGACGATTGAAAAATTCGCAGAAAAAGCAAACAAGGAAGGCTATTATAAAGGGATGCAATTCTATATAACTGCAGACTTCACAAAAGCCGTGGCTCAGGACTATAATAGGTTCGACAAACTTTTGGGAGATTACATGGAAGAGAGGTCAAAAACCTTAAATCTCAGCACGGGAAGTATAGCTGCGAGATCTGAAATAAGCGTGCTTTTCAAAGGAATGACAAACGGATTTCTGTTCCTTGGCGTATTCCTCGGAATTGTTTTTACCTTTGCTGCAGCGCTGATAGTATATTATAAGCAGATATCCGAAGGGTATTACGATAAGGACAAGTTTGAAATAATGCAGAAGGTGGGAATGTCCGAAAGGGATGTAAAGCAGTCCATAAGAAAACAGATTATGGTAGTCTTCTTTGCACCGCTTCTAATAGCACTGTGCCATGTGGCGGGAGCATTCAATATGATAAGGTTGATGCTGCGTCTCCTTGCAGTGGATAATCTAAAACTCCTGATTGAGTGTACAGCCGTAAGTGCTCTGGGCTTTGCCCTAATATATGCACTGGTGTTTGTCTTTACCGCAAGGGAATACTATCAAATTGTCAGAAGACGAATTTAAAGATATAATATCAAATGGCATAGATTTTCCTAAAGCATGTTCTAAAAGAAAAACAAAAAAATAAACATAAAATATGTTAGTAAACAATTAAATTGGATATAAATACTTTGTGGAAATAATGTGTTTTTTGGAGGAAGATGAAATGTTAGATAAGAAGGTAACAGATTTACTAAACAAGCAGGTTAACGCAGAGCTGTACTCAGCATATCTTTATTTGGATTTTGCCAACTACTACCACGAGCAGGGCCTTGATGGATTTGCAAATTGGTATGAAGTTCAAGCAAAGGAAGAGCGTGACCACGCTATGCTGATTAGAACTTATATACTGGATAACGGTGAGAGAATGGTATTTGAGGCAATCGAAAATCCAACTCAGGACTATGAAGGCATGGATGCACCTCTTCGTCTTGCGCTTCAGCATGAGAGATTTATAACAGACCTGATTAACAAGATTTACAAGGCCTCACATGACGTTGACGATTACAGAACAATGCAGTTCTTCGACTGGTTCGTTAAGGAGCAGCTTGAGGAAGAGAAGAATGCTGATGATCTGGTTAAGAAGTTTGAGCTTTTCGGAAGAGATCCTAAGGGTTTATATGCTCTTAATCAGGAGCTGCTTGGCAGACAGTATACAGCGCCTACTACAGCAGAGTAATCTAAATAACTTAATATAACAAGGACCTGCTTTTTATACACATAGATTGCAGGTTTTTTGTTAGCGTAACTAATAAGTGTTGCATAAATATAACAAATTTTATGCTTGACTAACACTATTGCAGGAATTTAAAATATCTATAAATAATAGTTTGTAACGGAATCTATAAGACAAAATATATATTCCTAATTTATACGGTTTAAAAGAAAAGGAGATAAACAATGAGTACATGGAAAACAATAAGAACATTGGGTTACGGAGTTTTAGTAGGTACAGCAGGAGTTAAGGTGCTTGCTTCTGCAGATGCTAAGAAGGTATATACTCATGCTACAGCAGCTGTAAAGCGCGGAGTAGATGAGGTTATGAAGACGGTAACAAATATCAGAGAAAACTGCCAGGACATCAGTGCAGATGCTGATGAAATCAACGAGAAGCGTTGTCAGGAAGCAGAAGCTAAGATGATTGAGGACGCTAAGGAAGTTCTCAGGGCAGCCGAAGAGAAGGCAGAGGAAGCTGAAGCATAATATTGCTTCAGTTTTCATATAGGAGGCATTTGGATGAGGTGTAGAATATTACACGAGAGCAAGGGCAGGATGCGTGTGCAGCTGATACAGTATCGTATGACCTTTGAGGAAGCGGATATCCTGGATAACTACCTCAGCAAGCTTGCCGGTGTAAGTAGCGCAAAAGTACACGAGAGAACTAAGGTTGCAATCATTGAGTTTTCAGAAAATGTGAGGAATGATATAATCGATGCTCTCTCGGGATTTGATTACGAGTCCAATCGGGATCTTCTAATGACAACGGTTGACAGACAGCTACAATATGAATTCGAAAACAAGCTCTGCCTACATGTAGGCAGACGTGTTTTTTCCAAGCTTTTTATACCGGCACCATTAATGGCAGCAGTAACAGTTATCAAAGCAATTCCGTTTATTGTAAAGGGATTAAAGGCACTGATACGAGGTAAGCTCGAGGTATCTGTGCTCGATGCTACAAGCATCACTGTCTCAATGCTCAGAGGAGATTTCTCAACTGCAGGAAGCATAATGTTCATGCTCAGAGTCGGCGAGATAATGGAAGATTGGACGCATCGCAAGTCAATCAGTGACCTGGCCAAAGCTATGGCACTCAATGTTGAGAAGGTATGGACAAGGGCTAGTGATGGAACGGAGATTCTAGTAGATGCGAATAAAATAGTGGCCGGAGACATAGTGATTGTAAGAACCGGAAATGTCATAGCAGTAGACGGTAAGGTCATCAGCGGCGAAGCTCATGTGAGTCAGGCTTCCATGACCGGAGAGTCGATGCCGGTGCGCAAGTATGAGGGAAGCCTCGTATATGCAGGAACGGTAGTCGAGGAGGGCGAGATTGTTATAGAGGCGGAAGGCTCACTCGGAAACAGTAAGTACGATAGAATCATTACCATGATAGAGGATTCGGAGAAACTCAAGTCTTCGACAGAGGACAAGGCTTCCAAGCTTGCAGATAGACTTGTTCCATACACATTCGGAGCTACAGCTCTTCAGTATATCGTAACGAGAGATATAACGAGAGCGACATCTATTTTGATGGTAGACTTCTGCTGTGCGCTTAAACTTTCTATTCCTATCGCAGTTCTTTCAGCTATGAGAGAGGCGGGGGAATATCGAATGACTGTCAAAGGTGGAAAGTTCCTGGAAGCTGTGGCTGAGGCGGATACGATAGTCTTTGACAAGACCGGAACACTCACTGAAGCGGTTCCTGCCGTTCACATGGTTGTACCTTTCAGCGATATCAACGAGGATGAGTGTCTGCGTATCGCAGCTTGTCTGGAAGAGCACTATCCACACTCGATAGCAAACGCTGTCGTAAAGAAAGCGATGGAGAAGGGTCTTGACCACGAGGAGAAACACAGCAAGGTAGAGTACATCGTAGCTCACGGAATTGCAACCACGCTTGACGGACAGAAGGTTTGCATCGGAAGTCATCACTTCATATTTGAGGATGAGGAGTGTACAGTAGATGCAGATAAGAAGGAAATCTTTGATAAACTTCCAAACGAGTACTCACATCTATACCTGGCTATAGATAAGAAACTCATAGCTGTTATTTTGATAGACGATCCTATCAAGCAGGGTGTTGCAAAGGCAATCAAGAAGCTCAAGGCTCTCGGTATCAAGAAAACGGTTATGATGACCGGTGACAACGAGAGAACAGCAAAGGTAATAGCTTCCAAGGTCGGAGTGGACAGCTACTTCTCTGAGGTACTTCCGGAGGATAAGGCTAAGTTCATTAAAGAAGAGCGAAGCAAAGGTCACAAGGTAATCATGGTAGGAGATGGAATTAACGACTCGCCGGCGCTTTCAGAGGCTGATGCAGGCATTGCGATAAACAGCGGTGCAGCCATCGCAAGGGAGGTCGCTGACATCATGATTGGAAGCGATGAACTCGACGAGCTGGTAATACTCAGAGAGATAAGCATGAAGCTTATGAAGAGAATCAAGCAAAGCTACCACCAGATTTTGGGCTTCAATTCATTCCTGATTGCAATGGGAATGTTCGGTATGTTTACACCGACGACAACAGCCCTGCTACACAACTCGTCAACGCTTGCGATAAGCCTTCGCAATATGACGGATTTGCTCGAGAAAAAATAAGCTTATGGTACAAAAGTAAGCAATACAAAACACCTATGAATGAGCATCAAAGCGATGCGCGTCGTAGGTGTTTTCTAATTAGGGCTATAGGACAAAAAGTGTGTGTAAAAACCGACATAACAGTTGATATTTCAATAGTTATGTCGGTTTAATCTTTTTTGAAAGAAGATTGAGGGTGGACAAAAAGTGTGTGTGAAAACTCTTTAAAATATTGGAATTTCAATGATAAAACGTGGTATATCTTCCTTAGAATTAGTGTTCTTGGAGGAATATATTATGAAGCAGGTAAATTGTCCAATTTGTAATTGCAAATGTATAAAACACGGTAAGATAAAATCTGGCTCTCAAAGGTGGTTTTGTAAGTCTTGTAAGTTAGCGTTTACGCCAAAGATAGATAATGATACTAAACAGCTTCAGCATTTCTTGGCTTGGTTATTCAGTAAAGAAGTACAAAGTAATATGTCAGGTGGTGGAAGAACTTTTAGAAGAAAAACCTCCAAGTTTTGGGATATATGGGTTATGGCACCAAAGATTGAAAAATCAAAAGATGTACTGTATTTTGATGGTATATATCTATCGCGTAAATCGTGTATTTTGATATGTTGTGACAAAGAACATGTATTAGGTTGGTACGTATGCAGATATGAGCATTCAGGAGCTTGGGAGGCTCTAATGAGTCGTATAGCAGAACCTAAGGTGGTTGTATCCGATGGTGGTAAAGGATTTAGAAAAGCACTTAAGAGAAAGTGGCCAAAGGCAAAGCATCAAAGATGCGTATTTCACGTGTTTTCACAGGTTAAAAGATATACAACAAGTAGACCAAATACTTTAGCCGGGCTAGAGCTTTATGCACTGGCAAGGGATTTGTTTGATGTTAAAAGTATTGAAGACTCAAAGATATGGGTTGATCGTTTTACAGGTTGGATTGTCAAGCATAAACGTTTTTTAAGCGAAGTAACATATGATGAAAATGGAAAGATAAGACCTAAGCATGAAAGACTGATAAAGGCTGAAAAATCAATGCTAAGACTACTTAATGATAATACTCTATTCACGTATCTTAATGAAGAATTAAGGGCTGAGTTTAAAATTCCATCGACAAACAATCGAATTGAAGGTGGTGTAAATGCTTGTCTTAGGGAGATGCTGCATAACCATAGGGGGTTATCTGTTGAGAGAAGAATTAAAGCGGTTTTTTGGTGGTGCTATATGCACTCACCAAAACCGCTTTCTGCTTCTGAGATATTAAAAACAATGCCTACAAACAAGAGCATAGATGATATTTACAAGAAGATGACTGCCAAGAAACAACTAGAAGATACTATTCCTATGTGGGGTGATGCAGTTGTATGGAGCGAGCTACATCATTCGAGCAATTATCCGGTGTACTGGGATTAGTCACACACACTTTTTGTCCTATAGCCCTCTAATTATATTCGGTTTATGCCTGAGGCCCGATGTAAGTACATGGCATCAATTTGCCTCCTAGAGCTGTTCAACCGAATCAGCTATGAGACGGCAGTATTTCTTGCCATTCTCCTGATAGACCTCAAATACGCCCGTTACAGAAGCATTGGATTTTAGTGTAGGGAATCCGTTAGGGTAGGTATGACCGGGCCATACAAACTCGATGCCTTGCTGACAACAGGCCTGAGCATCTGCGATTATGATAGCATAGTACTCAGTAGCTCCGCTTTCGTTACCCGCCTCGGCAGCGTAGACATTGAACTGACCGGACATTCTGATGCGCTTACCGATAAACTTATCGGGTTCTGTCATCATCTGGAAAACCTGAGCATAAACGACATTTGCATTCAGATTGTTCAGGTCGATGTCTATCTTATTGCTTTTGGCCTTAGACTTGCTCTTGCCGGTTTGGGTCTTGCCATTGTTGTCACCGACAGCCTTCTTAGTTACTTCTTTCTTATTATCACTTTTGGAATTCTCCTGCTTATTCTTAGCATCTGAGATAATCTTGCTATCTCCGTTAGAATCCTTATCGCTTGCCTTTCCACACGCAGTTACGCCAAATGCGAGGGTGAGGCAGATTATACATGCTAAAAATTTCTTCATATCTTTGCCTCCGGTGTTTCTCGATATTTTACAGGCCGAAAAGGCCGTTCTCGGCTTTAGTCAAGCTGAGCTAAGCTCTCTTAGATGCAATTTTTCCTATCAAAGTGAAGATGCCGAAGAAAATGGCATCGACAGCGACGATGGTGGAGCCCACCGGAGTATTTCCGAGTATGGAAATCGCCATGCCGAGGACTGCACATAGGACGGATATGATGGCAGAGCAGATGGTTACAGCCTTAAAACTGTTGTAAACCCTCATGCTCGAGAGTGCCGGAAAAATTACGAGTGCCGAAATCAGCAGTGAACCTACAAGATTCATCGCTAAAACAATTATAACAGCAATCATAACAGCAATCAAGAAATTGTAAAGCTTGACATTCGTGCCTGCAGACATCGCAAAGTTTTCATCAAAGGTGACAGCAAAAATCTTGTTATACAGTAATATGAATATCGCTACAACTATGATGGAAAGCACAACGCAAAGCAAAACATCGCTGCTTTTAAGCGTCAAAATCGATGTCGAACCGAAGAGGGTGACACAGACGTCACCCGAAAGATTCGAGGAACTCGAAAAGATATTGAGCAGCAGATAACCGAAGGCGAGCGAACCGACGGAAATCATTGCGATAGTGGCGTCACCTTTAATCTTTGTATTCTGACCTGTTCTGAGGATCAAAATCGCGGATATTACGGTGACTGGTAGAATTACTATTGTTTGATTCGTAAGCTTAAGCACACCGGCTATAGCCATGGCACCGAAGGCCACGTGTGAAAGCCCGTCCCCGATGTAGGAGAAACGCTTCAGCACCAGAGTTACACCCAGTAGTGAAGAACAGAGGGCAATCAGGATTCCGACAACAATCGCATATCTGACAAAGGGATATTCTAAATAATGCATGAAGTCGTTAAATATACTAGTCATTATATTGTCCCTCTCTTTCCAAAAATATATGTCCGATATGGCTGTTTACATACTCTTCAGTCGTTCCATAGAATACGTCATTACCGATATGGAGGATATGGCTCGCATACTTCACCGCAGCATCCACATCGTGTGAAATCATGATTATGCTGATTCCTTCATCGTTTAAAGACTTGATGGTCTGATACATCTCTGCTGTTACTCTCGGATCAAGGCCGGAAACCGGCTCATCCAGTAAAAGGAGCTTCTGCGTAGCGCATAGAGCTCTAGCCAGCAAAACGCGCTGCTGCTGTCCGCCCGAAAGCTCGCGGTAGCAGCGCTTTGACAGATCGGTTATATCCATCTTTTTCATGTTCTTTTCAGCGAGAAGCCTATCGGATTTAGAGTAGAATGGGCGAAGTCCCATGCGTCCCTGACATCCGGAGAGAACAATCTCCTTGACCGATGCGGGAAAGTCGCGCTGAACGACGGTTTGCTGCGGCAGATAGCCGATTTCGTTAGATTTCAGCCCCTCACCCGTCTCAAGCTTTCCGGAGATGGTCGGAATAAGCCCCAGGATGCTCTTAATGAGCGTGGTCTTTCCGGAACCGTTTTCTCCGACGATGCAAAGATAGTCACCTTTATTTACCTCGAAGCTTAGATTTTTTAATATTACCTTGGAATCATATCCAACCGATAGATTTTGACAGATGATTTGAGCCATTTTTCCTCCTGAAGTTGCTTATTTCAGCGCCTTTTTCAGCACCTCGAGATTTTTCTCCATGATACCGAGGTAGGTCGCGCCGTTCTTTACATCATTTGATGTAGTAGACTGCATTGAGTCCAGAGTTAATATCTTTTGACTTTTATTTTTAGTGTTTTCTATAACTGCCTTAGCAATCTTGTGATTCTTTCCTTCTATTGTAAGGATATGCTTTAGTCCGAGCTCATCGATCTTTTTAGCTAGGAAGGTTACAGTTTCAAAACTTGCCTCCGATTCAGCCGAACAACCTACAAAAGCAGCGTAGTAATCCAGACCGTAGTCGTTTACGAGGTAGCGGAATGGGAAGCGGTCACCGAATACCAAAGTCTTGACCTTTGCGGAAGAAACGGCTTCAGCATACTTCTTGTCGAGCTCATCCAGCTTCTTAGCATAGTTTTTGTAGTTAGCCTTATAAGTCTTAGCATTGTCCTTATCTACCTCAGAGAGAACATCGCTAATCTTCTTGGTGAAAATCTTGGCGTTCTTAAGAGATAGCCAAACGTGCTCATCGTATTCAGGTTCATCTTTATCGTGATCGTGTTCCTTGTCCTGATCGTGCTTTTCGTCGTGGTCTTTGTCTTTATCGTGATTATGCTCATCCTCAGCCTGCATGCCTTCCTTAACTTCTTCTTCCTTGGCCTTATCACCAATTACATCCATGAGGTTGATAACCTTGAGGTTCTTGTTCTTAGCCTGCTTGAGCACGTCCTTAACCCACTCGTCGGACTCACCGCCAACGTAGATGAAAACATCAGCTTCGGAAATCTTTGAGATGTCAGCGGTAGATGGCTGGTAGCTGTGAAGATCGACGCCCTTATCTAAAAGCATGGTGACATCAGCCTTGTCAGCCTTATCGCCTAAAATCTGCATAACCCAGTCGTATTCAGGGAAGATAGTTGTAACGACTTTGAGCTTCTTACCATTTGTACTTTCGCTTGATTTGGAATTGCCACAGCCACTAAGTGCGCAAACGGAGAGTACTGCGATAAGTAGTAAAGTGATAAATTTTTTCATTATTTCCTCCATCAAAAATAACAGTAAAACGTAATAAATTGCACATCAAAGCGTGCAATCAAAGCTTGGTCAATTAAGTTGAAGTACTGATCAGCTTCGGCAATTTCCACAAATACCGTAGAAGACAGTACGCATGTTGTCAAAAGCAAAGTTATGATCCTTGAGAAGATGCTCCTCCAGGGAATCGATGGCATCGCAGCTTATGTGGAAAAGCTCGCCGCACTTCTCACACTTGCAGTGATAGTGGCGCCTGTTGTGAGCATGCATGTGCTCGCCTACATAGACAAAACATGCAGGGCTTGATGCATCAACTATGTACTTTTCAACAATACCCTCGTCAACCATTCTCTCGAGCTGACGATAGACAGTAGAGGTTCCAATGCTCTTGCCATGTGCGCAGAAGTGATTGCAGATTTCGGCAACCGTGGTGTGTTCACCTGCGATTGTCTCCAGATATCTCTGAAGCTCCTTGCGCTGATTTGTGTTATATTGTCCTTTCGCTTTCATATGCAAATCTCCTTAAATTGAAAACCATTTTCATTTTATACCCGTAGAAATAGCACGTCAATATGAAATTCATTTTCAATTTGAAAAAGATACGAAAAAATTTGTGAAGAAATTTTGATGAAAAATATAAGCTTTTTTTAAAACGTAACATATGTTACCGAGTTTTGATGGAGAGCCGCATATAATCAGCGTATAAGAAAACTTATTAATGCTTTTGATATATAGAAAAGAGGAGAAAAATGGAAAACAAAATGTTTTGTTATCAGTGTCAGGAAACAGCCGGCGGAAAGGGCTGTACAGTTCAGGGTGTCTGTGGAAAGACTGCAGCGGTTTCAGGACTTCAGGACGTATTAATATATGCAACAAAGGGACTTTCAGCAGTAACTACAGCGCTTCGTAAGGAAGGCAAGAAGATTGCGCCGGAAGTGGATCAGATGGTTACATTCAACCTGTTTGTAACAATTACAAATGCTAACTTTGATGATAAGTATATCGAGGATAGAATCGCTTTGACCCTAAAGACAAAGCAGGAGCTGCTCGCACAGCTGGACGACGCATCGGTACTTCCACACGCAGCAAAGTGGTACACAGAGGATAGAGCGCAGTATCAAATCATGGCAACAGCTGCAGAGGTAGGCGTACTCGCAACGGAAAACGAGGACATTCGCTCACTCAGAGAGCTTATCACATACGGACTAAAGGGGCTTGCAGCATACAGCAAGCACGCAAATGCACTTCTAGAGGCAGATGCGGAAGTAGATGCATTTATACAGGAAGCTCTAGCTAAGACACTGGATGACACACTTTCAGTGGATGACCTTGTAGCACTAACACTTGAAACAGGTAAGTACGGAGTTTCAGGCATGGCACTCCTAGATAGAGCAAATACAGGAGCATACGGAAATCCGGAGATTACGGAGGTACAGATAGGCGTTAGAAAGAATCCGGCTATCTTGATTTCAGGACACGACCTACGCGACCTGGAGATGCTATTGGAGCAGACAAAGGGTACAGGCGTAGACGTTTACACACACTCAGAGATGCTACCTGCAAACTACTATCCGGCATTCAAGAAGTACGACAATCTGGCAGGTAACTACGGAAATGCTTGGTGGAAGCAGAAGGAGGAGTTCGAGAGCTTCAACGGACCAATCCTCATGACAACAAACTGCATCGTGCCACCTAAGGATAGCTACAAGGATAGACTTTGGACAACAGGAGCCGCAGGATTCCCGGGCTGCAAGCACATCGACGGTAAGTACGGCGAAACAAAGGACTTCAGCGCAATCATAGAGCAGGCAAAGCAGTGCCCACCACCAACAGAAATCGAGACGGGAAGCATTGTCGGCGGATTCGCACACGAGCAGGTATTTGCACTGGCGGATAAGGTAGTAGATGCAGTGAAGAGCGGTGCAATCAAGAAGTTCATAGTAATGGGCGGATGCGACGGTAGAATGAAGTCAAGAGACTACTATACGGAGTTTGCAAAGGCACTGGCACCGGACACAGTTATCCTGACAGCAGGCTGTGCAAAGTATAAGTACAACAAGCTAAACCTCGGAGACATCGGAGGAATTCCAAGAGTATTGGACGCAGGACAGTGTAACGATTCATACTCACTGGCACTAATTGCCCTCAAGCTAAAGGAAGTATTCGAACTGGACGACATCAACGATCTTCCAATCGTATACAACATCGCATGGTATGAGCAGAAGGCGGTAATCGTACTCCTAGCGCTTCTATACCTTGGCGTAAAGAACATACACCTTGGACCAACACTTCCGGCGTTCCTATCACCAAATGTGACGAAGGTTCTCGTAGATAACTTCGGAATCGCAGGAATCGGAACAGTAGAAGAGGACATGGAGCTGTTTTTCGGAAAATAAGATAGAATAGATAAGATAAGTTAGATTGAGTAGATAATATAGGTTACACAGAGTACATAGAGTACGTCGAACTTATAGAAACAAAAACAGGAGCTTCGCGAAAGAGGCTCCTGTTTTGCTATATAAATGACTTGATTATTACAAAACGACCGGAAGAATAATTCCTAAAAGCGTAGTCATGGAAGAGAAGATGACGCCCAAAATGCATAGCACTAATAAAAATCCGGGAGTATGATTGCGGATTTGAACAGAGTACTTACTTAAATCAAGAGGCTGCTTGATGATTGCATTCCTGATAGATGCACCCACCTTATCTATGGCACTTGCTCTACCATCTAAGGAAATGACATATCTTCCTTTCTTTGCAAAAAAATAGTAAAGTTCCATTCTTCCTTTTTCAAAACCGTTCACCTTGCTATGCATAATACTTAGCGAAAGAGGAATTTCTCCACCTGTCCCTTGATTGATAATCCTGAAACCGAAGTTTCCAACCGGGGAAACTGAAAAAAGCTTGCCGCTAATCCATAACCCGTATTCTCCGTCATCGCTGAGCGTAAAAGACCCATTTTCTCGGTTACAGGACATTTCATACAGTATTTCTGTTTTAGTAAAACGTATAAGGTTCTTAAGGCTTATAATAAACAGAGCTATTCCTAACGGTACCAACAAGAAAAGTAAATATTTCATGGTTACACATCCTCGTTTTATATTAATATGACAAAACATCTATATAAATTTATACCATTTTTCGGGGATATTTTCTACTGCCTGTTTTCTTTGATGTATTAGCATTAGCTTACAGAACAGAGTCTTGAAACTTCGGGTTTCTGTGACAGATAACAGAAGCTTGCTCGTTGTTGTTGATATCGACAAAATTTTTAATCAAAAAGAGATGAATAGATGTTATAATATTTTCAAGATAATATATATTGAAACATAATGAAATGAAAAGCAAAAGATAAGCATAAACGGGAGGAATAAATGGATAGCAATAAGAGACCGGAAAGCATGGAGAGAATCACGACACCGGTGCTGGCACAGGCGTTTATCGACGAGCAGTTAAAGACCCTGCGCGAGCAGATCGGAGACAGAAAGGTGCTCCTTGCACTCTCAGGTGGAGTAGATTCATCAGTAGTGGCAGCCCTCCTCATCAAAGCAGTAGGAAAGCAGCTGGTGTGCGTACACGTAAATCACGGACTCCTCAGAAAAGGAGAGCCGGAGCAGGTAGTACAGGTGTTCCGCGATGAAATGGATGCAAACCTCGTTTACGTAGACGCAACCGATAGATTCCTAGATAAGCTCGCAGGCGTAGAAGAGCCGGAAGAGAAGAGAAAGATTATCGGTGGTGAGTTTATCCGCGTATTCGAAGAAGAAGCACGCAAGCTCTCAGGAATCGACTTCCTGGCACAGGGGACAATATATCCGGACATCCTCGAAAGTGGCAACGTCAAAGCCCACCATAACGTAGGCGGACTCCCGGAAGACCTCCAGTTTGAGCTCGTAGAGCCAATTAAGCTCCTCTTCAAAGACGAAGTAAGAGTAGTCGGAAGAGCACTGGGCCTTCCATCAGGCATGGTAGATAGACAGCCATTCCCGGGACCGGGACTAGGCGTACGCTGCACAGGCGCAATTACAAGAGACAGACTCGAAGCCGTAAGAGAATCCGATGCCATCCTCAGAGAAGAATTCGCAAAGAACGGACTCGAAGGCAAAGTGTGGCAGTATTTCACAGTCGTGCCGGACTTCAAATCCACAGGCATCAAAGAAGGCAAGAGAAGCTTCGAGTGGCCGGTAATCATCAGAGCCGTAAACACAGTAGATGCAATGACAGCAACAGTAGAGAATATCCCATTCGAACTGATGCAGCATATCGTAGAAAGAATCACAAGCGAAGTCAAAGGCATAAACCGCGTGCTGTATGACTTCACCCCAAAACCAACCGGAACAATTGAGTGGGAGTAGTTCGAGCGATTTAGCGCTCGAACTACGACTACCCAGCGAGCCCGAGCTCTGCTCTGCAGTGCGACGGGGGAGCTGTAGGTAGCCCCTCAGCAAGGGTCAGGAGACGAAAGCAAGCGTGAGGCGCGACGCTTAAGTCCCTGAGCTACTGCGAGTGGGAGATAGGGTGCTGATCTAGTGACAAACTTAAGTCTACCCAGCGAGACCGAGCGCTGCAGAGCGGAGCGACGGTGAGCTGCAGGTAGCCCCTCAGCAAGGGTCAGGAGACGAAAGTGAGCGTGAGGCGCGACGCTTAAGTCCCTGAGCTACTGCGAGTGGGAGTAAAGATTGTATTTAGATTGTTATAAAGGTATAAATTATATAAAGATAGAAAAGTCAATCTGAGAATGGTCATATGATGATATAAGTAATAATCTGATTGCAAGAGTATGGGAAAATGTTTGTTTATACTAAAGAAAATTTGGCTAAGGTGAACTTTTAAATTTAATTAGATTTTGAAGTTGAATTTTACTTTTAAGGAATAATAAATGAGTATATTTAAAAAATATAATATTGATATGGCACATGAGATAAGAAAATGCGCTTTAGAAAAGCAATTAAATATATTAATAGGTTCAGGTTGTTCTGCTGAAGCTTTACCACTTATGTCAAAATATGAAGATATTGATATCAGTGACAGAAATGAGAAGCTGGTTAATGAAATTATTCGCCGTAGTAAAATATCTATGTTTAAAAATATAACTAAATACAGGAAATTTGAGATAATAGATAAAATTATAAAAACACAAGATTCATATAAGAAATTAATTTACTCTATAATAGATATCTTGAATCTTTCTAATTCTAGACAAGTTCCTAGAACGGTCAATATTTTCACAACAAATTATGATTTATTTATAGAAAATGCGGTAAACGATTTACAAAGTCACAGTAGATTCATTTTTAATGATGGAGCTAGTGGTTATTTTGAAAGAATATTGAATTCAAGCAATTATAATCAAGTAGTGGCATACAAAGGAATAAATGATAATTATATATCAGAAATACCATCAATAAATTTGATAAAATCTCATGGATCAGTCAACTGGGAATATAAAGATGATAAAGTTATAGTTTCTAATATGGTTTTCGATAAACCCATGGTAGTTCTTCCAACAGGATATGAAGAACAAGAAACATTCATTAATAATTATTTTCATGATATGCTTAGAAAATTCCAAATAGAATTAGATAAACCACAAAGCATTTTAATAATTGTTGGATTTTCTTTTCAGGATAAACATATTGCAAAAATGGTAAAAAGAGCTCTGCAAAATAGAGAATTGATTGTATACCTATTTGTTTATAAAGGTGATGGTAAAAGTATACTTGAAAATTTACAAGTGAAAGATATACCAACAAATTTAAAATTGATAGTAACAAATAATATATATTCTTTGGAATATATTAAACTTGCACCCAAAAGCGACATTAAATTAACTTTAGATAACATATCAGAAATATTATCTAATCCCGAGATTCAAGTAAAAATAGAAGATGAAGAGGAAAATAATTAAATGGAAAGTAGTAAGGGAAAGGTACTAGGGGTGATAGTTGGTGTAGAAGGTGATGAAGCAGAAGTTGCTATGTATACTATGTCTAATGATACTACTTTCCTGTGGGATGGAGATATCTTAATAGGTACTAAAATAGGTGCTCTATTAACAATATATCAAAATGATATAAAAATAATTGCAAGTGTTTCAAAAGAAAAAATTGTAGATGTCAAAAATAATGTTAAAAGTGTAGAGTTTGATAATAGATATAGCAAAGATTCGATAAATAGATGTATTCTGTTAAAAGTAAAAGGTATAATCGATAACAACCAATTTTCTGTAACCAGCAAATATGTTCCTATGATTGGAAATGAAGTAGCAATAACTAATAGAGAAGATCTAGATGTTATATATGGATTAAAAAGCAACGAATACTGTATAAATATAGGAAAGTCAATTTTAGAAGATAAACCTATAAAAATATCAATAAATAAGTTCTTTGCTTCACATATTGGGATATTTGGCAATACAGGTAGTGGAAAATCAAATACACTGCATAAACTTTTTTTTGAATTATTTAAAACTGATTGTAATGATTGCATTACAAATAAATCAAAGTTTTTTGTCATAGATTTTAACGGGGAGTATTCTTCTGAAGATATCTTTGGTGTTGATGAGAAAAAAAGAAAAACCTATAAAATTAATACTAGAATCAAAATGGACGAGGATGATAAGTTACCCGTTGTTCAAGAGTATTTATTTAATCCAGATGTGCTTGCACTCCTATTTGATGCTCGTCCAGCAACACAAGTTCCATTTTTAAGAGTTGCAATTAATAAATATAACACGCAAATAAAAGATAAATCTGATTTTGCTCGCATTGAAATTGGATTATTAATAAAGATACTAGAAACTTTTAAATCATGTGGGATTGAAGCTGTTAATAATTGGATTAACGCTTGTGAAAGTACTTCTATTGATAGTAAATTTCTTATAGGATTAAAAAATTTTGAAAATGAACTGAAATATGGCAATGCTGAATTGAGGGATTCTCATGGAAACTTATTGATTTCAAATAATAGATTGACCGATGAAGGTAAAGCTTATTTTCAAATAGACAATTTAAATCGAGAATTAGAAGATTTTTACCTGAATTCAAATCCTCTGATGCGATTAAAATCATTCTTAGAGTTTCAAAAAGTCTATGTTACTTCATGGAAATCAACAAATATCGAGCATCTAAATCCATTATTTAAAAGAATAGATTCTGCATTTAGTTCACTAGATAAGGTAATTGGAGTAATAGAAAAACCAACGGATGAATTTAAATTGCTAAATATTATTTCTTTAATAAATGCTAATTCAGAAATTACCAGATTAATACCAATGTTATTATCAAAAATGATCTATGATCAACATAAGTATGATTTTAATCATAATGATAGGAAGAAAACGGTACATTTAATAATTGATGAGGCACACAATATACTGAATGACTCTGTTAAAAATGTCGGTGATGATTGGCAAGATTATAGACTATCAATATTTGAAGAAATAATCAAAGAGGGCCGTAAATTTGGTTTTTTTGTAACTATAGCTAGCCAAAGACCTGCAGATATTTCACAAACAATAACTTCACAATTGCATAATTTTTTTATTCATAGATTAGTCAATGAGAAAGACTTGAGAATGTTGGAAAATACAATGCCGACCCTTGATAAAGGTTCATATAAAAAGATACCTACGTTAGGAAAGGGTGAAGCGATAGTAACAGGAAATGCACTAAGTATACCTTTGTTCATAAAGGTTGACAAAGAGGAAACTGTTAGACCAAATAGTGATGATATAATACTTACGGACATTTGGAACTTTGATATGAAAAAAACTGAAAATACTGTATGATAATATGTAAATAAATAGGAGGAGAATGTAATGGTTGATACCGTTTATACAATAGGGTACTCAGGCTTTAAAATTGATGAATTTATAAAAACTCTTAAGAATAAAAATATTAATCTGGTAGTAGATGTAAGAAGTAGCCCATATTCACAGTATTATCCAGATTATAATAAAGAAAATTTAAGTGCAATACTAAGTAAGTCAAATATATACTATAGAAACTATGTATTGGAATTTGGCGCGAGACAGAAAGAAAAAAAATACTATCCGAATGGATATCTAGATTTCGAATTATTTTCAAAATCGGAGACCTTTCAAGAAGGCCTCAATAAATTAAAGAACGCAATGAATAAAAATTATACCTTTGCACTTTTATGTAGTGAAAAAGATCCTATAAAGTGTCACAGGACAATTTTAGTTTCAAGGGCGTTTCATTTAGCTGGATATAATGTACTACACTTAATGCCTAATGGTATATATGTAACACAAGATGTCATTGAGGAAAGGCTACTAAATGAATTTTTTCCAAATCGAAGTCAAATTAGTATATTTACACCAGAGCTTACAAAACAAGAATATATAGAAAAAGCATATAAAAAGCAAAACAAAATCATTGGATATTCGATTGAGGAGAACGATTGATGAATATATATACAATAGGATTTACAAAAAAAAATGCTTATGAATTTTTCGAGCTAATTAAAAATAATAAAATAGATATACTTCTGGATATTAGACTTAATAATAAATCTCAGCTAGCAGGCTTTACAAAAGGGAAAGATCTCCAGTATTTTTTAAAAGAACTATGTGATTGTAAGTATGAACATTGTGAAGAATTTGCTCCGACTAAAGATATTTTAGATAGATATAAAAAAGCTGTTATTTCTTGGGACGAATATGTTAAAGATTACACAAAATTAATCTATAAACGTGGAGATTATAAAAAATTCAAAAATAAATACTCTGACTTTAAGAATATATGTTTGCTTTGCAGTGAGCCAATTGCTACTCAATGTCATCGCAGATTACTAGCAGAGATTATTGAAAGAGAGAACGAGGAAATAAAAATTATTCATATATAATGTAAGGTGGTATGCTATATGGAACGTAATGTTTTAATATTGACTATGTCGTCAAAGTATCATGGATATTGTGTCGCAGGAATTGATATAGATAATGGTAAATGGGTAAGGTTAGTTTCAAATGATAAAAAATCTCATGGAGCACTAAGTAGAAGAGATATCATTTATGAAAATAAGACTAAATGCAAGCCACTTGATGTGGTGAAAGTTCCAATTATCAAAGATATGCCACTAAAATATCAGCCAGAAAATGTTCTAATTAATTGTGGTACTTTCTGGAAAAAGATAGAAACTATCGATATTAATGAATTGATTGAATATCATGAACCAGAAAAACATGATTTTATATTTGGTGGGACATGTCCATATATTAAAGAATGGGAACTTCAGTATGTCGAACACTCACTAGTTCTAGTGGAAGTAGATAATTTAAATATATACCATCCTTCATATAGAAAAACAAAAGCAAAATTTACTTATAATGGAAATAAATATTATAATATATCGGTTACAGATCCGGAATATTATGATTCTAAAACATACAAATTTAAAAAAGCAATTTTGGTTGTTAGTTTACCTAATATACCATTCCCTCATGATAATAATTATTATAAGTTTATAGCGAAGATTTTCCCAATGTAAATGTGAATTACAACATTTATATTTCTAGATTGTTGCATCTACACAAATAAATTCAAAAGTACTTCAATAAGAGGGTACTCTAAATCGGGATATGCACGCTCTTTACTGGACAGCCAGTAAGGAGAGTAATTTCATGTGTTACAATCATGAGTAGAAGTTAGATAGTTATTCTATACTCATTGCAAATATGCCTATTTTTATGATATCTGATAATGCCTTTGTGATTTCTACGTGTGGTGGTGTTTGGCTAGTTTTAGCTTATGACCATGTCTAATCATATTTGAGTCAAAGCAAGAACGGAGCATAGGCTTTCGGACAAGCGTGACATCGTAAAATACGGTATCATAAACAGAGGATATGTCCGACTTTTCAATGTAAGAATTAGTTACATTAAGTATAAGTGTTGTAAAATCAATATTTGGAATGACAGATTCCTCCCTTCATAGTGATGTTTTAAGATTGCAAAAAACATATCCTATGGAGGTATTTTTTTACCTACACCCACACGATAATTTAGAGTGCTCTGGATAAAGTGAAGTGTATTTAGTTTAAAAGAAAATTAGTGCGAAATTTACAAAATTTATATTTGTTCCGCTTTAAGGTTAAATATAAATATGGTAGAATTGGATAGTGTGGTAGTAATTTAGTTTAATAATAAATCACATTATTTCTATTTATCAAATGTAGAATTAATTGAAAGCAAAAGGATGACTTTTGAACTTGGCAAAGTTAAAAGTAATCATGCTAAAAGATAATATCGATGGAGAGTAAAACAATGGCAAAAAAAAATAACATTAACATAGGCTTCGAAAAACAATTATGGGATGCAGCTTGTGTGCTATGGGGTCATATTCCAGCAGCTGAATATAGAAAAGTTATTATAGGACTTATATTTTTACGCTATATTTCAAGTGCTTTCGAAAAACGCTATGAAGAACTTTTAAAAGATGGAGATGGATTTGAGAATGATAGAGATGCGTATATAGAGGAAAATGTTTTCTTTGTACCGGAAGAAGCGCGTTGGGGAAAAATTGCATTAGCAGCACACACTCCAGAAATAGGTGTGGTTATTGATAATGCAATGAAAGCTATTGAAAAAGAAAATTTATCGCTTAAAGATGTTTTACCAAAGAATTATGCAAGCCCTGATTTAGATAAAAGAGTACTAGGAGAAGTTGTTGACTTGTTCACTAACGAAGTAAAAATGGATGAAAGCGAAGCCAGCAAGGACTTACTAGGAAGGACATACGAATATTGTATTGCACAGTTTGCAGCATACGAAGGAACAAAGGGTGGAGAATTTTACACTCCTTCGAGTATTGTTAGGACAATTGTTGCTATACTAAAGCCTTTCAATAATTGCCGTGTTTATGATCCCTGCTGTGGTAGCGGTGGAATGTTTGTACAAAGTGAAAAATTTGTTCAAGCGCATAGCAATAACCGAGGAACTATTTCAGTTTACGGTCAAGAGTCAAATCCGGACACATGGAAGATGGCAAAGATGAATATGGCAATAAGAGGAATTGATGCGAACCTAGGTTCGTATCATGCAAACACATTTTTTAATGATGTTCATAACACTCTAAAGTCTGATTTTATTATGGCTAATCCCCCGTTTAATCGCTCAAATTGGGGCGCTGAAAAGTTAAAAGATGATGTCAGATGGAAATATGGACTTCCGCCATCTGGAAATGCAAACTATGCTTGGATACAACATATGATTTACCATCTAGCTCCAAATGGAAAAATTGGGTTAGTGCTTGCAAATGGGGCACTATCGACACAAACTTCAGGAGAAGGTGATATTAGAAAAAATATAGTTGAAAGTGATCTTATAGAGGGAATTATCGCTCTTCCAACTCAGTTGTTTTACAGTGTGACTATACCAGTTACACTATGGTTTATTTCAAAAAATAAAAAACAAAAAGGTAAAACACTATTCATTGATGCCAGAAAAATGGGATATATGGTTGATAGGAAACATAGAGATTTTACTGAGGGAATACAGGAAGATGGAAGTCTAGGAGATATAGATTTACTTGCAAAGACCTTTGAAGATTTCCAAAACGGAGTACTAGAGGAGAAGAAAGGGTTTTCAGCTATAGCGTCAGTAGAGGATATAGCAAAACAAGATTATATATTGACTCCTGGTCGATATGTAGGTATTGAAGAAGTTGATGATGATGGAGAGCCATTTGAAGAGAAGATGACAAGATTGACCTCAGAACTATCAGGTATGTTTAAAAAATCACGTGAACTGGAGGATGAGATTCGCAAGAAACTGGGGGCTATTGGATATGAAATATAAGTTAGAAGAAATAGCAGATGTGACAATGGGGCAATCACCTAAATCTGTATACTATAACACAGAAAAGAAAGGTTTTCCTTTTTTACAGGGAAATAGAACATTTGGATTTAAATATCCTACTTTTGATACGTATACAACAGTAATGACAAAATTTGCTAAAGCTGGAGATGTGATAATGAGTGTTAGAGCGCCTGTTGGTGCACTTAATATTACTCCAGTTGACATGTGCTTAGGGCGTGGAGTTTGCTCATTAAGAATGAAGAATGGTAATCAAAGTTTTTTGTTTTATATGATGAAATATTATGTTTCTCATTTACTAAAAAAAGAGAGCGGAACAATATTTGGTTCAGTAAACAGGAATGATATTAACGGGTTGGAAGTTGATATTCCAGAAGATATAGAAGAACAAAATAAAATTGCCGGATATTTAGAGATGATTGATGATAAAATCGAGCTCAACAGTGCGATAAACAATAATTTAGAGTACCAAATGCAAGCATTATTCAATGAGTTTTTATCATCAAATGAATTTGATAATTTGACAACTGTTGAAAAAGTTGTTTTAACTGCCAATACCGGAGCAGATGCTATTCAAAAAGCTCCCATTGTAGATTACGATACAGGAATAAGATGTATTCGAGTTGGTGATATGACAAACTCTCGTAGCTTCTACGAATGGGGGTTCACCAAAGTAACTGATGAGGTTTTCAGACGTTATCAACTTCATAAAGATGATATAGTTGTGACGAGAACCGCCTCTCTTGGTCTAAATACGATTATTTCTGAGGATTTACCAGCAGTATATAACAACGGCGTGATTCGCTTAACGGTGGATAAATCGAAAATGCTGCCGCTGTATTTATATCGACAATTTCAAACAGAAGATTTTGCAAACTATATTGCGCGTATAGAAAGCGAAACATCTGTACGTCCTAATATGAAAATCAATTATCTCTTGAAATATGAAATTGTATTACCACCTATTACAAAACAAAGCGAACTTATTGAATTGTTAACTCCAATGTTAAACAAACAGAACAATCTTATCAGCGAGAACAAGCAACTTGAATCTTTACGAGATACACTTTTACCAAAACTTATGTCTGGCGAGCTTGATGTTTCTAAAATCAACCTTTAAGTCGCTAAATTATTGTTTAACGTATAAAATACCCATAACTTCCGTGGGTGGCGGAAGTTAATATAGGGGGACTTCCACCCCATAGTCGTTCTCTAAGAATAAAAAGGAGAATTGACTTTGAAACAAAATTTAATTAAAGATGTTGTTCAAGTAATGTTACCGTACTTGAACAATGCACAATGCGAAAGGTTGCAAGAGGTGTTGCAATACACCCTTGCAAGGTATGAGGTAACAGAAAACAAGCAACAAGAGAATAACTCGGAACAGAATTATGTAGAACTGTTTTTGTCGGCAAAGAGAATTGAGGGCTGTTCTGAGAAATCTCTTAAATATTACAAAGCAACTATCGAAATGATGATTGCGACTGTCGGCAAAAGCGTAAAGCACGTTGAAACCGATGACATAAGGCGATACCTGACAGAGTATCAAGAAAAGAAAAAATCAAGCAAGGTTACGATTGATAATATCCGCCGTATTCTTTCAAGCTTATTTTCGTGGCTTGAGGACGAGGACTATATACTGAAAAGTCCCGTCAGACGAATACATAAGGTCAAAACCGGCACAAACATCAAAGAAACATACTCTGATGAAGCGTTGGAACTTATGAGAGATAATTGCACCGAGCCGAGAGATCTGGCGATGATAGATATATTGGCTTCAACAGGTATGCGTGTAGGTGAAATGGTGTTGCTCAACAAAACCGATATAGATTTTAATGAGCGTGAATGTATTGTGTTTGGTAAAGGAAATAAAGAACGAGTGGTCTATTTTGACGCAAGGACAAAGATACATTTGCAGAATTACCTAAACAGTAGAACCGACGACAACCCGGCACTTTTTGTATCACTGAGAGAACCGCACGAAAGGCTGAAAATAGGTGGTATTGAAACAAGGCTCAGAGAATTTGGAAAACAATTAGGACTGCACAATGTACACCCACACAAATTCAGGCGTACCCTTGCAACTATGGCAATAGACAAAGGAATGCCCATTGAGCAACTGCAACAGCTCTTAGGGCATAGAAAGATAGACACGACCTTGCAGTATGCAATGGTAAAACAAAGCAATGTAAAAATTGCTCATCGAAAATATATCGGATAGAGAGGAAAACGGATATGTCTGAATGGATTGAGTGCAAAATATCTGACATTGGTACGGTTGTTGGAGGTGCGACTCCCTCGACAAAGAAACCTGAGAATTATGAAAACGGAACTATTGCTTGGATAACGCCGAAAGATTTATCTACATTCACCGGACGCTATATTCAGCATGGCGAAAGAAACATTACCGGAGTAGGAATGAAAAGCTGTTCTACGCAGTTGCTGCCAAAGGATACAGTATTGTTTTCTTCAAGAGCGCCTATTGGATATGTGGCTATCGCCACAAACGAGGTGTGTACCAATCAGGGGTTTAAGAGTGTTGTCCCAAATGAAAATACCGACCCGCTTTTCTTATACTATTTGCTTAAATATAACAAGGATAAAATCGAAGGTATGGGAAGCGGAACAACATTTAAAGAAGTATCAGGAAACACAATGAAGAATATTGTTGTTTCTGTTCCGACAGATAAAAAAGTGCAAAAGAGAATATCCTCTATGCTTGGTTCTATTGATGATAGAATCGAAGAAAATGAGAGAATAAACAATAATTTAGTGGATTAAAATTCAATGTTTGAGACATCAAGTTCGCCGGACATAAGTTTTAGTAAAAGAGTGTCACGAGTTGTAGCTAATCGTACATTTTCATCTTTGTTATGGCCAATCATCTCAAAAACTGGAGTTACTGTGGCTGTGTAATTGTGGACATCGTCAAAGTTTAAGTTACTTATTGGCATAGCAGCTATATGCTGAGGATAAATATGAGGCTGTGCAGAACCAGTTTGAGCATCATATATTTCTTTCTGTCGCTTTTTTAATAGCACATACCAAAAATATACATCGTCTGTCATAGAACTATCAATGTAAGATGAGTCGGATGACCAAATTGGTATATTCCATAAGCTAACATATCCCGAATTTGCACCTGAAGCAGATATGGCAAGAACAGGAGCAACTGTATTAGCTACATTATGATAAGTTGATGGTTCTAAACCACCAGCAACAACTGGAACATTACCGAATACAGCATTTTTTGATAGTAAGCCCTTGCCTCTTTTAGGTGTTATAGTATCTCCGATAGTGTTTTCCCCATTTGATATACTCGGAAACATAGCATCAAAAATCGCCTGAGCTTGCTGCTCTAAATTATTGTTTATATAAGGAATTTTAATATGATAATAAAAGACATAAAAGTAAACCATTTACCACCTTTTGAGATTGATGATTCTAAGCTGGAAGAACTATTTAGTTTCTTTTTACATTTAGCACCAAACATTGAAAGTAAATCTTCAATTCAAGTAGATGATACCGTTATATTAAATGGTTGGATGAAGTTTATTGATGAATTTACTAGTGACAAGTTTAAGTTCTTTTCAGAGTCATATTCACCTGCTATGTTTTCTAAAAATATAGACAAATATGGACTTAATGATAATGAAGAAGTACATCGAAAGTCGAAAGTTTTTGTTTGTAAAAAAAAAAATAAATCTGAATCTGACTGTAACTGTCTATTGCGACACATAAGAAATTCAATTGCTCATAGTTGTGTTTATATATCAAAGTCAGGAAATAGAAAATATATATTGTTTGAAGACTTTAATAAAAATGACAACATAACAGCGAAAATCTTGTTATCCCAAACAGATTTAAAAAAGTTGAAGCAGCATGTTATGAGAAAAAGGAGCTAGGTTTATGTCTAGATTATACAATGAAGCTGAATATGAAAAATCGTTAATAGAGCTGTTTACAAACAACTTGTGCTATGATTACCTGTATGGTCCTGATATAGATAGAGATTTTTATAGTCCATTATACGAATCAGTTCTATTTGAATCTTTATTACGATTAAATAGAGAGTTACCAGAAGCTGCCATTAAAGACGCTCTTTACAAACTAAAGAATTTTGAAAATGGTGAACTGGTACAAAAAAATGTTGTTTTTATGAATTATTTGCAAAACGGTATACCAGTAAGATATTTTGATGGATTGGATGAATGTTCGTCAATTGTATACCTTGTTGACTACAAAAATCCTGAAAATAATTCATTTATTGTAGCTAATCAGTGGACATTTATTGAGAACAGTAATAAACGTCCAGATATTATCATTTTCTTAAATGGATTGCCAGTTGTATTAATTGAGCTAAAATCACCATCTCGTGAAGAAACAGATGCCTCAGAAGCATATAGACAAATACGCAATTATATGCAAGAAATACCTTCGATGTTTATTTATAATGCAATCTGTGTGATGAGCGATCAATTGACATCAAAAGCAGGGACAATTACATCAGGTGAAGATCGTTTCATGGAGTGGAAAACAAAAGATGGTAATTATGAGAATACCCAGTATGCACAGTTTGACACTTTTTTTGAAGGGATATTCCAAAAGAATAGGTTCCTTGATATAATTAAAAATTTTATTTGCTTCTCAAATGAGGGTATTAGTACATTTAAGATTCTCGCAGGATATCATCAGTATTTTGCAGTTAGAAAAGCAATTGAATCCACAAAACATGCTACAGCTACAGATGGTAAAGGTGGGGTATTTTGGCATACACAAGGAAGTGGCAAATCACTTTCTATGGTTTTTTATGCACATTTATTACAGGAAGCATTAGATAGCCCTACTATTGTCGTGCTTACAGACAGAAATGATCTGGATGATCAGCTTTATGGACAGTTTGCAAAGTGTAAAGACTTCTTACGACAGGACCCTATGCATGCAGAAAGCCGAGAAAACCTTAAAACATTGCTCGCAGGGAGACAGGCAAATGGAATAATCTTCACAACAATGCAGAAGTTTGAGGAGTCAGAAGAGGCTTTGTCTGAGCGTAGAAATATTGTGGTTATGGCAGATGAAGCACACCGAGGACAGTATGGGCTTGCTGAAAAAATAAAAATAACAAAAAATAAAGATGGAGAAGAAGTTGCCAAGCAAGTTACGGGTATTGCTAGAATCATACGAAACACACTTCCAAATGCTACATACATTGGATTCACAGGTACACCTATTTCATCAAAAGACAGAAGTACTCGTGAAGTTTTTGGTGATTATATTGATATCTATGATATGACACAGGCGGTAGAAGATGGTGCTACACGTCCAGTTTATTATGAAAGCCGTGTTATAGAACTCAAACTCGATGAAGCAACTTTAAGGATTATTGATGCCGAATATGATCTTATGGCTCAAAATGCTGACGAAGAGGTTATAGAAAAGAGCAAGCGTGAACTCGGGCAAATGGAAGCAATATTAGGTAATGATAGTACAATAAATTCGCTTGTTAATGATATTCTAGAACATTATGAAAATAATAGAGAAAATCTACTGACTGGTAAGGCAATGATAGTAGCATACTCTCGCCCTATTGCAATGAAGATTTATAAGCGAATATTAGAATTGAGACCAAGTTGGAGTGAAAAGATAGGCGTTGTTATGACATCTGGAAATAATGATCCAGAAGATTGGCACAAAATAATTGGCAATAAGCAACATAAAGACGAGCTTGCAAAAAGATTTAAAGATAAAGATAGTTCAATGAAGATAGCGATTGTTGTCGATATGTGGTTAACTGGCTTTGATGTACCTTCATTGGCAACGATGTATGTTTATAAACCAATGTCTGGTCATAATCTTATGCAGGCTATTGCTCGTGTAAACCGTGTATTTAAGGATAAAGAGGGCGGTCTTGTTGTTGATTATGTTGGGATTGCTACAGCCTTAAAGCAGGCGATGAATGATTATACTTCTCGAGATAAGAAAAATTATGGAGATACAGATATATCAAAGGTTGCTTATCCAAAATTCCTTGAAAAACTATCTATATGTCAAGATAAGTTCCATGGGTATGACTATTCTAAGTTTATTAATGGTACGGACCTTGAAAGAGCAAAGGCTATCAGTGGTGCTGTTAATTTTATAATGGGAAGAGAAAGAACAGATGATAAGGAATCCTTTGTA
Organism: [Eubacterium] infirmum; assembly: GCA_900450455.1. Classification (GTDB taxonomy): domain Bacteria; phylum Bacillota; class Clostridia; order Peptostreptococcales; family Anaerovoracaceae; genus Eubacterium_B; species Eubacterium_B infirmum. The sequence continues at coordinate 1,010,115 of UGGN01000001.1, forward strand.
AAAGAGGCACTTATGCTTCATCAATCACTTTCACTATGTTCGACACTTGTTGATGAAGGTGAAAGAATTGAAGCTGCATTCTTTGAAGCAGTCAGAGTTCTTGTTCTTAGACTTACAAATAGCGGTGTTGGAAAAAGAATTTCATTACCAGAAATGAATGCGAAAATAAATGAACTTTTAAAACAGAGTATTAAGAGTGAAGGAGTAATAAATTTATTTTCAGATATTCAAGAAGAGTTCTCCTTATTTGATCCTAAATTTTTGCAAGAAGTTGCGAATATGAAAGAAAAAAATCTTGCAGTAGAACTGTTGAAAAAGCTAATTGCAGATCAAGTGTCTATTTATCGTAGAACTAATGTGGTAAAATCAGAGAAATTCAGTGAAATAATGCAACGTTCACTAAATGCTTATCTCAATGGGATGTTGACAAATGAAGAGGTTATAGAAGAAATGTTGAAATTGGCAAAACAAATTTCAGCAGCACACGAAGAAGGACATAAACTTGGCTTAACAGCTGATGAACTTGCATTCTACGATGCCCTTACAAGACCACAAGCAATTAAGGATTTCTACGAAAATGAGGAATTGATTGCTATATCAAAAGAACTTACAGATACACTGAGAAAAAATAAGACTATTGATTGGCAAAAACGTGAATCCGCTCGTGCTAAAATGAGAATGCTCATAAAAAAACTATTGAAAAAACATAAGTACCCACCAGAGGGAATGGAAGATGCCGTTCAGACCGTTATGACTCAGTGTGAACTATGGACAGATGGTTATGATTTTGAAGAAGATTCTACTATATATTCATTTTCAAACCACACAGAACCAGAACTTGCATTGGTTGCTGAAGAAAAAGGACAGTATAGTTGATTTTATTCTTAGTAAATATATATATCAAAGAGGATAAATTATGGCAAAAGGAATAATATATTTAATGACTACTGTTGTTTCTGGTCTTATCAAGATTGGTAAGACTGGAAACAATCAATTTGAAAATAGAATGAGGTTTTTAGAAAGTAACGGATATGCCAATATCACAGGCTTAAAAAGAGAGTTTGCCATAGAAGTAGATGGATATGAGGAGAAAGAAAAACTTATTCATGATATTTTCAGTAAAAGTAGAATTGCAGGTACGGAACTATTTGCATTAGATATAGAAATCGCTAAATCATTGTTATCTTCTTTAGATGGCAAACAAATTTATCCAAAAAATAAAAGTAAAAAAGAAGTATTTAAAGAATCTACAGAAGAAATAAAACTTAAAACAGAGGGCGGATTTGTTCCAGACGGCGAGTATTTATTGAACCGTAACATAAAAGGTTTTGGAAAAGTATGCGGAAAAGCTATAGTTAAAGATGGATTATTCACGGTATTAAAGGGAAGCATTTGTGGAAATACTGGGAAAGAATACGTACCATCTATTAGACAAAATGCAAAAATAAAAGACAATATATTACAAGAAGATATTATATGCATGAGCCCCTCAAGTGCTGGTTGGATAGTCATTGGTAAATCCAATAACGGATGGATAGAGTGGAAAGACTTACAAGGAAATCCTATTGAAAAATATAGAGATAAATATTAGAAATTTATACATAAAATAGCTGTAAAAGCAACTCTAGATTTATAAGGAGATTATAGAAATGGAATTAACTAATATAATAGCTCTTACAGGTAGTATATTATCTGTTTTAGCAAATATATACATATTAAAGAAGAATTCTAAGGCGGCTTTACGTGCTGAATCTTCATGGAGAGAAGAACTTATGAAAGTTGCTTCGTCATTTGAATTAGAAAGAAAACATCTATTGCGTCTTCGTGCGTCCCAGCGCTATCAGTATGCAAACATTGATAAAAGTGATGAGTATGATAAAAAGTATGATATAACTGTGCGAGATAAAATAGGAAATGCGACGTATGATTTGTATGAAAAATATATTTTAAAACAATACAAAGATAAAAAAATAACACCTGAAGATCAAATAAAAATCAGGGACTTAGCAATTGCACTGCTCAAGTATGATTTTATAAAGAGAGGAGATAACGACAACCTGAGATATTTTAAAAATAAACGTAAACGTGAAAAAGAATACAAAGAGTTATCAATTTGGATTGATAACTATATTATAGGGACGTGTCCCTGTTGAGTACGTAAAGCGTGCGAAATAAAAAACCACCTGCTATGCGGGTGGAAAACAATGGGTTATACCCAAACACCTTTCCAGATATAATAGAATTGTTCAAGCTACTATCATAAAGAAAGGAAAGGTGTTATAAATGGCGAATAAACATAATAGCCTATCTCATACAAAATGGTTGTGTAAGTATCATATTGTATTTATTCTAAAGTATAGACGAAAAATCATATATAATCAATACCGAGAAAGTATAAAAGAAATAATAAAGTCACTTTGTAAATATAAAGGTGTTGAAATAATAGAAGGACATTTGATGGCAGATCATGTTCATATGCTAGTAAGTATACCACCTAAATATAGTGTATCAAGTATCATGGGATACCTGAAAGGTAAAAGTGCGTTGATGATTTTTGACAAACATGCAAATTTAAAATACAATTTTGGAAATAGGCATTTTTGGTCAGAGGGATATTATGTAAGCACGGTAGGACTTAATGAGGCTACAATAGCAAAGTATATAAGAGAACAAGAGAAGCACGACATAGCGATAGATAAATTAAGTGTTAAGGAATACGAAGACCCTTTTAAGGGTGGCAAGTAATACAAGTACCCTTTTAAAGGGTTAGCAACGAGTCAAAGGCGGTAGTAGCTTGAACGAAGTGAAAGCGAGCGCCTTGAGGTGTTGCCGGTAACAATGGCTTATAGCCAAAGAACAAACCACCCGTTTTACGGGTGGTCATGATTGTTTTGAAAGAAGATTGAGATATGATAAAGAGAAAACAAAATTCTTGAAAATTAAGGTAAACAGGAATATGATGTTAGTATAAACTAACCGAAGAAAAGATGTATACCTAAGGTACTTGATTGTAATTTCGGAGGTATTGTGGAGTATTTTAATGAGGAAGAGGGAAATGAAAAAATATGAGCATTTACCAATTTTAGGCTTAGGACCTGTTTATGTTATTTCCATTTTATTGCTGACGCTTGTTGCTGTGATTTTGAGGAATTTGCCTCTATTCAAATCAGGAAGCCTGCAATTTCTTCATATACCGCTTGTCATTATTGGCATATTTTTTGTCATTCTGTCTGCTTTTATATGGATACAGGCTGTCATTATATCGAAGTTGGATGAGAATATCAAAAAGAATCATTTGGTGACATCGGGAGTTTATGCTTGGGTCAGAAATCCGATTTATTCTGCTTTTATTATTCTATGCACAGGCGTACTTCTTATTGTCGGCAATGCGTGGTTCTTTGTCCTTCCTTTTCTTTACTGGTGGCTATTGACTGTGCTTATGAAGAGTACCGAGGAAAAATGGCTGTTAGATATGTATGGTGATGAATACGTGGAGTACTGCAAGAAAGTTAATCGTTGTTTGCCGTGGATCCCGAATAAAAAAAAGAGGAATGACAATCCGTGAATATGGGCAAGAAAATAAGCGGCTCAGACAAACTGAGAAAATATAGAGTACTGGTATTCAAAAATCAGAGATGAAAGATAGAAAATGGGACATCAAATATGTGAAAAAACATTTTCCAAAGTCGACTTTCAAGATGTCTGAGGGTATAGGCATGGCGGGCTTGCAGCCTTAAAGCTGAAGCTTATGACATCGGAAATAAAAATAACCATCAAAAAAAATACCTGGGTCACAGAAAGAAAATGAACAATCAATGGCACTGATTTGATGTATAAAAACGAACAAGCAAAGAAAGGGATAGGTGAAATAATGTCTGGATTATCATTAAAATATCGTTTATTAAAACTGATTCTTAAACTAATAGGATTTAAAAAATATTTTAATGCAAATGAACGGGATATGATTGCAAAAGCTCGAAAGAGTATGGATAAAACAAAAATTCCCGTGCTTTCCCATAGTGAAATAAATTATGAAATTAAAGATTTTTATGGAGAGAAAGTTGTTTACATAACTCACAAGGAACCGACAAAGGAAGTATGTTTGTTTATAATAGGAGGTGGAATGCTTGTACATCCTCGTCCTAATTCTATTTAAAAGGCTTTGGAAATAGCTGTTGAAAGCGGTCGTGATATGGTAATTCCATATTATCCACTTTGCATAAACCATACAATTGATGAAGTCTTTGACTGGATCTATGCTTTGTATAAGTCCATGATAAATACTTATAGTGCTTCGAATATTCTTATTACAGGAAGTTCTTCAGGCGCGACACTTGCATTAGGTCTTGTGTCGCATATAAATGTAATGCATGAGAATATTGAAGTGCCCAAACGAATATATGCATCATCTCCCGGACAGTGTTTTACAGATGAGGAGTTGATCAGGAAAGGGCGCATACTTGATAAAAAGGATATTTTATTAAGTGTATCTTATATGGAAATTATTGATAAAATCATGACTCATGGGAAAACTGTTCAGGAATACATGCTTTATCTTGAAAAGGGAGATTATCACGGATTGGAGGAAGTTTATCTTTCCTATGGAAGTGATGAAGTCTTATATGCCGCATATGAACCTATCAAAACTAAATTAGAAGAGTGTGGTGTAAGGGTTATTTCGGAAATAGGAGAAAATTTATATCATTGTTATCCATTTTTTCCGATTGTAAAAGAATCAAAGACCGGTTGGCAAAATATGATTGAATATCACAAAAGGAAATGTTGAAAAACTTGTTTTTCTTGCAGGGAGAGTGTTTTATGGATGTAATACGAGCTATTTTGGACGGAATTGCAATAGCTGCTATCTTTAACGGTGCAGTAGCTGCTTGGGTGCTTATTAATCCTAGATATTTTTTTGATTCTTATCCAAAGGCGATTCAAAAATCTGCACCTGAACAAATGACCAAAAAAGAGAAAAAGATAAATCTCATCCTAACAATCGTAATTTGTGGGATTTGTTTTATATATTCGGCTGTAAGTCTTTTGCATACAAATGTTTCGGGGTTTTGGAATCTTTTTTGGATGGGATATATTCAGTGGAGCATATTGAACTTAGGGGATTTTTTTCTGCTGGATTGTTTGCTGTTTCAAGGCAAATATAAGGATAAAATCGTAATTCCGGGGACAGAAGGACACCCTGATTATGAGTTCGGCAACTGGATGAAGTATTTAGCAATCATGGAACATTTTGTATTAACTCCGTTTCTGATCATACCGTTTGTAGCGGCGATTCAAGCTTTGATTGTTGGATTATTAGGAAGATAAATCTTGATTTCATGTAACTGAATCCAGAATTCATACAGATAGCCTGATAGCATATTTTCAATGTATAAAATAGACAGGTAGTTGTTATGGGAAATAAAATGAATCGATACTTGCAGGAAACTGCCATGCTGGATTTTTCAAATCCAAATATACAAAAACTGATAGAAAAGAAAGCTTGGAAAGAACAAAATGAATTCGACTGTCTTAAAGGCATTTATAACTTTGTAAGAGATGATATTTTATTCGGATACAATGTAGATGACAATATTCCGGCATCAAAAGTCCTGGAGGATGGATATGGTCAATGCAATACAAAGGGAACTCTTTTTATGGCATTGCTTCGTGCCTGCAAAATTTCTTGCAGAGTTCATGGATTTACGATAGATAAACAGCTACAGAAAGGTGCAATGAGCGGGTTTATTTATAAAAATGCACCTCGGAATATATTTCACAGCTGGGTTGAAGTCTATTTTGAAGACAAATGGTATGAACTTGAGGCTTTTATATTGGATCGAAAATATTTGTCAAAGTTACAGAAAAAATTTGCAGACTGTGACGGCTATTTTTGTGGTTATGGCGTGGCGGTGAAAGATTTTCAACATCCGATTATTGATTTTGATAGAAACAACACCTACATACAAAGTGAGGGAATTAAGCAGGATTTTGGTGTATATGATTCTCCGGATGAATTACAGAGAAATCATTATCAAGAGACATCAGCTGTCAAAACCTTTATATATAGGAATTTAGGAAGACATTTGATGAACCGGAATGTGAAAAAAATAAGGAACTCTTAAGTTTTTGCACGTGAGGCTTCTCATATTTTCAAAGACTTATTAGGGAAGTTATGTGTGATTAAAAATTCAACAGGAACATCACGAGGAATTGATATCATATATGTGCAAAATGGGGGCAAAGTGGTATGAGCAAGATCCTTTGTTTCAAGTATCGGCTTGGTGTAATAGTGATGAATTAAATAGAAGTCCGTATAGGGGGCTGATGATAAATGAATATAGAAATGAGAACAAAAACCGTTTATAAGAAATGCACATTTCCGTCTGATATCGACACGATTTTTAGGCTGTTGACAGATTTAAAAACATTGCAGTATATTGCGTTCCCGTATGCCAAATTTGTTCCCGTTGACGCTGAACAAGATATAAAATGGAAAGAAGGAGAAACTTTCTCATTTCGGTTCAAAATGTTCTCCCTAATTCCCTATGGAACACATACCATTCATGTGATTGATTTCAAGAAAAACGGAATATATACCAATGAAACAAACACACATGTTCCAATTTGGAACCACCGCATCGTATTAAAAGATAATGGAAATGGCACAACGGACTATTCCGATGAAGTTGAAATCGGTGCAGGTTGGAAGACCATTATCGTGTGGAGGTGGGCAAGTGCCTTCTATCGACATCGTCAAAAGAAATGGATGAAGTTATTAAAACATATGTGAACAAATCTAAAATTCGCTATAGTTTCACTTTCTACAAGTATTTAGAGAGTAGACCTCCTGTAGTAAAAGCTTCTTCCGAGATTGGTTTTGCCGAGAGTAACGGATACCAAGATTGCAATGACTGCACCCACGGATGCCTGCAGGATATTGCCCGGAACATCTGCGATTGGAGCTGCCCAGTTTCCGGATATGAAACCTTGAGCTACATAGTATCCCGATACAGTCCAAAGAACGGCGAGTACATACGCGAAGAACTCTGCAAAAGGGATTCCTGCAAGCTTAGCCGTATGACTTCCGTTTGATGCACGCTTCATGATAAAGTCGAAGAAAAACTGAACTATCAGCACCATTACGATCTTAATCGCAAGCGTCCAAGGAGCCCACACAGCGTATCCTCCATATATGTCAGCTAATCCTGCACCAACACCTCCGGCAAAACATGCATATTTCTTCGGTAAAATTATTGCAGCAAGCAGTACGAATCCGTCACCGAGGTGGACGTATCCCATAGCGTTAGGAATCTTGAAAAATGTAGTTGCAATCATAACCATGGCAGTCATCATCGCTGTGGTTACGAAAATTAAAGTATTATCATTCTTCTCAGAGCGACTTGAGCCGCTTGTATGCTTATTTGTTTCTATCATTATTATTCCCTCCGTATATACCTGCATATTCATTATACAAATTACGTTACTATTACCGATTAGTCATTGTGCACTCTTTCTACTATTGTTATGATAGCAGTAAAGTGCGGTTATTTTAATATACAATTTATATATTTTTTTAGAATACAGATAGGGGCAAATACACGAGAATAAGCATTATTTTTGACTTTACTGACAAAAGCAATCGAAATTCATAGGTACAGTTTTTAACTATATTAGCCTGAAATTTTACCGGGCACAGTTGCAACGATAGGATGCCGGTATGAACTGATTATATCAAGGGCTATTTTTGATTTGAGAAGCTTCGCAGTTTGCAATATAATGTAAGTGTATTGGGTAATTCCGAAGGATGACGAAAAATCGGAAGATAAAAGAATTAAAAGTGGCAAGTATGTTAAGTAAATAGATAAATAAATTGGATTTTATGAGGTAACAGGGATATGGAAACCATAAAGGAATTTTTAGATAGCGACATATATTTAGAACTCATCAAAGAACTGGGAAGCGATAATTTTAACAAAGAGCTACAAAGCGTCGAAATAGAGCTGCTAAAAGATTGCCTAAAGCAAAGACAATTTTTACTTGAGGGCTTTAAGTGCAAATTATATTCAGAAAAAGAATTAGTTGAGTTTTATAAGAAGATTATAGAAGAAAATTATAGAGACATTATCATTTGGAGTAAGGCATTTTGGCAATACAGTGATGATGCGATCGAAGAATTCCCGGACGGCGAATTTCCCGAAGGCGAGGAGATACCGGAAGAAGAAAAGTCAATGATAGTTGCTGCAGAGAAGTATTCTATTACGAGCATAGCTATGTATATAATAGAACTTGATATTTTGAAGAATCATACTGATATTTTAGGGGACTATTACAAAAGACTGCGTATTCCGGGTGCAGGAAAATATGCAAGGGAAATGAAAAAATTGTATAAGACGGTCTTTAATTAAATTAGTTTTTTGTAATACGGGGAGTTGCAGGAGAATGTATACAGGGAAAATAAGCATAGAAAACAAAATAATCGATAGTGAACATTATTTCAAAATAGTTTATTGTCCTGAGATAAAGGAATATATGCTATGCGTTTATATTGCTTGGGTTGCCGGATATGACAGGTACTATAAAATCGGTGAAGGCGATCTCTCGCTTTATGAAACAAACCGGAGCGAGTTTTACGCAAAGTATGAAAAAGAAATCAATGCAAAAATAACAGAGCGAGTGATGGGTTCAGCTGCATTAAGGGACTATGATCCTAACTATTTGCCGGATGAAGTACTCAAGACATTGGATGGGTATCCTCCGTTTGATGGATATGTTTATAAAGATGGAATACTTTATGCGAGAGTAAAGATAGGAGATACATTTTTCAGTATCCCGCCGATTAAGGATGAAAAGCTTTGATTAGTTAATGAGGATACTGAGCTGCTAAAGAAAAATTATGAGGGAATAGGTGTTATGGCAATAGATGGGGTGAAAATTATAGATAGCGATACAGCTTGCGATATTTATAATTACGTTACAGAAAGTTATAAGGACGGACTAAGTGCAGATAAAATCATAGAGAAAATTTTGGCGGATGAAAAGGATTATTGCATAGATGATTTTTATTCCGAGATTTATTGGACGGCGCTTGCATATTCTCTATGGAAGATAGGGCATTTACCGGGTGACATAAAAAAGAAAGCCTTGGAAATCATAGAAAAAGGAGCAAATGAACTCTGGCTTGAAATAGATGAAAAGGCATTAAAACAAAGGCAAAAGTGTCTGGACAAATTGGCAATACAATTAGAAAATGAAAATCCTAAGCCGATCAAAGTATTAAAGTCAAAGGCTAAACGAAAACCGTATTTTAAAACAGGAGATGTTCTTGCGATAAAATTTGATGATGAGTACGGAGTTGGCTTTGTATCTTCAGTAGATGAAGGTCCGAGAAGATTAGAATATAATTTGGCTTGCACTCGTTTACTGCAAAAAGAAAAACCAAGCATTGACGATTTCCTAAGAAGCAAAATTGCTTGTGGCAAGCAGAACACATCCTACTGCCTGAAGACGGATTGTTGGTTTAACCATAAAGATTTAGGGCGAATCATAGATAGGTTTGAGAAAATAGGGCGAGTGGAATTGGAAGATTATGTTTTAGGAACTCTCGCTCCTGCTTCAACACTGGATGAAATATATAATCAAATTACTCTTAACAAAAAGACTTGGAATCTCAAATTTAAAGATACGCGTGAACTTATAAAAGCTTTTGAGACTGACGAAAGGACCGTAGTTAATGACAAATAAACCTACATATATACTCTTTGATGATGTACTTAGAGATAAAAACTTAAGGAAATACTTTGATATATGTGTCAAAGAAATACAAGAAGGAAAGGCCCATATGTCCCGCACGAGAGCAAAAGCAGGCTATCTTTCATGGCCATGCTTTAGAGTAGAAGGCAAAGAACTTTTAGTAGCGGCAGTCCTGGAATATTACTTGTACGACCTACAATGTTCAGGATTTATAAGTAAAAGTGCGGAAGAATTTACGGATAATATGAGAACCCTATGCGGCTGGCACTGGGATGTTGACAGAGTGCTAAAGAAATGGATAGACAAGGTCATAATAAATCCGTTTTTCTATGATGCAAGCGACAGTAAATATGAGCATAAGTGGGTGTTAAAACCGGAGAATCCGGGATATGCTCTATCTGAGGAACATCTTAAGTTTGCATGCTTTATTGCAGTGTGTTTCACCAAATACGGACACAGCTTTGATAAGAGTTTTTCTAAAGAAATCTTTGATTTAGTCACGGCACTTGGAAGTAAACTTCCGGCGCAGATAAAGAAAAACGGTAGCGGATCAATACCAAAAGAAATCGCAGAACGCAAGACGGAAGATTTTTCCTGCATTGCAAATGACGCTTTTGCCACAATAAAAATATCGGTAAAAAATGAATCTGAGGAAAGCTATAGCAAAATTTTGGATTACCTGTGCGACTTGCTGGAGTTCGGTTTTTCTCACAGCTATGCTATCGAGTTCAAAGGGCAAAGCAAAGTATATCTTCCAATCAAAAAGCTTCCAAAGAAAGGTGTAAACCAACTCTTCGCTAATGCAATCCTTTACCCTAAGCTACATGATAAAATTGAGAGATATGCAAAGCTAGCGATGAAAGAGTTTGAGTGGTACCTGAACCTTGATGGCGAATACTCCGCGATGCCGGGAAGCTTTGCGGTATTTGCATTAGGACTGTACGATGAGAAATATCACAAGCTTGCATGCGATTATTTATCCCTTTGTGACGGGGAACATCAAAGCATTCAAGGCGAATTTGTGCTTGCTTATATAGAAAAGTTTGGCTTCACAGAAAAAGGGCTTGAATTATATAAGCTGTGCGAGGAAAATATACAGGAACTACCAAAGAAGTTGGTCTCCTTATATAAAAAATCCGCGAGGTAATTGTGAATAAAAGTAATGAAGTAATCAAGGGATTTTTGACAAATCCACAAAATACAGATCAGCTTTGGGAAAGTAATGCACTCGTTGAAATTGATTGGCGCGAGTATGACGAGGATGTCGTAAAATATTTTAATAAGGCAATAGGCAATATGATTTTTGTCTGCAGGGAGGACAATAAAAAGCCTTATGGGGATGACATCATTTTAATCTATAAAGATAATAGCATGAGAATCCCTTATCAAGAAAAGATGGATAGAGATATAACGATAAAATCGATAAATGAAGTAATCAAAGATGATTTTTCGATTCGCCTGCTTGTCGACAGTGCCGAAGATGATACTTTCGCTTTTTGCGTTCTGCCAAATGAGCAATGGGAGATGTTAGAAAAAGAATTTGGGGGAAATAACTTAAACAGGTACTTTATCAAAGTTACACCTAAGATTAAAATGTTTGATTTGCAGTATGACGTGGTGGAATATTCAAGGCTCAAAAAGGTGAATCCGGGCGCATCGTTTTTTACTATAGTTTCATATCTTGAAATAGAGAAGAGAGAAAAAAACTTAACTGAGCAAAGACATAAGAGAGAAATAGAGCTAAAAGTGTATTTGCAACAAAAGAAGGAAATAAGCTCTGAAAAAGAGCAGTTTATTTCAGAATATGGTTTGAAATTACCTGAAACAAAGTCAGTATAGATTGATATAAATTTCAATGAAATGTTTTAGTAAATGTTCAAGGGAGCTTAGTTTATGAATACTATCACGAAAGAGATAATCTTGGAAAGACTCAATTGCTTTAGGGATAGAGTTGACGAATTGGGTGGAACTACAAGCAAAATAATTTGTAAAGAAGTTGCAAGGAAAGAAGAAATATTAGACCTTGAAAAGGAATTAGGACATAAGCTACCGGATGACTTCAGGTGGGTACTTCTTAATGTGTCGTCGCATTTAGAATTTTTCTGGAATCTCTATCGTGAAGACGAAGAAATTTTAGAGTTACCAAAAGAGTTAGTGGAAATTTTTTCGGGCAATTTGTACTTCGGCATTGATACTATCCTTAGCTGTGAAGAAAGTAGAATGAGCTGGATTGATATTTGTTATCCTGATTACAACAAGCCATATGACAAGATCTTTCACAATAAATTAGCATTCCAAAAAGTAAGTAATGGTGATTTGTTTGCTATTGATTTGGAAGAAGAAAGCCACGGAAAAATCGTATATTTAAGCCATGATGGAAGCGATATGCATGGCTGTGTAATGGCAAACTCATTCCAAGAGTTTTTGGACGAATACACCAAAATCGGGTGCGTAGGTGGTGAGGATTGGCAGTGGGAAGCCTTTACTAACAATCGTGCAAGGCCTATAGATGCTAGCTGCGAAAATGCAAAGAAATGGCTTGAAATAATGTTTAAGCATAACAAACCAATATAATATTATATATAGAGCGAAATTAGGTAAGGAAATGAATGGAAAAGATTTTGTAAAACTGTGTTTTGAAGAAAAAGAAAATAGTTTAAAACAATACTTTGATGATAGCTATAAAACAGAGGTCGAAAAAAGAATAAATACTCTGATAGAGAATGGGGCAAGCAAAGAAGAGCTATACGAAATGATTGATTTGGTACTGAAGGAAACATACTATACACTGCTTCTTGCTTTAGATGGGGAAGCATCATTAGGAGGAAAGCAGCTTAGCTATGAACTACTTAATCAGGACGGGAATGTTATCAATCAATGTGGAGAGATTGAAGCAGAAGCATATAAGTACTTTGTGGAAGAAACGTTAATATAATACAATATATGATGCGATAACGGACTGTTATCGGGAAGGAGAGAACTATGTCGGAAGAGAAAAATCGTTTGAAGTTTAAAGCCATGAAATGCGCTACTTGTGCAGCACCCGTTTACTATGATACCTCGAAAAATGGATTTTTTTGTTTGTATTGCAGAAATTTAATGCCATATGAAGGCGATGATGGCGTTGAGGAAACATCCTTTCATCTCGATCACATCCCGGTTACTATTGAAAATGAATGCTATCGCCTAAAGCACCTCGGTGATAGCCGTGACATGAGCCACGGAAAAGGATGGAAGGCGGATAAAAACTGGCAATATATTGCAAAACAAAAGTTTCTCGATCACCAAAAAAGGCAAAGCTATAGCACAAGAGAACTCCTTATTCATAGTTGCCCTATGTGTGGTGCGCAGGTCGAAGCTTTTGCTTCCCAAAATATTTGGCATTGTGATTACTGCCGCAATAAGTTTATTAAAGACGAGATTCTGCAATCAAAGGACTACAAATCATACGAAGTAATTGATAATGGCGATAAGTTACTACCTCATTTCGCTATCCCGTTTTCAGTTTCCAGAGAAGAAGCAAAGCGTATTATTTTACGCTTTGCCGCCTTAAGACCGAATGCTTTTAAGGAACAAAATCTCGAAAAAAGAGTCGATGAGCTTTGGCAATTTTATGTGCCTTTTAGAATTAGCGATTCAAGTTTCTTAGTCGAGGTTGAGACTGAAAAAGGCACCGCTTTGCTTCTGCAGGATTGTATAAACCTGGTCACTCCGATTACTAACGATCACAATCAGCACATGTTGAATGATATCGGCCCCTGGGACTTGTCAGCTATTGCTCCATTCTCCGCAAAGTTTGCGGAAGGTGATATCGGGTTTGATGAGACTTATGAGGCGGATAGTTCGCCGGCCTTATTTATCAGGGAGAATACATTAAAACCGGAAATTGTCGCGGCAATCAAGAAATTATATCCTTCAAAAAATTATCGCATAAACTGGATAAGAGAAGAATTACGAACAGTCAAAACGGTCATGCTGCCGATTTATTTTCTTGATAAGATGAACAAGGGAATTAAAGTTTACTTTATGGTTAACGGGCAGACCGGTGCTGTTTGTGCATTAGGCAGAGGGCAGATGGAAGGTAGGGAAACATTGTTTGCTCCTGGTAACGCAGATACAAACAGCTTTAGGGAAACGACATTAAAATCAGGCTGGCAGCCGGTAATCGAACAAGAACCGCAAATTTACAAACGTGTTTCAGCGGATGAAGCGTTTAGAAAAAAAGGATTATTAAAACGGCTATTTGATATCAACAAATTCTAATTCGTAGAGATAAGATAATATGATGAGTCAGAGAAGCTTAAAAATGTTTACTGAATGGATAGAAAGAAAAAAGCGAAAACGTAATTGCAAAGTGCATTTTGGAAGTGACAGCATCAAAATGAAAGACTGCATAGTTGCCCCCGTTCATATGATTTCAGATGAGATTTATGATAATCAGGAGCTTGATTTTTATGTTGAAACCAAATACGATGTCTATCTTCTTCGCATTATAAATAAGGAAGATAGCTGCGGGATTATCTGCCCGGCGAAACGCGATGGAATTATATATATCATAAGTAACTTGCCGGTTAACACAGGAAATATTTTCGTGCAGGTTCAAAAGGTGTTAACTAGCGTAGAAAAATACGGGTTTCCGAATTTGAAGAATCCTGAATCTGAAGTAGAATTTGATATTAAGTGAGATGTGTGGGAGATGATATAAATGGCTTTTGACTATAAAAAGGAATACAAAGAATTATATATGCCGAAAAATAAGCCTGAAATCCTAACTGTACCCAAAATGAACTATATAGCGGTCAGAGGAAAGGGAAATCCCAATGAGAAGGGTGGCGCATATCAAAATGCGATTAGCGTGCTTTATGCCGTAGCCTACACTCTGAAAATGAGCTATAAGACAGACTATAAAATTGAGGGTTTCTTTGAGTATGTAGTGCCTCCGCTTGAAGGCTTTTGGTGGCAAGAAGACACTGATGGTGTAGACTATACGGACAAGTCAAAATTCAACTGGATTTCAGTTATCCGTTTGCCGGATTTCGTAAGTCAAAAGGACTTTGACTGGGCGGTAGAAACGGCAAGCAAAAAGAAGAAGCTTGATTGCTCATCGGCAGAGTTTATGAGCATAGATGAGGGCATGTGTGTTCAGATGATGCATCTTGGGGCATTTGATGATGAGCCTGCGACGGTAGCAGTTATGGACGAATACATTAAACAAAATGGATATGCTAATGATATGAACAAAGACAGATTGCACCACGAAATTTATTTATCAGACGCAAGAAAAGTTGCTCCGGAGAAATGGAAAACAGTAATTAGGCATCCGATAAAGAAAGTGTAAAATCATACTTTTTTATACCGACACGCATCTAACTTTTGATAAATGATAAACTTAAGTTTATAAGATATCAAAAGTAAGAGAAATAATTAGAAGGAGTTTTAATGGGATATATCGTTTCTATAAAAACAGCAATATTTGTTTTTCCGGTTTTGGCATTCCTTATAACAGTGCCCTATATGATTTTCAACTATCGTAAATATGGGTCCGTCAATAAGCTGCGGACCTTGATCCTATATTCATTTATTTTGTATTTACTAACTATCTATCTGTTAGTTATTTTGCCGCTTCCGAATCCGGAGAGCATCCGTACGACCTATACGGATATGCTTAATCTGATACCGTTTTCATTTGCTATGGATTTCATTAAAGACAGTCCGTTTGCTTTGTCAAGTCCGGCAACCTGGGTCATGGCACTAAAGCATCCGTCTTTTTATGTACCGGCATTTAATATTTTGATGTTAATTCCGTTTGGTATTTATCTGCGTTATTACTTTAAGTGCAGCTTCAAGAAGACAATGCTGCTTACAGCACTTCTCAGCTTATTCTTTGAATTAACTCAGCTATCGGGACTTTATTTCATATATCCGGGTCCATATCGGTTAGGCGATATAGATGATGTCATCCAAAATACAACAGGTGGATGTCTCGGATATGTCCTTGGTTGGTTTGCTGTGAAGTTGCTTCCATCTCGAGAAAAAATCGATGAGAAAGCATTAGAGGCAGGTTCGCGAGTTTCTGAAATACGCATTTGTCTATCACTTATAATTGATACAATGATTGTATATATTCCGTACATGATATCAAAAACAACGCTTCCTTTGTTTCTGTTTATAGCACTGTATTTCAGTTTAATTCCTTTGTTTAATGGCAAAACATTTGGTAGCGCTTTGTTAAAGTTTGGCATAGAGTTTGAAAACGCAAAATGGATTCGTACGATTCTAAGAGGCATATTATTGACAGGATATTTTTACTTAATCCCTTTGGGACTACTGTATATCATGAATGAATTTAATAAATATGCAGACTCACTATTGTTCATTTGTCTATTTGTAACTTCTGCTTTGATTTTGCTGCTGTATGTAATAATTACAGTTGCAGTAGTGCTGTTGAACAGACGCTTATTATTTGATCGTTTGTCCGGTACCGGCTACAAAAGTACGGTTCTAAATGAGTGAATTGAGCTATATATATTCAAAAATGTATGCAAAAGTAATTATAAATAGCATTGTAGAAATTACACAAAATAAGGGGAAAAAATCATGAATCCATTTCTATTAGTAGCGATAAAGCTGTTAATCGGCTTCTTTGCAATGGTCATAATAATAAATCTGTCGGGTAAAGGGAATTTGGCACCATCGTCAGCCAGCGATCAAATTGTAAATTATGTGCTCGGTGGAATAATTGGTGGTGTTATATACAATAATAACGTCAAGATACTTGATTTTATTGCAATTCTTTGCATTTGGTGCATCCTTGTACTCGCTCTGAAGTGGGTAAAGAAGCATAATGTGAAGGCTAAGCAGCTGATAGACGTTAAGGCTTTAACTACATATAAATAAGAATCGAGGGATTAATACGGTTAAGCATTACTTTGTTCAATTGTAAATATTTCAAAATCAGAAAATAGAATGAGAGGTTTAAGATGAAAAAACAGATTAAGACAACTGAAGCAATATTTCCTATGCCGGTATTATTGATTTCTACATTTAACGAAGATGGGACCGTTGATGTTATGAATGCAGCCTGGGGAACTATGCTTGAGAGTGATATGGTAGCCTTGAATTTGAGCGAGACACATAAGACAGTAGAGAACATAAAGGCACGCAAAGGCTTTGTGATTCATATAGCTGATGTGAAACATGTGACTCAAACTGATTGGTTTGGTGTAGTTAGCGGAAGAGATGAAAAAGAAAAGTTTGCAAAGTCAGGTATGAGCTTTGTAAAGTCCAAGTTTGTGGATGCGCCGATTATCAATGAACTGCCAATTGCCATGGAATGCGAATTCGTAGAATATCAGAGCAATACTAATGGTATTGGTGTTATCGGAAAAGTTATAAGAACATCAGTTGAAGAAGAACATTTAAACGGTGATAAGGTGGATATTGATTCTGTTGAGGCAATAGCTTTTGATCCTTATACACACGGTTATTATAAGCTTTGCGGCAGAGTCGGTGAGGCATTTAAAGATGGTTTAAAACTCAAATAAAACCTGCATAGCATAGTGACTATACGTTTAAACGAAACATAATCTTATCGTTACAAATTAGTAAATATATTAAAAGTCCGGGAGGTAAAAATGTTATTTGTATATTACCCAAAATGCTCAACTTGCCAGAAGGCGAAGAAGTGGCTAGATGAGAACAATATAAAATACACTGAGCGTCATATCGTAGAGGACAATCCTAGCTACGAAGATCTGAAGGATTGGTATAAAAGAGGTGGTCTGCCACTCAAGAAGTTCTTCAATACAAGCGGACTTCTTTATAAGGACATGAAGCTAAAGGACAAGCTGCCGGAAATGACTGAAGACGAGCAGCTAAAGCTGCTTGCAACAAACGGAATGCTGGTAAAGCGCCCGGTTCTCGTAAACGGTGACACTGTGCTCCTTGGATTTAAGGAAGCAGAGTGGGCAGAGAAACTTAAGTAAAAAATGAGTTTAACCTTAAATATTGATTTATCCCTTAAAATATGATATATTTTAAGGGATAAATTTTTTAAGGGGAAATTCTGATGAGAGGCTTCAATTACCATAAAATTAAAGAGACCAAATGGGACTCGGAAATCCTTGGTTTAGTTGCTTTGATATATAAATACCAAGGCAAACAGGAACTGTATTTAAAGCAGAAGCCTGAGGAACTAAATAAGCTTATTGAGATTGCGAAGATTCAAAGTACCGAGGCATCAAATAAGATTGAGGGGATAGAAACAACAAGCGTAAGACTAAGAAAGTTAATGGATGAGAAAACTACTCCAAGAAATAGAGATGAACAGGAAATTGCAGGTTATAGAGATGTTCTAAACATTATTCATGAAAGCTTTGATACAATTTCTATTTCTAAAAACTATATCCTACAGATGCATAAGATTTTGTTCAACCATATGAATAACCAGGCGGCAGGTAAAACAAAGAATGTCCAAAATTATATAAGTGCGACTTACACGGATGGAAATACTGAAGTCTTGTTTACACCTCCTTCTCCGTTTGAAACACCGGAGGCCTTAGAAAGCATATGTAATGAATATAGTATAGTCGTAGGTAATGCAGAGGTGGAACCGCTTATAGCTATACCGATTTTTATACACGATTTTTTATGTATTCATCCGTTCAATGACGGCAATGGCAGAATGAGTAGATTATTGACTTCACTGTTGCTTTATAGGAGTGGGTTTTATGTGGGAAGATATATTTCGATAGAAGCTATGATTGCCAAAAATAAATCTGATTATTATGCAGCGCTGATGAAAGCAGGAGTAGGCTGGCATGAGGAAGATGAGGATGTATTACCCTTCGTAAAATACATTCTGGGAATAATTCTCGGAGCATATAGAGAATTTGAGGACAGGTTCACGATTGTAGAAGAGAAATTACCTGCTGCAGAACTTGTAAGGAAGGCTGTCCAACAGAAGCTCGGTATGTTTACAAAACAAGATATTAGAGAACTCTGCCCATTACTCAGTGTAAGTTCAATTGAAGGAGCCTTGAGAAAGCTTATAGATGAAGGAGACATCAAAAGAGAAGGTGTAGGACGAGCTACAAAATATATAAGGTTGAAATAATCCTTATACTCGCATATTTTTTAGGTTGGTGATAAAGAAAAATGAAAAAGCAAATATCGGAATCTATACCTTGTGGCATTCTTCTAGCTCTATCGGGGGGCTGTATGGATGCATACTCCTATCTATTCAGGGGACAGGTTTTCTCTAATGCGCAGACGGGAAACATGCTTTTGATGGGTGTAAATATAGCAGGGGGGAATTTTGCAGTAGCATCAAAATATTTCTGGCCGGTATTATTCTTTGCAGTAGGAATAATCATAGCGGATATGTTTAATGCCGTAAAAAGGATTAAAATTGTCCACTGGCGTCAGATATCCGTTTTTCTAGAAGCAATTATTCTCACAGCTGTTATGTTTTTACCGGAGTCAGCAAATGACCTCGCAAATTCCTTGCTATCATTTGCCTGCGGGATTCAGGTGCAAAGCTTTAGAGCAATTCACGGAAATAGTATTACAACAACTATGTGCATTGGGAATTTCAGAAGTGGAACATCCAATCTGGATCGTTTCCTAGTGACTAAGGAAAAATCCTACTTAAAGAAATCCTTGCTATACTATGGAATAATAGGGTCATTCATATTAGGTGCAATAATCGAAAGCTTTCTGATTCCAATCTTTGGTACCTATGCAATAATTTTTTCGTCAGTGCTTCTACTCATAGCTTTATTGATAATGTTCTACGAAGTCGCAGAAGAGAGTGCATGATTCGGATTGAAACGAGGGGACAAATGTTAGAAGAAATCAAAGCCTATTGGTACGAATTAAAAACAGAATACGAAAAGAAATATGGTGAAGTCATCTTAAGAAATTTTGATAAATCAAAAGAGTATCTTGAGAAAATGCAAAGCTATCTTTTAGCAAAGCAGGAAGAATGCCCATCAAATGTTGATGTTATATGCACTCTTGCATCTGTTAAGCTTGAGCTGAGATATGGTGACGAAGCTTATGTAGAGCTTTTTGAGAATTTTCTGGATAAATTTGCTGATACTTTATATGACAAAGATAAGGCGAGAATCTATACAAACATTGCTTTTGTTGAAGACTATTCGAGGAAGTCGCTCGATTATTTGACCAAGGCTAAGGATTTGAAATCCCCATTTGCTGAGACATATACAGCACTTGGGCTTTATAACTTTTCGGAGTATGAGTATTCCGGAAACGTGAAAAATCTTGAGTTGAGCCGTGAGTTTTTTGAAACGGCCAAGGGCATAGATGAGAGCTACGAGAGTGCTATGAACTATGCAGTATCTCTTTATGAGCTTAAGCAGTACGAAAAGGCCAAAACTATATTCCTAGATTTGCTTAGAACTTATCCGGACAGGATGTGGCTGAAGCTTTGCATCGCCTACTGCGAAGTGAATCTTGGAAACAAAGATGAGGCAATGCATTACATAGAACAAATAGAACCGGATAGCGAAGATGGATATTATTTAACAACTGATGACATAGCAGACTTTCAGATATTTGATGCTTATTATGTGCTTGAAGAGTACGATAAGTTTTTAGAGTATTGCGATGAAGAGGTTGACGAAAATTACTATATAATAGATTGCGATTACTTATTCTATACATTGTGGATAAAGGGGAAGCTTGAGCGGTTTAAAAAGCTTGAAGAAAATAACCGCACTTACCTTGAGGAGGCGCTTAAAGAATCCTTAGAGGATGAGTATGACAGCGAGGAAGAAAAGAGGGAAACCATCGAAGGCTGGGAAAAGGACTTAAAAGAATTTCAAGAAATGATATCGTCAATCAAATCAGACGCCCCAAGACCGGAAGTGAAGCTAAAGCTATACCCTGAGTATTCATGCTTTATGGTGGACTGCGTTAGGCATAGATTTTGACGTCTAGGAGAATACATTATGATACTAAAAACCGAAAGATTAATACTTCGACCTCTGACGGAAAATGATGCGGAGAGTATATTTGAATATGCAAATGATTCTGATGTAGGACCCGTGGCAGGCTGGCCGGCACACCAAAGCGTGCAGGAAAGTCGGGATGTAATTAGGGATGTTTTGAGTGGTCCTCAGTGCTATGGACTTTGCCTTAAGGAGAATAATAAGGCGATTGGTGCAATTGAGCTGATTTTAAATGGGCATACCGCCTTGACGGATAGAGACGATGAGTGTGAACTTGGCTACTGGATCGGCAAGCCGTTTTGGGGTAATGGATATATGCCGGAGGCAGCAAAGCGTTTGATTCAGTATGGATTTGAGAAACTTGGCATGAGAAGAATTTGGTGTTCATATTTTGATGGCAATGAGAAATCAAAGAGAGTCCAAGAAAAATGTGGATTTATCTATAACAAAACAAGGGAAAACTTAGAAGTTCCTTTGCTGAATGAGGTGAGGACGAGCCATACTAACGTCCTTACTAAGGAACGCTGGTGTGAACTTCACAATAAAAGTAAGATGTATGAATTTAAAAAGGTATAGCCTTGGATTTACCCAAGTCGACATGCCTTATCATTCTGCCATTTTGAGCTTAAGCCTCAGTACTTTTAAAATAACACCTTGTCGTGGTATAATTAGGTTCAAGCAAATAAATTTAGTGCTTATGTCAGTTTGAAAGAGAAAATATATGATAGCAAAAGCAGGAGACGTCTACTGCGTCTACAACAAATCACTAAGTAAATACACTGCTTGTCAGGTGACAAAGATAGATGAGAGTGGAAAAGAAGCTCAAGCTGTTATTCTGTCACTTGATTGGGCCGGTGATGAACTCCCCAAAGAGGACGAGCTCACTTTAATGAAGCCGCTTTATATAGATTACATGTACTGGTGCGGA
The DNA here is from genome assembly GCA_900450455.1 of [Eubacterium] infirmum. Classification (GTDB taxonomy): domain Bacteria; phylum Bacillota; class Clostridia; order Peptostreptococcales; family Anaerovoracaceae; genus Eubacterium_B; species Eubacterium_B infirmum. The sequence goes on from UGGN01000001.1 coordinate 1,031,766, forward strand.
ACTTTCAATCTAAAAAAGGTTAATGTAAACGTGCCGGCAAACTATATTTACGTTGGCAACATCACACCCCTTAATAACGATGATACATGTACATATGGCAGCTGGGGTAGCGGTATTGAAATATATAACCAGTTTAAGTGGCAAGAAATACCTAAAGAGCAAAGGGATAGATTTAAGGAAGCGAATTCAAGCGACGAATTTGTGGAATTTGAGGGTAAAAGACGAAGGAAAAATAAGCATAACGAAAATGATGAGTGGAACGATTTTGATGATGCGCTGAATCTAAGGGTCTTCCCTTGCCTATCTTCCCTGACAGTGACTAAATGGCATAGGAATCTATTAGAGTATTTGAACTCGAATCCTTTTATGAGAGAACTTGTTATTGAGAACCACGGAAAAGAGAGGCTCGATTTCTCAGAAACATCAATCGATAGGCTTTCCGTTGATATGACCGGGCTTGATGAGCTGATACTAAATGATGATTTGAGTATGTTATTTTTGCTCGGAGATGTAAAGGACGGTTGCAGGATTAAGGCATGCGATGGCGGAGGAACTTTGATTCTGCAATGCGATGGGGCGGTTCCTAAGATTCAGGGCTTAGAAGGTCTGGAAAAACTCCATATAATTAAGATAAACGAGCTGGATATGGCGGATATTTTGGGAGAATATCCTAAGCTTAGAGAGTTAAGGCTGTGGGGGAACCCCGGTAATCTTATCAACTTTGCTAAAATCTCGGAATTCAGTGAGTTAGAGGTCTTAACAACCATGGACCTCTTTGGATTTACAGCAGGTGAAGTGCCAAAACCGGAGGAACTAAAGAAACTATACATGCTTTGGATGAACAGTCTCCCTGAGGATGCTGCCAAGGAAGTTAAGAAACTTTACAAAAAACGCAAAGCTGAAGGCCTGGACCTTTGGATTACAAAGCCAAGAAAAGCTGAATGGCTTGCGCAGAATCTGGATAATCCTTTCCGCTCATGGGATGGAGAGGAGAATATCTCGCCTGCTAACGCCAAGAAGGCAGCTGCAATATATAGAAAGACAAGAGCAGCTATGGTTAAACTTGTTGAAGAACCCGGCGATGGCTTTATGAAAGCTGCCGAGGATTTGGTGAGAGAGTACGCCGATGGCTTTAATAAGATGGATAGACGCAGGCCCTTTATCTATACTGTTGAAAGAGATGAGATATGCATGGCTCTTGATGAAATTCTCGCTTTGATACCTGATGAGTCAGGCGTTGATAAGGATAAGCTTATAGATTTGTTTGATCATCTAAAAGAATTTTAGGAGTATGGAGGAGATATTCCTTTAGTATTTTAAGGGAAAGCTGTAATGTATCGGAGAAGGGAAAAGATAGATGTCAAATTTTTTTCGTGTATTTGTGCCTATAATACTATTAGTAGTTGCAGTTATATGTATTATCATCAAAGTTGTAAAGCTAAGAGCTGACAAAGAAAAGTATAAAGGTGACTATGCGACTGAGGGAATGTTTATGGGGATGTGTTTCGGTCTTTTAATTGGGATTACCTTAGACCCCCAAAACGGATTATCCCTTGGATTATCCATAGGTACACTAGTGGGACTGTGTATAGGTACGTTGATTCATAAGAAGTAGAGTATAAACGCATAAGAATCTCAAGTATCCCCGAATGTCAAATTCGCCAAGCAGTATGTCAAGGCAAATTCAATCAATTCACAGATTGTACTAGGTGATAGCGATTTGATTTCAAATAAGACGGTAAACTACATAGTTAAATAGCAAAGCATATAAAGGACCGCTCGAATTCATATCGAGCGGTCCGACTTTGTGTTTTGACAAGTTTGTCTGCTTTACTTGGAATCATCAAAAGAGTCGATTATATCTTTTAGCTTTGATGCATCTCCGATTACAGAGGAAATACCCTTTTTGCCAAGTTCAGGGATTATACTCTTTACATTGCTTCCGTTTATATCTTCGTTGTTGACTCCTTCTACTGAGGCACTTTCGAGACCATTTCGTCGTTCTATGAAATCATCCACCGTGGATAGGTTACTTATTTCATTTGAGGTTTCTCTTTCGTAGGTATGACGCGCTCCGGAATTTCTGTATCGTGAGTACATTACTGCAAAGAACACTACTCCCGGTAGCAGCAATGCCCAACGATAGTTAGAATCCCAATTAACCAAATCGCTACCCAAAATTACTGCTAATATTCCTCCGAACAGTTCTAACAATATAGAGACTATCCAGAGTTTAGTCATATTGATGGGAACACTTCCCATGGTCTCCTTTGTTCTTGCATTTACTGCAACGTAGTGGAGGAGTTTCTTGTTGCCTTTAACCTGCATATAGCTGTATAACCATACAGGTAGATAAGCAGCTGTCCATGATTCACCTTTTACATCAAATTTGTCAGTATCCCAAGCAACGCCTCTATCATAGTCCAAAGTTTCGTTTGCAGCGATTCTTGCAATGTCGTTGGACTGGGTTTTCACTAATTCTCTTACGTCATCAACATTGACATCGCGCTTCTGAGAGGTATAGCCGCGCAGATAGTTTGCATTGTAATCAACGCAGTTCTCAGTATCAAAAGGCATTATCGAATTGATGATGTTAGTTGTCTTTTCCTTTGATGAGACATCCAATTTATCAGCGCTTGATTCGATTGTCAGATCATCTATAGCTATATCAAATTCACGCTCTACATGATATGCATCGGCATCGTAACGCTTTTCTTCCTTATCGCCTCTCTTTACAGTGTATTCCCTTACAAGCTTTTCTCCTGTTCCTGACAATCGGGAATGACCGTTTATATCGACAATCATATATGGAAAATACACACCGCAGATGTTATCGGAAGTAAATTCCTTAGTGAATTTAGGATGTGCGAAGAATTTTCTCTTTCCTACGAATTCATCTATTTTTGACTGTGCATCTGCCTTAGTGACTTTGAATGGCAGTACGACATCCGGAACCGCACCGTTCGGTACGCATGACTTTATAGACAGCAAATTTCTGCACCAGTGGCATCTTGCCTGGCCTGCTGAGGCGGTATCTATAACTACTTCAGCTCCGCAGCTTTGGCATTTGAGAGTCAATATATCCTCAGCATCAGCGGCTATATCTGAAGCACCTTTGGACATACGAACTCCATCAAGTTCTGATATGTTGTCGTCAGTTTCAGCTATCTCGGGTTCAAAGACGTGCCTGCAGAAGTTACATCTGAGCTTGCCCGTAGTTGGATTAAGCTCTATATCGGTAGCGCCGCATTTAGGGCACTTAATCTGACCGTCGTTACGCTCTTCTTCTGCTTGGGTCTTGCCATCGGTAACAACATTTTCTTCAAAAGTTCTATCTTCCATTATTTTATCTCCTTGGATTTTCATAAGCACCTTATATGAAGCTAATTATATTAAACAATAACTATATTATGGTTTGATAAGCATACAGACCGTTGGCAATCATTTAGATGCTGGTTTATTTTTTGAATGCCTTTGTAACTATGGCATATATGCCGCCTGCAACTATAATAATTGCACCTATAAGACCTATATAAAATCCAATTCCATAGCTGAATTTTACACCGGAACCTAACTGCTCCTTAAATGTAGACGTAAGCAATGCCCAAAGACAGCATTGCAGAAGTCCGAACACTATTACAGGGATTTTTTTCCTAAGTAGGACAAATAAAGTTGCTAAAGCCGGAGCGATTATAAAAATAAGGGTTGTAGCAGTTCTTCCCTGACTTTTATATGCGTTGAATATTGAGTCGCTTATGTTTTTATCCATGAAGCTTGCCTTATATAATGTTAAAAATAATGAGATGATTGTTAACACAAAACCTGCAATTACAATTATTTGTACTCTCTTGTTCTTATCCATATTATTTTTCCTTCGTATACATTTTATGAATTTATTAAATTTTATGTCCTTTTTAATTAACTATAGTCCGAGAAGCTGCATTTTAATTTTGTCGAACTCTTCTTGAGACAGTACACCGGCATCCAGCAACTTTTTCATCTCAATCAGCTTTGCGGTAGGATCCTGTGGTTGAGACTGCTGATCTTGCTGTGGCTGAACCTGCTGAGGCTGCTCTTGTTGAGGTGGCTGTTGATACTGCTGTTGTGGTTGCTGAGGTTGCTGAGGTGGCTGTTGATACTGCTGTTGTGGTTGCTGACCGAAACCCGGCTGATATGTACTTTGGTTGTTAGGTTGCTGCATTCCACCCATAACATTTCCTGCGGCACCCATGCCCATGCCCATAAATGCCATGCCTGTTCCTCCACCATTTTCTCCTGCTGCCTGCATACCTCTTGCAACTGACTGCTGCATAAAGGAGTTGCCACGAGCACCGGAGAGCGCATCTGCACGCTTGACATCCTTCATCATTTCCTTGGTGTCTTCGTCGTACTCTATGGAGAGGATAGCGGTTTTAACAATTTCAAGACCTCTATCCTGCTTCCATTGATATGCATCGTCCACTGCACTGGACAGAGCCTGTGCGAAACCGATTTGATCTCCCTGGATCTTGCTCATTCGATTTCCCTTTGAAGGGTCATTTGTGTAGTTTGAGAAAGCGGCGGAAAGACTACCAACTACCTCGCTGAAAAGCTGCTCACCGGCAGGATTGTCCATATCTGAGAAATCAAACTCAGGAGCATTTGCTACAAGATATGTAACAGGTACGAAGTTCTTTATGAACAGGATAGGATCGACTATCTTAAGAGTATATGTGCCTCGTGTAACTGCACCTACCTGTGTACCGAAATATGCATCGTCCCAGTATATTTCCGACTGTGTTCCAAACCTGTTGTTAGGAATTTCCTTTAAGTTTACATAGAATACAAGCTGCTGTGCTGCCGGAATTCCACCAAATTTAAATCTCTCCCAAGACTGTTTAACCAGTGAATCGATGAGTCCGTCTCCGGCAAAAATTGACTTGGAATTGATTGTATCATTTGTGTACTCATAACCTCCGGGTTCAGTTATGATTCCCGTCATTGCACCGTCCTGCATAGTTATGAGAGCCATACCTTCAGGTACAATTATCTTGCTGCCGTTTGATATGATGTTTTCGCTTCCCTTGGTGTTAGATCCTCTGCCATTATTTGTTCCCATCGGAACGCCTGAGAATACACCGGCAGTAGCGGAGACACCCGGCTTAGGACCATAAAAGTCTTGCCACTGATCGGCTAATGTTCCACCTATGGAACCTTTTACTGCTTGAATAAAACCCATGAAATGTTCCTCCTACATTTTGTAATATAATAACTGCTATAGAATATGTAAAAATGTTCTACTTAATGAATAGAATATTACTGCATTCAATAAAATAAAAGTACCCAAAGGGTACTTTTATGCATAATGGTATGAATAGAGATGATTCTGTATCTATTGCAACAATTCACTCAGATCTTCCGACATATCACATCTCTCAAACAGATCAATATACATGCTGATTTCTTCCTTTGATTTTATTCCAAGCTTTGAGTAGATGTTTTTCGTATGCTTTTTTACAGTATTTATGCTTATAAATTCCAACTCAGCTATTTCTGTAGCGTTATACTCATTGGCATAGTCTGTGAATATCTTTTTCTCCTGTGGGGTAAGTGATGATACACTTTTGAGGAAATCATCAAGCGCTTCACGCAGATTCTTTGGGATTTCATTAACAGACATAAAATGAGTATCTCGAACAAGAGCAGATATTGCCTCTTTAGCAGATATCTCATTGATTAGTTCATCAGCAGATATATATGATTCATCCACAATATCCATAATATCCGGGAGGGTGGCAATGTCATGCATAAGTGTGATTTTACAAATTTGAATCGGAAATTCAAAACATAGATCTCTATACTCAAGCTTCTGACCGAAAAGTATCTTAATATCGGAAATTATATTCTTCTCTTTGTCTTTGGCATCAGGTTCAACAATAATAGCAAAAGTGCCCCTTTCACAATAGAATACTTTTGAACCTCGTGAAATTTTCTTGAGATTGCTACCCAAAAATGACAATAAGGGGTTAAATTTTGAATTGCCTTTTGAAGCAGCATTGAAGAAATCTTTTTTGTATAATTTTATCAGAATCACATCAGCACTAATTTTGCTATTAAAGCATAAAACTAAAGTCTTCACAAAAGAATATCTGTTAGGGGTTCCTGTAATGTGTTCATATGTGTTATCAAGAGTATCTATAGAAAGTGAAAGACACATTAGGGCAATTGCCTGAAAAAACAACTCTATAAGCTGATGTTTCAAAAAGAAAAGCTGTATCACAACAGGGACGATTGAAAAAATGAGTATCATCAGTAATAAACGTCTTTGGGTCTGCACAATAAGTCTCTTCTGTCTATGTACAATTATTATAGCGATAAACATGTAAATAATTGCCCCGATATTATATATATACATACCTGAACCATGTTGATACATATTCTTTGCATCATAATAGAACACTGAATGTGTAAATGGATTGGAAATCAAAGATAGAGCCATTATCAACACTGCAGGTGACCAAAACAACAGTTTCTGAGTTTTTGTAGCGTTTATGTAAAGCTTAAGAGATACAATGATGAATATGGTAAATACTATTGGTTCGGAACCGTGCATAATGATATATAAATAGTTTAGGAGGCTTCTTACAGAAATAGAAAACAAATCAATATATGAATTGGATATAGAACTTAAAATATCAAGCGAAGTTGTTATCAGATGCATAATTAAAATGGCGAAAAATATGCGATTCTCAAGGATCTGCATATCATTTCGCACTTTCATGAAGACTAAAGGTATAGCTGTGATAAAGAGTGCTGCTATATCGAATGAAATGTTGTAAACCATAATTTTAGCGCCGTTATAAACTAAAAATCCATATAGAAATGTTACAGTGCAATTTGTGATATTGACTTTGTCACATATTGATTTGCGTATAACTTTAATATTAACCTAAATAATATCAATTAAAAATGTTTTTTAAATTATATAATATATCTATAGCAATTACAATGAGTGTGCCAAGAAAAACATAACATCGCGGGCTTAAATATGGACTTAAGTCGTAAAAAACATGCAATTCTATTTAAAAACTGATATAATATTAAGGTGTAGAGAATTTTAGGAGGGTTATAATGGAAAGTAAAAGAAAAGATTGGTTAGGTATACTCTTTGGTGTTATCTGGTTCATAGGATCACTAATTATTTTGGTTATGTACTTCACAGGAAGCCTTGGCGAAACATTTACAGTCCCAAGAATCGTCGCTTGGGTATATGATCTGCTTGGTATTGTTCCGGGAGCCCTGATCCAAATGGTACTGAGTGCTTTGTTAATATTCTTTAGTATTAGAAAAAAGTGATAAGCCATTCTTTTAGAGAGACTTTGAGTTAATCTAACTATAATGTAAATAAAATTTATGAATCAAAAGGGGAAAAGTATGATTAAAATATCAAATGGGGCTGCTAAAAGCGTAAAAGTAAATAAGCGTCATCTCGTTTTGCTTTTTTTTATATTGATTCTTGTATTTACAGCTATGCTTTCGGCATGTGCCGGCAATGGGAATATATCAAAGAGACTTCAATCAGATGGATTTGATATATACATATATAGTGATGTCGATATAGAGACAAGAGAGCAGTTAGATGAATTTAAGAAAGCCAAATATTTTGTTAGGTTCGACCTTAGATCGGCGGGCCCTTTCTATGTCGAACTTGAATATGAATCAGGAAAGCTTAGTAGAATAGTATGTAATAACGGTTTTGATGAATGTAGCGGTAGCTTTTATGTCATAGATATTGAGAAATCTGCAGAGTACTACTGCGCTTATTATCTGCAGGATTACGATGCGCCGTCTGAGTATTATTATAAGATGATAAGCGGTTCTAAGAAGGATGTCATTTATTTCTTCAAACCTGAGAAAAAGCTAAATAAGAAAGACGGTGAGCGATACATCAAGCTTGTCAAGGACTATTTACAAAAGTATGGACTTGACAAGAAAACCCTGATGAATTTAGGTAAGGAAACAAAGTATTTTAGAGATTATTTGCCTAAGAGGGATGAAATTAAAGTCGAAGAAGAGGATGATTATTAGATCGTATTATTGACAGAATTTTTTATATATGATAGCATTAAACTATAATTAAATAGTATTCAAAGGAGGGAATTAGGTGTAATTCCTAAGCGGTCCCGCCACTGTGAAGACATTAGTCAAGCCAGGTTACTCCTTTGAGTATAGCCATTTTATTCTACGAGCGATGGAATGTTATGACTGTTAAATAGAGATTCTGTGCTGTCACGCACAGAGCCCGGACCGGAAACGATTAACTTTGATATTTCCGGGTAGGTTCTAGCTAAATACATCAGAAACATTGCAGCCTAAGCTGCTTTTTTGTTTGTCCGTAGAATAGCGATAATATTTTGTAGAGGAGAACTAGTATGAACAAAAGGTTTTTAACCGGACTATTCAGCTTGATGCTGGCATTATCTCTTGTTTTACCGACTGTTGAGGTAAATCAAGTATTTGCAACAGATAGCAAAGCAGAAGTGACTGTCGCCAAAGGTATCGGAAGCGAAAGACCGGCAAGCAAAAAACTTGTAAAATTTGCAGAAAAACAGTATTCCGTTGTGGGTACTGTCGGAAAGCAAGAGGAACTCGTGCTAAAGGGCTATGCTGAAGACGGTTCAGAAGTACAGCTTGATCTAGAGGTTGAAATCCCCGACGGATGGAAGCCTTATATCGATGTTACAGCAAAAGGCAACAAGCTTACGATAAAGGACAAGGGCAAGGCGTGGAGTTCTCAATGTATAGTTAATGACAAGAGCAACAAGGATGTAACTGTAAGGATTTATATTGAATTTAAAAATCCTGCTTCTGATGATCCTAATGTTGGCACACCTGCACAGTGGAATTTTGATAAGAAAACCAACACTCTTAAGGGTTTTAAGAATAAAAACAATCCTACGGAAGTAATTATTCCAAAGACCATCGATGGAACGCCTGTAAAACACATTGATAAAAATGCGTTTAAGTTTAGCTCCTTCGACGGAAAAGTTAATAACAGGATAACAAAGCTGACCATACCTGAGGGTATTGAAAGCACGGGATATATGTCGTTTCAGGGCAATAACCTGTCTGAAGTAAAGCTGCCTAAGTCACTTACATCACTTGGCGGACGAAGCTTCTTCGGCAATACCAATCTCAAGAGGGTTGAATTTGCAGATGGTATAAACCTTGAGATTATACAAAGCGATGCTTTCCAGAACACAGGTCTTGAAAGTATTGAGCTCCCTGATTCCGTGAAGAAGATTGAAAGTGGAGCATTTAACGGTTCACATCTCAAAAAGATTAAATTAGGTAACAATATCACAGAGATAGGTGACAGCGCATTCTCATTTACACTACTTGAAGAATTTACGATTCCGGAAAGCGTTAAAACCTTAGGTAAAAATAGCAGGAACGTCGGCATATTTTTCAGGACCTTCAGTGAGAAAACCGATTATACAAAAGGTACGGAAAGATTTGCAAAGGTATACGATAGCACAGGTAAAGCAAATGTTGTAAATACAAGAGCGGTAGTCAATCCTCAGTCGGTAACAATCAAATACAGGGACGAAAACGGTAAGACTATCAGTGAAGATAAGGTTGTTGTCGGAGCCGAAAAGAATAAACTGGTTATTGAGAAGATTCCCGGCAAGTATTTTACAAAAGAAGTGTACAGTGCCGGTGCAGGAGATGGTCACTATTACACTAACTATCTAAATCCTTTCGTGACAAACGGTGCAAAGGTATACTCTGATGAGACTCTAACAAAGGCAATTATCGGAGAAAACTACTATACTATTGGAAAAAGCTATGAATTCACTCCGGAATACATCAAAGGATATATCACACCTGAGAAGGTGACTAAGACTATATCAAAGGATGACCACGAGGTAGTATTCACATACAAGGAAGCGGGAAAGGTCGAGGTCAAGGCTGAGGGTGATGGTCTAAAGCTTGATATTGAGAGCGATAAGGAAAGTGTTGGAAAGACAGTAAACTTCACTCTTTACGAACCTTCCGGAAAGGTGCTCGATAAGCTGCTTCTAAATGATGAGGACATAAAGTCTAAGGCAAGCTTTGATGGACTCAAATACAGCGGATCATTTGAGGTAAAGGGTAAGACCTTAATAAAGGCTGTATATAAGGATGCGGACGTCAAGAATAAGCTTGAGTTTGATGTAGAAAAGACAGAGCTTAAGCTGGGAGATAAGAGCAATTTCAAAGTTAAATACCGTGGAAAGGCCATACAACTACCTAATGAAGATATTGAAATCACAACGGATGTAGATAGGCTTCTAAAGATAAATGAAGCTGAAGGAAGTTTCAAGGCAATAACAGCAAAGAGCGGTAAACTAAAGCTTTCTGTAAAATCAAATCCATCTCTTAATGCCGAAAAAACGATTCAAGTTGAGGCTATCACGGTCGATATGAGAATGGAAGACTTGCATAACACAGTCATAAGCAAGACTCCTGTAAAGATCGACCAGCTATACTTCACTGCAGGTGTTGACTATTATACCGATGTTGAGTTTGATGCTCCGGTACCTGCACTAGCGATAGAAAAGGCTTTGAAGGCTAAGGGTGTTAATACTGCGTCAAAGGAAGAGTTCAACTGCAACGATAACTGCGGATGGATGAAGGTTTTAGGCAAGGACCTATGGACCGGTATCAATCCAAACGGAAGCTTTATGTATTCTGTTAATAATAAGATGGCTGACAAAGTAATCTCAGAATTTGAGCTCAAAGGCGGAGATAATATCTGCGTTTTCTATGATGATAACTGGAAGATTAGAACGGATCTGGCTTTCTTTGATAAGGAAGAATACACCATTGAAGAGGGCGAAGAAGTAGAATTCACTTTGATGGGTTCTGACATAAGTTACGGTGCAGATAGTACAGCAAAGCCAATCAGCGGTGCAGCACTGGAGTTTGTTGAAGGACCTAATGCTCCTAATGTGAGCGAAGCAAAGACCGATTCTCAGGGTAAGGTTAGATTCAGATTCGAGAAGGCGGGCGAGTATAAAATTTCAGCAGTTGCCCCGGGCAAGTCAATTGCCAGACCTTACGCTAAGGTGGTAGTTAAGAAAGCTGCGGCTGCTCAGGAACTGGAATTTGCTGATACGAGCAACGAAAATAAGGATCTCAATGTTGAATACGACTTCGGTGCAAATAAGGTCTCATTTGTTAAAGGCAAGGCAAAAGCCATTGTGCTTAAATTAGATGTGGATATTTCAAATCTATTTAAGGGCAAAGTAATATCAAAGGACAACTTAGTAGGCAGCCTGGTTCTGGAAGAAGACGGAAAGGCATCTAAGGAGCTGGAGTTTGGTAAGGATTATACAGCAAAGGAAGGCAGCATAATCATAAATCTAAGTGGAAACTGTCTAAATAGTTTAAAGGTTGGCAGTTACAAACTAAAGCTTAAGACTAAAGTTGGCTTTGCAAGCATTAACTTGGTTGTTCTAAATCCTGCTCCGGTGCCTGGAAGTCAGCCACAGATTCAGCCGACAAAGCCGGTAAATCCAGCAGCAAATTCACCACATGTAGCAAACAAACCGGGTGCCAAAGGTGCATTGACAGGAGATACCACAGGTCTTGTAAATTACATAATTATCGGAAGTATTGCTTTAGCAATCCTAATCATAGGACTTATAGCAAGAAGAAAAGCGACTCAGAATAAGTAATAATCAAAGAACAAAAGACGATGGCTAGCCTGTCGTCTTTTTTGGTGCTCAAAGTTAAGGCATATAGTAATACTATAAAAAATCAATTTATCAAAAAAAGTGCTTGTTAGTTATACCTAACTTATGTATAATATAGATACCGACGGACGCGTCGGTTCAAAAGGGAGGTGAATATATGTGCGCTGCAAAGAGACTTAGCGAGTCTGAAAGAAAAAATGAAATAATGGATTCAGCCGCTGATGTAATAATCCGAAAGGGTTTGGAAAATGCAACGATGGAAGATATTATAGCCGGTACCAGTTTATCAAAGGGGGGTGTTTATCACTACTATAAAAGCGTCAATGAGATATTTAAAGACATAATGATCTTTGGAATTGAGTATAGAAATGCAATTATAAAAGAACACATGGACGAGTGCGAAAAGGGTCATGAGATGGAATTTATGGCAAAGCAACTTGTCGAAAAGATTATAGATGATAATCCGTACATACCACTTTATGTTGAGTTTCTGATTGCAAAGAAGAGAAATCCGGAGCTTGAGGATATGATGCATGATCTGCAAGAGCAGACAAACGATAGTCTTAATAAGCTCGTTAGCGAAGGCTCAGGATGGCTCTTTGATACAGATCTCTTTGATATTTTAACGGATATCATCAATGCACTTATTCTCGCTTCCAATGTTTTGGGAGCTAGAGAGAACTTTAAGAAAAATAGACAGCTTCTGGAGAGAATGTTTGTCAAAGTATTTGAGCAAGGAAGGGAGAGAGGCGATGGACGTTTATAAAAAATCATTTGGATATGTACCGGAGTACCGGATATTTGGCTATTTAGCAGTTCTGATATCAGCCATTTCTGCATTTTTGATGGTGTTTGGGTATTATCACATATATAAATTCTTTGATGAAGTTATAGTCAAAAATAATCTTGAAAATGCAAGTGTGTATGCAATAAAGATTGTAATCTATTTGACTTTAGCAGCTATATTATATTTAATCTCCGGATTAGCTTCGCACAAGCTGGCTTTTAGGCTGGAGACAAATCTTAGAAAGAGAGGAATAGACGGACTTACAGATTCCAGCTTTAGGTTCTTTGATACTAATACGTCGGGGCAGATCAGAAAAACGATAGATGATAATGCTGCAATGACTCATACAGCAGTTGCACACATGATTCCGGATAACTCGCAGGCATTTTTGACACCTATACTTGCAATAGTGCTGGCGTTTACTATAAGTATTAGAGTAGGGATAGTCATCGTGGTTTTGAGCCTTGTCAGCGCTCTCATACTAAAGGCTATGATGGGGAATTCCGATTTTATGAATGTGTATCAAGCGGCACTGAACAAGCTCAGTTCAGAGACGGTCGAGTACATAAGAGGGATGCAGGTAGTTAAGATTTTCGGGACAAAGCTAAATTCATTTAAAGCTCTCAATGAGTCCATAAAAAATTATTCGAAATATGCATACGATTACTCGCTTTCTTGCAAGAGACCATATGTTATCTACCAACTGATTTTTCTGGGGTTGATTGCGATTATCAGTATACCGCTAAGCTTTTTCATGACAGACATAGGAAGTCCAGAGGTTCTTATAGTTGAACTCATAATGATATTTTTCATCAGCGGAGTAATAATGGTTGCCTTCATGAAAATCATGTGGGCGAGCATGAATATATTTAACGCAAAATACGCGATTGAAAATCTGGAAGCATTGTATGACAAAATGCAGGAGGATAAGCTGACATATGGAAGCAGAACACATTTTGACAACTACAATATAGAGTTTGAAAACGTGACTTTCTCATATGGAGAAAATCTAGTACTTGAGAACCTGTCATTTTCATTGCCGGAGAGGAAAACCTATGCGCTTGTAGGACATTCGGGATCCGGTAAATCGACCATAGCCAAGCTGTTATCCGGCTTTTATAAGCTTGATGCAGGAGCGATCAAAATAGGGGGACATCCTCTTGAGGAGTATACAAAAGAGGCTATTATACGCAATATTTCGTTTGTATTCCAGGATAGTAAGTTATTTAAGAAATCTATATATGATAACGTTGCATTGGCAGACGAGACAGCGAGCAGGGAAGATGTCATGAAAGCTATGAGCTTGGCAGGCTGCGATGAAATCCTCTCTAAGTTTAAGGACAGGGAAAACACCATTATCGGCTCAAAGGGTGTCTATTTGTCGGGTGGTGAAAAGCAGAGAATCGCGATAGCAAGAGCAATTTTGAAGGACTCTCCTATAGTAATAATGGATGAAGCGAGTGCTTCTATAGATGCAGATAACGAGTATGAATTGCAAAAAGCCTTTAAGAACCTCATGAAGGACAGGACGGTAATCATGATTGCCCATAGATTGAGCAGCATCCAAAATGTAGATGAAATCATAGTTTTAGAAGGTGGTAAGCTTGTTGAAAGAGGAAACAATGAATCCTTAATTCAAAAGCAAGGAATCTACAGCAAATTGCTTTGCCTATATGAAACAGCAAATGATTGGAGGGTGTAAAATGAAAAACTATTTTAAAAAGAGATATGCCCTGTCTGATCAGGGTGCGAAAAACCTTACAAAAGCGACTTTATATTGTACTTTGACATATTTTGCAAACCTAGCTCCTGTGTTCATTTTGATGGCTATGTTCGATCAGCTGATACTGGGGAATGTGCACGCTAACTGGCAGTATATCTGCATGGCGGTAGTTACCTTGTTACTGATGTATGTATTGCTATCAAAAGAGTACGTTAGCCTGTATAACGCCACCTATAAGGAGTCGGCAAAATTGAGAACGGATATCGCTGAGAATTTAGCAGACTTACCGCTTGCGTACTTTTCAAAGCATGATTTATCAGATCTATCACAAACTATAATGGCTGATGTGAATTCAATCGAGCATGCGATGAGCCATTCGATCCCTAAGGTTGTCGGAATGTGGATTTTCTTCCCTATTATAGGTCTAATGATGATTATCGGAAATTGGAAGCTTGGGCTTGCGACAATAATTCCTACGCTTGTGAGCTTTGTAGTAATTCCGATGAGCAGGAAGAAAGAAATCTCGGCAAACAGTAAGTACTACAGTGTTTTGAGAGAAAACTCCGAGCTGTTTCAGGAGACTATCGAGCTACAACAAGAAATAAACAGCTTTAATCAGTCAAAGAATGTTAAGGAAAGTCTATATAAGAAGATGGAGGAAAGCGAGAAGATACATTTAAAAGTTGAGCTGTTGGCAATGGTTCTCACCGCAATATCTACGCTATTTGCATATATCAGCGTCGCAGTGGTTATACTTGTCGGAATAGAACTGCTCATGCGCGGTGAAATTTCACTTCTGTATCTGATAGGATATATTATAGCTGCAATAAAGGTTAAGGAACTCTTTGATATATCGAAAGAAGGCATATTAGAAATGTACTATATAGAGCCTGCGGTAAAGCGAATCAAAGAAATTAAGAACGCTGTACTACAGGAGGGCAAGGATACTAAGCTTTCGAGCTTTGATATAGAGTTCAAAAATGTCTCATTTGCGTACGACGAGGATACTCAAGTACTAAAGGATGTGAGCTTTACAGCAAAACAAGGTGAGGTCACTGCACTTGTCGGTGCATCGGGCTCCGGTAAAACTTCTATTTTAAGACTGGTGTCAAGGCTGTACGACTACGATGGCGGGAGTATTTTGATAGACGGAAAGGACATCAAAGATATATCGACAGAGTCCTTGTTCAAGGATGTTTCAATTGTATTTCAGGATGTAACTCTGTTTAATACCAGTGTGATGGAAAACATAAGACTTGGAAGAGAAAGTGCAAGCGATGAAGAGGTAAGAAAGGCTGCCAAGCTTGCTAACTGCATTGATTTCATAGACAAGCTGCCCGAAGGCTTTGATACTCCTATAGGTGAAAATGGTGCAGAGCTATCCGGTGGAGAGAGACAGAGGCTTTCAATCGCCAGAGCATTCCTCAAGGATGCACCTATACTGATCTTAGATGAAATCTCGGCAAGCCTTGATGTAGATAATGAAAAGAAGATTCAGGAGAGCCTGAACAAACTCATAGAAAATAAGACGGTAATTATAATATCGCACAGGCTGAAATCAATAGAAAACGTTAACAAGATTGTTGTAATAGATGACGGTATTGTTGAGACAGTCGGCACACATGATGAGCTGATGAATCAGTCAAAGGTATACAAAAATCTAATTCAAAAAACTAAGTTGGCCGAGGAATTCAATTATTAGAGAAAATGACATGAGGGATAAAAAAATAAAGATTAAATACCTTATTTCAGATTAAGTTCTGTGCTTAGAGGATTTCAAGAGCTATAACTAAAAATATCAAAAGGCAGCCGGATGGCTGTTTTTTGTTGCAAAACGTTCAGGTTTCGAACGTCAGTATAGCCTAAAATCTTGCAGTTTCGCCATTTATATGGTATCGTTTATAAAAACAGTTAGGAGATGCGAATGAGCATAATGACAGTAAAAAAACTATCGCACGGCTTCGGCGATAGAGCTATATTCAACGATGTTTCCTTCAGACTTCTCAAGGGCGAGCATATCGGACTCATAGGAGCAAACGGCGAGGGGAAGTCGACATTTATGAACATAATCACGGGTAAGCTTATGCCGGACGAGGGCACGGTTCAGTGGTCAAAGAACGTGAGTGTAGGATATATGGACCAGCATGCGGTTCTTAAGAAGGGGATGAGCATCAAAGAGGCACTGGCGGGTGCATTTGATTCTCTCTTTGATATGGAAAAGCAGATGAATGAGCTTTACGATCAGATGGGAAGTGCTGACCCTGATAAGATGAATGAGATGATGGAGGAAGCGAGCGTGCTTCAGGAACTTTTGATGGCACACGACTTCTACAGTATAGATGTCAAGGTGGACGAGGTGGCAAGGGCTCTTGGGCTCATGGAACTGGGGCTTGATACTGATGTTTCTGCACTTTCAGGCGGACAGAGAACCAAGGTGCTTCTCGCGAAGCTGCTTCTATCCAAGCCGGACATTCTCCTTTTAGACGAGCCGACAAACTATCTCGATAGGGAGCATATTGAATGGCTGAGAAGATATCTTGAGTCTTATGAGAATGCTTTCATCCTCATAAGCCATGATATACCGTTTCTGAACAGCGTTGTAAACTTGATTTATCACATGCATAACAAGAAGCTTGATAGATATGTCGGAGACTACGATAAATTCATGGAGGTGTTCAAGGTTAAGCAGGAGCAACAGGAAGCTGCTTACAAGAGACAGCAAGCTGAAATTGCAGAACTTAAGGACTTCGTTGCCAGAAACAAGAGCAGGGTCGCTACAAGAAATATGGCGATGTCAAGACAGAAAAAACTCGATAACATGGAGTTGATTTCAAGGCCGACTGAGGCACCTGAACCGGAGTTTGATTTTAAGGAGAGCAAAATCAGCGGCAAGCTTATATTTGAGACTAAGGACCTGGTAATCGGCTACGATGAACCTCTGAGCAAGCCGTTAGAACTTTACATGGAGCGTAAGCAGAAGATTGTAATCGAAGGTGCAAACGGCATAGGAAAGACTACGCTGCTTAAGAGTCTTCTGGGGCTGATACCGGCAGTGTCCGGAGAAGCCAGAATGGGTGATTCTATAGAGCTTGGTTACTTTGAGCAGGAAAGTTCTGATGATGGCGAAAAGACATGTATAGACGAAATTTGGCAGGATTTTCAGGCATGGACGCAGTTTGAGGTGAGACTTGCTTTGGCAAAGTGCGGGCTTACAACAAAGCATATAGAGAGCAAGGTTAAGGTTCTATCAGGAGGTGAACAGGCAAAGGTAAGACTTTGCAAGCTAATCAACAGACCTTCTAACCTATTGGTTCTGGATGAACCGACAAATCACCTCGATGTTGCAGCAAAGATGGAGCTAAAACGCGCACTGCAGGAGTACAAGGGCAGCATTTTGATGGTATGTCACGAGCCTGAGTTCTACGAAGGACTTGCTACAGAAATCTGGGACCTTTCGGAGTGGACGACAAGACTGATATAAAAGGAGACCACTATGACAATTGCTGAAGATATAAGAAATAGACTGATGAGTCTAAAGGATGAGTCTTACAAGGAATTTAATTCAAAGCTAATCCCAAATGTGGATGAAAGTTTGATCATCGGCGTGAGAGTTCCTGCGTTAAGAAAGCTCGAAAAGGAGCTCAGAAGCGAGAACATAGGAGATTGGTTGTCTGAACTTCCTCATAAATACTTAGAGGAGAATACTTTGCACGGAATTGTAATTTCATGTATGAAGTCTCAGGAGGAGTGCCTTTCCGGACTTGATGAATTTCTTCCATATGTTGATAATTGGGCAACTTGCGATATAATAAACCCCAAGGTTTTAGCAAAAGACAAGGCAAAGTTTCTCACTTGCATTAAGTCGTGGATAAAATCAGATTATCTTTACACGAGCAGATTCGGAATCGAGATGCTGATGAGCTATTATCTTGATGAAGAATTCAGGTCTGAATATCTTGAACTTGTGGCTGTAGTTAAAAGCGAAGAATACTATCTCAACATGATGATAGCCTGGTTCTTTGCAACGGCTCTTGCCAAGCAGTGGGATAGCACGATAGGATACATTGAGGAGAAAAGACTATCAAAGTGGACCCACAACAAGACTATACAAAAGGCTATAGAAAGCTATAGGATAAGCGATGAGCAAAAGGAATACCTTAGGGGTCTAAAGATAAAGTAAGCGAGTTTTCAAGGAAGGTGGAAACGATGGATATCAAAAAAATATATCTGGTTTATTTCAGTCCGGGCGGAAACACGGAGAAGGTCGTAAAGCTTATCGGAAATAAGCTCACAGAGGAGCTGGGTGCCGATGTCAATACGATTGACTTTACATTGCCCGAGATGAGAAATATATACTACACCTTTGCAGAAGATGAACTGGCTGTCTTCGGAATGCCGACCTATGCAGGAAGAGTACCAAATAAACTACTTAGCTTCCTTAAGGAAGGTTTCAAGGGAAACGGAACAAAGGCAGTTGCTATCACTACCTTCGGAAATAGAAGCTTTGACAGTTCTTTGAGCGAGCTTTCACTAGAGCTTTATCAAAACGGATTTGATGTCTTTGCAGCAGGTTCATTTGCCTGTCAGCACCACTTTTCAAAACTTATCGGAACGGCAAGACCGGACGAAGAAGATACAGCCGAAATAGAAAAGTTTGCACAAAGCATAGCTGAGTGGCTATCAAAGTCAGAAGCACAGGAATCAGAAAGAAGGAACATCCTTTCTGAATCTGAGGTTAAGCCATACTACATACCACTAGGTGAAGATATGCAGCCGGCAAAATTCCTAAAGGCAACACCTAAGACCGTAGATGAGCTCTGCGATGGATGTGGAGTCTGCGTCAAGGTCTGTCCGGTCGGTGTAATATCATCTGACTATACGACGATTACAGGGCCATGCATCAAATGTCAGGCTTGCGTAATTAAATGCCATAGTGGGGCAAAGTATTTTGATGACGAAGCGTTCCTATCTCATGTTAGAATGCTGGAGAAAAACTATACGAAAAGAGCAGCAAACTTCGCTTTGATTGAAAAGACGGGTGAAGTGTGATAGATTATGTCTGTAGTAAATAAAGCTACAGTTAATGGAGGGGTTAATGAAATTACCTGATAGAAATGAAAAATATCAACAGATACTTTTGTATGTATTACTAGGTGCATTTTGCATTTTGGTCATGCTTTTCTTGCTAATCAATATAGGTGTGATAGTGCCAAAGGGAATGAGTTTTATTTCGACATTTTTCTCGTTGATCTCACCATTTATAGTTGGACTTGCAATAGTTTATCTCCTAAATCCGATTGTAAACCAAATAGAAAAGATGCTTTACAAAAGCCTTGGAATCATCTTCAAAAAGAAGAAAGACAGGATGTCATTTAGGGGCTTATCCGTTTTGATTACATACCTGATAGTAGCAGGATGCATATTTCTGATTTTATCTGTAATAATTTCATCGGTTGCGAATGAAATCAAACTTGCGGATACCGACAGTCTCAAAAACATAGCCCTTTCTCTTCTGAGCTCCGGAAAGGAATTTATAAAGGGAATAGCGAGCAAGCTAGAGCAGTTCGGAATCAAGTCTGCAAATATAAGCGAGTACCAGCAGAAGCTTCTCGATTGGATAAACAGCAGCACTACGGACATCGCAACAGGTGCATTCTCGTTTGTATCAAATGTTGGAAATGCAATTTCAAAGTTCTTAATCGCCATGGTACTTTCAATATATGTTCTAATTGATCTGGACAACTTGAAGAAGTACTGGCAGAAGGCTGCAGCTGCACTTCTTAGAAACCGTAGCTACGGCGCATTATCGACATTCCTGAAAGATGCTGATGACTGCTTCTCAGGATATATCAAAGGTCAGTTTCTCGATGCCTGTGTAATGGCTGTGCTGGTGAGCGTGGGACTTTCAATCGTAAATGTAAAGTACAGCGTTTTGATTGGTATTCTGACAGGAATTGGGAATCTAATTCCTTACGTTGGTCCTATATTTGCATACGGTGGTACAATTTTGGCCTGTGTAGTCGATGGCGATTTCAAGAAAATGTTGATTGGACTTATTGTGGTTTTGGTTATACAGGGCTTAGATGGTAACTTTATAAATCCAAAACTGCTCTCGAACAGTATCTCGGTAAACCCAATACTGGTAATCATTGCGCTTTTAATAGGGGCATCAACCGGAGGACTAATGGGAATGCTGGTAGCAGTTCCTGTAGCGGCATTGGTAAAAAAGGAATTTGACAGGTTTATAGCTTGGCGCGAAGCTAAGAAACTTGAAAAGTCAGGAGAGATGCAATGACGCTGACACAGATAAAATACCTTATAAAAATAGTGGGGTGTGGCTCTATGAACAAAGCTGCCGAGCAGCTCTATGTAGCTCAGCCGTCTTTGACCGGTGCAATCAAAGAACTCGAGAGGGAGCTGGGGTTCAGCCTGTTTAATCGTAGTGGCAAGGGTGTGAGCCTGACACCTGACGGCGTGGAATTTCTGATGTATGCAAAGGAGGTCTATGCCGGTTACGAGACTTTGATGGAAAAGTATGGTGACGGAGCAAAGATAAAGAAAAAATTCGGTGTGTCAACTCAGCACTACTCATTTGCAATAAAAGCATTTGTAGAGATGGTCAAGGGCTTTGATACAACTGAATACGAATTCGCAATTAGGGAAACTCAGACAAGAATGGTTATATCCGATGTTGCAAACTTAAGAAGTGAGATTGGACTACTTTATATGAGCGACTTCAATCGCAAGGCTCTTATGAAGCTGCTGAGCGCATCAAACATAAGTTTCAACAAACTTATAGACTGCGATGCTTTCGTATATATATGGAAGGGGCATCCACTTGCAAGGGAAAAGTCAATTAACTTTGAACAGCTTAAGGATTATCCATGTCTCTCGTTCGAGCAGGGTGATAATGGATCGTTTTACTTTGCTGAAGAAATTTTGACGACCAACGAATATCCCAGAACTATTAAAGCTAATGATCGAGCTACCATGCTAAACTTGATGATTGGACTAAACGGCTACACTCTTTGTTCCGGAATCATATGTGAGGAGTTAAACGGTGACGATTATATCGCAGTTCCTTATGAGGACAAACAGAATCCTAACAGCGTAATGGAAATTGGCTATATCAAAAAGAAGGGCATAAGTCTTAGTCAAACCGGTGAGGATTACATAGAGCATCTCAAGAAATATCTAGGTGTAGTTGAATAGTAAAAAAACGGTGCTGCAAAGCACCGATTTTGTATTTTAGTTTAATGCCAATCCTTATTTACCAAGCTCGCTATCAGTATCCTGATTCTCCTCAACTATTCTCAGATAATCTTTGTATTCGCTATCAAGTGGATTCTCGTATGGAGCTTCCTTGGTTGTCTTAGCAACTGCGTTGTTACCCTTTGTTAAAGAAACCATGGTTCCGGCACCGCCGACACAACCACCCGGACATCCCATTCCTTCAAGCAGATATCCGTCGTACTTACCTAACTTGGCAGCCTGGAGTAGTTTACGGCAATTTGCAAGACCCTCAGCGTTTGCAATTTTCATTTCTCTTTCCGGCTCAAGCTTTGCAATTACCTGAACTACAGCGTTTGCTACACCACCGCTTACAGCGAAGTTTCTTCCTGCTGAGCTTCCCGGTGAAACTTCGTTCTCATCAACAACAACATTCTTAGGATCGATTCCTCTTGAGTCAAACATTCCGATTACTTCCTCAAATGTGAGTACGAAGTCTATATATGGTCTGATATTTTCTCTTGTTGCCTCAATCTTCTTAGCAGCACATGGTCCGATGAATGCAACCTTACATCCCGGATGCTGTTCTTTAAGAACCATACCTGTAAGTGTCATAGGTGTTAGAGCCATGGAGATGTGTCCCTTTAACTCAGGGAAAAGCTTTTCCGCCATACCTGACCATGATGGACAGCATGATGTGGCAAGGAAAGGAATCTCTGCCGGTACGTTCTCTAGAAAATCGTGTGCTTCCTGAATTGTACAAAGGTCAGCTCCTACAGCAACGTCAAGTACATCTGTAAATCCAAGCTCCTTAAGGGCAACCTTTAGCTGTTCCATTGTGATGCCGTTTCCGAATTGACCGGCAACAGCGGGTGCAACTGCGGCATATACCGGAGCATCGCTCTTAATTGCAGTTATAGTTTGGAATAACTGTCCCTTATCTACGATAGCACCAAATGGGCAATGTGTTAGACACATTCCGCATCCTACGCACTTATCTTCGTCTATGTCTGCACGACCGTATTCATCAGAGCTGATAGCGTCCATTCCGCATACGGCTGCGCACGGTCTTTCCATTTTGATGATAGCATTATACGGACATGCAGTCACACATCTTCCACACTTAATGCACTTTTCCTGATCTATAAATGATTTACCGTTGACGATATCAACAGCATCCTTAGGACAGACTTCAGTACATGGGTGAGCAATACATCCCTGACACATGTCAGTAACTTTGATTAGCTTTTCCGGGCACTGATGACATGCAAACTTGATTATATTGATCAGTGGGGCCTTATAGTAGTTTTCACCCTTTACTATTTCGTCAATACCTGTTGTGATTGATATGTGCTCTCTTGCCGGCTGGATGTCCAGTCCAAGAGCTGCACGAATTCTTTCTCCGAGAATAGCTCTCTCAAGGAATACGCTCTCTCTGATTGATGCGATTTCACCGGGAAGAATCTCAAATGGAATCTCTACGATTTCGCTGAGATCACGATCTTCATATGCAAGATTTGCTACTGCAGAGAAAACCTGTCGGCGCAAATTATTAACTCTTGTGTATATGTCACGCATGTTTTGAAACCTCCGTTGTATAATGAATACAAATTTATTTGCAGATTAAATTTAAACCCTACATATCATACTATATTTTTATGTGTATTGGAACCCCATTTTGAATAATTATGATAGGAATTTAACAATCACAAAATTGGATTGTATAACAATGCTTAAACGCTGATTTCAACTGCGTCCGGAGCAAAGAGAACAATAGAATTGTTATGAATATTTAGATATGCATTTGAGACTTTAAACAGTTTTTTTTGTGCGCTTTTTGATTTTGCAGCTGAGGTGATTTTTTTTGTATCATAAATCTGACCTGAGCTTGAGACGGAATCAGCCACTGGGTCTGGTGGTTCACTAATGCTGATTATTCCGTCCCGTATGCTCTTTGTCGTATCGCAATGATGGGACATGAAGCACTCCTGTCCCTTTGCGTCTTTGATGGTTACCGAAAGGACATAGCCTGAGTATATTACCTTTTTATCTGTCTTTATCTCGAGGAGAAGGGTATGATTATTTTTCATTTTCGTACCTTTGTGCCACTTCTTCAATCCCTCCTGCATAGAGGAACATGGACTCCGGGATATGGTCATACTTACCGTCTAGTATCTCGCGGAAGCCTTTGATTGTGTCTGCTAGCGGAACGTATTTTCCTTGCATTCCTGTAAACTGTTCAGCAACGGCAAATGGCTGCGATAAAAATCTCTGGAGTCTGCGGGCTCTTGCAACTGTCAGCTTATCCTCTTCAGAAAGTTCATCCATTCCAAGGATGGCGATGATGTCCTGAAGATCCTTATATCTTTGCAAAACTGCCTGTACATCTCGAGCTGTATGATAGTGTTCATCACCCAAAATGAGTGGATCCATTATTCTTGATGAGGACTCAAGCGGATCAACGGCAGGGTAGATTCCAAGCTCTGTAATAGCTCTTGACAAAACTGTAGTCGCATCAAGGTGTGAGAATGTTGTCGCCGGTGCCGGGTCTGTCAAGTCGTCAGCGGGAACATATACCGCTTGAACCGAGGTTATAGATCCGTTTGATGTAGAGGTGATTCTCTCCTGAAGTGCACCCATTTCCGTAGCTAGAGTTGGTTGATAGCCTACTGCAGAAGGAATTCTACCTAGCAGAGCTGAGACTTCTGAACCGGCCTGAGTAAATCTAAAGATATTATCTATAAACAAAAGCACGTCCTGATGCTCTCTATCTCTAAAGTGTTCAGCCATGGTAAGACCGGTAAGAGCAACTCTCATTCTCGCTCCCGGCGGCTCGTTCATCTGTCCGAAAACCATGGCAGTTTTATCGATTACACCGGACTCCTGCATCTCATTATATAGGTCGTTTCCTTCTCTTGTTCTTTCTCCAACTCCTGCAAATACAGAGATTCCTCCGTGCTCTTTAGCGATGTTGTTGATGAGCTCCTGAATGAGAACGGTTTTTCCGACACCTGCACCGCCAAAGAGTCCGACCTTACCGCCCTTAGTGTAAGGTGCGAGAAGGTCTATGACCTTGATTCCAGTCTCATAGATTTGAGTCGAGGTCTCCTGCTGAGAGTACTCCGGTGAAGGAAGGTGTATAGGTTTTTTCGGAGCGTCTTCCAGTGCCGCAAGTCCGTCTATAGGTTCACCGAGAACGTTGAAAAGCCTGCCTAAAACATCGTTTCCAACAGGAACTTCAATAGGGGCATTGGTGTTTATTGCCTTAAGTCCACGCTTCATACCATCGGTAGATGATAGGGCTATGCAGCGAACCGTGCTATCGCCAACGTGCTGAGCGACTTCCGCCACAACTACATGGTCTTCTGTTTTTATTTTGATTGCATCAAGAAGCTGTGGCATCTCGCTATCTTCAAATTTGATGTCTATTACTGGACCGATAATTCGTTTTACAATTCCTGTATTCAAGTTATTCACCTATTATCCTTTGGACTTTCTTAAGCTTTTGGGATTCGTTACCGACTATGATTTCAATCATCTCACCGGTTATCGCGTTTTGACGAGCGGTGTGGTATTTGTTTGAAAGCATTTCTATCATTTTGACTGCATTGTCATTTGCATTTTTCATCGCAATACGCCTTGCTGCATGCTCGCAGAGCGTCGATTCAGCTATATATCTGAGAATTTTCATCGATAGATATGCCTCTGCAATCTCATCAAAATACCTCGTGCCGGAATCGTGATCGAATATGCCGTTGTTGTTGATGTCGTCGTCCTTATCCGAACTTGCTTTTTCGATTGGTAGCAAAAGCTGAGTGTCGATGTCAAAGGCTATCGGATTTCTATACTTAGTGTAAACAATTTTGATTTTTGAAATCTCGCTTTTGCGATAGAGCTCAAGTATTGCAGATGATAGTTTATATATTTGCTCGTATGAAAGTTCGTGTGCATGCTCGGCGTATGTATCGGCAAACTCTTCCACTGCGAAGACCTCAAAACCATGCCTGGAGCAGTAGTTAAAGCCTTTGTCTCCGAGAGGTGAAAAAATGGTAGCCACGCTCTCCTTCATGTCAGCAGCATGTTTGATTAAGCTCGAATTGTATCCTCCACACAGACCCTTACATGAGGTAATCAAAATACAAAGCTCTTTGATTGAATCCTTTTGGGATTCGGTTACTGTGCCTTCTTCAAACCTACGCATCTCAAGGTTCTCTTCGCAGTATAAATCAGGTGCGATGTCGCAGGTGAGAACCTGTTTAAATTTTGATATCAAAGGCTCGATATGCTCCTTGGTATAGATAAGATGGTCGGTCGACTGCTTGAGCTTTGCAGCTGAGATAAGCTTCATAGCACCTGTTATTTTCTCGGTGTTTTTGACGCTGTTTATATGCCTTTTAATCGCCTGAATTTGCTCAGCCAATATACTTACCTTCTTTCTTACATTCTGCTATGCCCTGTATCAAAAGTTTTTCGATATCAGCTGATATATCTCCTGTAACAAAAATTTCTTGAATTATCTCAGGATATTTCATTTCCATGAACTCATATAGAGTCTCTTCAAATGAGGAGATATTCTCAAGTTCTATATCATTTAGATATCCGTTTATCGCAGCATAGATTATCATTATCTGATTTTCAACAGAGATAGGGGAGTACTGTTTTTGCTTTAGTATCTCCATGAGTCTTTTACCGCTTTCAAGACGCTGAGTGGTATCTGAATCAATATCTGAGCCGAACTGGGCAAAGCTTTGAAGTTCACGGAACTGAGCCAAGATGAGCTTCATTGTACCTGAAACCTTCTTCATTGCCTTAATCTGAGCGTTTCCACCGACACGAGATACGGAAATACCTGCGTTTACTGCCGGAATTTGACCGGAGAAGAAAAGGTTGCTCTCTAGGAATATCTGTCCATCTGTGATGGATATTACATTCGTTGGAATGTATGCCGATACGTCACCGGACTGAGTTTCAATTATTGGAAGTGCAGTGATGGAGCCTCCTCCAAGTTCGTCTGACAGCTTTGCTGCACGCTCCAAAAGTCTGCTGTGCAGATAGAACACGTCTCCGGGATAAGCTTCACGTCCCGGTGGTCTGCGGAGCAATAGAGACATGGCTCTGTATGCCACAGCGTGCTTTGATAGATCGTCATAGACTATCAAAACATCCTTGCCCTTATGCATGAAGTACTCTGCGATTGCACAACCCGAATACGGCGCGATGTACTGTATAGGTGCGGCTTCACTTGCGGTAGCAGATATTATGATTGTATGTGACATTGAGTCATGGTTTTCGAGAGTCTTTGCGATTTGTGCAACAGTTGACTTTCTTTGGCCTATGGCAACATATATACATATTACGTTCTGTTTTTTTTGATTGATTATAGCATCTATGGCGATTGCAGTCTTACCTGTTTGTCTATCACCTATAATTAGTTCTCTTTGTCCTTTGCCGATTGGAATCATGGCATCTATGGCTTTGATTCCGGTTTGGAGAGGTTGGTATACCGAGCGTCTGTCGAGTACTCCGGGAGCCTTGCTTTCTAGGGGTCTGGCTTCGTTACAATTTATCTTTCCGTGATCATCAATGGCGTTTCCAAGCGGGTCGATAACCCTTCCCAACAGATCTTCGCCAACAGGAACTTCCATGGCTCTACCTGTAGGTCTGACTATATCTCCCTGCCGGATTCCACGGTCTGATCCGATGATTACAGAACCGACCATGTCGTCGTCGAGGTTCATAGCCATGCCGTAGCTGCCGTTAGGAAATTCTAAAAGTTCACCGGCAAAGCAGGACTTGAGACCGTCTATATGTGCAACGCCATCGCCAACCTCAATAACCTGACCGAAATCGGTTATCTCAAGTTCCGAGGTAAAACTATCTATCTTGTCCTTTATATTACTTAGAATTTCATCAGTGTTAATTCTCATGAGCATCTCCAATTACTTAGAATTTGTATTATAAGACAGGTGCAGGCGCATATCCTCCATACGCTTGCGTATCGAAGCATCTATCAGCTTATCGTCTATGGAGATAATGAAGCCGCCGATGATTTTCTCGTCTATACGATTTGTCAAAACACAGTCCTTTTTAATAAGGGCAGAGGTCTGCACCTCCATCCTCTGAATTGTTTCACGGTCAAGAGGTATAGCCGAGTAAACTATACCTTTGATTTTATTTTCTTCTCTTTTATCAAATAGGCTGAGCCCCTCGCTGAGGGCTTCGATAAAGGCATACATCTCCTCCTGCTCATGCAGGGTGCGCTTTTCTAAAGCGTAGGTGTGTAGGTCACGATACTCACCATTTGTATGTTTGATGAGATTGCGTAAATCTCTGAGACTATCTGTGGCTCTATCGAGCTGTTCGCAGAGAGCCTCTAAATCCTTGCTATTTTTTTGTTTCACGGTTTGCCTCTGATTTACTAATTATTTCGTCTATAACTGAAGCCTGAGCATCCTCGTCGAGTTCACTTTCCAAAATCTTCTCAGCAAGCTGGACTGCGAGATCACCGACCTCGTTGTGGATTTCCTTTCTTGCCGCTATTTTTTCTCTCTCAATCTGAAGTCTTGATTTCTCACGAATATCAGCTGCTTCCTTGCGGGCTTCATCTAATACTGAATTTGCTTGAAGTTTTGCATTTTCCATTGCATCAGCAATGATTACACGCTTCTCTTTTTCTGCACCTGCGAGTATTTCGTTGTATTCATCAAGTTTTTCGCGGGCTTGATTTTCGGCTTCCTCCGCCTTTTGGAATTGCTCCTCGACCTTTGCCTTGCGTTCATCCATGAACTTCTTTACCTTTTCGAAGAAAAAATGCTTTAATATCAAAATAAGTACTAAAACGGTAATAATCGAAAAGATAAGATTCCAGTTTATAGTAAGCAGGTCTTGGTGTTTATTAATATCCAAAGTATGTGCCTCCTTCAGGAATTTAAGTTACAATTTGTTGCTTAGGATTATAGCAATTACAAATGTCAAAATACCTATGGTCTCCATGAGCGCCATACCTACAATCATAGCGGTCTGAATCTTGCTTGTAGCTTCAGGTTGTCTTGAAATACCTTCCAGTCCTTTGCTTAATCCGATACCCTGACCTAGGCCTATGCCAAGTGCTGCAAGTCCCATTGCTAAACCGATTCCGATAAATTCCATTGATTTTCCTCCTAAAGTTCTTCTCTATTCTCATCATTGCTTACTGTAGCTGTAATTTTCATAGCTGCGGCAAGATTAATAACGGTCAAAATTGTAAATATAAAGGTTTGAATTGCCGGCTCTGCTATATCAAAAATTGCATTCAGAGGCAGCACTGTAATCGCCCGTAAAAATGGCACGTCGGTAAAAAAATTGCTGAGCTTTGTCATTAGGTGCATCCATAATTCAACTATGATGTAGCCTCCTAAGATATTACCAAATATACGAAGTCCCAGCGAAATAGGAAGTGAAATTTCTTCTAAGATTTTGAGTGGCAGCATAAAGATGTATGGTTCACACATGTGCTTCAGTCTGCCTCTAAAGCCATGAACCTTTGTAGAGTTAAAAATAATCATAGCCATTGTCATAATGGAAAGTGCAAAGGCCACGTTTAGGTCTGCTGTTATCGGTCTGACGCCGAAAACACCCAGCGAACTGGCACAAAATACGAAGGCAAGGAGAGTGCCTATATACGGGGCAAATTTAGAATTACCCTTTCCCATATGTTTTTCTGTGAACTTATAAACCCATTCGACTATGAATTCCGCGAATACCTGTTTGCCACGCGGGACATTCTCAAGTCTACTACCGAGCCAAATTCCCAATATGGCAAGAAAGACGGCTATCAAAATTCCGAATAGGGTACTTTCGGTAATGAAAAGTTTACCGTTGCCGAAACTGAATATTATCCTAGCACCTAATTCATTTATGTTTAACAAAACAAAGGCCTCCTTTTAACCCAAATTCAACGAAGATAACTAAACTGAATCCTGTTATAGATGCAGCAAAGAGGAGCACGGACTGAAAGCCTATCTGCATACAGACCCAGGCCCCTAATATGTAGATGAGCAACCTAAATATCAAAACTTGTACCGCAAGAAGACGATTGATACTAAACAACCATCTAACGGTCAAAATCAGAAGAAACCAGTTTATGAGTGCTATCAGATATCCGAAAAATACACCGCCAATCGCCTGAAGTGGTTTTGACGAAATTATCAGACACGTCATTGTACAGATAGCACAATATAGGCTGAACGGCATTAAAACACCTAAAGCATTACGATTAATATTCATGTTTGATTAATGCATCCTAATATTGAATATAGGACTCCTGAATTACTTCGATAAAAAAGTTAACTACAGAAACAACGGAATTAAATTTGTTTTTTGCGCTAAAATGATGCGCACGTTTAGAATAAAACAAGTATTAAACTCTATACAATTTTAACATAGTGAAAAAGAGGTGTAAAGAAAAAAATAATCTGAAAAGCTTGTATACATTATGAATAATTGCTTCATGGAAAACAATTTAAATTTGTGTTAGACTATGGATGTATTTGATAGATAAGAACTTATTCAAAGAAAAGGTTTTAGATGGAAAGATTAGTTTTTATTGGGTTGCTGGTTTTCTTAGCACTATTATTCATAGGCATAGCTCTTGGCTTGCGCTCATATTTGAAGAGAAACGATGTGAATGGTGTACCTATGTACGATGCGCCTGCGAATGAGCAAACCAGAACCGGCAAGCTGAGTTTGAAAGAGAACATCTTTTATATCTCGATGATCCTAATCAGTCTTGTGGTTGCTTTATTTATAATGAGCAAGTTTAGACACGGTGCAGCTCCAATTGCTTCTGCGATTGCAACGCCATCGATTATGGCCTACTTCAATGCGCGTAAGAGAACGGGAAAATCATGGATATACATTGTTGCAGTACTTATGGTATTTGTATTTTTGATGTTTGCATACATATTGATAGGTTTACCTGACAAGGCGCCAGCTTTGATGATTAATAATACGGAGATAAAGTTATCTGAGACGAAGGTGTCGGATTTGATGGATAAGGGGTATGATATATATGTATCAAATGGTAAACAGGACTACCCCGAGTATGATGAGCTTTTGACATCGGGAAGCTATTATAAATATCAGGGTTCCGGTGTAACAGTGCCAAACGGTTTTAAGTCATATGACTCTGCAGTCACACGATCGACTTATCTTCTTGTAAAGAAGAATGTAGTGGTTGGCTGCATAGGTGTTTACGGGCATAAAAAGAGGTATGAGGAACTGAAGGACTGTGTAGTTACGCAGGTTTGCTTCGATTCTGAATGCACAGCTGCTGCTAAAAAATATGGAATTTCATATAATATAGATGGTATAGATTTGCTAGAGAAGCTTGATGAAAATAAGTTTAAGGAAGTATTTGGTAAAAAAATATGGCTGACTCCAAGCAATCCGAGAGGTGAATATTTGGGACATTACGGTGTGCAGTGGGGAGCAGGTAACAATGAATTCTTTTGGAATCAATACTTTATGAACTTGGACATTGATTCGAATAATAATATAGTTAATTTTAGTTTTAAAGCTCATATTGCAGGTGAACGAGAGAAGAATTAGCAAGGATAATTAGATAAAATGAAAAAGAAAAAAGTACTGAGCAAGACAAAGTATGCTATTTATCTTCTGATGGTCCACCTTATATGCATACTTTTCACTATAAGCAAAATAATGATACCTTCATGGGGACACTGGTTAGAGACGACACGCTTTCTTTGGACAAGCTTTCCTACCTACATATGCGTGTTAATAGCCGTTTTCCCAATGATATGCTTT
The DNA here is from genome assembly GCA_900450455.1 of [Eubacterium] infirmum. Classification (GTDB taxonomy): domain Bacteria; phylum Bacillota; class Clostridia; order Peptostreptococcales; family Anaerovoracaceae; genus Eubacterium_B; species Eubacterium_B infirmum. The sequence continues at coordinate 1,063,030 of UGGN01000001.1, forward strand.
TGGCCATATATGATCAGCCCTGATTTTAAGCCGGGTACATCAAAGACAATACTTGCGACTTTTGGCCTAATAGTAGGTAACGTGACTCTGATTTTGATATATACGACTATTTTGCACAAGGTATTATAGGTATAAAAAAATCCCTGTTATAGGGATTTTTTAATTGCTACAAGCAGCTCATCATATTCTTCAAATGCCGGAACATCTGGATAATCCTTCTTGATTGATTCTGTACTTCTAAATAGGAAGCCATGCTGACTCTGTTTAATCATTCCCAGGTCGTTAAAGCTGTCACCGGATGCGATGGTCTCGCAACCTGCAAGCTGGAATGCTTTGACAGTGTTTAGCTTGGAGTCTTCCAGTCTCATCTTGATTCCTGTAATCTTACCGTCATCTGCGACATCCAAATCGTTGCAAAACAGGGTGGGGTATCCGAGTTTCTTCATCAGAGGCTTTGCGAATTCACTGAATGTATCACTGATGATTACAACCTGTGTAAGCTCTCTGAGCTCGTTTAGGAACTCGATAGCACCCGGAAGCGGATCAATCTTCTCGATAGTATTCTGAATCTGCTCCAGTCCAAGGTTGTTTTCTGCCAAAATATCTAATCTATATTGCATGAGCTTGTCATAATCCGGCTCATCTCTCGTCGTCTTCTTAAGTTCCTCTAGCCCCGTCTCCTCAGCAAAAGCAATCCAAATCTCAGGAACGAGAACGCCTTCTAAATCTAAACAAACTAACTTCATAACTAAATTCTCCTTAGTAAATAACAAAAATATTGTAGGAATTATAGCATAATATAAATATTTATACAAGTGGACGAGGATAGTTAAATAAAAAACCTCGGAATTGAATTCCGAGGTTTTGGTGCGTCATCAGGGGTTCGAACCCTGGACACCCTGATTAAGAGTCAGGTGCTCTGCCAGCTGAGCTAATGACACATATTCGCTTATCTAACGCAAGGAATATATTATCACAAGGGAATGGTGTTGTCAACGACATTGAGCAAAGTTTTTAACAAAGTTTTTGCAAATGTGGAAACTTTGTTTCTGCCTGAAGTCAACTCGAACTTTGCTCTATTAGATAGCTTGCTGTGAGAATTGCTTATTGCAACAATAGAAGGAGAAAAAAACAACTAATCTACATAAATTAAATAAATGATTTATATGTAGATTAGCCGTTTTCTATTAGCTGTTCATTGTAATGCTTACTGTATTATGTTATATCGTTCAGTTTATATACGATGCTCCGTTTCTGAAAATTTTCTTCTAATTCTCTGTCCGGAGACTCGTAGCCCAACGGCCTGTCATACTTTGTCTTTTGATAATTGAGATATGAAAGTGTGACTGCAATCAGGCAATGACTTTTTTATACCTTATTTTGAATCTCTGTCAACAACAGGGACAGGTGTTGGATCAACATCGTCTATATTGTTAGCATATTTCTTCAGGTCTGCAACTAAAACTCCGCTTAGTAAGAATACACCGATTACGTTAGGAATAATCATAAGTCCATTAAGTATATCTGCGATATTCCATACTGTTGCAAGCTTTACTATACATCCAACAAATGATAATACAACGAATATAACCTTATAGTATTTTATAACTTTTGATCCCAAAAGATATTCAGCACATCTCTCGCCGTAGTATGACCATCCCAAGATAGTAGAATATGCGAATAGGGCAAGCGAAATAGCAATTACCGGTTTACCTATAGTAGGTATAAGTGAAAATGCATGGAATGTAAGTACTGTTGTATCAGTATTGCTTCCTGATGCTAAAAATTCAGGATGTGCAACTGCGGAACTTACAAGGGTTATACCTGTGAGCGCGCATATTACGACAGTATCCCAAAAAGTACCTGTCATAGATACCATAGATTGTCTTACAGGGTTTCTTGTCTTTGCAGAAGCTGCAACGATAGGTGCTGAACCCATACCTGACTCGTTTGAGAATAAGCCTCTTGCACATCCAAAACGCAAAGCCTTAGCAACGGTAAAGCCAAACACACCGCCTGCACCTGCTTGGAAGGAAAATGCAGATTTGAAAATGAGTGCAATTGATTCACCGAGAACGCTCCTGTTCATGAAGATAACCCACAAACATCCAAGTACATAAAAAGCTGCCATGAAAGGTATAAGTTTCTCTGTAACTTTTGTTATAGACTTTACTCCACCAATAATTACGATAGCTGTAAGTATAGCAACAACAATGCCCGCGATTTTTTCATCGACACCAAAGTTCTGCTTAAGAGCGGTAGATATAGAATTTGCCTGTGTAAGACATCCGATACCAAATGCAGCTATACCTCCAAATAGAGCAAACAGAACTGCAAGCCATTTCGAGTGTAATCCACGTTCAAGTGCAGTGAACGCGCCACCCATCATTCTGCCATCTTTTGTCTGTTCTCTGTACTTAACTGCCATGGCAGTTTCCATGTATTTGGTTGCCATGCCGAATACTCCTGTAATCCACATCCAGAATACTGCACCCGGACCACCGGAAGCGACTGCGGTAGCAACGCCTATAATATTACCTGTACCAATGGTTGCAGCAAGAGCTGTGGTAAGTGCTCCGAACTGCGAAACTTCTCCTTCACCGTCAGGGTCGGGAGTTACTGAAAGTCTAATTCCTTTAAACGTATGCTTTTGAACAAATCCTGTTCTGATGGTACAAAATATGTGTGTACCCAAAAGGATAATTATAAATGGTAATCCCCATAACCAAGCATCTAAAGTTGCAACAGAGTCCGATAAAATCTTTAACATACTATGCCTCCTTACGAATGAGAATACAACAGCTAATATTTTCTTATCTAAATTATAATACTATTCTGCGTAAATGCAATAGCCTATGTGCAAAAATTCTGAAATATAATGGATGGGTAGGTGAATAATAAGTCATTCGAAAGTTATTTTGCAAATTCTGATTAAAGTTTTTTGTGTAAATTTGTGTAAAAAGGTTGACACTGCGTTCTTGGAGTATTAATATGATTGTGTTGCACAGGCAATATAAGTGCAACAGTAGATAATTGAATGCAACTATCTTTGAGGCAGGTGAGAGTCCTGACCGGTGGTATAGTCCACAAACCTTTTTAGGCCGATTCGGTGAAATTCCGAAACCGACGGTATTCCAACATTTGATATCTGATTGAGCAGTTTGTGAGCAGAGATAAATAGTTGGTTAGTCCGGATGGGAAAAGATGGAATGGATAGATATATGACTTTTTGAGTCGGGCATCATCAATTCCATCGATTGATGGTAGCTCGGCTTTTTTATGTTCATTTCTTGCCAATGAACCTGAAGAAACCGAAGCAATTAATTTTGGAGGTATCTAAAATGGAAAGAAATGAAAATGTAATGAATCTAAGTACAAGAAAGCATAAGGTTTTTACAACTAAGAATATGATTCTTGTCGCAATGTTCGGTGCTATTAGCATGGCTCTAATGATGGTGGATTTTCCAATTCCTATCGCACCTGCTTTTATGAAGTTCGATTTTGCAGATCTGCCTGCAATGCTCGCAACTTTCATGATGGGGCCTGTAGAGGGTATTTTGGTATGCATTGTAAAGCTGGCTCTTAAGCTTATGATTAAGGGAACGGAGACTGCTTTTGTCGGCGAACTTGCCAACCTGATTGCAGCAATAGCATACATGGTTCCTGCAGCACTGATATATCACTTTAAGAGAACCAAAAAGGGTGCAGCTGTTGCTCTAACAGTTGGAACAATAACAGTAAGCATAGTATGTGTGCTCAGCAACCTATTCTTCATATTCCCGGCTTATTCAAAGCTATACGGAATTCCAATGGAAGCAATAATCGGAATGGGACATGCAATCAACTCGCATATCAACAGCCTGTTCTCGCTTATGATGCTATCAATCCTGCCATTTAACTTAATAAAGTTCGGCGTTGTATCGATAGTAACTTTCTTGGTGTACAAGAGACTAAAGCATCTGATTTTCAAGGATGCATAAGAGATTGTAAAATCTATAGAATACTAATAAAGCTTAAGATTGCCTCCTTTTAATCTATAGCTTTAATATAAAGACTGCAATATAAAGCACTAAACCGATAATGCTGACGTAACTTGCGAAGGCTTATCGGTTTTCTAATTGGAAAAATGTGAAAACCGTAAGGTTTCTATTGTAGAAAAGTCTATAATGCTATATTATTTAAAAGGAAAATTTATCGCACGGAGGTTTTTATGAGATATAGTGAGATGACAAGAGAAGAGCTGTTAAATGAAATGAACAGTCTCGAAATAAAGTTTAAGGCGCTTAAGGAAAAGAACCTTAATCTTAACATGGCAAGAGGAAAGCCGGGAAAGCGTCAGCTCGATCTCGTAAGTGGCCTTTTAGATGTTTTAGTAGATCCGGCTGATTGTAAGCTTGGGAATACGGATATAAGAAACTATGGGGAGACTTCAGGAATGCCGGAGGCCAAAAAGTATTTTTCCGAAATTCTTGGGGTTAAGGAAAGCGAATGCTTCATAGGAGGCAACGCAAGCCTTCAGTTAATGTATATGGCAATTTGTGAGGCATTTACAAGTGGTCTTCTAAATAGTGAGAAACCATGGTTTAAGCTAGATAAGATAAAGTGGATTTGCCCTGTTCCGGGATATGACAGACACTTTAAGATAACCGAAAAGCTGGGCTTTGAGATGATCAATATTCCTATGCTTGAGACAGGTCCGGATATGGATTTAGTCGAGGAGTTGGTAAAGGATGAAAGTGTCAAAGGTATGTGGAATGTGCCTAAGTTTTCGAATCCGCAAGGCATAATATACAGCGATGAGACAGTTAGACGATTGGCGGCGCTTAAGCCTGCGGCCAAGGATTTCATGCTCATGTGGGACAATGCCTACTGTGTCCACGAATTTGATGGAGACTATGTAGAGTTTCCGGATATAATCGGACTATGCAAGGAGTACGGGAACCCAAATATGGCTTATGAGTTTGCTTCTACATCAAAGGTGACTTTCCCGGGTGCCGGCATATCAGTGATGGCTGCAAGTGAGGATAATATTAAATACCTTACAAAGAGCTTCGGAGTCCAGATTATAAGCTTTGATAAGGTGAATCAGATTAGGCATGTCAGGTTCCTTAAGGATAAGGCGAATACTCTAGCTTTGATGAGAGAACATGCCAAGATAATGAAGCCGAAGTTTGACACGGTTATAAAGTATTTGGAGAGGGAAATTGCTCCGCTCGGAATAGGTAGCTGGATGATTCCTAAAGGAGGATACTTTGTTAGCTATAATGCCATGAAAAATACAGCAAAGCGTGTACTTGAGCTTGCCAAGGAGGCAGGTGTTGAGATGACGCCTGCGGGAGCGACATTCCCGTACGAAAATGATCCGGAGGACAGTAATATTAGAATTGCACCTTCGCTTCCACCGGTCGAGGAACTTGAAGATGCTATGGATGTTTTCTGTGTTTGCGCAAGGCTTGCAGCATTAGAAAAACTAATATAATATTTTATCGAATTTGAGAGGAGTATAATGAATTACAAACAAGTAAGATCAAAGTTTGATATACTTATTACAAAGGTATCGTCTTTTGTATAGGTTCTTGCGGCAATTATAATAGTAATTGTAGCAGCGGGAATGCTTATAAGAATTTGCCTAGGTCTGATAACAGACGGGGGTTTAACGAAGATAACTACAGATGAGTTTAACAGTTTGCTTAGCGACCTTCTGGTAGTATCTGTAGGTATAGAGTTTGTAAAACTCTTGATAAGACACAGACTTGAGGATGTAATAGATGTTATGATGCTAGCTATTGCAAGACAGATGGTGGTTGAACATTTATCAATGCTTTCAATGCTTATAGCAGTTGCTGCAATTGGAGTGCTGTTTGCAATAAGAAGGTTCTTGTTCACTTGCAGCGGTTTGCCTGTAATTAATAAGAAGAAATCAAAAAAGCTTGAGGAAGAACAAGAAAAATAAGCGTAATCGTAATAAAGATAGGGCCTGACAGCAAAGAAGCTACAGGCCTTTTTTGTTCTATTCATTTATATTATCAATAAATTTCACAGCCTTTTCAGCACTAGGAAAGACAGCGCGTGCAAAGTTCCTGCCGCCTCCTCCTTTGCCGTCAAGTTTAGGTGCATTTTCTTTTACCAGTTTTCCGCAGTCGATACTGTTTGAAAATAGAAATACCGTGTTTGTAAGGTCGTCGATGAGGCAAAGTGTATTGTTTATTTCAGGGCTTAGTGCGTTTCCTATCTCCATTATATCGTTAGAATCAAGGCAGCTGTAGTGCCTAACTCTGTCGCTACATTCTCTTAAATCTGCAATCTCTCTCTTTATGAGTTCTTTACTCAGGTGGTAGAGTCTGTCCTTTACCTGTTTAGCTTTTTCTTTTTGTATCTCATACTTTGATATAAGGTTTGTATAGCTTGCAGATAAGTCGTTTTCAAGCTTCGTCATTATATCAAAGCGCATATCGTAGTGGGCGAGAGCCCTTTGTCCGGCTTCAAAGAAGATGCGAAACATACCCTTGTTTGGTTCAATTTTGTAAATCTTGACCATTCCAACTTGACCGGCAGTTGAAGGGTGAGTTCCGCAGCAGGCAACGGAGTCTGCAGGATTTGAAATATCCCCGATAGTAACAATGGATATATCCTTTTCCAGGTTCAAAGCCTTCCTAAGAGGCATTTTCTCGGCCTCTGCCTTGGTATCAAAGCGATAGACTGAGACAGGTGTATTTTCCCATATAACTTTGTTTGTCTCAAGCTCTGCCTGCATGGCCATATCCCAATTGATTTCAGTGTATCTTTCGTCAGCCTCCAAACTCATATCTATGGTCATGTAATCCTCTCCCATATGGAAACCGCGATTGACACCACCGAACAGTTTAAAGAAAATCCCGGAAAGGATGTGCTCGCCACAGTGTCTTTGCATGTTATCAAAACGTCTTCCCCAATCAATCTCAAGGCTCACCGTATCTCCGAGCTGTATGGCGCTATCGCATCCCTCCAAGATGTGGTATAGGGTATCATCTTTTTCAAAAACGTCTACTACTTTTATTCCGTTTATAGTCCCAAGGTCGCAGCTTTGACCACCGCCGGTAGGAAAGAAAACCGTTTGATCTAAAACGATGCTGATGCTATTGTGAGCCACATTCCTATCTATACTAGAAACGATTGCTTCCGTACTACGTTTATATACATCACTTTGAAAAAGTTTGATGGTTTTCATAAAAATACCTTTCTTTTTGTCTAGATAATTTATGTTTTTCGACTGTCTGTTTTATATATTATGAACGCTCTACCATTTTTTTCCTAAAGAACAAAACTCTTATTTTTTTAACAACAAAATCTGTGGATAACTTGCTATTGACAAATTATAAAAACAGGATACATGTTGGAATATAGCGATTTAGCACTAATAACTTATCCACAGAGGCTAAAGGACAAAATTGTATACGATTTTTGCGTTTTCTGTGGATAAGTACCTATGTTGTTGAAAAATATGGATTTACTTATGTTGAAAACCTTTGATGGAAAAACGAACAAAGGTTGACATAAAACATATTCGAGGTATCGGACAAGTTTTTTTAAAAAAACAGTATTATCCTTTATAAAATTCTATAAACTCCCTGAAATTATCCATGCCGCTATCGATGAATGGACCGATGATTTTATCATCAAATTTGAACCTCTCGACATTACCAATATTACCGTTTTTACTAAAGCAGTCCGATAATAAAAGTGCTTTTGCAATTATATCTGTATCACTAGGATCAGCTGAGCAAACTATCGCTTCCTTTTCGTCGATAAAGAAGACGCTTCCGATGAGATCGGCATCGAGTCTATAGTGAGGACTGCACACATGGTCATTGTTATTCCTATATATCATGTAGAGCATGCCATTTTCGTGTGAGTGGGAGTTCACTGTGTGAAATGTCTTGCTAACAAGTTTGGAAAACTCTTCTTGGGTGCAACTACATTCGGCGGTTAGAACATAGTCTATACGGCGAAGTTGCATAGCAGACTCCCATACAGTTATTTCCATGCAGGAAATGACTGTTGCGGATTTAACCACATCCTTTACAACTCGAACCTCACTTACAATGAGAAAAAAATTTCCATCGTCTTCCACCAGTGACTTACACAAGTACTTCCGGGGACCAATTTTTTCAATATCATTCTTGAAAAGTGTTGATGGGTTATTTATCTTAAGCCCACGTGAGAATTTATCATATTGCGAAGTTTCGGTGCCTGTGTTATCGAGGAAACACTCGGAACATAGTATGCTGAGAGGGGTATTGTCCTTGCCTACGCAGCGCATGATGAAGTAGTTGACCAGCTCATTATCTGATCTGAGCTTAATGCATACCTTTGATAGGGCAGATCTATATACTTCTGTATCTTCGTCAGCATCCTTTATTGCCTCGCGAAACTGCATGTAGTCCTCAGGAAATTCGACACCATATTCTTCGTTGATTCTATCTGCAGCTGCGATGAGTGCCCAGCTTTCTTCGGCAGTTATATCTACCCATTCGCCACCGAGAGCGCCGAACATAGTGTCTGCGTGTGATTCGATTTCCTCTTCGGAATCCGTAAAGAGTCCCACGTAATCAGCAACTCCGTACTCCTCATAGTCGAGGATAAAGAGCTGCGTAAAACGGTGCCCCAGCATATTATATGAAAGCATCAGCCCTACTACTCCCATGAGTCTGGTATTTGTCGCTTTTATCTCAAAGCAACTATTTTTGAGCGATGCCCTGAGCTCATCAATTAAAGTAGGAGACTTTGTTTTCAAACCACCTTCAATGACGGAAAATCTGGATTGTTTACTGTTTATATTATCTCTTTTCAAAAAATACCTCTTGTTTTTATATAATTATAATCGCTTAAAGGTCAAAATGCAAAGGAGGAATGTAGTTTAAAATCAAGTGTTAAATATAAAAGAAAATCAAGCAGTAATATAGAAAATACAGGTTTGACCGACATTGTGAATTATGATAAAATTTTATCGATGTATATTGTGAGTTCTATCATTAAGGGTTTGAGATTGTACCTTAATACTTGATAGCTAAGAGGGAACTCGGTGTAAATCCGAGACGGATTCCGCCACTGTAAATGAAGAGCAGCATTGGGCAAGCGCAACCATTGGATTTATCCGAGAAGGTTAATGCTGTATTGAGGCATAAGTCAGGAGACCTGCTCATAATACGGACGAAAGTGTAGGAAAGCACGGAGTCTATCTTTTTGCAGAAAAAACGGACTGCAGTTGTTTATATGTGCTGCGGTCTATTTTATTGCAGCGGAAAGGATTTTTATAGATGTCATACAAAAAGTATGGATCGAAGAGAATATTGGCATTACTGCTGACTTTCCTTATGATCCTATCACTCGTTCCGGCTTCTGCATTTGCAGATGGACCTGACGAAGACGATTATCCGAAAAAAACGATCGAAGTTCAATTTACCTTATCACATGATGATAACTTCGTCGTTGCGGAAAAGCATGGCGGTGTATCAAAAAAGCCAATTGCAAGGGAGAAATTTGAACTTAAATACTTTGACCTAAAAAATTACGGTCTGGAAAAGTTCTATTTCAAAAGCAAGAAATATAATCAGGGTGATAATTTGGTGGGAACGCCGGAAACTGCAAGAAATCATCTCACCGTCCTGCATCTGTATATATATGTAGCGGAAGTCTATTACTTAGGAATAGATCCGAAGGATGTAGGTAAGGGAGCACTGAAGGAAAAATTCGGAACGGATTTGTTCAGCTATAGCGGTTCGCCGGGCTCTATGTTCTTCAATAAAATTTTTAACTTTGATTACAATCTCAATTATTATGTCAATGGTAGATATCCATTAGCCTCGTCAGGCTGGGGGGCAACCGCAGATCAAATAGAGCTGTTTGATGGCGATGAAGTTCAGTTAGGTCATTTTTCAGATATGGGGTTCTACGGCGATAAAGATGCCGGCTTCCACATGATGACAAGCCGTGATAATGTAGATGCGGGAGAGACGATAAAAGTCGATGTAGACCGTTATTTCGGAATGTCGGGTGAGACAAAGCGCTATGAAACTAAAGCTTCTAAGCTATATGTAATAAAAAAATCTAACTTTACAGAAGAGGACCCACGTAAATGCATTGTTGACAGGGTGATAGAAAAAAACTCTGACGGTAAATTCATGTTTGATACAACAGGCTTGGCGGCAGGTAAATACTATATAGCTGTTCCGGGTCAAAAGGGTGAAAAGAGCGATGCCATAGTCTCAACACCTGCAGTAACGATTGTGAATGTCAGATCTACAGAGCAGCCTGAGGAAAAATTCCCGATTTCAATAAAAGGCTTGCATTCAAGGCAGATTAAGAGTGGAAAACTCTACACTTTCAAAAATGGTGTTAAGGGCGACAAAAACCTTCTGGAGGGCATCGACACATCTCCGGATAACTGGGCTTTACAGTATAAGACGGAGCTTCCGGCAGGAGACTACTGGTTCGAAGGCTATGGTCCTAACGATGAGCTGAACGGTGGCATAAAGCTGAGTTTTACAAAAGAAAATAACAGTGTAACTCTGCATAGAATCTGGGACTTTAATATAGGAAACTCAGGATGGGTGCAGGATAAAGACTATAAGCTTGATGTCAAGGTGAGCGGAAGTGATGGAACTCTCAGAACTATAAGCTTTGGTAAAAATGAGAATAATAAGCTTTCATTCCTATATATGGATAGGGATACAGTAGAGGCAACCCTGACACCTATAGGAGATAAGGCGAAAACTCATACTAGTATTAAGGTCGTAAAGACAGCAAACGAGACAAACAGCAACACCGATATAAGGGCTACCATGCCTGAAATCGTGAACCTGACGATTACGGCACCTAAGGGTTCAAAGATATCGGCAGGCTACGGTGACGATAGAAACTACTATAAGTACAACTTCGTAGAGCCTGAGATTACAGAGACATCGGATGGTGTTATTGCAAAATTCAAGATGGCAAAAGACCAGAGCAAGTATTTCTATCGTGTGCAGAATCCTAAGGGAGTCACATATTGGGCCTTCCCAAAGGATTTTAATGTAACGGAACCTATTAAGGTGACGGAGAAGGATTTGCATATAGGTGACAGCAGCTACAAAAAGAACACCATCTACAGATTTGACAAAAACGTATATGACATGGCAAATGTCTATATGAACATCAACCAAAAGGGATTCCTTGAGATGGCAGAGGGTGGAAGCTATGAACTCAATTGTGTGAGAAACTGGCAGCCTATTGAAAACTTCATGAATAGTAAGATTGCTATTCCGGATTTTCACTACGAGGTAATAGACGAGAACGGAAATGCTTCAGATGTAGTATCAGTAACAGCAGATAAGAACAATTCGGCTGTAGCAAAGATCAAAGCAAATCATAGCGGAACAGCAATTGTACTCGTAAAATACGATGCAGTAATACACTCAGAAGCTCAAGGAGGAACTGACTTCTCAGCAATTTGGCCGGAACTGACAGGTGTATTTATGGTGAAGGTTGGCGATAATGATTCGTCAATACAGACAAATATGAATATCAACCGCGGTAATAAGATGATGCCAATCGATTCTGAACATGACACCATCTACTACCTAAAGGGTGAAGACGGCGCAAACTATTCATTTAAACCTGAGGCAGGAAGTAAGGTAAGCGTTAACAGAAGTGTGGTAGGTGAAACTTTAAAGTACAGTGGATTCACCACAGACGGTGTTAATACAGAAGAAAACGGAGAGGTTACAGTATCAAAGCTAACAAGCGGAAGACATATAATCAAAGTTGAAAAGGATGGCAAGGTAACATATCAGATTATCAACGCTAGAGAGATGAGCTACGAAATCCTTGATACAAATGGACAGAAGATAACCGATACAACAAAACTAAAGGCCGGAGATAAGATCAATATCCAGTTCAAGGGACTTCTAAATCCGGTTGAAAAACTGGCAGGAGTATATAATAGGAATACGACTATTTCATATAAGGATAAGAGTGGAAACGCATATAAATCCGTCCCTGGAAGCCCTTTCGGTGTTTACGATTTCAGCGGAAATCCTAAGCAGCAGCTAGTTTCTTTAACCATTCCGGAAAACTTGGAAGGCGATGAATTGGAACTGGTTGACGGATGCCTCGAAAGCAATGGTTTCGGAAGCAATCCGGGGTCACACAGAAATCTGACATATTCACAGGGATTAAATCCTAATTTGAATGCGGATACAGTCTCAGGAAATTTAAGCAGCTTGCCAAATATTAAAATAAAGCTGGCAAAGAAATGCAAGGTAGAGTTTGTTGGAAGCGGTATAAAGGATATAGAGGGGGAAAACCCAAGATATTGCTCAGCGGGAAGCGAACTGAAATTCAAAATCAACAAGAAGGAACTTTACAAGTATACTGTAAGTGTAAATGGTACAGAGATTAAGCCTGATGAGAATGGTGTATATTTGCTTGCAGGCAAGCTTACAAAAGATGAGACCCTAAATGTAACGGTTGAAAAGACAATTGACGAGGAGGCTCTGAACAAGAAGATTGCCGACATAGAAAAAGGTAAGGCGGATGCAGAGTTAAAGGCAGCAGAGGCAGAGAAGGCTCAAAAGGCAGCAGAGGCAAAGGCAGCAGAGGCAGAAAAAGCAAAGAATATGGCTGAAGAGAAGGCTGCAAAGGCTGAGGAAACCAGGAAACAGGCAGAGAAGAAGCTTGCTCAGGCTGAGAGCGAAAAGAAGCAGGCTCAGGACAAGCTTGTAGCTGCAGAGGCTGAAAAGGATAAGGCGGTAACGAAGGCTGAAAAGGCAGAAGCAGAGAAGAAACTGGCTCTAGCAAAGGCTGAAAAAGCCGAGGCTGACAAGAAGGCTGCTCTAGCAAGAGCTGAAAAAGCTGAAGCCGATAAGAAGGCTGCTGAAGCGAGAGCTGAGAAGGCAGAGGCAGAGCTGAACAATGCTCTGGCAAAAGCTGAAAAAGCTGAAGCTGATAAGAGAGCTGCGGAGGCAAAGATTAAGGAACTCGCTGAAGAGGTAGAGCGACTGAAGAACGAGAAAGAAAAGGGTATTGAAAGGATTGCCGGAGATACTCGTTTTGAGACATCAATGGCAATAGCCGACAAGCTCAAGGAAAAGCTTGGTGTAGAAAAATTCGATAACATTGTTATCGCTAACGGTGAAAATTTTGCGGATGCTCTTTCAGCTACATATCTGGCAAAGGTTAAGCATGCTCCTATTTTGATAGTAAATAAGTCAAGTGCTAAGGACATCAGCGCCTACGTGAAGAAGAACGCATCTGAGAATGTAAATGTTTATATCATAGGTGGAGAGGATGTTGTATCAAAAGAAATTGCCGATATGATTCCGGGTAAGAAGCATAGGCTTGAAGGTGAGACAAGATTTGAGACAAACCTGAAGGTGTTAAATGCGGCCGGTGTTCAGGGAGAGGATATCGCACTTTGCAACGCGTATAACTTTGCGGATGCTCTCTCAGCTTCAGCAGCAGGAAAGCCTATAATGTTAGTCGGCAATAAGTTGAGCGATGCTCAGACAGCGTACTTAAAGACTCTCAACAGCAAGAAGTTCTACCTAATTGGTGGAAGCGATGTTGTAAGTAAAAATGTAGAAAATACTGTGTCAAAGCTTGGTAAGGTAGAGCGATTGGAAGGCGCAGACAGATTTGCAACTTCTAGGATTGTGGCTGAAAAGTTCTTTGCCGGAGAGCATCGAAAGGCCTATCTAACATATGGTCTAAACTTCCCTGACGGACTTTGCGCAGGAGTTTTATGCACGGTAGATAACAGTCCGCTTTTGCTAGTAAGCAATACCAACATGACTGAGGCCGGTGCATATATTAAAAAAGCTAAGGTACAAAAGTGTTTTGTCCTAGGTGGAGCTGATTTGATTTCGAACGAATCAGCTAATAATCTACTTAAGAAATAAAATTTATCCTAAATATTTTAATCGTGAGCGTTTTACAAGAGGTATCTTCCTGATATTTGTAAAGCGCCTAGGTAAAAGAGGGGCGAAAGATAAAATTTGCCCTTCTTTTACTTTTTTTAGATACTTAAGGCTTTAAATTTTCCTTGCTTTGCCTTGACAATTTTATTAAAAGTTGTATACTTTGGGTATAATCCTTATCAAGAGCGGCGGAGGGAATAGGCCCTGCGATGCCCGGCAACCTATGTGCTGATAGGCACGGAAAGGTGCTACATCCTACAGATATATTCTGAAAGATGAGGAATGAATTGCGAGTTCAAACCTTTTCTTCATATTAGGAAAGGTTTTTTCTTTTGATAAGGTGAGGAAAGGAGAGGAAATGAAAAAGTTATTTACTTCAGAATCTGTAACAGAGGGACATCCTGATAAAATCTGTGATCAAATTTCAGATGCGATTTTGGATGCAATTATGGAACAGGATCCACACGGAAGAGTTGCCTGTGAAACTACTACAACAACAGGATACGCTATGGTAATGGGCGAGATAAGCACAAACTGCTATATCGATATTCCTAAAATTGTTAGAGGAGTAATCAACGATATAGGGTATAACAAAGGCGAGTATGGTTTTGACGGAAACACATGTGCGGTTCTGTCAGCTATTGATGAGCAGTCATCAGATATCGCTATGGGAGTTGACCATGCGCTTGAATACAAGGAGGGAAGCCTTAACGACCAGATTGAGCAGGTTGGTGCAGGAGACCAGGGACTTATGTTCGGATACGCTTGTAACGAGACGCCGGAACTCATGCCTATGCCGATTTCACTTGCGCACAAGCTGGCGCTTAAGCTGACAGAGGTGAGAAAGAGCGGAGAACTTTCATATTTAAGACCTGACGGAAAGAGTCAGGTTACAGTAGAGTACGATGGACATAAGGTTAAGAGAATAGACACTGTTTTGATATCAACACAGCACGATCCTGATGTTAGTCAGGAGCAGATTCGCAAGGACATTATCGAGAAGGTAATAAAGACATCAATTCCTGCAGAGCTTCTTGACGATGAGACAAAGTATTTCGTAAACCCTACAGGTAGGTTTGTAATCGGTGGTCCTCACGGAGATTCGGGACTTACAGGTCGTAAGATTATCGTAGACACATATGGAGGATTTGCCAGACATGGTGGCGGTGCATTCTCGGGTAAGGATCCAACAAAGGTTGACCGTTCAGCTTCATACGCAGCGCGCTATGCAGCTAAGAACGTAGTTGCAGCAGGACTCGCAGAGCGCTGTGAGATTCAGCTTGCATATGCCATAGGTGTTGCTAAGCCTGTTTCCATCATGGTTGACACGTTCGGAACAGGAAAGCTGGACGATGAGGAGATTGCAAAGATTGTAGAAAAGAACTTCGACTTCCGTCCGGCAGCAATAATCAGGGATTTGAATCTAAGGAGACCTATCTATAGAAAGATTGCCGCGTATGGACATTTCGGAAGAACGGATGTTGATTTACCTTGGGAAAGACTGGACAAGGTGGATGCACTAAAGGCAGAACTATAATTTAATTGACAAAGCAAGCAAATTGACAGAGTAAAAAAGTTCGATATATGGGTATTTTGCTCATATATCGAGCTATTTTATTTGCATTGAGAATTGTTTTTGATATAATATAAAGATAGCTTAAAATTGGCTTATCAGTAAGGAGAATTTCACACATGGGAGTAAAGGTAGCTAAGTTCGGCGGCTCTTCCGTTGCCGACAAGTTTCAAATCGAAAAATTAAGTGAGATAGTTAAATCGGACAAGGACAGAAGATACATCATCGTCTCAGCTCCGGGCAAACGTTTTGATAAAGATACAAAGATAACGGACATCCTATATCTTTGTCATACGCACAGAGAGCATAACTTCCCATATAACCAGCTACTTCAGGTTGTTGAGGACAGATTCACTGCCACTGCTGCAAACCTGGACACAAAGGTGAATATATCCAAGGAGTTCGATACCATAAGGGAGAATTTGGAGAATGGCTGTACACCGGACTATATTGCAAGCCGCGGTGAGTATTTGAGCGCATTGCTTACAGCTGACTTTCTCGGTTACGATTTTGTTGATACGCAGGAACTCATTTTGTTTGCAGATAACGGCAAGCTGCTCGAGGAGGAAACTAACAAGGCGATTAAAGAATGCCTTGCCAAGCACGAATACGCTGTGCTTCCCGGTTTCTACGGTTCATATAAGTCATCGGGTAATGTTAAGACGTTCTCAAGAGGCGGTTCCGACATCACAGGTTCTGTAGTAGCTAGAGCCATCGGTGCAGATGTATATGAAAACTGGACAGACGTTTCGGGTTTCTTGATGGCAGATCCTCATGTGGTTGATAATCCAAGAAGAATTGATAGAATTTCATATAAGGAACTGAGAGAACTTTCTTACATGGGCGCTTCGGTTCTTCACGAGGACGCAATTTATCCTGTTAGAGTTGCAAATATTCCAATCAACATCAGAAATACAAACTTTCCGCAGGATTACGGCACAATGATTACGGCTGAGCCTGAGGATATGGGTGATGGAGATGTGATTACAGGTATAGCCGGAAAGAAAGACTTTACGGTTATTGCACTCTACAAGCACATGATGAGCACAGAGCGTGGTTTTGTCAGAAGAATCCTTGCCATACTTGAAGATTTTGATTGCAACTTTGAGCATATACCGAGTGGAATAGATACGGTGTCCGTAGTAATTTCAAACAGCTCTATCAAAGGCAGATTGGATGAGATGGTTGATGCATTCAGAAAGCAGCTTGAACCTGACGGAATCGAGTGCTTTGAGAATATGGCACTCATTGCTACTGTAGGTCACGGAATGAACAGACGTAAGGGTGTATCGGCAAAACTTTTCAGTGCACTTGCTGATGCTAATGTAAACCTGAGGATGATAGAGCAGGGATCGAGTGAGATTAACATTATAGTAGGTGTAGAGAATAAAGATTTTGAGACTGCTATCAGAGCAATTTACAACGCTTTTGCATAGCTGATGGAGGGAATGTAGGGATCCAAATGAATATAGCGATTATAGGAGTAGGAAAATTAGGTGTCAAAGTATGCGAGGCGTTAGTAGGTGGAGATTATTCAATCACTCTTGTGGACACTAACGATGCCTTGCTCGATAGACTTTCGCAGCAGTTTGACGTTATGACTGTTAACGAGGATGCAAGAGATATCAATGTACTGAAAGAAATAGGAATAAATAAGTTCCAGTATGTGCTGGTGGCAACGGGCAGGGACGAGAATAACCTCGTCATAGGTAGCTTTGCTAAGAAGCTCGGATGCCATAGGGTCATCGTTAGAGTCAGAGATCCGGAGTACATGAAGCATTTCGAATTCATCAGAACGTCCATGTGTATTGACTACATTGTAAACCCTGATTTTGCTATTACCATGGAGATATACAAGTATCTCTCCGAAAAATATACGTTGAACAATGGAGTTTTTACAAGTGGAAGAATTGCTCTTATCGAGTTTAAGGCTAAGCGCAAGAATGAGCTTATCGGTCTTAAGATGCCTGAGGTCAGAAGGCTTATGCCGGATATGCTTATTGCCGCTATATCGAGAAACGGTAAGGTTATAATTCCTCATGGTGATGATGAAATCCGCGAGGATGATGCTGTCTACGTTGTAGGCGAAAAGAACGAGATTATGGAGCTGAACAAAAAAGTTCATGTAAAGGGCAAGTATACAGACCTTCAAAAGGTAATGATTATCGGTGGAGGAAAGACCGGATACTATCTGGCTCAGAGACTTGCGGACTTTGGAGCCTCAGTTAAGCTCGTAGAGCAGAGCAAGGAGAGATGTCAGTATCTTTCAACGAGAATTCCAAACGTAATGATTCTTCACGGCGATGGAACGGATATGGACATGCTGGAAGAGGAGAATATCGATGAGATGGATGCTTTCGTTACGGCGACCGGATATGACGAACAAAATCTTTTGCTTGCGTTAACTGCAAAGCAGAAAGGCATAGAGGACGTAATCTCCAAAATTAGCAGAGAAAGTTATTCAGGACTGATTGAAGAGATGGGTGTTGACATGGTTCTAAATCCACTCGATATTACATCAGCATACATATTCAGCATTATTCAAGGTGAGAAAAGAGTAATCTCGTCCATGCTCGTTCAGGGTCAGGCTGAGATTATTGAGGTTGTAGCAACCCCTGGAATGATGATGGTTGGGGATACACTCAAAAACCTTAAACTGCCTAAGGGCGTTCTCGTAGCTTCTATTTATCGTCAGGGAGAGGTTATAATACCTAACGGAGATGCTAGAATCAAGAATGGAGACAGGGTGATAATATTCTCACTGCTCTCTGATATCGCTGACCTGGAGAAACTTATGAAAAGTAGATAGTGGAGAGTTAGATGTCATCTAGAAATCACAGTGCGTTACTGAGAATGATGGGGGTGCTATTTGCGGTGCTTGGTATTTCTTTTATACCGACTGTAGTAATTGCCCTTATCTATGGTGAATATTTTGAGGGACTTTGCTTTGGCGCTACAATGGCAGTGTGCGGCATAGTAGGGCTTCTTTTGATGAAATTTTTCAATCCTAGTGACCTTAAACTTAAGCAGAGAGACGGTTTTTTAATAGTTAGCATGATTTGGATTATGAGCTCTATAGTCGGAGCGGTACCCATGGTTATTACGGGTGCTATACCTAATCCGATTAACGCTTTCTTTGAGCTTTGCTCAGGATTTTCGACGACGGGAGCGACAATAATGACAGATATAGAGTCACAGGCTAAGTCTGTACTCTTTTGGCGTTCTTTTACTCACTGGCTAGGTGGGATGGGTATTGTGGTTCTTGCGACGGCGCTTCTTCCATCTATAGGAATAGGAGGACAAAACGTTGCATCGGCAGAAACTCCGGGACACACTCTAACAAAGGTGACTGCAAGATTTTCAGATAACTCAAAGACTCTATACGTACTATACATAGGCTTTTCAGTGGCAGAGTTTATTCTGCTGGTAATTGGAGGAATGAGTGCTTATGATTCAGCTATTCATACTTTCGGAACAGTTGGCACCGGAGGCTTCTCAAGTTATGGTGATAGCATAGCGCACTTTACGAGTCCGTATATTCAATGGGTTATAATCATATTCATGATGCTTTGTGGAATCAATTTTAACCTTTACTTCTTTATTCCTCGAAAGAGATTTAGGGAATTCTTTGCAGACGAAGAACTCAGGCTATATCTTGGAATGATTTTTATTTTTTCATTTGCATCGGCATTCATTTTGCTTACGCAGGGTGACTATGCCAGCATATCAAAGGCAATAAGAGATTCTTTCTTTCACATAGTTTCCGTCATGACTACGACCGGATATGCAACGGCTGACTTTGACCTGTGGCCTGCCTTCTGTAAGATGCTGATATTTATTGTTATGATAACAGGTGCATGTTCATCGTCCACGGGCGGTGGCGTAAAAATCATTAGAGTCCTTGCGGCTATCAAATTTGTTAAACGCGGATTTTTCCAAAAACTGCACCCAAACAGAGTTATAAATATGACGATAAATAAGATACCTGTACAACAGTCTGTAGTTACGAATATAGTTAATTTCATTTTTCTTTATATAGCAGTGCTATTTGTAGGAACCTTACTCGTTGCCCTGGATGGGAAGGACTTAGTAACAAGTTTTTCTGCGGTTCTCACATGCCTAAGTAATGTGGGCCCGGGCTTTAACGGTGTAGGTCCTACTATGAATTTCAGCGGTTTTTCCGATTATGCGACATTACTACTGTCATTTTTGATGATTGCAGGAAGACTTGAGCTATTTACTTTGCTTGTTCTGTTTTCGCCTAGATATTGGAACAGCAACAGGGTGTAAGGAGGTAGAATTTGTCATTTAATCATAAATTGATACTTAGAACAATCTCTACGCTGCTGTTGCTGGAGAGTGCGACCATGGTTCCATCTTTTCTGTGTGCAGCAATGGACCATGATGTTAAGTCTCTCAAGGCTATGACTCTTTCTATAGGAATATTGGCTTTGTTAGGACTTCTTGGACTGTTTATGACAAAGAAACAGACGGGCAAGGTCATAAAATCAAGAGAGAGTTATTTCGTGGTATTGGTATGTTGGTTGACCGTGATCTTTGGCGGAATTCTTCCATATATCTTTGCCGGACAGGGATTCACCGTTGTAGATGCAATATTCGAATCAGTCGCTTCGTGGACAACAAGCAGCTCATGGGTTATAGATCCCAATCTTATGCCTAGAGGAATTCTCCTTTGGAAGGCAACCTCAAGCTGGCTTGGTGGAATGGGAGTAATACTGCTTGCCATAATAGTTATGTCTTCGCTTGGAAATAGCGGCAAGAAGCTTGCGGCTGCTGAGCTTCCCGGACCTGAGCTGCTGCAAGGAAGCGCAAGAATTATGGAAACTGCATATCTTTGCTATGGTATCTATGCGGGAATATCTGTGATTGAGCTGATATTTTTGATGCTCGGTAAGATGCCTTTCTTTGAAGCTATGGTAAATACTATGACATCTATATGCACAGCTGGAATCATAGATTATCACGGCACCGTTGAAATGTACTTTACAACTTATGTGAAGATGGTAATTGCAATCTTTTCTATCGTCTCATCACTGAACTTCCTCGTATATATAAATATATACCAGGGAAGGATTAAGCATCTGATTAAGGATATAGAAAGTAGAGCATTTCTCACAATAATTGCAGTAGCAACGCTGCTAACCGCGGGAGGACTCCTTATAACAGGAGAAAGTACAGGCATCAAGGACTCGCTTTCAAACGCTTTCTATGCTGTGGTTTCATTTGCTTGTACAAGCGGTTTCCTATTTACAAATGTTGGTGCTTGGCCAACGGTTTGCAAGGTTGTTTTGATAGCTGTCTGCTTGATAGGGGGATGCGCAAATTCGACCTGTGGCGGAATCAAAGTAATAAGATTTGTGGTATTCCTCAAATTAATTTCGAGAGGCGTATACAAGAGGATTCATCCAAAGTCAATTAAAGCCGTTACGATTCAGGGCAAGCCTGTTTCAGCAAGCAAGGCTTCAACTGTATCGACATTCATATTGCTTTTTATGGCTGTCTATCTAATTTCGGCACTTGTGCTTTCCTTTGAAAATTTGGACATGGAGACGACGCTCACGGCACCTATCTCTCTATTCACAAATGTTGGCGCAGGATTTGGAAAGATTGTCAACGCAGATTATAGAATTTTTTCTGCACCGGGTAAACTCGTTTGTTCGGTGATAATGCTACTCGGCAGGTTAGAGTTGTATGCTATATTGATACTGTTTTCCAGATCTTTCTGGGATTCGGACAAGGCAAGGTAAGTTTGGTATCAAAGCTCTTTGGTTATCCAAGGAGCTTTTTTCTTATTAAAAACACTTGCATCGAAATACTTTCGTGATATAATAATTAACATAGTTAAACATTAACAAAGGTAAATGCTTTGATAAACAAAGAAGAGGAAAAAAGAATGAATTTTGATTGTGGCAATCTTAATACGGATAATATGAGCTATTCTCAGAAGTTTGCAGCTATAATCGCAAGGTTGCACAAGCTGAAGTTTGGGAATATGCTTACCGGTGTTAGCGAAATTGAATTTAAGACCATGTCTGCAATATCAAGAATATCAAAGAGCGGAGATGTAAAGGTCAGTGATATAGCCAAATATCTTGAACTTTCAGCGCCTGCGGTTTCAAGAACTATGAAGTCTCTTGAGGAAAAGGAATATATAGAGAGACACACAGATAAACAGGACAGGAGAAATACAATTGTCAAGCTTACATCCAAGGGAGAAGAACGGCAAAAGATCTGGATGAAGGAATTTGAGGAGTTCTCGGAGGCAATTTTCACAAGGCTTGGTAAGGCAAAGTCAAATCAACTGATAGAGGATCTGGAGGCATTTGTTCAGGCCAGCAAGGATGAAATGAAATCAAGAAAAGATGCAAATAAAAAGTAGGGGAAAACAGTGAGAAACGTATTTAGAAATTTTTTACCGTATAAGAGGACGGTGCTTATGATAATGATTTTACTTGTGGTTCAGGCATATTGCATGCTTTCACTGCCACAGTATACTTCGGATATCATAGATACCGGAATACAAAATAAGGGGCAGGAACACATTGTTCCAAGCAAGATAAGGGCGGATGATTTTGAGAAGGCTAAACTCTTTATGAGCGACAAGGAGCTTAAGCTTTGGAAGTCGGCATACCAAAAGTCGGATGATGGCAAGATATACGAGCTTAGGGCAAGTGAGGATGAACTGTCAAAGCTTGATGATGAGCTTATAGTCCCACTTGCAATAAGTTATCAGTTTGAAAAGCAGCAGAAAAAGAGTGGTGTAATTGCAGGCAAGAGCTCTGAAAAAGGTCAAAATACAGATGCAAAAGCCGGTGCAACCGCAGGTTCAAGCCCTCAGGAGGCAGAAGCTGCGGCGCTTAAGAAGCAGATAGATAAGGCGCGCAATAAGCTTGAGGAAACCATAGATAAAGTGGGAGAAAAGACTGTGAAATCCATGGGCATGGCATATGCGGTGGATGCACAGAGAAAAGCCGGAGTCGATATAGATGCAATGCAGAAATCTTATCTTTGGTCAGCGGGCTTTAGAATGATAGTATTTTCACTGCTTATGCTGATTGTATCGATAACTGTTGCATATCTTGCATCCGGCGTAGGTGCGGGAATTGGCAGAGACCTTAGAGCAAAGATTTACAAAAATGTAATCGGCTTTTCAAACGCTGAGATGGATAGATTCTCCACGGCTTCACTGATAACACGAAGTACAAACGATGTTCAGCAGATTCAACAGGTCAGCGTCATGATGCTGAGGATGGCACTCTTTGCACCTATCATGGGACTAGGCGGAGTATATAAAGTAACCAAGACGGGTGCTCATATGGGTTGGGTTATCGCAATTGCGCTAGCTGTAATATTTTTGATAATCGCTTTGCTTGTCGTTGTGGCAATGCCTAAGTTCAAAAAGATGCAGGTGCTGGTAGATGATGTAAATCTCGTTTCTAGAGAAATACTGACAGGACTATCGGTTATCAGAGCCTTCGGTAGAGAAGAAGAGGAAGAGAAACGATTTGATGTAGCAAATCAAAAGTTAAAGAGAAATCAGCTATTTACAAATAGAGTTATGACATTCATGCTTCCTACGATGATACTTATTATGGACGTTCTCGTTATCGGAATTACATGGGTAAGTGCAAATCGCATAGACATGGGAACGCTCAGAGTTGGTGCGATGACAGCGTTTATAAGTTATTCGATTCAAATAGTAATGTCGTTTATAATGCTGACGGTAATGTCCATCATACTCCCAAGAGCCAGCGTTGCGGCCGATAGAATAGACGAGGTTATAAGATCAAAATCTTCAATACTGAATCCGGATAAGCCTAAGCGCCTGCCAATAAATGGTGAAGAAGGCGTAGAAAACGGAGTTCTTGAGTTTGACAATGTGAGCTTTAGATTTCCCGGGGCAGAAAACGATGCGATTGAGGACATAAGCTTTACGCTTAAGCCTGGCACGGTCACTGCGATGATAGGAAGTACGGGATCGGGAAAGAGCACTATAGTTAATTTGATTCCAAGGTTCTACGATGTGACAGGGGGCACCATAAAGCTGAACGGCGTGGACCTGAGAGAACTGGATCTTGGGGAACTCAGAAGCCAGATAGGCCTTGTGCCGCAGAAGGCAACGCTGTTCTCCGGAACAATAGCCAGCAACCTTCGCTTTGGAAACCACGATGCGGATAAAAATGATCTTAGGAAAGCGGCAGAAATAGCACAGGCACTTGAATTCATAGAAGAAAAGGCTGATGGCTTTGATTCTTCAATTGCGCAAGGGGGAAGCAATGTCTCGGGCGGACAAAAGCAAAGGCTCGCAATCGCAAGGGCGATAGCTAAGAATCCTAGCGTCTATGTCTTTGATGACAGCTTTTCCGCACTTGATATGAAGACCGATGCAAAGCTGAGAAAAGCGCTTAGTGAAAAGACTAAGAATGCTTCAGTTCTGATTGTGGCACAGAGAATAAGCACCATTATAAATGCAGATAATATCTTGGTTTTAGACGAAGGCAGAATAGTTTCGTCAGGAAGGCACGAGGAGCTCCTAAAGACATGTGATGTATACGCGCAGATTGCAAGCTCTCAGCTTTCTAACAGAGAACTTGGAATAGAGGAGGCGTAGATATGGAAAATAAGAATAATAAGCGTGCGCCTCGCGGCAGAATGGGAAGAGGTATGCCGGGCGAAAAGCCTAAGAATTTTAGGAAGTCACTCGGTAAGCTGTTTAAATACATGGGTCGTTACAAGTACGCAATATTCGCAGTAATGGTTATGGCAGCCATTTCAACAGTGTTTTCTGTTGCCGGCCCTAAGGTAATGGGTAAGGCAACTACGGAGCTTGCAAATGGCCTTATGAAGAAGGTTAACGGAACCGGCGGAATTGACTTTACTTTGATAGGGAAGATACTTCTGTTTACTCTGGCTTTGTATGTGACAAGCGTTGCATTTAGCTTTATTCAGGGATGGATAATGACAGGAATCACTCAAAAACTTGCCTACAGGATGAGGCGCGAGATATCGGAGAAAATAGACCGCATGCCTATGAAGTACTTTGAGAGCAGGCCATATGGTGATGTTCTTTCGCGTATAACAAACGATGTAGATACGCTTGGTACAGGGCTGAATCAAAGCTTTACTATGATTATAACTTCCTTTGCAACCATCATAGGAACCATAATCATGATGTTGACGATTTCACCTTTGATGACACTGATTACATTTTGTATTTTGCCGATTTCTTCAATACTTCTTGGAACCATTATAAAGAAGTCCCAGAAGCATTTCAGCACTCAGCAGAAATACCTGGGAAAGATTAATGGAATGGTTGAGGAAAATTATGCGGGTCAGCTGGTTATAAAAGCCTTCAACAAGGAGGCTGAAACAATTGAGGCCTTTGATGAGACAAATGAAGTGCTTTTTAAGAGTGCAAAGAAGTCGCAGTTTCTGTCAGGAATTATGATGCCGCTTATGAGCTTTGTCGGGAATCTGGGTTACGTGGGCGTGGCTATATCAGGTGGTTTTTTGGCCATTAAAGGACGAATCGGGATAGGCGATATTCAGGCTTTCATCCAGTATGTAAGAAATTTAACTGAGCCTATGCAACAGGTTGCTCAGGTTGTAAATCAGGTGCAGTCCATGACTGCGGCTGCAGAAAGAGTTTTTGAGTTCCTTGAGGAAGATGAGGAAGAACCTACGCGAGATGCGGTTACCATAAATGACGAATTAACAGGAGCTGTCGATTTTGAACATGTAAGATTCGGATACAAGGCAGACATGCCTGTAATAAAGGATTTCACAGTTCACGTTGAGCCTGGTCAAAAGATTGCAATAGTCGGACCTACAGGTGCCGGAAAGACTACGATAGTAAAGCTTCTCATGAGGTTTTATGATGTGGACTTCGGAACAATTAAGCTGGATGGAATAAATATAAATCAAATAGATAGACGCGAGCTCAGAAAGAACTTCGGCATGGTCGTTCAGGATACGTGGTTATTTAAAGGCAGTATCATGGAAAACATCAGATACGGAAGACTTGATGCTACGGATGAAGAAGTAATTGAAGCGGCAAAGGCGGCTTATGCTGATAAGTTTATCAGAACGCTTCCCGGTGGATATGGGATGGAGTTAAACGAGGACGCATCAAATGTTTCACAGGGGCAGAAGCAACTTTTGACAATAGCAAGAACCATACTTGCTAATAAGAAGCTGATGATTCTGGATGAGGCTACTTCTTCTGTTGATACAAGAACCGAGGTGATGATACAAAAAGCAATGGACCAGCTTATGCAGGGGCGCACCAGCTTTATTATCGCACATAGGCTCTCAACTATCAAAAATGCCGACATAATCCTAGTCATGAAGGACGGTGATATCATTGAACAGGGCAACCATGAGGAACTTCTTGAATCAAAGGGATTTTATGCAGATTTATATAACTCCCAATTTGAAGAGCTGGAGTAAGATATGGTTCACATAAGCGTTCAAATGGTATATAATATATAAATAACATTGTAATGGCATACAGCCTGACTGAGAGGTGGTTTTATGGGAAACCTGATTACCATAAGCAGAGAATATGGCAGCGGCGGAAGAATGATAGGTCGTTTGGTAGCTGATAAGCTAAATATTCCTCTATATGACAAGGAGCTTATTGAACTTGCATCCGAAAAGAGCGGACTTTCTCCTGAGATAATAGAGAAAGCAGAGCTGAGGGCGAAGAACAGCTTGTCATATACATTTGCATCAGCTATGACTTTTGGGGAAGCCTTTGCAGCAGAGCCGGTGTCAGTAGATGAAAAACTCTTTGTAGCACAATCGGAGGTCATCAGACAGATTGCAAATACAGGGGAGGGCGTCATTGTCGGCAGATGTGCAGATTACATTCTCGAGGATGTTAGCGGTGTAACGAATGTCTTTATATATGCTGAGATGGATGACAAGATCAAGCGTTGTGTAGAGATGTATGGCGAGGATCCATCCAAGGTGAAAAAACTTATCACTGACTACGGAAAGGCAAGGGTTAACTACTACAGTTTTCATACCGGAAAGAAGTGGGGTAACTACGATAACTATAATCTGGCCATAAATACCAGCTATATAAGTGATGAGGAAGCAGCAAACCTTATTGTCGAATATGTAAAGAGAAGATTGTACAAATAAGGAGGATATGAAATTGAAGAAGAGTAAGAGGACAGAAAAAGTTAAGAAAAGCAGCAAGGCTAAGAAAGCGCTTAAGACAAGCCTATTTGTTTTGGGCTTCGGTGCGGCAGCAGGTGCTACTATTGTTGTAGGCCTTGATAGAGTAATGAAGAAGATATTCGTAAACGAGGACTGGCCGGCAGAAGAGTGGTCGAATGACGACTGGGCTGAGGAAGAACTGGACTCATAATTAAACTGTATATTTATAGCGGCGCGCACCAATATATTGCGCTGCCGTTTTTTTAAGCTTGAATAAATTGCGAAGCCCATGCTTTGGAAAGGAAGATAGATGAGCACAAATAATAAGGGTACATATTACATAACAACGCCGATATACTATCCCAGCTCGGATCTACATATCGGACATACATACTGTACGGTTATGGCGGATGCCATGGCCAGATTTAAGAGGCTGCAGGGCTATGATGTGAGATTTCAGACCGGTACGGACGAACACGGTCAGAAGATACAGAAGAAGGCAGAGGCAAATGGAGTTACGCCACAAGCCTATGTTGACGATGTCGTAAGCAGAATCCTAAAGCTTTGGGAAACTATGGAGATTTCCTACGATGACTTCGTTAGGACAACGGAACCAAGACACACCAAGCGTGTTCAGGAAATCTTTATGAAGATGTACGAGAAGGGCGATATATATAAGTCACAGTATGAGGGACTTTATTGTACTGACTGCGAAGCTTTTTGGACAGAGAGCCAGCTCGTTGACGGGAAATGTCCTGATTGCGGAAGGGCGGTTGAGCCGGCTCACGAAGAGGCTTATTTCTTTAAGCTCTCAAAGTATGGAGACAAGCTCCTAAAGTTATACGATGAAAGACCTGAGTTTTTGGAGCCGGAATCGAGGAGAAACGAGATGAGAGCTTTCATAAATCAAGGCCTTGAAGATTTGTGTATTTCAAGAACCAGCTTTGATTGGGGAATACCGGTGCCTATAGACGAAAAGCATGTAATTTACGTATGGCTTGATGCGCTCAGTAACTATATAACAACTCTAGGATATCCGGATGACAAAGCGGAGTATAATAAGTACTGGCCTGCAGATGTTCATCTGGTTGGTAAGGAGATCGTGAGATTTCACAGCATCATCTGGCCGGCTATGCTGATGTCCATGGATGAGCCGCTTCCTAAGCAGGTTCTCGGACACGGATGGCTTTTGATAGATGGTGGAAAGATGAGTAAATCAAAGGGCAATGTAGTTGACCCCGTAATGCTCATAGAAAGATACGGAATCGATGCCTTGAAATACTTCTTGCTCAGAGAGTACACCTTCGGGCAAGATGGTATATTTACAAACGAAATTATGCTAAAGCGCATGAATTACGACCTTGCAAACGACCTGGGAAATCTGGTTTCCAGAACGGTTTCCATGATAGAGAAGTACTGCGGCGGCGTTATTCCTTCCGCAGCCGGCAAGGATGAATTTGACGAAGACCTTGAGAATATCGCCGTTCAGACAGCTGATAAGGTCAATGCCCAGATGGATAAGTTTTCATTCAGCAATGCGCTTGAGGAGATTTGGGTTCTCGTAAGACGTGCAAACAAGTACGTAGACGAGAAGATGCCATGGGTTTTGGCTAAGGATGAAAGCAAGATCAATTCACTGAATACATGTATGCACCATCTTGCAGAGGCGCTTAGAGTCGTTTCGATTTTGATTTATCCGTTCATGCACTCGACAACAGTAAAGATTAGAGAGCAGATAGGTATTGATGGAGCCATAGTTTGGGAGGATGCATATCGCTTTGATATGATGGGCGGACTCAAAGTTCGCAAGGGTGATGCCATATTCCCTAGACTTGATATAGACAAGGAGCTTGCTGAGCTGGAGGCGCTTAAGCCTACACCTGCAGAGGTAGAGGAAAAGCTCGAGCTAAAGCCTGAGATTGAGTTCGATGACTTTGATAAAATCGACATGAGGGTTGGAACAATTCTTGAGGCGACTAAGCATAAGGACGCTAAGAAACTTCTGGTTTTCAAGGTTAAACTTGGAACGGAGACGAGACAGATAGTTTCAGGTGTAGCAGAGCATTATAAACCTGAAGAGCTCGTGGGAAAGAAAGTAATAGTAGTGGCAAATTTGAAACCTCGTAAGATTAGGGGTGAGGAGTCAAACGGAATGATTATCTTCGCAGATGGAGATAAGAAGCTTGAGCTGGTAACATCAGAGGCTCCTGACGGAAATCCTGTTTGCTAGTAAAATTTAAAAGATGCCTATTAGAACATATGGAGGAGCAAAACATGTTATTTGACTCACATACACATCTAAATGAAGATTCCTTCTCTAGTGAGGAGAGAAAGCTTTTGTTGGATGGAATAAAGGATAGCGAGCTGCTCAAATATGTAGCTGATATAGGTTATGACCTAAAGTCGTCAAAGCTTGCGGCAAAGCACGCCGCGGAAAATCCGTGGTGTGTGGCTGCTGTGGGAGTTCATCCTCATGACAGCGGCTCTATGACAGAGACGATTTACAATGAGATAAAGGAACTCGCTGCGCAGGAGGGTGTTCGAGCCATCGGTGAGATAGGCCTGGACTATCACTACATGCGTTCCGGCAAGGAGGATCAGAGGTACTGGTTCAGAAGGCAGATAAGGCTCGCAAACGAGCTTAAGATGCCTATAGTTATTCACTCGCGTGAAGCTGATCAAGAGACCATGAATATTTTGATTGAAGAAGGAGCACTTTGCAAGGAGAGGGCTGAAATGTTTCCGCCGAGGGTGAGGGAGGATGGCAAAGAGACCCTCGACTGCAGGGTTGATATACACTGTTTCTCGGGAAGCAGTGAACTGGCCAAACAATATGTTGAGCTGGGTGCTACAATAGGAATATGTGGCCCAATAACCTTCAAGAACAATAAGAAAACTGTCAAGGTAGCCAAGGAAATCCCTCTAGAGTATATTATGGTTGAGACGGATGCTCCATTTTTGACACCGGAGCCATATAGAGGAAGACCTAACAAACCTTGGTATGTTGAACACACAGCTGCAAAAATTGCAGAGATAAAGGGGATAAGTTTTGAGGAGGTTGCCCAGAAGACCTTCGAAAACGCTGTGAGATTTTACGGATTGAAGTATGAAACAAGGTGAAAATAATATTGTTTACGGAAGCGTCCTAAGGACTATTTCCGAATACAATTTAATAAGCGAAAACGAGCACATTGTAATCGGTCTCTCGGGAGGGGCTGATTCTTTGTGCCTTTTTGATATATTGTGTAGACTTTCAGATAGCATGAATCTAAAGCTTTATCCGGTTCACATAAACCATGGACTTAGAGAAGAGGCTTGTGAGGATGAGAAATTTTGCACAAAGCTTTGCGCAGATAAAAATATTGAATGCAGGGTGTACGGCTTTGACTGTGAGGAATATGCGAGAGAGAAGAATATTTCAACAGAGGAGGCCGGTCGTATACTTAGATATACGGCTTTTGCAGAGGTCTTCGATGAGATTGCTGAAGGTGGTACGCCTCGTGAGAAGATTAAGATTGCCGTTGCCCAAAATGCAGATGATAGGGCGGAGACTGTTTTGTTCAGGATTATGAGGGGAACGGGAACCGATGGTCTTGTAGGGATAAAGCACATGAGATGCGATGAACAGGGTAGGCAGATTATAAGACCACTGCTTGACACATATAAGTCGGATATAAACGAATACTGCGAATTGCAGGGGCTGAACCCCAAAATTGATAAGACGAATTTTGAGGAAATATATAATAGGAACAGAATTAGGCTTTCTCTTATTCCTCTGATTGAGGAGAAGTATAATCCTGAGTTTAAGAAGGCACTGAACAGGCTTGCCTTAAGTGCTGAAGAGGACAGACTTTTCTTAGAGAATCTTGCTTGTGATGAGCTTGAGAAAATTACGAAAAACTTTAGTAAAGAGGCGAATAAAATCATCCTTTCCGGTGTAGATATATCTGAGCTGGACCCTAGTATCAGGAGAAGAGTCATAGCGCAAGCACTGAAAAAAATCGGTATGATTGCAGATATGGGATTTGCACACTATAAGGCTTGCGATGATATTATCTTAAGCACGCTTCCGTCAGTTAGCGTAAATCTACCGAATGGATATGTAATTTGCAAAGAATACGAAGACATCGCTTTGTTGAAGGCGGATACATCGGGTGCAGACGCATACCTGGGGCGTATATCTGTTAGAAATAGAAGTGCGGATAATCCGAGTACAAAGAATGACTCAGTTCAACTACTTTTGCTGGATGCAGATAAGCTTAAGGCAGAGTATGGAGAGAATGCCTTAGCATCGATTAAAGTGAGAAAGAGAAGACCCGGTGACATAATGGCATTTCCCTTTGGACACAAGAAGCTGCAGAATCTTTTTGTTGATAGAAAGATACCTAAATTTGACAGAGACCGGATTATAATTTTGGCAATAGGAAGCGAGGTTTTGGGGTACTTTCTTGTTGACGAAAACAGTTCGGCATCTGTCGAAACAAAATATACGCAAGTATCCGATGTTTTAAGGCTCGACGACGATACAAAAACATATATATCGGTTGAACTGACTGTGTCGGTATGATAAAATATAAGGGCTATTTTGTTAGTGAAAACAAATTTTGAGAAATCAAAGTATACATACTAGTTATTACAGGAGGAAATATTAATTGAAGAAGTTTAGAAAGAATTTTACCGTATATCTGCTTATCTTCGCAATCATCCTGGGAGTCGCATATTTTTATAAGGGTGGCGACACTGATCAGGTAAAGAAGGTAAAATATTCGACATTTGCTAACGACCTCAAGAATGAGAAGTTCAGTGAGGTGAATATTACAAACACTAAGATGACCGGTTTACTGAAGACAAAGGTAAACGGTAAGAAGCAGTATGTGTACACATACGCTCCATATATTACAGAGATAGACCATCTTGAGAAGGAATATATATATCCACAGATGAAAAAAGGCAAGCTCAAGGTTGAGACAGATGACCCAAGCTCGGCTTCATCTATGTTAATTAACATACTTCCAAGTGTAATCATGATAGTTTCGCTCGGATTCCTGGTTTATCTCATGATGAATCAGGGCGGTAATGGTAAGGCCTTTTCCTTTGGAAAGAGCAAAGCCAGGCTATACCGCGGTGAGGGACGCAAGATAACCTTTGATGATGTAGCCGGCCTCAAGGAGGAAAAGGAAGAACTTCAGGAGATTGTAGACTTCCTGAGAGATCCGAGAAAGTATCAGGAGGTAGGTGCAAGAATACCTAAGGGTGTTCTTTTGGTAGGCCCTCCGGGAACAGGTAAGACATATGTTTCGAGAGCTACAGCAGGAGAAGCAGGTGTACCGTTCTTTACAATAAGCGGTTCAGATTTCGTAGAGATGTTCGTCGGTGTAGGTGCTTCCAGAGTAAGAGACCTATTTGAACAGGCTAAGAGAAGTGCACCTTGTATCGTATTTATAGATGAGATTGATGCGGTAGGACGTAAGCGTGGAGCAGGACTTGGCGGCGGAAACGATGAGAGAGAGCAGACCCTTAACCAGCTGCTTGTTGAGATGGACGGTTTCGGTGAGAACTCGGGAATCATCATAATCGCTGCGACTAATAGACCCGATGTACTTGACCCGGCACTACTTAGACCAGGTCGTTTTGACAGACAGGTTGTAATCGGAAGACCTGACGTTAAGGGAAGAGAAGAGATAATCAAAGTTCACTCCAAGACAAAGCCGCTTTCTGATGAGGTTTCACCGGCAATTATCGCAAGAAGAACTCCGGGATTTACACCTGCAGACTTAGAGAACCTGCTGAACGAGGCTGCTTTGATTACAGCCAGAAGAAACGGTAGATTCATTAGAATGGCCGAAATTGAGGAGGCGACAACAAAGGTTATCGCAGGTCCTGCTAAGAAGAGCAGAGTTATCACAGAGAAAGAGCGCAAGCTCACAGCTTACCATGAGGCCGGTCATGCAATCGTTATGAGAAGCATACCGGAATCAGATCCTGTACATCAGATTACAATAATACCTCGCGGAGGAGCCGGCGGATTCACAATGCAGCTTCCTGAGGAGGATAAGCAGTATGTAACAAAGGGCATGATGCTAAACGATATCAAACACTTGCTCGGCGGAAGAGTGGCAGAGCTTTTGACACTCGATGATATAAGTACAGGTGCAAGCAACGATATTCAGCGTGCTACAGATGTAGCCAGAGCTATGGTTACAAAGTATGGATTTTCGGATAAGCTTGGACCTGTGAACTACGCAGAATCTGAAGAAGTTTTTCTCGGCAACGATTTTTCAAGTAAGAAGTCATATTCTGAGGAAGTTGCAGCAGAGATTGATCACGAGATTAGAAGAATAGTTGAAGAGGCATTCGAGGATACTAAGAAGATAATTTCTGAGAATCTCGATAAGCTGGAGCGCGTAGCTCAGGCACTGCTTGCTGTTGAAACTCTTGACGGGCAGCAGTTTGAACAACTCTACACAGGGGAGAAGAGCGCTGAGGATATCGAAAACGATGTAATGGAAAAGGAAGCCGAGATAAGAAAGGTAAATGCTCAAGAGGCTGAGGAAAGCGAAAGACTGAGAACCGAAGCTGAGGAGCGTCTAAGGGAAGAAATAGAGAGACTCAGAAATCAGTACGTGAGTGCAGACGGTACAACACATCGCAGAGATGAGGAATAGTTAATAGCTATAATACAAGCATAAAGATTACTTTTTAAGGGGACCTGTATGAAGATTACTGTCAAAGATTGTCTAGAACTAGATGTATTTAGAAACTGTAAAATCGTTGCGGGAAAACGAAATTTGGAAAATGGAGTACGCACTGTTTCCGTTATGGACGCTGCAGATGTGGATACTGCAGTTGCAAATAACGGCGTCAGGGAGCAGATTGTTCTAACTTCATTTTATGCAATGAAAAACGACTCGCTAAAGCAGGCACAGACCGTAAAAGGGCTTGCTGCTTGCGGGATAGCGGCATTGGTTGTGTTCCATGTTAAGGATATGGAAGGTGTGGATTATGAGCAGACCATAGAGATAGCTGAGGCTATGGGAACACCTTTGATATTCATTCCGGAAGAAAGCGATTACGGATATGCCGATGTTATAGAGCAGGTCATGGATAAGCTTCTACTGGGAGCGACGTTTAATAACAATTTAATAAATAATACGATATATCATCTTTTGGACTTTGAGAAACATAAGACCTTTCAGGCAGCCATCAAAGAAGCAGCGGTAAGCAATGATTTTCAGATAGGGCTGATATCCAAGGACTTCAATCCTATTCTAGTGGTTGAGACAAGAAACAATGTGACGGTTGCGGACGCTATAAGAATCCTTCAGAAGAAGTCTAGCGGTGAAGCCGGGGCGATGTACTCGATGACGAATCTCAATGGCGTTATAACATATTGGGGTGCTGTCAACATCGGAGATGAAAAGTACTTCCTCCTCATCGTAGATAACGATGATAGATACTCCAGCGTTGAGATAACAAAGCTTGCAGAGATTATCGAACTCGCTATGGGAATGTGGAAATACACGCCTGAGCGTGACGTTAAGGCTGAGTTTATCAAAGCTTTGATAAGAGGAAACAAGAGTCTTGCATATTCGCTTAAGGATGCGATGGGCATCAAAGCAGATAGCATTTTGAGTGTATTCTATGCTAAGGGAGTGAACACTTCAGATGCGCGCAAGAAGATGGCAAGCTATGAAGAACGTAGTGGAAATGAGGTTCTAAGCATACAGGATGGAGTTGAGACATATGGACTTGTACTTTTGGACAAGCCAAAAGATGAACATTCCGGCACAAAATTTAGCTGTATAGAACTCTACGATAGCCTCAAGGAATTAGGTAAAGGCGTTAGAATATTCCATACAACGGGAATTGATGGACTTGAGGGAGCAGGAGACGGATTTAGGCTTATAAGTGAGACATGGACTCTGGTTGAGAGCGTATTTCCTTTTAAGAGAGTTTTCTCCAAGTATGAGATGGTACTTGTTTCAAACTGTATAAACATTCAAGTGCAAGGTGGCTATATAAAAAAGAACTATCTCGATTTGCTTGAGGCATTCAATAAAGAGATGGGCGAAAATAAAGCGAAGCAGCTTTTAGAAACGCTGGAAACATTTGTTATAGACGCGGGAATGAACAGTGGCAAGACATCGCAGTTCATGGGAATACATACAAATACGGTGCAGTATAGACTTAAGAAGATAAACGAGGTTCTCGGGGCGGATATAACCGGAAATCGAGTAATTCCGGGACTTACGATTGCACTTGCACTCAAGAGATTAGAGAAAGTAATAAACTAGCACTAGAATGAGCTAAATTTTCAATTAGCATTATAGATTGAGGAGAACAGAACATGCTTTTAGCCTTTGACGTAGGCAACAGTAATACGGTCCTTGGAGTATTTAAGGACGGAGAGCTGTTAACAAACTGGCGTATAGAGACGGATACACGCAAGAGTGCTGACGAGTACGGCATGTTGCTAAAGCAACTATTCGATTATGAGAAAATAGACATGAGCGAAATCGACGATATGATTATTTCGACAGTAGTTCCATCGGTGCTATTTACTCTTCAGCATATGGCGGTAAAATACTTCGGGAAACAGGCGATTGTAGTAGCTTCAGGCGTTAAAACAGGGCTGATTGTTAAGTATGACAACCCTAAACAGGTCGGAGCAGACAGAATAGTAAATGCGGTTGCCGCTATCCATAAATACGGTGGACCGCTCATTCTTATAGACCTTGGAACGGCGACTACTTTCTGCGCGATAACCGATAAGGGAGAGTACCTTGGAGGTACTATCGCACCCGGACTTAAGATTTCATCAGAGGCACTTTTTGAGAAGACATCAAAGCTACCTAAGGTGGAAATCGAAGAACCGGGAAAAACTATTTGCAGAAATACGGTAGAAAGTATGCAATCCGGGTTAGTTTACGGTCATATGGGTATATGTGATTATATAGTGCGAAAGATGAAGAAGGAGATGCAGGAGTATGTCGGCGACAAGAAGATAACTGTCGTAGCGACCGGAGGTTTCTCTGCACTGATTGATAGCGGTGTTGGATGCATCGACTATGTGGACAAGCTTTTGACACTGGAGGGCCTTGAAATCATATATCAGAAGAACAAAAGAATCCCGAGACATAATTGTCCCAAGGTGGGAGAGGCAGTAAATGAGTAATGGTAACATGTTTCAAATTCAGGATTTAGAATTTGAAACACCATTTTTTCTTGCGCCTATGGCAGGGTTCACTGATAAGGTATACAGAATGCTTTGTGCAGAAATGGGTGCTTCCATGGTATATACCGAGATGGTGAGCGCTAAAGGGCTGTGCTATGGCGATAGAAAGACACCAAAGCTTCTAGATATGGAAGGAGAGACGGTTCCTGTTGCAGTGCAGATATTTGGATCAGAGCCTGATATCATGGCAAGAGCAACATCTATGTTAAACGAGCTTCCAAATGTAATACTGGATGTTAACATGGGTTGCCCGGTACCTAAAATCGTAAAGAACGGCGAGGGCTCTGCACTTTTAAGAAATCCTGAGCTGATTTATCGCATAATAAGGGCGATGACAGCAGAGACAAACAAACCTGTTTCTGCTAAAATAAGAATAGGCATACAAGGGGCTTCGGAAAATGCTGCAGTAGAAGCAGCTCAGGCCATAGAGACCGGCGGTGGAAGTGCAGTAGCCGTTCACGGTAGAACGCGTGAACAGTACTATAGTGGGGAAGCTGACCTTGAGCAGATTTCAAGGGTTAAGAAGTCTGTATCAATTCCCGTAATCGGAAACGGGGATGTTTGTTCATATAAAGATGCCAAGAATATGTTTGATAAAACAGGATGTGACTTCATAATGACAGGAAGAGCATCGCTTGGAAATCCTTGGATTTTTAGAGAACTTAGTCAGGGCTATATGGAGCCTGTAAGCCTTGATAAAATAAAATCCATGGTTAAAAGACATCTGATAGAGCTTTGTGAGTATAAGGGTGAGTATATTGCAGTCAGAGAGATGCGCAAATTCACAGCAAAGTATCTTAAGGGGATTAAGGGAAGCTCTGCGGTAAGAGCAAAGATCAACTCAGTAGATACGAAAGAACAATTTTGTAGTATTATTGAAGAACTAATTTAATGGATAAAGTTTTGAGTGATTGTTTAACTAGGAGGTTATTTAATGAGTAAAAGAGTAACGGACAAAGTGACATGGGTCGGTAAGATTGACTGGGAACTAAAGAAATTCCATGGGGATGAGCTTTCAACAATGGAAGGATCATCATATAACTCATATCTTATTCGCGATAAGAAAACTGTATTGATGGACACTGTTTGGGGTCCATACGACACCGAATTTGTAAAGAGACTAAAGGAGGAAATCAATCTTAATGAGATTGACTACATTGTAATGAATCACAATGAGTCAGATCACAGCGGAACACTTCCTGCTTTGATGAGAGAAATTCCGGATACACCTATCTACTGCACAAAGAAAGGTGAGTCAATCCTAAGAGGTCTGTACCATCAGGATTGGAACTATGTAAATGTTAAAACCGGCGATGAATTGGATATAGGTGATAGCAAGCTTATTTTCGTTGAAGCCTCAATGCTTCACTGGCCGGATACAATGATGACATACATGACAGGAGATAATATTCTCTTCAGTAACGACGTATTCGGTCAACACTATGCATCAGAGATGCTTTACGATGATATGGATGATATTTCAAAGCTGATTCACGAGGCAGAAAAATACTATACAAATATAATCAATCCATTTAGCACATTCGTAACTAAGAAACTCGCAGAGGTTCAGGGAATGAACCTGAAGCTTGATTTAGTTGCACCTAGCCACGGAGTTATATGGCGTAAGAATATCGGTCTGATAATGGATTTATATGCTAGGTGGGCTAATAGCTATCAGGAAGATCAGATTACCCTCATCTACGATACAATGTGGCAGTCAACAAGAAAGATGGCAGAGGCTATTGCTGAGGGGATTCAGCAGGCAAGTCCAAATACTACAATTAAGATTCTTAGTGTTGTAAAGAACGACAAGAATGACATTCTGGTCGAGGTATTCAAATCAAAAGCTATCCTTGTTGGATCACCTACAATAAACAATGGTTTTTCATACGCAATCGCAGGTATTCTTGAGATGATCAAGGGACTTAAATTCAAGAACAAGAAGGCTGCATCATTCGGAAGCTACGGCTGGAGTGGAGAAGCG
The DNA here is from genome assembly GCA_900450455.1 of [Eubacterium] infirmum. Lineage (GTDB taxonomy): Bacteria > Bacillota > Clostridia > Peptostreptococcales > Anaerovoracaceae > Eubacterium_B > Eubacterium_B infirmum. Next base: position 1,100,943 of record UGGN01000001.1, read on the forward strand.
GCTAAGATGATTAAGGAATTCCTTGAGGAATCAAAGTTCGCTATCGTAAACGACGGCATACGTGTAAACTGGGCACCGGATCAGGAAACAATTGAAAAACTCAGAGAATATGGACGTAATTTCGTAGCAGAGATCGCTGAGTAATTTAAGAATCAAAGCAAATAAAAACCGCTGAATGCATCTGTGTTCAGCGGTTTTGTCGTCTCGCTACTCAATCAATATTTTTTTTTCACGAAGTGATTTTCTTATGAGTTCAAAAATTTCCTTATCTCTACAGCCTATGCGGTGCTCATGGATTCCATCAGAAAGTCTGCTAAGTGGTTGGTCTGCCTCGTTAATCTTACTCATGAAGACATCGGCATCATATCTGGATGAAATATCTAACTGTGCTGTAATTTCACCGTAGATGCTATGATCTATCTTAACATCTATACAGGTGCCGCCGAAATCTACAATAGTATAAAGTTCATCGAGCATATTATCTGAGTAATGTTTACAGGCAATAGTGCCGATATATGGAAAGAGATCTGTCTTATGAGTTAGGATATATCCTCTTGGCGTGGACTTAATCTCCATTCCCTCTGCTCTCATAAGTGCTATATCCCCAACTATTACCTGTCTGCTGACATTGAGTTTCTCGGCAAGCTTAGCGGCTGAAACCGTTGCGTCGCTCGCTAAAAGTATGTTTTTTATCTCATCGCGTCTCTCTACTGCGTTCATAAATTACTCCTATATAAGCAGTTTGATACAGTGTGTATCACTAATTCCATAGATTTAGTCTATTATAGCACGCTGTAGTAGCGATTACAAATACAATGAATTGATAGGTGTCTTGACAATAGACTATACAATATATATAATGTTCCTTGTCAAATATTTTTACGTTGAATATGGAGAAGGACATGACGGAAATAAGCAATACGGTAGATAATGCAAAGGGTAGTAACGAAAGAGGATTTAGAGCCTTCCTGAAGAGGAAGGATATTGAGTTTAGCAGCAAGAGATATCTTCAGGATGCGCTTTCTGCGATGGCGATGGGACTTTTCTGTTCGCTTTTAGTAGGTCTAATTTTAAAGACAATAGGACAGCAGTCGATTAACCTATTTGGTGAGACAACAGTAGCTAACACGCTGATAACAATAGGCGGTAAGGCTATGGAACTTATGGGAGCGGCTATTGGTGTTGCGGTAGCATTTGGACTTAAGGCGCCTGCACTTGTGATGATAAGCTGTAGCGTGACCGGTATGATGGGTGCTGCTGCAGGTGGCCCTGCAGGAGCTTTCATTGCCGCTGCTGCGGGAGCAGAGATCGGTAAGCTTGTATCAAAGGAAACAAAGGTCGATATTATCGTAACGCCTGCATTGACATTGCTCAGCGGTGGAGTTGTGGCAATTCTTGTCGGTCCGGCCATCGGAAAATTGATGAACGGTCTTGGAAGCGTGATTATGACAGCAACGGAGTGGCAACCGTTTGCATTCGGTATTGTTATTTCAGTTATAGTAGGGCTTGCTCTCACAGCCCCTATTTCGAGCGCTGCGCTTTGCATGATGCTGGGGCTGTCAGGCTTGGCCGCCGGCGCAGCAACCGCAGGCTGCTGCGCGCAGATGATAGGCTTTGCCGTCATCAGCTTCCGTGATAACGGAGTCGGCGGCCTGGTGGCACAGGGAGTAGGAACTTCAATGCTACAGATATCAAATATAATTAAGAATCCGTATATACTCGTGCCACCGACCCTCGCGGGGGCGATAACGGGGCCTTTGAGCACAGTGGTATTCAAGATGACAAATAGTCCGCTCGGAGCAGGAATGGGTACATCGGGTCTAGTTGGACAGATTGGAACCTTTACCACTATGGGAGGAAACTTCCACACGATTGCGGGAGTTGCAGTTTTGCACTTCGTACTTCCTGCAGTGCTGGCTTTGATCTTTGACAGAGTGCTGCGCAAGATGGGAAAAATAAAGGACGGAGATTACAAGCTGAATATATAGTATATGTGGATAAATCCATCTAAACAAGTTGTTTGAATCAAGAGATATAAAGGGCTAAACTCAAACATTCAACGAAAAAAGGTGATGAGCAGAATAGAATCACCTATTCTGCAACATCACCTTAATTTTTATATTATATATTGACGTATAAATCATATCTAATATCCATTTTCTAGTCTCCAAACTGCTATAGCAGAGTAAAGCTCATGACAAAATGGCCAACTGGATATATCTTCATTAAGTATGATACTTGACTTTTTTATTCTATAAAGAATTGTATTTCTATGAACATACATTATCTCTGCAGCGCGTTTCACTTCAAAATTAGCATCTAACATAAATGTTGCAAGCGTTTCTATGATTTCATTGTAACTATTTGACATGAGAGGTTCTAGAATGCTTGTTATAGATATTTTGTTATGAAATAAATCTTTGCACTGTAGAGAAAACCTTAAATGTGATGGTAATATCAATTTCTTTTGAGGAAAAATTGTGAAGAGATCGCTTTTCACTTTGGACATAAGTCTATAGTCGTGACCATAATCTTCAATATCAGTAATATTTTCAAATAAAAAAATTACGATATCACATGCAGTTTCAAAAATTTTATGTATATTTTCTATATGTTCGTTCAACCATGATTTATCAATGAAATCATTAATATTACTTGTTGCATCAAGATGGAATTTCATATTTCGCAATATTATAATTATGTTTCCATCTTTGACATCTGCAATATGAGAAATTCCAGCTTGATTTAGATATTTTTTTACATATGCGCACTGCTCTAAAGTAAAAATAGAAGAGCTATTTCGATGAGATATAATAAGCATAGAATTAAAATCGCTTGTAGATGGCATGATATTTCTTGTAAATTTATCTTCTTCATTGAATTTATTATCAAGAACATAAGTTATTAGATTCTTTTCCCACGAATAACCATCTTTAAATTTAACGTCTAAATCTTTTCCTAGCTGTCTATCAGTTATGATTGCTTCCATGATATCTGCAATTACATCACTGTAGACAAGCCCCATGTCGTTTCCCTGAAGAACAATTATTGGGAAATTGCATTCATCAGCTGTTTGTATGAGTCTATTGTTGATTCCTCTTAGAATTACATCTGAATAAAAGAGTATTAAGGCTACATCACCATTATTTTTGCAGTGTCTTATTATCTTACATTGTTCATCTACATTATTTTTTGCACAGTAAAAAGATGTGATAATTATCTCATTAGGTATGTAGAAGTTATCTTCGTAATCATCAAATTCAAGAACTGATACACTCGTTACGATACTATCTAGTCCTTTCTCGCCTGCGACTACTTTTCCTGAGTTTAGAGAGGGAAGAGAAAGACAATCTCTTACTGTTATACTCATACTGAAATCCACCCCATTTCCCTGTCTTTAATTGTATCTTATAAATTCTTGATATTAATTTTACTATATACATAGTGTAATAGCAATATAATTGTGCATGTGCACAATTTATAAAGAGTTTTTTGTATAGATGCACAAAGATTTTATAATAATACTCTGATAATATTAAATTAAAAATATAGGCCCTATATACATTATTGTAATTATTAAAAACACTCGTAGTAAGAGTTAATTTACAAGGAGGTATTTTATGAGCAGTAATCAAGTAGAATCAAATGCATTGACTGCAAAGACAGGGGAACAGCGTCAAAGTTGGTTATCTCTAGCATTTGTCCAAGCAGGTATTTGTGTATGTATTCCATCGTTCCTTGAAGGTGCAATTCTAGCAGGCAAGATGCCTTTTTGGGAGGCGATAGCGTCAGGAACAGTTGGATATATTATAGTTGTTGTTATAATGTCAATTCTAGGATTCATGGGCAGTGATTTAGGCTTGGCTTCATGTTCACTTGCAGAATCAACTTTTGGAAAAAAGGGAGCTAGATATATTATAAGTGTGATATATGCGATTAATTTAGTAGGTTGGTTTGGCATAAATAATCAAGAGTGTGCACAATCGTTTTCTAACTTCATGAAATCTTCTTTTAATATCAATATACCTGTAGCTGTATCAGCTATTGGATGGGGATTTATAATGTTAATTACCGCTGTATTTGGGATGGCAGCAATAGAAAAACTTAATGTAATCTCGATACCTTTGCTACTTGCAGTTATGTTTGCAGGTACTATAATGGCAATAAAACAGTACGGACTAGCAGCTCTTGACAAAGAAGTTACACGTAGCATGAGTTTCATGGGTGGTGTAGCTTTGTCATTTGATTTTTATGCAGTAGGTACAATAACAGCTGCTGATGTAACACGATTTCAAAAGTCACGTAAGGACACAGTAAAATCAACTGTTCTAGGTGTTTTCCCAATGGGTGTTATAACTTTAGTATTAGGTGCTATGCTCACAAAAATGACAGATGATTATGATATTAGTTCTGTATTGATAACAATTGGATTGCCATTATTAGGAGTAATCTCTCTGATATTATCAGCATGGACAACAAATGTGTCAAATGCCTACAGTGCGGGATTGAATTTTGTTATGGCTTTTAATACTCCAGACAATAGGCGAAGGGAAGTTACAATCGTCGCGGGAGCGATAGGCATAATACTAGGACTCTGTGGTATTTTAACAAGGATAGAAGATGTATTGAGCATGCTCGCATACTTAGTATGTCCTGTTGGTGGAATAATGTTCGTAGATTATTTTCTAATTGGAAAAGGAAAGCCTCAAAATTGGCACCCTATAGAAGGATGGAATTTTGTGGGTGTAATTGCATGGTTTATTTCCGTTATAATTTCTTTTGTTTTACAAATAGATTACTTAGGAATTATAGCATCAGCAATTATATATGCTGTAATTGAGCACTTTGTACCATCACTTTCGAGAGAAAACATATTATACGAGGAGGCAGGAGATGAATAAACTTACAAAACAACAGATTAGTGACCTTTTACATGGATGTGCAGTATTAGGTACAGGTGGTGGGGGAAGTCTAGAAAAGGGTTTAGAACTTGTAAATAAAGATATAGAAAATGGCAAGACTTTTAATATAATATCCATATCTGAACTTCCTGATGAGGGATATATAGCAACGCCTTATGGTTGTGGCGCACCTAAAGAAGATAAAGAAGAATTGGATATTGATTCTAACTTTAAATATTTACCTCAATTAGAAGATTCATCTGCAGTGTTAGCATTTAAGCAACTTGAAAAATATATGGGTAAGAAATTCTGTGCTGTATCATCTACAGAACTTGGTGGTGAAAATACTGCTGAGGCATTGCATATCGCTGCAATACTTAATCTACCTATAGTTGATGCTGATCCAGCGGGTAGGGCGGTACCTGAACTACAACATTCAACATATTTTATAGAAAATATGCCTATATATCCTCTTTCGGTTGCAACGAAATTTGGTGAATCAATTATATTCGAAAATGTTTGTAATGATTTTCGAGCAGAAGAAATGATAAGAGCAATTGCAGTGGCGAGTGATAATGAGGTTGGGGTTACTGATCATCCAATGACAGGAAAACAATATAAGAAATCAATAATTCCAGGAATGCTAAGTTATGCGCTTGAAGTAGGACAAACATTGAGGTTATCAGAAGGTAATGGAGCACTTGCAGCCAAAAGCATTTCAGAGAAATACGATGGAAAAGTTCTGTTCCATGGTGAGGTTACATATATGCCTTGGAAAACAGAAGATGGATTCAATATTGGAGAAATTAACATGAAAGGGATTGGAGAGTATGAGTCTGAAACATATCGTATTATAATAAAAAATGAAAATATGGTTGCATATAGAAATAATAAGGTAAATATCATGATTCCTGATCTTATATGTATGATTGGGGAGGATAGTGGAGTTATAACTACGCCCAATTTTAGCGTTGGAAAGAAGATGTATATAGTTGGTCTGCCTTCACCAGAAATATGGACTACTTCAAAAGGCTTAGATGTATTTGGGCCAAAACCATTAGGTTTTGAAATGGAATATGTTCCGTTTAAGCAACTATGATTAAAAACAAGAAAAACACATTAAATCAAATTGCTAGCTAGAATATTTATCTATAAGGCAAGTCTACCTTAGCAATTTTACATAAGAAATACATTAATAGCGAAGATTACACTTAGCCCGACATTTCTTGCGAGTTTTTTTTAAGTATAGTATAATATTACTTAACTTTTTATAAGTGAATTCAACACATTACACATTTGATATAGAAAGAGGAAGAGTATGGAAAAGAAGGTAGAAGCAGCACTTGCTCAAATTAGACCGATTTTGCAAAGAGATGGTGGAGATATCGAGCTTGTAAAAATCACAGAGGACAATGTAGTTCAGGTTAGACTTAAGGGGCACTGTGCAGGATGCCCGGGTGCAAGAATGACGCTTTCGAATATAGTGCAGCAGGTTCTGATGAGCAGCATTCCTGAGGTTAAGGGTGTAGAGGCTGTTGACTAGGGTATAGATTGATCGGCGCAGGACGTGTAATCGCAACGTCTAATTTGATTAGGAGAAGAAAATGCAGGATTATATCAAAATAATCGAAGATGATATGCCTGAACAGATTCGTTTTTTGCAGGATTTGATCAGGATAAACAGTGAAGGTAGCGATGCAGTAACGGCACATGACGGAAGCGTATATCCTTTCGGACAGGGCGTTCAGGATGCTCTTGAGATGGTGCTCAAGGCTTGCGAGGAGATGGGATTTAAGACTCGTAATGCTGACAACTACGGAGCTCATGCAGAGTTTGGAGATGAGGGCAAGATAATGGGTATCTTGGGACATCTCGACGTTGTACCGGCAGGTGACGGATGGAGCTTTGCACCTTACAGCGGTGATGTAGCTGACGGATATATTTATGGCCGCGGAACTACCGACGATAAAGGACCTGTAGTAGCAGCTTTGTTTGCGATGAGGGCTCTTAAGAAAGCAGGCTATGAGCCGGGTGCAAGAATCAGATTAATACTGGGTTTAGATGAAGAAACCAATTGGATAGGTATGGATAAATATCTGGAGAAGATTGGACCGGCTGACTACGGATTTACTCCTGATGGAGACTTTCCTGTTGTTCACGCTGAAAAGGGCATCTTGACATTTAATCTGGTGAGAAAGTTCACTGAGCGCGCTACTAAGGGACTTCAGCTCAGAAGTCTTGAGGGTGGTGCAGCAGCAAACATGGTTGCGGAGAAAGCTCGTGCGGTAATCAATTCGCAGGATACAGCCGTTTATGATGCAATAAAGGATAGGGTGTCTGAGTATAGAGAGGCACACAAGGAGATAAACGGTATTCCGGCTAAGATAAATTGCAAGGGTGTAGGCAAGAGTCTTGAGATAAGCGTAGAGGGAAAGTCTGCACACGGCGCTTCACCATCTAAGGGACTCAGTGCAATTTCCATTTTGATGGATTTCCTCGGAGGACTTAACTTTGCTGATGAGCAGATTAACGATATCATTGGATTCTATAACGACCACATCGGCTTTGACCTGGGCGGTGAGAAAATGGGGTGTGAGATGAGTGACGATGTATCGGGAGCGCTTACTTTCAATGTTGGAGTTTTGAACTTTGATAGAAAGGCTTTGAGCCTTACGATAAACGTAAGATATCCGGTTAAGTGTTCAGAAGATGCCGTTTACAAAGGTATTACCGAGACCATAGAAAAATATGATATCGGACTTGTGAAGAAGAGTGCACAGGAGCCTATCTTCTTTGATGTGGATACTCCTATGATTAAGACCTTTATGGATGTATATCAGGAGTTTACCGGCGATATGGATACTCCTCCTATGGCAATCGGCGGTGGCACCTACGCACGCTCAATGAAGAACCACGTAGCCTTTGGAGCTTTGTTCCCGGGAGATCCGGATGTTATGCATCAGAGGGACGAAAGGCTTGCTCTTGATAGATTCGAGACAATGACCAAGATTTATGCAAAAGCAATATATAGGCTTTCACAGAAGGATTTTTCGATTTGATGGAATATGTAATTCATGGTGAAAGAGAGACTGAGGAGTTTGGACTAAGCCTGGCTGAGAAGTTAGAGGCCGGTGATGTAATTGCTCTTATCGGTGACCTCGGCACGGGCAAGACAACTTTAACGAAATCAATAGCAAAGGGGCTTGGCATCGGAGAGATGATTACAAGCCCTACTTTTACTATTGTGAGTGAGTACTTTAGCGGAAAACTTCCATTATTTCACTTTGATGTGTATAGGCTCAGCGGAGAGGATGAAGCTTTTGAGGCCGGGCTTGAGGAGTACTTTGATAGAGGTGGTGTTTGCATCATAGAATGGGCTGACATCATAGAGGGACTTTTACCGGAAAATACTAAGTACATATTTTTGGATTATGGTAAAGCCGAAGGAGAGAGGGTTTACAGATGTTCATTTTAGGCATAGAGACGACGGGAAGGGTCGGTTCTGTCGCTATTATTGATGAGAGTGGCAAGATTGTTAACAGAGTGACTACAGATAGCATGAGTCATCTACGCGAGCTTGTGCCTATGATTAAGGAGCTTGTAGACGAGTTAGGTATTTCACTTAAGGGACTTGATGCCATAGCGGTATCGGTCGGCCCCGGCTCATTTACGGGGATTCGCATAGGGCTTGCTACAGCGAGAACTCTTGCACAGACTCTAGATAAAAAATGCATCTCGGTGAACTCACTGGAGATTTTTAGAGAAAAGGCAGATGACGAAAACAAGGTTGCTGTAATATACAATGCCAGGCGAGGTCAGGTCTACGGAGCAATTTACGGAAACGTGGGGAATGAGCTTCTTGCCCCCGGTCCTTACATGCTCGATGAGGTGCTTGCAGTATCAAAAGCATACGATGATATCAAATGGTATGGAGATGGAGTTATCGCTTACGCAGATAGACTTGTCGGTATGAATATCGCAGAACCTGAGGAGATATATCAAAGTGCAGACATGGTCTGCAGATGTGCATGTCAGAAGCTAAAGCGCGGTGAGATTTTAGACTTTGCTCAACTTGAACCGGAGTACATGAGGCTTCCTGAGGCTGAGCAAAAGTTAAAGGACGGAAGACTTGCTGAGGAGATGGCGAGGAAGATGGAGCGATACAAGAATTGATTATCAGAGCTGCAGAGCAAATGGATATAGATGCTATTGTAAGTGTAGAGAATGCATGTTTCAGTACACCGTGGAGCATTGATGCGATAAAACACGAGATTTGTGAAAACAAACTTGCAGATTTTACGATTGCCTGCGATGAAGAAAATAATATCATCGGATATATAGGAATATGGACTCTGCTGGATGAGTGCCAGATTAATAAGATTGCCGTTATGCCTGAGAAGAGAAAAATTGGTATTGGAAAGACTATTTTAAACCATGTCATTGAGCTTACGCGAGACATGGGCGTTAAGAGTTGGTATCTGGAGGTTAGGGAGAGCAATACAGCAGCGCAGGCTCTGTATAGGAGCGCAGGGTTTTCGAGTGTAGGAACCAGAAAGAATTATTATATAAACCCCGTTGAGGATGCAGTGCTTATGAGTTTGGAGGAAGCAGATGCCTAAGGATATGAACTGTAAGGGCGAAAAATTTTTGACATTATCCATAGAATCAAGTTGTGATGAGACGGCCGCGGCTGTGCTTGCAAACGGAAGAGAATTGTTGTCAAATGTGATAAGCACTCAGATAGAGACACATAAGCTCTACGGTGGTGTTGTTCCAGAGATTGCATCACGACAGCATTTGATGAACATAAATAGTGTTATTGCAAAGGCACTTGATGATGCAGGCGTTACGATTTCTGACATAGATTTGATAGCGGTAACCTATGGTCCCGGGCTTATAGGCGCCTTGGTTATAGGTGTTGCAGCAGCTAAAGCACTTGCACTTGCTAATGATATTCCTCTAGTAGGTGTAAATCACATGCATGGCCATATCAGCAGCAACTACATAAGTTATCCTGAGCTTGAGCCACCTTTCGTAAGTCTTGTCATCTCAGGAGGACACACTAACTTGATAAATGTAAAGGATTATACCGGCTTTGAGGTTATCGGAAGTACAAGAGATGATGCTGTAGGCGAGGCATACGATAAGGTTGCACGCGTAATCGGACTGGGTTATCCGGGAGGTCCCAAGATTGATAATATCGCAAAGAACGGGAATGCTGAGGCAGTTCATTTCAAGAGAGTTTATCTCGATAAGGATAGCTTAGATTTCAGTTTTAGCGGCATCAAGACAGCCGTGTTGAACTACGTAAATACGGAAAGACAAGCAAACAGAGAACTTGACATAAGCAATATTGCGGCAGGTTTTCAGGAAGCCATAGTTGATGTGCTGGTTGACAAGAGTATGCAAGCTGTTAGGCAGTATGGTAATGGAAGACTTGTACTTGCCGGTGGTGTTGCAGCAAACAGCAGAATAAGAGAGGCGATTACAATGCGTTGCGAGAAAGAAGGCATCAAGTTATATCTTCCTGAGAAAAAGCTTTGTACGGATAATGCAGCTATGATTGGATGTGCGGGCTACTATAAGTACCTTAAGTGCGGAGCGGATTCCCTACATCTGGATGCGACGGCAAATCTGCCTTTCTAAAAATTTGGAGGAAAGATGATAATTTTATCAGCTTCTGATATTTGTAAGAGCTACGGAACAGAAGTTATATTAGAGAACATTTCATTTCATATAAATGCAGGAGATAGGGTCGGGATTGTAGGTGCGAACGGTGCCGGAAAGTCGACTCTGCTTAACATAATTTCAGGCCAGATGAAGGCTGATTCAGGCAACTGCTTTGTTGGAAAGGATACAAGCATCGGATATCTCAGGCAGAGGGATAACTTTGATGATAACCTCACAGTTATTGAGGAAGTAAACAATATATTCACCGATATGCTTGCCATGGAGAACGAAATTCAACACCTGAACGAGGAGATAGCTAAGGAGACTAATCCTGATGCAGCAAAGCCTCTTTGGAACAGACTTAATGCGCTTCAACATGAGTTTGAAATCAAGGGGGGTTACACATATAAGAGCGAAATCTCCGGTGTACTAACCAGCATGGCCTTCGGTGAGGAGTACTATAATCAAAATACCGGCTCGCTTTCGGGCGGTGAGAGAACCAGACTTGCGCTCGCCTGCCTTTTGCTTAGAAAGCCGGATATACTATTTCTTGATGAGCCGACAAACCATCTTGATATAGGGACATTAAAGTGGCTTGAGCAGTACTTAAAGGCTTATAAGGGAACCATTGTGGTAATATCACACGATAGGTACTTCCTGGATCAGACAGTGAATCACATATTTGAGATTCATAACCATCACATAGATTGCTACAGCGGTAACTACTCCGAGTATATTGTAAAAAAACATGCAGCTAGAGATGCCCAACTTAAGGCTTATGAAAATCAGCAGACCAAGATAAGGCGCGAGGAAGACCTAATTAGAAGGTTCAAGGAGCGTGGCACTGAGAAGCTTGCAAAGAGAGCTGCATCAAGAGAAAAAAGACTTGCACATCTCGATTTAATAAATAGACCGGAAAGCGAAAAAAAGCCTATAAAGATTGACTTTAATCAGAATTTAAAGAGTGGTAACGACGTTCTCTTTGCAGAAAATCTTGCGGCAGGATACGATAATAGAAGGCTGTTTGAACACCTTGACTTTGATATAAAACGCGGTGAAAAAATTTGTGTTGTAGGTGCTAACGGAGTTGGAAAGTCGACATTACTAAAGATAATAATGGAGGAAATCGCCCCAAAGGACGGTTTTCTAAAGATAGGGCACAATGTTGAGATAGGCTACTACGATCAGGGGCAGCAGCTTCTTGATGATGGCCTTACTGTGATAGATGAGATTCACAATACATTTAGAGGATATAAGGATGGAGAGCTTAGAGGACTTCTCGGAAGGTTCTTATTCACTGACGATATGGTTTTCAGAAATGTTGGCTCGCTTTCCGGTGGGGAGAAGGCAAGATTGTCTTTGCTAAAACTCATGCTTTCGGGAGCAAATCTTCTACTCCTCGATGAACCTACAAACCATCTTGATATAGAGTCTAAGGAGGCGTTCGAGGAGGCATTGATGGACTATCCCGGAACGGTTATTACGGTGACTCACGACAGGTATTTTCTGAATAGGATTCCTGATAGAATCTTTGAGCTTGAACCAAACGGTATAAAGAACTATCTTGGAAAGTACGACTACTACATGGAGAAAAAGGCTGAGATTGATTCATCAAAAGCTTATCTCCGAAACATTCTCAGAAGTGATGATGAGAGGGCAGCAAAGGCAGGAACTTTAAGTTCTGCTGAGGAACGCGAACTCAAGAAGAAGAAAGAAGCAGAGGATAGACGTAGAGCCAGGGAAAAGGAAAGACTTGAGAATTTGATAGAAACGCTTGAGTCACGCATCACTAATCTCGAAGCAAAGATGTGTGAGCCTGAATATCTTAGCGACCATGTGAAGCTTGCTGAGATGAGTAGGCAACTTAGCGACATGAAAGCAGAGCTGGATGATACATATGATAAGTGGGCGGAGCTATAGAAAATTCAAGTAATATATTAGAATATAAAATAACTACATATATAAATATTAAAAATGTGTTGCATTGGAATAGAGTGCAAGCTATAATAAGTTCTGTGATTTGGCAAAGTGAAAATTTTATATTATAATTATATCAATCGGAGGGTAACAATGGTTTTTAACAAGGTAAGAGATATAATCGTAGATCAGCTTAGCGTAGATGAATCAATGGTAGCAATGGATACAAATTTGATGAAGGATCTCGAGGCTGATTCTCTTGATGCAGTAGAAATTATAATGGCTATCGAGGAAGAATACGGAATTGAAATTCCTGATGAAGAGGCTGAAAAGTTCCAGGTAGTCGGCGATTTGGTAAGATACGTAGAAGAACAGACAGAATAATTTTTACCCGCCGTTTAAGGCGGTTTTTTTGGCTAACAAAGGCTGAAATTTAAGATATGTAGAAAGGATTGTCCATGAAGAACGCAAAAATTTCAAATGCAGTTATCAACAGATTACCTCGATATAGGCGCTACCTTATCGAACTCGAGAAGAAGGGTGTGGAAAAAATCTCATCCAAGGAATTCAGTAATCTTATAGGCTATACTGCTTCGCAGATAAGACAGGATTTGAATAATTTTGGTGGTTTTGGTCAACAGGGATATGGATATAGCATAGAAGTGCTAAGAAGTGAAATAGATGCCATTTTGGGACTCGACAAAGAATACCGTATGGTCATCATAGGTGCAGGTAATCTTGGAAATGCGATTACAAAATATACTCATACATTTAAGCGTGGCTTCAAACTTTGTGGTGTGTTCGAAATACGTAAAGACTTGATTGGAAAAAATCTTGATGGAACAGAAATCTACGACTACGAAAATATAGTTGATTTTGTAGAAAAAGAAAGTATAGATATAGGCATTATTTGTGTAAACCGTGAGAATGCTCAAGAGGTCGCAGATAAGCTTACATTTGCCGGTGTTAGCGGGATTTGGAATTTCGCACGTACGGATATCGAGGTACCAAGACATGTCGCAGTTGAAAACGTCCAGTTATCGGACAGCCTTCACTCACTCGCATATCATATGAACGATATCAAGAAGAAGGAAGCAAAGGAAGCGAGCAAGAATCATAAATAAAAAAAGAGGTTGTCGTAAGACAACCTCATTTTGGATTGCGTGTAATTACTCAGCAGCTGGAGCATCTACAGGGCAAACCTCAGCACATGTTCCGCAATCGATGCACTTATCTCCATCGATCTCGTACTGGCTGCTGCCTTCTGTGATAGCTTCTACTGGGCAATCTGCTGCACAAGCACCACAGCTGATGCAAGCATCTGAAATTTTGTAAGCCATTATTAAATCCTCCTTAAATATCTCTACAATTCATAAGTATTATAACAGAAGGACATAAATAAGTAAAGATGAAAGTTTATTCTTTAACAGGAAAAAGTGGAACGGGAAAATCCTATCAGGCACAGGCTCTATGCATGGAAAAGGGAATCTCGGCAATAATTGATGACGGACTGTTTATTTACAAAGACAGCGTTGTTTGTGGTGTATCCGCAAAGCGCCAAAGTACGCGAGTTGGAGCAATAAAAGCTGCACTATTTAAGAATGACGAAATAGCTAAAGAAACACGGAAAAAGATAAAGAAAATCATGCCTAAAAAAATCTTAATCTTGGGAACATCAGATAAAATGGCGGATAAGATAGCAGCCAGACTTGAACTTCCGGAGGTTAGCGAGAGAATCTACATAGAGGATATAACGACCGATGATGAGCGAAAGATTGCTCAGAAACAGAGGCTCGTAGAGGGCAAGCATGTAATTCCGGTACCGACCTTGCAGTTAAAGAGAGATTTTGCCGGGTACTTCCTTGATCCTATGAAACTATGGAGGAGTGCAAAGGGGGTTACAGAAAAGTTTACCGATGGCGGACGCATGGGAGATGGAAAACTGGTAAATAAATCGGTTGTAAGACCTACATTCAGCTATTTGGGTGAGTTTTTCATATCCGACAGGGTTTTGACAGATATTGCTGAGTGTGTCGGACTTGCTACAGACGGTGTTGCCTCGGTAGATTGGGTATTTGAAAATACGGAACCTGACAATCTCAATCTGACCGCTTCAATAAAGGTGCAAAGAGGAATGTCGGTATTTGATACAGCAAAGAGATATCAGAGAAATTTGGTTAAAGAGGTAGAGGCGATGACTGCGTTTAATGTGGTCAGAGCAGATGTTGAGGTTAACGAAGTAGTTTAGGAGTTATGACATATATGAAAAGCTTTGATATAGAGGTACATGATTTCGATTTAGATCACATATTTGACTGCGGGCAGTGTTTCAGATGGAGAAAACAAAGGGATGGATCCTATACAGGGATCGCATATAGACGCATAGTCAACATGAATTTTCAACCATTTGAGAAATCTAAATTTGATGGAATGCTTAGAATAACAAATCTTGGGAATTATTCGGAGGATGATCTTGAGAAAATATGGATCCCCTATCTTGATATAGATAGAGATTATAGAAAAATAAAATTGACTCTATCTCAAAATGATGAGACCATTCGAGATGCGATAAGCTACGGAGCCGGTATAAGGATACTGAAGCAGGAACTTTGGGAGACTATAGTTTCCTTTATAATATCTCAGAATAACAATATTCCCCGAATCAAAGGATGTATAGAAAATCTGTCACGCGAGTTCGGTGAAAAAATAAATTTGAAATCTGCTTCTTGGCAAAGCGAAAATACCGAAAAGTTGACAAAGCTTGAGCCATATACGATTCCGAGTGCAGAGAAACTGGCAAGCTTGACTCAGGATGATCTCGCGAGCATAAAGCTCGGATACAGATCGAGATATCTAATAGAGAGCGCAAAGACCGTATGTGAAAATGGTCTACCTGTAAACTTTGAGGAACTAAGTAAACTTTGTGGGGTAGGACCTAAGGTTGCAAACTGTATAAGTCTGTTCGGTATGAATGATACTGAAAGTTTTCCTATAGATGTATGGGTAAAGAGAGTTATGGCGAGGCTTTATGGCTTTGATGAAAATGATATTAAGGGGATGCAAAGTTTTGCCGGTGAAAAGTTCGGTAAGCTTTCCGGATTTGCTCAGCAATATCTGTTCTATTACATCAGAAATTTGGATGAAAACAAGAAATAGAAATCTATTTTTATTAAAATATCACCATAAAAATTATAATGTAGTGCATTTGTGTACTTCAGCTGAAAATTCGAAAAAACCATTGACATTGTATGGGGAAAGTCATACAATAAAATACGGGTTAGCACTCTAGCACAACAAGTGCTAACAAATTTAAAGCGTTTAATTTTTATGAATATAGGAGGTAGTTATGAGTGTAGGAATTAAGCCGCTTGGCGCAAGAGTTTTAATCAAAAAGTTAGAGGCGGAAGAGAAGACCTCTGGTGGAATTATATTGACAAGCTCAGCAAAGGAAAAACCTCAGATGGCTGAGGTTTTAGAGGTAGGTCCGGGTACTAAGGACGAAGCTATGGAGCTAAGAGTAGGAGATAAAGTTATATTTGCAAAGTATGCAGGTACAGATGTCAAATTCGATGGAGAAGAGTACACACTTATGAACCAGTCGGATATTTTGGCAACAGTAAAATAGTAAATTTATAAATAAGATATGGATAGGAGTATAATATGGCAAAGGACATTTTTTATGGAGAAGACGCCAGAAGAAAGCTTCAGGCAGGCGTTGATAAATTAGCAGATACAGTTAAGATTACACTAGGACCTAAGGGCAGGAACGTTCTTATCAGCAAGTCTTTCGGTTCACCGCTTATTACAAATGATGGTGTAACAATTGCCAGAGATATAGATTTGGAGGATAGCACTGAGAACATGGGCGCTCAGCTCGTTAAGGAAGTTGCTACTAAGACAAACGACATTGCAGGTGACGGAACAACTACAGCTACTCTCCTAGCGCAGATCATTATTAGAGAAGGATTCAAGAATGTAGCAGCAGGTGCAAATCCTTTGATTCTAAAAAAAGGAATTGAGGGAGCGGTTGCAAAGGCAGTTGAGAATATCGAGGCAAATGCTAAGAAGGTTGAGACTAAGGAGAGCATCGCTCAGGTAGCTTCAGTTTCAGCAGCTGATGAGGAAATCGGCGCTCTTATTGCTGAGGCAATGGAGAAGGTAGGCAAGGACGGAGTTATAACCGTTGAAGAGTCCAAGTCACTTGGAACAAGTCTCGACGTCGTAGAGGGTATGCAGTTTGATAGAGGATATCTATCAGCTTACATGGTTACAGATTCAGACAAGATGGAGGCTGTAATCGAAAATCCATACATTCTTCTAACAGACAAGAAGATATCTAATATTCAGGAGCTTCTACCTTTGCTGGAGCAGGTTGTAAAGCAGGGAAGAAAGCTCATGATAATAGCTGAGGATGTTGAGGGAGAGGCTCTCGCAACGCTTGTTATCAACAAACTCAAAGGAATCATAGATGTACTTGCAGTAAAGGCTCCGGGCTTCGGAGACAGAAGAAAGGCTATGATGGAGGATATAGCTATTCTCACAGGCGGTACGGTTGTGAGCGAAGAAGTTGGATACGACCTTAAAGAAGCTACGCTTGATTTGCTTGGAACTGCTGCAACTGTCAAGGTTGACAAGGATAAAACGGTTATCGTCGGCGGAGGCGGTGATAAGTCTGAGATAGAAGCACGCATCACATCAATCAAGAAACTTATCGACGAGAGTGACTCGGAATTCGACAAGGAGAAGCTACAGGAAAGACTTGCTAAGCTCTCAGGTGGAGTTGCAGTAATAAAGGTCGGAGCAGCTACAGAAACTGAGCTGAAGGAGAGAAAACTCAGAATTGAGGATGCACTCAATGCAACCAAGGCTGCAGTCGAGGAAGGAATTGTTGCAGGTGGCGGTACAGCGCTTGCAGATGCAATACCATCGGTTCACGAATATGCTGAGTCGCTTGAGGGCGATGCAAAGACAGGTGCCAGAATCATCGTAAGAGCTCTGGAGGAGCCTGTTAGACAGATTGCCGAAAATGCCGGTTTTGAAGGTAGCGTAGTTGTAGCAGCTGTTAAGGACGAGAAGATCGGCGTTGGATTTAACGCAGCTACCGAGCAGTATGTAGATATGATTTCAGACGGAATCGTTGACCCGGCTAAGGTGACAAGATCTGCGCTGCAGAATGCCGCTTCAGCATCTGCAATGCTTCTTACAACAGAGGCCGGTATTGTAGATATCAAGGACGAAAACGATGCACCTGCTATGCCGGGTGGCATGGGTGGCATGGGCATGATGTAATGTCAAGCATTTGAGTTGTATCTAATTAGTACAAATTGTAAGGGGCTGAGCTTAATGAATTATAAGTTCAGCTCTCTTTATTTTTTGAACTTTTCATCTAATTTTATGGTGCGTATTTTTATTTTAGAATCCTTGTTTTTATAGTTTTTTGATGATACGATATAAACATGAGTAGGGAAGCTGTTAAGACGATTTTGCTGCGTACATTGCCGATAATGACAGGCTATGTGGTTTTGGGGATAGGCTTTGGAATTATGCTCAATCAAGCCGGCTACGGTGTTGGATGGGCTATTTTGATGTGTATTTTTGTGTTTTCCGGAACCATGCAATAAGTCGGTGTTGGTCTAATGGCTAGCGGTGCTTCTATCTTGACTACTCTTGTAATGTCTCTTGCTATCAATGCAAGATATCTGTTCTATGGACTTTCTCTGATTGATAAGTATCGAGGAAGCGGATGGAAGAAGCCGTATTTAATCTTCGCTATAACGGACGAGACTTTTGCAATTCTATGTTCGAGCACGGTTCCGCATGGGATGAAGCCTCATAACTACTATTTTTCAGTATCTCTTTTGAATCACATTTATTGGATATTCGGATGTGCTGTAGGCACAATGATAAACACTGGATTTAAGCTTGAGCTTAAGGGTGTTGATTTTGCTTTGACGGCTCTGATTATCTCTATATTTGTTGATCAGTGGAAGAGTTGTAAGCAGCATATCCCTGCGGTTTTGGGTGTAACAGTGACGATTGTATGTCTATGCGTTTTCGGTAGGGAGAATTTCCTTCTTCCTGCACTTCTTATTTTGGTTATGGCTTTGCTTGCGGGAAGGCGGTTGATAGATGAACATTGATTTTTACTCGCTGGCACTCGTATCCGTCATGGCTCTTTCGCTTCTATTTCTTAGAGCATTTCCGTTTTTGGCTCTCAGGGGTAAGGAGACACCTGTACTCATTGAGTATCTTGGCAAGTATCTGCCTTATGCGATAATGGGGATGATGGTAGTTTACTGCCTCAAGGAGACGAGAATCATGGGGTCGTTTCACGGAATTCCGGAGTTGATTGCCATACTCGTGACTGTAGCAGTGCAGCTATGGAAGAAAAATAGTCTAATGGCTATAGTGCTTGGAACAGCTACTTATGTTATACTTGTAAATTATATATTCATTGGATAGTTTTATTTTAGGTTAGGATATAATGAAGAAACATGAAAAGACAAATGTGATGAGAATCCTCGATCAAAAGAAGATAGATTATGTAAGTCACAGTTATGATGGAACAGGAGCGGTAAGCGGTGTCGAGGTTGCCGAGGCGCTCGGTCAGAATCCCGACTTTGTTTTTAAGACTTTGGTGACGGAGGGTAAGAGCAGGGAGCATTACGTATTTGTTATACCTGTGTCTGCCGAGCTCGACCTAAAGAAGGCTGCGCATGCGGTAGGTGAAAAGAGCATAGCGATGATTAAATCAAAGGAACTTCTGCCACTGACCGGCTACGTTCACGGTGGATGTTCACCTATAGGAATGAAGAAATTTTTTAAAACGGTTATAGACGAAAGTTCACTATCATGCGACAGGATAGTTTTCAGTGCAGGTAAAATTGGGTATCAGGTCGAAATGAGTCTGGATGAGCTTTCCAAGGTAATCGCTTTTAGTACTGCAGATATAAGGGAATTTTAGGATGAATAAGCATAAGAATTTAATCATAAGTACTTTGCTTGTATGCTGCTCCATAGCCATGATATATGTAGGAGTTATGCGTGATGAGCATCTTTCGGTTTTACAAAAGGCAGGACAGATATGTCTTGAGTGTATAGGTATTGGATAATGAAATTTTTTAGCAGGGCAAATTACTTTTCTAAAGGCAGAGTTGGAAGGTCGGAAACCAAGAGAACTCTATTTCAATTTGTTTTTGCCGCTATGGCAAATCCACATTTTAAGGGATTTCTAGATGGGCAAATATATAAGGGGAACAGCAAGGCTGTGTGTGTTCCGGGGCTGAATTGTTATTCATGTCCCGGCGCTGCAGGGGCATGTCCTATTGGCTCACTTCAGGCGATTATAGGCTCGCCTAAATACACGGTTTCACTTTATGTGATGGGACTTTTGATGCTCTTTGGCACACTTTTGGGTAGACTTGTATGCGGGTTTTTATGTGTTTTTGGACTTATACAGGATTTGCTGTTTAAAATTCCAACACCTAAGTTTAAGTTGAGCAAATCAGTTGATTCCAAACTTCGCTATCTCAAGTACCTTGTTTTGATTGTCATGGTTATTGCATTGCCAATGTTTCTAACTAATAAATTTGGCATGGCACCGCCATATTTCTGCAAATATCTTTGTCCTGCGGGAACAATTGAGGCTGCATTTCCACTTATTGCAAAGAATCCGTTTTTGAGAGAAACCATAGGAAATATATTCTTTATAAAGCTATCTATACTTATTGTATTTATAATATCATCCATATTCATATATCGTCCGTTTTGCAAATACTTTTGCCCGCTTGGGGCAATTTACGGGCTGTTCAACAAGCTTGGCATATTCAGGCTCGAGTTTGAAGAATCAAAGTGCACAGACTGCGGTCTTTGTGAGAAGAGCTGTAAGATGGATATAGATGTGAGAAGCAATTTGAATTCAGCGGAGTGTATCAGATGTGGCGCCTGCATCAAAGCTTGTAACTACGGGGCACTTAATTCACTTGTAGGTAAGGCAACAAAGGTGGCTCAAAAAAATAAAAGTGAGAAAATGCACTAAATGGGGTAAAGATATAAAAAATAAGAAAGGGAGCAGCATATGCTGCGCTAAGGTATATTGATGAATAAGAAAAAAATTCTAGTGCTTTTAGCAACACTGGTAGTTTCGACCGTTTTAGCAGCTTGTGGAAACAGCGACGGTGGAAATAGCACAGAATCCAAAAACAGTAATGATGGCAGAAGTCAGGTATCAGAGCAGGGTGAACTGAAGAGTATACCCGAATTTTCAGCAAAAGATATAGACGGTAACAAGGTTGATAATAGTGTTTTCAAGGAAAACAAAGTAACTCTGGTAAATGTATGGGCAACTTGGTGTGGACCTTGTGTAAACGAGCTTCCCGAAATTCAGAAAGCTTATTCTGAACTCAAGGCTAAGGGTGTAGGAGTGGTTGGAATCGTTTCCGATGGTAATGATGCCAAGGACACTGCAAAGGAGCTAATTAAAGAAAATAATCTAACATACAAGATGATTATTCCGGACAACAATCTTGATAAGAACTTGATTTCAACTCTAAAAGGATTTCCAACAAGCTACGTAGTTGATAGCGAAGGCAAGATACTCGGTATGAAGGTTGGTGGAATGAACGCAGAAGGTTTTAAGGAGTTTATAGAACAGTATATTAAATAAAGAAATGGAGCTATATTCACGTATAGCTCCATCGTGCTTATGAGGATTAAATCTCTTTGACACCGCCGAGTTTCTCACCGTATATGTCTTTGAACTCGTTCATATCTACATTTTCACCTGCCTCTCTTTTCTCCAAGGCAAGGCAAATCCTGCTATATGAGCGCTTGTTTATAGGGTGTCTTAGGAAGACCAGGCTCACTGCTATGAATATCAGACCGGGGATAATGGTTGAGCAATAGCCTATCCATCGTACCGTTAGCTCGCTCTGCACCGCCAGATCGTCTTTGAAGTTTGCAAACTGAAGTATCAGACCAAGGAACTGAGTTCCTATAGCGCTTGCAAGTGATTCTGAGAGTGCTTGTGTTGAGATGACCTGACCGGAGTGGTGGCTTCCTGAAGCAAGTGCCTCAGCCTCGCAGACATCGTAGAGCATGGAAGGCATAAGCTGCCAGTAACAGATATTTGCAAGGGTATAGAACACGCACATGAGGCAACAGGCGGAAAAGGTTCTTATGTCTAAAATTCCCATGATGATAAGAAGCACGCCTGAGGTAAATATTCCTATTCTGAAGACTTTTGTCTTATCGCTTTTAGCAGACAGCTTCGATATAAAAGGTGCAATCAGCGCACCGGAAACCGCAATTACAACTAGTGCAAGCGATGATTTTGTAGCACTCAGACCAAGTCTATAATTGAAGTTATAGACTATGGCAGAACAGAAGAAAATATCTGCGATAAGATAGAGCATGCTGGCCGATACTATGAACTTCGCAGGCTTCAGTTTTATGATTTCAAGGTATTCCCTGAACATGTCAGCAATTTTCCTCATCGTGAAAATCTTTTCACGATGAGGATTTTTCTTAAAAGTAGGCTTATCGCTTATTTTGATGCTAAATGCACAGTAGAGAAGTGCAAGGCAGCAGAGCACCCCTATCAAGCTTCCTACGGCTGACCATGCGTGAGTCTTGCTTAGACCTAAATCCATAAAGGAAGAGACCAGAAATAACGGCATAATCATACCGATGACCATACCGAACTGATTTCCGACATAGGCGAAAGAACGAAGCTCGGTTCTCTCGTCATAGTCGTCAGTAAGCTCAGAACCCCAAGCAATATATGGAACGAAGAACATCGAAAAAGCTTGCCAGCATAGAAGAGTCATTATCATGTAGTAGATGAACTTCGCATGAGTACTGAAATCAAATGCAGTAAATAACAGCGAAACCGTAACAGCGAGCGGAATTGCTGCTATAATAAGAAAAGGTTTACGTTTTCCATATTTAGTATCTATATTATCGGATACAAAGCCGGTAATAGGACCGCAAAATGACTCCCATATAGGTCCGGCGGCTGCGATGGTACCGGCAAAGGCCGGCTCTATGCCTGCTACTGATGTCAGGAAAAACAATAGATAGGTGCCTATTAAAGTGTAAATCGCATGGTCTGCGGCACCGCCGATTCCATATGAGAATTTGGTATGGAATCCAAGTTTCATTTTAACACCTCCTAAAGCGTTATGGTAAAATTATAACATCTTCTTTGTGCTTTATCAAAGAAGCCCTAAAGCAAGAGCAAAACCACTCTAAAGCAAGAGCAAAACCACGAGAAATATTAGTTATTATACAAAGGAATCCAAGATGAAAGATAACTATAAAAAAAATAACTATATAGATATTGGAGAAAGGATATCAAAGCAAGCCATCATTACCATGGAGATGCTTGAGGGCTCCGGCTACGAGGCTTATCTTGTTGGCGGCAGCCTTAGAGATATACTAATGGGTAGGGAAGTTCATGATTTTGATGTGACAAGCTCTGCTAAGCCTCAAGAGGTCATGGGTGTATTTGCAGATTTTAAGGTGATACCGACCGGGCTTAAACACGGGACCGTTACTGTTTTGATAGAGGGTGAGCCCATAGAGATAACGACATTTCGGAGTGAGTCAGGATACTCGGACGGGAGACATCCTGACAGCGTGAACTTTGCCGGAAGCGTAATAGAAGATCTGGGACGCAGGGACTTTACTGTGAATGCCATGGCTTATAGGATAAATGGGCAACTTGTAGATTTATTTGGAGGACAAGAAGATATAGCAAATAAGCTCGTTCGAACTGTAGGTGAGGCGAGCGAGAGATTTTCCGAGGATGGACTTAGAATTCTCAGGGCGATAAGGTTTGCTGCGGTATTTGGTTTTGATGTGGCGGCTGAGACGAGAAGAGCTATACACGAGCTTGGCTACATGATAGAAAAGGTGAGCGAGGAGCGTATAGCATCCGAGTTTAACAAGATACTGCTTTCGAATAAACCCGGCAAATATCTAAGGGAATATAAGGACATTCTATGTATTTTTATACCCGAGTTAAAGGCTTGTATAGGTTTCAATCAAAGAAATCATCATCACGTGTATGATGTATTTGAGCACACTATAAGAGTTGTAGACAACACTCAGGCAAGGCTGAATCTCAGGCTTGCAGCTTTGTTTCACGATATATCAAAACCGCTTTGCTTTGAACTTGGAAGCGACGATGAGGGACATTTCTACGGGCATGCGAGCAAAAGCGCTGAAATGGCTGAGGAAATACTGAAACGCCTCAAATACGACAGTGTGACAATTTCGCAGGTATGCATACTCATAAAATACCACGACCATCAGATAGAAAATAGTGATCGCATAATCAAAAGAATGCTGCAAAGATTAGGTGAGGAAGCATTCTTTGCGCTTTTGGATATAAAGAGGGCGGATAACTTCGGGCAGTCAGAAAAATTTAGATACAGGCAAGAGATTTTGCAGGAGATTGAAGATAGTGCAAGGAAGATAATTGCCGAGAAAGCATGCTTTTCACTAAAGGATATGGTACTTAAGGGAAATGATTTGATAGATTTAGGTGTTTCTCAAGGGCCGGAGGTAGGCAGAATACTTGAGATGCTTTTAGACAAGGTTATTTCCGGTGAGATTAAAAACGATAGACAGGAACTTATTACTTACCTAAAAAAGTCAGGCGTGTTAGAGTAAAAGACTTACAGGGAAGTCGCCGCATAACGTCGGATATCAAAAAAGTAAAGTACCACATTACAGGTATGTGGCACTTTGTATGACTTATATTATTTATTAAGGAGTGTACTCGTCACTTAGACTTGAAACATTCTATAAATAGTATACAATATTATAAGCATTAGTAAAACGCAAGATTATTATATTTTTGATGAGCAAAACTAATTATTGATCAAGCAGGAGGAAAAATGATAACAGGAAAGCAGAGAAGCAAGCTAAAGTCCATAGCAAACGGGCTTAGTGCAGTATTCAGCATAGGGAAGAGCGGAATTACCGAGAATGTAATCAAGGCGATAGACGATTATCTTGATGCAAACGAGATAATAAAGGTATCAATTCAGGAGGGTGCTGAGCTTGAACCTAAGCTTGTATGCAACGAGCTGGCAGAGAAGCTTAACGCAGAATTCGTACAGGCAATAGGGAGAAAATTCGTCCTATATAGAAGAGCAAAGTCAAAAGACAAGAGGAAAATTGTTCTTTAGGTAAAAAATCTTAAGATATTTTTAACATAGTTTTAACATAGTTTTAAACATTGATGACAAGCGTTTTTTCGAGGTTTTTATATGATATACTATGATTGACATATAGAGTGAAAGAATCATAAAATATTTGGAGAAAATATGCTGATTTTAGATAAAATACGCAGACATGTAAATAATACGCCTGATGCACCGGTGATGATATCAGCTGAGCAGAGTATAAGTTATGCTGAGCTTTGGGAAAGGTCAGGCAGGCTAGCGGTAGAGATAGAGAAGATACAGGGTAGTGATAAGTCGCCTGTCATGGTTTTTGGTCACAAGGACCCTCTGATGCTAATTTCATTTATCGCTTGTGTGAGATCGGGAAGAGCATACTGTCCGGTCGATGTTTCGACTCCGGTGCAGAGAATTTCAGATATAGCCGAAGTGATTGAGAATCCGCTTGTGCTTGCTGTAGAGCAGGGACACTGTCTGGAGGGCAAGGCAAAGATAGTAGAGAGAAGCGAACTCAATAATCTTGTAAGCAATGCAAATGCAGAAACAAATATTCCGGTAGAGCTTGAACTTGATGAAGATGATACATATTACATAATATTTACATCCGGAAGTACAGGCAAGCCTAAGGGCGTAGAGATTTCCTGCGGAGCGCTGAGCAGATTCACAGACTGGTCGGCAGGTCTAGGCGGAAGCGTAGAGGATAAGCAGGGAGCAAGATTCCTAAATCAAGCACCTTTCTCATTTGACCTTTCGGTTATGGATGTATATACTGCGCTTGCTACAGGTGGATGTATATTCTGCCTAGATAAAAAATTACAGCTTTCGATGGCTGATATGCTTGCAGAACTGGGCAAGAGCAAGGTTAAATATTGGATATCAACACCTTCATTTGCAGACATGTGTCTAGCAGACAGAAGCTTTGATGAAAAGCTAATGCCTGAGCTTGAGAACTTCCTGTTCTGTGGTGAAAAGCTGACAAACAGAACTGCAGAGAAGTTACTTGAGAGATTCCCAAGGGCAAGGGTTATAAACACTTACGGGCCTACGGAGTCTACAGTAGCTGTGACAGATATAGAGATTGATAAAGAGATGGTTTTGGCTGATAAAGATCTTCCGATAGGGAGATGCAAGCCCGGCACGGAGATTCTCATAGACGAGTCTAACGGAGAAATAATAATTAAGGGTGATACAGTCAGCAAGGGTTACTTCAGAGATGCTGAAAAGACAGCTAAGGCTTTCTTTGTTTCAAAAGATGGAAAGCCTTGCTACAGGACCGGGGATGCAGGACATTTTGAGGGAGACATTCTATATTATGGAGGAAGAATCGACCTTCAAGTCAAGCTACACGGATACAGAATTGAGCTTGGAGATATAGAGAGTAATCTTATTAAGATGGAGGAGATTGAATCTGCTGTAGTTGTTCCAAGAATGCAGGATGGAAAGGTAAAATACTTACAGGGTTTTGTAGTGAGCCATTTTGATGACAAGTCGAATGCACAGGTTAAGAATATAAAGGCTTTTCTAAAACAGTTCCTACCGGAATACATGGTCCCTAAGAGAATCGTATTTGTTGACAATATACCTCTTACGGCAAACGGAAAGGCAGATCGAAAGAAACTTACTGAGCTTATGGAGGGAAGAAGCTAATGACATTATTTGGGGGATCGTACTTCTTCTACATAACTATAATGCTTGCAATACCGACGATAGTGCTCGGATATTTGGGGAAAACCCAGAAATATTACGGTTTTCTGGTTAGTATCCTGATGGTGTACCTGACGATGAGGGAAACGCCGACTGCTATAGCCTATATGGCAGTCTACTGTTTGTTGGAACTTGTCATAGTCAAGGGCTATCAGATGATATGCACACGTGGAATTAAGAACAATAAGTTATACTATCTGTTTATAACGCTTTCTTTGATGCCACTGGTAATTTGGAAGATTACATCATTTACGGGTGTCGGCAAAGGCATATTCGCATTTATAGGAATCTCGTACATGAGTTTCAAGTCCATACAGATGATAATTGAAATTCACGATGGACTGATTAAAGATATAAGCATATTTGAGTTCCTATACTTTTTGATATTTTTCCCAAGCTTGCTATCGGGACCGATAGAGAGAAGCAGAGATTTCCACAGAGATCTCACAGAACTTCCGGGAAGGGACGCCTACATCGAGATGTTGGGTGATGGACTTATGAAGGTCTGTCTGGGAATGATATATAAATTCGTACTTGCAGCCGGATTGTATCAGTCTCTGATATGGCTCGGTCGAGGAGATAGAATACCTAATCTAATCGTATACATGTATTCATATGGTGGATATCTGTTCTTCGACTTTGCCGGTTACAGTTTGATGGCTGTAGGCGTAGGCTACATATTTGGAGTAAAACTGCCGGATAACTTTCGCAAACCGTTCCTGGCAACGGATATGAAGGACTTCTGGGATAGATGGCATATAAGTCTTTCGTACTGGTTTAGAGATTTTCTTTTCTCCAGATTCATGATGAAGGCTATCAAGGGCAAGTGGTTTAAGAGCAGGCTGACAGGTGCATCAATTGGCTTTATAATCAATATGGGAATAATGGGTGTTTGGCACGGTCTCGATATTCAGTATATCGCCTATGGCCTTTATCACGGCATACTTCTATCGATTACTGAGGTATACCAAAAGAAATCCAAGTTCCATAAGAAGCATAAGAAAGAAATGCTATATAAATTCGTAAGTTGGTTCATAACATTGAATCTGGTAATGTTCGGCTTCCTGATTTTCTCAGGAAGACTGAATCAGCTGTTTACGAATCCGCAATAGATATAATTCTAATTTAATATGATATAGAGAGATAGGAGAAAAAATGGAAGAGAAAGTTTTAGATTTACTGGTTGATCTTTGTGGAGATGAAATCGTAAGAGAAAATCCGAATATAAATTTACTTGAGGAGGAACTCATCGACTCACTCGATTATACTGAACTCCTAGTAAATATTGAGGAAGAGTTTGGCATCGTAATGTCACCGTCAGAGTTCACAAGAGAGCAGATGGACACACCGGCAAAGATTATTGAGCAGGTTAGAGCGAGACTTAAATAATGAAAAAAATTAAAGCGTTTTTCATTGCACTGGCAAGTTTTGCCATAGTTGTACTGATATTGCACTTTACACTGGCAAGAAGTATAAGCAACAATAAAGGCTTCGGTACATGGGTTAACTTGTATAAGGATTTATCATACAGTGCAATTTCAGATAATATCGGTAAGGATACCGTAATGATGATGGGATCCTCCGAATTCCAACACGGAAGAAACAGCAAATACCATCCGACTAAGCTGTTTAGACGGATGGGTGTAGATGTAATGTGCATAGGTGCTGCATATAATCAGAGTTTATCCCATGCTATTACGCTGGGTTCCGTATCAGAGAAGATGAAGAAACATAAGGTTGTGTTACTTCTATCACCGGCCTGGTTTGATAATCAGGGGGTCAAGAAGGACGCCTTCTCCGTCAGGTTTTCGGAGACACAGTTTATCGCTTTGATGCAAAATCCTAAGCTTTCCAAGAACCTTAAGAGGAAGATTGCAAACAGAACGATAGAGCTTTTGGCAAACGATAAGGGTACTCGTGCAAACGTTGAGATGTACGCAAACTACTACATAGACGGAAAGTTGAGTCCGGTAAACAGAGCATACATCAAAATGAGAGAAACTGTTCTGAACGAAAGGGAACGCATAAACATCAACAGTACGTGGAGACTCAAAGGACAGAAAGAATATGAGCAGTTTAAGAAGCATGTTGACGGTAAGGTTCCTAACTGGGATGAGTATAAGGAGCAGGCTGATGCACAGTACTTTAAGAAGGCGACAAATAACCCTTACGGAATAATTAACCGAACATACAATAGAAAGTTTGCTCATGTCGACAAGAGCAATAAGAACAAAATGAAGGAAAGGAAGTTCCGAAAGGACTCGCCTGAATATAAGGATCTTGAGCTTTTCCTCGAGGTCTGCAAGGAATCGGATGTAGATGTAATGTTGGTTCTACTTCCAATTAACGGCAAATGGTATGATCATATGGGCTTCAGAAAGGAAGCAAGAAGCGTACTTCCGGGTCAAATTAAAGAAATTGCTGACAAATACGACGTAAAATGGTATAGTTTTTATAACAAAGATTACACAGCAGGATTCTTACAGGACGTGTTCCACCCTGCTGGGAAAGGATGGACTGAGATCAATGAAAGGGCTTACAAATTTTTTACAGAGAAAAGCAGTAGCAATAAAAAATAAAGCATCGAAGAACTATCTGATTTATGCAGGAATTTTCTTCGGAATCATGGTGGGGCTTTACCTGTACATGATATTTGCAGGCATGGCTAAGGCTCCTAATTTCACATACTCTGAGTTCTAATAAAATGTAAAAATGCTTTTCAAACCGACATCGCTTGATGCCGGTTTTTTCAAGATATGATGTTAAGGGAGATGTAAAATGAAATCCAGGTATGCAAAGCGCATGATACTTCTTGTGGCCTTAGTTGCCATTCTGTTCATTTTAGTGTTTGCTTTATCGAAAGTTCAGAAGAGTGTACATAAGGCAAAGACTGATGATAACAAGCAGAGCCTTGCAACATCAAATAACATAGATGACAGCGATTTTAAACTTAACGATAAAAAACTTCTGAAGAAGTACCCAGAGTCTGCACATCTTTTGATAGGTCTAAAAGGAAGCAAAGTAACTCTTGTAAAAGAAGGCGAGGACTACGTTGAACCTGGTGCCTATGCTCTTGATGACAGAACCGGTGCTGTAACAAATATCAAAATCAAGGGTAGCGTTGATACATCAAAACCCGGAGAATACAGGATTGAGTATATTGCCAAGTCAGACAGAGCAGCAAGCAAGGCGACACGTACGGTCAAGGTCGTAAAGGCCGATAAGTTTGATGCTAATGATAGAGGTATTCCTGTTTTGATGTACCACTACGTTTTCTCAGGAAACGATGCTCCCAGCAAACTTGATTCGAACTACATATTAGATAGTGAGCTTGAGAAACAGCTAAAATGGCTCAAGGATAACAACTACTACTATCCAAGCTTTGCAGAGCTTTCAGCTTATATAGACGGAAAGCATTCGCTCCCTAAGAAGAGTGTTATTTTGACATTTGATGACGGACAGGTCGGTTTCCTGAACTACGGTATTCCACTACTCAACAAGTACAAGATTCCGGCTACGGGCTTTCTTATCGGAACGAGATACGGTCCTGACATTGTCAAAGCCGACCGTAGTAAATACGTGTGCTACCAGTCGCACTCATATGATATGCACAGAGCCGGAGGAAACATAGGTCATGGCGGTAGAATCAGTGCGATGTCACTTGGAGAGATAGAAGAGGATCTAAATATGGCCATAGCCATGGTCGGAAACAAGGATGCCTTTGCTTATCCTTACGGGGACGTTACGGAAGACGGCAAGAAAGCTATAGAAAACTGCGGTATCAGCTGTGCATTTACGACTCAGTACGGCAAGGTAGAAAAGGGCGACGATAAGACAGCGCTTCCTAGAATAAGAGTTTTGGGTCAAGCAGGGCTTGAAGGATTTATTTCATCTATCAAATAGCTTTATCTCTTTGATGCATTTAAACTTACGGCAGTTTTCAAAATATAGATTTGTTGAATACTACTAAATTATTTAATACACTTTGTTGCTTACGAACACATAAAATCATGTATCAAAAAATAATGAAAAAATCGCTTAGATTTAAGTAAAAAATCATTGTAAGAGCATGCAAAAAGGTATAAAATAGTCTGCAAAAGTAATTTTATGTTAGTTTTAGGCAAGAGTATTTTATATAAATAGAGAGGAGCTTCAACATGGCGCAGTTTATCGATGAACCATCAAGGACGTTTAATGAGTACCTTCTTATTCCGGGTTTTACAAGCAAGGATTGTACTCCGGAAAATGTTGATTTATCAACACCGGTAGTTAAGTATAAAGTGGGAGAAACGCCATCGATACGTGCAAACATTCCGCTGGTTTCAGCAGTAATGCAGGCTGTATCAAATGACACTATGGCAGTTGCGCTGGCTAAAGAAGGCGGAATCTCTTTTATATTCGGCTCACAGTCAATAGAGAGTCAGGCTGAGATGATACGCAAGGTTAAGTCATACAAGGCCGGATTTGTAAGAAGTGACAGTAACCTACGTCCGGATCAGACTCTTGCAGATGTTCTCGCCCTCAAGCAGGAGAGAGGACACTCAACTATAGCTATTACGGAGGATGGAACTCCTTCAGGTAAGATTGTCGGTCTTGTTACAAGCCGTGACTACAGAGTTAGCAGGCTTGACAAGAACACTAAAATCAGTGAATTCATGACTCCATTCGAGAAGTTGATATATGCTAAGGACGGTGTCACTCTGTCAGAAGCTAATGATATTTTGTGGGAGAACAAGCTAAATGCACTTCCAATTATAGACGAAAATCAGAGACTCACACATTTCGTGTTCAGAAAGGACTACGACAGCCACAAGTCCAATCCTAACGAGCTTTTGGACGATCACAAGCGCTATTTAGTTGGAGCGGGTATCAACAGCCGTGACTATGCAGAACGTGTTCCTAAGCTAATAGAGGCCGGTGTAGATATTCTTTGTATCGACTCATCTGAGGGATATTCAGAATATCAGAAGGACACTCTCGGTTGGATTCGTGAAAACTACGGAGATACAGTTAAGGTTGGAGCCGGAAACGTTGTCGATGCAGAAGGCTTCAGGTATCTTGCAGATGCCGGTGCAGACTTTGTCAAGATCGGTATCGGTGGCGGATCAATCTGTATCACCAGAGAGCAGAAGGGTATCGGTCGTGGTCAGGCCTCAGCAGTAATAGAGGTTGCCAGAGCTCGTGACGAGTACATGAAGGAGACAGGAATATACATCCCAATTTGTTCAGACGGCGGAATCGTTTATGATTACCACATGACACTTGCACTTGCAATGGGAGCTGACTTCATCATGCTGGGTAGATACTTTGCAAGATTTGATGAATCACCAACAAGCGTGCTCAACATCAACGGAAACTACGTTAAAGAGTACTGGGGTGAGGGTTCAAACCGTGCAAGAAACTGGCAGAGATACGATTTGGGCAGCGAAAACACTGACAACAAGATGAAGTTTGAAGAAGGTGTTGATTCATACGTCCCATATGCCGGTTCACTTCACGATAATGTAACGCTTTCGCTAAACAAGGTGAAGTCTACAATGTGCAACTGCGGTTCGCTCAGCATCCATGAGCTGCAGTCAAAAGCAAAGATTACACTCGTTTCTGCGACATCCATCGTCGAGGGTGGTGCACACGACGTAATTTTGAGAGATTCAAGTCAAAACGTCTTGAGATAGATTGCAAGGTCGGCGGTCAAGTATGAACTGCCGACTTTTATTTTATTGTTTTAGCAGCGGTTCATCGAACGATAGAGAGATGAACGATTAACCGCCGGCTTAGCCGGTGGTTATGATTATAAACTAATGGAGACCAACTATGAAAAGTCAAGGTAAATTTCAGAAGAAAATAGAATAAGTTGCATTTAGAAAGAAGCGCAGCTTAAAAAGACCTCCCAGCAGGAAGCCTCAAAAATCATATGGATGGAATCTAATCTAAGTTAAATTCCACATCGTCCTTAAGCATCTTGTAGATGATACGGACAAGCTTGCCGGCGCAATGTCCAAGAGCATTGTAATGGCCACGGCCTTCGGCCCTTTTAGAATCATAGTATTCCTTGAATGTCTGATTGTACTTCACAATATTGTGAGCAGCGTTCATGAGGGCATAACGAAGGGCGGAAGAACCCCGTTTTGACATTTTGGTTTTCTTCGCAATGAAGTTTCCGGATTGGTAAACGGATGGGTCAAGACCCGCAAAGGCAAGCAGCTTGCGAGGCTTGGAAAAGCGGTTAATGTCACCGATTTCACCGATAATCATTCCCCCGTTGATGGGACCGATACCCGGTATGGTCATGATAACAGAGTCGAGAGATGTGACAATGTCTTTCATCTCAGACTCTACCGCATCAAGTTGACTATCCAGTAGCTCGATCTGGGCGATAGATTGAGTAATCTGAATGGATAGAGATCTGTCGGCAGTGCCGACGGACTTCTGTGCCAGAACTCTTAATTCTAAGGCCGTTTCCTTCTTGAAGTGTCCGTGGGAATTAGACACAAGAAGGTTCTTAAGATGAGTCAGATGCATGGAAGCAATCCGGGTAGCAGAGGGTGCCTCTTTTAGGATAGCGTAGACCGTCTTTTGATGAATACCGGACTTGAAGAAATACTGGAGTTCAGGGAAGACCTGATCCAGGTAAGCAGTGAGCTGTATCTTGGTGCGAGAACGCTGCTTAACAAGCTTCATCCGGAATCTCCCTAGATTCTTCAGTTGCATGAGAGCAATATCATACAGAGTAACAAATCTTGGGTGATCCATCAATGCGACGGCTTTAGCAATTACCAGAGTATCGACCTTGTCCGTCTTGGTTTTACGGATATTGTTCTTCCGCAAAGTGGCGGTCTGTATCGGATTGATGACACAGACGTGCAGACCTTTGGTGACAAGGAAAGAAACCAGGTTGTTGCCATAATGAGCAGTGGATTCAAGACCAATGATGATGTCATCCAATTCAAAGGAATTGAGCTTGGATAAGAGGGTGTAAAAACCCGCATTGTCATTCAAGAATTCGAACGGCTCGATGAGTACCACACCATCGGAATCGATGGCAGAGGCATAGTGATTAAGCTTGGCGATATCAATGCCAACATATATCATTGAAAGCGCCTCCTTTCATAAAGATTTGATACTGTCAGATCCACCTTACAATTATCCTCGTAAACTTGATCGATATAAGTACTCGGAAAGCAAAGCCTCCGGCAACATCCAACTAATAAACATTTCAGATAATGTAGCGGCAATACACTCCTATCAAGTAGTCAATGCTACAGAAATAGATAAAAAGTCCACAGTATCTAAATGTATTATGACACAGACAGTAAAAATGGAAAGGAGAGTATGATTTAGCCTATGATATAATCATACAAGAAATAGATGAAACAAGAAATGATAATTGTCCTCGATTTTGGAGGGCAGTACAATCAGCTTATAGCACGTAGGGTTAGAGAGTGCGGAGTTTACTGTGAGGTTCTATCCTATCAAACTCCGATAGAGGAGCTAATCGCAAAGGCGCCTAAGGGAATAATTCTAACCGGAGGTCCTAACAGTGTTTACGATGAGACATCACCACACTACGATAAGGCTTTGTTTGAGACTGGTATTCCAATTCTCGGAATCTGCTACGGAGCTCAGCTTATGGCTTACTCAACAGGAGGCAAGGTAGAGACTGCAACAACGAGCGAATACGGCAAGACGGATGTAAAGGTGATATGTAATAATAGCCTTTTATTTGGTGGTGTAGAAAACGAAACTGTGGTTTGGATGAGTCACACAGATATGATTACAGAGCTAGGTTCAGGCTTTGTTGTAACCGCACATACCGACAAATGTCCGGTTGCTGCTATGGAAAATGCAGAGAAGAAGCTATATGCAGTACAGTACCATCCGGAGGTTACGCACAGTATTAAAGGTCAGCAGATGCTGTCAAACTTCGTCTATGATGTTTGCGGTTGCAAGGGCGACTGGAAGATGGCCGACTTCACAAGAAACACAATAGAAGAGATAAAGAAAAGAGTCGGCGATGGAAAGGTACTATGCGCACTTTCAGGAGGTGTGGACTCATCTGTTGCAGCTGTTCTTCTGTCAAAGGCAGTAGGGAAAAAACTAACATGTGTATTCGTTGACCACGGACTCCTCCGTAAAAATGAAGCTGAAGAGGTTGAAAGAATATTTGGTGATGAGGGCGAGTACGACCTTAACTTCGTTCATGTAAAATCGAGCGAAAGATTCTACGAAAAGCTCGCAGGTGTATCGGAGCCGGAAGCAAAGCGTAAGATCATCGGAGAAGAGTTCATTAGAGTTTTTGAGGAAGAAGCTAAGAAGATAGGTGCAGTTGATTATCTCGTTCAGGGAACAATTTATCCCGACGTAATCGAGAGCGGACTGGGAAAATCAGCAGTAATCAAAAGTCATCACAATGTGGGAGGACTTCCTGACTATGTCGATTTTAAGGAAATCATCGAGCCACTTCACATGCTCTTTAAAGATGAAGTAAGAGCAGTAGGTCTTGAGCTTGGACTTCCGGAACAGCTGGTTTACAGACAACCGTTTCCGGGACCGGGACTAGGCGTGAGAATCATAGGAGAAGTAAACGCTGAGAAGGTAAAAATCGTCCAGGATGCAGATGCCATAATGAGAGAGGAATTTGCCAAGGCAGGCCTTGATAAGAAGGTGAATCAGTACTTTGCAGCGCTCACAAATATGCGCTCGGTCGGAGTAATGGGCGACTTCAGAACCTACGACTATGCGATTGCACTTCGTGCAGTAACAACATCAGACTTTATGACAGCAGAAGCGGCGGAAATCCCATGGAAAACCCTGCAGCTGATAATGAATAGAATCGTAAACGAAGTAGAACACGTAAACCGCGTATTCTATGATTTGACGAGTAAACCACCGGGAACAATCGAAATGGAATAGTTAAAAACAGGCTATAAAGCTTTATAAATAGCCGTTTTGTGAGCATTGTGCTTGCAAAATGCTTGCAGATTTTATTATTGTATATAAAACGCTAATGAATCAATTCGAATCTGACTCATTAGCGTTTTCTCTATGTTGAAATATATTTATTTTTTAATAAGCAACATTTTTTGTATTTCAGTCCACTGCCACATGGACATAAATCATTTCTTCCTATTTTTTTCTTGTGATTTCTATTAAACTGAATAAATCTATTTTTAGCAATGGTATCACTTAATTGTTTTATGTCATCTAGTTCTGTATCTAAAATATCTTTTTTACGAAGTTTTTTAATATTAATTTTTTCTATTTTATTTTGTTCGTTAAAATATAGATCTATTAAGCACCTATCATCATCTTTATCTCTAAGCAAATTAGCCAAAGTATATTTTCTTTTTTGTTTATCTGTGAAATTAGAAATATTTATTTGATTTATAAAGCAAGTATATCTTAAAGAGTTGCTACCTAAACCGGCTACGTGTATAGGAATCGTTTCTTTTGAAGAATTTTGCTTGTTAATTACATATGAAATTGATTCAGATAATTGTTTTTTTGCCTCTGTAGAGAAATTTAATAAGTAGTTTGCCATTGAAGCTCGTTTTGATATATTTGAATTATCTAACCAATTTATCATTTCGCAAAATATATCAGGAAGAATTTGAGTGGGTTTTACTGGATTAAGTTGAGGGTGGTACAGTTTACTAAAATAGTTATCTAAATCAGCCCTATATCCATAAAAATTGATTCTACTATAGTCATTAGTATCTTGAAGTTCTAAAGTATAGTAATTATGTTTTATGTACATACCTAGATGATCTAATTCATCATTTAGTGTTAATTTAGGCTCTTTAGTTGCCAGTGTTCGCTGTTCTAAAAAATGCAAGAAAGTTAATGGTGAATCAAAATATTCTCTATATACCATTAAATCGTCCACTCCAATGCTGATTGTAGAATCATTTAGATTTAAGAAACTGATTTTTTCTGCCTTGGCTGCAAATGTATTGATATTATCAATAGTTACAGAAAGCATATATATTTTAGAAACCCTATTCATATCTATAGTTGATTTGATGTTGTAATTTTGATCAAATATTTTTGCTGATCCATATTGTTGTAAGTAGTCTTTTGTTCTTTTACATTGATGGTCTGCTTTCTCTATTAAGGATTTATATGATTTTATATGATTTTCAAAATCTTCCATTGGCGATGTATATACGAATGAGCCCGCTTTTACTTCAACTATTATAAGTACCTCATCATATATAATTATTAAGTCGTTTTCTGCAAACTTTTTCTTAGCATTATTAATAGGATAATAATTTGATGTGAAAGTTAAGCAGTTAGGAAGAATAGACTTAAAAATATTTTCTACCATCTTTTCGCTAGCTACTTGTTGTTTATCTTTCCAGTTATATTGTGGTTTCAGTCTAGTAATGGTTTTCTGGATTACTCTATAAAAATTATCTATAAAAACATAGTAGTCAAAACAATAGTATTGCTCATCTATTTTTATAAATGGTCTTTTAAAAACCGGCAAATATGTAACAGGCCATCCTGAAAAATCAGTTCCATCATAAAAATTGAGGTGGTGGTCATTTAGTTCCCAAGATAATTCGTTTAATAGCGAGTTTGGCCAACCGGTTACTTCATAAACATTTCGTAATTTTGCACCTAAACATTTATCTATAATATCATAGTGTTCAGTTTTTTTCTCATGTGAAAATTCTTCAATAGTTTTATTGCTAGACTGAAAATCTTCAAAAAGATTATATAAAGACTTAAAAACATCTAATTTTCCCTGTGTTAGAGAGTATTGAAGATTTTTAATTCCATTAATTATATCTTTTGAACATATATCAAATAATTCTAAAAATATATCGTTATGTTCCGTCAATAAACTTTCATAATATTCCAACTCAAAAATCTGATATCTGTGTCCTCTAACTAAGTACATTAATTGAGCTTCTATCATAAGTTCAATAGTTGAATCATTTATGTCTGGATATAGCTCTTTTATGTTGGCGGCAAAAGAAAAATAAAATTGCCTAATCATAGAATGTAGATTATCAATTTCATTAATGATTTGATAAAATTTTTCACTAGGATCTGTATCTTCTGTTTCTATTTTAGTTTGTGGAGAAGAAACAAAAATGCTTTGTATATATTCTGTTGATCTGTTTATGTGGTCATTACTGATTTCAGATTCGGAAAAGCAATTAATAAATCCCATCAATGTATTGTCAGCAGAAAAAGAAAGTAATTGTATTGGATCACATTTTGAAATTTCTTCTCTTATTTTTTTGATTTCATTATTTATTTTTGAAATTTGTTTAGGGTATTCGGATTTAAGATACTTTTCATATTCAATATGTTTTTTAGTAGACATATTGTTTCTCAAAATCATGTGTCTACCAAATCTTGCCATTTCAAATATTCCGTTATTAAAATAATCATCAGGCTTTACTTTTTTCAAGAATCTCCTCCTCGTATTTAAATTACACTAAATTATTCTCTTTCAAGTATTCAATTCTCTTTTTCAGAATTTCATCTCTTGAAAGTTCTTCAAATTCTTTCTGTGTTAGCGGTAGAGAATAATACTCTAAGGATTTGTTTTTCATAGAATCAAATTGTTCTTTTGTAATAGAGTAGGACTTCAAGTCAAACAGATTATCCGATAGTTCCTTTAAGATATTGCATACATCAGCATTAAAAGCGTGTTCTTTATCATTACCATAGAACACAAGCTTAACATTCCATTTATTTTCATCTGTTTCAATGTCATTATTGTGGAATTTATCTTCCACAATTATTTCAAATCCGATTTCTTTTTTCATTGCCAGTTCATACATAAATAATACAAAATCTCTCATGCTTGAAAGGGCAAAAGTATAGTCACTTCTTCCGGCAAGCCAGTCTAAAGATACTTTACATTTATCGGCAATATCGATCAGCACATCTATTGTAGGATTATTTTTTCCATTTTCATATGCAGACATAGAAGGCTGAGGTATTCCTAAAAACTCAGCAAATTCTTTTTGTGTTTTTTTATTGTATTGCTTTAGCAGCGATTCATCGAACGAATGTGAGATGAATAATAAACCACCGGCTATGCCGGTGAGATTAAATGGCTTTAGCGAAAAGATACCTCCTATGTTAAGATAAATGTGGTCACCAACCGCATATCAAAACAAGGAGGTAATCCAAAATGGATAAGAATAGTTTATCACATACATCGTGGAATTGTAAGTATCACATAGTGTTTGCACCAAAGTACAGAAGAAAAGTCGTTTACGGAAAGATAAGAGTAGACATAGGGAAAATATTAAGGCTTCTGTGTGAAAGGAAAGGAATACAAATAATCGAAGCAGAATGTTGTCCTGATCATATACATATGCTTGTAGAGATACCACCAAAATACAGTGTGTCCCAAATTGTTGGTTATCTCAAAGGGAAAAGCTCATTGATGATTTTCGATAAACATGCAAATTTAAAATATAAATATGGAAATAGACATTTCTGGTGTCGAGGCTATTTTGTAGATACAGTAGGGAAGAATAAGAAAAGAATAGAGGAATACATACGTACACAACTTCAAGAAGATATAGCAGAGGACCAGATAAGCTTGAAAGAGTATATAGATCCGTTCACAGGAAAGAAAAATAAATAGCCCTTTAGGGCTTGTAGAAAAGGATGTGCGGTTGGTGAATAATTCAGTACATCTTGAGATGTTGCTGGCAAAAGCCCCTTATAGGGGCAGTACAAACCACCGGCTAAGCCGGTGGTCATGATTTATAGAACGAAGATATTTCAACCGTTCCGATACAGGTTTATTATTCATATTATAATCTCCTATATTTATTATATTTTATTATATCAAATTGCATACTAAAAGTAAAGGGAAATTCTGATAAAAATTAGAAATAACTATTGAATTACATTATATAAATAAGTATACTAATATATATCACAAGTCCAAATAAACGAGGAGCTTGAAGATGAGTAAAGAATTAGAAAAGATTCATGGAGAGGTTGTCATATATACTGCTGATGATGGAAATACTAGGATAGATGTTAATTTTACTGATGAAACGGTATGGTTATCACAACCGCAGATGGCAGAGTTATTCAAAACATTAAGGACGAATATTGTAGAACATATAGGAAATATTTATGATGAAGGTGAGCTGGATAAAAACTCAACCTGTCGGGATTTCCGACAGGTTCGAAAAGAGGGAAATCGTAATGTTTCAAGAGATATTCCCTTTTATAATTTTGATATGATAATTTCTCTTGGTTATAGGATTAAATCCAAAATTGCTAATGACTTCAGAAAGTGGGCGACCGAAAGGCTGAAAGAATATATAATCAAAGGCTTTACAATGGATGATGAACGCCTGAAAAATTTGGGTGGTGGAGCATACTGGAAAGAACTTTTAGAGAGAATTCGTGATATTCGTTCATCAGAAAAAGTTATGTACAGACAGGTTTTGGACTTATATGCAACTAGTATGGCAACGTGGAACAAATGAAAATACTGACTCCTTATGAGGCCTATTATTCAATCTCATTGCGCTTGACTTGACAATTCAAGTTTCAAAAAATCGCTTAACTATATTGAAACTGGGTATTCCAAAACATGAAGGTTTTTTGATTTAGGCCGTGAAGGAGAGACATAGATTATGAAAAGAACAATATTAATAGCTATATTTAT
Source organism: [Eubacterium] infirmum (assembly GCA_900450455.1). GTDB lineage: Bacteria > Bacillota > Clostridia > Peptostreptococcales > Anaerovoracaceae > Eubacterium_B > Eubacterium_B infirmum. The sequence continues at coordinate 1,140,989 of UGGN01000001.1, forward strand.
ATTTTTAATATGCATTGTATTTATTATAACAGCTTGTAGTAAGAGTGGGGAAGAAAGTATGGGAAATACACAAAAAGATAAGGCAGTTTTACCTGGGAATAAAAAGGCTATTTACCTGGCAGGAGGTTGTTTTTGGGGTGTGGAAGGATACTTCCGAAGGATTAACGGCGTGGTTAATACTGAAACGGGATATGCCAATGGTAAGACTAAAGATACTGATTATGAGCATCTTAAGTCCACGGATCATGCTGAGACAGTAAAAGTGGAATATGACCGTTCCAAGATCTCTTTGGAGGAAATTCTGCTTCATTATTTTCGTATTATCAATCCAACTTCTGTCAATAAACAGGGTAATGATATAGGGCGTCAATATCGTACCGGAATCTATTATGAAAAGGATGAAGATGCGAAGATTGTTGAAAAAGTTATGGATTATGAAAGAAAGAAGCATGAAAAACTTGCGGTAGAGTCTCAAAAATTAAAGAATTTTGTAATGGCTGAGGAATATCATCAGGATTATTTAGATAAAAATCCAAATGGATACTGCCATATAAATTTAAGCTTGGCGAAAAAACCTTTGATAGAGGAAGATTTAAAACTCATCCAAAAGAAAACAATCAATGACTTGGACGAGCTTTCTCGATCGGTCATGTTTGATTCAGCAACGGAACATCCTTTTACCAGTCCGTTAAACGAGGAGTACCGCAAAGGGATTTATGTAGATAAACTCACCGGAGAACCCTTATTCGCCTCTAAGGATAAATTCGATTACGGTTGCGGATGGCCCAGCTTTTCAAAACCGATTTTAAGTGACAAGGTGAAGGAAAAAATTGATAAAAGTCACGGGATGATTAGAAACGAGGTACGAAGCAAAAATTCGGATATTCATTTAGGGCATGTATTTACAGACGGTCCTAAAGACAAAGGCGGACTTAGGTATTGTATTAACGGTGCCAGTCTTGAATTCATCCCATATGAAGAGATGGATGCCAAGGGATACGGGGAATACAAAGTGTTTTGTGAGTGACGCCATCCTTACGAAGTGCAGAACTCTAAGGTATATGGAGGATGAAAATATGGCTTCACACCGCGAGATTTGGTACGTCATTTAGTCCTGCAAATAAAATGAGACCGTAGCATGATAGTTACGGTCTTCTTGGTTTTCGTTAAAGTATATTTTCTAATACTGGATTTCTTCCAAAGGAGTAAGCCCTAATATAAATTCCTCAAAGCTGTCTGCGAGTACAATTATCTCATGGTCGTCTTCTGCTGAGCAGAGCGATACTTTTGGTTCTCCATTCTTGCCGCAATCTCTATAGTCCAGGTATATCATTTCGTGACCACCTGATATTGTGTCAGCTATAATAATACCAACATCTCTAGGATATTCCCATTCTTCGTACCAAAACTCATTGCCATAGGTTCCAAATAGGGAATCCTTTTTATCTTCTGATATGCTGAAGATTTCTTCTACATCAACACGATATCGATTTTTTTCATCAAACCAAACAGTTTTTAGTGGCTTGCCACCGTTTCGCGTTTTCATTAGTGCTATATATGATTCAGGAAGCTTGTATCCAAGTCTTTCCTCTGCTTCGCGCACCATTTCATCCGTTAGAGCTTCACCGGTGCAAACTTCATTTATGTAGTCGCTTTCTTTCCAAAAAATATTAAAGTCGATAGTATCAAACATACCTAATTCCTCCATTACGCCTCCGGCTTTGTACATTATGCCTCTAGCTCATAATACCATTTTTGGATGGTATGTTATATAATAATATTATAAAACTGAAACAAGTATGATTTGGAGAGAAATGGATAAAAAAGATTTAATTTATTTTAAAAATAGAATTGATTCTATAGACTGGGATACTGATTTTGAAAAGGCGGACAAGGAAAACTATGAGATTTTAGATAGACTTTGTGAATATATAAAGAATGAGCTTTTGAAAAATCAAAAATCAAAGATATTACCCGAAGCATTGTTACTTCTTGCAGATAATGTAGGTTGTGCAGAGGATTTTGAACGATATGAAGAGAATTTTGTAAACCAACTTGAGGAAGAAGGCTTGCTCACAAAAGAACTATCCGAGTTATTTCGCCAAAACACAAACAGAAGACAAGGATAGCACATTTAAAAAGTAAAATTATTTACGGAGGATAAGGAATGTATATAGAAAAATATTGGGGAGAGTATATAGGAGGATCTGATGACAGCTTGAGCCTTGTGGCATTTTTGGAAGATCAGAAGAAAGAAGAGATTTCGCTTAGCGAAATATTTGATAAGATAGGTTTAGATAAGCTGAACTGGAACTTTCGACAGACAGTAGAGTACCTTGGATTTACTCACTCTAATGGTGTGGAAACAGACTTTCACTTCGCAATAGACGTGATTACCGATATTGCTGCAATCTTGCTTGAGTGCAAGGTAAACAAAGTTGTAAATCTTCATGACCTTGACGAGTACGACGCACCGTCGCGTAATATACGCATTATTGCAACAACAGAGGAACTCAATGCTATGGATAAGGCTTTGCTTGATTTTACTCAAAATCCACTAGAATATGACCTCAGTGAATTAATAGGTGAAGATGATACCAAAGATATGGCCAAGCAGGTTGAAACATTGAGAAAAGAACTCTATAAAATATCTACATCACAGATGCTTACCGAAAGAAAATAAGGATTATAAAATTTGAATTTGATGGGAAGTTGGTAAATGTGAATAAAAGAACTTTGAAAATAAGCTCTATTGAAATCATGGCGGTCTTAGGAACTTTAATTTGGTTAGCAACGATTTTTCTAAGAAAATACTATTCGATAAACTCGATTATACCTATATTTTGCGTTATGCCTAATTTTGGAGGAGCATGGATTGCCACGGCTATGCTAAAACAAGCTTTTAGTCCTGTATTCAGTGAGAACAAAGTCCTAAATATCGAGTTTTCTAAAAAAGTACTATTTTATATATGTATAGTTGTTATATTCATGTCTTTTGTTAATGAATTATTACCATTTACTAATACCGGTGCAGGATTTGATTTATATGATATACTTGCTACAGTATTAGCAGAAATTATAGTTTTTAGTATACCTATTATTCTAAAAGAAAAGACATTAATCGAGTATCGCCTACTTCGGAAAGGTTGAAAAACATATGAAGAAATCGATAAGGAAACTGCTAAGGGACAACTTAATATGGATATGTATTTTAGGGGTCGGATTATTATTTGCGGGACAGCTTATTTCAAGTTTCACAGGTCCGTTTCCTCTTCCGAATTATTTCAATAATAATTTCAAATTCACATTTAATATATACGCTAATTTTTGGGGAATTTGGATTGCATTTATATTGTTTTGTATAATTTTTAAAGAAAATAATAAAGTGATTTTAAACTCTGTTAAATATAACATGACTTGCAATAATTTTAAAATGTTGATGTTAGGTTTTTTGATTGGCTTTGTATTGAATGGATTTTGTGCAGCAGTTGCAATTTTACACGGTGATATTAAGCTTACTTTTTACAAGTTTGAAATAGGTAACCTAATTCTATTATTTATTGCAGTTTTCATTCAGTCTTCGAGCGAAGAATTAATCTTTAGAGGATTTGTTTATCAAAGATTGAAAAATAGATATATCAATATTAAATTTGCAATAATAGTAAATTCAATATTGTTTGCAGTACTTCACTTAGGAAATAATGGAATATCAGCTGCCGGATTTATAGATATACTACTTTCCGGTGTGTTTTTTAGTTTGATGTTTTGTGCATTTGACAGCATTTGGCTTGTTATGGCATGTCATACAACATGGAACTTTACACAAAACATTCTATTAGGGCTACCAAATAGTGGAACCGTATCTAAATATTCCATTTTTATAATGGATGTAAATTCCGCGACAAGCAGTTTTGCCTTTGATAAAAACTTTGGCTTGGAAGGGGCAGCACTCTCAATAACACTAATGTTTATAGGGTGTATGATAATGTATATTTATTGCAAAAAATACAATAAGTTTGTCTTTAGAATGAGTAATTACAGTGACGGCAATAAGCGAAATTTTAGAATTAAATATGACAGATAACAAATTCTAAACAAAATTGCTCAGAATTTATCGAGTTTAAATAGTGAATGATAAATTGAGTTGTGAGGATGTTATATGAATGCTGAACTATTTATAACAAAAGCTGCGTTGCAGATAAAAAAAGGCGATATGGATAATGCAGCCTGCAGCATGAAAAAAGCTATTGAAATCGGAGATGACATTGTTGCAGTCGCACAAGCCCGTTGCTTTCTCGGAGAATATTATTTTTTGAAACAAGAATATATTTTAGCAAAGGAAAATTTAGAGTGGATTTATGAGAGACAAGAGGAGTTTGAAAGTGATTTTGACGATTTATTAAACGAAGAATTTGATATAGCAAATATTTTGCTTGATATGATTGAAAAATTTTCTTTGATTTAGAGGAAGGAGCATAAATGAGTTATACAATATCTTTATACTCTGTTAGAACAAAGCAGAGAGAACAGGAGTCTGCACAACCGGACTTCTTCGAAAATGAGGAAAATCTTGAGAAATTCACGATGGCACAGCAGTCGGCACTGGAAAACCGCTTGTTGAAATATCAGTATAAGCCGGTAGGGAATAACAGCGACGGGAAAATATTTGAACATGCCGGTTTTGGAGAAGCATTTTTGACGGACAGAGCTCTATATTTTTCGACTTCTTATGACTTTGATTGTATTTTTGAAGTGGGAATGACGGCATCTGAATTTACGGATACCGGTGAGTTTGCAAAATATGATGTTCAGGCAGGAGGATGGGAAGAGATAGACTAATGTAGTTAGGGAATTAAACCCTAAAATCAGGCAAAAGATTTATTTAATAAAAAGCTTAGAATAATGTTTACGGAGGATAACTACAACTACAATGAAAAATAAAGAATTTATACCAGTGATTTCAATAATAGTAATTGTACTAGTACTTTTAGGAATGGCTTTTCTATTGATACATAAATCTGTTTCATCAAAGCAGGAGTTCGTCTCATCACCTGATACCATAGAAGTGTACATAAATGAGGGGAATCGGGATATAATAGTTGAGCCATCAGATGATAATATGGTACACATAACATACTACGGGAATGGAAAGAGTGATGCACCTAGGGATGAGCTAGGTCAAGTAGTTTATAAAAGCAAGCAAAAAAGCTCAATCTTTGGCTTTTTATTTAACACCTCATCAAAGAAGACCGTCGTAAAGGTACCCAAAAATATATTAGTACTTAATGTTTTAAACGATAATGGCGATAGCACCATCAAATCAATAAACAATGAAGATTTAGCAATAACAGTGCATAGCGAAAATGGTGATGTGTCTATTGAAGATGTCAAAGTCTATTTAGCTGAAACATACCTGGATAATGGAGATGTTTCAATTAAGGCGGATTTACGCAGTCTAATAGCTAAATCAAAAAACGGAGACATACATGCTAAGCTAAAAGGTGAAGAGTCGGATTATTCTAGGGAGTTTAAGGAAGATAAAAAATACTACAACGTAAGGTCTGAAAATGGAGATGCAAAAGTCGATTTCTATAAATAGTTTTGAAGAGTAAAAAATGCAAAGTATATTATTAAGAAGGAGCAAATATGAAGCCATTAATTGTATATTATTCATATTCAGGAATAACAAGAAGATTAGCAGAAGATATTGCACTTATTACAGATGGAAATTTGAGAGAACTCAAACCTCAGAAACCTTATTCTTTTTCATATAATACAGCAGTAAAAGAAGCGAGAGCTGAAATTGAAAAAGGATATTGTCCTCCTCTGCTTCAGGGAGCTGAACCAATAGAGGATACAGATGTGATTTTTGTAGGCTCTCCTAATTGGCTCAAAACTTTTGCCCCACCGGTTTTATCGTTCTTAAGGTCAGTCGATTTAAGCGGCAAGACAATCATTCCTTTTTGTACGCATGGTGGAGGTGGCTTCGGCAGAATGATTGAAGATTACAAAAGGGAATGCAAAAATTCTATTATAAAAGATGGAATAGCATTAAGGGGAGATTATAGTTTTGATGAACTCGAAAAATGGTTTGAGAATAATATGTAAAATCAATTCAAAAATTAAGCGAATAATTCTCACAGAGAAAGCATAAGGAGGGTGCAGGGCGTTATGAAAGAATTTTGGACATATAAAATAAAAGATATGCTAAAAGAACTAAATACCGATGAAAATGGTTTATCTAGCCAAGAAGCAGAGGAAAGAACAGATAAATATGGACAAAACATTTTAGAAGAGAGGAAGTCTTCTTCAAAAATAGAGATGTTTATAAATCAATTTAAAAGTCCTATAATTATTATACTGATTTTTGCAGCTGTTTTATCCATTTTCTTAAAAGACTACTCTGATGGTATTATTATACTAATCATTATTATGATTTCTGCAGTTTTGAGCTATAGCCATGAGAGTAAGGCAAATAACGCTGTAAAAAAGCTTCTTTCATCTGTAAGTGTAAAATCCTCTGTTTTAAGAGATGGAAAGTTTGAGGAAATAGATAATGTGATGCTGACAGTAGGTGATATCATAAATGTGAAGACAGGAGATATGATACCTGCGGATTGTTTACTTATCGAAGAAAATTCTCTTTTAATGGATGAATCCAGTCTAACCGGTGAAACTTTTCCGGTAGAAAAAAGCCCTCAAAGAATACCCGTTGATACAGCACTTTCTAATAGAAGAAATTCGCTTTGGATGGGGACTCATGTTATAAGTGGGTCAGGTAAGGCAGTGATAGTAAATCTTGCTAAGGACTCGGAGTTTGGAAAAATCACTGCATCTTTAGATGAGAAAGATGTAGATACAGATTTCGAAAAAGGTATAAAAGACTTCGGTAATTTAATATTACATGTTACTACTTTATTGATTGGGTTAATATTTGTATTTAATATCTTTTTGAACAAACCGTTTCTAGAATCATTTATGTTTGCCTTGGCTCTCTCGGTAGGATTAACACCCCAAATGCTTCCGGCGATTATAAGTGTAAATCTATCGCAAGGTGCAAAGAGAATGTCTGAACAGGGTGTTATAGTAAAGAAATTAAATGCTATAGAAAACTTTGGATCAATGACAGTGATGTGTTCTGATAAAACAGGGACTATAACTCAAGGGAAGGTAAAACTTGATGGGGCATTAGATTGTAATGGAAATAAATCAGATAATATATATAGACTTGCTGCTATAAATTCATACTTCCAAGAAGGATATGCTAATCCTATTGACAGCGCTATTTTGGATACCCGCACAGATGATTTTTCCAATTACGAAAAACTATCTGAGATACCATATTCTTTTGAAACAAAACTTTTAAGCGTTATAGTAAGAACGGACCGGAATTCTTCATTAAGAAATATAATGGTTACAAAAGGTGCTTTAACTAATGTATTAGATGTATGCAAGACCTACGAAAACTCAGATAACAGCGTTGGAAATATTGAGGATGTTAAATCTCAAATACTGGATATGTTTGATAAGTATTCAAGTCAAGGCTATAGGGTTTTAGGAATTGCTTATAAATTGGTAGAAGATGGCATAGATGTCAAAAGTCAAAAGGCTGAAGATATGATTTTTTCGGGTCTATTGCTGTTTATAGATCCGTTAAAAGATGATATAAAAGATGTTGTTGCTGAGATGAATAGATTAGGTGTATCTCTAAAAATGATTACAGGCGATAATCATCTCATTGCTAAGAATATAGGTGCTCAGATAGGACTTAATCCGGAAAAAATTTTATTGGGCGATGAACTGGATTCATATTCATTGAGCCAGCTGAATAAGAAAGTTTTAGATATAGATATTTTTGCCGAAATAAGTCCTAATCAAAAAGAAAAAATAATTATGGCCTATAAGCAGGCAGGTGAAATAGTGGGATATATGGGAGATGGAATCAACGATTCCCCTGCTATAAAGCAAGCTGATGTCGGAGTATCGGTAAATACCGCAGCAGACACTGCTAAAGATGCTGCATCAATAGTACTTTTACAGAACAGTTTAAAGGTATTGATATCAGGTATAAACGAAGGTAGAAGAACTTTTATTAACACTCTGAAATACATATTTATAGCTACAAGTGCAAACTTCGGCAATATGTTTTCAATGGCAGGAGCAAGTCTATTCTTGAATTTCTTGCCTTTACTACCGAAGCAAATTCTTTTGACAAACCTGATGACAGACTTTCCGTCACTACAAATTGCCTCGGATTCAGTTGATGAAGATTGGCTAAAGCGTCCTGTAAAATGGGACATGAAGTTTATAAAAAAATTTATGGTTTTATTTGGGATTATTTCTTCTGTATTTGACTATTTAACTTTTGCAGTATTACTATTTGTTTTTAAAGCTAATGAAGGATTATTTCATACCGGATGGATGCTGGAGTCAATAATTTCTGCTATGGTTGTAATGATAATAGTTAGAACAGCAAGACCGGTCTTTGTAAGCAGACCAAGCAATAAATTACTGATTGCCATAATATGCGTAGCCGCGGCTTTGCTAGCGATTATATATAGTCCAATAAATATGTATTTAGGATTGATTAAGCTTCCTATTAAGGTGCTACTAGCTTTGCTTGGAGTTTCATCAATATATGCATTAACTGCCGAGATATTAAAAAAGAGTTTCTATAAACATAATTCATTTTCCGGTATATAAATGGTGGGAAAGAACATTATTTTTGAGTATATTATACTAACATTAAAGCAGGAGTATGAGATATGACAATCAAAGAGTTTGCATTAGAGAAGAACGTGTTAGAGTCCACAGTTAGGGGCTGGTGTGAGAAGAAGCTGATCAGAGGGATAAAGTTTGACGAGAAGACCGGTGAATACGATATTCCATCCAGCGCCAAAGTTCCGTACTATAACAATAGGGCATATAAGGGTGACAAAATATACATCAGCATAGTAAGAGCAACGATGAAGGGATTTGACGTTTGTGCAGCCTTATATAAGATTCATGAAGATGAGTTTCAGGGCTATATAAAGGATTTATTAGAAGCTGAGATAATTGCAGAGTATACTGCGAGGGATACAGGCGTTCTATATTACAGACAGACTCTTAAGAGCAGTGAGTTTGAGAAGTTGCCAATGAATAGAGTTAAAGCTTTTTTGAATGAGGCGAAGAAAATCGTCAGCATTAATCTAAGCAAGTAGCTATTAAAAACACTAGAAAACAAACTATGTGTATTTTTTGCTTAAAATATTGACATTTTATCACAGAAAATATAGAATCTATTAGGTTAGACAAGTTAATATTTGCAATTTATAATTATAGGCTAATTAAGAGGGGAAATCGGTGAAATTCCGGTACGGTCCCGCCACTGTGATGCCGATGTGTTTCAGTCATCTTTGTGAATTAACATTGCTATATGTATACACTTATGATTGATTCGAGGCTAAGTCAGGTACTTCTTTGCGAGAATTGTTTTGACGTGGTTATCGAAGCATTTCATATAAAAGTATAAAAGTAGTAAACGGGTTGCTTATGTGATTCGTTATTTTTTGGTTTCTTACGGATAAATCATATATCGAAGATGGGGACAAGGCAAACAGCACCCGCACATCAAATACGGTAATAATATTTTATATATTTACAATACACTAAGTTATTACAGATCGTTATAGTAAAGAAAGGAAGTATAAGATGACAAACATGTCAGGAAAACACTGGGTTAAGAGAATCAGCGTGTTTTTGTTGGCTTTCGCAATGCTATTTACCGTGGTAGTTCCATCTGGCATGGGTAAGGTATATGCAGAGAGCGGATCAAATGCACCAATTACTGTTAACCTGACAATTTCAAACAAAACAGCACTAAATGATCTCAAGGATGATTTTGGTAGTAATATCAAGGTGCCTAATACGGCAAAGAATGAGATTCTAAAAAAGCAGATTACTGTAAATTACGGTGAAAGCTTGCTGGATGCAATCAAGAGAGAGCTTGGTGCATCAAATATCGCATATGAGACCAGCGGAAACAAGGGTTTCAAAAGTATTGCGGGATTAAAGGAAAAGATAAATATCATATCTAACGTAACAAAGGGCGGGAAAAAAACAACTGATGATTTCTCGGGATGGTATAATTTTCTAAACGGAGCAAACAAAAACCTGGGACTAGGTCAGATGAAGAACAAGGCTGAGCTTGCTTCAGGTGAAGTTGCTCTTAAGAACGGAGACAGCATAGATATAAAATACTCTGTTGATGGAGCTGACTTTGATAATGAGTATAAGCAGATTTTCACTGTTGACGGTTCAATCAAGAACTTAGAGCTGACAGTGGGTGAAACATATAATGTTCCACTGGATAAGCTGAAATATCAGCCGGAGAACTGGTCATCGGCAAAGAGTTTTGATGTATTCTTCTTCATGGTAAATAATGATAAAGTTGTAAAGGTTGATAACAAGAGTGACAGCGTTAAAATTACCGCTAAATCAGCAGGAAAGACAGAAATAAGAATTGAGACGCCAAACGAGATTGCTGACACGATGACAGTAACGGTAAAGGCTAAGTCAGAGGAGAAGCCTGAGCCAAGGATTTTAATCGACGGAACAGTTTGGGATATGACCAAGGTTTTTGAGACAGAGAAACAGGGTCCTCACTCACTAAAGGTACAGGTTAAGAAGAACGGTCAGTATGTAGATGTTGATAAGAATAAGATTAAGTGGAACATCAGTAACGGTGCAACAAGCCGTGTATTCAATGGTGCATTTTGGATTACTGTAGATCAAGAAGCTACATTTACGGCAACTCTTGAGGAATTCCCTAACGAAAAGGTATCCTTCAGAGCAAAGATTAAGCCTGTTGCAATGACCGACTTTGATGTAAAACTCCCAACAACATATAAGATTAGTGCATGGAACAACCTTGCAGGAAGCTGGTCAAGCAAGACCGGTGGCAGCTACTATGTCGGTATCATAGAAGGTGAAGGAACAGACAACTACAAGATTCTTCCTAAGCCTGCGAATGCTTCAAACACTGAGGTCACTTGGGAAGCCTTAACACCTGAAATCGCAACATATATGGAGCTGTTCAAGAACGGTATCATTCCTGTAAAAGCAGGGATAGCTAAGTTCAAGGTAACAAGCAAGGCAAACCCAAGCGTATCGAAGATTGTCGAAATTAAGCTTGAGTACAAGACTCCTATGAAGTCAGCGGCAGCTGAGGAAGAGGAAATCGTACTAAAGGTTGGAGAAACGAAGAATGTAAACTTCAATTTTGACCCGATTAAACCTTCAGAACAGAGATTCAATTGGACTTTTGATAAGACGGGAATAGTTGATAATGAAGAGGTTGTAGAGTCATCAGGAGTTACCGGTGCACTTCCAACATTCCTTCACAAACTGACAGGACTTCAGAAGGGAACTGTTACAGCTACTGCAACACCTTGGGATACAACAGGCGGAGCAAAGCCTATTAAGATTAAAATACACGTTCTTGGTACTATGACAATAAAGCCAAATAGAGAGCTCAACAAGGACAATCATGTTGAAATTGAAGGCGGAAAGTTAACATATACCAAGGGAGTTTCCGATAAGGCTACATACTATGTTAGCAATTCAGTCCTAAGCAGACTTCTAAATGTTAAGGTTGATGGTGCGGTTATTGACAAATCGAACTACGAGACTGAAGAGGGAAGCATAATTCTAAACCTTAAGAAGGATTACCTAAACACACTTGCTCCCGGAAAACACACACTTGAGGTTGAAACAAAGGACGGTAAGGTCGAGACTGAGTTCACAATCAAAACGGGTCCTGTGACATATAAGGTAACCCACGAGTACAAATCAATAACTCCGGGCAAGGAACTACCTTACGAGGTTACAAGATTTACCCCGGCAACTGTTGAAAACCTTCCGGATCACCGACATGTTGCAGTAGTGGATCCTTATCACAAAGAAATTGAAGTTAAAGGCGGTAAGTGGGTATTCAAGGGTTGGAACCCTCAGTCAGCAATTATAAACGGTGCAGATGTGCACTTTGTCGCAAGCTGGGAGTTCGTAGCTAAGCCTGTTCAACCTGTACAGCCTGCAGCAGCAGACTACTACTTCGAAAAAGGCGCAAACATTGTTTGGAAAAACGGCGATAAGGATATTCTTCTCGTTGTTAAATCAAAGACAGACGATAGCCACACATTTGATAACTTCAAGAGTGTAGAGGTAGACGGAAAGAAGCTGGATGTAGCAAACTATGATGCAAGTCGCGGAAGCGTAAGAATAAGTCTAAAGGCAGCATACCTGAAGACACTAAAACCTGGAAAGCACACTCTAACAGTAAGATTCAGTAACGGTTCAGCAAGCACAAGCTTCACTGTAGCAGGTTCTGGTGCAGGTTCAGGTGCTGTTAACACAGGAGATGCTTCAGGACTAGTTTACATGATTATGCTTTTAGCTTTCGCATCAACAATGATGACTGTACTAGTGCTCAGAAAGAGAGTTAAGTAAGCAATCTATACTTTAAATATAATAAAACAATGATTAGAGGAGATGGCTCAGGCTGTCTCCTTATTTTAATTATGGAACTTTTAAAATGTATCCGATTTTGATATAATCACAATATAGTATGTTTATTTTAGGAGATATACCATGGCAAAGAAGAAGAGGGTATCGTTAACGGATAATTTTGAAGAGGTACTTAAGGCAGGGGATTTTGAAGCCTTTAAGGCTATTTATGATAAGTGCGAGCTGAATGCATATTATGATGGACGCTTTGGACTTAGCACAGCACTCCATCACAGACATATAAATGAGGAATGTGCAAGATGGCTTGTCGAGCAGGGTCTTGATATAAATGTTTTGGACTACTATGGAAAAACACCTTTATGCGAACAGGCATCAAATGGAAACGATATTGTAGAGCTTTATTATGAGCTTGGTGGAGATATAAATAAACCTGACAGGTATGGTATGACGCCTTTGCACATGGCTGCTGATTACCATCACGTTAATACAGTAAAATTCCTAGTTGCAAATGGAGCTGATATTTTCGCCAAAAACGATAGAGGATGGAATGCACTTCACTACGCTTTGATGAACTGTAGAGGAATATATACCGTTCCGATGGTTGAGATTGCTGAGATTCTGCTGAATGCAGGAAACACAATTACACCGGAGATACAAGAGTGTGTAAAAAATATTGGCGAGGACTTTGAGTTTCATAGAGAAAACTTCAGTAAGAGAGAAGCAGAAAATGTTGATGAAGCTCTTCAGAAGATGTACAAGTTCTTTATGGTAGAACCTGTAGCTCGGAGGATAGTTCACGACGGAGTTTCGCCTATAATTGTATGCGATGGAACCTGGAGACAGCAGTTTAATTACCTTTGGGATTATCTGGTTCCTTCTTCCGGGGCTGCCAAGACTGTTCAGGGTGAACTTATCCGTATAGGTGGACGTATAACTGATGAGTTTTATAGAAATGGCGGAGTTAACTGGGATAGAGAATATAGGAAGATGGTCGATGCGCTACCTAGATATTTTTCGAAAGGTAATCCGCTTTCAGATGATGAGCTTGCTGAGATTGAGACTCTAATATCAAAAATCAAAGGTCATGGTACGCCTGATGAGATTTTGGATCGCATATGTGAGCTTGCGGTTGTATGGGTTCTTAATAATCAAACTCCGATAACGCTAGAGAAAACTAATTATAGGAGATAAGCTTCAATTTAGCATGGACACAGTGGATTGACACCTCGTTTTGCTGCTAGGAAGAGGTGTATTTATTCCGGATTATAAAGGAGGCAAAATGGACAGAGACGATAGAGATTTTGATAAATATGATAACAGAAATTGTGATGATGAGGGCAAGCAGCAAAGGAGGACAAGTAGTGGATTTGTGCCTTGGTCTATGCAACAGCAGAATGGTCAAAATCAGCAGAGACGATACGAATACACCGGCACCGGTCAAGGATTCAATATGGCACCACAGCCGGTTCGAAGAAACAGCGGACTTAAGACCGGATTAATAATTATTTTGGTAATAGTGGGGGTTATGTTCGTAGCGGGTATAGGGTGTAATGCTCTTATATCAGGAGTTTTTTCCAAAGGGGATAACACGAACATGCGGTATGAGTTCAGGGAGGACTACGTTGGAGTTTTAGCTCTTTCTGGAACCATAACAGACGGTGAGAGTAAAGATGGATATAATCAGGACTGGATTTTAGATAGAATCGACCAGATGAAAAAGGACAGGCACAACAGAGGTATTCTTCTCAGTGTAAATACGCCTGGCGGAAGCGCCTATGCGACAGCGGAGCTCTATAATGCCTTACTCGACTATAAGAAGAGCACCGGAAGACATATATATGTTTATTTCGGTTCACAGGCTACATCGGGAGGATACTACGCAGCTATGGCAGGCGATAAGATATACGCTAACCAGGAGTGCTGGACGGGTTCAATCGGTGTTATCGTTGGTCCTTTATATAATCTCTCAGGTCTGTATGAAAAATTTGGTATTCAGCCATACAGCTTCAAGTCCGGAACAAATAAGGATATCGGAGCAAACTATAGGGATATGACTGATGAACAGAGAAGCATAATGCAAAGCTTAGTCGACGATTCATATAATAGGTTCGTGAAGGCTGTTATGGATGGTCGTAAGATGGATGAGGCTACGGTTAGAAAGCTTGGAGACGGTAGAGTTTACTCAGCAAATCAGGCTATGGAAAATGGGCTTATCGATAAGATTGGATCGCTTGATGATGCCATAGACGCAATGCGTAAAGAATGCGATTTAGGAAATGTGAGCTTTGAGAGCATAGTATATGAGAAGAAGACAAGCTTAAGGGATCTCTTTGGACTCAGCTCAGAAAAGAAAGAGGATGGTTTCGACAAACTGCTCAATATGCTGGAGGAAAGTAACAAGGCCAGCATTCAGTATATTGCTCCGGTTCAGAAGCAATAATTTCTGCTAGAAAATCAAAAGAAAATCAAATGGTGTTAAGTTAAATTGCTTGACACCATTTTTCTATTGTGATATATTGTCTATGTTAAGCTAAAATACTTGACGGCAGAGGAAGAGAGAATGGAAGATTTTGCAAAGACAAGTATGCTCTTTGATATCTACGGAGGGTTGCTTACAGATAAAAAGAAACGCGTGATGGAGATGTATCACGAGGACGACATGTCGCTTTCTGAAATTGCAGAGGAACTTGAGGTTTCGAGGGCTGCTGTATACGATTCGCTGAGGAGTGCCGAGAGCCTGCTTCACTCATATGAGGAAAAGCTTGGAATATTGGACGACTACCTACGTAGGGGAAAACTTGCAGAGGAGCTTGGGTATTGTGTATCGGAGGCAAGAGGGCTTCTGAACAAGGCTTCGATAGATTGTAAGAGTAAGGATAAGCTGGACAAATATCTGGCAGAAGCGACAAAATTGATAGATGAACTTGATTAGTTAATGGAGGATGATTATGGCATTTGAGAGCCTTTCAGATAAACTGCAGAATGCCTTTTCCAAATTAAAGGGCAAGGGTGTTATCACTGAGTCTGACATAAATGCGGCTATGAGAGAGGTCAAGTTGGCTTTGCTGGAAGCCGATGTAAACTTCAAGGTAGTTAAGGAATTTGTTGCGATAGTAAAGGAAAAGTGCTTGGGTGCCGAGGTACTCCAAAGCCTCACACCTGCTCAGCAGATTATAAAGATAGTAAATAGTGAGCTCATCGATTTGATGGGTGGAGCCGGAAGCAAGCTGACATACTCACCTTCAGGTTTTACTGTCTTGATGATGGTAGGTCTTCAGGGTACAGGTAAGACTACAACTTGCGGTAAGTTGGCTTCATTCCTAAAGCAAAACGGCAAGAAGCCTATGCTGGTAGCCTGCGATATTTACAGGCCTGCAGCTATTGACCAGCTCGAGGTTGTCGGAAAAGCGGTTAATACACCGGTATTCACAATGAGAGAGAGCAAGGATGCCGTGCAGATTGCTTTGGCAGCAAAGGAAGATGCAGAACGCAAAGGCTTTGATGTTTTGATTATAGATACAGCAGGACGACTTCAGATAGATGAGAGCTTGATGGAGGAACTTGCAAGCATGAAGTCTGCGGTAAGACCTCACGAAATACTTCTCGTTGTAGACGCTCTTACAGGACAGGATGCGGTAAATGCTGCTGACGGTTTTAACCAGAAGCTCGGAATCGACGGAATCATCATGACCAAGATGGATGGTGATTCAAGAGGCGGCGCAGCGCTTTCGGCTAAGAAAGTAACCGGTAAGCCTATCAAATTCCTAGGAACAGGTGAGAAGTCGGATGCGCTTGAACCTTTTCATCCGGAACGGCTTGCCAGCAGAATCCTCGGTATGGGAGATATGCTTTCACTAATCGAGAAAGCGGAGCAGGCCTATGATGAGGAACAGGCTGAGAAGCTGGAGCGTAAGATTCGTAAGAACCAATTTACACTTGAGGACTTCCTTGAGCAGATGGGACAGGTTCGTAAGATGGGCGGGCTTGCTAAGATTATGGATATGCTTCCCGGAATGGGCGGAGCTAAGATAAGCGAGGCAGACATAGAGAAAGGTGAGAAAGAATTCCGAACTATGGAAGCCATAATCCGTTCAATGACCGTAGCCGAGCGTAAGAACCCGGGATTACTAAATGCCTCAAGGCGTAAGAGAATTGCAGCGGGTTCCGGACAGACCGTAAACAGCGTAAACAAAGTAATAAGCAAGTATGAGGAATCCAAGAAACTGATGAAGCAGTTTTCAAATCCTAATGCTATGAAGAAGGGCAGCAAGCTTTTCAAGGGGCTTTTCTAAAAGCCTTGCATAGCAAAGCGAGATGCTTTTGATGGCTCATAAACAAATAGACAATTAGCCGGAAATCCGGGGAAATATAAAGTAAATAAAGAGATATAAATAAGGAGGAAATAGTTATGGTAAAGATTAGATTGAAGAGATTAGGTGCTCACAAGAAGCCTTTCTACAGAGTAGTAGTTGCAGATTCCCGTAATGCAAGAAACGGAAGATTCATCGAGGAAATCGGATACTATGATCCACTAAAGGAGCCGGCAGTAATTAAGATTGATGCTGAGAAGGCGAACAAGTGGCTAGGTAATGGTGCGCAGCCAACAGATACAGTAAGAATGCTACTTAAGAAGTCCGGTGTCATCGAATAAGAAAGCGGTGCTAAAATGACTAATCTGGTAGAAATGATTGCCAAGGCACTGGTCGATAGGCCTCAGGATGTGAAGGTCAGCGAATCGACAGGTGATACGGGCATGCTGATAACTTTGCAGGTATCAAAGGATGATATGGGTAAGGTTATCGGTAAACAGGGAAGAATCGCCAGAGCTCTTCGCACGGTGGTAAAAGCTGCCGCTATTAAAAGCAACACTAAGGTAACGGTGGATATCGTATCGGAACCGCAAGCTGAGGCTGCTGAAACAGTGACAGAAGAACAAGGTGAAACCCTTTAACTTAATTATGAACTTTATTTGAGCATATGATTATGGCCTGCGAAATGCCTGTTTTCATGTGCTTAAATTTTTGGGAGAGATATGGAAAAAATTGAGATTGGCAGAATAGTGAGTGCCATAGGAATCAAAGGTGAGGTGAAATTCTACAGCTTTTCCGATGATCCGATGAGACTTGCAGATCTGGAATACATATATATCGGCAAGGATGAAATAAAGTATGATGTTGAGAATGTAAGATCACCGAAGGGAAACACAGCGGCACTTAAGCTTTCCGGAGTTGACACCCGTAATGTTGCCGAGCTTTTCAAGGATAAGCCTTGTTATATAGATGAGAGTATGCTTGCAGAACTGGATGATGGAGAATACTATATCAAGGATTTGATTGGTCTTAGTGTCTTTGATGCAGGTGATAATTTGCCGGTAGGCACAATTGAAGACGTAATCCAAAACACGGCTCAGGATATATATTTGATAAAAACCTGCGATGGAGCTGAAGTACTTGTTCCGGCTGTTAAGGAATTTATCAAAGATATAGATATTAAAGCAGGACGAATTTCCATAAATTTCATAGAAGGAATGAGATAATGAAGATTAATATTTTGACTCTTTTTCCGGAGATGTTTACGCCGCTTACAAGCAGCATGCTTGGACGTGCTTCGGATAAGGGCATCTTAGAGTTTAATATTGTGAATATACGGGACTTCAGTCAGGATAAGCATTGCAAGGCTGATGACTATCCTTTTGGTGGTGGTCACGGCATGGTTCTGATGGCAGACCCGGCTTTTCGTGCACTGGAGAGCGTAGGAGCAGAAAAGACAAGAAACATATATATGTCTCCTCGCGGTAAGATATTAGATATGGACCTTTCTGAGGATATTGCAAGGGAAAGGGAAATCACTGTTTTTTGCGGTCACTATGAGGGCATTGACCAGAGAATAATTGATGCATGGGACATGCAGGAAGTCTCGATAGGTGACTATATTTTGACCGGTGGTGAACTTGCTGCTATGGTTTTGATTGATACCGTTTCGAGAATGGTTCCTGATGTTCTACCAAAGGAAGCTTCGGCTTTTGATGAATCGATTTACTCGGGACTTCTGGAGTACCCACAGTACACACAGCCGCGCTCATATAGGGGAATGGATGTGCCTGATATACTCGTTTCAGGTAATCATAAACTTATTGCATTATGGAAGTTTGAACAGTCTCTAGCACTTACAAAAGTGCGCAGACCCGATATTTTTGAACAATATGTGAATAAACGTAGTGAATTGTCAAAAGATGAGCTCAAAGTATTGGAAAAATTTCTGAAATGATGTAATATATACGTATGGTTAGATTGAAAAATAAGGGAATATTCATATTCGCTATTTTGTGCATTCTGCTGATGATTATCATCTATGTATTACCCGGTTTGGGCAATCTGATGAAGGTGAGCTATGTGGCTGAGTACGGAGAGTTATCGGTATATGACGACACTACCGGTTATATGGTTCGCACCGAGTATGTGTATGAGGCCACAAACAATGGTAAGCTTAACCGTCTAGCTAAGGAGGGGCAGCTTCTGCGGAAGGGAACTGCTGCTGTTGAAGTAAGTGATGGTAAGGAGTCTGAGGAATCCGATGAGTTTACGAGTGTTAAGGACAAGCTCAAGGGAAAGATGATAAGCGTTGCTGATTACAAGGTAACAGAGGGAGGGCTTGTTTATTACCATGTGGATGGTATGGAGAGCAAGCTCACCTTGAAATATGCAAAGTCAGCCGGAAAGAAGTTCTTTTCGTCGCTGGATAAGCTCGAGGCTATAAAACTGCCGGAAAACACAGCGCACAAGGGCTATCCGTTGTTTAAAGTTGTAGATAGCACCAATTGGTATATCGTAGCCTTTGTAAGCAATAACTCAGCAAAGAAGTATAAGAAGGGCGCTACTGTAGATGTGATGTTCAATCCTGAGAAGGATAGAGATATTGCGCAGAAGGACTCCGATCTAATCCAGATGAATGTTGTTGATGTGAGTAAGTCGGGTGATAAGACCAAGCTTCTCTTAGAGTCCAACAGATACTTTGATAGTGTGGGTTCAGTCAGAAGTGTGCCTGTCAGATTGACTACATTTAACGCCAGGGGATTGATACTCGAGAAGAGCAGCATTACCAAGCTTAAAGGTCAAACAGGCGTTTATGTAAAGGACAAGAAGGGTAAGCAAAAATTTGTGCCGGTAAATGTGATTGGTGAGAATGGCAACAAGGTTGTCGTTTCCGATTCATATTACACTGACAAGAATCGAAATAAGGTAAGGACACTTGACCCGTTTGCCGATGTAATCAAGCGTCCGTAAGGGAAGTGATCAGATGTCAATCCAAGATAATATTTTAGAAATAGAAACTCAGATTGAGAGTGCCTGCGCAAGAGTGGGAAGAAGCAAGGATGAGGTTCAGCTTATCGCGGTAACCAAGCTTCATACACCAGCTGAGATAAACGAGGCTCTCGATGCCGGTATAACCGACATAGCTGAGAACAAGGTTCAAGAAATCCTCAACAAGTACGAGGCTGTAGGTGATGCAAGATGGCACCTGATAGGACATCTCCAGACTAATAAGGTTAAGTACATAGTCGACAAGGTCGCTATGATTCATTCAGTCGATTCTCTCAAGCTGGCTAAGGAAATAAATAAGCGCTCTGAAGCTATCGGAAGAACGATGGATATTTTGATACAGGTCAATTCAGCTGAAGAGGAATCCAAGTTCGGCATCAAGTCCGAAGAGGTGGATTCTTTGATAGATGATATAGTAAATGAGTGTAAGTATGTAAGGATTAAAGGGCTAATGTGCATTGCTCCTTTTGAGGAGGATGTCAACGATTGCAGACCTTATTTCGCAGAGGTTAAGGACATCTTTGACAGATACAAGTCAGATGAAAGAGATGCTGTCGATTTCGAATTTCTTTCCATGGGTATGAGTGGCGACTTTGAGGTTGCAATTGAAGAGGGTTCAAACATGGTCAGGGTTGGTACAGCAATCTTCGGCGCAAGAAATTATCGCCAAGAGGAAAAATAAATTTAAGTAAATCAGTCCAAGTCAATTGATAAGTTAATTAAGGAGAAACAGATGGGATTTAAAGATTCATTGATGAAAGTTATAGGCATGGAAGAAATCGAAGACGATGAAATTGTCACAGAGCAGGAGTTAGAAGAGGCAAAGAAAAAAATCGTCCGTGAAACAGAGAAAGAGACGAAGATTATGCCTTCTTTTAAGAAACCTGAATCTATTAGTACAAGTGAAAGAATGTCAAGTTCCAGCTCATACCGAGGAAAAGAAAAGAGGTTTTCAGTGACAAATACAAGTTCATTAAAGCTCATTTTGATTGAGCCAAAGGGATATGAGGATTGCACCAAGTTAGTTGACTGTCTAAAGGCACGCAAGCCGGTTATTATAAATCTTGAGAGATTAGAGACAGAGTCCGCTCGTAAGATTTTTGATTTCCTGAGCGGTGCTACATATGCACTAAACGGAAATGTACAGAAGATTGCAAATAACATCTTCATCTTCGCTCCGGAAAATGTTGCAGTTTCAGCACAGCAACCTAGCATAAGCAATGTTGCTGACGTGGACGATAAGAACCCATGGAGGTAAGAGATGCTCACCATCTTGGGCTATGCAGTAAGCAGGTTCGGAAACCTACTGGTATTGTTGCTTGTAGCTAGAGCATTACTCAGCTGGTTTGCAGCAGATCCATATTCATATGCAAGAAAAATTTATGATGTGGTAGTTATGCTAACAGAGCCAATTGTGGCCCCATGCAGAAATATTTTATCAAAGCATTTTAACACGGGTATATTTGATTTTTCTCTATTAGTTGCAGTACTTTTAGTTCAAATAGTGACGAGAGGAATTCTTTTAGTGTTATATAAATTTATGATGTAAGGAGTTTTTATGATTACACCATTAGAGATAGAAAACAAGGAGTTTTCCAAGCAGATACGTGGATACAACGCTGATGAGGTTGATGAATTTTTAGATCTTATCATAGAGGACATTGAGACTTTACAGGAGGAACTGATTGCGTTAAGAAATGAAAACGCTGATCTTAGGGAGCAGAACGAAGACTATAAGCGTTCTCAGGTAAATGTGATGAACACTATAGATACGGCAAAGAAACTTATGAAGGATATTTCAGAGAGTGCCGAGAAGAGGGCTGAGATAATTATAAAGAATGCTAAGCTCGATGCCGAGATGATAGTACGAGATGCCAAGGATTCAGCATCACATTATGGAAACGAAAGTGCTCAGCTTAGAGACAAAATTTTGCAGTTCAGAGCCAGATATAAGAAGCTCTTGAGAGACGAAATCGACCATATAGAGGACAAAGGTAGTGATCTTTTATCAGATCTCGAGAAGGAACTATTCGTTTCTCCTGTCGATAAGACAAAGCGCCCAAATAGTGTGCTTCGCACAGAGGAGCTAAGCAAGGAAGATGCAGGTAGTGATATTCTAAAGGAACTTGAAAGAGATGTAGATGAAGCTGAGGACAAGCTTGATAGCCTTGATGAAACTAAGGTAATCGAGACTATTCCTGAGCATATGGAAACCAAGATTGGTGTTCCAAAGGAAACAGTTGCCCTTAACAGCAAGGATATCGAGGAATTGATACAGAAGGCTGAGAACAAGGCTAAGGGTAATGTCGAAGATTTAGACGAAATCTAAAAGAAGGATGGAGGCGGGGCGTTTTGCCCCGTGATTTATTATGTGGGAAATTTTGCTTGTAATTGCGATTGTGTCTTTTGACCAGCTTAGCAAGTATGCGATTAGAAGTCTTTTTAGTGTGAATGAGTCCTTAAGTGTGATAGGCGACTTTTTCGAACTAAGATATATTCAAAACGATGGCGCTGCATTCAGTTCATTTGCAGGAAAGCAGGCGTTCCTAATTGCTGTATCCATTATAGCAATTATCGGAGCTACATTTTTTTTACGCAAATTAAAATCTGAGGGCCGCTTGTTCAAGGTGGCCTTGCTTTGCATAATTGCCGGCGGAATAGGAAATCTGATAGATAGATTTTTGCTTGGATATGTGACAGATATGATTAGCTTTTCAATATTTCCACCGGTTTTCAATATAGCTGACATTTCCGTGGTCTGTGGCTGCGGACTTTTGATAATCTATGTGCTTTTCTTTATGAAAGACGATAAGACTAATAAAGAGGTAGCTTAGATGGGGGATGCGAAAATTATCAGGTATGTTTTCAACACAGATAACTCGGATAGAGGAAAACGAATAGATGTATTCCTTGGAAGCCGGATAGATGAGCTCTCAAGAAGCCAAATTCAAAAGCTGTTTAGCAAGCATGAGGTTTTTGTAAACTCTGCTGTTTGCGAGGAAAAAAAGTACAAGATAAAGGTCGGAGACAGCATTGAGGTATATTTTTCGGTTGAGGATGAATATATACCGAAGGCAGAAAACATAAAGCTGAACATTATTTATGAGGACGAGGATATAATCGTTATAGACAAGCCGAGGGGAATGGTTGTTCACCCAGGAGCCGGTAACTACAACAGCACTTTGGTAAATGCACTTCTCTACCATGTCGGTGAAGACTTAAGAGAGGTTGGAGAGGCGGATAGACCGGGTATAGTTCACAGAATAGATAAGGACACGAGTGGGATACTTGTTGTAGCAAAGTCAAAACTCGCCTTTGATTCACTCAAAGCCCAGTTCAGCAAACATAGCATCAAAAGATGGTATTATGCCTTAGTATATAACAATTTTGGAGAAGACAGTGGCAAGATAGATAGACCAATAGGTAGAGATAAAAAGAATAGGTTAAGACGTGCAATAGATGGAGAAAATCCAAAGAGAGCTATAACAAGGTATGAGGTTATGGAGCGCTTTGGCAATGTAGTTCTGATTAAGGCTATACTTGAGACCGGTAGGACACATCAGATAAGAGTTCACCTTACGAGCATAGGACATCCCCTTGTTGGTGATAAACTATACGGATCAAAGAAGGATAAATTTGGTGTAGACGGTCAAATTCTACATGCTGCACATCTGGAATTTGTGCATCCGCGAAGTGGAGAGACGGTAAGTTTTGATAGCGAGCCTCCTGAATACTTCATCAAGGCGATAGAAAAAGCGAAGAAACTTGCCGGACAAAAATAAAGGGGAAAATAGCTCTCCCCTCCCGGCATAAACCTCGGTGAATTCGATTTAATTAAACACTGTCTAATTTAGTAGTTTTAAAGTAATGGAAGCAGCTAGATACTATCAGCTTCAGATTTAATATAGCTTAAGCAGTCTTCACAGATATAACCTCCCCTAAAGGTTATGTTGTGAAATATGTTTCCGCATAATGAGCACTGAAAGTTCATAAAATACCCCCCTTTTTTGTTTTTCGGTTTAGCCTAATGGAAAGTATAGTTTGGGGAAGACTTTATATCAAGGGAAATATAGCAAAACATCTGTGGGATATTTTTATATCAAAAAGGATTAGAAAGGAAGCTAGTAATGTACGATAATAAAGTATTGAAAAGTACAAATACAAAGACAGTAGCATACACCTGGAATGTTGAAAATCCGAGTAAGGTGATGTGCATAATTCACGGAATCGGTGAGTATATCGGAAGATACGACAGGATGGCAAAGGTTCTGAACGATGCCGGAATTGCTGTAATCGGAGTAGACCTTCCCGGTCATGGATTATCGGAAGGAAAGCGTGGCCACGCTGCACCTAGAGCGTATGTGCTCGATGTTGTTACTGCGATGCTTGATTTCGCAACAGAGAGATATCCCGGTGTTGACATAGTTCTCTATGGACATAGTATGGGCGGAAATATCTGTCTGGACTATAGAAGTAGAGGAGAGAAGAACGACCTACCTTGCAAATATATAATTTCGGCACCTTGGGTTAAACTTGTTAGAGCAATTCCAAAGCCTCTATATGTCGTAGTTAAAGCAGGATCGAAGCTCATGCCAAAGAAATCGATTTCTTCCGGTTGCAGTGCAAGCGACCTTGGAAATATAGAGATAGTTAAGTCTTATGACACAGATCCGCTGGTGCATCCATATATAACCATGCAGTGTGCGGTTGATGGTTTTGATATAGGAAATGCTCTCTTTGATGGAACTTATGAATCAAACGGAAGAGCTGACGCTAAGCCGACTCTTCTTATGCACGGAAGCGCTGATAAGATCTGTGATGTTGAAGGATCGAGAGAAATTGCAAAGCAAAATCAGAATGTAGAAAGCTTCATCTACAGAGAATGGGATGGATATTACCATGAGATTCACAACGGTGGACCTAAGGCTGACGGTTCAAAGGTTATAGAGACCATCAGAGATTTTGTTCTTGATTAGGTATGCATGGAAGAAGCTATACAAGATAGAACAATCTATTGTATCAAAATACAATCGTTGCAGTACATAATTTAAACTTTACCAAAAAAAGTAAAATATCAGTTCAAAAATCATTGCACATTTGCATGTAATCCTGTACAATAATTAAGAGTTGGTTTGTTTAAACTAACTCTTTTAAAATACCTCTAAATTACACAAAAACTATTAAAACACATATACTAAGGAACAGGAGGAATAATGAAAACAACTGGTATAAAGGGAGTTATCGCTTTCATTGTGGCTGTAGCCGTAACGGTAGTTATGGTGTATTCAACCGTACAGATTGTCGATAAGCATAACTCCATTGCCAAACAACAGGCAAAGGAACAGGCCAATGAACAAGCTGCAGGCTCAGAAGTCTCCACCGACAATCTTAAGGATGGAGAATACGAAGGTACTGCAACCGGTTACGGCGGCCCTCTTACTGTCCGTATTACCATCAAGGATGGAAAGCTGACAGATATCAAAGTTATATCTCAGATGGAGACACCGGAATACTTCAACAGAGCAAAAGCTGTCATAGGTAAGATTCTAAGCAGTGGTAGCGTAGATGTTGACTCTGTTTCAGGAGCGACTATATCGTCGAATGCAATCAAGAAAGCTGTTGCCGATGCGCTTCGTAAAGCGGGTTCTAAACAGAAAGCAAAAGTGTCAACCGTTAAGAAGGATGCAAGGAAAGCAAATGGCAGAAGAGGTAATGCAGGAGGAACATTTGCCATTGCAAATACCAACTTAAAGGATGGAACTTACATTGGAACCGGTCAGGGTTTCAATGGACCGATTAGTGTTCGTGTAACTGTATCAGGTGGAAACATCGTTAATGTTGAAATACTTTCATACAGCGATGATGCACCGTACTTTAATCGTGCTAGAGCTGTAATCAGTAGACTGATAGGTAAGCCGGGCAAGAGTGTAGATACTGTATCCGGTGCCACCTATTCAAGCCGCGGTATTATTGATGCTGTAAGAGATGCCCTGTCAAAAGCCGGTATTTCTGATATAACTAATGCCAATAAACCGGGTAATGGTGGAAACAGCAATACACCTGAAAATGGCAATAGTACGAATCCATCTATAAACCCTGAAACAGGGGAACCGTCATATGTAGACGAAGCTCTTCGCAGGTACTATCCTAAAGGCAAGCTGAAGGACGGTGAATACACCGGCATCGGTATCGGGTATAATAATCCGGGAGGAATTAAGACTTATATAACCGTCAAGGGTGGTGAGATTATCGATGTAAGAGTCGGAACAGGCGCTGACTACCGTGACGACATGGGTCCTTTTAGGAGTAAAGCGGAGAGATTACTTCCGTTCCTGAAAGGCAAGGACGGACGTTGGAACATCGCAAAGATGGGACTATACCGTGAGTATTTTGAAGCTATTAGAAATAGCGGGAATCCAAAGGCTAAAGTAAAGGAGCTTTTTGGAGACAAGTATGTAGGTATGCTCAGCGGATTGTCAGGAAATAATACAGTGTCTGATATATCTATTATGTCACGTACTGTAAAGGCATACATGGGTGACCGCTATGCCGGAAAGAAAATGTTTGACAGTGTGACCGGAGCTACCGTGAGTGCGAGCGGAATTTCGGCGGCGACAAAGGAAGCTGCGAATAAATCAGCTAACGATTACAAAACTAACTCTGATGTAAAGGAGATTTCAATTCTTGAGCCAAAGGCCAAGACAGTAGAAGTTAATAAAGGCGACTCCGTTGACTTCTCGGAACTTAAAGTTAAGGTTGTTAAGAAAGACGGCTCTGTTAAGGAAGTGGAGTGGAAAGATTTTGTAGCTAATGGACTCAGCATAACAGATGAGGACGGCAAAGCTATCAAAAATGGAAGTGATTTAAAATCATACGGTGATAAGAAGATAATCAAAGCAAAGGTAGTTCACAAGGAATCACTTTCATATGATACCTTTAGGATTTTGGTTGGACATTATAGCAAGGATTATATTGTCGGACTGGAATATAGTGCTGACGGTTCAAAATGGTACAGGGTGAAAAACATTAAGAAAGATCCTACTGATATCCGTAAAATTGACGACCAACAGATTGTTGATGCTCCTTTATCGTTCGAGTTCGAAACAGTTAAGCTTCGCGTTGTTTCAAAGAGCGGACATCGCTATGAGTATACACCTGATAAAAAACCTGTAAATAAGAAGGTAAAATATACTCTTAATAAAGACGAGAATCCTAATACCCCTAAGACAATCTATGTGGAGTTCCAGCTCTCAGGTACAGAAGCTGATAAAGATCTTGTAGATGATAACGGCGGCGGTGGAGGTGGCGGCGGAGAGCCGGCACTACCTGAAGTGGAGGTTGACAGCAAGGTAATCGAAACTGATCTTGATGAACCCGGAAGACCAAAGTGGACTGAACGCGTGCCAATAAAACCGGCAACAGTTAAGAGCCTGGATAAGGATGCGGAGATGCAGACCACAATCGAAGGACTTCCAAAGGGACTTAGCTTTGATGGAACCAATATTACGGGAACACCGGTTGTAGAAGATAATAACTGGGACGGCGACGGCGGCATGTTCAAGACAGTAACTCTGAAGTTCAAGGCAAAGAAGAACGGAAAGCTGCTGGTTAGAAAGTACAAGTACTGGATTTACAGAGATAAAGACCGCGACGGAATAGCAGATGATGATGAAGATGGCGGAATAGCGTTTACACCACAGAGACTCAGCAGTAAGCCGCTCGTTGTAGATGGCAAAGAGCCAACGCTTGATGATTACAAAGCTCTGTTCAGCAACATACCGTCAGACGGTTCTGTAAAGGTAAGCATAAAGCAGAAGCCTGACCTCAGTAAGAAGGGTATAACGAAAGCAGTTCTTGAGTTTTCTGTAGATGGAGTAAATAAGAACGGCAAAGCGACTGTTATGATTGATGTGAAGAACCCTGTTAATGGCGGTGGTAGTGGAGAGCCGGCACTACCTGAAGTAGAGGTTGACAGCAAGGTAATCGAAACTGATCTTGATGAACCCGGAAGACCAAAGTGGACTGAACGCAAGCCGATAAAACCGGCAACAGTTAAGAGTCTGGATAAGGATGCGGAGATGCAGACCACAATTGAAGGACTTCCAAAGGGACTGAGCTTTGATGGAACCAATATTACGGGAACACCGGTTGTAGAAGATAATAACTGGGACGGTGATGGCGGCATGTTCAAGACAGTAACTCTGAAGTTCAAGGCAAAGAAGAACGGAAAGCTGCTGGTTAGAAAGTACAAGTACTGGATTTACAGAGATAAAGACCGCGATGGAATAGCGGATGATGATGAAGATGGCGGAATAGCGTTTACACCACAGAGACGCAGCAGTAAGCCGCTCGTTGTAGACGGTAAAGAGCCAACGCTTGATGATTACAAAGCGCTGTTCAGCAACATACCGTCAGACGGTTCTGTAAAGGTAAGCATAAAGCAGAAGCTTGACCTCAGTAAGAAGGGTATAACGAAAGCAGTTCTTGAGTTTTCTGTAGATGGAGTAAATAAGAACGGCAAAGCAACCGTTATGATTGATGTGAAGAACCCTGTTAAGGGTGAAACAAAAGCGAGCTATGTTTCAAGCGAGAATTATTCACATGGAGCTGCTATGGCCGTACCTAATTTAAAAACACCTACAATTGAAAAGCAGAGCAGGCAATCTGCTAACTCTAATAATTTCAGCAAAGAAA
The DNA here is from genome assembly GCA_900450455.1 of [Eubacterium] infirmum. Lineage (GTDB taxonomy): Bacteria > Bacillota > Clostridia > Peptostreptococcales > Anaerovoracaceae > Eubacterium_B > Eubacterium_B infirmum. Next base: position 1,169,509 of record UGGN01000001.1, read on the forward strand.
AAACACAAAAACAGGCGGAGCAGGTAACTGCTCCGGCTACGGCTGAAAAAGAAAGGATGGGACAGTGACTTTAATTATCGGAATAGTGCTGACTGTTGTATTTTATATAGTGTCAGCCAATGCTATAAAGAAACATCCGGGGGTGTTCTACATAGGAATTTATATATGGTGCGGACTGGTCGTTTTCTATTTCAATATGGGATATGACAAGAACTTCCCGGAATGGTTCAATGAATACTTTATGAATATATTCGCCAGGGGAATCTTTTCAACAGCCACATTCATGGTTGTTATGTTTCTTGGGACTATTACAAAACACAGCAAACTGTCAAGAAAGCTTATGAGCGTGCGTGGAGAAATATCGATTATTGGTAGTTTGATTGTTCTGAGCCACAACGTGGTATTCGGCGTGACATATTTTCCGATGCTATTCACAAATCCAAAAGCTATGCCTACCAGACAGATGATAGCATCAATTATCACACTGTGCTTGCTGGCAATGTTGATTCCTCTCTTTATAACATCGTTCAAATTTGTTCGACGTAAAATGAAAGGTAAGACTTGGAAAAATGTACAGCGCCTGGCATATCCATTCTTTATCGGAATATATGTGCATGTAATGGTGCTGTATTCGGCAGATGTGAAAGCACATCTATCAGGTATAATTATCTACACGCTTATATACGGAAGCTATATAGTTTTACGTCTGCGTAAGGCGGCACTAAAGGCACGCAAGTCGCGCATGACAACGGAGCAGGCAGTGTAGTTAGAATTGACAGGATATGTGGTTCGGCTTATGAAGAGCTGAATTAACCTCATATAATATAAAAGTAAATATTAACAATAAAACAGGTCGGAGGCTCAATAGAGTATCCGACCTGTTTTATTATATATATATTTTTTTTGTGAATAGATATTGACAATTTTGTGAACAAGAAATACTATGTAAGTACAATTGGAAAATTAAATATCACTCACATAAGGGGAAACAGGTCAAATTCCTGTGCGGTCCCGCCACTGTAGTGCATCTCATTAAGAATGCTAAGTCAGATTGCCTTATGTGAGAGTTTGCATAGAGCGAGAGACTCATTGATGCAAATATATTAAGAAAGCGAATACGGGCTGTATCTCATTTGAGGTACGGTCCTTTTTTATCGACATATTAGCATGTCGATTATATTGGAAACAAAGGAGGTGGTATGTTATTGATTGAGGAAGAAATGCAGGTAGCGCCGCATGATTCCGGGCGGCACTTTCCGGGAGATAAGACGGAATCATCTGTTTCAGTCCTACATGCAAAGCATGTGAGAAAGGAGAATATTGAAATGTCGATTAAAAAAAATAACAAAATGCTTAGAAGAGCCGGAATACTGCTCTTAGTACTGGGTATCATTTTCAGCATGGGCTCGGCAGCATTTGCCGCACAGACTGATCTCGATTGGACGTCCGTGCCGAATCTCACGACCTATAATACGCCTTTTAACCAGGTTGTTACACAGGGTAAAAATGGATATGTTGAGTTTAAGGTACAGGCTGCTGACAATAATTATAAGCCGTTGCTCTTTCCTTCAGCTGATTATCCTAATGCGCTGAGCTACAGCTGGTTGCACCAGGGAGAAGAGGGCTATTACAGTGAGGATATGACATCGGAAATAATAAGTGCCAATCCTTCGGGTTATATAGCAAAATATAGCGTTAATCTCAGACCTGATGTAGATATAGGTGCTAATGTGCTTTCAATTACAAGCCCGGCAGGCGGATATCTTGATCTGGGTCTCATAGTAAATCCTAAATCAGCTCAGCCTGATGCGAATGTGAATATCAGAATATATCATGACAGTGTAAGCGCTGATAATAATCTCGTGTCGGTAACGAAAAGCGTCAATTGCGATGCATTCGGAAGCGAGGTTAATTATCCTACTGCAATAGACTCCGTAGCTTCCGTAGCACAGATTCCGGACAATACGGCGGAGCATTCGGTAAATGCATATATAACCCAGCTTAAGGTAGGAGAAACTCTGTATGTCGGAGGAGTAAACTATAAGTACTGGATGTACGGCGTATATGGGTCAGATGGAAACCTAAAGCCAATTTCATCCAAGATTGGCGGAGAAGCGTATATGATAGAGGATGGAGATACCGTAGTTTGGCTATACGGAACATGGGGTTCTCTTCCTTCAAGCATAAGATAAGAAGATGTTAAGTCTCAGCCCGCATTCAGCGGGCTGGGACCGATTTAATATTGGATTAAGGTAGAAATGATGTATAAGAAAAAATATATAAGCAGGGCACTCTGTCTTCTGATTGCTCTGTCCCTTATTTTGATGAATATTCCTCTTTCGCATGCTGAGGATAGCATATCAAATATCCCGGGCGAACGTGTCGGATTTGTTACAATTAGCGTTGAGGACAGTCTTCCTGTACCGGAGGGTAAGGATTGGAAGCAACCTCTCGGACAGATACTGCCTCCGGTAAAGGTTGCGCTATACGAAAACGATACGATGATGGACTGCATAGAGCGAGTGTGTGAGGAAAATGATGTAAGCATAGGTTGGAGCAATGAGTCCAAGACATATATAAATGAGATAGCAGGTCTCAAAGAAAAGGAAAAGGGCGATTACAGCGGCTGGATGGGAACCTTGAACGACTGGTTTACAGACAAGGGATTCAAGGAATTCTCATATTCAAAGGGAACCCTTAAGGATGGCGATGTAATAAGACTTCAGTACACTCATAATTTAGGACAGGATTTAGGGCAAGACTGGAACAGCACTGACAGAACTGTAAAGAAAATAAGCTTCTCGGAAGGAAGCCTAAGCAGTGAATTTTCAAAGGATAAATATGAATATGAACTAAAACTTGATAAGAATAAGGCAATCAGTATTTTCTCAGAAGCCACAAACAAAAAATATCAGGTTAAACACTTTCTAAACGGCAAGGAAATAAGTAAAAATGAGCCTGTTAGAGTGAAAAACGGCGATAAACTTGAAGTTAAGTGTGGAATGAAAGGCTGGGCGCCGGATGAAAGCGCAACGGAAGAAAACGGGAAAGTCTACAGTTTTACAATAAAAAGTAAAGAGCAGGTGGAACCGCCGGTAAATGATGAACCCGTAGATGTCGAACTTCTTCTGAGCGCTAATGCGGGGTATTTTTATGTTCTTTACGATAGCGAAGGCAGAAAGGTAGCAAGTAAGAGACTTCAATTAAAGTATTTAGATACTGAAAAAGAACTAATAGATGATGTCTTAGGCGACGGGAGTTGTCATGTTAAATGGAATCTCAAACTGAAGCCTGGGAATTACACTATAAAGACCGGAATTAAAAACAAAAAAGATGATAATTTTAAAACCATTGATACTCAACTTCCGATAACAGTTAAGCCGGGAATAGAAAACCAGAGGCAGGTTTTCTTATATCTATGCATAGATGGAATGAATGCTATAGATAGAAAAGAATGGAAAGAGCTCAAAGAAAAGGGCTGGAGTCCAAAGATGGATGTGGAAGTAATAAGCTCCTCGGGCGAAATTATGAAACCAAATTATAGATTTAATGCTAAGGCCGATTTTTCCGAATTCACATACCTGCTAAGAGCTGACGAAGGCTTCAGCTATACGGTAAAGGGAAGATTCCTTGATAAGAGGCTTGGGGTTAGAATATTTAATAACCCGGGTATTATAAAGATAAAGAATAATTATTTCACATGTACAATAGATAAGGAGTTCCTGAAAAAAATTCATCCGGTCGGCTCAGGTTCCGGTTGGGCAGATGTAGATATCAGAGCTGATTATATCAAACCGGAAAAGGCAGTTTACCGCATAAGAGTTCCTAAGGGACTTAAGAATATCAAGATGTATGCCCAAAATAAAAAGGCCTACTATCCTTTTGAAGATTATAATGTAGCATCACAAAATCTACTCAGCGACATCAAGCGTGAATCTCTTGATGAAAATTACGATGTTTATACCTTCAAGGGCCCTAAAAGTGGGGGAGCGTATGGTTACTCTTCAATACTTTTGATAGGCGGAGGCGAGGGAACGGACTATGTGAAAAGCATGGGAGGACTTCTTCTTGAGGCTGGGAAGGGGGATGAATATGCCAATGTTGACTTTCTACCTCGTAAGAAGGGAGAGGCTCCGTCAGGTGAAGCTCATGGCTATGCCGCAAAATTCCTAAAAAACGATATATATACGAACATAAAAGATGAGGGCATGTATAGAGCACTCAATCCGGGAGAGGAGGTGGAGCTAAACACCTTCAGAGTAACTCAGGGAACGGGCAGCGATGTAGGAAACACCATCCTCGAGCCTGACAAGCATTATAAGGTGATGTACGGAGATACTGTAAGCGTGAGTGGCACCAAGGGATCCGATGGAAGAGAATGGGTTGACATCAAAGCGAGCAACAGCAAAAAGGGCGTCTCCATCGTGGCTATTACCTATGATGAGACCGGACGCTTGTGGTATAACACTTCAAACGGGAAAACGGAGGAATCGGTTGCACCTGCTATAGACCCCGCCAATACCGGAATCGCAATCTACGATGTCGGAGGAAGCGGCCTTGAAATAGATCCTAACATAAAGGTTCGCAAATACGATACCGTTTACTTCCCTAAGTCGATTACCGGACCGAGCGGAAGAAAGCTGGGTGGTAAGGAATTCAAGGAGTTCACATTTGAGCCTAAGGCTGCATCGGGAATTGCTTCGGTAGAGTTCCATAGACCTATACAGACTAAGGATGACTATAACAACGATGCCTTCTTTGCCGACAATACATGGGAAAAGGCGGATGTTAACGGAAGTAAGTATACGGTAAAGCTTCGGGACGGTAGAAATATTATAAGGATAAGGGATAATAACGGCGGAGTAAGATATTTTACACTGAGAGCGAGAGCTATAAATGTAAAGACAAAGAATTTGTCAAATGAAGGCAAGGTTATCAAGAAGGGTGATAGGATTAGAGTTACATTCTCAGACCTCGATCTTCCTCTTCAGAAACTTTCTGCAATATATAATCCGGGTTTCCCTGATACCACTTATCTCATGGGCAAGCTGAACGGTAAGGATATTATCGGACCTAAGACTCAATATGATATTGTCAATAATAATTACTTTGAGTTTGAAGCAGGCGATGGAGATGAAATCAAGCTTAGCGGAATACGCATCCATTCGGGACACTTCGGAAGCGGTCTTGACGCTCATTGTGAGGTCGACAAAAACGGTCTTCCGCCAAACCTGAATGCGGGTCAAAGTGATGGAATATACTGCTACTTCGACGATGTCAGCCTGCCTGTTGAAGATAAGCTTGAGACGACATATCCGGATGCGGATAACAAGGAACTAAAAGCCGAGGCAAGTAAAGATAAGGTCAAGTATACAAAGGGAGTATCAAAAGGTGCTGTCATTTATTGGAAGGACGGTCAATTTAATAAGTTCGACAAGCTTACGCTCGACGGTGAGCCGATTGATAAATCGTGCTATGAGATAAGCGAAGGAAGTATACGACTAAAGCTTTCATCTGCATACCTTGATACACTGTCATACGGTGAACACAGGATTAAAATGACTCAAAGCGACGGTGCATATGGTGAAGGTGTTATCCTCATTGCAAAAAAACAAGAGGTTCCGGAAAACGGGCAGAATCCACCGGGTGGAAATACAGCAAAGCCGGGTCAAGGACCATCAGAAAATCCAAATAATGAAGGACCGGGAGGCAAAGCAAAGAATGCCGTTAATAAATCGAAAAAAGCAGCTAATACCGGCGATAACGGTAGTTTAGGAATCGAATTTATTATGCTTCTTGCCGCTTCGGGTGGATTTGCATTTGCAATCAGAAGAAAGAAAAATACACTGCAGTAATCACTATGTATTAGTTAAAACAAAGAAAAAGGCATGCCCCTTTTGCTCGATTTATCGGCAAAAGGGGTATATTTTATATGGAGCTTATTACTGACATACGTATGATTTTTATGTATAATAATGGTGTGATAGGTATAGGTAAGTAAATGAAAGATACAAAATTCCGTTTAGGAAAATTAAAGAAAATACTGCTTGTTTTATGTTTAATTTTTGTTGTCGTAACAGTTGCATATGGTATTGAAAGCGCAATAATATATAACAGACAGCCATCGACTAAGTATGTTCAGTCGACGCGTCCTACTTTGTTCTTTCACGGCTTTGGGTCCAGTAGCCTGGCAGAAAGGCATATGGCAAGAGCTGCGGTAAAGAGTGGTGTGACAAATACTGTCATAGAGGTAAATGTCGACAAATCAGGCAATGTCACACTTGATGGCAAGATAGAAAAGGGTGCGATAAATCCAATAGTACTAGTTAACTATGAGGATAACAAGAATCCTAATTATCGTCAGGACGGAAGGTACGCTTTAGCAGTGGTTAAGAAGTTGCAGGATGAGTACGGTTTTACAGAGATGAACATGGTCGGTCACTCTATGGGCAACATGTCAATAATGTATTATCTGCTTGATAATAGTGGGTATAGGACTCTTCCTAAGCTGGTTAAACAGGTTGACATAGCAGGGCATTTTGATGGAATCCTAGCTTATGATTTTGATGAGAATACTGCTCTTGATAAAGAAAATGGGAAACCGAATATAATGACAGAAACATACAAGGAACTTACCCGAATTAGAGATGTTTATCCTGAGAACCAAATAGATGTGCTTAATATATTCGGTGATAGAGGGGATGGCGGCGATGGTGCTGTAAGCATAATTTCATCTAAAAGTTTGAGATATCTGGTCGAAGGAAAAGCAAAATCCTATAGGGAGGAGCTCATCAAAGGAAAAGGTGGAAAACACAGTAAACTACACGAAAACGAGGAAGTTGACAAGTTGCTAATTGATTTTATATGGGGGAAATAGAAATGAGAACAAAAGCAGAACCCATGCAGGGGCTCATAACTAAATATCTACCAAATGATCCCGAAGAAGCTAAGGAATTTATGGATGAACTGGATATACTTCTAATGAGATATGAATCAGCGATAAGAGAGGTGCGTACCAAGCTTGAGATACTAAATGACGAACTATCGCTACGTGGGCATCAAAACCCCATAAACAGTATACTCTCAAGGCGTAAGAAGACTCTTAGCATCTTCGAAAAGCTTGAACGCCAGGGAGATGAACTGACACTTAATTCCATACAGGAAAATCTCAATGATGTTGCAGGAATTAGAGTCATATGCGGCTTTATTGACGACATATACAAGGTTGCAAAGATGCTCGCAAGACAGGACGACATACGTCTTATTCAGGTAAAGGACTATATTAAGAATCCTAAACCGAACGGTTATCGCAGTTACCACATGATAATTGAAGTGCCTGTTTTCTTTTCAAATGAAAAGCTACCAATGCGCGTTGAGGTTCAAATTAGAACGGTAGCCATGAACTATTGGGCAAGTCTTGAGCATAAAATGAAGTACAAGCAGGATATAGAAAATGCCGGCGAGATTATGGATATGCTGAAGGAGTGTGCAGACACTATTGCAGAGACAGATAAGAAGATGCTCGCTATCAGAGAAATGATCCCAATCAAAAACTAGAAACGAAAATAACAAAGCAGATTAGGCTGAGTTCACTGCCCCAAAGCATAGGCTTTAATGGGCAGTTCAAATCTAATCTGTTTTTTTAGGTAATGCAGGGTCTATATATACAGTGTGATTATTTGTAAATATCACCATGCCGGGTTTTGCACCGGACGGTTTTTTGACATACCTTACCGGAACATAGTCGACGGCTACATTTGCAGATGACTTGGCTTTACTGTGCCAAGCGGCAATTGCAGCTGCACAGTAGATATCGTCAGCCGCAGCATTCTCTCCGTTCGTTTTAAGTATTACGTGAGAACCGGGGATGTCCTTCGTGTGGAGCCAGATGTCACTTTTTGATGCAGTTTTCAGCGTCAAAATATCGTTTTCCTTATTGTTTCTACCGACGAGAATATCAAATCCGGAAGGGGATTTATATCTATGAGGACTAGGCTTAAATTTAAGAGCTTTCCCTTTCAGTTTTCTTGGTCGCAGATATCCACCTTCGACGAGCTCGGCTCTAACAGCTTCTATGTCATCTGAATTTTCCGGCTCGTCCAGAAAACTCAAAACAGAATCGAGGTAATCGATGTCAGCTTGAGTCTCTTTAAGTTGAGATGTTTTCTCCTTTATTGCTGTCTTTGATTTTCCATACTTCTTAAAATATATTTGTGCATTCTTTGATGCCGAAAACCTTGTATCCAGCGGAATTTCAATTTCACTTCCGTCGTAGTAGTTCACGAGCTTCACCTTGCATATTCCGGGTTTTACTGCGTGCAGGTTTGCAGTAAGAATTTCACCGTAGAGCCTCAAATACTCGGAGTCCTGTGCAGAAATCAAGTCCTCGGAGAGCTTCTGCTTCTTAAGGACGGCTTTGTCATACATAGCCTGCACCTTCTTGTAGAGGTCGTGTGAGCGTTGCTTTACCAGACTTGAATTTATCTTGCCGGAGAAGAAACTATCTATGCATTCACTCATGCTGTCAAAGTGCCTTGAATAAGCTGATTGTTCAAGCTCATTTAAGTTCATCACGTGGTAGTCGAGAGGTTTTGTACATTCTTTATCCTCGTAGTAAATGACCGGTTTTATTTCCTGTCGAGAATCCCTCGCCAGGTTTGTTTCCGGAGCATTGCCGATTTGTGATGCTGCTTCGATGAGTTTGAATGCTTCCTGCTTACACCTGTTCAAAGCCATGTCAGCCAGTTCTCTGGCGATAGCAGGGGAGATGCCGCCGATTGTGTTTAGATAGATCTTCGGTGATGGCTGAAGTGCAGCAAATTCCTCAAAAGTCAGTTCATCAAAGCCTATCTTATCCTGAGCAGGCGGATACTCATAGCGCATTCCGGGAAGGACCTGCCTTGCACGGCTCGTATCGATGGAAACTCTTTTGATAGCATCGACTATGTTTCCACTTTCGGTATCAACTAAAATTATGTTGCTGTGCTTTCCCATAATCTCAAAGATCAGCTTTTTGCCTAGGGTAAATCCGAGTTCGTTTAATGTTTCAAAAGAGAACTCTATAATCCGTTCACAATCCTTTTGCTTAATTGCAATTATTCTTCCACCGGACAGGTGCTTGCGGAGAAGCATGCAAAAGGCAAAAGGTGTTGCCGGATTTGCAGTATTATAGTCGATAAAATGAAGTCTTGGCGCATTGCTGGATGCAGATGCGAAAAGCCTTTTGTTACCGCACTTGGTGTGTATATTTATAACCAGTTCGTCGCGGATAGGCTGGTATATCTTATCGATTTTTCCGAGCAAAATCCGGTCGTTAAGTTCTTTGACCATTGCTCTTGTAACAATTGCATCAAATGCCATGAAGACATCCTCCTTAAATGTATGTATTTAATTTTAATTTGACTGTGCTCGTTTGTCAATCAAATGCAAATATGGTATTATTGTGTATGGATATGCATACAGAAATGAGGATAAATACATGATTAAAAGTATGACGGGTTTCGGTAGAGCCGAGCTGACAGACGAGAAGAGAACTGTAGTCGTAGAGATAAGATCGGTTAATCACAGGTATTGCGATATAAATGTAAAGATGGCGAGGCGATATGCCTTCGCAGAAGAAAAGATAAAAGCTACTATTAAAGAAGTGATAAAGCGTGGGAAGCTCGACGTTTCTGTAGTGGTCGAGAGCCTGACGGAAAGCGATGTAAACATTAAGCTGAATGAGCTTGTTGCAAAGCAGTATGTAGAGAATCTCAAGATCCTCAAGGAAAATTTTGGTCTAAGCGGTGAACTGAATCTGGATTTAATCGCCCAGCAGCCGGATGTTATGAAGATAGTTCCGGATGTAGAAAATCAAGATGAGGTTTTAGAAGCGATTCTTGAGCCCGTTAGACTTGCTGCGATAAATCTTGATGAGATGAGAGTCGCAGAAGGCAAAAAGCTCGAGAAAGATTTGTTAGAAAGAGGTGAAGTCATCAAGGGCTTTGTCGCTGAGATAAGTGAGCGTGCTCCTTCAGTTCCCAAAGAATATGCAGAGAGACTAAAGCAAAGAATAGCAACGCTTCTTGAGGATTCCACGCTTGCATCTGAGGAGAGAATAGCGGTTGAGGCTGCCATCTTTGCTGATAAATGTAATATAGATGAGGAAATCACAAGGCTTAACAGCCATATGGAGCAGATGAAGAAAATCATTGACGAGAATGGAGAACCTGACGGAAAGCGCCTCGACTTCCTGGTTCAGGAGATGAACAGAGAGGCTAATACCATAGGCTCAAAAGCTAACGACCTTAGCATAACCGAGAGGATGCTCAAGATAAAGGCTGAGGTTGAAAAGATAAGAGAGCAGGTTCAGAACATAGAGTAGCACGTTTATTTTTCGTCAAAATTCCCGTGCGGGCACAAAATATGCATTTTAAGGGATAAAATAGTATTTATAACTTGAGAATTCAGTTATAAAATGCTATAATCTTATTCCGATAAGTTTAGGTTAGGAGTACTATTTTTACAAGGTATGGAAGGTTTTGATAATAAGGGTAAACTTTTTGTATTATCCGGTCCGTCAGGAGTCGGAAAGGGAACAATTTGCAAGAAGTTACTTGAGAACATTGATATAGATATTTCAGTATCCGCCACGACCAGGGTACCGCGCGACGGAGAGATTGAGGGCGTAAGCTACTTCTTTGTAAACCATGACAGGTTTGAGGAGATGATACAGAATGGTGAGTTTTTAGAGCATGCAGAGGTGTTCGGAAACTACTATGGAACTCCTAAACAAAAGGTGCTGGACAAGCTCGCTTGGGGCAAGGATGTATTACTTGAGATAGACGTTCAGGGTGCTATGCAGGTAAAGGCAAACTATCCGGAGAGCATTACGATTTTCGTGTGTCCGCCATCACTTATAACGCTCAAGCACCGTCTTGCAGGCAGGGGAACCGAAAGTGAGGAAAGCCTAAATCAGAGGATAGCAAAGGCTCTTACAGAGATAGAGATGCTAAAGAACTACGATTACTATATTGTAAACGACGAGCTCGAGGATGCCGTTAAGCATGTGAAGAGCATAATATATGCAGAACATCACAAAATAGATAAAATCGCAGACGAGATAATCGCAAAGTATAGGGAGGAAGAATAATGTTATATCCATCGATAAATGAGATTAGAAAGAAAGTAGACAGCAGATATACGCTAGTTGTTCTAGCGGCGAAGAGAGCAAGGGATATAATCGACGGTTATCCACTGTTAACGGATGAATGTCCAAACAATAGAGCTGTTTCACAGGCAGCATACGAAATATACGATGATCTTGTAAGCTACGATAGAGACTAATTTAAGGAAACAAAAGTGTACAAAGGCTGACCGTCTTTTAAGGTGATGAGGTTGGCTTTTTTTGTGTGTATATGATATAATTATTATGATGTGTTCATGAGGATATGACCACAAAGTTAAGTTATTACTCATATAGTATTTGGAGGGATAAATGAGTTACACAAGCAACAAGAGGCAGAGATTATTGATCTTAGTATTAGCTGTAGCCATGATAATTTCTATGATACCTGCATTCAGTTCATTTGCTGATACTGTTCCTGCCGCAGGAGCTACAGAGCGCTTCAGCAATGCTACAGACATTGCTGCAGGAAACTATGAAGCAGATAAGATAGAGAAAGGTGGAGGAACAGGTAAGGTTAAGATTGAATGTAAGGGCATAACAATCAAGGATGGAAAGTCTTATGGTAAGATTATGTTCACATCCAAGACATATCCTGCATTCAGCGTTAATATCAATGGCGGACAGAGTCAGTATGTAACGACTACCGCAGAACCGTCCGCAAGCTACGAAAAGGGTACGGCAACAGCAGAAATTCCGATTGCTCTTAACAAAGAATTCGAGATGTCTGCATATTCATCTAAGATGAAGACGTGGATAAAATATAGACTTACGATTACTCTAAACAAAGAGGCATCCAAGGAGTACGGATTTACTGTAAAGGTAATCAAAACAGATGGTGCTACTGAATCAAACGCACTTGATGAGGCTAAGCTCAAGCTTATGAGTTCAGACGGTGCTGAAATTACTCCTGATAAGAAGAATGCCGATAAATACGAATACAAGCTCGAAGGAGATGCAAATCTGACAGCGGAGTTAAACGATGATTATGAGGTGGCTGTCAAGAATGCTGCAACAGGCAAGTGGGAGTCCACGGGGCGAAAGACATTTAGTAAAGCGATAACAAAGGCGGACGACAAGGCTGAGCTTACTATTGCTTTCCTAAAGAAGTTAAAGCTGCCTGAAGAACCCGGAAAGCTTACAAAGGGAATATATAAGGTACTTGGAGATCCGGAAAAGATAGGTCCTGAAGGAATAGGAGATGTAAGAGGAAGCAAGATGTTCAGAATCGTAAAGGCTACTCTTACAGTCGGTGAAGACGGTAAGCCTGTACTTGCCGATATATACCTAAGCGGTAAGGGCTACGATGCTATATATGTGGGAAAGAAAACCAAGGATGCGCCGGAGGGTGCGATAACAAAGACGAATTCCAATAATCTTTGGACATCGGCTCATATCGCCAATTCACAAGCATTCGTCGCAAGAGAGGATGGAGGACTGCTGCACTATGTAATTCCGGTAAGTGATTTCGGTGTTACAATGGACTTCTTGGCAAAGTCAAAGAAATACGATCAGTGGTCACATAAGAAGCTGTTATTCTACAAGGATAAGCTCGAAAAGATCCAGGCTGCAGATTCACGTTCAGAGTATGATGTTTTGGAGGGTAAGGAAGTAAGCGTAAAGCAGGGAGAAAAGGCTGTAATCAGAGTTGATGCTCCACACGCTGATTTCCATGAAGTAATAATTGACGGAGAGCCTTTCGACAGCACTCAGTATACAACAAAGAGCGGTTCAACCATCGTTTCTATCAATACATCAAGCCTTGCTAAGGGCAGACATACCGTGATGATAAGTTATGCAGGCGGACGATATGCAACGGCGGTTATCAATATTACACAAGGAAATGCAACAAATCCGGGAAATCAAGGTACTAATCCTGCTGTAAATCCGGGTCAGAAATCACAGAGACCAAATGCAAAAGGAAGCTCTGCGCCAAACACAGGTGATGTAGCTGATATGCAGCTTATGGCTCTAGTTCTACTGGCATCATTTGGTGCTATAGTTGCTATCTATAGAAAGAAGGCTTCAAGATAGCTTAAACATTGATAAATTAGTGCAAAATATCTAGATTTACAATCAATTTGTTTAAGAATTTCCTTGCAGAAACAACTAATCTTATATATAATATATGGTGGTTCGCTTTGGACCACCATTTTTTATAATTCACACCCGGTGTGCAGCATCTTGGTGCTATAGTAACTGCTATAGTTATATGCTTGCGGAATCCGAGTGGAAGGAAAACCAGGAGGACAATATGTCAGTAATTTCAATGAAACAACTTTTAGAAGCAGGTGTACACTTTGGTCACCAGACAAGAAGATGGAACCCTAAGATGGCCCCATATATCTTCACAGAGAGAAACGGAATCTATATCATAGATTTACAGCAGACTGTGAATATGTTCGATGAGGCCTATGAGTTTGTCAAGAGCGTAGCGGAAGCAGGCAAGCCTGTTCTTTTCGTAGGAACAAAGAAGCAGGCTCAGAACGCAATCAAGGACGAAGCTGAGAGATGCGGAGAGTACTATGTGAGCGAGAGATGGCTTGGCGGAATGTTGACAAATCATAAGACAATCGGCACAAGAATTAAGCGTCTCAACGAAATCAACGAGATGGAAGAAAATGGAACATTCGAGAAGCTGTCCAAGAAAGAAGTAACAAAGCTTACAGCAGAGCGAAATAAGCTAGAGAAGAATCTTGGCGGAATCAAGAACATGAAAGGACTTCCGGGCGCTATGTTCGTAGTTGATCCTAAGAAGGAGAAAATTGCGATTAAAGAAGCTAAGATTTTGGGAATTCCGGTAATAGGTATTGCTGATACAAACTGTGATCCGGACGATTTAGATTATATCATTCCGGGTAACGATGATGCTATCAGAGCAATCAAGTTGTTTGCAGGAAAACTTGCAGATGCAGTTATCGAAGCTCACCAGGGTGAGAGCTTTGACGAGGGAGTAAGCGCTGAGGAGCAGATGGCTCAAGCTGCGGAAAGCGAAGCAAAGGATATCGAGGAAGTTGTTGCTGAGCAGTAAGCAACAGATAGATTTAACTTTATTTGGCTTGGCTTTTGCTAAGCCAAAATGTATTTGAGGAGGATAAAATGGCTATTAGTGCATCAATGGTTAAAGAACTTCGTGAGATGACAGGTGCCGGCATGATGGATTGCAAAAAGGCTCTTGTTGATACAGACGGAGATATTGATAAAGCTGTAGAGTTCCTAAGAGAAAAGGGACTGGCTAAAGCAGCTAAGAAGGCAGGAAGAATCGCAGCTGAAGGTCTGGTTAGATTGGCTTTTTCAGCTGATCACAGAGAAGCAGCAGTTGTAGAGGTTAACTCTGAGACTGATTTCGTATCAAAGAACCCTGAGTTCGTTCAGTTCGTTGAGGACGTTGCAACAAAGGCTCTCGAGCAGAAGGATAACGATATTGAAACTTTCATGAATGTTAATTTTGACGAAACAGGAACTCTTAAGGATGCTCTTTCAGCTAAGATTGCCAAGATAGGTGAAAATATGAACGTAAGACGTTACTTCAAGTGCGCTACACCTGGTGTTGTTTACACAGGATACATCCACGGTGGTGGAAGAATAGGTGTACTTGTAGGTATCGAGACTGAGGCTACATTTGAAGAGATTGAGCACGTAGGTAAGGACGTAGCTATGCAGGTTGCTTCAATGAATCCTAAGTTCGTAACTGAGGAAGAAGTTGATAAGGGTTGGCTTGAAACAGAGACAGAAATCGCTAAGCAGCAGCTTCTTAACGAAGGTAAGAAGGAAGAACTTCTCGAGAGAATCATTCCGGGAAAGATCAAGGCCCTCCTAAAGGAAGTTTGCCTTGTAGATCAGAAGTTCGTTAAGAATGGAGATATCACAGTAGCTCAGTATGTTGACGAAGAGAGCAAGAAACTTGGTAAGTCAATGAAGGTTGTTGAGATGGCAAGATTTGAGGTCGGTGAAGGAATCGAGAAGAAGGAAGAGGACTTCGCAGCTGAGGTTGCAGCACAGCAGGCTGCAGCAAGCAAATAAATCGATATGCGATTTAAGTGATATTGATTATAAAGACATCACATTGACGGATAACCGCCGGTGCGATGTCTTTTTATCTATGTGGAGGAGAAAATATTGGAGCATAGCATAGAACCATTTTTTAATCAAAACTCGAATATACTTATTCTAGGTAGCTTTCCATCGGTAAAATCAAGAGAAGAGAACTTCTACTATGCAAATAAGCAAAACAGGTTTTGGAAGGTTCTTGCAGATATCTTTGTTGATGAGCTCCCTACTGATGAGGCTGAGAAGAAGGCCTTTTTGACAGTGCACAGGATTGCACTTTGGGACGTAATAGCATCTTGTGATATAGTAGGTTCATCTGATGCGAGCATAAAGTCTGTCTCGCCGAGCGAGCTTAACTTTATACTTGAAAAGGCACCTATTGAGAAGCTTGTAATAAATGGCAGGAAGGCGGCACAACTTTTTTATCGAAACCAAGGGAAGGTGCTTCCGATAAGAAATTGTAAGGGAAAAGATATTGAAATTTTTGAGCTTCCCTCTACGAGCCCGGCTAATGCGACATTTAGCCTGAATGATTTAATTTTGCATTGGAGGATTATTTCAAGATAATCAAAAGTATAGCGATGACAAAAATTCGGAAAGGGAGTATATTAATAGTATATAGTAAAAGTGGAGGTGCCTTATGGAAGGTATGAATACTAAAATTGATTTGAGTCTTGAGGAATACATGAGATTTGCCTTTACTGTGCAGAGACAGGATAAAAGATATATTAGAGCTAAACTTATTATGATGCTTGGGCTTTTGGTTATTGCAGTTATCAATTTTAAGGGCGGAAACAAACAGCTTGGAAGCATACTACTGATTATGGTTGTTGCACTACCGATGTTCCTTGATATAATGATGAAGAAGCAGGTAACCAAGGCGTATAACGACAATGCCAATACTCAGGGCATAAACACAAGCCTAACTTTCTATGATAATTACTACGAGGGTCATAGCGAGATAGGGGATAATAAATATCTCTACGAAGAGCTATATAAGATAATAGAGACTCCTACGAATTTCTATCTGATGCTATCGCCTCAGCACGGTTCCATAGTTATCAAAGAAAACTGCAGTGAAGAACTTTTGATGTTTCTCGATCGGCTGAAGACCAGGATGGATAAGGAATACGGAAAAAAATAGAAGGCTCAGATTGAGCCTCCCTAGAATATGCTTATAAAATGCGTAAGCCTTTGTTTACGCATTTTTTATGCTCTTAAGTGATTAGTTGCGAAGTCTTGCTTTTCTAAGAGCGAGTATACGGTTCATTTCGTTGTTCACAATCATGAATCCCTCGTCTACACCCATGCCCGGTTTTGCGAGAATCTGATCCGGCTGAGTTGCCATGGCACAACTTACGCAAACTTGAGCACTTCTATCTGTTTCGTTACAGGTTCCGCCCTGGTAAGCTCCGATGCCCTTGCTCTTGCAGTAGAGAACAGCCTCGATTGTGTTATTGATTCCACCAAGATCCGGTGTCTTTATCTGAACCATATGACCGGCCTTGTTGTCGGCAAATAGTTTGATATCCTCGAGGGTGTTGCACCACTCGTCAGCTACCAATTCAACATCACAGCCTCTGCTATCCAGCTCCTTTGTAAGAGCTGAAAGTGCTTCAATCTGATCTTCTCTATTGCTGTCACAGTCCATTGGACCTTCTATTCTGAGATGGAAAGGCTTTGCTGTTGCTCCCAAATCCTCTATGTAATCGGCCATCTCCTTGTAATTGTTGTTTCCAAAGGCTGTACCTATGGTTCCATAAACGTCGATATGCATAACAGGGCAATAACTCTCATCGGATCTGCAATTTAGAATTCTATTTCTGAGCCATGCTACATATTCTTTGAGTTTTTCACCGCGTGTGCCCAGCTTTTCCTCGACATTGTTAATCAAAGCATGAGGAAGTACATCTGCTCTTTTTAGAATCATCTTATCCGAGTTATTATATCTGTCATCACCTGACTGGGTGAAGATTGGAATAGGCTTATCGCTAACTTCACATCCGTACTCGTCCGCAACTACTTCGCACATAAGCCTTCCTGAGGCCTTGGCAACAGCATCGAGAAGGGCCTGAGAAAGTCCGTATCGTATAGCGGTATGAAGTCTCTTGCCATCAACCTTGATCGCTTCCATATCTTCGCAAAGCTTACGAAAGTTATCTGCATCTTTGCCGATAAGCTCCGGTTTTATATAGTTGTCTATAACCGGGATGAAATCCTCTGCAAGAAATAGGGTGTCTCTTCCGCCGGCACCTGAATACTGAACGGCAGCGCAGTCTCCGGTAGCGACTTGTCCGTCCTCGAGTAAAATCATTACGGATATTGATTCACCGGCCTGACGAACTGATTTAAAGCCTTCTGTGACAGGCTTTCCTGTATAGAATAGACCGTCGTGACCGGCACCTCTTTTGATAGCTCTCTGATCATCAAAATAGAAACCTGTGCGTCCTGCAGAACAAATTACATCTATAATTTTCATATCTTTGATCTCCAATCTGAATTCACTTGGATAACTAAAAACTGCTTAGCGTTTTGGTCTTCCTACTAATCTTCCCTTACCTATGGCATATACGTCGTCTATAACCATTTGGAAGGAAGCGTCGCGAGCTTCAACTTTTGCCCTTTCCTCAATCTTATCTCTGTGGAAATCCTTTAATTCCTGTGAGAATGGAAGATTTCCTGTATTGAGAATTCTTACTGCACCATTGTTATCACGGCATGGAAGCATGAGTCCTGCATTATATCTGCAAGGAGCAAACGGTATGTCGATAACACCGGCCTCTGTAGCTCGGCAGGTTCCGACAGCGATATCGCCATCTCCAAGCTCAAAGCACTTGTCTACGATACAGCGCGTCTCGGCTTTGATGATTTCCTTTTCGTCCTTGAGTGCTGCTTCAGGGAAATCCTGATCCTTGAGCATGTTAACGACCTGCTTGGTGCATCTAAGACCTTGACCGTTAGCTTCCATGGTAGGAATTCCTATAGCTTCGTGAGGACTCTTTACTATGACCTTGGTTGCCTTTGATAGACCGGCAATCAGACTTCCTGATGAGATTACACCAAAGGCTTTTGATTCGTCAGCAGGGAATCCGCCCATCCATTGGTGAAGCACAGTGGTTACGATTACATCGTCGTAGCCGTACTTATGGAGGTATTCCTCTGTAAGTTCTTCGAGCGTTCTGATTGCTGCGATATCCTGAATTATGTTACCGCACTGACCATATCCGACTGTGATGTTCTTTACACCTTGCTCAGCAGCGAGTAGAGCCTCAATAATAGCAACAGAGTGAGAGATACAAGGAGGTACGAGTGTTCCTGTCAAAGGACCATAAGGTTCGCGGTTGATGGATACGCCCATCTCTTCATAGAGACCTGTCAACCTATCTACGTACTGCCAATCTCTGATTGTGCGATTCATAGGAACATCCTTACAATAAGGTAAATTATATGATATTCCTCCGCCTTCATAACTCGTGAAGCCACCGGCATAGGAAATCTCAGTCAAAAGTCTTGCATCAGGGGTACCATGTCTTACCTGGACAGGTGTATGAACGCTTTCTATAACTTTTCGACAACCGCTAACACCGTGGTTTACAGGTGGAAAGCCATTCATCATAGCTCGTCCGAGTCTGATGGATTCTTCGATTCCGTTTTCGGCTTCTTCATAGCGATTAAGTCTTGTGTAGCTATCTACGGTAGTAGGTAATAAGTCGGCTTCACCTACATCTTCCAGATAGTTGAGAAGCTTTATATGATCTTCGATTACAGGAACACCGGCTCTTGGCTGAACGAGTGTATTTCTAATCTCTTTAGCTGAGATTAGCTTTTCTGAAAAAACCTTTTCTTTTGGCATAGCCTTGTGATAGTTAACCGCTTCCTCTAAGTCGACATCCTTGCCTGTGGGCCACTGCGCCAGAACTTCGTTACGGAGTGCCAAAAACTCGGCTTCCGGTATCTTCTTATTTTTCAAATCCATCTTTTTCTAATTCCTCTTTCATTATCTTAAGTGCAATTTTTGGATAGTGTGCTGAAAGCAAGCCCATCGCTGCTAATATATATTTTCGGTCGACTCTTATTTTAGCCGTCTTTGGTCTAAGCGACATCGGATTTGCGACATCAAAGAGGGCATGAGATACGATTTCACCAGTTCTGCTCGTATGAATCAGACTGCCGCCGGTTACAATTATTTGCTTTACATCTCTCAGGTCCTTGCCCGTTTGAACATAGGTGAGTCCGCATACTGTGTAGCTTTCCTCCATGGAGCCGGCATGTCTTGTTACAGCTGTCTCTATAGCCATAGATGCAAGTGCGTAGTCCAGGCGCTCAAGCTCCTCGTCGCCGTTTGGGATAGCATCTGTATGGGTACTCAAATAGTCTATAAGCTCTCTAGCACGCTTCTCACTTAGACCTGATAACTCGCAAATGCGGTCCAGTCCTGCTGCATCGACAATTCCGTTTATACTGTATCTCATTCCGATGTCACCTTCGACGGTTCTCTTGGAATAAGGCTCCGGCAAGCCTTTATATACAGTACCTGAATGCGAAGGCTTGCCATTTGCCACGGAGTAAATATCGGTGGTTGCGCCTCCAACATCAATGGCAATTAGCTCTCCGAGGCCTGCCTCACCATCGCAGCCGTCGGCTAGAAGGTTTATAGCCTGTAGAACGGCAGATGGGGTAGGCATTAAAATATCCGTCAGTATTGTTGAAGCCTTGCTCAGGCCCTTGGCCTTAATTATGCGACGCAGAAAAATCTCTCTTATCTTATCCTGTGTCTCTGATATATTTATTGTGCCGAACTTAGGCATAACGTTTGGACACACATAGGTCTCGTGACCTTCCAGTATTCTTTCACATTCCCTTGAAGCATTGCGGTTTCCGGCTATAATTATAGGAAACTCAGGAGCTAGAGTAGCGAGCATCTTGGCATTATGCACTATGCATTCGGTGTTTCCTCCATCCGTTCCCCCGACAAGCAGGAATATGTCCGGCTTGCTCTTTGATATCTCTTCTATATCATCTTCCGTTAGCTCAAAGGAAAAGAGTTTGATTATCTTGGCTCCGGCTCCGAGCGTAGCCATCTTTGCCGCTTCTGATGTCAGCTCAGGAACGAGTCCTGAGGCTATCATGCGAAGACCTCCGGCGGCGGAAGAACAGGCGAGAGTTTTTTCGTAACGAATATCGCCAATATTGTCTTTTAAAATTGAAAGGCCTTGGTTAAGACCTTCGTTTATATCGCTTTCGACGGTGGTATAGGAAGCTGCTGTTCCGAGGATTTTAGCATTTTCTATATCGACTGCTGTAAGCTTGGTATATGTGCTGCCGAAGTCAATAAGCAGTACGGCGCTCATGAATGGTTTTCCTCTATACACTTAGCGGAGCTCTCTTGATTACCCTCGGGCTGAACTCCGGTATCAGTTTCTTTGTCTTTGAAAATTTTGTGTAATGCATCTATGGTAGTCTCCGGTGCTGTTCCGGGTGGAAAGGCGTAGTTGAAACCCATCTCCTTGAAGCGCTTCTCAACGTCCTCAAACTTCTGCTTGCCTATAACTATATTGCCACCAACAAGCAGTGGGATATCCTTAAGTCCTGCCTCGTCGCATTTTTCACGCATTCCACGACAGTCAAGCTCACCTTGCCCATAGAGTGAGGATATGAGGATAGCGTCTGCACTGGACTCTATAGCTGCGTTTATGAACTCTTCCTGTGAAACCATAACCCCAAGGTCTACAACGTCATAGCCCGCTGCCATAAAAGCGTGATGGAGAATCTTTATCCCTACAGCGTGAACATCTGAGCCTATTACTCCGATTATCAAAACTCTCTTTTTTCTGTCTGAAAGCATTTGCTCGACCTCAATTTCTTTCAAAAATAATAATACAAACATCAATATTGATATATAACATAATAGTACAGTGAACTATATCAAAAGTCAACGCATATATAGGAAATAAAAGTTTTTATATTAAAATAATTGATGATATTTGAAACTGATATTATAAAGCTAAAAAGATGATATAATAGCGATAAGAGGTGATGTAAATGAAGATATTTAAATCAAAGTCATGGCAGTTTGAGGTTTATGGTAAAGATGGAGATGTAATTTTATTTGGAAAAAATATATTTGACTACGAATGGGAGAGCACAGGCAAAAGTGTTACGGTAAAAGATCCTTTGTATCATCAAGACCACAGATTCAGAGTGTATACAGCAAATATCGATGGGGAAGTCCATACTTTCGCCGCAGGGGAATTCAGTAACTGTGTATGGGGTTTCTATACATATAAATATTAGATTGAATATCAAATCTTAATAAATAAGTTAAAATTGGAGCAGTATGCTAAGTCTGCTCCAATTTGTTATTTAAAGTATTTTACTGTCAATTAGCTTTTCAATTTTATCCCTAACATACATGAATGATCCGGCGTCTATCTGATAAGAACACTCAATAAGTCTATGCTTAGTCGCAAAGCGTGTTATCTTGTTTAAAACTTTGTCACTGCAGTACTTTTGATAGTTTTCCGGAACGAGGATGACATCCTTCTTTGAAAGATATTTAGAAATCTCATTTTCCTTAGATATCACGAGAGGACTTGAAATCTTAGCATTTTCCGTATATGCTTCAGAAAGCTCATAGAGCATGTTGCCGAACTTCTCACTATTACAGATGATGCCGACTTTTTCACCGGGCGCAATCTTGATTATTCCGGCTACGCTTCTTGGTATCATGGTCAGCGCCGTTTTGATTACCTTATCGCTCTGAGGAATTATGCCTATGAGCTCATCCACATGCGCAGCTGTTGTGATTATCAAATCCATATCTTCGCTAATCTTGTATGGATATTCGCGAAGATCGCCGAGCAGATATGAGAATAGGTCAATTTGCTCTATTTCTCTTAGCTGCTCTGTAAGTTGATAAAGTGTCTCCGGATTGCACTCGACAATTCCTATCTTTACCTTGTCCTGGTGCAAAGCGCGGTCTCTGAGTCTTAGATTGATAAAAATATTTATCTCAGACATGGAAAACTGCATTTCTTCCAGCTCATCAAACATATGGTCAATTGCAGCCATGGCACGCTCTTTACGGCTTTCGCTGTCGCTAGGTCTATAGCTTACAAAGGTGCCGCGACCACGTATCTTCTCTATAATCCCAAGGTGCTCCAGTTCGTCATAGGAACGCTTTATTGTTCCGCGAGCAATTCCCAGCTCATCCGATAAATCTCTTACGGTAGGTAGCTTTGTCATTGGTGGAATTTTACCATTTTTGATATTGGCCTTGATTACATCAACAAGCTGTCTATAGATTGGAATATCCAGTTTTGGATCGATGTGAAATAGTTCCGACATATATTCCTCTTTCTTTTACAATATTTTATTACTGCATCTTATTTTTGTGTTTGTAGGTAAGAAGCTCTGCCGTCTTCGTAGAGATTATTACCTTCTGAATCTATTACGACAACAACAGGTAAATCCTCTACATAAAGCTTTCTGATAGCCTCCGCACCAAGATCCTCATATGCTATGACCTCGGCACTTTTAATGCACTTGCTGAGAAGGGCACCGCACCCGCCAATAGCTCCAAAGTAAACTGCTCCATGTTTTTTCATAGCTTCTATTACTTCAGGGCTGCGTTTACCTTTGCCAATCATACCCGTTTCTCCCTGTTCAATCAGGGCAGGGCTGTAAGCGTCCATCCTGTAGGCTGTCGTTGGTCCGGCTGAACCTATGGCAGAGCCCGGTTTTGCAGGGGTAGGGCCAACATAGTAGATTACGGAGTCCTTTACATCAAAGGGAAGCTCTTTTCCTTCTCTTATGAGTTCACAGAGTCTTTTGTGTGCTGCGTCTCTGGCAGTATATATGGTGCCTGTTATAAGGCAGTTATCACCACTTTTTAGCTTTCTTGCTTCCTCTCTTGAAAGAGGAACATTTATCTTCTTTGCCATTATATTTCCTCCGTCATATGTCTGGTAACGTGGCAGTTAATGTTGACTGCAACCGGAAGTCCGGCGATATGCGTTGGAAATTTTTCTATGTTTACTGCAAGGGCAGTCGTCTTTCCACCAAATCCCTGAGGGCCTATACCTAGCGCATTTATCTTTTCAAGAAGTTCTTCTTCGAGTTCTGCGTAGAAATCCTCGCTGTTTCGCTCATCGACCGGTCTCAACAAAGCCTTCTTTGCCAGATATGCAGCCTTATCAAAGCTTCCACCTATGCCGACTCCGACAACTATAGGAGGGCATGGGTTTGGACCTGCATCTTCAACTACCTTGATAATAAAGTCCTTTACTCCTTCAATTCCGTCAGATGGCTTTAGCATCTTAATTTGGCTCATATTCTCGCTTCCGAAGCCCTTTGGAGCGACGGTTATCTTAAGCTTATCGCCGGGGCAGATGTCATAGTAGATCATAGCGGGCGTGTTATCGCCAGTATTTATACGGTTTAGCGGATCTGCAACGACCGACTTGCGAAGGTATCCTTGCGAATATCCTTTTCTTACGCCTTCGTTTACTGCATCCTCGAGATTTCCATTGATGTGGACATCTTGACCTATGCTGAGAAATACGCAAGCAAGACCGGTATCCTGGCATATCGGCTGTAGATTTTCATCTGCGATATTAAAGTTTTCTATTATTTGATCGAGTATTATCGATGCCGTTTTCCAGCTTTCTTCCTTTGACGAAGCTATGATTTGAGATTTCATATCAGGTGGAAGATGGTAGTTTGCATCTATGCAAAGCCTTGCGACGACCTCGGTTATAATTGATGAATCGATTTCTCTCATTTCTTGCACCTCTCTATTTTTGCGGTACATTGTAAATATTATCTAAAAGTCCGCTGTCACGTGATATTACCTTTGCAACTAGTTTGTCTCCCTTAGGGGCTTTGCTTGGAACCCCTGTGTAGCTTTCGGCCTTTCTCTTAAGGTCGTGAATGTCTATCAAGGGAAGACCGGCATCACGAATGCGCTCAGCAAGCTCTTGATTTCTCGGATTTACGGCTATACCGCCTTGCGTTACGAGGACATCTATATCCTTACCGGGAGTTGAAATACATGAAACTCTGTCTGTTATCATAGGGAGTCTGCCGCGGAACATAGGGGCGATAATCATTGCAAGCTTTGCACCTGCAGCAGTATCGCTGTGTCCGCCGGAACCGCCCATAATATATCCGTTGGAATCTGTGTGGACATTTACATTGAAGTTAGTGTCTATCTCGGTTGCACCAAGGATTACAACATCCAGACTATCCACAACTGCGCTCATAGAGCTTGGCGAAGCGTAGTGAAGGGCTGAGATTTCCTGATGCTTAGGATTTGTTCTAATTGACTCTACAGCCTTAAGATCAAAGCACTGAACGTCGAGAAGTGACTCAAAGCAACCGGCATTCAGCATATCTACCATGTAGCCGGTGATTCCGCCAAGACCAAAACTTCCTTTGATATTTTCTTTTACCATTATATCCTTTAGGAACTTTGCTGCAGCAAGTGAAGCACCGCCTGCACCGGTCTGAAATGAGAAACCGTCCTTAAGGAGTCCGGAGGCCTTGATTACCTTTGTTGCTTGATCAGCCATGATTAGTCCGACCGGATCTCTCGTTATCTGCGTCGTTCCTGAGACTATGCCCTGAGGATTTCCTATAGCAGGAACCTCGACGACATAATCAACATTGATTTCAGAGACTGCCCACTGAATCAAAGGGTAGGGAACGAGATTATCTGTGATTATTATTACGTGTTTAGCATTCTGCGCATCCGGTATAGCATATCCAAGGCTTCCGCAGGCTGATTTTCCAATCTTGCCACTGCAGTTTCCCATAGGGTCTGATGCCGGTGCAGCTATAAATGCAATATCAATCGGCGTTCTGCCACTCTCTATGTCAGAAGGTCTTCCACCGTGAGTTCTAAACTCAACAGGTGTATCCATGACACCTTCTGAGATGCTGCGTCCTAGGCCGGATGACATATAGTCTGTGCATATCTTTGAAACAAGGCCACTTTCTATGTGGTCGAGAAGCTTTGCATGAGTATCAAAGAGAGAGCTTGCGTTTACGGTCAAGTCTTTGACTCCCATATTTGCAATCTCGTCCATGACCATATTGAGGACGAAGTCCCCGTTTCTTAAATGATGGTGAAAGGAGATGCTCATAGAGTCTTTGAGCTCACAGAGTGAAATAGCTTCGCGAAGCGAGGATACAAGTTTGCTGTTATTCATCTATCTGATCCTTTCTTATTCCTATAGCCTCAGCCATCTCGATGGTGTTCTTTGCTCGAGCAACTATAGGTGCATCTATCATCTTGCCACGAAGGGCGATAGCTCCTCGTCCTTGAGCAGCGGCAAGTTCTATGGCATCCATAACTTCATAGGCATATTTAATATCGGCTATAGAAGGACTAAATACAGTATTTATTGCAGCGAGGTGCCTAGGGGAAATTGAAGCCTTTCCGGTGAAGCCCAGCGACTTAGCATATTCACAATCTGTGATGATTCCTTCGTCGTCGTTTACGTCAGTGAAAGGCGTATCGTAGACATCTACTCCTGCAGCTCTTGCTGCCATGACCATTCTTGATCTGGCATAGTCAATCTCGTGACCGTCCTTGGTTCTCTTGCAGCGCAGGTCTGCGGTTAAATCTTCTGCACCTAGGAATATAGCGCATACGCTTCTATCTGATGAAGCGATGTTATATGCGTTTTCTATTCCGAGAGCTGTCTCTATAAGTGGCATAATTTTAAAGTGATTTTTCTCAAGACCGAGTCTTTCTTCAAAGCCTCTTAGATAGCTGCTTAGAACAGCAACATCAACGGCTGAAGATGTCTTAGGCAGCATGATAATATCCGGGCCTGAAGGTAGAATTTGATTTAGGTCCTCCTTCCAAAAGCTTGTGTCCAGCGAGTTAATTCTTACGACTATTTCAATGCCTAAGAAGTTCATGTATTTTATAGCGTTGCGAACCAGAAGCCTTGCTGAATCCTTTTCTCCAGGTGCAACGGCATCCTCAAGGTCAAAGATAATCGCATCAGCCCCCATGCAATTGCTGTTTACTATCAAATTTGGGGTATTTCCCGGAACAAATAGCATAGATCTACGCATCTCGTCCCTCCATTCCTCTGCGGAGCGCAGTCTCAACGCGCGCGCGAATTACACAGTCGAGTGCACCGCGGTCAACGACCTTTATTTTAATATCGGAGATGTTCATTTCACTTATAACATCGAGCACGGCACTTCTAATAGCCTCGCCAAATTGCTCAATGACTGCTGATTCCAAATTAAGTTCAATACCTGAAACGCTGGGCTCAAGCTCTACATATACGTCGCTTGATTCCAAGGTTCCGGCACAGGCCTTTCGATTTATTATAGGCATTTTAATATCCTCCGGTAGACATTGTTACATAATTGTATTATATCAATTAACGATATTATATAATACAATGTATCATTTTTCAATTTGCAAATATCGAATTTTAGGATATACTAAAGTTTATAATAAAGAACATAAATGGAAAATCGTTAGGAGCCAGTTATGGATATAGAAATCTTAAAGGGTACAGAAGTAAGCCGAAGTAAACTGAATAAGGTGAGGAACTTTCTTACATCTGCAGACCTTGAGCTGGATGATGATATCGATACTACCGTCTGCGTTTGGGAAGATGGAGATTTGGTTGCGACCGGCTCAAGAGCCGGATACCTCCTAAAATGCATAGCTGTTAGTGAGAAGACTAGGGGCAGCGGTTATATGAGCTCGCTAATGGGGGCTCTCTGGCAGGATGCTTTCCAAAATGGAATAGAGGAGATACTCGTATATACAAAGCCTGAGAATACTGCGATTTTTGAGTCCTTATTCTTTCATAGGCTGGCATCAACAAATGATGTGGTTATTTTAGAGAGAGAAAAGGGTGCAGCAAAACGCTTTGTTCTTAATCAGGTAAAAAAGTCCTACGCGGAAAAAGGCAGAAGCTTTGATAAATATTCGGGCATTGACGCAATAGGAGCTGCAGTTATGAATTGCAATCCATTTACTCTAGGACACAGATACCTTGTAGAGGAAGCCTCAAAGCAGTGTGATAGTATGTACGTATTTGTCGTATCGGAGGAGGACGGTGAGTTTAGCTTTGATGAAAGATTTAATCTCGTGAAAAGGGGATGTGCTGATTTAGATAATGTCTATGTGATGAAAACCGGTCCGTACCTCGTATCAAGGGCGAGTTTTCCTCAGTACTTCATTAAAGATAAGTCACAGGTTTCACGCATAAAGTGTGAGCTTGACATTGAAATTTTCTGCGATATATTTGCAAAGGAATTAGGTATATCAAAGCGTTTCTTCGGAAGCGAGCCACTGTCGGAAACGACAAGAGCTTATAACGAGGCGATGAAGAAATATTTGCCGCGAAAAGGTATAGAACCCGTAGAATTTGAAAGAATCGAAGCCTTAGGCGAGCCGATAAGTGCAACTAGGGTCAGGGAACTCTTTGATGAACTGAAATACAATCAGACAGGTAGTGCTTGCGTGAGCGATAGGCTTAGGAGGCTTTTGCCGGAAACAAGCTTTGATTTTTTGATAAAAAAGGCGAAAAGTAAAATTGATATATAGATAAAGTTTAGGAAAATCACATGAGATTATAGGATTATCAAAAGGAGATAACATGGAACACAACGATAAATTAAGGAGTCATCTGTTTACCACATACTACGCACCTAGAGGCAGATCGAGAATCTACGGGCTTGGAATCCAGCTGGCACAACAGTATCTTTCGCCATTTGATAAGCTGATTGGAGTTATAGGTGAGGCCGGATCCGGAAAGAGTGCACTTATCAAAGGCATGTTCCCAGGTCTTGAACTGACAAATGATGATGATGGAGTAAACGTAAGACCGCTTCCTATTCTTCAGCAGGACTATGAGCAGGGCTTCTTCACACCTCACACATATCACCTTGATATTCGCTTCGAGATGGGATTTCACCAGCTTTCAGTTTTAGCCGGCGCAATCCTTCAGGCAATCAAAAGGGGAAAGCGCGTAATAGTGGAACACTTTGATATCGTATATCCTATGCTGAATATGAATGCGGATCTTTTAATCGGAGTGGGTGAGGAAATTGTTTTGACAAGACCTAGAATCTTTGGCCCATTCCCTGAGGAAATCTACAAGATGGTTTACACTTCACTTCCATATAGACTTATGGCACATACGGCCGAGGATATCTGCGAGTACTTCATGCCTAAGGATGAAATTTCAAGATGTACTCATGATGACATAAGGCATGGCTTTATCCTGGCATTTCCCAATTACCAACCAAGCTTCGATCTTGCAGAGCTCGAAAACAAGGTTAATGATGTCATAAAAAGAGAGATACCGGTTTCATACTACGATGATAACCATATCAAAATAGGAGATTTGATTCATCCTTGTACGGGTCCTCGTACCCATGTTTCAAACACAAAGATGATTAAGGAGTTCCACCTACTGCATCACTTTATCTACGATGTGATTAACAAGCGCTACTTAATGGTTGGTTGTGTCGGAGAACATTCACTGGAAAAGCTAAAGTCACTTGACAGTGTGAACGAGCCTAAGGCTAACATGATAAAATAGGTTTTCCGGGATATGTATGAACTGAGAAAGGTAAAACTTGCAGAGGTTCTCGCATCCAGGGATGAGAGAGCACTTCTCAAGTCGCAATTCATAAATAAATATAGAATGCCGGTCGTGTCCATTTCGATGAATATAGCGGGTGAAATCAAGAGAAATCCTCTGATAGATTTGGCCTTTAATTACGGATATGAGATGCTTGTAAAAGAGCTCGGTGAGCCGATAGAAAGCTTTGTAAAGCGTGACTTTACCGGGTGTTTTGCTGTGCTTACATTTGATCTAGAGGCAGAGTATATTAAGACAATATGCATTGAGATTGAGGATTCCGTTCCGGTTGGCAGATTACTTGATTTAGATGTCACAGATGCATCAGGGACACTTATCAGAAGGCCTGATGGAAAGAACAGAAATTGCCTAGTATGCGGAGGGCCGGTTTTTGAATGCAGCAGAGCAAGGGCTCACGGTCTTTATGAGATAGCAAATAAGACACAAGGGATTCTTGCAGATTTTGCAGTTTCAGAAATATCAAATCTGGCAGTTGATGCCCTAAAGGAGGAACTTGAGCTAACGCCAAAGCCGGGTCTTGTGGATCAAAGAAACTGTGGTGCTCACAGCGATATGGACTTCAATATGATGCTGAGAAGCGCAGAGTCGCTCAAATGGTATTTTGCAGGTACTATTAGGATTGGTCTGAATGGTGACTTAGAGAATCCGTCTGAACTCATTGGCTTGAAGAAATTGGGAATCTCTGCTGAGAAAAAAATGATGCTTGTGACAGGTCAAGTTAATACCCACAGAGGTGCAATCTATGGAATGGGTATATTACTTGCTGCTTTCGGTGCTTGTCTAAAGGGCGGTGGAAGTCTGGCTTACAGATCCGGAAAAATTGCAGAGGGCTTATTTGAACTAAATATGGAAATGGACTCCTTTGTAAATAAGGGTAAGCTTGCAAGTAAATCCGAGACGAATAAAAGCTCAAATGGAGATTTAGCCAGAGAAATATATGGTGCTTGCGGCGCAGAGATTGAAGCCATAGATGGTTTTCCTACGGCCTTTGCCGGGGCAGAATACCTCGATACCTTGTTAAGAAACTGTGGTGAAGATATCTCGATAGCCAAGCTTAGATGCTTTGTATATATACTAGCAAAAGCTGATGACAGCAATCTAATACATAGAGGAGGGTGTCAAGGTCTTCAGTTTGCGAAACTCGAAGCTAGCAGACTTATGAATCTTGATGATGCACGACTTATAGAGGCCTTAGAGGCACTTGACGATAAATTTATCGAGAAGAATTTGAGTCCCGGAGGAACAGCTGATATATTTGCACAGAGTCTTTTTCTTTATAAAATAAAAAGATGTATAGACGGTAATTTCTCACAGGCCTAATGAACTTTGAAACGGAATTTACAAATGCGTGTGCGTGCAAAGTTACTGATTTTATGGGAAAATGACAATGCTGCACCTTTAATATTTGTCTATTGATTTGTTGTGGCAAAAGAATTATAATTTGGGATATACGATTAGTAAAACTCTGTTTAATTATTAAAATAATTAGCTTTACTAATTTAATTTAGAATTTAGAGCATATTTGGAGGATTCAATGAGTATTTCGCAATATCAGGCTTTCTTGAAGACAATAGAACTGGGAAATCTTACTCGTGCAGCTGAGGATTTGGGATATACTCAGTCAGGAATAACACATCTACTCAATTCACTTGAGTCAGATTGCAACCTAAAGCTTCTGGTAAGAGAAAAGAGTGGTGCCTATGCTACAGCTGATGGTGAGGAACTTATGCCTTACTTTGAGGAAATATGTCAGTCATATGATAACTTATATCGCAAGCTGAACGATATACATAGATTAGAGTCAGGGCTTATCAGAATCTCGACATTTACCAGTGTATCTGTTCAGTGGCTCCCCGGCATTATAGCCAAGTTTGAGAAAGCTCATCCACTAGTTCGCTTTGAGCTTCTTCACGGTTCGGATATCGAAAGTGAAGAGTGGGTTCGCAGTGGTAGAGTTGACTGTGCTTTCATGAGCCTTGGGGAGGATACGCCTTTTGTTACATATCCACTTCACAAGGATCCTATGGTAGCTGTAGTTCCTGCAGATCACCCACTTGCAGCCGAGGAAAAAATCGCGATTGATGATCTTATCAAGTACGATTACATAAAGTTAAACGATGGTTCCTTCAGTGACGTAAGTGAGATTGCTGAGGTATTTGATAAGCACAGGGTAAAGCCTAGTGTAAGGTTTGCTGAAATGAATGACTATGCTGTTGTAGCTATGGTAGAGAAAGGCCTTGGAGTGACGCTGCTTCCGCAGATGATAGTAGAGAAGACATCGAGAAATATTGCAATTAGACCTCTTGTTTCCGGCGAGCAGAGAACACTGGGAATTGCGGTAAAGAATCAAAACCACCTCACAGCTTCAACGAAGGAGTTTATCAAGTACACTCAGGAGTGGGTTGCCGAAAAGTATCCAAAAGAAGATATATAGGCCTAGTTTAAATGTTTATTTCGAACCGATTTGTTTTTGCAAATCGGTTCTTTATATTTGATTTAATATGTTAATGAATAGATAAGGGAAATCTTGCCTATCGTTGACTAAAACATACTTAAAAAGTATAATAAACGAAATGTTAATGGCTAATCGGAGAACAAAATGGAACATATAAAGCGCCTTATAATACTTGGTGATAATATACTTGACACTGTAAATTCAGCCGTTCAATGTGAAAACTACAGAATGCTGAGTCATGATATAAGGGAACAAGCCAATTTTTTCTTTGGTAAGGAAACAACATATACAAACTATAGCAAAAGTTATAGCGAAAATGACAATGCAGAGACTACCTACTTCAACATGAAGAAGCCCGCTTCAAGACGTGTGATAGTCGTCATTGCATTGATGATAACAATAACGGTAATTTCAACAATAGCTTCTGTTACAATAGGGCTCACGGGTTTCTTGCTTGATTTAATGATGCTTGTTGCTCTTTCAGCACTTTTGATTGTTGTTGCATTTTCCTGTATTTATTTCCTTATATTGGGAATGAGAAAGTTAAGACTGATAGAGTCGTTTGAGAAGTACACAAAGATAATTGGACCGGAGGAGTACTACGGTATCAAAGAACTTTCAGAGTACGCCGGTGAAAGATATGAGCAAACTCTTGAAACCTTGCATAAGATGATAGATGATGGCATGTTGCCTTATGCAAAATTCGACGATGATTTCAAAACCCTGATTTTGACAGATAGAATGTACAGCAGGTATTCCTATATCAAAATGTATGGAAATAGCTTTGACGTAACAGTAGACGACAAAGAAGATAAGCATCAGGCCGAGATGGCTGAAGCGATAAGGTCTGATGGGGAGATATTTCTTAAGGATGTTGATATATGTAAAAATCTAGCCGGTGATGACTTTGATATAAAGACTGAGCACTTTAACCGGATTCTAGAAAAATTTTTCAATTATCTGGAGGAGGTGCCATGCGGCGCAAAGCATCTGCGTGTTTTGATGAGTTCATATATCGAAGCCATGCGGAAGCTATTGTTTGCGTATACGAATATCAGCAAAGATGAAAGGTCTAATGCATGGAGCATAAAGCTTGAAATTTCAGAGGCTATTGATGAGATAAACGATGTTTTTGAAACAAATATAGACAAGGCGTATAAATAAATATTTTATATTGACATATGTCGAAAATGAGTATATTATAGACATATGTCAATAATATTTTAGGAGAAATTCATGGGTAGACCTAGGAGATGTAGGAAGATAGGCGTCATACCTGAATATAGGTGTTTTGCGCCGGAAGACGTCAGAAGTGAGGAAACTATAGATGTTACCCTAGATGAATACGAGGCTTTGAGACTAATTGATAGCTGTGGATACAGTCAGGAAGAAGCTGCGAAGCAAATGGATGTTTCGAGAACGACCGTAACTGCTATCTATGACTCTGTGCGTAAAAAAATCGCAGAATGCTTGGTATATGGTAAGACTTTGTATATAGTTTCTGACAGTTCTTGCTGTAGTAAGGATGCATGCTTTATTAATGAGGACATCGGTAAGGGAATGGTACTATCTCATGAATATTTCAATGAGAAAGGTGAAAATACAATGAGAATTGCAGTAACGTTTGAGGATGGCAAGGTATACGGACATTTTGGACACACCAAGTTTTTTAAAGTTTATGACACAAATGACGGAAAGGTTCTAGAATCTAAGATTGTAGATACGTCCGGTAGTGGACATGGAGCAATCGCCGGACTTCTAAAGGAATTAGATGTAGATTCTGTAATTTGTGGTGGAATCGGAGGGGGAGCTCAGATAGCTCTAGCTGACGCAGGAATAAAGCTATACTCAGGTGTAAGCGGTGATTGTGATGAGGCCGTAAATAAATTTCTTGCAGGTACTCTAGAGTATGGAACATCTGCAAATTGCAACCATCATGGAGAAGAAGGCGGACACAAGTGCGGGGATCACAGCGGTGAACATAAATGTGGACATCATGGTGATGGGCATAAGTGCGGACATCATAAATAAATTCTACCAAATATAGAAATAGCAATTTACGAAACGCACATTATAGGAACTTTTGTCTATTTTTTATGGATTGCACCACCCCTGTAGATATTCTACAGGGGTTTTTGCATACAACATGAGCCTTGTTTAAATTTGCTTTTAGCTTTATTAAAAGCTAAAAAAATGGTAAAATGTATGGGATATTGTTTGATGAAATTAAGAATGAAAAAGAAAGAACAGCTTAGGAGAATTTAATGCGTGATTTGATTATCTATGTCATTCTTGCTGCTATAGGATATTTTATCGGTAGCAAGTTCAGACATAAGAAGGAGAAGCTTGCGTGGACGGGTAAGTTTCAGACAGTAGCTATAGTTTTACTTGTCTTGACAATGGGTTCAAGAATGGGTGCAAATGATGAGGTCATCGAAAATCTTGGAAGTATTGGTGTCTACTCTCTTGTAGTAACTGTAGTGATACTTGTTTTTTCGATTATTGCAGTTTTTCTTGCCAGGAAAGTCCTTAGAATTGATAGGTGGGGAATGCTCGTATCAACGGATGTAGATAATGATTCCGTAACACAAGAGGAAAACTCTAATGCAGAGGGAGGAAAGATTGATAAGATGACTCTTGTAATCATCGGCTCTGTTATCCTAGGGTTAATCTGTGGCTTTGCTTTTGTCGATAAGATTTTTGATAGCTATGAGACATTTAATACAATTGCAGGGCATGTGATTCAGATAGGACTTTGCATTTTGCTCTCACTGGTCGGTCTGGATCTCGGACTTGATGGAACGGTTATTGATAACTTTCGCAAGGTGGGACTTCGCGTTTTGATCTTTCCACTTGCAATTGCAATAGGAAGTCTTGTAGGTGCATTTATCTGCGGCTTGATACTTCCGCTCTCCGTAAAAGAGATGCTGGCAGTAGGTGCAGGCTTTGGTTGGTACTCACTCGCTCCGGGGATAATCCTGGAGGCGGGACTTGCTCAGGCAAGTGCGGTTGCTTTCATGCACAATGTAATGAGAGAAATATTAGGAATCATATTTATTCCACTAGTTGCCAAGAAGGTCGGTTACGTGGAGACCATAGCACTTCCCGGTGCAGCAGCTATGGATGTATGCCTTCCAATTGTTGAAAAATCAACGAGTGGTAACATCGCGGTTTATTCGTTTATATCAGGGCTTGTCCTCTCAGCACTCGTTCCAATATGCGTTCCTTTAATCCTCGCTGCATAGAGGAATACAGGGAGCCGTAAATAGGCTGTTTTGTTTGACGCAAAATGGCAATTGCAATATAATTTAATAGATATGTGCGATGTCAAGATACACTCGTATATAGATGGAAATGAACGGTGGAATTGATTCTATCAGCATTTTCAAATTCAAGGTGACAAAGGAAAATCATGCGTATAGAAAAGTCGACCAAAAATATCAAGATAGCATGGATTTTACAATTGGTACACATCTTGTGCCAGTTTTTTTCACGTACAGCGATTATTTACATACTATCAAATGAATATGTTGGACTTTCAGGACTCTTCAGCAATGTGCTTATGATTCTTTCGCTTGCCGAGCTAGGTATAGGCGAAGCTATTGTTTTCAGCCTATATTCACCGATTGCCAAAAATGAAATAAGCAAGATTAAGTCAATAATGAGGTTCTACAAAAGGATTTACATAGGAGTAGGAGGATTTGTCCTATTCGCCGGCCTTTTGATGACACCTTTTATTGATTTTTTTATAAAGGAAAAACCGGATATTCCAAATCTGCATTTAATCTACGTTTTATACGTTGTAAACACTGCAGTTTCGTATTTCTTCTCCTATAAGTCAGCCTATGTTTCGGCAAGGCAGAATAGCTACATAGTTGCCTTAAACAATGGTATCTGCGAGATTCTTATGGTGATGGCTCAGATTCTTATCCTGGTTTTGACCGGAAACTATATCGGGTTTATGATAGTCGGCATCATATTCGTCCTTATACAGAATATATCAATCACATATATAGCGGATAATCGTTATCCGTATCTGAAAGAAAAAGATGTAATAGCTCTTCCAAGAGAGATTTTTTCGGAGATAAAGAAGAATACTTTAGCTATGGTCTTTCACAAGATTGGAACGATTATAGTATTTGCAACGGATTACCTTATAATATCAAAATTCATAGGACTTGTAATATCAGGAATCTATGCAAACTACACTATGATAGTAAATGCGGTAACAGTGTTTATCAGCAAGTTCTTTACTGCGATTTCAGCTAGTGTAGGAAACCTGGCCGTACTTGAAGATGTGGAGACACAAGAGAAGGCACTAAAAAGGGTATTTTTTATAAACTTCTGGTTATATAGTTTTGCTTGTTGTTGCCTTTTTAACTTACTAAATC
Organism: [Eubacterium] infirmum; assembly: GCA_900450455.1. GTDB lineage: Bacteria > Bacillota > Clostridia > Peptostreptococcales > Anaerovoracaceae > Eubacterium_B > Eubacterium_B infirmum. The sequence goes on from UGGN01000001.1 coordinate 1,205,218, forward strand.
CGTTTATAAACGATATCTGGGTAAAGAAGGATACAATATTTGGGACTTGGATAGTGCTTCTCATAGTTTTGAAGACATACTTTACGGGAATGCGTAGCAGCGCTCAGACATTCAAAAATGCAAAAGGTCTTTACTGGTATAACAAATACATGCCTATATACGAGTCACTTATCAACCTTGGAGTTTCTCTTGTACTTGTTAAACCGTTTGGTGTTTCGGGTGTTTTAATTGGAACCATAGTAAGTACAGTGACAACTTGTGCATGGATAGAGCCTTATGTGCTATACAAATATGGATTTCAGAAAAGTGTGGTTCCGTATTACACAAACTATCTGAAGTTAAGTCTGGTATTTTTTGTACTTCTTGGAGTATGCTACGGAGCGGTGAGCTTTGTGCCGGGGCACAGCCTGACAGCTTTTTTTATAAAGTTTGTTATAAGCGCTGTACTTCCTAATATTTTGTTATATCTTGTGTTCAGAAGAAGCGATGAATTTGCATTCCTCAAGAGAACTATCAAAGAGAGGTTTTTACACAAATGAGCATGCGAAAGATTAGAAAAGCCTTGGCGCTTATATATTTTTACATATATAGTCGCATAGCTCCTGCATTTTTAAGGTTGGATGATAAAGCTGTGGTTTTTCTGACGGATGCACACGAAAAGCTCGACGGAAACCTAAAGGCTATCAGTGACTATATTGATGAAGAATATGCGGATCTAAAGATTAAGAGTTTTTGTAGAGGGGATAGGCGAAGGGCCATTAGCTTTTCTGAGTTTAAAGCTGTTTGCAGGGCTATGAGCAGCTGTAAATATATAATTCTAGACGATTTCTACGGTCTGACAAGTTCGATGAAGCTTAGAAATGGTCAAAAGTTAGTTCAGCTTTGGCACGGAAGCGGAGCGTTTAAGAAGTTCGGGTACAGCAGGCTAGATGGAGACATGAGCCCAAGAGCGGTACACAGCGGATACCGTAAATATACAGGAGCGCTGGCAAGCTCTGAGGGCGTGCGCAAATGCTTTGCAGAGGCATTTGATATATCAGTTGATAAGGTTAGAGCGCTCGGAAGTCCCAGAAGCGACATACTCTTTGATAAAGATTTTATGATTTTATCTAAATCAAAATTAATAAGTGCGTTTCCTGAACTATCGGGAAAGAAGATAATTCTATTTGCACCTACATATAGGGGAGAGCGCGTCGAAGCAGCAAATTATGATTTTAATAAGCTTGAGCCGGAGCAGTTTATAAAAGAAATCGAGGAAGAATATAGAGTTCTTGTAAGATGGCATCCTGCTTTGCTTGCAAATGTAAAGTCGGGAAGGGTTAATTTTAAGCTTCCTGAGGGCATGATAGACGTATCTGACTATCCTGATTTAAACGAGTTAATAGCAGCTTCCGATATTTTGATAACAGATTATTCGTCGATAATCTTTGACTGGTATATAACGGGAAGACCGGTAGTTTTCTTCATGTATGACCTTGAGAAATACGAGGGTGGAAGAGGTCTATACTTTGACCTGGATGAGTATCTCTACGGAAGACTTGCAAGGAATAAGGATGAGCTTGTTTCAGCAGTGCGTGAAAGCAATCTGTGCGTAGAGAAGAGGGCTGCATTTGGAGAGAAATTTATGTCGGCTTGTGACGGACATTCTAGAGAAAAGGTAAGCAAGTGGATTTTTGACGATGATGAGAGGAAATAAGATGGAAAATGTAAAGCTTACATCACCATGTAAAGATAAGAGATTTATTAGCCTTGGAGTTAGTGCGCTTGTCACTGTATACTCACTGCTTTTCATTCTGTTTAACACGCTTCCTGCAAAACCATTTAATAGCTTGTTTGAACGTCTTGAGGTTGTAGTAGGAGGACTTCTTCTAATCGCAGCAGTAGCTAAATTTATAACTTGCAAGGAAGAGAGAGTATATCTTAAGCCAAGACCATTTATTCTCATTGCTGTTTATCTAGCTTCAAGGCTTATTGGCTGGTGGAGTGTGGGCTTTGATTATAGCACCATAAGGACGATTTTCTTTGAGGCGGTGTATCTAATTGCCATCAACGAGATGATTATATCAAAGAGTTTTATAAGACACAGACTTGTGCCTATGATAATTTTGATAAACCTAGTCCTAAACATACTTGAAGCAATTTGCCACCTGGCTTCTGAACTATCACCGGGAGGTGGATTTTCCAGTTTTCTGATGAGGCATAGCTATTACGATGGAGTGATAAATTTTACCTATCTGTACACAAACCCGAACACTATGGGGATTATGACGTCACTTTCATTGGTTTTACTTTTGATAATTGTGTCTAAGCCTTTGTCTAGGTGGAAGCTTACTCTGATAAGTATTTACAGCATATTTTCATTTACCGTTTTATTTGAATCCGGGTGCAGGAGCGCTCAACTTGCTCTAATTGTGATAATTCTTTCATATAACATAGTAAGGTCGATAAAACCGATAACCGGAAAGAGGTTGACTTTGATTGTTCTTGTAGCATCGATGCTTTCGACCTTCGCAGTATATGGATTTATGTATTCTCATCAAAATACAGGCGTTGCCTTTGAGTGGGAAAACAGCTATGGAAGTATTGAATACAAATTAAACAGAGCTAGCAGTGCAAGATATAATATATGGAAGACAGCCATGTTCGCACATATGGACAAAAAAGCGTTCGGAACGGGAAGTCTAAAGAATGAGATGGCGAGTAGAAATGCGTATATCAAAGGTTTCTGGGAGCAAAGATACCAGGGAAGTTATAAATTTAGGCCAACTATCTTAGGGCCGCATAGCGGATACTTTGCTATGATATATACGACAGGATTTGTGGGCTTCTTCATATATATATCACTTTTGTTTTATATGATATGTAAGGCGGATCTTACGAGAAGGGGAAATTGGTATCTAGCGGTAATTTTCACCTTGGTCGTTAGCCATTTAGAAAGCGTATTTATAGTCAGCAGATTCTTCCTATGTCTTGTGATGATGATGGTTTTGTCAGCTCATGACGATGATGTGGATGAAGAGGAAATCAATATATGAAATTATTCACGATAGATGAGATTGTATCCTCGATTCTCGAAGAAACAGAGGGGCTTGATGAGGAAATAACTGACGGAATGATTCTTAGCAACAAAGAAATTTCTCCATCTGAGATAGAAAAACTAAAATCCAAACTTAAAATAGAGTATTTGGACCCTGTATTTACAGAGGATATTTTAAGCTATAACTGGGGCAATTTAGGTTTCCTCAGCTATCAGTTTGGATATGGAGATGAAATTAGCCTTAATTGGCTAATAAATCGTAATCTGGAATACGAGGAATATCCGGTATTACACAAAAATGATTTAATAATAATTGCAAATGGAGATCCATATACAATTTTATTAGAATGTAGATCCGGAAAAATATACGCATTTACAAGTGATATGAGCTACGATGACATAATACCTATTGCATCGGATTTCAGAAAATTTGTAAGAGCGATGGGCACAGCTCAATATGCTGTATGGAAAAACGCAGAAAAAGAGTTTGTGGAATTGATGAGTAAGGAGCTCACTGGTAGAAGCCTTGAGTTTTGGAAAGAGCTGGTATCAGAATTCATCTGATAGAAATTCAGGATACGCAGCATCTGAATGATTATAACCAAAATTATAAAGAAAGGAATAAGTGATAATTAGCTTGCTAATTGTCATACAGGAGTGAAATGGAATCTATGAATGTTTATGGAGTAATTTTAGCTGGTGGTGTAGGAAGCCGCATGGGCGATGCCAAGCTACCTAAGCAGTATATGAACATAGGCGGAAAGCCGATTATTATTCACACAATAGAAAAGTTTTGCCTATATGACAGCTTTGATGAAATCGTGATAGCCTGCCCTAAGCAGTGGCTTGAGCACACTAAGGATCTCATAGCTAAGTACATAGACGATAGCGAAAAGATTACGGTGATTGAGGGTGGCAAGGTTAGAAATGAAACCATCGTAAACTCAATTAACTTTATAAACAAAAAATATGGAATTGATGATAACACGATCGTAGTAACTCACGATGCAGTTAGACCTTTTGTAACATATAGAATGATTAGGGATAACATAGATATGGCAAAGCGCTTTGGTGCTTGCGATACTGTGATTCCGGCTACGGATACAATAGTTGTCAGTGAGAATGGAGAAGTGATTAGCGAGATTCCCAATAGAAGAAAGGTGTATCAAGGACAGACACCGCAAAGTTTTAAGGCTAAGAGTTTCATGGAGCTATACGAGGGTCTTGACGAGGACACAAAGAAAATCCTCACCGATGCTGCCAAGGTATTCTTATTAAACGGTGAAGAGGTGCACCTGGTAAAGGGTGAAAACTACAACATTAAGATAACATATCCATACGATATTGCAGTTGCAGAGGCTCTATTAAAGGGAGAAGTGGAATGCTAAATACGGTTTATCGATTGACAGGGCCGCGCAAAATTGAGGTTCAGTTCAGCGATATAAATCTTGCGGATAACAAAATAATTGTAAGACCTGAAGCCCTGAGCATATGCCATGCAGATCAAAGGTATTATCAGGGCCTTAGACCTTCTGAGATAATGGAGAAGAAACTCCCTATGGCTCTTGTGCACGAGTCGTGTGGAAGAGTCGTTTTCTCAAAGTCCAAAAATGTCCCAAAGGGAAGCAGGGTAGTGATGATTCCAAACACTCCTGTTGAAAGGGATGAATTCATAGAAGAAAATTACCTTAGAAGTAGCAAGTTCAGGGCAAGCGGAAGCGATGGTTTCATGCAGGATCTTATTGCTCTTGATGAGGATAGGGTCGTGGTTGCACCGGAGGACATCAATCTTGACGTGCTTGCGTTTACTGAGTTCGTGAGCATATCATATCATACGATAAAGAGATTTGAGAGATTCAGTCATGGAAGAAAAAATGCACTAGGTGTATGGGGAGATGGAAATCTCGCATATTGTACAGCTTTACTTCTAAGATATACATACCCGAATTCTAAGATATATGTGTTTGGAACTCATGACGGCAAGCTTTCAAGATTTGGCTTCGCTGATGAGACTTACAAAATTCGCCACATCCATGAAACACTTAAGCTTGACCACGCTTTCGAGTGCGTCGGCGGTGAAAATTCAGGTGATGCGATAAATCAGATCATTGACTATATAAACCCTGAAGGCGCAATCGCTTTGATGGGTGTGAGCGAGAGAAATGTGCCTATAAATACCAGAATGGTGCTTGAGAAAGGACTTCGCATATTCGGTAACAGCAGGAGTGGAAGAGATGACTTCTTAGGGGTTCTTGATATGTACACAAAATATCCGGAGATTCCGCGATATCTGGATACGCTCATAGGTAATGTAGTTGAGATTTCAAATCTCGATGATATGGCAGAGGCCTTTGATGTAGATGCAAAAAGCAGATGCGGTAAGACTATAATGCATTGGAACATTTAATTTTGATAGGAGTTAGATATGGCACCTAAGGTTTCGGTAATCGTGCCAATTTACAACGTGAAGCAGTATCTCGGTGATATGCTCGACTCTATTGAAGAGCAGAAGATTGAAGAACTTGAGGTACTTCTAATCGACGATGGCAGCACTGATGGATCGGATGAGATTGCAAAAATCTATGCTGCAAAGGATAGAGGATATAGATACATAAGACAGAAAAACGCAGGTGTTTCGGCGGCCAGAAATCGCGGAATTGAAGAGGCTGAGGGAAATTATCTGGCTTTTTACGATGCAGACGATATAATTCCCGAAAAGGCACTTACTTGCATGTACAAGGCAGGAGAGGGACGAAGTGCAGACATTGTCATAGGCATAATGGAGGAGAAGAGCCTCGGCGAATCGCTGTTATACATGCATTCGGTAAAGCTTTCCTCACAGAGGAGCATAAGTCCTTTAGACAAGAATTTGTTTGGCGCATGGTCCGTTTGCAACAAGCTGTTTAGACGTGAATTTATATTAAAAAATAATTTAAGGTTCGAAAATCTCAAAAATGCAGAAGACGGCGTTTTCACTTTTTGTGCTTTACAGAAAGCGAGAAAAATTCGTGGATGCAGGGTTATCGCCTATAACTACATAAAAAGACCGTTCTGGGAGACTGCATCTGCAACTCAGACTATAAGCAGAAGCTATATGGAAAGCCTTATAAAGTCGCATGAGAGGATTTTGACAGAGGCTACTAAGCTAGCTGAGGACAATATTAAGGGGAATAAATCTAAGCTAAGCATATATCTTAGACCACTCTACATAAGATTTATAGAAGGGGAGCTGCTAAACGGCTATTACAGAGGTATTTGGCGTGCTGATGATGATTTAACGAGCAGAATCAACGAGAAGCTTGCAGAATACAAGAAGCACATACAGGTTTCGGATTGGAAGGCTCTATGCAAGAGGCACAGAGATTTAAATCTTGAGGATGGACTAATTCCGCTGGAAGAACTGGCTGATAGACCTTTGGTATCGATTATTTTGACATCGGAGTCATCACCAAAGTTCCTAAATCTACAGGTGGCAAGTCTTTACAACCAGCTTTTTCCACGCTTTGAAATCATAGTATCAAGAGGTATTAAAGAAAATATTTCGGCAGATTACATAGATAAGTCTAACATCAAAGTCTGTGATGACGAGGGTCTTGGAAAGGACGAGTTCATAAAGAGCGCTTTTGATATGTCGCTAGGTGAGTATGTGATATTTGCAGATGAGAAGCTGCTATTTACCAAGAATACAATCAGAAACATGTGGAACATGCTCGAAACGAAGAAGACAGGATGTGTTTCTGTGATGGTGAGGAGTTTTGATGGCGAAAACTACTCATATATAGATAGAATTAATTCAGCTTACGGCTACGGTGTTTTTAAAAATATGTTCATAGGAAAAGACTATTTCGTATCTAATAAGATGATAAGAAAGTCAGTTTTGATGGCTGAAGCGAAGTTTCCAATAGTGTTCGATGAGAAGAGGGGCGTAGTTAAGCTATTTGAAAGGAGTATATCATGCTCCGGAATGCGTAAATCGGCTATGATTGCACCACTAGAAGAGGAGCACATAAGAAGTCTTATAGAAGCTAATAAAGCCGGGGCTTTTGATCGCTTTAGAGCAGGTGTAAACTCTATGCTTGATAGATTTGTAAAGCATCTGAAGAAGTATTTGACCAAGGACGATGTTAATAAGATAAGAAAAAGGTTTAAGAAATAGTATGACTTTTGCAATCGCGATATTTCGAGGATTTCTAAACTTAATATATGCTGTCTTTAAGCTTTTCCCTGTGAGGAATAAGATTACTTTGATAAGCAGGCAGTCTGACTCAGCGAGTGAAGATTTTTTAATGTTAAAGACGGAGCTGAAAAAACAAAGTCCGGACACAGAGGTCAAGATTCTTTGCAAGAAACTTAGAAAGAGTCCACCGGCTCTGTTCTCGTACATGGGGCATATTCTTGTACAGATGTACCATATTGCGACAAGTAGAACTGTCGTGCTTGATTCCTACTGCATACCTATCAGTATACTCAAGCAGAGAAAAAAACTTAGAGTGATTCAAATTTGGCATGCGATGGGTGCACTAAAGAAATTTGGTCTAAGCATACGCGGTGAAGAGGAGGGAAGCAATCCCAAGCTTGCAAAGGCCATGAGGATGCACCGAAACTATACATGCGTTATAGCGAGTGGAAAATCTTGCATAAAGCCTTTTGCAGAGGCATTCGGATGTTCTGAAGAAATTATAGAAATAGCATCGCTTCCAAGGGTTGATAGACTAATGTCTGATAAGCAGAAGCAGAGCGTCATGGATAAGATCTTTGACAGATATCCGGAGCTCAAACAAACAAAAGATTGCGATAAAAAAATTATTGTATATGCACCGACATTCAGAAAACATAGGGATATTTCTAGTGAGATTGAGAGTCTAATTGATGAGATAAAGGCGGAAGATCGTATTATAGTCATCAAAAAACATCCGCTCATGGAGCTTTCAATGGAAGAAAGTAAAGGAGTTATCATAGACAAATCCTTCTCTACTGAGGAAATGCTTTATATAGCGGATTACGTTATAAGTGATTACTCAGCTATAGTATTTGAGGCGGCTCTTCTTGAAAAGCATATGTGTTTTTATGCATTTGATCTGGATGAGTATAAGGCAAGCAGGAGCTTCTACCTTGATTATGATAGCGAGATGCCCGGAGATATTTGCAGGACGGCGTATGAGGTAGAGACTGCGCTTAGAGATTCTCACTTTGATGTGGAAGCTGTGAGGCGTTTTGCACGTAGCTATGTCGAAAAGACTGATGATGTAACGAAGGATCTTGCCGGTATTGTTTTAATGAAAAAATGAGTTGAATACAATCTAATAGGGTATATAACAAAAGTAAGATTTAGAAGATAAGCGGTTAAGGAGGATATTATGTACGATATTATCATAGTAGGAGCCGGTCCTGCGGGATTGACTTCAGCAATCTACGGAGTGCGCGGCGGAAAAAGCGTTTTGATGATAGAAAAGCTAAGCTATGGTGGGCAGATTATAAACACACCTGAGGTTGAAAACTATCCCGGAATTGGAATTGTTTCGGGTTTTCAGCTTGCAAGCGATATGTATGAACAGGCAACAAAGCTAGGTGCTGAGATGGCATTCGGTGAGGTTGTTTCACTTGAAAAAAATGCAGATGTAAATTTTAAGATAGTTACTGACGGTGGTGAGGAATTTGAGGCGAAGAGCGTAATCCTTGCAACCGGTGTAAAGAGCAGACCTCTTGGAGTAGATAGGGAGGAAGAACTGACAGGCATGGGAGTTTCATACTGTGCAACTTGTGACGGAGCTTTCTTCAGGGGCAAGAATGTCGCAATCATGGGTGGTGGAAACACTGCACTCGAGGATGCCGAGTACATGTCAACTATCGCTAACAAGGTGTACCTTGTTCACAGAAGAGATAAGTTCAGAGGTGACAGGGTAACAGTTGACAGACTAAGCAAGAAGGATAATGTTGAGTTTATATTAAACAGCGTACCTAAGGCACTTAAGGGTAGTCCTAAGCTTGATGCTCTGGTAATCGAAAATACTCAAAGTGGAGAGCTGAGAGAACTTGACGTTCAGGGTGTGTTCGTTGCTTATGGTCAAATAGCTCAGAACGCTGCTTTTGATAAACTTACAGAACTTGATAAGGGCGGATTTTTTGCATCGAGTGAGGATTGCATGACAAAGACGGAAGGAGTTTTTGTCGCCGGAGATTGTAGGTCAAAGGCACGTAGGCAACTTGTTACAGCTACATCTGACGGCGCAACTGCTGCTATGAATGCTATAGACTATTTAAATGCTCAGGAATAGTTTTTAAGAGTAAAAATCAATTCCAATAGAATGAGTGATATGGTATAATAGCTTTAATAAAATTTAATAAGGAGCTATATATGGAACCAATTTATAAGCGCGTACTTCTCAAGATTAGCGGAGAAGCACTTGCCGGTGACCAAAAGTTTGGAATATCTGACGAGACTACTAATACTGTTGCAAAACAAATTAAAGAACTTTGTGATCTGGGTGTAGAGACTGCAATTGTAGTTGGCGGCGGAAACTTCTGGAGAGGTCGCAGCAGTGAGAATATGGATCGTGCGACAGCAGACTATATGGGAATGCTTGCAACGGTAATGAATGCTTTAGCTTTGGAATCCGCACTTAATATACATGGAGTAAAGGCGAGGGTACAGACTGCCATAGAGATGAGAGAAATAGCAGAACCTTATGCGAGAATGAAGGCTATCAGCAGGCTGGAGCGCAAGGAAGTAGTAATCTTCGGAGCGGGAACGGGTAATCCGTTCTTCTCAACTGATACTACTGCAGCTCTTAGAGCAGCTGAGATGGATGCTGAGGTAATTCTTCTTGCAAAGAACGTTGATGCGGTTTACTCTGACGATCCGGAGATAAATCCAAATGCTGAGAAATATGACTCACTTACATTCAAGGAGGTAGTCGATAAGGATCTTAAGGTCATGGACCTTACAGCAGCAACTCTATGTAGAGATAACGGCATAGCTATACATGTATTCGGTGTTGCTGGAGAAGGCAATATAATGAAGGCAGTATGCGGCGAAAAAATTGGTACGATAATTAAATAGTCATTTTAGGAGGAAGAGATGAGCCATCTTAGTTTAGAAGAGAGAATAGAGAAGAGTAAGCAGGTTTTGAAGTCGGATTTGAACACAGTAAGAGCAGGTAGAGCTAACGCTTCACTACTTGATAAGGTTATGGTTGACTACTATGGAACACCATCACCGCTTAAGAACCTATCAAACATATCAACACCTGATCCAAGAACTCTTTTAATTGCACCATTTGACCCTTCTTCACTTCCTGAGATTGAGAAGGCAATCAATAAGTCAGAGCTAGGCATTACACCATCAAACGACGGTAAGTGTATAAGACTTGTAATTCCTCAGTTAACAGAGGAACGCAGAAAGGAACTTACCAAGATTATTAAGAAGATGGGTGAGGATTGCAAGATTGCAGTAAGAAACATGAGACGTGATGAGAATGACCACCTAAAGAAGAAGCAGAAGGGTGGAGAGCTTTCTGAGGACGAGCTTACAACAGAACTTGATAAGGTTCAGAAGACTATCGAAGCTGCAATTAAGGGAATTGACCAGATTATAGCGGAAAAAGACAAGGAACTTATGGAAGTCTAAAACTTTCACAAAGTGCAAACTAAACTATAGAAATTTATTAAGGGCTGTTTCGCTTTGCGGGATAGCCCTATGTTATGAGGAAAATATGGGAGAAAACAAACTGCCGAGGCATGTTGCCATAATAATGGACGGAAATGGAAGATGGGCGAAAAAAAGACTTCTTCCAAGAGTTGCGGGTCATAATGCCGGAATGAAGAGTATGCAGGAGATTGTTAGACGAGCTTCTGACATAGGAATAGAGCATCTTACCGTATATGCTTTTTCCACCGAAAACTGGAAGAGAGCTAGCGAAGAGGTCAACGGGATATTCGGGCTTCTTGTTAAGTACGTTGCTTCTGAGCTTGCCGAAATATGCGAAAAGAATGTAAAGATTAGCGTTCTGGGAGACTACGAGGCTTTACCTGATGAGGCTAGAAGCAGCATAAAAAAAGCGCTGGATGATACAAGAGATAATACGGGTATGCAGTTTAATATAGCCCTAAACTATGGCAGCAGAGCGGAGATTTTGAGGGCGGCAAACAGAATCGTATCAGAGCATGGTGCTGATGTTGAATTTACAGAGGAAATGCTTTCAAGATATCTATACACCGGTGAGGAGAACGGAAATATTCCGGATCCTGATTTGATTATAAGAACAAGCGGTGAGGAACGCCTTTCTAACTTCCTTCTTTGGCAGTGTGCTTACAGTGAATTTGCATTTACTGATACTCTTTGGCCGGATTTTTCACCGGGAGAGTTTCAGAAGATAGTTGAGTCCTTTGGGACTCGTGAGAGAAGATTTGGCGGAAGACTCAAGTAAGAGGAGGAAGGGTAAATGAAAGTAAGAGTAATTTCAGGAATAGCAATGCTACCTCTAGTGGCATTAATAATAATTGGAGGCTATCCTCTTCTTGCCGCGTGTTTTTTGATTGGCCTGGTTGGTGTAAAAGAGCTGTTTAACGGATTTAAGGCAATGGATATAAATCCTAACTACGGAGTTGCGGTCGCTTCACTCATCGCCTTATATACGCTTCATATATTGTTTCCGTTCAGGGAGGAATACCTGCTTGCGTGGTTAGTTGCATCGGTTATGGCTTCATGCATATCGATATTCAGAATAGATAAGCACAAGGTGGAGGATGCGCTTGCGACAATACTTGGAATAGTTTATGTTGAGTTCTTCTCTTTTCATGTAGCCATGGTTGATGGAATAGATCATCACAGAATACTTATTTATTTGATATTCATATCAGCTTTTGGAAGCGATATATGTGCGTATTTCACAGGGTTTGCTATAGGAAAACACAAGCTCTGTCCACACCTAAGCCCAAAGAAAACCATAGAGGGGGCAGTAGGAGGAGTAGTTGGAGCGGCACTTCTTTGCCTTCTATTTGCAGGGATTTTTGCACCAAAATACATGCTTCACAGCTTCATCATAGGTGTTATAGGGGCAATTCTTTCTCAGTGCGGTGACCTAACGGCATCAGCGTTTAAGAGAAAAATGGGTATAAAAGATTACGGAAATCTAATTCCGGGACATGGCGGCATCATGGACAGGTTTGACAGTATCCTGTTTACAGCACCTGTCGTATACCACTACATAACGCTTGTTTTAGTGTAATATACTTTGATTTGGAGACTTTGAGATGAAGGAAATCAGCATCTTAGGAAGTACAGGATCTATAGGGACTCAGGCACTCGATGTCGTGAGGAAAAATCGTGATAAGTTTATGATTAAGGCCTTAAGCTGCGGAAGAAATTTGGAACTTATGAAGAAACAAATTTCGGAGTTTGAACCAGAACTTGTCGTAACTGCGACGGTAGAGGATGCAAAACTTCTTAGAGAATACTTTCGTGGGAAGGCCGAGAACATAGAATTTTTAAGCGGTGAAGATGGACTTCTTCAGCTTGCCGGATACGATTCAGACCTACTGCTCAATTCACTTAGCGGAATGAGAGGAATGCTCCCAACATATGAGGCAATAAAAGCAGGAAAAAACATAGCCCTTGCAAACAAGGAAAGCCTTGTTGTGGGTGGAGATGTGATAATGAGTGCAGCTGCCAAAAATGGGGTAAAAATCTTACCTGTAGACAGTGAGCACAGCGCGATATTTCAGTGCATGCAAGGTAACCTGAACAAGGAAATAAAGAAGATTTATCTCACCGCATCAGGTGGTCCGTTTAGAGGTTATAGTAGGGCTGAACTTGAAGATGTCAGCGTGGAACAGGCACTTAATCATCCGAAATGGACCATGGGACGTAAGATAAGTATAGACTCTGCAACCCTAATGAATAAAGGCTTGGAGTTGATAGAAGCAAAATGGTTATTCAATGTAGATGTTGACGATATAGAAATTCTTGTACACCCGCAGAGCATAGTGCATTCCGGTGTGGAATTTAAGGATACAGCAGTAATAGCACAGCTTGGAATTCCGGATATGAGGATACCGATAGCGCTCGCCTTTACTTATCCGGATAGACTCAAGATGGATGTTCCGGAGCTAAACTTCTTTAATGAAGGATCAAAATTAACATTTGAAAAACCGGATTTAGAGAGTTTTAAATGCCTGAAGCTGGCAATACAGGCGGCAAAGTCCGGTAAGCTTTATCCTGCGGCTATGAACGGAGCAAACGAGGTGCTTGTGGAAAGCTTCTTGAACGGTGAAATCGGGTTTAATCAGATAGCTGACTTCATCGAGGAAGTTTTAAATGTAAACGACTTTTCTAATAAGCCTGAGTTGGATTCAATCTTAGAGGCTGATAAGCTTGCCAGAGGCAAGGCTTACGATTTGATAAAAGGAAACAAATAGATGACGATTTTTCTGGTAATACTACTTTTTGTAATACTTATTTTTCCACACGAACTCGGACATTTTGTCGCAGCAAAGCTATGTGGCGTACAGGTTAATGAGTTTGCTTTTGGTATGGGACCGGTGATTCTAAAGAAACAGGGTAAGGAAACCCTATATTCGATAAGAGCATTTCCTGTCGGTGGCTTTTGCGCAATGGAAGGCGAGGATACTGAGGAGGCTACGGAAAATCCCAGAGCCTTTAACAACAAGAGCTGGTGGAAGAAGATTATAATCCTGGTTGCGGGAGCTGCTATGAACATTATTATAGCATTCCTTGTGATGATATTTGCAGCAGTTTATATGGGAACAACTACTACGACAATAAATAGTGTCACGGATGGCGGTGCGGCTTCGATGGCAGGCATCCAAGCAGGAGACAAGATTGTAAGGGTCTCTGACAGTAGGGTTGACAGCTGGGAAGAATTTGTAGGCTGTATACAGAAGGAAATCAAAGCTGATAAGACTATATCAATAACCGTAGAAAGAAACGGTAAGGAAAAGACATTCAGCCTAAGTCCGCAGAGGCAAAAGAACGGAAAGTATGTAATAGGTGTAGTATCAAAGCAAAGACACAATCTTTTCATAGGCATGAAGAACGGAATGGCATCGACTGTCAAAATGACAAAGGCTTTGTTTGAATCATTTAAAATGCTCTTCACATCAAAGGAAGCAATCAATCAGGTTTCAGGTCCGGTTGGAATGATAAAGATAGTCAGCGATGCTGCAGGACTTGGTGTATTCTACTACTTATACCTTGTAGCCTTGATAAGCCTTAACCTTGCGATTTTCAATCTCTTGCCGCTTCCTGCACTAGATGGAGGAAGAATCATATTTGTAATTATAAGGATGTTCACCGGTAGGGCAATAAGCGATAAAGTAGAAGCTAGAGTTCACATGATAGGTATGGCTTTATTACTGACACTTACGGTATTTGTGACCTGGAATGATATTATGAGGTTGATAAGACGATGAGTTTAAAATCAGTGATGATAAGGGATGTCAAAGTAGGAGGCGGTGCACCTGTAAGCATTCAATCTATGACTAATGTAGATGCACATGACGAGGGACTTTTGTTAAATCAAATCGAGGAACTGGAAAATGCAGGATGCGAGATTGTAAGGCTTGCCATTCCCGATATGGAGGCCGCAGGAACACTGAAGAAACTGAGAAGCAAGACGAATATGCCGATAGTTGCGGATATTCACTTTGATTATAAGCTTGCTCTTGCAGCCATAGATTCAGGAGCAGATAAGATCAGAATTAATCCGGGCAACATCGGAAGCATAGATAGGGTAAGAGCCGTTGTTAATGAAGCAAAGATGGCTCATATACCTATCAGGGTTGGAGTAAACTCCGGTTCATTGGAAAAGGATATACTCGAGAAATATGGCAAGGTTACGGCAAGAGGACTTTGTGACAGCGCACTAAGAAATGTTGCTGTTATAGAGAACATGGACTTTGATGATATAGTTATATCGCTAAAATCATCCGATGTAAGGATGAACTACGAGGCACACAAGCTGATAGCCAAAGAAACGGAACACCCTATTCACATTGGAATTACTGAGGCCGGTACGGTCAAAAGAGGGAAGCTCAAGTCTGCAATCGGAATAGGGAGTCTGCTTCTTGAAGGTGTTGGTGATACTATGAGAGTATCGCTGACAGCAAATCCTGTAGAGGAGGTTTTGTTTGCAAGGGAGATTTTAGAGACTTTAGGGCTTAGAAAAGCCGGTTATGATTTAGTTTCATGTCCTACATGCGGAAGGACCTCTGTAAACCTTGAGGAACTTGCCGAAAAAATTGATAGAAGGCTATCCGATGAAAACATTAGAGAAGGAATAAAGGTAGCGGTAATGGGCTGTGTTGTAAATGGTCCGGGAGAGGCTAAGGGTGCTGACTATGGTGTTGCCGGCGGAATGCATAAGGGTGTTATCTTCGAAAAAGGAGAAGTTGTAAAGACTGTCAAGGAAGAGGACATCATAGACGAACTTTTTAATCTAATTTATGAGCGCGAGGGGAAAACTGTTTGATGAAGGAGTTGTTTTACAACTATATAGATTGGGATAATATTGGTGAGAAATATAGAGACAGAGCCGTGGCACAGGTCGACGACGCTGTTATTTTGAGTGAAAAAAATGTTCTGAGGCTTTCTATAAGACTCAACTATATTGTTCCCGCAAAAGATGAGGATAAGATAAAGAGCATCATTCTGAATTCTGTAGGAAACCTCAAGGATGTTGAATTTGAATATGCATATAAAGAACTCATTCTTTCAGACTGTGATGCGCTAAGGCTGATACTACCTAGGATTTTGAGAAGACTCAACGAGAAAAACCATTATGTGGCAGGAAGTATGGATATTTCATCGCTCAAATTTGAAGACGGAAGGGTAATTATAAGCACAGTAGGTGAGCTTGCCTGCAAGAAGTTAAATGAGAATGCTTCAAGACAAATTTCCGCAATGATTAATGAAGAAATAGGTCTGAACTATGAAATTACTTTTGAAAACGACGACAAGCTCTATGCTAAGGCTCATGAGTCTCTGCTTAAGAGAAACGATGAAGAGCTTAAGGAACTAACTGAGCAAGCAAAGGAGGCGGCTAAGGTTGCAGCTGCAAAGCCGAGAGCTGAGGAGCAGAAGTTTCATGGAGTTGGTGGAAGCGGAGGATACAGACGCAAGAAGAATACTAAGGAACTTCCTGCAAAGGGAAATATCATAATGGGAGAAAATCCTATAACACTTGAGATTACTCCGATATCCAAGATTTCACCGGAGCAAAAACAGGTTGTGGTGGCAGGAATACTCTTTAATAAGGAAGCCAGAACTGTAAAACACGAGAATGTTTTGATGTCTCTTTCGATTACGGATAGAAAGACCAGCACCTGCCTAAAAACCTTTGTTAGTAAGCAGAAATGGGACGAAGTAAACAGCCTTCTGAAGGAAGGTACATATATAAAAGCCATAGGTGCGCCTGAGTGGGACACATACGAGAATGCTATAACTGTGAGGGTAGACGGCATAGAAAAGTGTAAAATGGAGCTTCGTGAGGATAATTATGATGGAACAAAGAGGGTTGAGCTTCACTGTCATACAAAGATGAGCGCCATGGATGGTTTAAACGATGTTGAAACAATAGTAAAGACTGCGGCAAGATGGGGACACCCGGCTGTTGCAATCACCGATCACGGTGTAGTTCAGAGCTTTCCGGATGCAGCGAGCGCTGCGGCAAAGCTTGCAAAGGACGATAAGAATCCGGTAAATATAAAGATCATTTATGGTATGGAGGGCTATGTATTTGACGATAGCGACTGTATAAATGAAGATGGTAGCATAGATTACAAGAAGAAGGGAACTAATCATATAATTCTTCTTGCAGCGACCCAGGAGGGGCTGAAGAACATCTACAAGATGGTGTCTCTATCGCATATAGAGTACTTCTACAGAAAGCCAAGACTCCCGAAGTCGGTAATAAGCAAGTATAGGGAAGGTGTAATTATAGGATCTGCCTGTGAGGCGGGCGAAGTCTATAGAGCTGTATCAAATAGGGCAAGTGATGCTGAACTTGATGAAATTGCAAGTTTTTACGACTATCTGGAAATTCAGCCTTTGATTAATAATCAGTTCATGATAGAAAAGCGTATAGTCGATTCTAGGGAAGATATAAGGAACTTTAACCGCCGGGTTTTGGAATGCGGAAAGAGACTCGGGAAGATGGTTGTCGCGACTACCGATGCGCACTATGACGAGCCGGAGTCAGCTATTTTCAGAAACATAATCATGGCCGGAATGGGATATAAAGACGCTGAGAACGGTCAAGGTCTATACATGAGGACTACCGAGGAGATGCTCGAGGAATTTTCATATCTTGGAGAGGATACAGCCTATGAGATTGTCGTGAAAAATCCCAACAAGATAGCAGATATGATTGCAGATGATATATTGCCTGTTCCTAAGGGAAAGTATCCGCCTAAGATTGAAGGCGCTGAGGAGACTCTTCGCAAGACCTGTATGGAAAAAGTTCATGAAATGTATGGTGAGAAGCTTCCGGTAGAGATAGAAGAAAGACTGAACAAGGAGCTCGATTCCATTATCGGTAACGGCTATGCCGTGATGTATGTATCTGCGCAGATGCTGGTTAATAAATCGCTAGAGGATGGATATCTCGTAGGGTCACGAGGTTCGGTAGGCTCTTCTTTTGCTGCTACAATGGCCGGAATAACCGAGGTTAATCCGCTTGAACCGCACTATATCTGCCCTAATTGTAAACATATAGAATGGGGAGATATGAACCTTTACGACTGTGGCATTGATATGCCTGTTAAAGACTGTCCTGAGTGTGGTACTGAGATGAAGAGGGATGGCTTTACAATCCCGTTCGCTACTTTCCTTGGCTTCAACGGAGACAAGGAACCTGATATAGACCTTAACTTTGCCGGAGAATATCAATCGAGAGCTCACAGCTATGTCGGTGAGATTTTTGGTGAAAAAAATGTATATAAGGCAGGTACGGTAAGTACCGTAGCAGATAAAACTGCATATGGATATGTGTTAAAGTTTGCAGAGGAAAAGAACATACCAATAAATAAATTTGACACGCTAAGGCTTGCAAAGGGCTGTACGGGGGTCAAAAAAACGACGGGTCAGCATCCGGGAGGAATTGTCATAGTTCCGGAGGATCACGAGATATATGAGTTTTGTCCGGTACAAAGACCGGCAAATGATACCAAGTCTGATGTTGTCACGACACACTTCGATTATCACAAGATAGATCAAAACCTATTAAAGCTTGATATACTTGGACATAATGTGCCTTCAATGATAAGGCAGCTTCAAGACATGACGGGGGTGGATCCGCTCAAAATAGATTTGACGGATAGAAAAGTACTTAGTATCTTTAATGGTATAGAAGCTTTGGATATAAAGGATGAAAACTACCGGTTCACGCATGGAACCTATGCGATACCTGAATTTGGTACAGCCTTCGTTCGCCAGATGCTGGATGATACCAAGCCCGATAAATTCGCTGATTTGGTTAGAATATCGGGATTCTCGCATGGCACAGACGTTTGGCTAAACAACGCGCAAGATTATATCAAAAATGGAACAGCAACAATGAGAGAGGTGATTTCTACTCGAGACGATATCATGAACTATCTCATACTCAAGGGCATCGAAAACAAGACTTCATTTGAAATCATGGAAAAAGTTAGAAAAAATAAACCGCTTAGCGATGAGCTTCTAGCAATCATGAAGGAACACGGGGTTCCCGATTGGTACATCGATTCCTGTATTAAAATTCAGTACATGTTCCCTAGAGCTCACGCAGTCGCATATGTAATGATGTCATTCAGAATGGCATGGTATAAGGTTTATTATCCTCAGGAATTCTATGCGACGCACTTTACGTCGGTTGCGGGAGACTTTAACGCTTATGTAATCCTTCAAGGACCTTCCGCATGCTTAAGCAAGATAGAAGAAACAGTAGCCAAGGGCAAGAACGCGACAGCTAAGGAGATGGCGGAAATTCTCGTCTACGAGGTTGCCTATGAAATGTATGCCAGAGGATTTAAGTTCCGCTTGCCAAAGCTGGGACATTCTAAGGCGTTGAAGTTTTGGGTTGAGGATGGCGAGGTTCTGCTACCCTTTGTCGTTATAGATGGAATGGGTGAATCTGCCGCTAAATCCCTTGTTGAGGCATATGATGAGAAAGCTTTTGATACAGTAGAAGATGCTATAATAAGATCAAAGGTTAACAGCACTGCAATTGAGGCACTTAGGGAATACGGCATATTCGACGGACTTCCTGAGACTGATCAGTTAAGTTTCTTCTAGAGATGTTTAAATATGCGCATAAAAGTCATATAAATCGTATAATCTACAATAAATATGTATAATCGATAAAAATTTGCATAAATGTTAGAAATCCTGTCAAAATGACGGGATTTCCAACATTATGTCGTAATTTCCGTCAAAATGTCAGAATTTCGAGCAAAATGACAGGAATACGCACATATTTTCCTTTAAAACTATTATATAATTAGCTTAGAGATGTTATATATTAGGAGGAAGGGTTATGGAAGACAGATATATTGTTTATAAGACGAACAAAGTCGTGCGAAGGGTGGGTCTTGATGAGATACTCTACATCGAAAGCGTAGGAAGACGAATTCGGCTTGAGACAGAGTGCAGTAGTTTGTTTTATTATGATAAGCTGTCTGAGCTTGCAGCAAGTTTTGATGAGAGCTTTTGCAGGGCAATGTCATCTTGCTATGTCAATTTGTCAAAGGTGAGACTCATGTCAGGTGGCATAGTGAACTTCAGCTGTGGTAAGGCACTGGTTTTGTGTAGGGATAGCTTTCTTAAGGTCAAGAAGGAATTCTACCAATATCTTATTAAGTGAGGGCTTGCAAAAAATAAATATTGCATTTTGAATATAATTTGTTAATATATACACAATTAGGGTATAGCTATATAGACAATTTAATTTTGTGATTGAATTTTGTAAGGCGATTTTAGAATTGAAAGGAGAGCTTTAATGAAAGGCTTTATTAGGGAATTTAAGGAGTTTATCAGCAACGGTAACGTTATGAGTATGGCTGTAGGTATCATCATCGGTGGTGCATTCACGGCAATCGTTAGCTCACTCGTATCAGATATCATTACACCTCTACTGGGAATGATATTAGGAGGTATCAACTTCTCAGGTATCTCTATTACAGTTGGAGATGCGACCCTATTGGTTGGTAGATTCATCCAGTCTATCATAATGTTCATACTAACTGCACTTGTAATCTTCGTAATAATGAAGGGCTTCAACAAGTTTGCCGTTAAAAAGAAGGAAGAAGAGGAAGCATCAGCACCGGCTGAGCTGTCAGAAGAAGTTAAGCTTCTTACGGAGATTAGAGACGCTCTTAATAAGTAGTAACGCTGTTTGAGAAAATGTTGATTATTTGACATTGTATAAAATTCATGATACTATAAACATAGTCGATAATTCTTTTGTTAAAGAGTGGGTTTTCCCACTCTTTAAGTTTTGTATAGGGTGAAAATGGCAAAGAAAAAGATTGCAGAAGTTACAGAGGAAATTATTAAGGATTTTCTTGATGAGAGAGGGCTTAGCCTTTGGGCATGTGAGTTTGTCAAAGAGGGACCTGACTACTTTCTTAGATTATACATAGACAAAGAGGAGGCTTATATAGGCACTCAGGAATGTGAGGAGGTTAGCAGATTTCTTTCAGATAAGCTGGACGAACAGGATTTGATAGAGAGGGAGTACTACCTCGAGGTCAGCTCACCTGGAATGGATAGAGAACTGACAAAGCAGGAACATTTTGACAGATATGTCGGAAGTGAGATAGAGATTAAACTTTACAAGGCTATCGATAATAAGAAGCAGCTGGTAGGAACGCTGGTTTCATTGAACGACGGCATTGTAAAGATAATAGTAGATGGTAAGGATATGGAACTCTCTAGAGATCAGATTGCTAAGGTCAATCTGGCAGTGGTTTTCTAGGGATTAAATATTAATAGGAGGGTCAGAAATGAACAGAGAGTTTATAGACGCGCTCGAACAGCTTGAGGAAGAAAAACATATAGAAAAAGGAGTTCTACTAGAGGCTATTGAGTCGGCACTATTAGCTGCATACAGGCGTAACTATAGCACCACAGGTAATATCAATGTTGATAATGTTAGAGTTGACATTGATTCAGAGACGGGAGATATTTCCGTTCTATCAAGACTTGAGGTTGTCGGAGAGGTTATGGACGAAAACCGTGAGATAAGTCTTGAGGATGCACATGATATCGATGCAAGGTATGAAATAGGTGATGCGATAGAGTTTGCAGTTACACCGGAGGACTTTGGCAGAATCGCTGCTCAGACGGCAAAGCAGGTCGTGGTACAGAGAATCAGGGAAGCGGAACGCTCAAAAGTATACGATGATTTCAAGAATAGACTATATGAGATTGTAACAGGAGTAGTGCATAGAAAGAGTGGTGCAACACTCTTTGTTGACCTTGGACATACAGAGGCAATACTTCCACCTAGGGAGCAGGTGCCGGGAGAACGCTTTGAGGTTAATGACAGACTGAAGGCTTATATCATGGACGTTAAGCACAGCCTAAAGGGGCCTCAGATCTACCTTTCAAGATCACATCCGGGACTTGTAAAGAAGTTATTTGAGTTAGAGGTTCCGGAGCTTACAGATGGAACCGTTGAAATCAAGGCAATTGCAAGAGAAGCCGGTTCAAGAACTAAGATGACAGTCTATACCGAGTTTGAAAACGTTGATCCTGTAGGTTCATGCGTAGGAAATCGTGGATCAAGAGTTCAATCCGTAGTAAACGAACTTGACGGAGAAAAAATCGATGTTATTCCATGGAGCGATGAACCTGAAGAACTTATAGCTAATGTACTCAGTCCGGCAAAAGTTGAGGATGTGTTTATAGTTGCTGATAACGATGAAGAAAAGGCAGCACTCGTCGTAGTACCTGATTACCAACTATCATTAGCAATAGGTAAGGAAGGTCAGAACGTAAGGCTGGCAGCAAAGGTCAGTGGATGGAAGATAGATATCAAGAGTCACAGCCAGTACTATCAGGATGAAGATGCTGATGAAATCTATGATGATGACATGAGCTATGATGATTCAACTGATGCGGAGGTTGTGGAAGTTGAGTAAAGAAAAACCGATGCGCAGATGCATAGCTTGCATGGAGTCAAAAGCTCAAGACGAACTCTTCAGACTTGTGGATGAAGGCGAAACCATCAGCTTTGACTTTACGCGTAGGAAGGCCGGCAGAGGTGCCTACGTGTGCAAGTGTAACGATTGCTTTGATAGGGCATGCAATAAGAGAGCATTTGAAAGGGTTTTTAAACGCAAGATTAGTCAAGCAAATATAGAGATGCTAAGAGGAGAGTTTGATGCAAAAATCCAAGTTTAGAAGCTATATGGGTTTTGCCGCAAGGTCAAAGAATATTCAGGTTGGATATAATACCGCACTTGTTCTTATTGCAAATAAGAAAGTGAAACTTTTGCTGATAGCTGAGGATGTTGGAGACAATACAAAGAAGAAATTGACTCAGAAATGTGTCACTAACAATATAAAATACAGGGTTTTCGGGAAAGCTAGTGAGCTATCGCACATGACCGGGAATGTGGATAAGGGCGTATTCGCAATCATGGACAAGGAATTTGCCGAAAGCATATGTAAGGAGATTGACCTGATTCAATCAGAAAGGGAGGTGTCTAATGGCAGTTAAGGTATTTGAACTTGCCCGTGAACTAGAGGTTCAAAGCAAGGAATTACTTGAAAAGGCTTCAGGACTGGGTATAGAACTAAAGAGTCATATGAGCACATTATCAGAAGGTGATATTGCAAAACTTAAGTCATTATACGGCAAGGGAGAGTCACAGAGCAAGACTGGTGAAGTTACAAAGCCGACAGCCGGTAGAAAGCGTTTGCCTATTGGAAGACCGATAGTTGATGAATCATACTTTGCAAATAGAAACAAAGCAGATGAAATCGATAATAAACCGGAGTCTGAAGTTAAGAAAGAAAAAGAAGAGAAGACAGCAGTGGTAAGCAGTAAAGACGTGACATCAAAGGAAAAATCCAAGACTAAAGAGGCATCAAAGGCTAATGAGAGACCAAAGGAAGATGCCAAAAAGCCTGTGAAGAAGGCGGAAGTATCAAAGCAGGAGAATGAAGCCAATAAGAATGCTTCAGTAAAAAAGCATATCGGTGTTAAGATTATAAAGACAGCCGATGAGGTTAAGGCAGAGGAAAAGAAGCGCTTAGCCAGAACTGCTAAGCCGGCTTCAGCTGATGTTAAGAAATCTGACGATAAAAGAAGTACAAGACAAAGCAGAGACACAAAGTCGGGCGAGGCTAGAGGCGAAAGACGCGAGAGAACCGACAGAAATAGCAGAAACAATCGCAGTGACAGAAGTAACTTCAGAAGTGGTCGCGATTCAGACAGTAAGTTCAATAAGGATGAACGCGGACAGGGCGGAAGCTCCAGATTTCATGATAGAGATAACAAGAAATCCGCTTCCGGTGGCAGAATGGAAATGAAGTCGGACTCAGCAAAGAGAGATGACAAGAAGAAGTTCAGCGATAAGAAGGAGAAACACAGCAAGTTCGATAAGTTTGAGAGAAAATCGCTTGAGAAGCAGGTTAGAAACAAACATACCAAGTATAAGAACAACAATGTGGATTTGGAGCCTCAGATAGAAGAGGAAGTATTGCCGGAGGGTACAATAGTTCTTACGGTACCTATTACGGTTGCGGGCTTCTGTGAACAGACGGAGGTTTCAACATCAAAGGTAATCATGACTTTGATGAAGCTGGGTATCATGGCTAATATCAACCAAAACATCGATGAGGATACAGTTATGATTCTCGCAGAGGAAATCGGTATCAGTGTTCATATCGGTAAGGTTGAAGAGGAAAATGAAGAAACAGGAATCGAAGTATTTGAGGATGATGAGAAGGATCTGAAGCCAAGACCACCTATCATAACAGTAATGGGACACGTTGACCACGGTAAGACTTCGTTACTTGATGCAATTAGAAAGACTAATGTTACATCAAGTGAGTCCGGAGGAATCACGCAGCATATCGGTGCGTCCGAGGTAAAGGTAAACGGACAGAAAATCGTATTTTTGGATACACCGGGACACGAAGCCTTTACAGCTATGAGAGCAAGAGGTGCTCATATTACAGATATCGCTGTACTCGTTGTAGCTGCAGATGACGGTGTAATGCCACAGACAATAGAGTCAATAAGCCACGCAAAGGCGGCCGGAGTTCCTATAATAGTTGCTATCAACAAGATGGATAAGCCATCAGCTAACCCTGACAGAGTAAAACAGGAGCTTTCAGAGCACAACGTGCTAGTTGAGGATTGGGGTGGAGATGTAATAACTGTTCCGGTTTCGGCAAAGTCAGGCGACGGAATTAGGAATCTCCTCGAAATGATTCTTCTACAGGCAGAAGTTCTTGAACTCAAAGCTAACCCTAACAGACTTGCTATGGGTTCAGTAATAGAGGCCAGACTCGATAAGTCAAAGGGACCTGTAGCTACACTTCTGGTTACAAACGGTACACTTGAGAGCGGACAGAGCATTGTTGCAGGTACATCTGCAGGTAGAATCCGTCTGATGACAGACTTTAGAGGAAAGACTATTAAGAAGGCCGGTCCTGCTACTGCTGTTGAGATTCTCGGACTTACAGACGTGCCTCAGGCAGGTGACGAGTTCAATGCAGTTAAGGAAGATAAGATTGCAAGAGATATTGCCGAGAAACGTAAGGAAAAACTCAGAGAAGAGGTTCTTGCAAAGAACTCAAGCACAACGCTTGAGAAGCTATTCAGCCAGATTAAGGAGGGCGAGGTAAAGGAACTCAACCTGATCATTAAGGGTGATGTTCAGGGTTCAATCGGAGCCTTGGTTTCGTCCTTAGAAAAGCTGAATAATGACGAGGTTAAGGTTAATATTATCCACACAGGTGTAGGTACAGTTACTGAGTCCGACATAATGCTTGCAGGAACATCAGGTGCAGTAATCATCGGATTTAATGTAAGACCAAGCACGGCTGTGCAGACTCTGGCGGATAGAGAGAGCATAGAAATCAGAACATATAGAGTAATCTACGATGTCATAGATGATGTAGAGAACGCTATGAAGGGTATGCTTGAACCTGAATACAAGGAAGAGATACTCGGTAAGGTTGAAATCAGAAATACCTTCAAGGTTCCGAACGTTGGAATTATCGGTGGAGCTTATGTTGTGGAGGGTAAGGTTCAGCGAAATGCAGAAGTAAGACTTGTAAGAGATGGAATAGTTATCCATGAGGGCAAAATTTCATCGCTGAAAAGATTTAAAGATGATGCCAGGGAAGTTGCTCAGGGATATGAGTGCGGTATCGGAATCGAAAACTATAACGATATTAAAGATGGCGATTTGATTGAGTGCTTCCACATGGTAGAGATAGAGCGAAAGTAATATATAAAGCTTAAGTCGCCTGTGGCGGCTTAAGTGCTATCTGGAGAAAGTATGGGAAAAGGATATAGGACAAAGAGACTCGGCGAGGAGATAAAAAGGATAATAAGTCAACTCCTGCTGACCGAGATTAAGGACCCGCGTCTTGCAGGAAGATTCATAAGTATCACCGATGTTGAAGTGACCTCAGATGGCAGCTATGCGACATGTTATGTTACGGTTATGGCATGTATCCAGGGCGAAAAGAGCATAGATGTCGATGATTCTAAGAGGAGCGAGGATGAAAAGGCAGAGGTAATAGAAGGACTGAAGCACGCGTCGGGGCTTATGCGTACAGAGATTAGCAAGAAGCTGAGCATAAGACATGTTCCGGAGCTTATTTTCAAAATTGACAATTCAATGGAATACGGAAATCATATAGAAAAGATGATAAGAGAGCTTGGAGAAAAGAATGGAAAATAACAGCTTTAGTGAAATTACCGAGCAGATAAAGGCAAATCAAAGCTTTGCAATCTATCCTCATACAAACATGGATGGAGATGCAATCGGTTCAAGTGCGGCTCTATGCTTAGCATTGAGACAACTCGGAAAGAAGGCATGGATAATTATAGATGAAGATGTGCCTGACAATTTAAGCTTTTTGGCAGAAGGTCTTGTGTCAAGCGATGAAGAACTTGCGCGTTCAGCGGACATGGCATTTTGCATAGATTCAGGTGCGATAGACAGGATAGGAAAGCGCGGGGTGCTATTTGAGGCTGCGAAAATCAGTGCTTGCATAGACCATCATTCTACGAGTGAAAATTTCTGTGACTACGCTTACATAGATTCGAAGTCGGCAGCAACAGGTCAGCTCGTGTTTCTTCTGTTAAAAGAGCTATGCATCAAGCCTGAGCAAAGGATTGCGAACTCAATATTTGCTGCGATAACTACGGATACGGGGAACTTTCAGTATTCAAATACGCAGAAAATTACGCACGAGATAGTTGCTGAACTCTACGATTGGGGAGTTTCAGCAAACGATGTGAGCATAGAAATCTATGAGAGCGACAGATTGGAAAGACTTAAGATTGAGGCTCTCGCAATATCTAAGATGAGAAGAGAACTTGATGGTAAGCTTTTGATTACTTATGTAGATCAGGATATGCTGAAGCAGACCGGCGCCTTCATGTATGAGACGGACAGGATAGTCAATCTTATGAGGGCTATCAAGGGAACTGAGGTTTCTGTACTAGTAAAGGAATACGAGAAATCTGTCATAAAGGTAAGCATGAGATCGAAGCAATACTTTGATGTAGCAAGGCTATGTGCAAAGTTAGGCGGAGGCGGGCATGTAAGGGCAGCGGGTGCAACGCTAAACTGCAGTTTGGAGAAGGCTATTGAAACGGTGATAAATGCCTTTGATAGAGAAGTTTAATATGGATGGAATAATCAATATAAATAAGCCGAGGGAAATGACATCTTTTGACATTGTCGCGATAGTAAGACGTGCGTGCAGCACAAAGCGCGTCGGACATCTGGGAACTCTCGATCCGATGGCAGAGGGTGTGCTTCCGGTTACAATAGGCAGAGCCGGAAGAATCATGGATTATCTAGATACGGACATCAAGGTGTACAGAGGTAGCGCCCGGCTTGGTATTGAGACGGACACTTTGGATATCTGGGGCAAGACTCTTAATACAAGGCCGGTAGAAGACGTAAACATGAGCAAGCTTGAGGAGGCTGTGACAAATTTTAGTGGGGTTATAACGCAGACGCCGCCCATGTATTCGGCACTAAAGGTTAAAGGTAAAAAACTGTACGAGTATGCCAGGGAAGGTAAGGAAGTAGATGTAAAGAGTCGCAAGATATTCGTAGAGAGGGCTGAAATTATTTCCTTTGACGGAAGTGAATTCGAATTTGAAATCGCTTGCTCAAAAGGCACATATATAAGGAGCATATGTGCGGACATCGGAAAAGCACTCGGTTGCGGTGCAGCGATGAGCAGCCTTATCAGAACGAGATCGGGATGCTTTGAACTGTCCGACTCTGTAGATATAGAAAAGTTACAAGTAATGACAAGTGAGGATATAGAATCACTGCTTCTTCCAATTGACATGCCCCTTCCTCATTTAGGAAGAGCCGAGGTCTCTGACTGGGAAAAACACCTGTTTATAAATGGTGTCGAGCTTAGGAAGAACCAGTGGCTTGAGCTTGAGAAACCCAGATTTGCTGATGAAGAGTTTCCTCTTCCGATTAGAAAGGAATTTACACAGCTTTATAGAGTTTATGATAGAGCCGGAGATTTTTTGGGCACGGCTATTGAAAATAAAGGCTTAATAAAAGCAGATAAGGTATTTTATAATGCAAATATTTGACAGTTTAAATGAAATAAAGAGCATAGAAGAAACTTCAATTGCGCTTGGAAATTTTGACGGAGTTCATCTGGGACACCAAAAATTGATCAAGGAAACAATCGAGATTGCAAGAGAGCGTGGGCTTAAATCCGCAGTTTTCACATTCTCGAATCATCCCAGAGATCTTCTTCCAAATTTGCCAAAGGTTAAGAATATACTATATAAGCATGAGAAAGAGGAACTTATGGAGGCTTTGGGAGTTGATTATCTCATAAATATCCCTTTTACAAAGGAGATAATGGAAATGCCCCCACAAGAATACGTGAAAAAGATTATAGTAAATAAACTTCGCGCGAAGTCGGTTGTCTGTGGATTTAATCACAATTTCGGTTTCAAAGCCGGTGGAAACGTGGATATGCTATATGAATTGAGCTTGGAGCTCGGTTTTAATTTAAAGGTGATAGATGCATTTGTTATAAACGGTCAGGTAGTAAGCTCGTCGTTGATAAGAAATCTGATTGCTACCGGAAATGTTGATGAATGTGAGATGTATATGGGAAGGCCATATGCCATAAGCGGTGAAGTGGTAATAGGCAATAGATTGGGTAGAAAGCTGGGATTCCCTACATCAAATCTGATTATCGATAACAGTATGGTTACACCTCCAAACGGCGTTTACGTTACATTTTGCGTGTACAACGGCAAAAGATATCCGAGCGTAACCAATGTTGGTGTAAAGCCGACAATAGGTAACTATGGAAAGAATGTCGAGACACACATTTTTGATTTTGATAAGATTTTGTATGGAAAGAATATTACCGTAGAGTTTCTCAAGATGCTCAGAAATGAAATCAAGTTTGATAGTGTCGAGGAACTTTCGGAGCAGATAATTAGTGATTGTTGTGAGGCAAAGGAATTTCACAGTACGAATGGATTTCTATAAAAAAACAATAATAGCTTGACATGGCTTTAGCAAAATGTTAGAGTATATGGGTATCAAGAAGAAGTTGTCCGCTTCTCACCTAATGAATTTCGTTTCTATGGGTTAATAAAGACTATGTTTTTTATGGCATATTTTGATGCGGGCTCTTCAGGTGTCCGTTTTTTATTTATATTTGGAGGTACTGACATCAAAGAGAACAAAATAAACGAGGAAATACGCGAAGAACAACTTAGAGTTATAGACGAGGATGGCAACATGCTTGGAGTCATGAGCAGAGAGGATGCACTTAGGATAGCTGATGAACACAAGCTTGATTTGGTAAATATATCACCTAATGCTGTGCCACCGGTTTGTAAGATTTTGGACTACGGTAAGTTCCGTTACGAAGCGCAGAAGCGCGAAAAGGAAGCGAAGAAAAAACAGAAGACTACACAGGTTAAGGAAATTAGATTGAGCACTTTTATTGAGGCTCATGACATTCAGGTTAAGGCCAGCACAGCATCTAAGTTTCTAAAGGCCGGTGATAAGGTTAAGGTGAGCCTTCGTTTCAGGGGAAGAGAACTTGGTCATACTTCACTAGGCAGAGAAGTTATGGATAAATTTGCAGAGCTATGCGAGGATGTGGCAGTGGTTGATAAGCGCCCTGTTATGGAAGGACGTAGCTTGGTGATGTTCCTAGCACCAAAAAATTAGTATTCAATTTGATTGACATGTAAATTCAACACAAGTAGGGCACACAAGGTGCTATTTACAATAAGGAGGTTCCAGCAATGGCAAAGAATAAGATGAAGTCTCACAGAGGAGCATGCAAGAGACTTAAACTTACAGGAAGCGGCAAGATAAAGAGAAATAAGGCATTTAAGGCGCACAAGCTTACAAGCAAAACAGCTAAGAGAAAGAGAGGCCTTCGTAAGGCTACTTTGGCATCAAGCGCTGATTTTAAGAGAATGCTAAGATCAATGGCTAAATAATCAGGATCGGGAGGAAGTAAAATGGCAAGAGTAAAAAAAGGTGTAACTGCACACCGCAGACATAAAAAAATCTTAAAGTTAGCTAAGGGATATTACGGTTCCAAGAGCAAGACGTTTAGAGCAGCCAATCCTGCTGTAATGAGAGCTCTTAGATCTGCATATGTCGGTAGAAAGCTAAAGAAGAGACAGTATCGTCAGATGTGGATTGCAAGAATCAATGCAGCTGCCAGACAGAACGATCTTTCATACAGCCGTTTGATGGATGGTCTCAAGAAGAGCGGAATCGAAATCAATCGTAAGATGCTATCAGAGATGGCTATTTATGATGCAGCAGCATTCACACAGCTATGCGAAACAGCAAAGAAAGCTTGCGCAAAATAAACATTTAATATCCAGATCCGGCGAGATTGCTCCCGGGTCTTTTTTGCAATTATCGAGGTAATTTTATGGCAAATATAATTGCGGTAGTGTGGGACTTTGATAAGACACTCCTAAATGGATACATGCAGGAGCCAATATTCGAGTACTACGGAATTGATGAAAAAAACTTTTGGACTGAGGTTGGAGCCCTTCCTGCGAAATACATGAGGGAGCAGGGAGTAAGAGTAAACCCTGAGACAATCTACCTAAATCAGTTTATCAGAGACGCCAGAGATGGACGTATGCAAGGGCTTAATAACGAAAAACTAAAGAGTTTCGGCAAGGAGCTAAAGTTTTATCCGGGCATACCTGAACTGTTTACAAAAACCAAAGAATTTGTGGACCAAAACGAGAAATTCCGCGAATACGGGATTAAGCTGGAACACTATATAGTGAGTACGGGAATGGCTGCGATAATACAGGGCAGTAAAATCGCTGAATATGTAGATGGAATCTGGGGCTGTGAGTTCATAGAAGGCAATGAAAATGGCGAGAGAAGGATTGCAGAGATTGGCTATACAGTAGATAATACGACAAAGACGAGAGCCATCTTCGAAATAAATAAGGGTGTAAACAAGCACCCGGAGATAGATGTAAACATAGCAATGCCTGAGGATGCGAGAAGAGTAAAGCTAAAGAACATGATCTACATAGCGGACGGTCCGAGCGACATACCGGCATTCTCTGTTGTAAGAGGCAACGGCGGTTCGACATATGCAATCTACCCTAAGGGAGATATAAACGCTTTTAAGCAGGTGGATATACTGCACAAGAACGAAAGGATAGATGGATATTCAGAAGCCGACTACCGCGAGGGCTCTCAGACCTATCTTTGGATAATGAACAGAATTGGAAGTATTGCTGAGAAGATATGCGAGGATGAGTTATCAAAGCTAAACTTTGATACAAGCTCTGTTCCAAAGCATCTTAACGCATGAGATTTAGGAGCAAAAATGTTTGATAACAAATCGATAATCATAGGAGTGAGTGGGGGCATTGCGGCATACAAAACAGCCTACCTTGTGAGCGCTCTGTCAAAGACGGCAGCTGATGTTAATGTCATAATGACTGAGAATGCTTGCGAGTTTATTAGACCTATAGTCTTTGAGACTCTTACAGGAAACAAGTGTTATGTGGATACCTTTGATAGGAATTTCAATTTTGATGTAGAGCATATATCACTTGCAAAGAAGGCGGATGTATTTCTGGTTGCGCCTGCGACTGCAAATGTAATTGCAAAGATTGCTAACGGAATAGCTGATGATATGCTGACGACGACATTCCTGGCATCAAAATGCAAGAAGATTATTTCGCCTGCAATGAACACTGCAATGTTTGAGAATCAGATAACGCAAAACAATATAGCTAAGCTAAAGGAATATGGTATAGATGTGATAGAACCTCAGAGCGGTCTTTTGGCATGCGGAGATACAGGCACCGGAAAGATGCCCGAGCCGGGATATCTCTTTGATGTAATCGAAAGGGAAATAGCAAGAGAAAAAGACATGCTTGGCAAGAAGGTTCTCGTCACTGCAGGTGCTACGATGGAGGCTTTAGACCCGGTTAGATTCTTAACAAATCACAGCAGCGGCAAGATGGGTTTTGCCATAGCTAAGGAAGCCATGCTAAGAGGTGCTGAAGTTACAGTCGTGAAGGCTAATACAACAGCAGAAATCCCAAACTTTGTAAATGTAGTGGAGGTTTCTTCGGCTGGAGATATGTTTAATGCAGTAAAGGCTGTTTCAAATCAGCAGGATATAATCGTAAAGGCCGCAGCTGTCGCTGACTATACTCCGGAAAGCTATGTAGACAGCAAGATTAAGAAGAAGGATGGAGACCTTTCCATAGCTCTTAAGAGAACAAAGGATATACTTAAGTATCTTGGAGAGAACAAGAAAGAAGGACAGTTCCTATGTGGATTTTCCATGGAAACTGACAACATGCTTAAAAACTCCAAGGCTAAGCTCAGCAAGAAGAATGCCGATATGATAGTGGCTAACAACCTAAAGGATGCTGGTAGCGGTTTTAAGACAGATACAAATGCGGTTACATTGATTACAAAGAATGGTCATAAGTTATTAGAACTAAAATCAAAGGCTGATGTTGCTAAGGAAATATTTGACGAGATTCTAAGTCTGATTTAGAAAACTATGTGAAATTATCAGAAGCACAGTGTAAAAGATGATATTTGTGGTAGAATACATATAGATTTACATTTGAAGGACATGATGAGGAGATGATAGTATGGAATACTTTATGAGTCACTTATTATATATAGCAGTTGCATCTGTTGCTATAGCAGCACTCTGCTTTATAGCAGTCATAGTTGCTAGCAAGAACGCTGAAGATAGAAGCGATGAAGAGCTTTCGAAAAGAAAGGAAGCTTGTTCTTCATGCGCCATGGCTTCAATGTGTATGAACATGGGGCAGAATGAGAAAACTGAGGATACATTGCAGTAAGTTCAGTTTTCGGATATCGGATAATTGCAATTTGTTTTTAGAGATGAGCCATAAACGGTTCGTCTCTTTTTTTATGAAAGTGTGTGGGATTGTGTATTTTCAGTGAATTATACGACTTTATAATTGAAAAAGATTGTATAAAATGGTAGAATCTGATGGTAAGACTTTTATTATAATAAAATATATAAATACAGAGGAAGGTATGATATGAACAAGAAATTGCTTATAGGATCATGCGTTGCTGTTGCACTCGTTGCGGTTGTCGTTATTATACTGTTTTTTGTTAATGATAAGCAGTCTAAAGAATACAACTACGATCTAAGCAAATATGTCAAAGTTGGCAAGTATAAGGGACTAGAGTATACCAGTCGTAAAGCAAGTGTTACTGATCAAGATGTTAGCGTAGAAATTAAGAGAAGACTTCAGAAGGCTGCAAAGACTGAGAATTCTAAAACGGGTAAGGTTGCTAATGGAGATACGATTAATATTTCATTCGTCGGCAAGATAGATGGTAAGGAGTTCGAGGGTGGAAGCAGTGAGTCAACTGATATAACAGTTGGTACAACTAAGATGATTGACGGCTTTGTAGAGGGTCTCATAGGTAAGAAGGTAGGAGAGACTGTAACTTTAAACCTTAAGTTTCCGGATAACTATGGCAAGACCGCTCTTCAAGGGAAGGCTGTAGAATTCAAAGTAACCATCAACAGCAAAAAGAAGGTTGTAACTCCTAAACTGAATGTGGATTTTGTAAAGAAGAACTCCAAATATAAGTCAGTTAATGAATATAAAGAAGGAGTTAAGAAGGAGCTATTAAAGCAGAAGCAGAAGAGTTTAGATTCCACAGTTAAACAGGAACTATGGAGCAGAATTATCGATAGGTCTAAAGCTAAGAAGTACCCTGAGAAAGAGCTTAACGAGGCTATGTCACAGGCTAACAAGCTTGAGGAATCATATAAGGCTCAGGCTAAGAATTACGGAATGAACTGGGATGCATACCTAAAGACCGTGATGAGAACTGATAAGAAGGGTTTTGAGAAGCTAAAGCAAGAATATGCAAAAAACTTAGTATTTAACAGAATGGTTATGTACAGTATAGCCCGTTCAGAGAACGTATCTCTAAGTAATAGAGAATACAAGAAGGAAATTCTTCAGATTCTGGAAGACAATGGGTATACAGAGGAGAGTTTCAAGAAAGCTTTCGGTAAGGATATAGAGACCTATGCTAATGAGCAGAATTGGCGCCAAAAAATTCTTTTCGACAAGGTTTTAGATAAGGTTATCAAGGACGGTAAGAAGGTATCACAGAAGGAGTACCAGAAGATAATTGCCGAGGAGAAGGCTAAGAAGGCGAAAACATCAGGTAACAAAAATTCAAACAAGTAATAGAAATAATAAGGGCACAGCCTGTTGTGATATGGGCTGTGTTTTTGTTTTTACTTCGTAGTAGTGGCGCATTTTGATGTAGAAAAAGAATGCTACATAGTGTAAAATAAAAATAGCGGTAGCCTAAAAATAACATAGTTTAAGATATATACGGAGATAAACAAATGAGATGTCCATTTTGCGATAATGAAGATACAAAGGTGATTGACTCAAGACCTATTGACGACGGTAAGGCAATAAGGCGCAGAAGAGAGTGCGAGAAGTGTGGAAAGCGATTCACAACCTACGAAAAGGTTGAGACGACGATTATAATGATAATCAAGAAGGATGGAAGTCGTCAGGCATTTGATAGAGACAAGCTAATGAACGGTATAATAAAGGCTTGCGAGAAGAGACCTGTTGCACTTGCTGATATTGAAGGTGTTGTAGATAGCATAGAGCGCGGTCTAAACAATATGATGGAGAAGGAAGTCAAGAGCACATTCCTTGGAGAACTTGTAATGGAACAGTTAAAGGATCTTGACGAAGTTGCATATGTTAGATTTGC
Source organism: [Eubacterium] infirmum (assembly GCA_900450455.1). Taxonomy (GTDB): domain Bacteria; phylum Bacillota; class Clostridia; order Peptostreptococcales; family Anaerovoracaceae; genus Eubacterium_B; species Eubacterium_B infirmum. Next base: position 1,239,776 of record UGGN01000001.1, read on the forward strand.
CTCGGTTTACAGATCGTTTAAGGACGTGAACACATTTATTAAAGAGATAGAGGCGCTTGTAGGCGATAAGAACAAATAGTACGTTTGAGAGTTTTGTTGTATAGGTGGGAGCAAATATGCTAAAAAGAATAGCTATAGACGGACCCGGTGGTGCCGGTAAGAGCACGCTGGCAAAGATTTTAGCGAGAGAATATGAGATAGACTATGTCGATACAGGAGCTATGTATAGAGCTGTTGGCTACAAGATGATCAGAAATGGTATAGGATGTGGTGATGAGCATAAGCTTATCGAGATGCTAAACGAGACTAATATTGACTTTAGAAACTCACATATCTATCTGGACGGTGAAGATGTGAGTGGATTTATAAGAACACCTGAAGTTTCGATGATGGCCTCTGAGTGCTCCAAGCTGGCAATTGTAAGAAACAAGCTTGTTGCAATCCAAAAGGAGATGGGCAAGAGCAAGAGCCTTGTCATGGATGGTAGGGATATCTGTACCAATGTAATGCCTAATGCAGAGTTCAAGTTTTTCATAACTGCTTCTGCAGATGAGAGAGCGAGACGCAGATATAAGGAACTTATAGAAAAAGGTGAGGTTGTTAGCTTTGAGAATGTACTGAATGACATAAATCAAAGGGACTATAACGACACTCATAGAAAACTGAATCCCCTAATGGCTGCTGATGATGCAATCGTTTTGGATACTACGGGAATGAACATAGACGAGGTTATAGATTGTCTTAAGTCTTATATAAGCGGTAAATAGCAAATGAGAAGTTCACTTTTTATATGTAAAACTTAATAATAAACATGGCATGAGCGATATTTTAATGATATAATATAGGGTGAATTTGAATTTAATTAAAGATTGTCGGTAAGAGAGGATTCATTGAAAATTAAATATTTACCGCAATCGGAAAGACCCGAAGAACGGGCCTTTTCATATGGAGTTGGGTCTCTATCCAATACCGAACTTATAGCTCTGATAATAAGAACCGGAACGAAGGATATTTCGGCTCTTGAGCTTGCCAATAAGCTCATTAACGAGTTTGAATCCGGTATTTACGGAATATCTTCTGCGAGTCCCAAGGAACTTGAGAACTTTTATGGTATAGGTAAGAGCAAAGCCTGTGCAATCGCTGCATCTGCAGAGATAGGAAGGAGACTTACTCAGAAGAAAATCAGCATGACGACGATAAACTCAGCAGACGATGTCGCAGGATTCATGATGCCTGAGCTAAGACATCTGAAGAAGGAGTGTTTTGTCAGTCTGCTTATGGATGTAAAGGGAAAAGTATTCCACATCGACAGAGTATCAGTCGGTGAACTGAGCGGAGCACCGGCACATCCTAGAGAAGTTTTTACTATAGCGGTGAGGATGAGTGCAGCATCTGTAATATTTGTTCACAATCACCCAAGCGGTGATTCCAGTCCGAGCAATGAGGATGTAATTACTACTAAAAGGCTCTGCGAATCAGGGAAAATACTCGGGATAAAAGTGCTCGATCATGTGATAATTGGTGATGGAGAGTATACAAGCATGGCGGATATGGGAATTATATAGAAGACCGTGCAAATGTACATTTGATATACTACGGAGGTAAAATAATGTTGAATTTTTTATCAGCAAAGGATATGGGTATTGATTTAGGTACTGCAAATACGCTGATTTACATTAAGGATAATGGAATTGTCTTAAACGAACCGTCAGTAATTGCGTTAGACAAGAGACGCAACCTTACTTTAGCTGTCGGAGATGATGCCAAGGAAATGATTGGTAAAGCGCCGGCTAACATAATGGTCGTAAGACCTCTTCAGGATGGAGTAATTTCTGATTTTGACAGAACCGGAGATATGCTTAGAGCTTTTATTGATAAGGCTGTCGGAAACAAAATCAAGAACTTTAGAGTAGTTGTTGGCGTTCCAAGCGGAGTTACCGAAGTAGAGAAAAGAGCGGTTGAAGGTGTAGTAAGACAGATGGGCGCATCTGAGGTTTACATACTTGAAGAACCGATGGCTGCAGCAATCGGCGCCGGCCTCGATGTTGATAGTTCCACAGCATGCATGATATGTGATATTGGTGGAGGAACAACAGACATCGCCATTATAGCACTTGGCGGTATCGTAGCCAGCACATCGATAAGACATGCCGGAGATAAGTTCAATGAAGCTATCATTCAGTATGTACGCAAGAGATATGCTTTATTGATCGGTGAGAAAACGGCTGAAATGCTCAAGGTTGAAGCAGGTGCAGCTTGCCTTGATATCGACGAGAACGGTGATGAGGTTATTAAAACTGTTCAAGCCAGCGGTCGTGATATTATCTCGGGACTGCCTAAGAGCATAGAAGTAACAAACAGAGATATTATGCTTGGATTACAGGAGTCTGTAGATATAGTCATAGACGGAATAAAAGCTACAATAGAAAAAGCACCACCGGAAATTGCCGCTGACATAGCATCAAACGGGATGGTTCTCTCAGGTGGTGGTGGAAGAATTTACAATCTTGATAAGCTGATAGAGAAGAGAACCAGTATCAAGGCTACAGTTGCCGAAAACGCGTTTGAGGCAGTTGCCCTTGGAACCGGAATGAGTCTAAATAATATAGAAACCCTTAAGATTCATGCCTCCAGTGTGAAACGTAGATAGGTAGGAAGTGAGAAACGCAAATGAAATTTATAAAGGGACATAAACTGGTTAGCGTGTTACTTTCATTATTATTTGCGGCGATCATTATTTTGACACTTACCTTTTCAATTGGAAGTTCAGGTAGCGGTGTTTTTAATCGCTTATATATTGCTATAGAAAAACCTATGACATCCTTGGGCAGTACGCTCAGGGATAATTTAGGTGGTGTGTTCTCGTATAGACAGCTTATGAAGGAAAACGAGAAGCTGAAAGAAGAAAACAGCAAGCTGAAGCAGCAGATAAACCAAATGACTTTGACTGCAAACGAGCTTCAGAAGCTGAAGGCTCTTGAGAAAGCGCTCAACTATGACTTTATCAAAGGGGAATCTGATATAGTGACCGCTAAGATTACATCCTTTGATGGAACAAACTGGACAAATTCGTTTGTTATCGATAGAGGTAGCGAAAGCAAAATCAAAAAAGGAAACATAGTAATATACGGACAAGGTCTTGTGGGTAAGGTAATTGCTACAGGAAAGGGTTGGTCAAAGATTCTGCCGATAATAGATGTATCCAGTAGAATAAGCTTCTGCACTCAGGATAACAAGAAGACATTGGGAATACTTGAGTCTTCGAGCAACGGTTCTCTAACCGGATACATGTTGGATAGCAAGTCGGATGTTAGCGAGGGGGATACTATCATAACATCAGGGATGGGTGAATACCCTGCAGGAATCATAATAGGTAAGGTTTCAAAAACCAGATATGATAGTGATAAGCAACTTCTAAAGGTAGAGATAAAACCGGAGACGGACTTTTCATCCATAGATAGAGTGAGCGTGATACTATGAGGCTAAAGACTTATATTATTGTGTGTTCGATAGTCTTTGTACTTCAGACGTTTATAACAAGTCTACTGCCATTGGTTAGAGGTGTAGATCCATTGCTTTGCATAATACTTGCAGTTGTATTCATATTCCAGGAAGAGGATTTGATTAAGCCGATTGTGGTTACAGCGTTTTTTTCGCTTGCTAAAGATCTATTCTTTAACCAATATATCGGGGTAAGCGTTATAAGTTTGATAGTGGCTGTAAGCTTTGTGCTTTTTATAAGGAAAACAATAAACACGGAGAGCCTTGTGACTGATGCGGGAATCAGCGCCATAGCTATAATGACATACAGCAGTTGCTACTGGCTTATGTACAGGCTACTCGGATCACCATACACATATTTTTATATGCTTAAGAGACTACCGCTTGTCTTGATAATAGAGGTTGTTATAACAGAAGTTATTTTATATTTTCTGATTAACAAGGTCGTGCAAGCACGTAGAGACGGATATTTCAAATGAATGAACACAATAGAAAAATAAATCTGAGATACAAGTACATAATAAGCCTGATTATTTTGTTGATGCTCGCTTTGATAGTGCGTCTTTTTGTCATAACCATAATCGAACATAGGACATGGAAGGATGCTGCAACAAAGCAGTCGACTAAGACCATATATACATCTGCTCCTAGAGGAAATATATATGACAGAAACGGCAATTTGCTTGCCGGAAATAAGCAGATTTTTACCGCGGTTTTCAATGCTAGCGGTCTTGACAGTGACGAGATAAACAAATCTGCACTTAAGCTTTTGAACAAGCTTGAGGAAAACGGCGATGAGTACACAGATGATTTTCCTGTTTTGATAAGTGATAGCGGAAAATTTAGCTATAAGTTCGACTCTGACCTGAACGTATGGCTTGAGAAAAATGGATATGCAAAGGGTACGACTGCACAACAAGTATTCAATGCGGTAAAAACCGAGTACAATATCGACAAGAAGCTCGACAGATACGAAGCAGCAAAGGTTCTTGAGAAGAAACATAATGTTCGACTTCCGATAAATGTCAGAAGCATGAAATTCATATATACTCTCCAGAAGGAGAACTTTCTTAGCAGATTCGGATTCAGCGATGATGAGATTGAGAAGGGTATAAGTGCATCGGAGTGCTTTGAGGGAATGAGAAAGTACTTTGGAATCGAAAAGTCACTGAGTAATTCTGAGGCAAGAAAAATTTTTATAGTAAGAAACAAAATTGTAGATAGCGGTAGCCAGAAGTATATGCCGGTTACTGTTGCGAAAAATATAAGTCAGAAGAGTGTAATTTATTTTGAGGAAAATGGCATCAAAGGCGTGTCGGTTTCATCTGAGACTCAAAGATATTATCCTAACGGAAGTTTGGGAGCTCATATCATTGGATACATGGGTGCAATATCGGAGGATAAGGCTGAGGACTATTCCAAGAAGGGATATTTGAGCACTGATCTAATCGGTCAGGATGGCATTGAGGCGGCTTTGGAGAACAAGCTACGCGGCAAGGCCGGTATCAAGACTGTAGTTGTAGATAGCTCAGGAAACTATGTTTCGACAATTAGTGAGACAAGCAGTCAAAAGGGTAAGGATGCATACCTTACTATAGATAGAAATCTTCAGTCAGCAGTGGAAGCCAGCCTTGAGAAAACTGTAAGTGGAATACCGACATGTAACAGTGGTGCTGCGATAGTATTAGATGTAAAGACCGGAGATGTTCTTGCTATGGCGAGCTATCCTACCTTTGATCTCAACTCATTTGCTGATGGCATAAGTGCAAGTGAATGGGCATCTGTGCAGGCGGAAAACCCAAGAGATCCTTTCTCGGCGGCGCCACTATATAACAATGCTACAAAGGCTTCGGCAGCGCCCGGGTCTACATTTAAGCCTATAACAGGTCTTGTTGCTCTCGAATGTGGACTTAATCCAAACCTAAAGATTTGGGATAAAGGTCATGTAGATATAGGCGGAAGATCATTTGGTTGCTACTCTTGGAATACGTATAAGAGAACCGACGGATACGAGGATCTTGAGTGGGGAATTGGTAATTCGTGTAACTATTACTTTGCGTGCATTGCAACGGGAAAAGACTGGGGCAATGGTGCAAGCCTGGGATATAGCAAGGAAATTACCATAGATGCTATACTTCAGAGAGCTAAGGACTTAGGTCTTGGCGAAAAAACAGGAATAGAAATAGGAGAGACGGTTAGGGAGCCTGTGTCCAAGGAAAGCAAGATGAAAAGCTACAAGGTAGCTGTTTGGAATGCAATTTATAATAAGGCTCATGTTTATTTCCCTAAGAGTGTATATGATAACGAAAAGAAGTTATACAAAAACATTGATACAATAACATCATGGATAGAGGAAAACCCGTCTTACTCAGAACTTCAGAAGCGAATTGAAAGTCAGACTGATGTGAAGAAGAATCAGGTTGAGGACTGTGCTCAGATGGTTAAGTTCGATTACTTTAACCAAGCAAGTTGGGGAACATACGATGTATTCAACTTATCCATAGGACAGGGAGATAACAACTATACTCCTATTCAGTTGGCAAACTACGCTGCAACGCTAGCAAACCACGGAATGCGTAACAAGGTTAGCATTGTCTATGGTGTTGAAAGCGAGGGTAGAACTGTAAAGCCGGATGCTAAGAATATAAACATAAGTGAAGACAACCGCAAAGCAGTAATTAAGGGTATGCGTAGAGTATGCCTTTCCGGAACACTTTCAACGGCTCTTAAGAATTATCCTGTAGAGGTTGTGGGTAAGACGGGTACTGCTCAGTATCAGGCTATTAAACAGCCTAAGGACGAGGCGGAGTACGTAAAAAATAATTTAGATAAAATAAATCAGCTTGCGGGCACAAATCTAACATATGAGCAGGTTGAGGCCAAGGCCAAGGAGCTCATGAAGACAGATGCTAAAAAGTATCCTACTGATTATGCAGCAATAGATGGCGCTTTGATAGAGCTGAGTGATCATAAGATTAACTACGGAATAATAAATAAATTTAAAGGGACCTACGAGGATTTCGCGTGGATTATAGCCATGGCACCTGCGGATGATCCTAAAATAGCAATAGTTATGATGCTGCCTGAGGGAGGGCTTGCATCAAATGCAGGCGACGGAATCAAAGACATTTTGGATGCTTACTTTAAAACAAGCGATGAGTCGAGCTTGCCTTATTCGAACACGGATAATACGGGTAAAAATAGCATTCAGTGAGTCTGATGTAATTATAAGTGGAGGAATAAATGGGAAAGGTGTATGTCGTTTCATCAGGTAAGGGTGGAACAGGAAAGACAATGTTTGCGGTTAACTTCGGCTCAATGCTCGCAAAGAGAGGAAAGAGTGTTGTCTTGATTGACCTTGATATGGGACTTAGAAACCTGGATTTATATTTTGGTCTAGAGAACAATGTTGTTTACGATGTTCATGATGTTTTGACCGGTATGTGCAGAATCAAGCAGGCACTGATTCGTGATAAGAGATTTGACGATTTATATATTATGGCATCATCTCCTGAGAGGGATGATGGGTATCTCACACCGCTTCATATGAAGGTGCTCTGTGAAAAACTAAAGAATATCTACGACTATGTAATAATAGATGCACCTTCCGGAATAGATGACGGACTGGTAATTGCAAGTGCCGGAGCTGATGAGGCGATAATCATTTCAAGTCCTGATTACTCAGCGATAAGAGATGCTGATAATCTGGATAGGCAGCTTGTCGGGATGGGTATAGATAAGAGACACCTTGTTATAAATAATGTCGAGGCAGAGCTCATGGCATCCGGGTATTCACCTAAGCTGAGGGAGATTACAGCTATGCTTAAACCAAGGCTTGCCGGAGTGATTCAGTCGGACGCAAACATAAGAATTTCAACAAATCTAGGCATTCCAATTGTACTTAAGGAAGGCACTTATATAGAAGAAAATTTCAATAACATATGTAATCGTATACTTGAGATTGAAGACCTTTCGGAAGAAATAAGACCTATAACTCAGCTTTGATATAGTTTTATAGATAATAAGTAAACAAAATGGGGTAAGCGGAATTTTCCGTATACCCCATACTTTTTTGGTTTAACTTGATTCGTCAAAGTTGGAAGTTTATTTTCTTGCTACGAACTGCTATATTTAGGACAAGTGCAACTGCAAGCATGTTAGATACTATAGATGAACCGCCGTAACTTAGGAACGGTAGTGTTATACCGGTTACCGGCATAAGACCCATGGTCATTGCAATGTTTTCAAAAATCTGAAATACAAACATTCCGATAATACCTGAGATAATTAAAGCTCCGTAGAAATCTACTGCGTTTCTCAATATATTCATCATGCGAAGCAGTAAGACGAGGTATAGTGCGATGACAAAGAAACCGCCGAGTAATCCAAGCTCTTCACCTAGAACGGCAAAGAAGAAGTCGCTTGTCTGAACCGGTATGAAATCCAAACTTTTTTGTGTCCCGCCGAAGAGTCCTTTGCCAAAGAATCCTCCAGAGCCTATGGCTACCTTTGATTGCCAAACTTGGTAGTTACCCGGAAGCGATAAATTATCGGGATGAAGGAAAGCTTCTATTCTATCCTTCTGGTACTGTGCCATTGAGATGTAGCCTATAGGGACTAATGCAAATATCAAAGCGAAGAATTTTCCAAGCGCCTTGAGTTCAATGCCGGAAAAGAACATCATGAAGAGCCAAATAGAGGCAAATACCAGTGCACTTCCGAGATCCTCCTTTAGTACGATGAGTATTATAGGGGAAGCAATAAGGACAGCTTTGACAAGGCATTTGAAGTTATATAGCTCATCTTTGTGCTCGTCTAGATATGAAGCCATGATAAGGATGAATAGGATCTTAACAAGTTCTGATGGCTGAAGTGTTATGAATCTTAGGTTTATCCAGGAACGCGCTGAGTTTATCTCTGTTCCAAGACCGGGTATATAAACTGTTAAAAGCGTGACTATGGCTATAGGGTAGAGGATTTTTCGCAAATTCTTAAAAATTGTGTAGTTATATCTAAGCGTGAATAAAATTAGAAACACGCCTATTACATATGCAGCAAATTGTACTATTACACTTCTTGAGAGGAAGTTTGTATTTACAGTAGTACTACCTATGATAAGAATGCTGATAAGAGCAAAGATAACAACTATCGCGCATATGGTTTTATCAATATTTTTGTAAATATATGAAAAATAGTTCATTCAATACACCTCAAGTTTCTTGACATATTGTCGTATCAAACATTATAATATAATTTATGTGAGAATATCAAGGCATATTCTTTTTTTGAGCATGCCGTTCGTACATAATACAATTTTGATAAAGGAGGTGCTTCAATGACTCCGACAGCCGTGATTTTAATGATTGTAGTTGGTGCGGTTACCCTTATTGCGGGACTGTTAATCGGATATATTTACAGAAAAAACGTTGGCGAAAAGATTATCGGAAACGCAGAGCAGGTTGCACAAAATTTGATTCTGGATGCAGAGAAGAAATCCGAAACAATTGAGAAGGAAATTACGTTAGAAGCCAAAGAGGAAGCGCATCGTGTAAGAAACGATGTTGAAAAAGAAGTAAGAGAAAGAAGAAATGAGCTGACTCGTTCAGAAAGACGAATAGCTCAGAAGGAAGAGACGGTAGATCGAAAGCTTAGCAGTATAGAAAAAAAGGAAGATGATTTAGCTAAAAAGCAAGTTGAGATATCGAAGCAAAAGGAAGAGTTAGACACATTCCTTGAGAAAAAAATCATTGAACTTGAGAAGATTTCAGGTTTGACGGCCGAAGAGGCAAAACAGCTATTGTTAAACGAGATCGAAAAGGACGTAAGGCACGATGCATCTTTGATGATCAAAGATATAGAGATGAAGGCCAAAGAAGAAGCCGATGTGAAGGCAAAGGATATCATCGTCGGTGCCATACAGAGATGCGCAGCTGATCAAGTCGCTGAATCTACAGTATCCGTTGTCCAGCTACCTAACGATGAAATGAAGGGTAGAATTATCGGTAGAGAAGGAAGAAACATAAGAGCGATAGAGACTCAGACAGGTGTTGATTTGATTATAGATGATACGCCTGAGGCGGTAATCGTTTCATGTTTTGACCCGGTGAGAAGGGAAATTGCAAGACTTGCACTTGAAAAGTTAATCACTGACGGTAGAATACATCCTGCTCGCATTGAGGAGATGGTAAACAAGGCAACTAAAGAAGTGAACAGCATAATCAAGTCTGAAGGTGAAAGAGCTACATTTGAGGTCGGCATACATAACCTTCACCCTGAGCTTGTTAAGCTCCTAGGGCGCTTGAGATACAGAACATCATACGGACAAAACGTGTTAAATCACTCGATTCAGGTTGCACACCTGGCAGGTCTTATGGCTGGTGAACTTGGATTAAATGTTAAGCTTGCAAGAAGAGCCGGGTTGCTTCACGATATAGGTAAGGCATTAGATTATGAGTTTGAGGGAACACACGTAGATATCGGTATCACTGTACTAAAGAAGTATAAGGAGAGTGATGCGGTTATCAACGGCATGGCTGCTCACCACGGTGATTATGAGCCACAATCAGCTGAGGCGGTTTTGATAGCGGCAGCTGATGCTCTTTCGGCAGCTAGACCCGGTGCACGTAGAGAAACCCTTGATGTATATATCAAGAGACTTGAGACACTTGAGAATATCGCAAATACAACTCCCGGAGTTGAGAAGTCATTTGCAATTCAGGCAGGAAGAGAAATTCGTATCATTGCAAATCCTAATGAGATTGGTGATGACAGCATCGCACTTCTCGCAAGAGAAATCTCAAAGAAGATTGAGTCTGAGCTGGAATATCCGGGACAGATTAAGGTGAACGTTGTTAGAGAAACTCGTGCAATAGATTACGCAAAATAAGGATTGATATTGCTTAGGCTCCCCATAAAAGGGGAGCTTTTTCTTCTAAATCAATTGGAGTATTATATGAAGATGTTAATATTCATACTAAGCTGGACGGTAAATAAAATGAATACACTTTTAGAAGGCGATAAAAGATTTTTTTACAGAAGAATATTGACAGTAACTGTACCTGTAGTAATCCAGAATATGCTAAACATCGGGCTTAATTTGGCTGATACGATTATGATAGGAAGACTTGGTGAACTGGAGCTTGCTGCTACAGGAGCAGCTAATCAGATCTTTGGAATCTTTCTTTCCGTGTGCTTTGGGTTCTATAGCGGCACATCTGTATTTGTAGCTCAGTACTATGGCGTAAAAGATATCAAAAGCATAAGAAAGCTAATAGGTTTTGATATAGCGCTTGGCATAATTATAGGGCTGGCTTTTTTGAGCATAGCACAGCTTAAGGCTGAAAGCATAATTTATATATTTGCAAAGGACGAGACGGTTATTTCATACGGAAGCACCTATCTTAGGATAGTTTCACTTTCATATATTTTGATGGCCATTGCTTTTGCGATAAGCTATAACTCGCGAGTCGTTGCCAGGATGAAGGTGCCGACTATAATCAATGCGAGTGCAATGTTGATAAATATAGTTTTGAACTATGTTTTGATATACGGTGTAGGTGCATTTCCACACCTTGGTGTTGCAGGAGCAGCCTATGCAACTTTGGCAGCAAGAAGCTTTGAGCTTGTTGCGCTGGTGATATATGTGACTATTGATAAGACACATCCGTTTCATGCGGCTTTTAAGGAACTGTTCGTAAAGGATTTTTGCCTATATAAGAAGGTTGTCAAAACAGGACTGCCGGTGGTATTCAGTGAGAGCGGCTGGTCCATAGGACTGACACTGGTATTTGCAACATATGGAATTATCGGACCTTCAGCGCTTGCAGTAATTCAGGTTGCAAGCCTTACGAGCATGATTTTCCAAAGTGTGATATTCGGATTTGGTAACGGTGCATCGGTGGTTATAGGAGAGACACTGGGAATAGGGAAGTTTGAGCTCGCTAAACTATATGCTAACAAAACTATAAAGATAGCTTCTATTATGATAGCCTGTATGGTCGCAGGAATCATAGTGATGATAAGACCGATATCGGCAATCTATAACTTTAGTCCTGAGACGACCGAGCTTCTTGGGAAGGTTCTGATAGTGTTTGCGTTTACATTGATTCCGAGGATGTTATCGTATATTTTCCAGTGCGGGATACTGCGTGCCGGTGGAGATACACTATTTTGCATGGTGATTGAATTGACAAGCAATCTTGTCATAGAACTTGCCATGGCATACACAGCTGTAGTATTCTTGAAGTGGCCGCTTCAAATGTGCATTGCACTTGCATCACTGGGAAATATTTTCAAGATGTCAGCATTCATAATTAGATATAAGAGCGGTAAGTGGCAAAAGAAAGTAATTTGATTTAGAGGATAAATTAATGCAAGTATATTTAGATAATAGCGCGACGACAAAGGTTTGCAAAGAGGCAGCTGATAAGGCATATGAGATAATGACGGAAGGCTATGGAAATCCATCTTCTCTACACAGCTTTGGAAACAAGGCGGCAAAGGAACTGAAGAACGCAAGAAAAACAATTTTGGACCGATTTGGCGGCGGGAATAAGTCTCAACTCATATTTACATCAAGCGGGACTGAAAGCGACAATATGGCGATAATAGGTACGTTTAACAGGCTTAAACGAAGGGCAGATGAGATTATCACGACTCAGGTTGAGCATCCGGCGGTGCTTGAGACCTGCAAATATTTGGAAAAGCAGGGAGCGAAGATTAAATATTTGAGCGTGGATTCAGATTGCAAGATAGATATAGATGAGCTTAGTTCTGAAATCAGTGATAAGACTGCTTTGATTTCGGTTATGACTGTTAACAATGAAACCGGTTCGATTATGCCTGTATCAAGGATTGCAGAGCTTAAGGGGAATGTGATTTTACATACAGATGCCGTACAGGCATTTGGCAAGCTGAGAATGGATAAGCTAAATGCAGATTTAATTAGCATCAGTTCACACAAGATAAATGGGCCTAAGGGGACGGGGGCAATTTACACTAAAAGTTCTGAACTGTTATCACCAATACTTCACGGAGGTGGACAGGAAAAGGGATATAGATCAGGTACGGAAAATCTTCCGGGAATTGCAGCATTTGGCGTTGCGACAGAAAAGGTCTACGAGAACATAGAAGTTAGGACAAAGAAAATCGAAGAATTAAATAAATACTTACGGAAGGGAATTGAAGAAGAAATCGAAGATATTAGGTTCAATAGTCCTATAGATGCCTGTCCGTCAGTTCTTAACGTATCCATACTAAGCACCAGAGCAGAGGTTATACTTCATAGGCTTGAACAGGAGGGAATAATGGTGTCGACAGGATCTGCCTGCTCGTCAGGGAAGAAGGGCGATAGCCATGTGTTAAAAGCTATGGGACTCAGTCATAAGGATATAGAAGGTGCAATTAGGTTTAGCTTTAGTGCCGAAAACACTATAGATGAGCTGGACTATGTGTTATGCAAGCTAAAAGATGCAGTTACGGATTTTAGAAAGCTAGGTAGCTTTAGATAGGAGCTCTGAAAGGATATTTAAATGAATGAAGAAAAGATTTTGATAGTAAGATGCGGTGAGGTTGCCCTCAAGGGAATGAACAAGCCATATTTTGAAAGAATGCTTGCAGAGAGGATTCATAAGCGACTTAAGGCGGCAGGATATGGCAAGGCAAGTGTAAAAAGACATGAAGGCCTAATTTTTGTTAGATTTGATAGAGAATGGGAGACAATGCAACTTGCCGGCGAGATATCAAAGGTGTTTGGTGTTGCTTCTATAAGTCCTGCAGTAGAATCAGAGTCAAAGATGGAAGCTATAGGTACAGAAGCTGTCAAGTTTATGGAAAGACTTTGCGAAGAGAGATGCGTAAGGACATTCAAGGTCGAGGCAAAGAGAGCTGACAAGCAATTCCCTATAAAATCTCCGGACATTGCAAGGCAGATAGGCGGATATGTGCTAAAGGGACTCAAGGTACTAAAGGTAGATGTGCACAATCCGGATGTCAGGCTTTTTGTTGATGTAAGACATGACAAGTCATATATATATTCAGACAAGATATCAGGCTTTGGAGGACTTCCTCTGGGAACTAACGGAAAGGGTCTTGTTCTGCTCTCAGGCGGAATCGATTCACCTGTTGCAGCTTGGATGATGGCGAAGCGTGGAATGATGATAGAAGCCATTCATTTCCATTCATATCCTTATACATCACCTAGAGCACAGGAAAAGGTCGAGGACTTAGCAAAGATAGTAGCTTCATATTGCGGAAGTTTTAAGATGCACGTGATAAACATACTGCCTATACAGGAACAGATAGTAAAGAACTGTCCGGAAGCAGAGACAACAATTCATGTAAGGAGATTCATGATGAGAATTGCAGAGAAAATCGCTGAGAGAAATTCTGCAATGATGCTTATTACAGGTGAAAACTTAGGTCAGGTTGCAAGTCAAACTGCAGAGGCATTAGTTGTTACAGATAACTGCGTCAAAATGCCTGTCATGAGACCTTTGATTGCCATGGATAAAATAGACATAATTGCAAAGGCCCAGGAAATCGGAACATTCGAGACTTCCATTGAACCGTATGAGGATTGCTGCACGGTATTTTTACCAAAACATCCTACAACAAAGCCACAACTGGACAAGATAGAAATATCGGATTCAAAGCTAGATATCGACACACTTGTTGAAAATGCAATAGCCGAAGAGGAAATAATCAATATAAGGGCATAGTAAAAAAGTGAACCATAAACTGTTCACTCATCTAAAGTACTCAGATATTGATAAATTCTTATCACATAATGGGCAAAAGGGCTCGCAAAAAAAGTGAAAAGGTGCTTTACTATATTTGTATGCTGTTATTTTTATAACAAAGCGTACAGCTTTAATAAGTATTGGCTTTTCTTCTAAACAATGTCAAGAAGAATCGTTATAATTTTTTAAGGAGGCAATTACATGAACTTTCAACTGACGAAGGAACAGGAATTCGTACAGAAAATGGTGAGGGAATTCGCTAAAACAGAAGTTGAACCTTTAGCTGCTGAAATCGACCAGGAGCACCGTTTTCCGGTAGAAACTGTAGAGAAGATGGCTAAGTATGGTTTGCTTGGCATTCCTTTCCCAACAAAGTACGGCGGAATGGGTGGAGACGAGGTGTCCTACTCAATTACAGTATCTGAGCTAGCAAAGGTTTGCGCATCAACCTCAGTTATCGTATCCGCACACACATCACTATGCTGCTGGCCAATCTACAAGTATGGTACAGAGGACCAGAAGATGAAGTATCTTCCAGATCTACTAGCAGGTAAGAAGCTAGGTGCTTTCGGTCTTACAGAGCCAAACGCTGGTACAGATGCATCAGGACAGCAGACAAGAGCTGAGCTTGACGGTGACGAGTGGGTACTAAACGGAGCTAAGTGCTTCATCACAAATGGTGGATATGCAGAGGTATTCGTAGTTATGGCTATGACAGATAAGTCAAAGGGTAATCACGGAATCAGTGCATTCATCGTAGAGAAGAGCGATCCGGGATTCTCAATCGGTAAGACAGAGGATAAGATGGGTATCTGTGCTTCTTCAACAACAGAGCTTATTTTCCAGAATTGCCGCATTCCTAAGGATAGACTCCTTGGTGGACTTGGCAAGGGATTCAAGGTTGCTATGCAGACTCTTGACGGTGGTCGTATCGGTATTGCTTCACAGGCTCTCGGAATTGCAGAGGGTGCTCTGGAAGTAACGATTGAATACATGAAGCAGAGAAAGCAGTTCGGCAAGAAGCTTGCTCAGATGCAGGCTCTTCAGTTCGTAGTAGCTGATCTTGCTACAAAGGTAGAAGCTGCAAAGCTATTAGTTTTGAAATCAGCATTCTGTGAGGATGCAGGCCTACCTTACGGTGTTCCGGCTGCAATGGCTAAGCTATTTGCTGCAGAAACAGCTATGGAAGTAACTACAAAGTGCGTACAGCTACACGGCGGTTACGGATACACCAAGGATTACCCAGTAGAGAGAATGATGCGTGACGCTAAGATCACTGAGATCTACGAAGGAACTTCAGAAGTTCAGAGAATGGTTGTTGCAGCATCGCTTCTACGCTAATAGGATAAGGAGGATATGAAGTAATGGCATTTAAAATTGTTGTTTGCGCAAAACAAGTTCCAGATACAAATGAAATCAAGATCAATCCTGAAACAGGATCATTGATCAGAGACGGTGTACCAAGCATCCTAAATCCGGACGATGCTAACGCACTGGAAGAAGCGCTAAGAATTAAGGATACAGATCCGGAAAACGTCAAGGTTACAGTTGTAAGCATGGGACCTCCACAGGCTCAGGAAATGCTTTTCGAGTGTATTGCGATGGGTGCTGACGATGCAGTTCTACTATCAGATAGAGCAGTTGGCGGTTCAGATACATGGGCTACATCAAACGCTATCACAGCTGCAATCGAGAAGATTGGTGAATTCGACATGATTATAGGTGGAAGACAGGCTATCGACGGAGATACAGCTCAGGTTGGACCTCAGATTGCTGAGAAGCTAAACCTTCCACAGGTAACATATGTTCAGAAATGCGAAATGAGTGCTGACAGAACAAAGGTTACAGTACAGAGACAGCTAGAAGACGGTTACGAAGTAATCGAAGTTCCAATCCCATGTATGCTAACATGCACAAAGGAGCTAAATACTCCTAGATACATGAATATGGCAGGAATTTTTAAGCCTGAGAAGGACATCAAGGTTTGGAGTGCAGCTGACGTAGAAGTTGATCTTTCAACAGTAGGTCTAAAGGCTTCCCCAACAAACGTTTTCCGTTCATTCACACCTAAGCCAAAGGGAAAGGGAACAATGCTTGAGGGAGATTCCGAGAAGGAAGTTGCTCAGAAGCTAATCGTTGCTTTGAAGAAGAAGCACATCATTTAAGGAGGATATGAACATGTCAGAAGTAAATTTTGCTGAATACAAAAATGTATGGGTATTCGCTGAACAGCGTGACGGCAAGCTCATGAACGTTGCCCTCGAGTTGATTGGTGAAGGACACAGACTATCAAGAGACATCAGTGCTGATTCAAAGGTAGCTGCTCTATTGGTAGGTGACAAGGTTGAGCATCTTGCTCAGGAATGCTTCGAATACGGTGCAGACCTTGTATATATCGTAGAAGATCCACTACTAAAGAACTACACGACAGATGCTTACACAAAGGTAATCACTGCGGCTCTTCGTGAATACAAGCCGGAGATCATCATGTACGGTGCTACACACATCGGACGTGACCTAGCTCCTCGTGTAGCAGGTCGTGCAAACGTTGGTCTAACAGCTGACTGTACTCACCTTGATATCAGAGTTGATAAGTACATCGACTTTACATCAAAGAACACAACACTTAACACATCATCACTGGATCCTAACGATCCTGATACAAAGCTAAAGATGACTCGTCCTGCTTTTGGTGGTAACCTAATGGCTACTATCGTCAGCCCTACATCAAGACCTCAGATGTCAACTGTAAGACCTGGCGTTATGCAGAAATTAGAAAGAAAGCCTGGCGCAAAGGGCGAAATCATCAGATGCAATGTTGAAATTGCAGAATCAGATATCAGAACAAAGATTATCGATATCGTTAAGTCAGCTAAGGAAATGGTATCTCTAACAGATGCTGATATCATCTGCTCAGGTGGAAGAGGACTTGGCGATGCAAGCGGATTTGAACTTATTCAGAAGCTTGCTGATAAGGTTGGCGGTGTTGTAGGTTCATCACGTGCAGCTGTTGATTCCGGTTGGATTGATCACAGCCACCAGGTTGGACAGACAGGTACAACTGTTAAGCCACAGATATACTTCGCTTGCGGTATCTCAGGTGCTATCCAGCATCTAGCAGGTATGCAGGATTCAGACATCATCATCGCTATCAACAAGGATGCTGATGCTCCTATATTCGAAGTTGCAGACTACGGAATCGTTGGAGACCTATATCAGATAATTCCACAGATTATCGAACAGTGGGACAACGCTGAAGCTCTCGCAGATGCAGTAGCTGAATAATCTACGGATTATAAATAGGTTTTATTCAGAAGTCGCTACAATCGTAGCGACTTCTGTTGTTTTTTTATTAGGGCTTGTGATACTATATCAATTGTAACGGAGGAATGAATGGATATTATTGAGACAAGAAGGATATATTTTCATAAGGTGTTAAAGATTGGAATTCCGATAGTACTCCAGAATCTGATAGGCATAAGTCTTAATTTGCTTGATACGATAATGATAGGTAGGCTCGGTGAGAACGAAGTGGCTGCAGTCGGTGCTGCCAATCAAGTATATTTCGTTTTTACGGTAACTATGTTTGGGCTATTTAGCGGGGCTGCCGTATTTACAGCACAGTACTGGGGGGCGAATAACCTTGATGGTGTGCACAAGATGGTAGGAATAGACTACTTTGTCGGAGCTTTATTTGCTGTGATTGTAAGCCTTGCAAGTTATGTTTTTGCACCTTTTATAATAGGTGTATTTTCATCCGGCCCCGAGGTAATAGAGATAGGATCAAGGTATCTGAGAATAGTATGCATTTCATATCTGTTCGGAACCATATCAATGGCAATTTCATATAACTGTAGGGCAGTACAAAACCTTAAGTTTCCAACCTTTATTAGTTTTATTGCTTTCTTTATGAACGCAAGTCTTAACTATATTTTGATATTTGGAAAGCTTGGCATGCCAACTCTGGGGGTTGAAGGCGCAGCTATTGCAACGCTTATAGCGAGGGTCTTCGAGTGCACTGTACTTTTGGTATATTTATCTTTTGATAAGACACATCCACTGCATGCGAATCTAAAGAATTTACTTTCTTTTAACAGAAAGCTTTTCTTTAGAGTTATGAGAACTGCGCTTCCGGTTGTTGCAACTGAGGGGAGCTGGGCAATGTCATTTGCATTAATTTTGGCGGCATACGGCAAGCTGGGAACATCAGCACTTGCTGTGGCACAGGTGGCAAATGTAATTGCGAGCGTTCTACAATCGCTTTACTTTGGACTTGGAAACTCGACAGCTATGATAATAGGTGAGGTACTCGGTCAAAGGGACAAGGAGAAAGCTCAGTATTTTGGAAGACTTTCACTTATCACGACTATAGTGTTTAACATTGTGATTACAGGCGTTTTAGTTTTGATAAGCAGTAGTATAGCAAGCATTTATGCATTTAATGCTGAAACCATGGATTTATTGATCAAGACAATTATAGTTGAGGCGATTTTGATTACGCCAAAGATGACAGCCTATATGTTTATTGTGGGAATTTTGAGGGCCGGCGGAGACACGGTTTTTTGTATGAAGATAGAAATTTTCTGCAATCTATGCATAAGTCTGCCGCTTGCATATATAAGCGTTTTGGCATTTCATGTAAGTCTGCCGCTTGCGTTGATAATAGTGGATATAGGTGATATAATCAGGATTCTTGTCTGCTATCCGAGATACAGAAGTCGCAAGTGGATAAATATTCTAACTTAGGAAATAATATATAAATCTTTAAGATGATAATGAAACAAGGAGGTTTAGATGCATATAAAGACTAATAATTATCCTGATATTGAATATGAAAAAGGTGAAGAAATTTTTTTAGCACCGGAGGAATTTGACGGTTCATTTTACTTTGACGTAGAGGAAGAGTTGACTTTAGATGACGAGGCTATGAATAAGGTAGCCGAGGCCTTAGATGAAGTTGATACATTTGTAATATCAGCAAAAGACTTTTTAAAAAAGATTCTCGCGGGCGAGGAAAACGACGATTACGGCACGGTATCATATTTCATGGAATATCACAGAGATGAAATGGATGAAGATACTTTATCAGAGATGTTTCCGTCAAGTGATATAGACACAATGACATTTATAGAGATGGTAGATTTTTTAGAAGCTGTTCGTTTTGGAAGTATTATCGATAATAAAACAGAAGAGCAGGCTTTTATTATGGATTTGAGTTTTGATCCTGAATTAACGGATGAACTTATGGTTGTTCATTTTGATTTGGAAAAACAGCCATACTATATAGCTCATGAAAGCTAATTTACGGTTAATCGATCATATTGCATTTAGAAGACAGTAGTTCTGAAAGACTTTCTGTCTTTTCTTTATTAAAATAAAATGAAGGGATCGTTCAATCTATAATTATCTTTTATACTATTTTCAAGCTCAAAATATGCTTTCATGATTTAGTAATACAGCATCCATTGCATTTGAAACAGGTTTTGCAAGATGAGATTGAAATACAGTTTCAGATGCGATTTCGTATGAGATACCTCAATAATCGCTGAGATGCTTAGCGAGCTTTTGAATCGGAAGACCGACTATGTTCTCATAGCTTCCGCTTATAGATTCTACATACTGTCTAAAAGTACCCTGAATAGCATATGAACCTGCTTTATCGTAGGGCTCGTCACTCTCTATATATTCTTCAATTTCTTCCTTAGAAAGGCGTTTTACCGTCACATCCGACCTGTCGTAGAATACATCAAAGCGCTTGCTACTTGCATCGTAGATGGCAACGCCCGTGTAGACGCTGTGAGTTCTTCCGGATATGGACTCTATCATGTTACGGGCATCAGCCTTGCTCTCGGGCTTACCGAGGATTCCGTTGCAGTAGACTACGGTATCCGCACTTATGATAAGGCTGTTATAATCTATAGCATTATGTGTAATACAATATTGGCATTTCTTTAGAGCAAGAAACATGACGAGATCCTTTGCTGAGGAAATGCCGTTTTGATTTTCGTCCGCGTTCGTAGGCAGTATATCAAAGCTTGGGACTAGCTTTGATAGAAGCTCTACTCTTCGAGGTGAGGCAGAGGCTAATATGATTTTTTTGTCGATATGGTTTTGTTTATTCATTTTCTCCATTACCAATAAGCAATATTTACTATTTTATTATATATTAAAGCTATGCGTTTGGGGAATGATTTACATCATTTTACATTTGTGATATAATGACTTATCGCTTTGGAGGAATTAAATATGAGCAGAATGGACAAGAAAAGGCGACAAAAAGAAACCGCTGCAGTTACTGAGATTGCAGATAAGGTTAAGAAGAAAGGTCGTCTCAAGCTTTATCATAAAATTATCATAGCAATTTTGATAATAGCTATGATTGTGGTCGGTATAGGTTACGGATATATATATAGCAAGCTTAACAAGATTAAGAGAGATAAAATCGAAAATTATAGCGATAAGGAACTCTCTTGTGTCGATGTTGACGGCTATGTAAACATCCTTCTTATCGGTATAGACTCAAGAGATATATCAGACTATAAGGATGCGAGAGCTGATGCGATAATCATAGCAAGTATAGAGGAGAAGACAGGTAAGGTTTATTTGACATCTATCTATAGAGACACTTACCTTAAGTTAGGCAAGGAGAATTATTACGATAAGATAAATCACGCCTTCGCAAACGGTGGTCCCAAGGAGATGATGAAAACAATCAATCAGGCAATGGATTTGAACATCAAGAAATACGTGCTGTTCAACTTTAAGGCAGTATCAGATGTAGTTGAAGAAATAGATGGGATAACGGTTGATGTAAAGGATTACGAGATATATGAGCTGAACAAGTATACCTATGAGACAGCTTTGATTATCGGAACCAAGAAATACAATATGGTTCAGGAGGCCGGACCTCAGAAACTGACAGGTCCTCAGGCTGTCGCTTACGGAAGGATTCGTAAGGGTGTAGGTGATGACTTCAAAAGAACCGAGAGAATGAGGACTGTTATCAAGAAACTTTTGACCAAGGTAAAGAAGCAGAGTTTCCTAAAGATAGACCATCTTATAGATGCGACTATGCCACAGATTCGAACGAACTTGAGTAATTCAGATATTCTGACATTTGGATATAAGCTTAAGGATTTCAATATTAAAGGTAGCAAGGGCTTTCCGTACACGGTAACCACGGGTTATTTAAATGGAGTTTCCTATGTTTTCCCGGCGGATCTTGAGAAAGATGTAATAGAGCTGCATAAGAAAGTGTTTAAGAACAAGAAATATAAGCCGAGCAAGACTGTGCTTGAGATAAGTGCACAGATCGCACATGATGCGGGCTTATCATCAGGACAATCGGTTGTCGATCCGGATGCGGTTATAGAGAACCCAACAACAAATCCGGATATCCTAGAACCTGATGCAACGAATAAGAATCAACAGCAATGGCAGAATAATTCTTCCCAAAACAATGGGAATAATCAGAACGGAAATCAAAATCAGAGCGGTAATGAGCAAAATACACAGCCAAAGCCGTCTGAACCGACGCAGCCGACTGAACCGACACAGCCTACGCAACCGACACAGCCTACACAGCCTACACAACCGACACAGCCAACTAATCCGTAAAAGCATACAAAAAGAGATTGGGATTTCCTAATCTCTTTTTTTATAAACCGGTATTGAATTTACTACATTGATTTAAATTCTTCTATAATCTTTACGCCGCTACTGACGCCAAGTCTATCTGCACCGGCATCTATTAGGGCGAGGGCGAAGTCCACATCTCTGATTCCGCCGGAGGCCTTAATTTTTAGACTCTTTCCGGAATTAACTATAGTTTTCTTGATAAGTTTTATATCGCTAATGCTTGCGCCTCTTGTTGAGAAACCTGTGGATGTCTTTATAAAATCTGCATTTTGCTCACAGCAGATTTTGCTGACTTTGACAATTTCTTCTTCTGTTAGAAGGGCGGTTTCAATTATGACCTTTAGGATTGCAGCTCTATCATGACAGGCTTTTGCCAGGCTATTGATTTCATCTTCGACATAGGTGAAATTGGCAGATTTTAACTGGCCTATGTTTATGACAAAGTCAATTTCTGAGGCACCGTTTTCTATGGACTCTATACATTCTTCAAGCTTGTTGCTGCTCGTATTGGCGCCTAGAGGAAATCCTACGACCGTAGCTACCTTGACATCGTTACCTTCAAGAAACTGCTTTGCAAGACTTACATAACAAGGATTTATACATACGCAATAGAAATTATATTTCTTTGCCTGTTTGCATATTTCCTCAACCTGTGAGCTTGTTGCGTCTGCAGAAAGTATGGTGTGATCAATATATTGGCTTAAATTCATATGTAACTCCTAAACATGCATTCGTTTTGATTTATTATAACATGTTTAGGGTATCCACTGATATAAGTAATTTGGTGAAGGTTTTTTCACTGAATATAGATTAGAGGTGACGACCATGGAAATAGAATTGAAATATAAACTTAATGAAGCATCTGATGCTGATGCAATCTTTGATGATGTAAAAATTCTAGATATGGCAGATGCCGGTTCCGAGAAGCATATAAAAATGCACGCTGTTTACTTTGATACTAAGGATGGCAATCTGAGTTCAAAAGGGATGGTTTTCAGAGTCAGAGAAGAGGGTGAAAAGCTGATGGCTACGCTCAAATGGGATGGAGTTAGCATAGATGGACTTCATGTGCGTGAAGAAATAAACGTACCCCTTAATGATAGAGTTTATTTACAAAAACCTGATATAAAGGTGTTTTCTGAGAGTGATATATTCGAAGAACTTGAATCTATAGTGGACGGCAAAGAGCTTGTTTTGATGATGGAGATGAATTTCGTGAGAAGGGCTGTTAGATTGGATAACGGAGTTGGAATATTTGAGCTGTCCGTAGACATAGGCAATATAAGCTGTGAGGGTAAGACTAAGCAGATTAATGAATTAGAAATAGAACTTTTCTCGGGTTCAAACGAAGAACTTAAGGAGTTAGGGGAATATATTTCGAATAAATTCAGAATTTCACCGGAAAATCATAGTAAATTCAGGCAAGGATTGGATTTAGTCGACAAAAATAGGGTATAATTGTGCGAAATAGCTTATAAACCTTTACTTTATAGCGTATAAATGATAGAATAAAATGCTAAATTAGTTAAATATTATAAGATAATAATGATGGTAATATTGGAGGACGCACTTAAATGAAAGCTACATTTATTTCAAAGGAAAACAACAGAGTAAAATTTACTATGGACTTTACAGCAGAGGAATTTGAGGCAGCTGTTGTAAAAGCATATAAGGATAGCAAAGATAAGTTTAATATCGATGGATTTAGAAAGGGTAAGGCTCCACGTAGCATCATCGAAAAGCATTTTGGAGAGGGAGTATTCTTTGAGGATGCAATCAACAATTTATTTCAGACAGCTTACCCGGAGGCGCTTAACGAGCTGGAGCTGGAGGTAATCGATTCACCACAGGCTGATTTCAGCGAGATTGGCAAGGGTAAGCCTCTAACAATTACAATCGATGTTGATGTCTATCCGGTAGTTGAGGTTAAGGACTACAAGGGTATCGAAGTTGAGCAAGTTGATCCTGAGGTTACAGATGAAGACGTTGACAGAGATATCGACGCTATGCGTAAGAGAAACTCACGTATGGTTGTAGCAGATAGACCTGTTGAGAACGGAGATACAGTAATTCTTGATTACGCCGGATTCGTTGGTGACGAGCAGTTCAAGGGTGGAACAGCTGAGAACCAAGAGCTAAAGATTGGCTCAGGAATGTTTATTCCCGGATTTGAAGAACAACTGATTGGTGTTAAGGCCGGAGAATCTAAGGATGTAGTTGTTACATTCCCGGAGGACTACCAGACTAAGGAGCTTGCCGGTAAGGAAGCAACATTCAAGTGCACAGTTCACGAAGTTAAGTTTGAGGAACTTCCGGAACTTGATGATGAATTTGCTAAGGACGTAAGCGAGTTTGATACACTTGCTGAGCTTAGAGATGATGCAAGAGCAAGAATCTTGGAGTCAGCTAAGCTACAGTGCGAGAACGAAGCCAAGGACAAGGTAATCGCACAGGTTTATGAGAACAATAAAGTTGAGGCGCCTGCAACAATGGTAGCTGATGAGATGGATAGAATGATTCAGGAGCTTGAGCAGCAGATGAGATACCAGGGGCTGAACATTCAACAGTACCTACAGTTTACAGGTTCAACTCTAGACGATTTCCGTAAGGAAATTAAGCCGGAGGCTGAAAAACGCGTTGCTACAAGAATAGTACTAAGATCTATCGGAGACGTTGAGAAGGTAGAAGTTACTGACGAGGATATGGACAAAGAGCTACAGAGAATGTCTGAGGCATACAACACTGATTCTGAGAACATCAAAAAGATGCTTGGAGAAGAGAACCTTGCATTCTTCCGCAAGGATATAGCTTTGACAAAGGTTATGGACATGCTTTATAACGAAGCTAAGATAACTATGGTAAAGGCAGCAGACATTGAGGCAAAGAAGGCCGAGGATAAGCCTGAGGAGAAGTCTGAAGAAGGAAAGGATAAATAATAATGGCAATGATACCTTATGTTATTGAACAGACAAGTAGAGGTGAGAGAAGCTACGATATATACTCAAGAATGCTCAAGGACAGAATCATCTTTCTAGGAGACGAGATAGATGACCATGTTGCTAATCTTGTGGTAGCGCAGCTACTATTTCTCGATGCTGAAGATAGCGAAAAGGATATCAACCTTTATATTAACTCGCCGGGTGGTTCAGTCACGGCAGGACTTGCTATACTTGATACAATGAACTATATTAAGGCAGATGTTTCGACTATTTGTGTTGGACTAGCCGCAAGTATGGGAGCTGTACTTCTTTCTTCAGGAGCAAAGGGAAAGCGCTTTGCTCTGCCTAATGCGGAGATTATGATACACCAGCCTCTTGGAGGAGCCAAGGGTCAGGCAAGCGATATCAGAATCCATGCGGATTGGATAAATAAGACAAAGACTAAGCTGAATAATATTCTCAGCGAAAACACGAGTCAGGACTTCGAGAAAGTAGAAGAAGATACAGATAGGGATAATTTTATGACTGCTGATGAGGCTAAGGAATATGGTCTTGTCGATGAGGTTATAAGGAGATAGTAAGGAACAAAGATGACAGAGAAAAATGAGCAGAACGGCGAATTGCATTGCTCATTTTGTGGTAAACCGCAAAGTGAAGTAAGACGTTTAGTAGCAGGACCGGGTGTATATATCTGTGATGAGTGTATACAAATGTGTTCGGAGTTGATAGATGAAATGCCAATGGAAGATGTCTTCGGAGGAAATCCGAATATATCTTTTGACGAGCTTCCAAAGCCAAAGGAAATTTTCGAGTATCTATCTGATTACGTTGTTGGTCAGGATAGAGCAAAGAAGACACTTTCTGTTGCAGTTTATAATCACTATAAGAGAATTAATGCACTTGGAAAGGTGGATGATTCGGAAGTTGAGCTGCAAAAGAGTAACATTGTTATGATTGGACCTACAGGCTCAGGCAAGACTTTGATTGCTCAGTCTCTTGCAAAGGTATTGGATGTTCCCTTTGCAATCGCAGATGCTACAGCATTGACTGAGGCAGGCTATGTAGGTGAGGATGTAGAGAACATTCTACTGAGGCTTTTGCAGGCAGCTGATTACGATATAAAGAAAGCCGAAAGAGGCATAATATATATAGATGAGATTGATAAAATCGCCAGGAAATCGGACAATCCATCTATTACAAGGGATGTAAGCGGAGAAGGTGTACAGCAAGCACTTCTGAAAATTTTAGAGGGAACAGTTGCAAACATTCCTCCACAGGGAGGACGCAAGCATCCTCACCAAGAGTTTATACAGCTGGATACAACAAATATACTGTTTATATGTGGCGGAGCCTTTGACGGACTTAATGCAATGATTCAGAGAAGGCTCGGTGAGAAGGTGATTGGCTTTAACTCCGGAGAAAGGGGCATTGAAGTGGAAAACGAAAAGGCGCTTGTACATCTTGAGCCGGAGGACCTGCTGAAGTTTGGATTAATTCCTGAATTCATTGGAAGACTTCCGGTTATCGTTACGCTTGATGAGCTTGATGTAGAAGCTCTCAAGAAGATAATGACAGAGCCTAAGAATGCTTTGGTTAAGCAGTATGAAAAACTATTTGAGCTCGACGATGTTGAATTGGAGATGACGGATGATGCAATAGATGCTATTGCACACAAGGCTATAGAGAGGAAAACGGGCGCACGTGGTCTCAGAAGTATCTTTGAGAAGATAATGAATGAGGTCATGTACGAAATTCCTTCGCGTGAAAATATATCAAAATGCATAGTTACAGAGGAAACTGTCAATAATGGTAATGAGCCTAAGCTGATAGAAATGATTGACTAGAATATCGTAAAATTCCAGGCGACTTTTTTGTCGCCTGATTTATTAGAAAGGAGAATTTTATGGAGGACAAGAGAAATACTGCAGCAGAGACCTTTGCTGAAAATATAGATACATATGAAAACGACAATGATGTGATAATGGATTTGGAAGAAGACGAAGTAGAGAAGGTGTATCCTTGCATTCCTCTCAGAGGTGTTTCAATATTTCCAAACACGGTTATTCACTTTGATATAGGTAGAGAAAAATCGATAAGAGCATTAGAAAAGGCTATGGCGGGAGACAGAATGATGTTTGTGTCGTCTCAGGTGGACGATAAGGTTTTGATTCCTACTTTTTCAGATATTTACGATATGGGTTGCATTGTTAAAGTTAAGCAGATGCTTAAGATTAACGGAGATGCTGTCAGAGTGCTCGTAAGCGGAGTTTGCAGAGCAAAAGTAAATAGAGTAGTTAGTGAGGATGTTCTCATGTCCTGCACTGTATTTGAGCTTCCTGAAGAGATTGATCCTGAGGTACTCAATGTTGAGGAGAAGGCACATCTTAGAATTTTAACTGAGAAGTTTATAGAGTATGCAGCGCTTTCAGAGCGACTTAACGAGGAATCAATCGACAAGGTGCTTTCAGAAACTAAGCCTTCGGCTCTGGTTGATAATATAGCTAATGAACTGGTTCTCCCTATTGCGAAGAAACAGCGTATACTTGAAGCTACACCTTTTGTGCATCGCCTTGAAGTTTTACTTTCCGTTGTAAGTGAAGAAAATGAGATTGCAACAGTAGAGAAAGAACTTGCTCGCAAGGTTAAGGAAAACGTTGACAAAAATCAGAAAGATTACTTCCTCAAGGAAAGAATGAAGGTGATTCAGGAGGAATTGGGTGAAGAAGAGAATGCTATGGAAGAGGCCGATGAATGGCTAAAGAAACTTGACGAACTGAAGCTTGACGAAAAAATTGATACTAAGGTGCGTAAGGAGATTAAGCGTTTTACAAAGATGGCACCGTCATCAGCCGAGAGTGCAGTTATCAGAAATTACGTTGAGACAATTATTGAACTTCCATGGAATAAGGCATCAAAGGTTAATATTAACATCGCTAAGGCTGACAGGGTGCTTGAACATGACCACTACGGACTTAAGTCGGTTAAGGAGAGAGTTCTCGAGTATCTTGCGGTAATTCATCTATCAAAGGGAATCAAAGGTCCGATACTTTGCCTTGTAGGTCCTCCGGGAACAGGAAAAACATCGATTGCAAGATCGATTGCAAAGGCAACGGGAAGAGAGTTTATTCGCATGTCGCTTGGCGGAGTTAGAGATGAAGCTGAGATTCGCGGACACAGACGTACATATATTGGCGCTATTCCGGGAAGAATTATCACAAGTATCAAGGATAGTGGAGTGAATAACCCTCTATTCCTATTTGATGAGATAGATAAGCTCGGTGCAGACTATAAGGGAGATCCTTCGTCAGCTCTTTTGGAAGTGCTTGATCCGGAGCAGAACAAGACTTTCACAGACCACTTCCTTGATATACCTTTTGATTTGTCAAAGGTTTTATTTGTGACCACAGCTAACTCGCTTGATACAATCCCAAGACCTTTATTAGACCGTATGGAAGTTATTCAGGTAAGCGGATATACTGAGGAAGAGAAGCTTAGAATTGCTCAGAAATACCTGATTCCTAAGCAAGAGAAGGAACATGGACTTAGAAGAAACAGTCTTAACATCTCGGAAAGGGCTATTAGAGACATAATAAATTACTACACTAGAGAGTCAGGGGTAAGAAATCTTGAGAGAAGAATTGCAGATGTTTGTCGTAAGGCAGCTATGCAGACTGTAACTCGTGGAAAGAAGACCTACTCGGTAACACCTAGAAATCTCGATAAATACCTTGGACAGAGAAAGTTCAGGTATGACATAATCGATGGTGCCGGAGAAGTTGGAGTTGTTAACGGCATGGCATGGACAGCTGTCGGAGGTGAAACTCTTTCAATAGAAACTTTGATTCTTGACGGAACGGGCAAGATTTCTTTGACCGGCAAACTAGGAGATGTGATGCAGGAATCTGCAAAGACCGGTCTGAGCTACATCAGATCCATCGCAAAGGAATTCGATATAGATGATGAGTTCTATAAGGACAAGGATGTGCATATCCATGTTCCTGAGGGGGCTGTGCCAAAGGATGGACCGTCAGCAGGCGTGACTATGTTTACATCAGTAGTCTCTGCTTTGACAAAGGTTCCGGTACGCAAGGATGTTGCGATGACAGGGGAAATTACCTTGACAGGAAAGGTTCTACCGGTTGGTGGAATTAAAGAAAAGGTTTTAGCTGCATACAGAGCAGGAATACGAACTATTTTACTACCTAAGGACAATGTAAAGGATCTTGAGGAAATACCTAATTCAGTCAGAAAAAATCTCAAGGTTGTCGGACTGGAATATGCTAAGGAAGCTTTGTCGGAGGCATTAGAAAAGTAATGAGAATTATCAGGTCAGAATTGGAAGCGGTCGCAGTAAGACCAAATCAGTATCCGGACGCAAACCTCGATGAAATAGCCTTTGTAGGACGCTCAAATGTAGGGAAGTCCTCGCTACTAAACCTGTTAACAAACAGGAAAAGTCTGGCTAGAGTCAGTGGAAATCCGGGAAAGACAAGGACTATCAATTTTTATTTGATAAACGATGCATTTCGTTTTGTTGACCTCCCCGGCTACGGCTATGCAAAAGTGTCAAAGAGTATAACAGCGGACTGGGATAGAATGATGGATGATTTCTTCAAGCAGAGAAAGAACCTGAGAAGGGTAGTTCAGCTTGTAGATATCAGACACGAACCATCAAAGCTGGATGTTCAAATGTACGAGTATCTGAGAAGCTATGGACTTGATGGGCTTGTTTGTGCGACAAAGGCAGACAAGATATCCGGAAATCAAAAGCAGAAGAATTTGTCTGTAATCAGGAAGAGCCTAAACCTAGGTAAAGATGATAAGATAGTTGCGGTTTCTGCGCTTAAAAAGACCGGACACGATGAGCTGCTTAACTATATTGCTGAGGAGCTTGGCATAGAATAGTTAGTGACATATCGAGTCATTTAGTATAAAATTATATGTAGGCGTAGATGTTATTAGAATATATAATGAGGAAGCTATGAAAGCAAAACAGGATATAATTGGAACAGTTCTCTTTACACAGAAAGAGATAACTAAGAGAGCCAAGGAGATCGGCGAACAGATAAACAAGGATTATAAGGGCGAAGAGGTTGTCCTAATCGGTACTCTTAAGGGTGCTATAATGTGGATGGCAGATATCATGAAGGAAATAAAGCTCGACACTAAGGTTGACTTTGTTGCAGCAAGCAGCTACGGTTCAGCTACTACAAGCAGCGGTGTCGTTAAGATTACTAAAGATATCGGGATGAATCTCTTTGACAAGAACATAATCATAATTGAGGATATTGTAGATACCGGAATAACACTTAAGTATCTAAAAGAATACATATCCGCAAGAAATCCAAAGACAATTAAGATTTGCACATTGCTGGATAAGCCGGCAAGAAGAAAAGCTGAGGTTGTGGCCGATTATATCGGTTTTGAGGTTGAGGATTTGTTTGTAGTTGGTTATGGCCTTGACTATGACCAAAAGTATAGAAATCTTCCATATATTAGTTACTTAGAAGGATAGGGAATGGAGGTCAGGGTAGTTCCTGCCCTCTGTTTTTTAGTTTATGAATGGAGAGAATAATGAAACGCTTGAACTATATCTTATATGTTATTCTTGCCGTTAGTATTTCATTTTTTATTGTTATCTTTAGCTATAATGCTATTCTTAGAGTACCTGAAACATATATTTATCATTTTAACGATTCTCAGGTGACATACAATCTCAATACTAAGACAACGGGTACGGAGTTTTCTCGTGAGATTTGCTCATATTTAAACTCACCGCAAAAAAACGAATTTCAAGTATATGAAAAAAATGGCAAGTTTAATGATCCGCTCTTTGTGAAAAAAGAAGTGGAGATAATGAGAAAGGCAAAAAAAATACTGACGATAAGTGCAATCATAGGTATGTTATTTTTTATAATATCCATCGCAGGATATGTGTATTTGCTAAAGAACGGTAGTAAAAGTAAGCTTAAACGAGCAAGCAACTTTGCAATTTTCCTAGCAGTAGCAATGCAGATTGTAATGGCGATAATCCTTAATGTAGATGCGATAAAAAAAGCCGTATACAATCTATTTATAGGAGTAAACCCCGGAAAGGAATCACTTTTAGCCGAGCTTGTAGGATCGCCGTTTGAGGTGGTTGTATGCGTCTTTGCAACGATAATCATGGCTATTTTGATAGGCGTATTTGTTTATATAAATAAGAAACTGATTAAGGATGATCGAATTTTTTATTAAGGAGGCATGATGACATATATTTTTTTGGCGAATGGGTTTGAAGAAATTGAGGCACTTACAACTGTCGATATGCTAAGGCGCGCCGGAATACAAATAAAGATGGTATCGTTAATAAGTGAAAAGATGGTCTACGGCTCACATGGAATTGGAGTTGAAGCCGATATAATATTTGAGGAGTGTAACTTCGATAACTGCCAGATGCTTATAGTTCCGGGAGGATATGAGGGTGTAGAGAATATCTGCAACCACTTTGAGTGTAGAGCGGTGCTGAGAAAATTTGCTGAGAGCGGAAGGTATGTTGCTGCGATTTGTGCAGGTCCTATGGCTCTTGCAAAGGCATCAATTTTGGGAGGGCACGAAGCTACAATCTACGATGGCATGGAAAGCGAGCTAATAGATGCAGAGTACGTGAAGAAGAATGTAGTAGTATCCGGAAACATAATCACAGGGCGTGGTCCGGCCTATGCTAGTGACTTTGCAACGCAGTTAATCAAAGCCATTAAGGGTGATGATGTCGCGAGTGAGGTAAGAGGAAGCATGCTTTTCTAAGCATATCAATTCATCGAAAATTATCAGAATTCAAATTAGATGCCTAGTATTTGCTGGGAGAAAGGAACGAATCCAAGTTTATAATAAGCTTGGATTATGTGAGATTTTATGAATAAAATCAGGTATTTTGTAGCAATTTGTGTAGCTAAGCTAGCAGTAATTGCCCTAAAGGTATTTGGGTATAAGGGAACTGACTTTCCAGGCATAGTTGCATTTAAAATTTGTCCGGTTTTTTTAAGATATGTGAAAAAACCAAAGGTGATAATAGGCGTTACAGGTACCAACGGTAAAACTACGGCAACAAATCTAGTTTCCGATATGCTATCTACTCTTGGCACAGAGGTCATTACCAATAGAGATGGTTCCAACACGCATACAGGGATTGCAACCGCTTTAATTAAGGCTACCGGTATATTTGGAAAATGTAAGTATAGCCTAGGTGTATTTGAGATGGATGAGCGATCGATGAGATTCATCGGAACGCAGATGGATATCGACAAGCTTGTGGTTTGTAATTTATCCAGAGATTCGATAATGAGAACGGGACATCCTGAATTTGTCAGAAATGTGCTTTCAAGATTCATATCTGATAAGACAGAGCTGATTTGCAATGCTGATGATTATAATGCCTATTCTGTTTCACCTAATAACAAAAGAACTTATTTTGGCATAAAAAAAATGGAAGGTGACAGACTTGATTGCAACAATATCATCAATGATGTGCCAATATGCCCGGTATGTGGTGAGAAGATTAAATTTAAGTATTATAGATATAGTAATATAGGAAAAATTTACTGTGATGCATGTGGATATACGTCACCTGACTACGACTATTATTTAGATGAGGTGGATTTTAAAAAAAATGAAATGCTCTTTGTAGCTAGGGGAGAGAGTCAGAGAGTTGCAATCTTAAACGATAGTGTATTCAATATCTATAATCAGCTTTCGGCGATGACACTGTTACATGAGCTGGGATATTCTCTGCCTGAGATTGCAAAATGCCTAAAGAACATGGCGTTTGCAAAGAGTAGATATAATGTTCAAGATGCGGGGAACATGAAGGTTATAACTATGCTGTCAAAGTGCCTAAACGGCTATGCGACATCTAGGGTAATGGAGTATATTGCTAAGCAAAAGAAGCAAAAGCAGATTTTATTTATGGTTAATTCAATAGATGCAGAAATTCACTGGTCTGAGGACATTTGCTGGATTTATGATACAGACTTTGAGTTTATCGCTGATGAATATCTCAACAAAATTATAGTATACGGAACAAGAGCTTTGGACTACAAGGTAAGGTTCTTGCTTGCCGGAATACCGGAGGAAAAGATTAAAGTTGTCGAGAAGGCCGAGGATGCAATTGAGTTATTTGAGTATATTGATGACAGCTTAATCTATGTTTTGTATGACCTTGATGTAATCGATAAGGGTTTACAGATAGCAGATTCCATTAGAGATAGGTTTGCTGCCGGTAAAGTACAGTAATAAGGGGATTAAGACTTATGAAGATAGAATATTTATTTCCGGAAATCACAGGTATTTTTGGAGATCATGCCAATATAGATATTTTGAAAAGAACGGTCCCAAATGCCGAGATTATCAGTACATCTCTTAATAGTGTTCCAAGGTTTCTAAGTGAGGATATAGACCTTGTTTACATGGGATCCATGACAGAACTCAGCCAAAAGATTGTAATCGAAAGACTTAAAAAGTACAAAAAAGATATAGTCAAAAAAATTGAAGCAGGACAGAACTTCCTAGTTACCGGAAATGCTCTAGAGATTTTTGGCAATGGAATAAAGGATGTCGGTAAATTTGTATTTGAAGAAAATGGGGGTCCTTTCCTAGATGGACTTGGAATATTTAACTTTGATACAGAAAGAGACATGATTAATAAGTATAACTCTCTCTGGCTGGGTGAGTACGAAGGCGAAAAGCTAACAGGACTGAGAAGTCAGTTCACGCGTAGTTTTTATAGAGAGGATATAGAACCCTTATTTAAGGTTTTAAGAGGTCCGGGATTAAACGAGAATATTTCTATTGAAGGGATTAAGTATAAGGGTTTTAGAGCAACTTATACTCTTGGACCGCTATTTATAATGAACCCTAATTTTCTAGAAAAATTACTGGACGATTTAGGCGTAGAGGAATACAGCATTCCATTCAGAGATTCAATATTCTTGGCACATGAAGAACGTGTCAAAGAATATAGTAATCCTGAAACCGGATATTTATATTAACAAGGTGAAATAATGGAATTTAAAACTGATTATCATATACATTCGTTTTATTCAGACGGGGTTCTCTCTCCAACGGAGATAGTGAAGAGATTTAGAGCATTGGATTATGATATAATTTCCATAACTGATCACGATGGCTTTGAGGGTCTTCGCGAAGCGAGAGATGCTGTCAAAGATTTAGAGATGGAAGTTGTGCCGGGAATCGAATTTTCGACGCTATACGACTTTGATGGAGAAAAGCTGGAACTTCACATACTCGGTTATAATTTTGATACTGAAGATAAAAACATGATAAGAACATGTGAGGAACTCAAAGAAAACCGCAAAGAGAGAAATTCAAAGCTTATAGCAAAACTAAAAGCCGAAGGCATTGATATTTCTTTAGAGGATTTACCGAAGAAACCCGGTGGATATATTGGAAAACCTGATATCGCCAGAGTTTTGACAAGCAAAGGATATGGAAATTTGGATCTATATAAGATGCTATCAGGTGTATCTAAGAAAATGTTAAGTTCAAGTGAGGCCATAGAGCTTCTAATCGGAGCAAAGGGAACTGCGGTTCTTGCACATCCACTTGAAATTGATGAATTTATTTCCGAAGGAAAATATAATTTCGACAAGCTGGTTAAGCTACTTAAGGAATTGAAGAAACTTGGACTGAAGGGGCTTGAATGCTTCCATCCATCGGCAACGGAGGAGGATTCGGAAAAGCTCATAGAGATAGCGGCAAAGTATCATTTGCATATAACAAGTGGGTCAGATTTTCATCACGAGTAAGCAGTGATTCGTTTTGATTATACTCTTTAAAGGAGAGGGTTAATATGTTGGAAGATATTTTGAATAAAAAGATAGCCGCTGCGATAAGGACGGAAAAGGATTTTAGTAAGGCACTGAAGTCGCGTGTTGATGTGGTTTTTTTACTTCACTCGAATATAATCACAGTAAATCAAAGCGTAAAGGAAATTCACAGCGCAGGGAAAAAGGCCTTTGTTCATTTAGACTTCGCTGAGGGCATAGGTAAGGACAGGGCAGGAATAGAGTTTTTGGCAAAGAATGGAGTCGATGGTATTTTGACAACGAGAACCAATATCGTAAGAATGGCTAAGGAATATAATTTAACGACAGTGCAGAGGTTCTTTATAGTTGACTCGCACTCGCTGAATACATCGATGGAATCAATTAAGATATCAAAGCCTGACATCATAGAAATAATGCCGGGAATTGTCACAAAGAAAATCAAGGAATTCAGAGAAAAAATCGCTACACCTATAATTGCAGGAGGAATAATCGAGACAGAGCAGGAGGTTATTGCTGCACTTGAAGCCGGAGCTGATATAGTTTCAACTGGTGAAGTGGATTTATGGAATTTGAACATATAGTCTAGTTTTATAAGGAGATGAATATGAAGATTAAGTTTTGTGGAGCATCTACGGGTGTAACGGGGTCTTGCCATCTGCTAACAAGCGGTGAGCATAAGATTTTGCTGGATTGCGGTCAATTTCAAGGGGGTAAGGCACAAGATGCGCTCAATTATGAAAGATTTCCATTTGAGCCATCGGAGATAGAATGTGTAGTTTTGTCTCACGCTCATATAGATCACTGTGGAAGGCTCCCGCTTTTAACAAAGAGGGGATTTGAGGGAAAAATCTACTGCACAGATGCTACGGCAGACCTTCTTTCGATAATGCTAAAGGATAGCGCATATATTCACGAAAAAGAAACCGAGTGGAAGAACCGTAAGGCGGAGAGGGCAGGAAGAAATCAGGTAGAACCTCTTTACACAATTGAGGATGCAGAGAAAGCTTTATCATTGGTAAGTCCAATTCTCTATGACCAACAGATAGAGATTAATCCTAACATGAAGATTGTGTTCAACGATGCCGGACATATCCTTGGTTCAGCTATTACTGAGCTGTGGGTGACTGAAGACGATAAGGAATCTAAGATTGTATTTTCCGGTGACCTCGGGATGGAGGGAAGACCTATTTTGCGCGACCCGACCTATATTAAAAAGGCGGATTATGTAATCATGGAGACGACCTACGGAAATAGAATCCACAAGGAACTAGGATCCGGTGTAGAAAAGCTCATAGAGATAATTCTGAATACCACAAGGCGTGGAGGAAACGTAGTTATACCGTCATTTGCTGTAGGAAGAACACAAGAGTTGATTTACGAGTTAAATCGCTTTTATGACTCGAATAACGAGTTCAGAAAGGAATTGGATAAGATATTTGTATACGTAGATAGCCCTATGGCAACAACTGCTACGGAAATTTTTAGAAGAAATGCTCAGGTTTTTGACGAGGAGACTAGAGAATATATTTTAAAGGGTGATAATCCTCTAGAATTCAAGAATCTGAAATTCACGCGAAGCAGTAAGGAGTCTCAGGACCTGAACTTCAATAAGGAACCTAAGGTAATTATATCCGCTAGCGGCATGTGTGAGGCGGGTAGAATCAGGCATCATCTCAAGCATAACCTATGGAATCCAAAAAACAGCATAGTTTTTGTAGGATATCAGGGACAGGGAACACTTGGCAGAAGTTTGATTGAGGGCATAAAGATGGTAACTCTATTTGGTGAAGAGATTCAAGTTAATGCAGAGATACACAATCTAGAGGGTTTTTCCGGACATGCAGATCAAAATGGACTTTTCGCATGGCTTGCTCATTTCCAGCAGAAGCCAAAGGAAATATTCCTTGTACACGGAGAAGAGGATTCAAAGAAGGATTTTGCAAAACTTGTAAATGAAAAACTATCATATGAGCCTGTAGTGGTTATGGGAAATTCCGAATTTGATCTTGATATGAATAAATCAGAGATTACAAATATGGAAGGTGCAAGCTATCAGGCGGCAGAAGAAGAAAAAATTCAGAAGGTGAGAAACAAACTATCAAGCATACATCTTGATCTTGAGCAAATTCTTTACAGTGCAAACCTCGCTGTAGAAGGTAGCATCTCAGATAAGAAAATTAACACAATCAATAATATCATTCAGGAACTCGAAAAATCGACTATAAATTTGGCGACAGCCGTAAATGAAAATGATGAACATCGAGAAAATGAATAGTCAGAATTAGGCTAAATCCCTAGGCGATAATTCATATTATCACCTAGGGATGTTTTATTTTTTGATGTGCATATTAAAACAGATAAAAATGCTAATACAAAAAAAATACGCTTTTATTACATAAAAAGTCGAAAATATGACATAAATATGGGAAATTTTGTAAAAGGCTTGACAGAAATTTGGGGAATTTTATAAACTCAGTTCAAAGATTAAAAGGGGGGAAATAACAAGATGGCAAGAGAGTGGCAACAGACTAAATTACGAGAGTATTTGATGCCTAATGCGGTATACTACCAGAGTTTGTGGGCAGTCAGAGACATTCAGAGGATGGAGATGCGTATCAACGAGCTTTCTGCAGAAAAGGATACCGTTGGAGATGGTCAGAAGATGTGTGAGACGGGTAAATCGTATAGCGTGAGCAAACCGGTAGAGAAAAAGGCGATGGAGATTCTACTCCTTCAGGAGAGAGTTAATGCAATTAAAAGGGCACTTGCTACGGTACCAAAAGAATATAGGAGATACATTCTCAGCAATATCATAATGCAAAATCCGGGGACAACATTTCCAAATAACATGTGGAGGCAGTGGAAGCAGCGATTTCTCTTTGATGTGGCAAAGAACCTTTCACTGATGTAGATGAGTAGAGGTAGAAGAATAACCGGTCTTGTGATAATAATCTGCGCTTTAACAATGCTGGTAATATGGGAGAAGTGGGCGAAGCCGGCACTAGTATACGATAAGATTC
Organism: [Eubacterium] infirmum; assembly: GCA_900450455.1. Taxonomy (GTDB): domain Bacteria; phylum Bacillota; class Clostridia; order Peptostreptococcales; family Anaerovoracaceae; genus Eubacterium_B; species Eubacterium_B infirmum. The sequence goes on from UGGN01000001.1 coordinate 1,277,437, forward strand.
CGGTTCTTAAAATTGACCTGCAAAAAGGTGATGAACTGAAGGATAGCATGATAGCCTATGTGGAGTCCATTTGTGGGGAGAAGTATATAAGCAAGGCAGAGATTGATAAATATATTGGTACTAAGGCAAAACATTTCATACATAAGGGGACACCGCTGTTTAGCGAGTATTTGGGCAAGCCTGATACTCTAGTTGATATCTCCAAGGATAGACTTGCGGTGGTTTTGCCAAAGACAGCTATACATAACTATTCTAGCCGGATTAAGAAGGAGGACATTGTTTTGATTTATGATGAGGCTGATTTAATCCTTAGAGCAAAGGTCTCAAGTGTCATTGATGATACGCACGGCTTTGAGTTGATAACAGGTCAAAGCGAAGCCGCCAAACTGAGTGAGGCTATATCAAAGGGTAGGAAACTACTGATTGTGAGAGGAAGCTAGATGACAAGCATAGGATTTTTTTCAGGTTCAGCTGCTTCGGGTTCCACCATGCTAGCTGTATCCACATCCAAACTTCTTGTTGCTATGGGAAAGAGGGTTTTGCATATATTTTCAGGCATAAGTAGTATGTATTCATACCTAGAAAAGAATAATGCCGGTAGTTTGGATGATATAAAATCCTCATTGATAGGAAGATGCTTAACAGAAGAAGAACTTAGAGCTACAGCAAAGACAGTTGAGGGAATGGAGCTTATAGCTTCAAATAAAAGCTTTTTAATGGCAAATACTTTTCCGGTTGATAGCTTTGATCAGATACTCAAGTCATCTAACGGCTTTGATTACGTTATTGTAGATGGAGGATCGGATTTTAGGACGGCTTTGACTGTTTCAGCACTATGTCATTGTGATAAGAAGATTGTGTCGATAACACAGGAGCCGAATTCAATATCAAATTTTAAGGAGTTAGATAGCGATATACTGTGCAATTTTGGTGAGATTGTTCTTATTATAAATAAGTATATTAGAGATAGAGCCTTATATAGCAAGGATGATATAGCATATCTTCTTAAGAGAGAGGTGTCATGTGTAATACCATATTCACAGTTTGGTAGTTATGCACAAATTGAGAGAAAGACTCTTACAGGAGAGAAACGGTATAGACGTGCGGTGGAAAACTTTATAAAAGAATGTTTGGGGGAAGGGAATGGTAGCTAAGGATATCTTCACACTTGAAGACTTTATGGATGAGCATTCAAAGGAACCCGTAAAAGCAAAGTTTGAGACAGAAGGAAACTTAGACTTTGAGGCAATTTGCAGTCTGGTCGAGAAAAAGCTGGAAATAGATTGGAACGATACAGATGATGCAAGTAAACAGCTAAAGCTTGATAGAGAAAAAAGTGCAATCATAGGTTACGAAAAGGATGTTTTGTTCTATAAGGAGAAGATAAGAGAAATCCTTAGACAGAGTAAATTAGAAGATGCCGATTTTCCTAGTTACTATCAGGATATAATTGAAGCTGTCTTTGCCGAGCTATATGGGCTTGCAGGTATTTCACCTTGGGCATACAACACGGATGAAAAATATAAAAGTTCGTCATCTGCAAAGATTATAGGAGACAGAATATATTTTCTCATAGATGGTAGATTACAACTTATGCCTCAAAAAATCAACAAAGAACGTTTACTAAAGCTGAAGAGGGCGCTTCTACTTGCTACACCGAGCGAGCGTTTAAGCGATGCTTACCATGAGGTCTATCTTAGAAACGGGATTAGAATAAGTATATATTCCGGTGATGTCGTAAAGCCGAATCAGGACATAATAGTTTTTCGTAAATATGTGATGCCCGAACTTAGCTTTGAGGTACTCAGCGAGCGTAATACCTTTCCCAAGGAAGCAATAAGGATATTTGAACTTATGCGTAAGATAGGATTTAATGTCATATTCACAGGACAGGTGAGATCAGGGAAAACGACATTTTTACAGACCTGGCAGAGAGGTGAAAATCGAAACCTTGAAGGACTTGCAATATCGACAGATCCGGAAACACCGTGGCATGATATTATGCCGGACACAGCTTTGATGCAGATAGTGACAGATGGTAGCGGATTGGAAGAATTAAGTAAATCGCTTCTTAGAGCAGATAATGACTATGTTTTGATGGAGGAGATGAGGGATGCATCTGCGTACAAGCTTATAATTGACATAATTACATCAGGAACAAGTAGATGCAAGGCGACTGTTCACGATGGAAGTGCGTTAGATCTTCCATATAGGATGGCAAGTGAAGTTGTTAACAGATATGGTGGCAGTCTGCTATACACGATAAAGAGGATTTATACAGGCTTTGATTACGTATTTGAGATGATCCAAGAAAGCGATAATCATGACCATAAGATATTAAAGGCGATTGTAGAATACGACTTTGATAGCGAGAACGAAAGATGCGTAGCAAGATATCTTTGTAAGTACGATTTTGAAAAATCAATATGGATATGGAATTCGGATTGCATAGCAAGAAAGCTAGAAAAGTATCCCCAAGGGGCTAAGGAAATTTCGGAAATAGAAGTGCTTGTAGAGAAACTTGCTAGTGGAAGAACTTTTGAGGATTGGAGGTTTGAACCTGACTACAGGGATTAGATACAAATGCTTGAAAGAATCATATATTTGGTAATGGTAATTGGCATTCTAATGATGGAATCAGATGTCATCGTGCAAATATATAAGGGTATGAAAAATAACTTTTCGATAAAACGAGACTTAAGACGGGTATCAAAACAGATAAATAAAAGAGAAGGTGGAAAGGTATATACACATCTTATGCGTCTAATTTCAGCATCAGATATGGAGCATATATTTGTATCACCGGAACACTTCATATATCTTAGCATATTTATATTTGTGTTTATGTTTATCGGGCTTATGATTTTTCTGGAGCTTCATCATGCACTTGTACTGGCGATGGGATTTATGACAATACCTTATGCAATTTTGACATTTAAACTGAGTGGAAAGAGAGCAAAGGGAAGTCGAGAGGCCGTAGTATTGGTACAGGAGCTGACAAACAACTATAAGATAAATTCATGCAATATGAGGGAAGCAATAGAGGCAACTGCGATTTCAATGGAATCTTCTGCTGCAGTGAAGAGGGTGATGATAAATCTAGCAAAGAATTTAAACAATGCATCCTCATCAAAGGAGATAGGTGAAGCGGTTGAAAATTTCAGATTTGCATTTGGAACCGCATGGGCCGACATTTTGGCTGCTAATATTTTTATTGCAGTGTATAGAGGCGTAAAGGTGGAAAACAGCCTTAGGGATTTGGGTAAGAGTATTGCAAACAGCAAAAAGATAGTTGAGCATTCAAGACGTCAGGGGTATGAGGCAAGACTTATGATTCGATACATGATGCCGATATGCATGATAATGACGATTATTGGTTCGAAGTTGTTTTTTGATATGAGTATTGCAGAGTATATAGTGTGTCAGTTCTCAAGTAAGAGTAGCCTGTATTGGCTTCTCGCATCTATATTCCTGTATTCAGCAGCATGTCTTACTGATATGTTCTTTTCAAGCAGAAAGATGGATTTGTAAAATTGAAGTTTAATAGATTTTGGCACAGAAAGTTTACGAGTGTTCAGGTTAATAAAAATCCACTTGAGTACATAGATAATGCATTTAAGTTGATTAAGACAAAAGCTATATCAAGGATAAATTCGGACAGGATAGAGCAGGAACTTCTTAACAGTTGCTTGATGGGGAAGAATCTGGCGATAATATATGCAGGAAAGCCTATGTCGGCAGACTATATCATAGAAGAACTTATGAGAAGTAGCAAGTTGCTTAAGCCGGTTTATGCAGAGATACTTTCTGAATATAGAAAGGGGAGGGACAAGGAGGCTTTTGAAATTCTATATAGTAGAGTACCGGTGAAGGCAGCAAAGAGTTTTTCGATGATCTTATCTAAGATTGATATGATTAATCCTGCGGAGCTGAGCGAATACATGGATTCATTTGAGGAGATGCTAGCCGATCAAAGACTGACAAAGGGAATACAGAACGCAGAAAAACAAAGCCTTATAGTTAATATAACTGTGACGCTGTCTATATTTGCACTATTAATGAACTTTACAGTAACGGTTATATTTTCAAAGGCTCAATTATTACTTGCAGATATATTTTAGGAGGGGAAATGAAGAATTTAATTATAATAATTGGGACTATGATACTTGGAGTAATCATAGTCAATACACTAGTTCTTGGTGATGGTAACTCAATGAAAGGTGCTGCCCAAAATATTCTAGACAGAGGGATTCATACAATAGATAATATGAAAATCGGTGATGGGGCTTGAAAGAAATAATTGTAATAGTAGGAACCATTATCTTGGGGTGTATCATATTTGATATGATGGTAGGCGGTGGCAACAGCCTTAAGACTAGTAGCGACGGATATTTTACTAACCTGCTGAGACAGTTATCCTCATGAAGCAAATTATCACAGCAACGGCTTCGCTCATACTGATTCTATATGTATTTAGTAACATGCTTTGTATTCAGGAGATAAAGATGAAGCAGACTGAACTAAAAGTATGCTCGGTTAAGTACATAGAACAGGTTAAGAAGGAGGGTGGACTTAACGAAAATATAAGAACCGAGTGGAGAGAAAGGATATCAAAAATATTTAATTGTGGAGCAGATAAAATAGATATAAACAGTGCAGAAAGAAATTATCATGAAATTAAGCTGGTAGAAATAGATGTACGTTGTGATATTGAGCAAGTGAAGGAAAGCTTTGGAATATCAAAAGGGAAAAAGGAGATAAAAGCACATTATGAGGTGAAATGTGATAAATAGGAATGAAGAATCTAATAATAACTTTAGCAATTATAATATTTATAAGCTCTCTAGCATATAATATTATTAAAATTGAGGATGCATATCTAAAAGCCTCTTTGTCAATGTTCAATTAAATTTAGATTCATAAAACTGAAGATGAATAAGAAGAGCCCCATTGGTTAATACTATGATCTGATATATACTCTTTACCGTACAAAGCCGGTAAAGGGGGTACATATCAAAATCATGTAACTGGTAAAAGGGGCTTTTGTTTAGCTATTTATAAGGCATATCTATACGTTGAAAAGGAAGTTCATTACATCGCCATCCTTTACAACATACTCTTTACCTTCAGAGCGAATATAGCCTTTTTCACGAGCTATGGCAAGACTGCCGTTGCATTCCATGAGCTTGTCATAAGAAATAGTTTCAGCTCTGATAAAACCTTTTTCAAAATCTGTGTGAATCTTTCCGGCAGCCTGAGGAGCCTTTGTTCCTCTTTTTATGGTCCAAGCTCTAACTTCGTCTTCACCGGCTGTGAGAAATGAAATAAGGTTAAGAAGTTTGTATGATGCTTTAATAAGTTTATCGAGACCGGATTCATCTATACCTAGCTCTGTAAGGAACAGTTCTTTTTCTTCCTTGTCCAGCTCAGATATTTCTTCTTCTATGCGTGCGCAGATGCAAACCACTTCGGCATCTTCGGTATCAGCAAATTCTTTGATTTGTTTTACGCGCTCATTATCATCGGTATCGTTTATTTCATCTTCTGAAAGATTAACTACGTAGATTATAGGCTTGAAGGACAGAAGATCGAGTGACTTTACATACTCGGCATCATCATCTGATAATTCCATGGCACGGGCTGATTTGCCTTCTTCTAAGAATGCAATAATCTTTTTTAGAAGATCCAGTTCTTTAGCTAGACTCTTATCCCCCTTTAGATTTTTTTGAGTTTTAGCAGCTCTCTTTTCTAGAACTTCAAGATCCGATAAAATGAGTTCCGTATTTATGGTTTCAATATCGGAGAGGGGATCAATTTGCCCGGATACGTGAACGATGTTGTCGTCATCAAAACCGCGAACAACATGGATAATAGCAGCAACTTCTCTGATGTGTCCAAGGAACTTGTTACCCAGCCCTTCTCCCTTTGATGCACCCTTGACAAGACCTGCGATGTCGCAGAATTCTATAGATGTATAGATGGTCTTTTTTGAGTTATATACCTCATGAAGCGTATCTATTCTGTAATCAGGAACTGTAACGACTCCGACATTTGGTTCTATGGTACAGAAAGGGTAGTTTGCTGCTTCTGCACCTGCCTTTGTAATTGCATTAAAAAGCGTACTTTTGCCTACGTTTGGAAGGCCAACTATACCTAGTTTCATTGTATTCTCCTCATAAAGTTATTATTATTTCTTCTTATATTTTCGTACTTGATATATGTAAGCAGATAATGCCAGTATGAAGACAACCAGACTTAAAACCTGTGCTTGTCTGAACTGACCGATCATAAGGCTATCTGTTCTCAACCCCTCAACCCAGAATCTCTCAAATGAATAAAGCATCGCATAAAGCAGAGCAATTTGCCCATTGAACTTTATCTTGTTTGATAGGAATATGAGTAAGATAAAAATAAAAAAGCACCATATCGATTCGTAAAGGAATGTTGGATGTACCTTCTCACCATATACCGTGATAGCCCAGGGAAGATTTGTAGGCCCGCCGTGTGCCTCTGAGTTAAAGAAGTTTCCCCATCTGCCTATAGCTTGGGCAAGTGCTACCTGAGGCATGATTAAATCTGCCAAATTGGAGAACTTTATCTTCTTACGTTTAGCGACAATGTATGAGACTATAACTCCTGCAATTATTCCGCCGTGAATTGCAAGACCGCCGGCACGCAGGTTGAGCATCTGGATAAAGTTGCCCCGATAATTATCATAGCTAAATATAACGTAATACGCTCTTGCGCCTATTATAGAGCAGGGGATTAAAAATATGGTTAAATCCAGAATATCATCCTGTACAATACCAAATTTCGGGGCTCTCAAATAGCTGATGTATATGGCTAGCAGAAATGCTACACCGATTAAAATACCGTACCATCGTATATCAATACCTGCGATTGTAAATGCAATTGGATTTGGTGCTTGCATAAAAACTCCTTTCATATATCTTTACTATTATATTAGAAATGCACATTTAATTCAATTCTTATAGCTTGTTTAATTTGATGTATTTGTATCAAAGAGAAAAGGATTAGAAAGCTTGAAACAACAGAAAGATGAGCAGATTTAATCATAAAATATATAATAAAAAGATATTGACATTTAAGATGGGGTTTGATAATATATTCCTTGCAGTGATTTTGCACAATATGGCGGTGTAGCTTAGTTGGCTAGAGCGTCCGGTTCATACCCGGAAGGTCGGTGGTTCGACTCCACTCGCCGCTACCATTGTGGGCGTTTAGCTCAGCTGGGAGAGCACCTGCCTTACAAGCAGGGGGTCATAGGTTCGAGCCCTATAACGCCCACCATCATTGCGGCCTGGTAGTTCAGTTGGTTAGAATGCCAGCCTGTCACGCTGGAGGTCGACGGTTCGAGCCCGTTCCAGGTCGCCAATTTTTATATTCATAAGCCAACATGGTGGGTATCGTCAAGTGGTTAAGACCCAGGGTTGTGGCTCCTGTATGCGTGGGTTCGAATCCCACTACCCACCCCATATAATTAGGCGACATAGCCAAGTGGTAAGGCAGAGGTCTGCAAAACCTTTATTCCCCAGTTCAAATCTGGGTGTCGCCTCCAATCGTTGGGGTATCGCCAAGCGGTAAGGCAACGGATTCTGATTCCGTCATGCGCAGGTTCGAATCCTGCTACCCTAGCCAAGAGAAAACCGTTGATTTCAACGGTTTTTTGTGGGCTATAGGACAAAAAGTGTGTGTGACTAATCCCAGTACACCGGATAATTGCTCGAATGATGTAGCTCGCTCCATACAACTGCATCACCCCACATAGGAATAGTATCTTCTAGTTGTTTCTTGGCAGTCATCTTCTTGTAAATATCATCTATGCTCTTGTTTGTAGGCATTGTTTTTAATATCTCAGAAGCAGAAAGCGGTTTTGGTGAGTGCATATAGCACCACCAAAAAACCGCTTTAATTCTTCTCTCAACAGATAACCCCCTATGGTTATGCAGCATCTCCCTAAGACAAGCATTTACACCACCTTCAATTCGATTGTTTGTCGATGGAATTTTAAACTCAGCCCTTAATTCTTCATTAAGATACGTGAATAGAGTATTATCATTAAGTAGTCTTAGCATTGATTTTTCAGCCTTTATCAGTCTTTCATGCTTAGGTCTTATCTTTCCATTTTCATCATATGTTACTTCGCTTAAAAAACGTTTATGCTTGACAATCCAACCTGTAAAACGATCAACCCATATCTTTGAGTCTTCAATACTTTTAACATCAAACAAATCCCTTGCCAGTGCATAAAGCTCTAGCCCGGCTAAAGTATTTGGTCTACTTGTTGTATATCTTTTAACCTGTGAAAACACGTGAAATACGCATCTTTGATGCTTTGCCTTTGGCCACTTTCTCTTAAGTGCTTTTCTAAATCCTTTACCACCATCGGATACAACCACCTTAGGTTCTGCTATACGACTCATTAGAGCCTCCCAAGCTCCTGAATGCTCATATCTGCATACGTACCAACCTAATACATGTTCTTTGTCACAACATATCAAAATACACGATTTACGCGATAGATATATACCATCAAAATACAGTACATCTTTTGATTTTTCAATCTTTGGTGCCATAACCCATATATCCCAAAACTTGGAGGTTTTTCTTCTAAAAGTTCTTCCACCACCTGACATATTACTTTGTACTTCTTTACTGAATAACCAAGCCAAGAAATGCTGAAGCTGTTTAGTATCATTATCTATCTTTGGCGTAAACGCTAACTTACAAGACTTACAAAACCACCTTTGAGAGCCAGATTTTATCTTACCGTGTTTTATACATTTGCAATTACAAATTGGACAATTTACCTGCTTCATAATATATTCCTCCAAGAACACTAATTCTAAGGAAGATATACCACGTTTTATCATTGAAATTCCAATATTTTAAAGAGTTTTCACACACACTTTTTGTCCACCCTCAATCTTCTTTCAAAAAAGATTAAACCGACATAACTATTGAAATATCAACTGTTATGTCGGTTTTTACACACACTTTTTGTCCTATAGCCCTTTTTTGTTTGCAAAAAACTCCCTGTGGTATACACGGGGAGTTTTGTCTCATTTCATAGAAATAGGTCTGTATTATACATTGCTATTTAAAACCTCTTCAAGAACCATATCCAGATCCTCTCGGCAGCCACCACATACATTACCAATGTCCCCGATTTCGCATAGATCTTTGAGAGTTTTGATATTCTTTTCTTTAATTAAATCCTCTACATAGCCTCTATTTATCTTTTTACAAAGACATATTTCGTAGTCTCTACTTGATTTATCCAGTGTGTCCATAATTTTCCTCATTTCATTTACTATATTACATATATATACGAAAAATAAAACATGAATAACAGTATTCATTATATCATAATGCTTATAATCTATGTAAGAAAATATCAAGTAAGATATATCAAAACCACAATGTGATAAAATTTGAAAAAGGTATGCTTTGGTCATATAATAGATATATAATAAATACGATTAAGTGAAAGGTGTGTAAAATGAGAAAAACAAAGATTGTATGTACACTCGGACCTTCTTCGAGCAATGAAGGAACCATAAAGAAAATGTTGCTTTCAGGCATGAATGTCGCAAGGGTGAACTTTTCACATGGCACGCACGAGCAACATCACAAAACTATAGAAACCTTTAGAAAGATTAGAGATGAGCTGGATTTGCCGGCAGCTGTAATGCTGGATACAAAGGGACCGGAAATCCGACTCAAGGATTTTGTGAATGGAAAAGAATTTTTGGAGGATGGTCAGGAATTTACGCTTACATCAAGAGATGTAAAGGGAACAAATTCTATAGTGGCAACGACTTACGAAAGACTTCCTAACATGGTCGAAGAAAACGATAGGATTTTAATCGATGACGGAATGATTGTGTTAACGGTTATATCAAAGTCAGAGACGGACATTTTAACTAAAGTAGTTCACGGTGGTAATGTAAGCAATCACAAAGGAGTGAATATCCCTGATGTTGACCTTGGAATGGAATATATAGGTGAGCAAGACAGAAGCGATATTCTCTTTGGTATAGCGGAGGATGTTGATTATATAGCAGCATCGTTTGTCAGGACTCAGGAGGATGTCGAGCAACTTAGGACTTTACTAAATAACAACGGTGGCAAGGATATCAAAATAATAGCAAAGATAGAGAGCACGCAAGGTGTTGATAATTTTGAGCACATTCTACCAAAGGTTGATGGAATCATGATTGCAAGAGGGGACATGGGCGTAGAACTTGCTTTTGAGCGTTTGCCGGGTATTCAAAAGAGAATAATCAAGAGATGTTTGGAGAGCGGTAAGATTGCTATTACAGCAACCCAAATGCTGGAGTCCATGGTTGAAAACCCGGTACCAACACGTGCAGAGATTACTGATGTTGCAAATGCTGTGTATGATGGAACATCAGCTGTTATGCTTTCAGGAGAGACTGCGGCAGGTAATTATCCGGTCGAAGCCGTTGAAGTTATGGCAAAAGTTGCTGAACAGGCAGAGGCTGATAACGAGACTAATTATCACGAGGACAGAGTTTGGCTTGAGATGAACAAGAGGGATGTAACAAATGCAGTAGCACATGCGGCCTGCACTCTGGCAGAGGATATCAATGCGGCGGGAATAATGGCTGCAACGAATTCAGGATTTACAGCATCAAGAATGTCAAAGTTTAGACCTGCAAAGATGATAATAGGGGCAACACCGCATACAAAGGCATATCATCAAATGGCGATGATGTGGGGAGTTGTTCCAATCAAAGCAAAGTACAATGCAGAGGTTGAGCAACTTTTTGACTGGTTCGCATCAGAGGCGGTTAAAAGCGGTCTTGTAGAAGAAGGGAGTAAGCTGGTCGTAACAGCAGGACTTCCGGTAGAGAAGGGCAGCAAGTCTAACATGGTTAGAGTAATAACAGCTCATCAGGATTACAAATAGATTAGTAAAAGGCAATAGAAAACGACCATTTGAGAAAGTTCATTTGGTCGTTTTTTACTACCCCTTTTGATGACACGTCTGAAACGAAGGATTTAATTGACGTATAGCACTCTTAAGAGGAATTTTCCCTTTTCACTTAAGTAATTGTGTTACAGCTTATGCTTCGTATTCAATGGTTGTGTCTTCGCATTCCGGAATTTTGTCATATGCCTCGAATATTGCATCTTTAATTCTGTTACGAACGTCTGAAGCAAGAGGATGAGCTATGTCTCTGAAGTCACCGTCGCCCATCTTTCTACTTGGCATAGCAACGAATAACCCATTTTGTCCGTCAATGACCTTGATGTCGTGAACTACGAACTCATTGTCAAATGTTACGGATGCTACGGCTCTCATTTTGCCTTCTACATTGATTTTTCGAATGCGTACATCTGTAATTTGCATGTTACCACCTTCCTCAAATGACCCAAAATGTATATATACTTATTATACTTCAAAGAATTCAGAAAGGCAATATCTTTTCTAAAACATCTGATAATTCGGTTCAACCCTTACAAACTGGGCTTCTTGAGATACTTCACCAAGATATACAATTGAGGAATATTCTTCAATTCTTTTTTTCTCAGGTTCAATAGCAGCTATAGCAATGCCTGTCCCACATACACTTACATCAAATTCTGAAAGTATATCGCGAATGCCTTGGCTACTGCCACCTCCACGCATGAAATCGTCTATTACAAGGGCTTTAGCCCCCGGCGTAACAGCTCGCTTTGATAGAGACATTTTCTGTACTCTGTCGTAGGAACCGGAGAAATAGTTGATGCTCACGGTAGATCCTTCTGAGACCTTGGCTTCGCGGCGTATTACGACAAGAGGAATGTTTAGCTTTCTAGCAGTGCTGGCAGCTAGTGGGATACCTTTAGTCTCAACGGTTGCAACATAATCGGCTCCTGAGTTCTTGAATTTCCTGACGAAAATGGAAGCAAGCCTATCAGTAAATGTTGCATCAAAAAAAATATCCGATGTATATAGAAAATCACCTGCCAAAATTCTGCTATGGTCACGAAGCTTATCACAAAGCTCGTTTTGAATAATTATTAGATCTTCATCACTTATGTCAGGAACAAAGCGTACACCACCTTTTGCACCTGCTACTGTTTCTATATATCCCGTACCTGTGCTTACAACAGAGGAAGAGGCAATGGAGATATCCTCGCTCACACTGGATTTTGCTGTATCAAATAAATCGCAAAAGAATTTCAATGGAAATAACTTGCAAGGTGAATCGGTTAGTATTTTGATGATTGCACCGACACGTTCTGTTCTTTTCATTTACACCTCCAAACTTTTTATATAATAATATTTGTTTTTATATTTTTTGTCAATTAGAGCCCATTTCAAACATAAATATGGTATAATACACTTACCTAAATAGGGAGGTCTTTTTAATGATCGATTTAAGCAAATATAGAAAAATACATTGTATCGGAATTGGAGGAATAGGGCTTTCTGCTATTGCAGAGATTCTATTATCCAGAGGATATAATGTATCGGGTTCGGATATGAAGGAATCCGAAATTACAGATAGATTGAGACAAACCGGAGCGGTAATATATTTAGAACACGTAGCAGAAAATGTTGAAAATGCTGATTTAGTAGTTTATTCCGCAGCTATTGCAGAGGATAATCCGGAGATGGTTAGAGCTAAGCAGCTAGGTATTCCGACAGCATCAAGAGCCGAAATACTAGGATTACTCATGGATGAATATCCAAACAGCATAGCGATAAGCGGAACTCACGGTAAAACTACTACAACTTCAATGGTTTCTGTTGTACTAGAGAAAAACAAGCTGGAACCTACAATCCTTGTTGGAGGATATCTTAGTGAAATTGACGGAAACTATAAGGTAGGCAAGGGCTCTTTTTTTGTGACTGAGGCTTGCGAGTACAGGGACAGCTTTTTGAGCTTAAGACCCTATATTGAGGTTATTCTAAATATAGACTCAGACCATCTGGATTATTTTAAGGATATAGAGCATATAGTAAAATCCTTTGATCGCTTTTCCAAAAATATTAAGAGCGGTGGAAACATAATAGCATATGACGCCAATCCATTCATAAATAGAATAATCAAGGATATTGAAGGTGCGATAACCTATGGATATAACCCTAGTTGTACATATGCCATTTCTGATGTCAAGTTTGATATAAATGGAATGCCGTCATTTAACATCAGCTATAGAGGTGAGCCACAGGGAACCATGGAGCTCAGTGTTCCGGGGGAACATAATATACTAAATGCTACGGCTGCGTTTGCATGCTGTCATCAGCTAGGGGTTTCATCAGAGAATATAATTAGAGTATTGAAACTCTATACGGGAACGAAGAGACGTTTTGATATAATTGGAAAGGCTAAGGAAAACATTACTATAATCGATGACTACGCGCATCATCCAACTGAGATAAAGGCTACGCTATCTGCTGCTCAGAATCTAAAGCATAATAGAATATGGTGCCTGTTTCAGCCTCATACATATACGCGTACTTTGGCTCTCTTTGATGACTTTATCGATTCATTTAAGGGTGCAGATAAACTTATTTTGACTGATATATACGCAGCTAGAGAAAAGGATATTTATAATATTTCCTCGGATAAGCTTAGTGAGAGAATTAAGATTGCACATCCGGAAATCGAGGCTGTATATATCAAGGATTTTGACGAAATAGCAACGAAGGTTCTTGAGGAAGCTGAGAGTGATGACTTGGTAATAACTATGGGTGCCGGAGACATATACAAGGTTGGACAGATTATTTTAGAAAAGGGACAGGCTTGATATGAATATGAACGATTATAAGCAGAGAAAACAAATATGGCGCGATATTGCCGAAAAGCACGTAGAGTCAGGTGTAGATATATTAGATATAGATAATGTCTATATCGATAAGGATGTAAAGATAGGCGAAGGTACCATGATAGGGCCTTGCGTAAGACTTGAGGGAAGTACAGTGATTGGCAAAAACTGCAAGATTGAGCAGAATTGCAGAATTGTAGATTCAACGATAGGAGACGGTGTCAGCATAGATAGTTCAGTAATTCTAGATAGTTCGGTAGGTAGTGAAACAAGCGTTGGACCATTTGCCTATATCAGACCGGGTAGTACTATAGGAGAAGGCTGCAAGGTCGGCGACTTTGTAGAGGTAAAGAACTCCAGCATGGGTAACGGAAGTAAGTCGGCTCATCTGACATACATAGGTGACGCGGACATCGGCGAAAATGTAAATCTGGGATGCGGAGTGGTATTTGTTAACTACGATGGAAAGAACAAGCATAGATCGACAGTAGGTGACGGATGCTTTATCGGTTGTAACGTAAATCTTGTTTCGCCTGTAGATGTAGGCGATAGGGCTTATATTGCTGCAGGAAGCACAGTGACTAAGAACGTACCGAAGGATGCACTCAGCGTTGCTAGAGCTCGCCAGAGGAATATAGATGAATGGGCGGCCAAAAGAGGCTTATATAGAAAGTGATTCATTTAGACAGATTAAAACAAAAGCACAAGAAAGAAGAGGAAAATATCAATGAAAAACGGCGCATTTTTAGATTTTAAGGTTTTCACTTGCAACTCACATAACGATCTTGCTGAGGAGATAGCTTCCATAATGGGTAAGCCACTCGGAAAAGCGGATGTTAAGAAGTTCAGTGATGGAGAAATCTCGGTGAATATCGGTGAGACGGTAAGAGGTGTTGACGTTTATATCGTGCAGTCGACATGTGCGCCAGTTAACGATAACTTGATGGAGCTTCTCATCATGATAGATGCGATGAAGCGTGCTTCAGCAGGTAGAATCAATGCAGTTATTCCATACTATGGATATGCTAGACAGGACAGAAAAGCAAAGGCAAGAGATCCAATCACAGCAAAGCTGGTTGCTGATTTGATTGTAGCAGCAGGAGCTGACAGAGTGCTTACAATGGATCTTCACGCAAACCAGATACAGGGATACTTCAATATACCTGTAGATCATCTTCTTGGACTTCCAATACTGGCGAAGTACTTCGGTGAGAAGAATATGGAAGATGTTTGTGTTGTTTCACCTGACCATGGAAGTGTTACGAGAGCGAGAAATCTTGCTGAATATCTAAATTGTCCAATCGCCATCATCGACAAGAGAAGACCAAGCCCAAATAAGAGCGAAATCATGAATATCGTCGGAGATATCAACAACAAGAATTGTATCATAATAGATGACATGATAGATACAGCAGGTACACTGACAAATGCTGCAAATGCAATCAAAAACATGGGAGCAAAGTCGGTTTACGCATGTGCAACTCACCCTGTTCTATCAGGACCTGCGATAGAGAGATTAAGAGAATCTGCGATCACAGAACTTGTACTTTTGAATACAATTCCAATGCCGAAGGAGAAACGCTTAGACAAGATGCGTTTCCTATCGGTAGGGAATCTATTTGCCGAGGCAATGATGAGAGTTCACAACAACGGTTCAATCAGTGAGCTCTTTGATAAAGAAAGAAAACTAAAGTAAGAGGATAGAGGAAAATATGTTTTTAATAGCAGGGCTTGGAAATCCCGGAAAGAAATACGAAAAAACAAGGCATAATCTGGGATTTATGGTAATAGATGAGCTCGCAAGAAGAAACAGTGTTTCCGTCGATAAATCCAAGTTCAAATCGCTTACCGGAGAGTTCAAGCTAGGTGGAGAAAAGGTAATTCTTATGAAGCCGCAAACATATATGAACCTCAGTGGCGAAGCAATTAGAGAGGCAGTCAATTTTTATAAAATTGATTTGAAAAACCTTTTAGTAATTTATGATGATTTGGATATTCCTATGGGTGCACTTCGTATACGCACCTCAGGAAGTTCAGGTACGCATAACGGTATGAAATCCGTTGTATCTCAGCTTGGAAGTCGTGATTTTCCCAGAGTTAGAATAGGAATCGGTAGTAATAAGGATGATAATCTTATAGATTTTGTTATAGGAAAACCCAGCAAATCTGAAGAAGCCGTCCTGTCGGATACAGTCTCGGAAGCAGCTCATGCTGTAGAGTGCTACATTGCAGATGGAATTGATAAGGCGATGAATAGATTCAATTCAGGGAAGGTGACTAAATAGAATAGGAGTTTATGCTGAATAAAAAAATTTGTTTAACAGGTGTATCAGACAGCCGTTCTGCAAAGGTAATTTCAGAGAGTATTGAAAAAGGGAAACAATGCTTGATTATCGTATCGGGTCATCGCAGAGCCGAAAAGCTCGCAATGGATTTCTCTTTTTTTAGTGAGCGAAAAGTTTATGTTTTGCCGGAGGACGGCCACATATTCCTAGACTACAGTGCAAGGAATAGAGATCAAGATTTTGCAAGACTGAAGGTTATAAAGGCGCTCGCAACAGAGGATGAGGCTGTTGTGATTGCGCCTGTTTCTGCTGCCATTAAGAAGATGCCGCCACACCGCTCGTATCAAAGCATGAACTTTAATATCGAGCTTGGCCAGGAGATAGAAATTGATGAGCTCAAAAAAAAGTTGACAGAGCTCGGGTATGAAAGAAACGATATAGTAGCAACTCAGGGGCAGTTTTCAATAAGAGGCGGAATTCTTGATGTTTATCCACCGGATGCTGATGAGCCTATAAGAATAGAATTCTTTGGTTCAGAGATTGATTCTATAAGAAGTTTTGATATTGAAAGCCAGAGAAGTATAGATAGTATAAACAGCATAGATATATATCCATCAAAGCAGCTCACTCCAAGCGATGAGTTGATTTCTAAAGCAATAGAGACGGTGGAATCTCTCTTTGATAAGCAGATTGCAAAGCTATCAAAGGATGTAGAGAAGAAAGATGCAGTAAACAGCTTGACGGAAAAGAAGAACGAGCTGATTGAGTATATATCTGAGTTTGATAACGATAGTGTACTTGAAAATTACGTACACTATTTCTATCCCGAAACAGAGTACATCTGGAATTACATGAGAGATGCAATAATCGTTTTTGACGACTTTCCACGCATAGAAGAACACCTTGAACTCAGGTCAGAAGAGCTTAGGAATGACCTGCTTTCAATGCTTGAAAGAGGTAAGGCTATACCTGAAGATGCTCAGCTTATTACAGGTATGGACGATTTGAAAAAATCCTTTGGAATAATGCCTGAATTTTTCATGTTTCCGTTTGGACTTACCGGCAAAGTAAAGTTAGAGTTTGATGAGATAAAGCCTATCGACTGCAGGCAGGTGACAAGCTATGCAGGACATCTTGATGTGCTCGAAAATGACTTAAAACGCATTGTAAATGGGGAAAATAGAGTTTTAATTTCGGCATCATCTGATGAAAGGAAGCAGACTATAGATGACTTTGTTGTAAATATTGGACTATCTAATAAGGTTCAGGTTGTGCAGGGAAGTCTTAGCGCGGGAATGGTATTCCCTGAAGAAAAGCTCTATATAATCAGTGATAAGGATATTTTCAACTCAACGAAAATAGGTAAAAAACGTCACAAGGCAAATCGTAGTCAGAAAATGCAGTCCTTTTCCGATTTCAAAACTGGAGACTACGTCGTTCACGAAAATCATGGAATAGGAAAGTTTTTAGGTATTCAGTCACTTGAAGTTCAAGGCGAACAAAAGGATTACCTCAAGATAAAGTATTCAGGGACAGATCTTCTATATGTTCCTGTTGAGCAGATGGATATTGTCCAAAAATATATAGGCTCAGAAGGCACCTCACCTAAAGTGAGCAAGCTCTCGGGAGATGAGTGGAAGGTAGCGAAGACAAAAGCTAGGCTTGCTATAGCAGAGATGACTGATGAGCTCATAAAGCTTTATGCTGATAGAAAGGCAAGTAAAGGTTTTGCGTTTTCAAAGGATACAGTATGGCAAAAAGAGTTTGAAGCTTACTTTAACTATCAGGAGACTGATGATCAGCTAACTTCTATCGACGAGATAAAGAGGGATATGGAAAGCGAACTTCCCATGGATAGATTGCTTTGTGGAGACGTAGGATATGGAAAGACCGAGGTGGCTGCAAGAGCAATATTCAAGTGTATATCCGAGGGGAAGCAGGCGGCTATGCTTGTACCAACGACTATACTTGCAAATCAGCACTATAATTCGTTGAAAGAAAGATTTTCAAATTTCCCCTTTACCATCGACATGCTTTCAAGATTTAGATCTGATGAGCAACAGGATAAAATAGTTGACGGGCTAAAAAAGGGAAGAATCGACTTTGTTATAGGAACACATAGGCTTCTATCCGATGACATCAAATATAAGGATTTAGGACTTTTAGTTATAGATGAAGAACAGCGATTTGGCGTAGCACACAAGGAAAAACTAAAGAAGCTGAAGTCGAACATAGATGTTTTGACGCTTTCGGCAACGCCAATACCAAGAACTCTCAACATGTCGCTTACCGGAATCAAGGATATGAGTCTTATAACCGAGCCGCCGGGAGATAGATATCCTGTTCAGACCTACGTTCTCGAGCAGGACGATATCGTGATGCGCGAGATAATCACAAGAGAACTGGATAGAGATGGTCAAGTTTATATTGTATTTAATAGAGTTAAAGGAATAAATAGGCTCGCAGAAAAGATACAGTCACTTGTGCCGGATGCGGAAATAGTTGTAGGTCATGGACAGATGAATGAAAAAAGCCTTGAATCTGTGATGCAGAGATTTATTTCGGGAGATGCGGATGTTCTAGTAGCTACGACCATTATAGAATCAGGTATAGATATCCCAAATGCAAACACTATAATTGTCATAGACGCCGACAAGTGCGGTCTTGCCCAGCTTTATCAGTTAAGAGGAAGAGTTGGAAGAACTGATAAGATTGCATATGCATATCTAATGTATCAAAAGAATAAGGTGCTAACTGAAGTTGCAGAAAAGCGGCTAAAGGCAATTAAAGAGTTTACAGAATTCGGCTCAGGATTCAAGGTGGCTATGAGAGACCTCGAGATAAGAGGTGCAGGAAATGTCCTGGGGGCGGAGCAAAGCGGGCATATGATGAATATAGGTTATGAACTATATTGTAAACTGGTAGATGATGCAGTAAGAAGGGCGAAGGGTGAGAATGTTCCGGAACCGGCTGAGGAGATAAACATTGAACTGGATGTTGCAGCAAACATACCTAACTGGTACATAGATAATGAAACCCTGAAGTTACAGATGTACAAAAAGATTGCAACAGTATCTACTAGGGAAGATAGTGAAGAAATCATAGACGAGTTGCTCGATAGATTTGGGGATTTGCCAAGGGAAACACTGAACCTCATAGCAGTATCCATGATAAGAGCATTATCCGGTAATGTGGGGGTTTCCAATATACATGAGCAAGCGGGCAAGGTTGTAATTTACTTTGCTCAAGATAATGCACTCAAGGCTTACGCACTTATGAAGGCAAGTGAAAAGTTCGGAAGTACGATTTTCTTTCATGGCGGAAACGAACCGTTCATCAGGCTTTCGGTAGCAAGAAAAGAAAGACTTGATTCCATTGTTGATTTACTTGAGATAATAAGTGATAATAAGGATGTAGATAATAACGGGTCTAAGAACATTAGTTGATAGATATATCATTTAGATAACAAGGGAATATAGAGGAATAATGATAGTATTTAAGAACATAGATATTTTAGATGAGAACTTTGAACTAAAACAAAATGTTTCCGTAAGGGTAGAGGAAAGCTTTATAAAGGAAATCTCAATTGAACCACTTGAACCAAAGGAAGGCGAAAGAGTAATTGAAGGAAATAATAGAGTTTTGATTCCCGGTTTTGTTAATGCTCACGCTCATTCACCGATGTCGCTTATGAGAGGATATGGTGAAAACATGAGCTTGCAGGATTGGTTGTTTAAGAGAATATTTCCGTTTGAAGATAAGCTGAGCTCTGAAGCTGTTTACTATGGAACTTTGCTTTCGATGGCGGAGTCATTCAAATATGGAATAGTTTCAACCAGTGATATGTACTATTTTGTAGATGATATTGTAAGAGCTGCCTTAGAGAGCGGAGCAAAGGCAAATATCTCAAGGTCGATAACAAATCCGTCAGGCGAGCCTTTTGATAGCCTATCGTCTGTTAAGGAAGCTGAGGAAGTTGCATCAAAGTACCATATGCTTGCGGATGGTAGAATAAGAATAGATCACAGTCTTCATGCTGAGTATACATCAAATGAAGAAACGGCAACAAGGCTTGCAGAAATTGCAAAGAATGCAGGACTAAACATGCATGTCCACGTGTCCGAGACCAAAAGAGAGCATGAGGAATGCAAACTCAGACACGAGGGACGAAGTCCGGTGAAATACCTCGCAGATTGCGGCATCTTCGACGTAAGGGCAACTGCCGCACACTGCATATGGATAGATGCAAGCGACTTTGATATTTTGAGAGAAAAGGGAGTTACAGTAGCGACAAACCCTGTAAGTAACTTAAAGCTTGCAAGTGGAATATGCGATGTGGAAGGCCTGCTCGGAAACAATATAAATGTTGCGATAGGAACAGACAGTTCAGCTAGCAACAACAATCTAAATATGCTTGAGGAAATCAAGACAATGACAATACTTGCAAAGGTTAAGCGAAGCGACCCTACAGTAATATCACCGGCTCAAGCACTAAAGATGGCAAGCTTTAACGGTTCAATAGCTCAGGGCAGGGAAGACTGCGGAAGAATAAAGGTAGGAAACCGTGCAGACCTTGTGATGATAAGAACTGACAGTCCTAATATGTTTCCAAGGCATAACATACTGAATAATATTGTGTTTTCTGCAACTGATAGCGATATTGCTATGACAATGGTAGATGGCAAGATTGTATACGAAAATGGCGAGTTTACTACTATAGATGTAGAAAAGACTGCTTTTGAAGTCGAAAAGAATGTGGCAAAGATAATGTCACAGCTGTAACAAATTGGAGTACTCATATGAATAGTAAAGTAATAAAGGGCGCTGCGATAATAGGTGTTACAGGTGTAATAGTTAAGGTTTTAGGCGCATTCTTCCGAATTCCGTTAACGAACTGGCTCGGTGCAGACGGCATGGCATACTACGGATATGCCTATACGATTTATGGAGCATTGGTAGTTCTTGCAACAGCAGGACTTCCGGTAGCAATATCAAGACTTGTATCTGAAAACATTGCAGTCAAGCAGTACAGGAATGCCCACAAGGTATTTCATATATCAATGATAATGATGTTTTTGCTAGGAGCAGGACTGTTTTTGATTTGTTTCTTTGGAGCAAAACCACTCACGACACTTTTAGGAAATGCAGATGCGGCACCGGCGGTTAGGGCGATAGCACCGGCGCTTTTATTTGTTCCGCTGCTTTCGGCACTTAGAGGATATTTCCAAGGGCGTCAAAATATGAATCCTACAGCAATATCCGAGATAACAGAGCAACTTGTCAGAATCATAAGCGGACTTTTATTGGCATATATGTTACTGCCTAAGGGGCTTGTAAAGGCTTCTGCCGGAGCGGCATTCGGTGCAAGTATAGGTTCATTTGCAGGCCTGCTTCTAGTCGGTTTGATATATTTAATTAATAAACCGGTTATCCAGTATAAGATTAAAAGATATGATCAAAGCATTGAAGAGACCGGAGTAATAGTCAGAAGTATAGTAGTTATAGCCATACCTATTATTATAGGATCTGAAATTATGCCAATCATGAACATGGTTGATACCGGAGTTATCATGAGGAGGCTTCAGGCTACGGGCTTTAGTTTTGATGAATCAAAGCATCTTTACGGACTGATAAGTAGCTATTGTAGTACTCTAATAGGATTCCCGCAAATATTCACACAGGCTGTAGCTATAAGCATTGTTCCGGCCATAGCAAGATTTTTTACGCTTAAAGATGAAGAAGAAGTTCATAAGAACATTTCACTGGGATATAGACTGACCATGCTTCTGGCATTTCCTTGTGCAGTAGGTATATTTGTTTTGGCAAAGCCTGTGCTCTTGCTTCTCTATCCGGCAAAACCTGCGGAGGTAGATGAAGCAACTGTAACAATGATGATAATGGCTATAGGAATAGTTGGACTTGCTTTAAGCCAAACGTCGACAGGAGTTCTTCAGGCTATAGGTAAGCAGATCGTTCCGGTAAAGCATATCGCCATAGGTATGGTTGTAAAGATAATCCTTACATATATATTAGTAGGAATAAATGTACTCAACATAAACGGCGCAGCAATCTCAACGATAGTTGCTTACGTTATCTCATTTAAACTGAACAATATGGCGGTGAAGCGCTATAGCGGAACAAAGATAGATCACGTTCAGACGTATGTAAAGCCATTTATAGCTTCAGGAGTTATGGGTGTAGGGGTATTCCTAATGTATAAGCTCATGAGAATGTTTGTAGGAAACAGCATAGCAACTCTTGTAGCGATAATGATAGGTGTGCTGATTTACAGTATACTTATTGTATTCCTAAAGGTTGTAACACCGGAAGAACTGGAGACCATACCTATGGGATCAAAGCTTAACACATTTATTCGCAAGTTTATAAGTTGGGAGTAGGAAATGAGAACGGAAAATTCCTCAATCTATGAACCGTTATTTCACAGTGCTAAAAACGAAGCGGATGCTATTGAAAGACTCGCTAATATAGTTCATGTTTTGAGAAAAGAATGTCCTTGGGATAAAGTACAAACTCACGAGAGCCTCAAGAGGTGTATGATTGAAGAAGCATACGAATCAATTGAGGCAATAGATAATAATGACTTTATTAACTTGAGAGAGGAACTCGGTGACGTTCTTCTCCAAGTGGTTTTTCATGCGGACTTAGCACATGAAGAATCGTATTTTGACCTAAAAGACGTCATAAATGATGAATGTGAGAAGATGATAAGACGACATCCGCACATTTTTTCAGAAGAAACAGCGAAAACAGTTGACAAAGTCATTGAAAAATGGGAGAATGTAAAAAGTAAAGAGCACGGAAATACAACGCATACTCAACGGTTGAAAGATGTTCCAAAGTCACTCCCGGCTTTGCTGAGATCCGAAAAGGTTCTTAAGCGTGCAGTTGATGCAAATTTCGAGCAATCAGATTTAGATACTTCGCTGAAGGATGCAACAGACGTAATAGAGAAAATTCGTAATGTGGGTCCGGAAGTGGAGCAGAGTGAGTTATCCGACAGGATAGGCGATTTGCTTTTATCTATAGTGAATGCTTCGAGGCTTGCAGGAGTTGACCCGGAGGATGCACTGAGTTTTGCAACAAAGAAGTTTATCAATAGGTTTGACTTGCAAGAACAGATGGCAAGTGTTAAGGATGCGGAATAGAAAATCTGTATTTCTAAATACATCAGCTATCTAAAAGAGATTATTAAAAGTCGTGCTTGGTATTGAAGGAGGATATACGATGAATAAGGCAGAACTAGTAGCTGCAGTGTCAGCAAAAACAAATTTCACTAAGAAAGATGCAGAAGCTGCAATCAACGCACTTCTACAGAGTGTACAGGAAGCTCTATCAAAGGGTGAGAAAGTACAGCTAATCGGATTTGGTACATTTGAGACAAGAAATAGAAAAGCTAGAGAGGGAAGAAACCCAAGAAAGCCGGAAGAGACAATTAAGATTGCTGCTTCAAAGGCGCCTGTATTCAAGGCAGGTAAGGCTCTTAAGGATGCTGTAAACAAATAAGATTTATAAATGAAGAGCAGCTCGCATAGGTGAGCTGCTTTTTTTATATACTATAAGGGAGTTGTTAAATGAGAGTAGATAAGTTTCTAAAAAACTCGCGCATAATAAAGAGGCGCTCAGTTGCTAAGGAAGCATGTGATAGTCAAAGAGTTATGGTAAATGGTAAAGCAGCAAAGGCGGGAACAGAGCTTGCTGTAGGAGATAGAATTGATATCGAGTTCGGAAACAGTAGTATAAGTGTAATAGTAGATGCGCTTTTAGATTCGGCAAAGAAGGATGACGCAGCGAGCATGTATCACGCCATAAACTGAACTTCGTATAACCAGAATAATCTTTGATTGATTTTGTTAAATTAACAGCACATAAAAAGCTAAAAAAAGCGATTGACAAGCTAATAAAAGCTGTGTTAATATAATCAAGCTGTCGCGAAAAACGGCAAGCAAAAACCATTTAGAAAAGTTAAAAAAAGAATTAAAAACTTCTTGACATGACCAAGTAAAAATGGTAATATGATTAAGCTGTCAAATGAGGCAGCGAGAACCTAGAAAACCTCATAGCATAGAAATAGTCAAATAAAATTTGACCATGTAACATGGTAAGAACTAATTATGGTTCTGCAATCTAAAAAGATTGTATGTAGTCTTAAGAAATTAAGACACAACGACAATTTCTCAAAAAAAACAATGATTCTGAATAGAATATTGCAAACGCAATAGCGTTCTTAGAGAAATAGGATAGATATTAAAGCGTAAGCTTAATATACAAACTAATTGAGAGTTTGATCCTGGCTCAGGATGAACGCTGGCGGCGTGCCTAACACATGCAAGTCGAGCGAGAAGTAAAGAAATGAAGCTTCGGTAGATTTTCATTATGGAAAGCGGCGGACGGGTGAGTAACGCGTAGGCAACCTGCCCTGTACAGGGGGATAGCTACCCGAAAAGGTGATTAATACCCCATGATGCAAGAGATACACATGTATCACTTGTCAAAGATTTATCGGTATGGGATGGGCCTGCGTCTGATTAGCTAGTTGGTAGGGTAACGGCTTACCAAGGCAACGATCAGTAGCCGACCTGAGAGGGTGATCGGCCACATTGGAACTGAGACACGGTCCAAACTCCTACGGGAGGCAGCAGTGGGGAATATTGCACAATGGGGGAAACCCTGATGCAGCAACGCCGCGTGAAGGAAGAAGGCCTTCGGGTTGTAAACTTCTGTCCTAGGGGAAGAAACAAATGACATTACCCTTGGAGGAAGCCCCGGCTAACTACGTGCCAGCAGCCGCGGTAATACGTAGGGGGCGAGCGTTATCCGGAATTATTGGGCGTAAAGAGTGCGTAGGTGGCATCTTAAGCGCAGGGTTTAAGGCAATGGCTCAACCATTGTTCGCCTTGCGAACTGGGGTGCTTGAGTGCAGGAGGGGAAAGTGGAATTCCTAGTGTAGCGGTGAAATGCGTAGATATTAGGAGGAACACCAGTGGCGAAGGCGACTTTCTGGACTGTTACTGACACTGAGGCACGAAAGCGTGGGGAGCAAACAGGATTAGATACCCTGGTAGTCCACGCCGTAAACGATGAGCACTAGGTGTCGGGGTCGCAAGACTTCGGTGCCGCAGTTAACGCATTAAGTGCTCCGCCTGGGGAGTACGCACGCAAGTGTAAAACTCAAAGGAATTGACGGGGACCCGCACAAGCAGCGGAGCATGTGGTTTAATTCGAAGCAACGCGAAGAACCTTACCAGGACTTGACATCCTCTTGACAGATCCTTAATCGGATTCTTCTTCGGACAAGAGAGACAGGTGGTGCATGGTTGTCGTCAGCTCGTGTCGTGAGATGTTGGGTTAAGTCCCGCAACGAGCGCAACCCTTGCCATTAGTTGCCATCATTTAGTTGGGCACTCTAGTGGGACTGCCGGGGAAAACTCGGAGGAAGGTGGGGATGACGTCAAATCATCATGCCCCTTATGTTCTGGGCTACACACGTGCTACAATGGCCGGTACAACAGGCAGCGAACCCGTGAGGGGGAGCGAATCCCAAAAGCCGGTCCCAGTTCGGACTGTAGGCTGCAACTCGCCTACACGAAGTTGGAGTTGCTAGTAATCGCGGATCAGAATGCCGCGGTGAATGCGTTCCCGGGTCTTGTACACACCGCCCGTCACACCATGGAAGTTGGGGGTGCCCGAAGTCGGTTATTTAATCTATCGCCTAAGGCAAAACCAATGACTGGGGTGAAGTCGTAACAAGGTAGCCGTATCGGAAGGTGCGGCTGGATCACCTCCTTTCTAAGGAAAGACCGTTTCATGCTATGAGAATTTTTCTGGTATCATGGGCTTGTAGCTCAGGTGGTTAGAGCGCACGCCTGATAAGCGTGAGGTCGGAGGTTCGAGTCCTCCCAAGCCCACCATGAACCTTGAAAACTAAATAACGTGTATCACAAGAAAGATTTGTAAAACAAATCACAACGAAACGAAATCGAGAATTTTTGCTGGAGACGAAAGTTTCCAAGATAATCGAAAGAGAGTCTAACGAAAAGCAAGGGTAAACGATTTCAACCGAGAAACCAGAAAAGAGCAATTTACTGAAGTTAATTAATAATGGTAAAGCTACACACTTGAAGGTCAAGTGAAGAAGAGCATAAGGCGGATGCCTTGGCACTGGGAGCCGACGAAGGACGTGACAAGCTGCGAAAAGCTACGGGGAGGAGCACATATCCGCTAATCCGTAGATATCCGAATGGGGGAACCCACCTATAGTAATGTGTAGGTATTTTCGTATGAATCTATAGTACGAATAAAGGCAACCCGGGGAACTGAAACATCTAAGTACCCGGAGGAAGAGAAAGAAAAATCGATTTTCTAAGTAGCGGCGAGCGAAAGGGAAAGAGGCCAAACCGTTAGTTTACTAGCGGGGTTGTGGATCACAGCCATGGTAGATACAAGTTTAGCAGAAGACAACTGGAAAGTTTGCGACATAGAGGGTAAAATCCCCGTATGCGAAAGATGAGTATCACCTATGTGACACCAGAGTAGGACCGAACACGTGGAATTCGGTTTGAAGCCGGGGGGCCCACCCCCCAAGCCTAAATACTACCCAGTGACCGATAGTGAATAGTACCGTGAGGGAAAGGTGAAAAGGACCCCGGGAGGGGAGTGAAATAGAACCTGAAACCTTATGCTTACAAGCAGAGGGAGCGCAAGTGACCTCGTACTTTTTGTAGAACGGGCCAACGAGTTATGGTATGCAGCGAGGTTAAGGTGCTGGAGCACCGGAGCCGTAGAGAAATCGAGTCTGAAAGGGCGGAAGTTGTATGCTGTAGACCCGAAACCGGGTGATCTATCCATGTCCAGGTTGAAGTAACTGTAATAGGTTATGGAGGACCGAACTTATATCTGTTGAAAAAGGTTAGGATGAGGTGTGGATAGGGGTGAAATTCCAATCGAACTCGGATATAGCTGGTTCTCCTCGAAATAGCTTTAGGGCTAGCCTCGTAGTAAGATACCTGGGGGTAGAGCACTGAATGTTCTAGGGGCCTTCACCGGTTACCGAAAACTATCAAACTCCGAATACCAGAGTATCATCTACGGGAGTCAGACTATGTGAGATAAGTTTCATAGTCGAAAGGGAAACAGCCCAGACCGTCAGCTAAGGTCCCAAAATATAGGTTAAGTGGAAAAGGATGTGGGGTTGCACAGACAGCTAGGATGTTGGCTTAGAAGCAGCCATTCATTCAAAGAGTGCGTAATAGCTCACTAGTCGAGTGACCCTGCGCCGAAGATAAACGGGGCTAAAATCTATTACCGAAGCTACGGATACTTAATGTATGGTAGAGGAGCGTCGTATAAGGGTTGAAGCAATACTGTAAGGTAATGTGGACTTTATACGAGAGAGAATGTTGGCATGAGTAGCGCGAGGCAGGTGAGAATCCTGCCCACCGAAAATCTAAGGTTTCCTGAGGAAGGTTCGTCCACTCAGGGTTAGTCGGGGCCTAAGCCGAGGGCGAAAGCCATAGGCGATGGACAACAGGTAGAAATTCCTGTACCACCGAAGGTTGTTTGAATGATGTGGGGACACAGGAGGATAAGCTGAGCACGCCGTTGGTAGAGCGTGTCTAAGCGTCAAGGGATTATGGATAGGTAAATCCGTTCATATATATTCTGAGGCGTGATGGGGTGGTCAAAAGACCGGAAGCAGCTGATTTCACACTGTCAAGAAAAGCCGCTAATTAGACCTAAGGTGCCCGTACCGCAAACCGACACAGGTAGATGAGGAGAGAATCCTAAGGTGAGCGAGAGAACTATTGTTAAGGAACTCGGCAAAATAACCCCGTAACTTCGGGAGAAGGGGTGCCTGCTTCGGCAGGCCGCAGTGAAAAGGCCCAGGCAACTGTTTACCAAAAACACAGGTCTCTGCAAAAGCGAAAGCTGAAGTATAGGGGCTGACGCCTGCCCGGTGCTGGAAGGTTAAGGGGACGTGTCATCGCAAGAGAAGCACTGAACTTAAGCCCCAGTAAACGGCGGCCGTAACTATAACGGTCCTAAGGTAGCGAAATTCCTTGTCGGGTAAGTTCCGACCCGCACGAAAGGCGTAATGATCTGGGCACTGTCTCAACAATAGACTCGGTGAAATTGTAGTACCGGTAAAGATGCCGGTTACCCGCAGCAGGACGGAAAGACCCCGTGGAGCTTTACTGTAGCTTGATATTGAGTTTCGGCGTTGCATGTACAGGATAGGTGGGAGACAATGAAGCAAGTACGCCAGTATTTGCTGAGTCATCGTTGGGATACCACCCTTGTAACGCTGGAATTCTAACCATGTACCGTAAACCGGTGCTGAGACAGTGTCAGGTGGGCAGTTTGACTGGGGCGGTCGCCTCCTAAAGAGTAACGGAGGCGCCCAAAGGTTCCCTCAGCGCGGTCGGAAATCGCGCGAAGAGTGCAAAGGCAGAAGGGAGCTTGACTGCGAGACATACAGGTCGGGCAGGGACGAAAGTCGGGCTTAGTGATCCGGTGGTTCCGAGTGGAAGGGCCATCGCTCAACGGATAAAAGCTACCCCGGGGATAACAGGCTGATACCCCCCAAGAGTTCACATCGACGGGGGTGTTTGGCACCTCGATGTCGGCTCGTCTCATCCTGGGGCTGGAGTAGGTCCCAAGGGTTGGGCTGTTCGCCCATTAAAGAGGTACGCGAGCTGGGTTCAGAACGTCGTGAGACAGTTCGGTCCCTATCCGCTGTGGGCGTTGGAAATTTGAGTGGAGCTGTCCTTAGTACGAGAGGACCGGGATGGACATACCTCTGGTGCACCAGTTGTTCTGCCAAGGGCATAGCTGGGTAGCCACGTATGGACGGGATAAGCGCTGAAAGCATCTAAGTGCGAAGCCCCCCACAAGAAAAGATTTCCTCCTTTAAGGTAAGACCCGTGGGAGACTACCACGAGATAGGT
This sequence comes from [Eubacterium] infirmum, assembly GCA_900450455.1. Classification (GTDB taxonomy): domain Bacteria; phylum Bacillota; class Clostridia; order Peptostreptococcales; family Anaerovoracaceae; genus Eubacterium_B; species Eubacterium_B infirmum. The sequence continues at coordinate 1,306,496 of UGGN01000001.1, forward strand.
CAGAGGTGTAAGTGCAGTAATGTATTAAGCTGACTGATACTAATAGGTCGAACACTTGACCAGTGGTTTCAAAGGAAATGAATGCTAGTGAAGCGCGTTATTTAGTAAGGTTTAATCCGGTGATAATAGCGAAGAGGTCACACCTGTTCCCATCTCGAACACAGTAGTTAAGCTCTTCAGCGCCGACAATACCTGGTGGGCGACTGCCCGGGAAGATAGGACATTGCCGGTTTATTGGGCAGACTGTTTATACAGTCTGCCTGTCTTTATGGCTCCATGGTCAAGCGGTTAAGACACCGCCCTTTCACGGCGGTAACACGAGTTCGATTCTCGTTGGAGTCACCATAATATGCGCGATTGGCGGAATTGGCAGACGCACTAGATTTAGGTTCTAGCGGGAGACCGTAGGGGTTCAAGTCCCTTATCGCGCACCACTAAAGGCTACATGTTGTAGCTTTTTTTTATTGATTTTTCTAATTTTATGTTTATAAATTATAGGTAAAAGTGGGTTATAGGACAAAAAGTGTTGATAAAAATCGTCATATAATATGAACTTTGTTAAATTTTTGATGTATACAAAATATCTGGAGTAATATTGTTGAATATAAATAATTGTCATAGTATAATTAGATTTGAAGTGTTAGAAAATTTGCTTAAGTTTAAATTGTGGTTATTTATGTTATCAATTATGGAGGTATAGTATGATTGATAGAATTGATGCACTTAATACTTTTGTCAACAACTTGGTCTGGGGTGTTCCGGCTATTATCTGCGTACTAGGCGTAGGTATATTCCTGACATTCAGATCAAAGCTTGTTCAATTCAGGAAGCTGGGTTATGCAGTTAAGATTGCCATAGGAAAATTATTCACTAAGTCAGAATCCGCAGATGGCGCAACAACTCCATTTCAGTCTCTTACCACTGCTCTTGCAGCTACTGTAGGAACAGGTAATATCGCAGGTGTTGCAGGCGCTATTGCAATAGGTGGACCTGGTGCAGTATTTTGGATGTGGATAGCTGCTCTCCTGGGAATGTGTACTAAGTTTGCCGAGGTTACTTTAGCGGTTAACTTTAGAGAGAGAAATGTACACGGCGACTGGGTTGGTGGACCAATGTATTATATTAAGAATGGTCTATCAAAAAAATGGATATGGCTCAGCTATGCATATGCCTGTCTAGGAGTTTTAACTGTATTTGGTACAGGTAATGCTACACAGGTTAACACGATAACTACAGCAATTGATGCAGCACTTCTAAACTATAACATTGTTTCAGCAAATTCAGTTAAGACAGTAAATCTGGTTATCGGAATTATAATAACTATTCTCATTTTAATAATCCTACTTGGTGGAATCAAGAGAATAGGTGCTGTAACAGAAAAACTGGTTCCTTTCATGGCAGGAGTATACATCATCCTCGGATTAGGTGTAGTATTTGTAAATATTAAGACTGTTCCACATGTATTCCAGATGATATTTGAAGGAGCTTTCAGCCCATCGGCAGCTACAGGTGGTGTAGTAGGATCGATGTTCCTATGCATGAAGAAGGGTGTATCGAGAGGTATATTCTCGAACGAAGCAGGTCTTGGTACAGGATCAATTTCACATGCTTCAGCTCATACAGATGAGCCTGTAAGACAGGGTCTATACGGTATATTCGAAGTATTCATTGATACTATTGTAATATGCACACTTACAGCTCTTGTTATCCTCTGTGGAGTTGAGAATATTAACTTCGGACAGAACGCAGGTGCTGATTTAACAATAAAAGGCTTTATGAATACTTATGGTGGTTGGGTATCAATTTTCACAGCAGTTGCTCTTATATGCTTTGCATTTTCAACTGTACTTGGATGGGGTCTATATGGATCAAGATGTATAGAATATCTTTTTGGAAGCCATATTCTAAAGCCTTTTACAGTAATATATGCATTTATAGCTATTCTAGGTGCTACACTTGACCTTGGACTAATTTGGGATGTTGCTGAGACATTCAATGGATTGATGTTAATCCCTAACTTGATTGGCGTATTCCTGTTAAGTGGTACGTTTATAAAACTTGTAAAGGATTATTTCAGCAGATTCCCTGTGTATGATAAGAACAAGATGTAAGCATAGAATATACAATTTTAGAATAGGAACAATTGAAACCACCGAGATTTTCGGTGGTTTTTTGATGATATAAATTAAGATACTTTGTCCTATAACCCGGAATTTTCAGTACATTTTAAAACCCCCGTATTTTTACGGGGGACAAGTTAAACGCATTTTGATATACTTTATATGAATAATCAGAATTTGCGCCGTTCTTAGTGCGATGTAATTTATAAGGAGGATTTTATTATGAAAAAGATAATGAAAGGAGAGTTGATGGCGGTCTTGATGTCACTGGTTATGGTTGTTTCGCTTATGCCGATGAGAACCTTTGCTGATGACAAGCAGATCGTATCAGAGGTTGATGCACTTGAATTTGAGGCTCCTGTCGTAGGAGAAACACCCGATACTGACGTTGTAGCACCGAGCGATGCAGCGTATAGTGTGAGGGATGAGTCTAAATTCAATGCCAACAAAACAAAATATGTAACATGGCGTGATATAACAGACGGAAAAGATATCTATAAAAGTGATATTGAGAATGGATATACGTTTTTTTCAGGGCACAAATATGAGGCAACTGTGGCTTTTGAGCTGAAGGATTTGTCGAATTACGAATGGGATGAGCAAATAAAAATTACGGCAAAGATGAACGGCAATACGATGATAGATGCAGGTGGTGAATTCAAGATCAATTCAATTGTTGTCAATAAGGATATGGGAGTATGTTTTGTGACTTATCTTTTCGAATCCGTCAAAGAAGGTCCGGGATTTGAAAAACATAAGATAAGAATAAATCCGACAACAAACGGAACTGTGACTTCAAATTATGATAAAGCAGTTGCCGGCGCGGTTATAAAATTAACGGTTACTCCTGATGAAGGCTATGAGCTGGATACTATCAAGGCAAACTGCGTAATTGACGGGCATGAAGAAGAAATAGATATGGGCGAAGAATACAAGTTTATGATGCCGAACGCAGAGGTTTTTGTGACAGCAACTTTCAAAAAGTCAGTTGAAAAACACTACACAGTAACCATAGTAAATCCGATTGAACACGGTAAGATTACGGTTGACAAGAACAGTGAATTGTCAGAGGGAGATCTTGTAAACATAACGGTTACGCCTGATGAAGGCTATGAACTCGAGACTCTAATTGTAAAAGACGAAGGTACCAATCTTGTGACTATGGAGACTCCTACCAGTTTCAAGATGCCTGCTGCGAACGTAAATGTTGATGCAACTTTCAAGAAGATTGCTGTAACAAAGCATACCGTGAAGTTCGAATCAAATGGAGGTTCAGCTGTAGAGGATCAATCTGTAAATGATGGTGAAAAAGCAACTAAACCCGCAAATCCTACAAGAGAAGCTTATGAATTTGAAGGCTGGTATACTGATGAAGCTCTTTCAAATCCATTTGATTTTGATACAGCTATAACAAAGGACACTACATTGTATGCAAAGTGGAAAGCTAAGGAAAGCAATTCTTACACCGTAACCATAGCAAATCCGATTGAAGACGGTAAGGTAACGGTTGATAAGGACAGCGGATTATCAGAGGGCGATCTTGTAAACATAATGATTATGCCTGATGAAGGGTATGAGCTCGAGACTCTAATTGTAAAAGACGAGGGAACAAATCTCGTAGCGATGGAGACAGCTACCAGCTTCAGGATGCCGGCTGCAAATGTAAATATAGATGCAACTTTTAAAAGAATACCTGTAAAATATGACATAGTTTCAGGTGCAGACGGAAAGTGGTTTAAAGATAGCGGTAAGGACTTTGAAATCGTAATAAAACGCAACATAGCAGATCATAAATGCTTTGATTATTTCGTTGGTGTGATGATTGATGATGAAGCACTTATACCGGGAGTTGATTACGATACAAGGGCAGGCAGTACGATTATAAACATTAAGGCGGCTTTTCTACAGAAGTTGGGTGTCGGTAAGCATATCGTCATGATAATATTTGACGACAGAGAGGTAGAGATGGAGCTGAATATAAATAAAGCAGTGCCTGTTGTCAACAATGATAAAACACAGAAGGTCAATAAAGATAAGACAGAAAAAGCCAATATTGTTAACGCAAACAAGAAACCAAATACAGCTGATGAGAGCAATGTGGCTATATGGACTGTTCTTATGCTCATGTCGATAGCCGGCACAGTTGTTGCGATAAGCTATAGACTGAAGTTGAAAAATTACAGATAAAATAAACACAACATAGTGTACGTCGGCACGGGATGATTTGTATTGCCCGTGCCGATTTTGTATTGATGATAGCTTGAATTGCTTATATACAGGTAAAAATATTATATACTAATAGCTATCGTGTAAAACTTTGCAGACATGGCAATAAATAAAGTTGAAAAAAATAATATCAGATGATATACTTGTACTATTGAGTTAGCCATAACTAACGATGGTTCGATATATGTGGAGGTAAAATGCATAACAATATAGAAATACTTAAGATGCGCATTTTAACATGCTTTATTAAAATGTCCAAGTCGAACTGCAATGTTACAGGCTTAGCTAAGTCATTATCTGAAGAAAAATATGCGGTAAGCAGGGCAATGAAGTCACTGGAAAACTGCGGCCTTTTAGACAGGAGCGATAACAGGTGTCCTATTTTGACTGAGCGTGGGCAGAAGCTCGCACATGAATACGCAGATAAGATAGATGTTGTAGCAAATCATCTGCTGGGGGAAGGGGTTAATCCGGTTGCAGCAAAGCAAGATGCTTTTTTATTGTCTATGTATTGTACAAATGATACGCTTTCTGTAATAAAAGAGATAGAGGATAAGATGAGGATAAAGCAAGTTACAGACTCTTATTCTAATTTTACAGGTAAAAAACTTTGCCACAAACTTGGAGATGCAACACTTGAGCTTCAGTTTGTTATGTACAAAAACTCTGTCAAAAATAATACTAATATATCCATGGCGAATGAGGGCTTTTATCATCCTTGCATACTTACTGTGGAGAAGGGTGAGGGGCTCATCAGTCTTAAGGCTAAGAATATGAGCAGAAAATCAAGGCTTACAGGTAAGAAAATGAACGGCAAAGTAAGCGTTTTTAAGTATTTTGATGGAACCAGCTTTGTTGAAGCTGAGCGCCAAGGAGATATCGTGACATTCCCTATAGAGGCTATGAATTTTATATCTATGGGAGAGAGCAGGGACAGGATACTTCACGGAAGTCTACCTATAAGACTTGGTTGTAGCGTTGGATGTATGCATATGCCAGAAAGTCCTGCTATTTTTACACTTATAGTTTAGCTAAATCAAAATTTTGTAGCAGATATGCAACATGTGTATTTGTTCGAATCATAAGCTTTGATGGATGAATTGATTATTCTTTGTAGCAATAGTGCAACAAAATAGGACTTTATTTTACTTTATTTGGAATATAAAATTAAATTGTTAAGGGAAGGGTTATTTTACCCCATTATTTTTATCTATTACGTTAGACAAAACTAATGCAAGTTAGCTACTGATAAACAAGGAGGAACTTTATGAAGAAAAGCAGAATTGCAAAGGTTTTAGCAGTTTCGTTATCGTTTACAACTGTATTATCAATGTTCCCGGGATTTGCGTTTGCAAATGGGGATTTGAGTACTAAAACGATATATGGAAATAAAGCTGTTGTAGAGGACGATGGAACCTACCGTGACTATAACACTCATATCAAGGTAAAAATCGATGCAAACGGTAAAATCGTATCAGTTGAAGATATCGATACGGCCTCAAACATAGACAGATTTGCACCTGAAAGCAAGCCATATTGGCAGAAATTTGTAAACGGTAAGGGCTTTGATCTCTTTAAGGGGAAGACAAAGGAAACGCTAAAGGATGTAGATGTAAATGCCATTTCTCAGGCTACCACGAGTACGAAGAGCGTTAGAGATACAATACTCAGTGCATTTGATACAGACGAACAGAAGCAGGAGCTGCTCGCCGAGGTTGACAGCTACGGCCCTGCCAGCAAATACATTGAAAAGGACAGATCGGAAGCTGAAAAACTCATAAAGGAAGTTAAGGAAAGGATAAATTCAGAAGAGTTGATATCCAATGCCAGAAGACATTTTCTGAACTTCGAGAACAAGATTAAGAAGCTTAAAACATCATCACAGGTCGAAGAAGATAATAAAAGCAAGACTGCCGGGGAAAAGACAAAGGATGCAATTGAGAGCCTTGGAGACATAACCGCAGAAAAGAAAGAAGCGGTTGAGACTGCGAGACAGATGTATAATGCACTTGATGCAAATGGAAAGAAGGCTGTAACAACAGCTGTTTATAAGAAGCTTCTAAAGGCTGAGGATGAGATTTTCAATCTCGTTTACAAGAACAACTGCAAGAAGGTATCAGGCTCCTCTCCTATAGAGAATTACGGATATAATGTAAGCCTAACCGTATATTTGAGCGGAGATAAGATTATCAGGATAGAAGACAACGGAACTCTTAAGAGTATCGAAGCTGACGATAATCTATCTGCAAGAAACAAGCCTTATTGGCTCGATACATTCCTTCCAAATGGCGGACTCTATAACTATATAGGAAAGACTACTTCAAACTACAAGAACGTTGATGCTATATCAAATGCTACGTACACAAGTGATGCAGCAAAGAGAGCAATCGGTGACGCGCTTAAAAAAGCTGATGAGAACAATCTGATTGAGCAGATTAAGGCAGATATCAAAAAGCTTGAGGAGAAGCTGGACAGGAGTTCAGAAAGTGCGCTAAATAAGCTGGAAAATGATTACAGCAGTCTTAGCACAGAATCCAAGAAAAAGCTTGATGATGCAGGATATGGAGCAAGAATCAAAGCTCTTAGAGTAAAATTTGCAGCTCTATCAACACAGCCGGAAGAGGAAGATAAGATTGATCCATCAGCTAAGCAGTTTACAAGAAGTGCAAAGCTTGTTTACCCTGACGGACACGACTCAATGGTATTTACAAAGGCGTTTAATCCGGAAGTGAAGATTGCAGAGAAGGATGGAAAGGCAACATATACCGTATCATTTAAGGAAAGCGGTATGATGGGTGTAACAGAAAAACTTGAGAAGTTGACTGTCGACGGCAAGGATTACAAAGCAAAAGTCGGTAAAGATCCATATGTATCGGTGTTCACATTTACAAGAAACACTCTTGATGAAGGAAAAATCCCTGTTACAGTATATTCAAAGATGATGAATTCATCGTATGAAATGAACATAGTATTCACAGGTAAAAAGACTGCAGTTGAAAATCCTGGCACAGAGAATCCAAAACCAGGTACAGAAACCCCAAAGCCTGGCACAGAGAACCCAAAACCAGGCACAGAAACTCCAAAGCCTGGCACAGAGAATCCAAAACCGGGTACAGAAACTCCAAAGCCTGGCACAGAGAATCCTGGAAATCAGAATGCAAAGAAATTCTATATTGCACAGGGTAAATTCCTAAAGCCAAACGGATCGGATATGAAGCTTATGACAGAAGCCTTTAATCCTGTCGTAAAGATTGCTGAAGAGAATGGAAAGGCAACATATACTATTTCATTCAAGAAAGCCGGAATGATGGGAATTGTAGAGGCGCTTGACAAGATAAGCGTTGATGGCAAGGAGATTAAAGCTAGCAAGGGTGAAGGAGAATACGTTTCACAATTTACATTTACAAGAAACAGTCTAAATGAAACGGAAATCCCGATTAAGATTTATGTAAAAGCAATGAATGCTTGGCTTGACGGTAAGGTTGTTATCTCAGGCAAAAAGGTAGATCCTAATCCTTCAACACCTGAGCAGGGCAGTAATCCTTCTAATCCTGAGCAAGGTAATAAGCCTAATGAGCAGGCAAAACCATCTATCAAATCCGGATTAAACCAGACATGGATAAGAGGAAGTCAGTTCGGGCTGGTAATAGTTTCCGATGCAGATATAAGCACATTTAAAAAGGTTCTTCTTGATGGTAAGGAACTCGTAAAGGGTAAGGACTATCAGGTTGTATCAGGAAGCACAAAGGTTACACTTTCACCTGAGATGCTTAATAAGCTTTCGAGCGGTGTTCACAATGTAGAAATCGTGTCTACAAACGGTTCGGCATTTGCAAAGTTCACAATTGCAGATAAGTTCGATTTTGGTGCTAAAGCTCCAAATACAGGAGATGCAAACACAACTATGCCGATTGCTTTAGCAGGACTTGTTGGAAGTGCTTTCATAGCTTTGACACTTAAGAAAAAGTTCGAGAAATAGAATTTTCGGCTACAGCTATGTATAACAGACGGCAGGATTGTTGCAATTAGCGATAACCTGCTGTTTGTTGTTAATTTATAAATCAATTTGGAGGAGAGGATGTCAAAATCGATAAATTTGAGAAAAATTATAATCTGTATGACTGTTGCAATTGTGGCGATGGCTTTAGGTCTTGGATATAGCTTTGCAAGCAGTGCCGGTACATATACTACAAGCGTAAGTCCGCAGTATAGAAACCCTCTAACCGGAGCAATTGAGGACTCGGGTGGCGAGGAAAAGGAAGCTCTCGGACAGGGTATGGCACAGAGCACAGTGAGCAGTGCAGGGCTTGTTGAGATTGATGCATCAGGCAATGTATATGCAACATATAGAATAAACAATGCGAGCGCCATTTCTAGAATAAGCTTCAGCACATCGGCAGGAGGTGCTTTTTACGGTGTGAGTGCTGTGAATACGAAATCTGCCGGAAACTACGCAGACTATAGAATTAAAGTTCCGTACGCAGGAGCACCGGTAAGATGTTCTGTATATGTAGCACCTATGGGACGAGAGGTTATTTTTTTTATGACATCTGCAGGTCTTACACCCGGTCAGGGCGACTTTGTAAGCGCAATCGACACATCTGCTGAACAGGCGCGCTCTTCTCAGGGTGGTGAAGGTACGGCATCAAAGTCGGAAGAAGCAAAGCAGGCTGAGGATAAAAAGACCGATGAGAAGAAAGCTAAAGACGATAAAAAGAGCAAGGCAAAGAAGGATGCAAAGAAAAAGACAAAGTCTGGCGACACTTCAAAGAATAAGAAGAACAGCAAAGTATCTAAAGCTACGGGAAAAAGCAAAAGTGAAAGCAAGAGGTTTGTCGTCTATGGTGCTCTTGTTATAGTTATTGTTTTAGCTGCAGCAGGCACTGTTATATACAAAAAAATAATAAAGAAATAGTGGAGTATGGTAATGAACAAGAGAATATTTACTTTAGTTTTTGCTTTAATTATCGCTCTTTCGCTCTGCTCATGCGTTGATCAACATGCAGGCAAAAAAAACAGCAATAAGGATGAAAAGAAAATTATAGCTACATCGCCGGCAACTGTTGAAATTTGCAACAAGCTCAAAATTAAACTTATTGCTGTACCGGAGTCGAGTTTTACAATGGCGGATGAATACAAGGATCTACCTAAGATTGGAAGCCCTATGTCTCCTGATATAGAGAAGATTAAGTCACTTAACCCTGACTATGTTCTATCTCCGGTAAGCCTTAAGAACGAACTTGAAAAGAAGTATAAGAACGCAGAGCTTAAATATGAGTTTATAAATCTAAGCAGTGTTGACGGTATGTTTGATTCCATCAAAAAGCTTGGAGATAAGTTTGGACATGAAAAGGAAGCTAATGCTTTGATAGATGAGCATAAGCAGTATATGAAGAAGTTCAATAGCAGTATCAAGGGAAAGAAACGCCCTAAGGTTCTTGTTTTGATGGGCTTACCGGGTTCTTATGTAATAGCTACGGATAAAAGCTATGTAGGAAGTCTGGTTAAGCTTGCAGGAGGGGAAAATGTATATACCGATGATTCCAAGGATTTTCTCACTGTTAATACCGAGGATATGAAGACAAAGAATCCTGATATAATTCTGCGAGCATCCCACGCTATGCCGGACGATGTCAAAAGTATGTTTGCCAAGGAGTTTGCCGAGAATGACATATGGAAACATTTTGATGCAGTGAAGAACGGTAAGGTGCATGATCTTGATAACACGCTGTTTAATATGAGTGCAAATTTCAACTATAGGGACGCATTAGAGGAGCTTAGGAAACTTCTTTACGAATAATCAAAACAATGATTGAAACAATTTTAATGAGTTAGGAGAGCTGATGGTAATAAGCAGAACAAGAAAGTTTTTAGCATTTATAATTACAGCCATGGCGCTTTTATGCATATTTTACTGGGCAGTCAATACGGGAAGTCTTAGAGTGGGCATTAAGGCTTTGCTTAGGGGATTGTTCATAGAATATGATGAGAATGTAGCAACCATATATGATCTGAGGTTTCCAAGGATATTTATTGCGATGATAGGAGGTGCGGCCGTAGCTGTTTCGGGCGTGCTTCTTCAGGTGGTTATGAAAAATCCATTGGCTGATCCGGGAATACTTGGAATAAGCTCAGGAGCAAGCTTTGTTGCTGTAGTGATAACAGCATTTTTTCCACAGATGTATTTCTTTATCCCAGGACTGGCATTTTGTGGTGGAGTGGTTGCATGCATTTTGATATATATGCTTTCGTGGACAGGAAACGATCTTTCTCCACTGAGATTGATACTTGTGGGAATTGCCATAAATGCTATGTTTATGGGATTAATAAGTGCTATAAACTCGCTTACCGGTGGAAGTTATTCGTCTACCGCAAGCATTGTAACGGCAAACATAAGTATGAAGACGTGGACGGATTTTAGAACTTTAGCAATCTACGCTGTGCCGGGACTTCTTATATCTTTGATAGTTGCCAATCCGTGCAACTTGCTTGGACTTGAGGATAAGACGGTAAGGTCTCTGGGAATCAATGTTAGTAGAATGCGAATAGGTATTTCTGCTGTTGCGGTGCTACTGGTTTCAATAAGCACCTCAATTATGGGACCGATAAGCTTTCTTGGGCTGATAGTTCCACATATAGCACGACTTCTTGTCGGAGGAGAACACAAGGTTTTAATTCCTTATAGTGCAATACTTGGTGCGTTTTGTTTGCTTTTAGCTGATACTTTGGGAAGGGCTTTAGTACCGCCTTATGAGATAAGTCCGGGCATAATAATGTCGGTAGTCGGTGGGCCTTTCTTTATCATATTGCTGAGGAGGACGGGGAAAACATATGGCAGATAATCTATTTGAAATAAAGAACCTGTCTTTTAGCTACGATAAGGATAATGTCATTGACGATTTATCTTTGACGATTAAACCGGGCGGGGTGACGACTATAATAGGGGCAAACGGATGCGGAAAGTCTACTCTTTTCAATTTGATGACAAAGAATCTGAAGTATGATAAAGGGGAGATAAAGTTTCTGGGTGAGGATATTTCAAAGATAAAGCTTAGGGCGCTTGCGAAAAAGCTTGCGATAGTACATCAGCAGAATACAATTCCTTTTGATATAACGGTGGAAAAGCTTGTCGGCTACGGGAGGATTCCTTATGAAAATCTCTGTATTCCATCAAAGCAGGAGGATAATGAGGATAAAATAATTTGGGCCATGTCTGTTACCGGGGTTTATGATATAAAAGGAGAACTTTTATCCCGTCTTTCAGGAGGGCAGAGACAGCGTGCATGGATAGCGATGTCATTGGCTCAAGATACGGATACCTTGCTCCTTGATGAGCCTACGACATTTTTGGATATAAAACATCAAATAGAGATATTAAAACTAATAGAAAATCTGAACAAAGAACATGGAATCTCTATAATTATGGTATTGCACGATATGAATCAAGCCATGCGATACAGTACTGAGGTGATAGCACTCAAGGATGGTAAAAACATAGCACAGGGTTCGCCGGAAAGTGTTATAAGCGAGGAACTTCTTAAAAAATTGTATGGTGTAGATCTTGATATAGTAGAGGTTAATGGAAAGCCATTTGTGTATATGGCTTAATATAGGGAAATTAATTTTATGATTAACAAGAGACTGGTTAGGCTATTATCTGACGGGAAGAAGTATATCTATGGAAATATACTCTTTCAGTGGATAAACCTTATTGCTAACATTGCTATGATATTTTTGATATCGAATTTTATCAGTGATACATATTACGGCAATGTTACTGATTCTAAGTTTATTAAGCTTATAGTAATTCTTGTAATTGCTGTTTTGACTAGGGTTATTTGTAACATCGCATCCAGCAAGATGAGCTATCTCTCATCAAAGAAGGTGAAACAGGTTCTCAGACACAAATTAATGGAGAAAATGCTTGCACTGGGAAGCAGCTACAACGAGAAAGTGAGAACTTCTGAGGTGGTTCAGGTTTCGGTAGAGGGTGTTGAGCAGATAGAGACATATTTTGGTCTATATCTTCCGCAGCTTTTTTACTCGCTGCTCGCCCCGCTTACACTGTTTGCAGTAATAGTGTTTATGAGCTTTACGCCCGCGATAGTTCTTTTGCTGTGCGTTCCTCTAATTCCGATTTCGATTGCAGCGGTTCAGACATTTGCAAAGAAACTTTTGGCAAAGTATTGGGGAAAATACACAGGACTTGGAGATACCTTCTTAGAGAATCTTCAGGGACTTACTACGCTTAAGATTTATCAAGCGGACGAATATAAGAATAAGAAGATGAACGAGGAAGCTGAGGAATTCAGAAAGATTACGATGAAGGTTCTAAAAATGCAGCTTAATTCCATAACAATCATGGATCTTGTTGCATATGGCGGAGCAGCTATAGGAATAATCTTGACTGTAAGACAGTTCGTGGACGGAAATATCAGACTTGAGCAGGCTATAGCAATCATACTGTTATCAGCTGACTTTTTTATACCAATGAGACAACTCGGAAGCTTTTTTCACATCGCTATGAACGGAATGGCGGCTATTGATAAGATTTTTAAGATACTTGATTTGGAAGTTCCGCAGGAGAAGACGCTGGATCTTCCGGAGACCGGCTCAATCAAGGTTGAGAATTTAAGCTTTGCATATGATGAGAGCCATAAGGTACTAAATGATGTTTCAATTGAAATAGCTGAGTGTGGCATGGTTTCACTAGTAGGTGCAAGTGGAAGCGGAAAGTCAACTATGGCATCACTGCTCATGAAGAGGAGTAGAAACTATAACGGAAGCATAGTTATTGGAAATACAGATTTTGATGAGGTTTCTGAGAAATCGGTGATGGAAAATATTACGTATATAAGCCATAGCAGCTACATATTCAAGGGAACTGTTAGGGATAATCTCCTGATGGCAAAGCCTGATGCAAAGGACGAAGAGCTTTGGGACGTACTAAAGAAAACAAATTTAGCGGATTTCTTTGAAGCTGATAATGGTCTTGATTTTGAAATTAAAGAGGCCGGAGGAAACCTATCAGGAGGGCAGAAGCAGAGGCTTTCTCTTGCAAGAGGACTTTTACATGACAGCAGATTTTATATCTTTGATGAATCAACATCGAATATAGACGTTGAGAGTGAAGAGATTATACTCGAGCAGATTAAGAAACTTGCAAAGACAAAAGGTGTTTTGATGATTTCTCATAGACTTGCGAATGTCGTTAGCTCAGACAAAATATTTGTTTTAGAGAAGGGACACCTCAAGGAAGAGGGAACGCACGAAGAACTTTTGACTATGCACGGGACATACAGCATGCTTTGGCAAACCCAGCAAAGTCTGGAGAATATGAGAGGGGTGTAGGATATGAAAGTAATGTTAAGACTTCTTAAAATGATTAATCCCCTCAAATATGTAATGCTTTTGGGAATACTACTAGGAACTCTTGGTCATCTTGCTGCTGCGTTTATTACCATTCTCGGAGGATTTGGAATAGTTAACTATGTAAATGGCGACATAGATAGTCTGACATTTATATTCATTATTATGGGAATTTCGGCACTTGCTAGAGGATTCCTCAGATATGGGGAGCAGACATGTAATCACTATATCGCCTTTAAGATACTCGCGATAATTAGAGACAAGGTATTTATAGCTCTTAGAAGGCTCTGCCCGGCAAAGCTTGACGGTCACGGAAAAGGAAATCTTATTTCGATTATTACAGCTGATATCGAGCTACTTGAGGTGTTCTTTGCACATACTATTTCACCGGTTGCCATAGCAACAATCTTCTCTATTATCATGGTTGTTTTTATCGGAAGCTATGGGTGGATTCTTGGTCTTTGGTCAGCAGTTGCATATCTGTGCGTCGGTCTTGTAATTCCGGTGATTATGTCAAAACTCAGTGCAGGCATAGGCGATGAAATGAGGGAAAAATCCGGAGACATGAGCAGTAACATGCTCGATAACCTCAGGGGACTCAAGGAAATAATGCAGTACTCATACGGAAATAAGCGGATAAATCAGCTGGCGGAGAAATCACTTAAGCTAAGTGAAACTGAAAAGAAACTCAAGGCTAATACCGGAACTAATATCGCTCTGACAAGCGGAGTTATAATGTTCTTTGATTTTGGAATGCTGTTTATTGCAAGTTATTTAAGCAGAGGGACAGGAAATCTTGATAGCATTGTAATACCGGTGTTTGCTATGTTCTCGTCATTTGGTCCGGTAATCGCTTTGGCAAATCTGGGAAGCTCATTAAACAATACGCTGGCTTCAGCCAGAAGAGTATTTGGAATACTCGATGAGACCCCGGTGGTAGAGGATATTATTGGAAAGGAGAATGTTGATTTTACGGGAGTAAGAGTTGAAAACCTGAATTTCTCATATACAGAAGGGAATCAGCAGAGTTTGATACTGGAGGGAATTAAACTTGAAATCAAAGAAAATGAGATTCTTGGAATTATTGGTAAGAGCGGTAGCGGTAAATCGACACTGCTTAAGCTTTTGATGAGATTCTGGAAAGTTGATAGCGGAAAAATCTATATATCTGACAGGGAGATAGATAAGGTAAACACATCGAATCTAAGAGAACTTGAAAGTTTTGTAACTCAGGAAACAGAGCTGTTTAGGGATACGATTGAAAATAATATTAAGATAGCAAAGTTAGATGCTACGCGTGAAGAGGTTATAGAGGCTTGCAAGAAAGCTTCAGTTCATGAATTTATTATGAGCCTGCCTAAGGGTTATGATTCTGAAGTTGGAGAGCTGGGAGATACACTATCAGGTGGAGAGCGTCAGAGACTTGGCGTTGCGAGAGCTTTCCTTCACGATTCACCGCTAATTCTCATGGACGAACCTACATCAAATTTAGATAGCTTAAACGAAGGTGCCATACTAAAAGTACTAAAAAGCGAGGCAAATGGTAAGAGCGTTGTACTTGTATCACACAGAGAGTCAACTATGAAGATAGCTGATAGAATTTATAAAATTGATAATGGAAGGGTAAGCTAGGAGGAAAAAATGACTATCAAAAAGATATTTTTTGTTGTAGTCGGATGTATTAGTTTGGGAATAGGTGCAGTAGGTGCAGTTCTACCTTTTCTGCCAACATTTCCATTTCTGATGCTGACCGCAATTTGTTTTACAGCAAGCTCAGAGAGACTAAACAACTGGTTTAAGTCAACAAAGCTATATAAGAACAACCTGGAATCATATGTCGAAAAACGAGGGATGACTAAAGCAACAAAGATAAAAATCATGCTTATCGTAACGATACTAATGGGATTTGGCTTCTACATGATGCATGCAGTTCCAATTGGAAGAGTTGTTTTAGCAATAGTTTGGCTTGGGCATATGCTTTACTTCGGATTTAGGGTAAAGACAATACAATAAGGCTTATAGGACAAAACTTGTTTATCTTTCTGAGAATTTTCCTTGCCATGAATCTCTTTCTTTCAATTTCTGATTTATGGTGTTGAGTACAAGCCTCTTGCGATATGCCCACTTCGGTGCAATCAAGGTTTTTGCCGGGGAATCAGCCGAAAGTCTGTGCATTACTATATTGTATGGTATTATCTCAAGAAGGTCGCAGACGAGCTCTGCGTATTCATCCATGGATTCAAATGGTAGATAATCAGGAAGCTCTTCCGCCAGCTTGGTTCCTGAAATCATATTGAGAAGATGAAGCTTAAGCCCCCAGGTATTGCTTTTTATAGCGTGCATTACACTCATTTTCATGTCGTGCTTTGATTCACCCGGAAGTCCTAAAATCAGATGAGTAACAGTTCTTATATTTAGTGTGTTTAGCTTTGATATTGTTTCATCATAGTCTACTAAAGTGTGACATAGATTTAGTCTACGTGCGCTGTCTTCGTGTATAGTCTGAAGCCCCAGTTCAACCCAAAGAAAATGTTCCTTGTTTATCTCGTCCAAGAGTTTGAGACATTCATCGTCTATGCAGTCACTTCTTGTTGCAATTGCAAGCCCTAAGATGCGAGAATCATCTAGCGCGCCGTAGTAAAGCTCTCTTAATTTTGAAACAGGGGCGTAGGTTCCGGTGTAGTTTTGGAAATAGGCGAGATATTTTGCATTTGGCCATTTTTTCGATAGCAAAGCAATCTGGTCGTCTATGGTGGAGGCTTTATCTCCGCTACCTCTTGCCGAACAAAAAGTGCAGCCGCCAAAGCCCTTACTTCCGTCTCTGTTTGGGCATGTAAAACCGGCGTCAATTGAAAGCTTGACGACTTTTTCTCCAAATTCTTTTTTTAACGCTTGATTAAGCGTGTTAATTCTCATTAAGCCTTCCGTAAAATTATCAGAAGAACGTGTAAAATCAACATTATTTAGGGTATAGCTGTTCATGGTTAATCCTTTTATTTGGGCTTTCTATATGCTATAATATATTAGTATATATTGACTGAAATGTGAAGACCAATTTATCAGGAAGACAGGCAATGAATAAGAATAGATGCATACAGGAAAGTATAGATGGATGTAGCTGTGAATGTAATGATGTTTGTGGAGAAATCGTCAAGTTAGGTAAGGCAAATGTCAAGCCTAAGGTACTTTTGCACAGCTGTTGCGGACCTTGCAGTACAGCGGTCATAGAGAGGCTTTTCGGTGAGTATAACATCACGGTATTCTACTTTAATCCATGCATTACCGAAAACGACGAGTACGAAAAACGTAAGCGTGAGCAGATTCGTTTTATTGATGAGTTCAACGATGATATGGACGAGGACCAAAAGGTCAAATACATGGAAGGTTCATATAGACCTGATGAATATCTTAATTTGGTTAAAGGTTTGGAGTCTGAGCCGGAGGGTGGAGCCAGATGCACTGTCTGCTTTAGGCAAAGATTGGATGAGACAGCAAGGACTGCTAAGAAATACGAGTTTGATTTCTTTGCAAGCACTTTGACCGTAAGTCCGCATAAGAATTATGCTTTGATTTCCGAAATAGGTAAGGAATGTGAGAAGAGGTACGGAGTGTACTTCCTCGATATGGATTTTAAGAAGAAAGCCGGATTTCAGAGAAGTATTCAGCTTTCCAAGGAACATCATCTCTATAGACAGAACTACTGTGGATGCAAATTTTCAAAGAGATAGACAAACAATACGAAAGGGTATATGTATATGCCGAAATTGATTAAACCAAAGAACTATGCGCCTAAGATTTCCCCAATGGAAACGCAGCGCGCTATAAAGAAGATAAAGGATTACTTCCAGCAGGAGCTGGCTTATGGTCTAAACCTACGAAGAGTTTCAGCACCGCTATTTGTTGCACCGGAAACAGGTCTCAATGATAATCTCAACGGCGTGGAGAGAAGAGTCAGCTTTACTATCTTGGACATGGATGAGAAAAATGTCGAGATTGTGCAATCGCTCGCTAAGTGGAAGAGAATGGCGCTAGGTAAGTACGGAATAAAGCCCGGCCACGGAATTTATACGGATATGAATGCTATAAGACGTGATGAGGAGCTGGATAATATCCACTCTCTGTACGTCGATCAGTGGGATTGGGAGAAGGTTATAACAAAGGAACAGAGGACTACGGAATACCTTCATGAGACTGTAACGACCATATACAATGCGGTTAAGAATCTCGGTGATTACGTAAATAGGCTTTACAGAGATATACAGACAGAGCTTCCTAATGAGATTTATTTTATAACTTCTCAGGAGCTTGAGGATTTATATCCCGATAAGACGGCTAAGGAAAGGGAAAACCTGATAACCAGAGCTCATGGAGCTGTCTTCATAGAGAAGATAGGTGGAAAACTCAGGTCAGGCGAAAAGCACGATGGAAGATCCCCTGACTACGACGACTGGGAACTTAACGGAGATATACTTCTATGGGATGATGTGCTGGAAATCGCCTTTGAGATAAGCTCTATGGGAATAAGAGTCGATAGCGATTCCATGGAGAGACAGCTCAAACTTGCAGGTGCTGAGGACAGAAAGAAGCTTTCATTCCAGAGAGCTGTTCTGGATAGTGAATTACCTCTTTCTATAGGAGGGGGAATAGGACAGAGCAGACTGTGCATGTTCTTCCTACGCAAGGCTCATATCGGAGAAGTTCAGGTAAGCGTTTGGCCAAAGGAAATGGATGAGGAATGTCGTAAGGCAAATATATTCTTATTGTAATGAAATATGCGAAGCTTGTTATAGAAAATAAGAGCAGACATACAGATAGGCTCTACACATATAGGTGCACTGATGACACCAGGATAGGCCAGGTCGTAAAGCTTCCTTTCAGCAAGGGAAATACCGAAAGGCGGGGTTTTGTCTTTGATGTAACTAATGAATGCGAAATCGATGATTCTAAGCTCAAGGAGATTAGCTCGATTGAAGAGGATATTTCGCTGACCGAAGAGATGGTTGAGACAGCGGTTTGGATGAGGCAAAGATATGGGATCAGATATCTTGATGCTGTAAACTGCTTTATTCCAAGAGGTAAAGCAGCAAAGAATGGCAAGCAAAAGAACCCGCTCAGCAATGCAAAGGGTGAGCATCAGGACATAGATAATCTAACAGAAGAACAGAAGGCAGCATGTGAGGAGATTAACTCAGCTATAGATTCGGGAAGGCAAGAGAACTTTCTTATTAAGGGCGTTACCGGAAGCGGAAAGACCGAGGTTTATATGCAGGCTGCCGCAAGGACTATATCAAAGGGAAAGACCGTTATTATGCTGCTTCCTGAGATAGCTTTGACAAAACAAATTACAGAGAGGTTCGTCGGTAGATTCGGTAAGGATAGCTGCGCAATACTGCACAGTCACCTTACGGGCAGAGAGCGCTTTGATGAATGGAGCAGAGTTAGAAGTGGAGAAGCTAAGATAGTAATCGGAGCAAGAATGGCTGTCTTTGCACCGCTCGAAAACATAGGCCTTATAGTTTTAGATGAGGAGCACGAGTCGACTTACAAATCTGATATGACACCTAAGTATGAGACGGTGGATATAGCGTTTAAGCGACTTATGCACTATAGCGGAGTGCTTTTGCTCGGGAGTGCAACGCCTTCATTAGTTTCATACCAAAGGGCTAAGGAAGGTATTTACAAGCTCATAGAGATGAATACAAGATATAATGCGATCGAGCTTCCGGATATGTCCATAGTGGATATGAGGCAGGAGTTAAGGAAAGGAAATCGCAGTATATTCAGCGATACGCTCTACCAAAGCATGGATGAGCATCTGCAAAACGGAGAACAGGTGATACTGTTTCTTAACAGGCGCGGATATTCGAGTAGCATAAGCTGCAAGGATTGCGGAAATACTTTGATGTGCCCGGACTGTGGCATAAGTCTGACATATCATAAGAGAGAAAACGCCGCTGTTTGTCACTACTGCGGAAGGCATTTTGATATACCTAAGGAATGTCCAAGGTGCTCAAGTAAGTTTATAAAGTTCATTGGAGTTGGAACTGAACAGGTTGAGGAGTTTGTCAAGAAGGAATTTAAGGATTACGAGACAGAGCGCTTTGATCTTGATACAGCCAAAAACAGCAGAGAAATTGCGGCGATACTCAATAGATTCGCATCGGGTAAGACTAGGATACTCGTTGGAACTCAGCTGGTTGCCAAGGGACTTGACTTTAGAAACGTTGGATTGGCATGCGTAGTATCTGCTGACACTACGCTGAATATACCTGACTACAGGTCTGCTGAGAGGACATTTCAGCTGATTACACAGGTAGCGGGACGTGCAGGTAGAGGACTCAAGAAGGGTGAGGTTATAATTCAGACATATAACCCTGAGAACCTTGCTGTAACAGCAGCATCAAGATATGACTATGAGGGTTTCTTTGCCGAAGAGATAAGCTTTAGAAAACTAATGAAATATCCTCCTTTCAGCGATCTTATACAAGTGCAGTTTATAGGAGATAATGAGTTAGAAACGGAAAGTCATGCTCTGGAGTGTAAGAACTATTTGAGCAATAAGGAGATAGATAAAAACGGAAACGAGATATTTGGTCCTAAAGGAACGCACCAAATATCAAAAGAGCGGGATGTCTTTAGATATTCAATCCTGATTAAGGCTTCTAAGGGAAGCAGAAATAAATATATATACTATATAAGCAAATATGGAGAATATGTTACATCGAATACCAAACTGAGCTTTGTAATCGATGTTAATCCGTACGGCGGATTTTAGGAGGAAAGATGGCACTGAGAAAAGTTGTTGTTCGCGGCGACGAGATTTTATCAAAGAGATGTAGAGAGGTAAGTGAAGTTACAGGCAGAATAAAAGAAACTCTGGATGACATGGTAGATACTATGAGAGAGGAGCTGGGCGTTGGGCTTGCTGCACCTCAGGTAGGAATTATGAGAAGAATGTTTGTGGCCGAACCTGAACCGGGTAGAGTTTACTACATGATAAATCCTGAAATATATTTTGAAGAGGGCAGTGAAGAGGACTATGAGGCATGTCTTTCGGTTCCGGGTCTCATAGGGATAGTTGAAAGACCGCAGAAGATTAAAATCAGAGCACTTGACAGAGATGGCGTAGAACATGATTACGAGTTTGAGGGTTTTGATGCAAGAGTAATGTGTCATGAGAACGATCACCTTAATGGCGTTCTATACACGGACAAGGCACACGATATCAGACCGGCGGAAGCGCCGAGTGAAGAGGAATAATTTTTTATGAAGATAGTTTTTATGGGTACGCCTGACTTTGCGGCACCATCCCTAAGGTCATTAGCAAAATCAAAGCATGATGTGTGCCTGGTAATTTCACAACCTGACAGAGCCGGGAACAGGGGAAAGATGAGCATGCCGATAATAAAGGAGATTGCCATTGCCGAGAATATTCCGGTTATGCAGCCTGAGAGGATTAAGCAAAACGAAGAACTCATGGATGTAATAAAAGGCATAAACCCGGATATGATTATCGTAGCAGCATACGGTAAGATATTACCTAAGGAACTTTTGGACTTACCAAGGTTTGGATGTGTTAACGTTCATGCTTCGCTACTCCCTAAATTCAGAGGCGCATCTCCAATTCAACACGCAATTTTGACAGGCGAAACACATTCAGGTGTCACCATAATGAAGATGGCAGAGGGTCTGGATACAGGAGATATGTATTCACAAGCATCGCTTGAAATCGCGGGTTACAACTATCCTGAGCTCAGCGAAAGATTGGCAAAACTTGGGGCGGAACTCTTGCTAAAGACCATGGATGACATCGAAAGCGGCAAGGCGCATGCAGAGGTTCAGGATGAAACAAAGGCGACGCATACCGGAATCATCAAAAAGGAAGAAGGTCGTGTGAACTTCGCTGATGAGAGTGCAATTGAGATAGAGCGAAAACTCAGAGCCTTTACACCTTGGCCGGGAGTATATTTTGAACTCGGAGATTTAAAGATCAAAATAAAGGCTGTGGAAGTTCACAATGATATTAAACCGGTTGAGGTAGGTAGACCTGCAGAGGTCATAGCTGCAAACAACGATGGTATAGATGTGATTTGCCGCAAAGGGATTTTAAGGATAAAGGAACTTCAAGCTCCGGGAAAGAAAAGCATGAAATCAGGTGATTATCTCAGAGGTAATAAGCTTGAGGTCGGTACAGTACTTGGGAGGTAATTTATGTATTATGACAGCACTATACTACTTCTAATTCCGGCGATAATTTTTGCTATGATAGCTTCGGCTGGAGTTAAAAGTACATTTTCAAAGTATTCATATATTAGAAACAGCCGAAACATGACCGGTGCAGAGGCTGCACAGAGAATGCTTAGAGCAAATGGATTAACTAATGTTGGAATTAACCATATACCGGGAAATTTGACCGATAACTTTGATCCAAGAAGTAATACGCTGAACCTTTCGGATTCAGTATATGATAAAACTTCAATCAGTGCAGTTGCAGTTGCCTGTCATGAGGCCGGTCATGCTCTTCAGCATTCATTTGGATACAAGCCGATAACTGCGAGAAACTCAATAGTTCCGGTTGTGAACTTCGCATCTCACATTTCTTGGTTTCTAATAATCATAGGATTATTTTTGACAGCTCAGGGTTCAGGAGATATGGGATATATCGGAGATACTATTTTTGACATCGGTGTATTTGCATTTGTGATTGTACTTGCATTCCATCTAATTACGCTTCCTGTAGAGTTTAATGCCAGCTCAAGAGCGCTTGCAAATATTCAGGAGCTAGGGCTTGTCGATGAGAACGAATATCAGGGTGCGAAGAAGGTTCTTAAGGCAGCTGCTATGACATACGTGGCAGCTACTGCTGTTGCAGCGGTAAACCTTATCAGGGTGCTCGCTATCAGAGGAAGGCGAAATTGAAGATAGATACGGATAGAGAAGTTGCATATAAGGCCTTACTTGCAATTGAAAGGGAAGAATCGTATTCGAATCTTGAACTTTCCAAGTTGCTTAACGGTGACGAGATTTCAAATAAGGGTTTTATAAGAGAAATTGTGTATGGAGTTATCGAAAACAAGATATACCTAGACTATATTTTGGACAAATTCGTCAAAAATGGTGCGCGTAAGACGAAACTTCAAGCCCTTATCATATTGCGTATGGGTGTATATCAGATTCTCTTTATGAACTCAGTTCCTAACTATGCGGCTGTCAATGAATCGGTTGCACTTACACGCAGATTTGCTAAAGGCATGGACGGTTTCATAAATGGTGTGTTGAGGAATTTCATCAGGAATATGGACAGTGCCAAAAATGTTGATGTGCCGGGACGACTTGAGTACTTAAGTATTCGGTACTCGTGCCGAATTGAGCTTGTGGAGGAACTTGTGAACATGCTAGGTTTTGAGCATACAAAACTGCTTTTGAAGCATGCTGGCAAAAGACCACCGCTGAGCATTAGGGTAAATACGGCGAAGATTTCGGTAGAGGGGCTGGCAGAAAGGCTTAGGGCAAAAGGTTTTGATGCACAAGAATCTAAGCTTAGCGACAGAGTCCTTATAGTGAAGGGCGGTGCTCTTACCGAAACGAATGAATACAAAGAAGGTTTATTTTCGATTCAGAGCGAGGAGTCGTGCGCCATTGCAGATTTTGCGGACGCAAAATCTGCGGAGCTGGTGATTGACCTTTGTGCAGCTCCGGGCGGCAAGACCGCCGCAATGGCTGAACAAATGCTAAAGCCTGGCAATATGAATGAATCTAGGACAGTGACAGAATCAAGTACCGAAAGCGGTAAAATCATAGCGCTTGAAATCTATGAACACAGGTCAGCTTTGATAGAGGCAACAAGCAGAAGGCTTGGTCTTGATAATATCGAGGTAATATGTCATGATGCTACAAAGCAGATAGATGAACTAGTTGGAAAAGCTGATTTAGTTCTTGCAGATGTACCTTGCAGCGGACTTGGAGTCATCAGAAGAAAACCTGAGATTAAGTATCGGGATGAATTTGATTTTGATCAGCTCGTAGAGATCCAGAAAAATATTCTTGAGACAGGTTCAAGCTATGTTAAGTATGGAGGAAAGCTTGTATATAGCACATGCACGGTAAATCCAATAGAAAACGAACGTATTATAGAAAATTTTTTGGCAAGGCATGATGATTTTATATCTGAAAAAGAGATAAAGCTGTCACCATTTGCAAATGGATATGATGGATTTTATATGAATAAGCTGAAAAAGGTAGAAGGGAGAGTCCCTAATGGATGTGGGGTTCAGGACAGATAAAGGTCGACGAAGATTTAATAATGAAGACGCATTCTTTGTAATGAAAAATGACAGGGTATTTGTTGTGGCTGATGGCGTAGGTGGAAATAACTCAGGTGAAATCGCCAGTAGGACCGCAACGAAACAGATAGCGGACTTCGTAAAAGAAAATGATATAGATGGTATGGATCCGGTTGATTTTCTTCTCAAAGCCATAGAACAGGCAAACGCCAAGGTCTATGATTTGTCAAAGAAGTATAAAGAAAACAACGGCATGGCGACTACAACAGTGATTGCCTACCTTAAGGATTCGTGGTTATATATACTAAATGTTGGTGATAGTCGCGCATATATATATGAGCAAGGCTATCTCAGGCAGCTAACAGAAGATCACACATATGTGAATACCTTAGTCAAGCTTGGAATAATAACCAAAGAAGAGGCTGAGGTTCATGATGAGCGTTACAAAATAACCAAGGCTGTTGGTGCAGAAGCTGATATAGAGCCTGACATATCTCGAATAAAGATAAGCAAGGGAGATAAGATAATCCTTTGTAGTGACGGTTTGAGTGGTGAGCTTGGCGATGAAGGTATGGAGGAGATTCTTGCAAAGGGAGAATCAATGACAGAAACCTGCAGGCTACTGGTAGATGCTGCAAATGAACATGGAGGAAACGATAACATAACTGTTATATGCATAGAATTTACGGAGGAAGATTTTGATGAGTAAGTTGTTGGCGGGAAGATACGAATTAATAGAAAAAATCGGCGAAGGCGGAATGGCCGTCGTATACAAAGCTAAGGATAGATTATTAAACAGATACGTAGCTATCAAAATTTTAAGACCTGAATTTACTCAGGATGAACAGTTCCTGGATAGCTTTAAGCGTGAATCACAGGCGGCAGCAGGACTTCAGCATCCTAATATCGTTTCTATCTACGATGTCGGCAGAACAGGGAACATCAACTTTATAGTAATGGAGCTGGTTGATGGAAGGCCTCTTTCAGATTTCATAAAAGAAAAGGGACGTCTTGACTACAAGACGACTATTGATATTGCAAAGCAGATGGCATCAGCCCTATCAATTGCGCACAAGCATCAGATTATACATAGGGATGTAAAGCCTCATAACATCATGATTACATCAGATGGCGTAGCAAAGCTGACGGACTTCGGTATAGCGAGAGCAGTTAGCAATGCAACTATGGTTGCGGATACTAGCAAGATTATCGGATCAGTTCACTATTTTTCACCTGAACAGGCAAGAGGTGCATATGTAGATGAGCGTTCAGATATATATTCGCTAGGTATTGTTATGTTTGAAATGCTTACAGGACGAGTTCCTTTTGATGGAGAGACGCCTGTAGAGGTAGCGCTAAAGCATATCAATGAGGATGTACCTTCACCGGCAAAGCTGGTTCCGGGAATTCCACCTGCACTGGACAAGGTAGTACTTAAGGCTACAGATAAGTATCAGACAGAGAGATATAAATCGGCTGATGAGATGCTCGAAGCCCTAAAGAATGTCGAATTTGTGACTCAGATGGTAGGTGACAGAGTCTTTGCAGGGGAAAAAGATAACAAGTTAAGACAGGACGAAAACGTGGTAGCACCTGTGAACAACAAAAGAGAAGATAGAGAGCAGGAGATGGTAGTTGTACCTGCAAATTCAAGGAAGCCTAAGTCAAAGACGGATGATAGTAAAAAGAAGAAAAAGATAGCGATTATAATTGGAATCTCAGCGGCAGCAATACTGATACTCTTTGGAATCCTATATGTATCAGGAATTATAGGCGGAAGCGGTAAAGAAGTAGTTGTTCCTGACGTAAAGGGAATGAGCTATAGCGAAGCTAAGGAAGTGCTTGAGGAAAAAGGACTAAAGATAGAAAAGGCTGACGAGCCGATTGCGAGCCAGAAGATAGAAAAGGGCAAGATAGTTTCCCAAACTCCATCAAAGAATTCTAAGGTAAAAAAAGGCAGAACAGTAAGGGTTATCCTGAGTGCAGGAAATGCAGAGCTTAAAGTTCCTGATTTAAAAGGTCTTTCATACAATGAAGCAAAGACACTGTTATCAGAAATGGGACTTCAGATTTCAAAGGGTGATGAGGTTGATAGCGATTCAATATCAGAGGGACTTATAGCAAGCCAGTATCCTGCAGCTAAAACAAAAGTAGATAAGGGTGATATAATAACAGTTAATATCAGTAGAGGTAAGAAGGATGCTGTAATTCCAAAGTTGGTAGGAACAAAATTTACTTCTGAAAACGACATAAGCGAAATCCTTTCAAAGTATGGATACAAGCTTGGAAAGGTCAGCTATGAGGAGAGTTATGAAACTCCCGGAACAATCATAAAGCAGTCACCGGATGCAGGAACAACTGCAGAGAAGAAGACTACAGTAGATATCGTAATCAGTAAGGCTAAATCAAAGGCAACGGTTCCAAATTTAACAGGAATGACATATGATCAGGCTGAATCGGCACTGCAATCATTAGGTTTCAGCATCGGAAGAGTAACTGAAGAAGAGAACAATGGATTCACAGCAGGAACTGTATTTAAGCAGTATCCTGCAGCAAATTCGGAATACCAGACGGGTTCAACTGTCGACATCTGGATTGCAAAAAAAGGTGAATAAAATATGAGAGGACTTGTTGTCAAAGGCATCGGAGGCTTTTACTTTGTGAAGACTGATGAGGGTGTTTATAGAGCAAAGGGCAGAGGTCTTTTTAAGAAATCAAATAACACGCTGATGGTGGGAGATGAGGTGGAACTCATTATTTCAAAAGATGGAGAAAGCGACTCTCTTATTGAAAAAATCTATCCTCGCAAGAACTGTTTCGTTAGACCTGCTATAGCAAATGTGGATCAAATCATCGTAGTAACTGCACTCTCTGAGCCTTCACCAAGCTTTGAAATCATCGATAAGATGCTGGTAAATGCAGAGATGAATTTGATAAAACCCATGCTATGTATAACCAAGCCTGACCTTGATCAAAAGGGCTTATTAGATCAAATCCTTTCAATTTATAAGCCGATTTACAAATGCTTTGTTGTAAACGGTAGAACTGGTGAAGGAGTAGATGATTTAAAGGCTTCGCTCAAGAATAAAAAAACAGCTCTCATGGGTCCATCAGGTGTAGGTAAATCGAGTATTACGAATCTTATTTCACCATGCGCTTTGATGGAAACCGGAGATATCAGTGATAAGACAAGACGCGGAAAGCATACAACCAGGCATATAGAGATATTTTCATGTCAAGGTGGGTATATATATGATACACCCGGCTTTACATCTCTATATACCGAAGATGTCGAGGAGGCGAGGCTTTCTTCCTTCTTCCCCGAATTTGTAGATAAGAGCCGTGGCTGTAGATTTGATAATTGCAGGCATATAAACGAACCTGAGTGTGAGATAAAGAGCGCTGTAGAAAGTGCTGAGGTTGCTAAGACGCGGTATGATTCATATCTTAGCATGATAGATGAGATAAAAAGAAATAAGAGATTTTAATTAAGGAGAACAAAATGAAAAAATTGGCACCATCACTATTATCTGCGGATTTTTCCAGATTGGGTGAGCAGGCTGAACTTGTGAGCAAACACGGTGCGGACTACCTCCACATAGATGTAATGGATGGACATTTTGTACCTAATATAAGCTATGGGGCTTCTGTTATGAAGTCGCTGAACAATTGCGATACTGTAAAGTATGATGTACATCTAATGATAGAAAATGCAGATGATTATGTAGAGGATTTCGTTACAGACAAGACAGAGTACATAGTTATTCATCAAGAGGCTTGCTTACATCTTTATAGAAGCCTTCAGAACATAAAGAGCTTTGGGGTTAAGGCCGGAGTTGCGCTAAATCCGGCTACACCTCTTTGCATGATAGAGGAAGTATTAGCAGATGTCGATCTCGTTCTTGTAATGTCTGTAGAGCCGGGTTTTGGAGGACAAAAATTCATTGAAGCTTCACTAGAGAAGATTAAAAGACTTGCTAAAATAAGGTCTGAGAAAGGCTTAAACTTCAAAATTGAAGTAGATGGTGGAGTCAGCACACAAAACGCTAAAAAACTAATTGAGGCGGGTGCAGATATACTCGTTGTAGGATCTGCAGTATTTGGAGCAGATGATATCCCTGCGAGAATGAATGAATTCAGAAAAGAGATGGAATAGCTAATAGGTATAGATGAAGGCAGATTTAGATGGGAGCATTTGAAAAAGTAAATGTGATATATTGTGACTTTCAAAGCCCGATTTCAGATGAAGATATATCAGAGCTAATATCTAATAAAGACCTTGAGTGCATTAGACCATGTGGTGGGTATGTCCCAAGTGAAAAGGATCTTTATTTGCTAAATGATTTCTTTAGGAAACGTCCAGATGTGGCTTATAGAGTGACCTGTAAAGGGCAACTAAGACATATCCCATATGTGCAGAACATTTCAGAATCTGTAGAGGGATGTCTAGGTGAGGGACTAGAAGATTTAAAGTATATAAAATGTCTTAAATCCATAAGCCTAGTGGAAAAGGATATTGAATCACTGCTATCACATAAGGATGAACTTGTTAGTATAGGGCTTGAAGGTCCTCTAAAAAAGAATTCAGGCGAAATACTATCTAAATTTATTCACTTAAAGTCTCTTAAATTGAGTTCTACAACACTCAAAAGCTTTGCATGTATTTCTGAGCTTCCATTAGAAAAGCTTAGTCTATATGGACGTCAGCCATCTGACATTTTTGAGCTAGAAAAACTAACTGAACTAAGAGAAATTTATATTAAGAACAATTCTAACTGGATTGATTTTAGTTTTCTGTCAAAGTTAGATAAGCTGGAGCGAATAAAGCTTAGCTACTGCGCAAAAATCGAATTTGTTCCATCACTGGATGAGCTTACAAGGTTAAAATATATTGAGCTAAGCAACTGTAATAGATTGAAAGACGTGAAAGCTTTATGGAAGCTTGGAAAAGAGTGTAGTGTACTTGCAACGGGCAAACAGCTTTCAAAAGAAAGATTGAACTATCAATATGATAGGGATTTAGGACTTTCGGATTGGTGCAGGGAGTATTCAACAAAGCTTCCGGATTATATACTTAAACGATAAGAAATGAATACGAAAAATCATCCCAACGCTAAACATTGGGATGATTTTTTCGTAATATCTAAGGCGTACTTGGTGTTGTTGTATCTGTATCAGAATCAGAATCCTTATCTTGTTCCACCAAGGTTTCATCAGGTGAAATAGGATACTTCTCAGGATTGCTGTTATGTATGTTACAGTAATATTCCGGTATTTCATCTCCTGAGAACACATCGTAGGTTTTCTTCTTTTTGTGTTTACAATCAGGAGTTGCCAAATATCCTGACTCTTCACAAATCTCAACCTCTCTGGTCTTAATATCACTTGCACTCTTAGTACCGCTTTGAGTTCCATTGATATAGTATTCACCGTTATATGAGATGACATTTGATGGTTTGGCTGCTCTTGAGCCTTGATAAGCCTTGTTGATATTTTTCATGATATTACCCCACATATATGTGGCGATAATACTGTGTTCAGAAAGTGATACGCCGTAGTCACTACCTATCCAAAGTGAAGCTGAGTAGGTAGGGGTAAACCCGTTAAACCAGTCATCAAATGTATCGTTTGTTGTACCGGTTTTTCCTCCTACAAAAACTCCCGGAATTTGGGCGTGGTTTGCAGCCGCACTCTTTACAACACTGCTAAGCATGTCGGCCATAATCCAGGCAACACCTTCATCTAAAACCTTATGTTCCTTTGGTTTATTCTCTAAGAGAACATTGCCTTGTTTATCTAAAACCTTTGTAAATGAGGAGGTATCATATCTAACACCATTGTTAGGGAAGGTACTGAAGGCACTTGCCATCTCAAGAGTTGTTGTTCCCTTAGTCATTCCACCTAGTGCCATGGCTGAAGCATTAAGGTCATTCGTATCTCCGTCCTCAACTAGGGTTGTAAGTCCGAACTTCTTAAGCATCTCGAGCGAGTAATCCTTACCGACCTGTAGCCAAACCTTAACAGCACATGTGTTAAGGGAGTTAACTATAGCGGTTCTTATGGTTTGGGTACCTGTATATGTTCTTGAGAAGTTAAGTGGCCAAACCTGACCGTTTATTGTTGTCTTCTCATCTATTACGATTGAGCCTGCTGTCAAGTAGTCACCGTAAAACTTGGTTCCCTGTTTATCGATTCCAAAGTCAGTAAACTTATGCTTGCGTCCGGCTGCATATTCCTCTGCACTTTGCTGAAGGGCAGGGGCGTAAACGCCTAAAGGCTTGATTGATGAACCGGGCTGACGAGGTGTGTCAGAAGCGCGGTTTAGTATCTGTCTACCGGTGGTATTTCTACCTCCAACCATAGCTTTGATATTACCGGTCTTGTTCTCGACGATTGTCATAGCTGCCTGTGGCTGAATTGTCTTTGGTCTAAGTGAATAGGATGAAGGTGGAATAGTAACTGTACCATTTTCGTTCACTGTCATAAAGTTCTTGTATTGTTCCGACTTAAAGAACTTAGCCGATATAATCAGGTTGTTATCCTTATCAACTTTCTTGTATTCAGACGGTATGTTTATATAACCGCCCTGAATTGAGTAGAATGTACCCGATTGATCAGTGGTGTACATATTCTTAAACTCAAGGCTATAGTCGGTTTTACCGTTTACCTTTGTCGTATATATGTTTAAATCTTTACCATAGTAGATAATCATTGAGCCATCTTTTCGCATTTCTGCGTTTCCGGCAGGAAGAATATAATTTCCGTTTGAGTCAAAGAAGTTATCATATGCATATAGAACAACCCGACCGTCACGTCCGACTATATTTCCTTTGCTATCGTAGTTTGGTGCAATGTTTGGGTAGTTATTGCTATTTGCGAACTGCTCCAGGACTGTTTTTTGCGCCTGAGAATCCATGGTTGAATAAATCTTGAGACCACCGTTATACACTGCATTCCATGCTGTGTTATAATCCCAGTTCTTTTCTTTTCTCAGTTTACTTATTACCTCATTTATAACATAGTCAGAGAAGTACGCCGATTTGCTGTCAAACTTATTGTAATCAGGATTTAGCATATCCTTGAGAGGTGTATTAATCGCTTCTTTATACTGTTTCTCATTGATATATCCCTGCTCTTTCATTAGCTTTAGACATATTTCTCGGCGAGGTTTGCTGATGTCATTGTAGATATATACACCGTCGGGTGTTTCGGCCAGCAAGACACCCTTGTATTCTGCTGCAGTTCCGCCCTCTATAAACTGAACAAGTTCGTACTTGCTAGGTGACTGAGGCAGAGCAGCAAGGGCAGCTGACTGCGCTACTGTAAGCTCGCTTACATCCTTGGAGAAATATGCCTTGGAAGCAGTCTGAACGCCGTATGAGCTGTATCCTAGGTATATATAGTTGAGATATGCCTCTAATATTTCGTCTTTAGATAGGTATTTCTCAAGCTTGGTTGCGTAATAAGCCTCAAGTATCTTTCGGCTTAAGGTTCTATCAAACTGCTGGTCCGGAAGGTACATGTTACGAGCCAGCTGCTGCGTAATAGTACTCGTTCCGCTTATCTTTCCACCGGAGAAGATGGAATCCTTAACGGCACCAAACATTCTGATGACGTTGAAACCGTGGTGTTTACGGAAAGATTTATCCTCCAAGGCGATAAATGCATTGGTTAAATGTTTAGGCATCTTTTTTATACTGACAGTCTCTCTGTTGCTACTTGCAAAGACAGTGTCCAGCTCCTTGCCTTGATCATCGTATATCGTTGTACTTTCGGAGAGCAGAGTATTAATCTTGGATGGATCAATCTTTGGTGCCTTCGAAATTACAGAATACACATATCCAAACACTGCAAGCGTTGATATTACGACTATTACAAGAAGAGCAATCAAAACTATTCTAAGTTTTGGATGTTTACTTTTCTTAGGTGCTCTTCTATGTCGCTTTATAACTGCTGCAGTATCGTTCTTTACATTTGATTGCATTTTGCAGAAATTCCTTTCTATTTAGATACAGAAATATCAAAGCTAATTATATCATATCAATACCCTAAAGTATAGTATTTCCCATCAATTAGAATACTTACAAGGGGATAGAAAACTATGAAATTTTTAAATAGAAGCTCAGGGAAAAATCAAAATATGTAAGGATATATAAATAAGTTAATCTTGTCAAACTATGGGGGAAAAAGTATATTCGCATTGAGGAGGAAATGATTTGAGACGAAGTTTAGCATTTGCAGTTTTAAATTTTATGATTGGAATTGTTTTGATGTATTTCAGTATTGATCTTGGTATTGTATACACAGCCTTATATTTAGGGATTTTGGCACTTATATATAAAGCTTTCTTTGAGCTGAGAATTAGATATTGTTTTTTTACTTTGCTTGGGTGTATCCTTATGCTTTTATCAATTTTAGGACACTATAATGCTGAGCGAATGCCTTTTGTATCTAGGGATGCCATTTGTAGAGGATACATAAGTGCAGAGAGCATAGATAAGTTTGGAATGCCGGTGTATGAGTGCGAAGTTAAAGAGGTTATTTTTAATAGTAAAATCTATAATCAGCAGGTTTACAAAGTTAAGTTATCAACTAAAGAAAAATGTAGATATTCTATGATAGGAGAGCGAGTGAATTTCAGAGCAAAGTTAAACATTCCGGAGGCAAACGATGACAAGCGGAATTATCGCAGATATCTATATAGCAAAGGAATAGATTATAAGGCATTGTGCAGAAAGCTTGAAATATCAAAGGTCGGAGTATATGACTCAGCAAAAATCCGATTTACTGTTATCAAATTTATAAACGATAAGAAAAATCTATTTTTAGCTAATTTAGATTCACATTCCAGAGGATATTTTGCAGGAATAATTTTCGGAGAAAAAAATCTGATTGATTCAGAGATTATTGATGAGTTTCAAGGTAACGGCACAGCACATATTCTTGCAGTCAGTGGTCTTCATGTAGGGATAATTTATATGGTTTATAAGTGGGTTAAGACGAGATTCAAATTAGGTAACTCAACAGATATA
Source organism: [Eubacterium] infirmum (assembly GCA_900450455.1). Lineage (GTDB taxonomy): Bacteria > Bacillota > Clostridia > Peptostreptococcales > Anaerovoracaceae > Eubacterium_B > Eubacterium_B infirmum. Next base: position 1,339,526 of record UGGN01000001.1, read on the forward strand.
ATTCTGGTTTTGATGCTCATAATATATGTTATTTTAGCTTCATTCAGCGTCTCAATCATCAGGGCGGTATTGATTATACTTTTAAAAATAATTGCAGATAAAATGGTGATGAGATTTGATTTTTTGACAGCAATTTCGACAGCACTTCTTGTTTCACTTCTGTTAAATCCGTATAGTATATTTGATATGGGATTTCAACTGTCATTTCTTTCTGCTTTGATAATTGATTTTATTTTTCCTCATATAAGAAGGACAAAGCATGAGAGAATTCTAGGTATAATGGCACTACCGATTTGTCTTGGGGCATACAATATTGTATGCTTTGGTCGGTTTAGTTTGATAGCTGTTTTGGCAAATTCTCCGGTTATTTTTTTGATGTCAATCTATGTGCCGCTAGGAATAGTCAGCTTCTTTATATATTTTATGAGCGATTACTTTCCCAAAATTCTAAGCATATTAATCACGACTCTTGGGGACATCACATATACGGTAAATCACAGTTTTAATATTTTGCAGAGGGGAGTTATAGAAGTTGAATATAATAATGTTAAATTGGTATTTATGCTTTATGCATTTATATTCTTCGTGGCATCGGAGTACTTCTATATTAAGGTTGTGAGCCGGCATAATCCCAAACCGTGTATAGGCTTCATTATAGCAAGTCTTATAGCGGTGACGATTTGATTCAAGTGAATAAAAAAGAATTAGGTCTAGGTCTAATTCTTTAAATGCATTTTATTTTAGAGATTTTCTTCTGTAGATACAGGTTCAGTAACTGTTTCAGCGACCGAATCAGATGTTTCTACAACTGTTTCTTGTTGAATATGGACCGAGTTCTGGACCGGTACTTCAGGTGCAGTAGTCTGCGTATAAAACGGTTCAGTGGAAACAGGAGCCGGAACCTCATCTAGGTGATTTCCAATTGTAGTGTAACTTGAAACTGAAGGAGTGTTGCTTGCTACTGTCTTCACAGTTTTCTTAGTTACAAAGTAGCAGATACTTGATCCGATTACTATAAGAGACGCTAAACGTACAAGATAGAAACCAATTTTAAAAGTCAGCATGTATCCGTACATGTTTTTAATGTTTATAGCATGTACAAGCTCATAGATAAATAAAAGTAAAAGTAATATAGCTACTATAAGCAAAGGTATCTTTTTTTGAATAACTGCAAATAGTATTGTTAGCATTCCTAGAACAATAAAGAATAGACCGTCACCAAACTCTCCATTAATGATAAAGAAGTTAAATGTGAATCCTTGACCGTAAAGCTCAACCCTGGCATAAGGTAGAATTGTTGATATCATCATTGCTACTGATGCAATTATAACGACTAAACGTGCGATAAATGAGATATTTCCTCTCTTTTGATTATTTAAACTCATATCTTGCATTATTGTCCCTCTTTCCTAAATAACAAAATTAAATATTAATGAAATTATAGACCGGAATGCTCTTATTGGCTAGTAATTTTTGATTTTATGTATAAGTGCGAGTGTAAATCTTTTTAGTGGATGTTTTTTAGTGGACGCTTTTGATAGATATATGATAGTATTAGTGTAGATAAAATTGTTTTTATCATATAAATAATTGATGACTATTTAATTGTGACAGCTAGTAAGGAAATTTCAAGCGTATTTGTTGCTATATATGAGTAAGGCTGAAAATACACATTCTACATTGCTGTTACAACACTTTTTAATGTAGTAAAAGATTGAGATGAAATATATTGTCCGGAGTAAATAACGAATCATGATGAAAATAAAAATAGCTGCAGGTTTAATAATAATACTCGCTTCCTTCGTTTTTTTAATAAAAAATAGAGGAAAAAGCATGATGGATAAGCTGATGGATAAATCGAAAGATAATCTACCGGCTGAGGATAATATGCGCAAACCCGATGAAGATGAGCAGGGCGATAAACAACATAAATAAATAGTATAAACCCTCTTTACTTTGGCATTCACCGCTAGTAGAGAGGGTTTTGTAATTCTAAGGGTTTAATAGGACTATGAAAAGTCTTATGTGAAGTGGATACTGAAAGAATACGACAAGCGATAGCAATCCGTAAAGCAGGTCTGCGATTTTCCAGTGGTTTTCATAACCCGGCAGTATTTTGAATTCTTTTTTTACCCTGATGTTTTGATTGGCGATGAGCTTCTTAAAGAGTGCATTTGCCTGAATAGCATCGAGCTTTCCAAAGCGATAGAAAGGGATTCTCAGAAGCACATTATCGGAGCCGGCTTCACTCTTGTAAAAGTGTATTCCTTTTTTGTTCATCAAAACATATCTGACTTCTGAAAACTGAATGCTCGTTTTTCTGCGCAGCAGCCTGTTTTCGTAACTAACTGAATTGTCGTTGAAGTATATGATGAATTTAAGATTTAGGCATATCAGGAATACCAGCAAAATGAATAAGGCTGCATATAAGATTGTGGTAAGAGGCAAGTTTATAACATCGTGATATTTGAGTTTGTGGATTTTGACCTCCAAATTGATTGCATATCTTAATATAACAAGTATGCTTAATAGGATTAAGAATACCTGCCTAAACGTCGAAGTTGGTCTATATATGATTCTATTCATAGTTTACCTCCTAATATACCGATTTATTACTTCATATTTAATCAAAAATAAGACTCTAATTCAAGGATTTTGCATAATTAAGTTTGAAAATTATCATTAATGAAAATATGTCCTGTTTTATATATTGATTATCCTAAAAATAGGACGAATTCAGATTGCTATTATACAAAACCCCTAAATTTAAACAATTAGACTGTGAAATTTTGCCTACTTATTGGCATAGCTTTTGCATTTATAACTATAGAGGTTTGTTTTTAATTATTAAGGAGGACAAGACTATGATGAATTTCATTTGGGTTGCCTTTGTGGTAATCGCGGTAATTGCAGCTGCATTTACTGGAAAGATGGATGCAGTGCTTGACAACCTATTCAGCTTTTCGTCAACGGCTGTTGATATAGCTATTGGGCTTATCGGCATTATGGCATTCTTCTGTGGACTCATGAAGGTTATGGAGGCGGCAGGCCTTTGCGACAAGTTGGGTAAAATTATTTCACCTTTGATGCGTCTGCTATTTCCGGAGGTTCCTGCAGATCACCCTGCAAACTCGGCTATGGCGCTTTACTTTGCGGCTAATATCCTAGGAATAGGAAATGCGGCAACGCCGTTTGGACTAAAAGCAATGCAGGAGCTTCAGACCTTGAATAAGACAAAGAATATCGCAACCAATGCACAGTGTATGTTACTTGCAATTGCAACGACATCAATCACTCTTATTCCGGTAACGGCAATCGGTCTTCGTGCAGGGGTTCAATCAAAGGGTGCAGCTGAAATTATCGCTCCGGTTATAATTGCAACAACTATTTCGACAGTTACAGGTATATTCTTTACCATTGTTTTAGGAAAGTTTAAGCGATGGAACTACGATAAGATAATTGAAAAAGAGATGGCAGCAGGCACTCTCGAAATCAATGAAGACTATATCGGTGATGATCCGATAATTTTACCGGAAGAAAAATAGGAGGCAATACCATGACACATGTATTAGAATTGATATCTGTATGGGCAATTCCGCTTGTGGTTGCTTTTGTAAGTTTATATGCTATTATAAAGAAGGTTCCGGTATATTCAACATTTACTGAGGGCGCGAAAGAGGGATTTTCAACAGCCATTATGATTATTCCATACCTTGTTGCAATGCTTTGTGCAATCGGAATGTTTAGAGCATCTGGCGCTATGGACTGGCTTGTAAAACTCTTGAGTCCGGTTACAAATTTAATTGGAATGCCGGCAGAGGTTCTACCTATGGGAATTATGAGATCATTCTCAGGTGGCGGTGCAGAAGGAATGATGGCAGATTTGCTCAAGGAATATGGAACACAATCTCAGATAGGCAGAATTTCTTCAGTAGCGCTTGGTTCAACTGAGACGACATTCTATATCGTAGCTGTTTACTATGGAGCAGTAGGTATTACAAATGTAAGACATTCCGTAATTGCCGGACTTTTAGGTGATATCGCTTCACTAATCGCTGCAACCGTTATTGTTAATTTAATGTGGTTCTAAAATGAAAAATTTTGAAAAAATGCTTTATCCTAAGCAATTAAAAAAGGGAGATACCGTAGGTGTTATCTGTCCAAGCTCTGCGATTCCATCTGATAAAATTGAGAAGGTTAAGAGCTGTGTAGAGAATATGGGTTACAAGACTAAACTCGCTGACAATCTCGACAAGGTTTTTGCCGGATATATGGCCGGTGATGGTGACGAGAGAGCAAAATGGGTGAACAGGATGTTTGCAGACCCTGAGGTTGATGCCATATTCTGTGTTAGGGGCGGAGACGGAAGCTCAAGGCTAATGCCATATCTAGATTATGAGATAATCAAAGCAAACCCTAAGATATTTGTGGGGTATAGTGATGTGACAAACATTCATATGGCATTAAATCAAATTTGCGGTATGGTGAGCTTTCACGGGCCTATGATTTCGTCAAATATGATAGACGGTCTTACAGATGAAGAAAGCACATCCTTCTTTGATACCATAAATGCGGAGTCGGATTTTGATTATCAAAATCCAAAGGGCTATGAAATAAAGAAGCTCAAGGGAGGCAAAGCAATAGGAAACCTCGTTGGAGGAAACTTATCACTGCTGTCTGCAAGCATAGGAACACCTTTTGAAGTGGAGAGCGAAGATAATATACTCTTTATCGAAGAGGTTTGTGAACCGATGAGCAAGATAGAAAAGTGGATTTTTCATCTTAGGAATGCCGGGAAGTTAGATAAGTGCAGAGGCATTGTTCTTGGACAGTTCACCAAAGTAGAGAACGCGGAAGAACCAAGCTATGATGAGAACGAGGTGACTCTTGCAGCACTCAGAGATCTCGATATTCCTGTAGTTTGTAATGTGCAGTCAGGACATGGAAAACCTATGATGACGCTTCCTCTAGGCACGCTGTGCACTCTCGATGCAGATGAGGGAAGAATTAGCTTTAAGGTCGAAAGATAATATGAAGTTCAGAAGAAACGAAGTAGATATTAAGAAATTTACCATAAATAAGGAAAAAATTGAAAAGTTTAGGGATGATATGTCATATATGAATATAATCCCGAAGGATTTTTCAAAGAAGAGGCTTAAGACATGTCCAATTTGCGGTGAAAATGTGGCAAATTGGACTATCAAAAGTCGTTGGACCTTATTGGATAAGATGTATGATTTCACCTGTCCCAAATGTCAAAGCGTTTTGACCATAGGTGAGAGTGACATAACAGGACTTTCATATACGGCTGCTTCGATATGTGGTCAGGTCAAAAAGATGCATAATAAAGAGATGCGTGAAGTATATGTGAAGTGCAAGCGCATAGCTAAGGAAACCGGAAAACAATATCTACAGGGTGATGAATTTACCTTGAAGGAGTTATTTGAGTAAGTGCATCTAATCAAGGATGAAGAATAGAAGATATTGTAAGAGCAAACACTCATTGAGTGTTTGTTCTTTTTTTGATAGAATTTAACTAGTTAAGAAAGGTGGCAAGATGTATAAAGAAAAAAAACACGCATATAAGACCTTTGCTGAAGACCTCAAAAGCGGTGAAAAGCTTAAGAACGTAATGCTTATACATGGTGAAGAGGAATATCTGGTCAAGTGGGCAATAGACAGCATTATAAATAAATATGTCAGCGTGTCGACTAAGCAAATGAATATATCGGTTTTTGATGAGACCGAAATGAGTTCATCTGACCTTGTGACGGATGTATGCGAGGCTTGTGAGACATTGCCTCTTTTTTCCGATAAAAGAGTGATAATTGTAAAGGAGATGAAAGCGCTTTCTTCTGATTCGCCACAGGCGATGAAGGATACGGATTTTCAGCTCTTAAGCACGTGTATAGAGAAACTTCAGGACGAGGCTATTTTGATATTCTCGGCAAGGAATATAGATAAGGGGAAGAAGTTGCCCAAGGAAATTATAAAAGCAGGCAGGGAATATAACTTTGACAGACTTGACAGAAAAGACCTGGCTTCTTTTGCAAACAAGAGGTTTAAACAGGCTGAGAAGACTATTTCTAATGCAAACATGCATCTCCTACTCGATGAGACAGGCTATTTTAATAGAGAAAGTGATTATGATTTATATACCTTTATGAATGATATATCAAAGCTTATAGCAGCCAGCGGGGGTGTGATAGATGAAAAGGCGATAAGAGAACTTGTCACAAGAGACGAGGATACATTTGTATTTAACTTGCTGGATAGCATAGCGGCAGGACGAAAGGATAAGGCTTTTGCCCAGCTTCATAATATTTTGGGGGACGGTACGGATGAGTTTCAACTTATCGGTAGCATTGTATCACAGTTTGAACTTATGTATTGCACCAAGCAGATGTTGGATGAGGGAATGCAAGTACGAGACATTGCATCAAAGCTAAAGGCTAATGAATACAGAATCAAAAATATTGCAAAATATGCACGTGGCTTTTCGACAGATAAGCTGTCAAAGGTGCTTTCATCGGCATACGAGCTAAGTGCCCAAATCACTTCAGGGCTATTAAAATCATCAATGGCATTAGAACTTTTTATTGCAGGAATTTAATTGTATAATATGCAAGTGAACCGAAATTGTGTTCGCTTTGGCTAACTGAACCACGAATGACTCGAATTTGTGGTTCAGTTTATTATCAGAATAAAAAAATTTTTCAAAACGGCTCATACAAATTGATTTTACCAATTTGCTTTTGTATAATTATTTTAGGTTGATTATATATTGATAATGATATATTAAGAGGAGGAGGTAATACATATGTGTACTAATTGCAAGATAGAACCGGATGCAAGATTTGAGGAATTAGCACCGGTTTTAGAGAAGTATGCCAAAGTGCCAGGAAGTTTAATTACCATATTGCAGAAGACACAGGCAATTTATGGATACCTTTCACTGGATGCAATAAACTATATTGCTGCAGTGACAGGAATTGCGCCTGCAAAGATATATGGAGTAGCGACTTTTTATGCTCAGTTTAGGCTACAACCGGTTGGAAAATATCTGCTCATGATTTGTCAGGGCACAGCCTGTCATGTTAACGGATCAGAGTCCATAGGTGAGGCAGTAAGCGAACACTTAAATATAAAGGATGGAGAGACTACTGAAGATGGATTATTTACGCTTAATTACGTAGCCTGTCTAGGATGTTGCTCTCTTGCACCTGTTATGATGGTTCAGACCGGCGACGGTGATGAAACATACAGTGAGCTTACTAAGGCAAAGGTAGTAAAGATTATCGATGAACTTAGAAATAAAGCTCAGGAGGTGCAGTAATGAAGATTATAATCGGACAGGGAAGCTGCGGAATAGCATCCGGAGCAAAGAAAACCGAAGAAGAATTCAGAAGAGTATTAGCTGCTGAGAATCTGGATGTCAAGCTTGATTTCACAGGTTGCGTAGGAACATGCTATCTGGAGCCAATTGTTGACATTTATGATGATAACGGTGAGATGACAAGATATGTCAAGGTTCAGCCGGATAAGGTTCAGGCCATAGTTGATGGACACGTTAAGGGAGGAAAGCCGGTAGAAGAGTTCGCAATTGGAGCTGATGACAAAACATTTATAGGAAAGCAGCAGAGAGTAGTTCTAAATAAATGCGGAATTATTAACCCTGAAGATATAAATGACTATATTTCAGTTGGCGGATATGATGCAACCAAAAAGGTTGTTACATCTATGACAGCTGATGAAGTAATCGATATTATTAAGGTTTCAGGACTAAGAGGCCGTGGTGGTGCAGGTTTTCCAACATGGTTCAAATGGAATGCAGCTAAAAACAACGCTGCAGATGAGAAGTACATAGTATGTAACGCCGACGAGGGAGATCCCGGTGCATTCATGGACAGAGCTGTTCTTGAGGGAGATCCGCACTCAGTTCTGGAGGGAATGATTATCGGAGGCTTCGCTATGGGTGCTACAGAGGGTATAATATACTGTCGTGCTGAGTATCCACTTGCAATCAAGCGACTTGAGATTGCTATGGAGCAGGCTAGAGAAAAGGGTTTCCTAGGCAAAAACATTTTCGGTTCAGGATATGACTTTGATATCAGAATCAAAGCTGGTGCCGGAGCATTTGTTTGTGGTGAGGAAACTGCACTTATTGCTTCACTCGAAGGTGAAAGAGGAATGCCTAGGCTAAAGCCACCTTTCCCGGCACAGAAGGGATATTGGCAGAAGCCAACAAATATCAACAACGTAGAGACATATGCCAACGTTGCTTGGATAATTGTAAACGGTGGTGAAGCATTCGCTGCAATGGGTAGCGAGAAGTCAAACGGTACTAAAGTATTCGCGCTTGCCGGTAAGATCAAAAAAGCAGGTCTTGCAGAAGTACCAATGGGACTTACAATCAGAGAGATTATCAACGATATAGGTGGCGGAATTAAGAACGATAGAGAGTTCAAAGCTGTTCAGCTTGGTGGACCGTCAGGCGGATGTGTGCCGGAGTCACTTGCAGATACACCTGTAACATATGAGGATATCGTTAAGACGGGTGCTATCGTTGGATCAGGCGGTATGATCGTAATGGACGAGGATACTTGCATGGTAGACATGGCTAGATACTTCCTGGACTTTACTCGTAAAGAATCGTGTGGTAAGTGTAACTACTGTCGTCTAGGCACTAAGAGAATGCTCGAAATTCTTGAGAGAATTACGGAAGGCAAGGGAAAAGATGGAGATATAGAACTTCTTGAGGAACTTGCTGATAAGATTAAGAACGGTTCGCTTTGCGGACTTGGTCAGACAGCACCAAACCCTGTTCTTACAACACTAAAGTACTTCAGAAACGAGTACGAGGATCATATTTACAACCACAAGTGTACAGCAAAATCATGTAAGGCTTTGATTAAGTTCAACATTACGGATAGATGTGTAGGATGTACAGCATGTGCAAGAAATTGTCCTGTAAGCGCAATTACCGGTGAAGTAAAGAAACAGCATACGATAGATCAGACAATATGCATTAAGTGCGGCAAGTGTGAAGAATCATGTCGCTTCGGTGCAATAGATAGACTGTAGGAAGGGGGTTATTTCGATGAATAAATTCAGAATGAATATAGATGGCAAAGAAGTTCAGGCCGTTAACGGACAGACAATTTTAGAAGTTGCTCGTGAAAACGACATTTTCATCCCAACACTTTGCTATGACGAAAGAACTGAGATTTACGGTTCATGTGGACTATGTATGGTTGAGATTGAAGGAAGTCCTAAGCTTGCAAAGGCTTGTGCTACTGTAGCTGCTCCAAACATGGTTATTTCAACAAACTCGGAGAGAGTTAACGAAATCAGAAAGACAAACCTGGAGCTTTTGATCAGTAATCACTATGGTGATTGTATAGGACCATGTATGAAGGCATGTCCAGGACACACTGACTGTCAGGGCTACGTAGGTCTTGTAGCTAACGGCGAGTTTGCAAAGGCGAATGAGCTAATCAAAGATAAGATTCCACTACCTGCATCTATTGGTCGTGTATGTCCACATCCATGTGAGGACGCATGTAGAAGAGGACTTGTTGATGAGCCGATTAGCATAGCTATGATTAAGCGTTTTGCAGGGGATATGGATATCGCTGCAGATGAGAGATTTATTCCTGATATGGATGAGGATACAGGCAAGTCAGTTGCCATCATCGGTGGTGGACCTATGGGACTGTCAGCAGCTTACTTCCTAAGACAGAGAGGTCACGATGTAACAATATTTGATTCAATGCCTAAGCTTGGCGGTATGCTTAGATACGGTATTCCTGAGTACAGACTTCCAAAGGAAGTTCTCGATGCGGAAATCGCTATCATGGAAGCTATGGGAATTCAGATTGTTCCAAACACAAAGATTGGAGTTGATATTCCTCTAGATACTATCAGAAATGATTTTGATGCAGTAGTTCTAGGAATAGGTGCATGGCTATCAACAGGAGTAGGATGCCCGGGTGAGGATGCTGAAGGTGTTATCGGAGGTATCGACTTCCTACGTAGAGTTGTAAGAAATGAGCATATCAATCTAGGAAAGAATGTTGCTATCGTAGGTGGTGGTAACACAGCAATGGACGCATGTCGTACAGCTGTTAGACTTGGTGCTGAGAACGTATATAACATCTATCGTAGAACAAAGAATGAGATGCCTGCTGATATGCTTGAAATCGAAGAGGGTGAAGAGGAAGGAGTAATCTTCAAGAATCTAACAAACCCAATCGAGATTATCAAGGATAAGAACGGTCATGTTAAACAGATTGTTCTTCAGGTTATGGAGCTTGGTGAGGCAGATGCTTCAGGAAGACGTAAACCTATACCTGTAGAAGGTAAGACAGAAACTATTGATGTGGATACAGTGCTTCTAGCTATCGGTCAGAAGGTTGATGCATCAATGTTCGAAATCGACAAGACAAAGAAGGGTGGAATTTCATACGACCCTAAGACAATGATGACAAGTATCCCGGGCGTATTCGCCGGTGGTGACTGCGGTAACGATAAGATCTCTATCGCTATCGAATCAATCGCAGATGCAAAGAAGATTGCCGAGTCTGTAGACGCTTACCTAAATGGTGAGATTTACGAGTATGAGCCAAGGTTCCATGTAGAAAAGGACGATATTACAGAAAAGACATTTGAGGATAGAGAAAGACTTTGTAGAGAAAAGGCTGATCAGTTAAATGCTCTGGAAAGAAAGGATAACTTCACAGAGATTATCTATGGAGGTTTAACAGTTGAGCAGGCAATGAAGGAAGCTTCACGTTGTCTGGAGTGCGGATGTCACGATTACTTCGAATGTAAGCTTGTCGACTATGCAAACGAGTATGATGTTGAGCCGGAGAGATTTGCCGGTGAGATGACAAAGATTGACTTCAACGACGATCATCCGTTCATAATAAGGGATCCTAACAAGTGTATCCTTTGTGGACTCTGCGTAAGAGTCTGCGACGAAGTTATGGGAATCGGTGCTCTTGGCCTTGTGAACAGAGGATTTGACACAGTTGTCAAGCCATCACTGGAGATGCCGCTTATGACAACTGCATGCGATAGCTGTGGACAATGCGTATCTGTATGTCCGGTCGGTGCTATTCAGGAGAGACAGACAGTGGTTAAGGAGATTCCATTAGATACTGAAATTACAACAACAACATGTGCAAATTGTGCAGTTGGATGTACTATGGACCTAGAAAACTACGGAGATATGCTGATTAAAGCAAATCCTGATAAGGAAGGCTACGTAAATAAGGGACTATGCTGCGCTAAGGGTAAATGGGGATTTGATGCTTCAGTGCTCGAAGGCAAGATTGTAGATCCAATGATTAAGCGCCTAAACGGCGAGATGGAAGAAGCAGATTACCATGAAGCTTTGATTCTGGCTGCTAAGAACCTAGAATCAGTTAAGGCGAGACATGGTGCAGGCTCAATCGCAGTTGCTATCTCAGATAGATATACTAACGAGGAAGCTTACACAATGAAGAAGTTTGCAGAAGTTCTTGGAGCAAAGGTATTCAGCTTTAATAACAGACACAATGCACTTCTAGATGTACTTGGACTTGATGCTTCACCTAACACAATTGATGAGCTTCTTTCAACAGAAGTAATCCTAGTCCCTGCTTTCATAAAGAGCAAGGCAGCTGTAATCTGGAACAAGATTAAGCAGGCTGCCGCAGCTGGAGCAAAGGTAGTTGTTATCAACACACCTGAAGCAAGCACAGAGATTCCAGGAGCATACAAGACTGTTGAGACAGAAGACAGCACAGCATTCCTAAAGGCTCTTGCAAATGCAGTAATTGCAAACAAGGGTGAGTGCGCAGCAGAAGGTTTTGATGAATTCAAGGCATCTGTAGCTGGAGCAAAGGTGAGCGATGAAGTTAAGGAAATCGCTGATCTGTACACAAATGCTAAGAAGGCTATGATCGTATTTGAGCAGAATGTAATCAGTATTGCAGCAGCAGAGATTCTAGCTGGCATTGCAGTAGTTTCAGGACATATCGGAAGTCCAAGAGACGGTATCCTAGAAGTTAAGGCTAAGAACAACTCACAGGGACTTGTAGATATGGGAATCCGTGCAGGATCTGAGGCTATGGAAGGTGTTAAGGGACTTATCATCTTCGGTGAGGATCCAGCTGGCGTAGATCTAAGTGGACTAGAATTCCTAGTAGTATCAGACATCTACTTGACTGATACAGCTCTTCAGGCTAATGTATTCCTACCAGGAACAGGCTCAGCAAGTGCAAATGGTACATTTACAAATACAGAGAGAAGACTTCTTCCTGTAGAGTCAGCAATCGAAGAGGATGTTGACTTCAACAACTGGGAGCTTGCAACAGAGCTAGCACACGTATTCGAGGTTGATTTCGGATTCGAAGACGAAGAAGATATCAGCAAGGCTATGGACGATGAAGTTGCTCTTTACAAGTATGCAGAAGTTGGTGAGGTATTCGGTGGCGTTCTAGAACCAATTGAGGTTAAGCTAGTAGCTGCAAAGGATGACAAGCTTGTAGATGTACTTGAGTGCACAGATGCGCTTATGAATCTGAACGTAAGCAGAATTCCAAAGCCGTTCTCAGTAGTTGAGTAATAGCTATAGGAGAATCTAATACTTAAATAACAAATCCCGCATTCAGGGCTATAGGACAAAAAGTGTTGATGAAAATCGCCATATACATTGAACTTTCAATGTGTATGGCGATTTAATCTTTTTTGAAAGAAGATTAAGGGTGGACAAAAAGTGTGTGTGAAATCTCTTTAAAATATTGGAATTTCAATGCTAAAACGTGGTATATCTTCCTTAGAATCAGTGTTCTTGGAGGAATATATTATGAAGCAGGTTAATTGTCCCATTTGTAATTGCAAATGTATAAAGCACGGTAAGATAAAATCTGGCACTCAAAGGTGGTTTTGTAAATCTTGTAAGTTAGCGTTTACGCCAAAGATAGACAATGATACTAAACAGCTTCAGTAGTTCTTAAATTGGCTATTCAGTAAAGAAGTGCAAAGTAATATGTCAGGAGGCGGAAGAACTTTTAGAAGAAAGACCTCCAGGTTTTGGGATATATGGGTTATGTCACCAAAGATAGAAGAATCAAAAGATGTACTGTATTTAGATGGCATATATCTATCACGTAAATCGTGTATTTTGATATGCTGTGACAAAGATTATGTGTTAGGGTGGTATCTATGCAGGTATGAGCATTCAGGAGCCTGGGAGGCTCTAATGAGCGTATAGCAGAACCTAAAGTGGTTGTATCAGATGGTGGAACGGGGTTTAGAAAAGCCCTTAAGAGAAAGTGGCCTAAGGCAAAGCATCAAAGATGTGTATTTCACGTGTTTTCACAGGTTAAAAGATATACGACGAGTAGACCAAATACTTTAGCAGGTCTAGAGCTTTATGCATTAGCTAGGGATCTGTTTGAGGTAAAAAGTATTGAAGATTCAAAGATATGGGTTGATCGTTTTACAGCTTGGATTGTGAAGCATAAGCGTTTTTTAAGCGAAGTAACATATGATGAAAATGGCAAATCAAGACCTAAACATGATAGACTGATAAAGGCTGAAAAATCAATTCTAAGACTGCTTAATGATAATACTCTATTCACATATCTTGATATTGATTTTGTAATGAGATCATTATCAGTATTAAACTAAAAATAATATGCAGAATGGTTTGCGAATGATATAATTTAAATATAAAAGATGTTGATGGTTTTTTGTATTGTGGTTAGAAAAACTTATGCAGTTAGAAGGAAAGGAGAATTAAATATGATTACAAAGAGCTTCGAAAGAAAATTAGAAAAACTTGGTGCATTTGAAATTAGCTTTGATATGTTGAGATTATCAGAAAAGAATGAGAAACATTTGAAATTTTTGAATGCAGGAAGAGGAAATCCTAATTGGATTAATACCTTGGGAAGATTAGCTTTTGCAAGACTGATGGAATTTGGCGTGTCAGAATGCAAAAGAACTCTAGATAAAGGAGATTTAGCTGGATATGTTGACTCCAATGGAATTGAGGAGAGGTACAATGCTTTTTTAAATCGTGACGATGAGGTGGATGTATTTCTTAAAAAGATCGTGGAGTATAGCGTAGACCATCTAGATTTAGATAAGAAAAGCCTTATTTTGGAGCTTACAAATGGCATTATAGGAAATAATTATCCGGTTCCTAGCCGTTGTTTGGAGAATACGGAGCACATCATCAATGCATTTCTTCAAAGTATTCTATATGGGAAGGCTAATTTAAGAAAAAATACTAAGGTATTTCCAGTAGAAGGCGGTACGGCTGCAATTGTTTATATATTTGATTCCTTAAAGCATAATGGACTACTTAATGATGGAGACCACATTGCAATCAACACACCGGTATTTACTCCTTATATTCAGATTCCGAGACTATCAAATTTTGATTTAGCAGAGATCGATCTTCAAGCAAGGGAAGAAAATCAGTGGCATATTCCAGATTCTGAATTTGAAAAGCTTTTGGACCCTTCTGTCAAGGCATTTTTCTTAGTGAATCCATCAAATCCGGGTTCTCGTAGTCTTACAGATGAGACTTTGGAACAGTTAAGAAAGGTAGTTGTAAAGCGTCCGGATCTTATTATTATAACAGATGATGTATATGGTACTTTTGTAAATGGATTCCGCACTGTTTATTCCGTTTGCCCAAGAAACACTATTTTGGTTTATTCGTATTCAAAGCTTTATGGTGTTGCAGGATGGAGACTCGGAGTTATAGCAATTAATGAAGATAATGTTTTTGATGAACTGATTAAGAAGCTTCCTGAGAAGAAGAAAAAAGAACTAGAAAGCGATTATTCTATCGTTACATTTAATCCTTCGGAAATGGGCTTTGTTGAAAGGATATGTGCAGACAGCAGATCTATTGGATTGTATCATACAAGCGGGCTATCTACACCGCAGCAGATTATGATGGTTCTTTTCTCTATGACTCATTTGGTTCTTGAAAATGAAAAGGATCAATACATTGAAGCTTGTAAAGAAATTACAGCGATTCGTTACCACAATTTAATGTCTACATTAGGCTTACCTGAGGATAACAGTGATTCCAATGCTAAATATTATACACTAATTGACATATATCAACTTGCAGAGACAAATTATGATAAGAACTTCGCAACATGGCTTAGAAATGA
Organism: [Eubacterium] infirmum; assembly: GCA_900450455.1. Classification (GTDB taxonomy): domain Bacteria; phylum Bacillota; class Clostridia; order Peptostreptococcales; family Anaerovoracaceae; genus Eubacterium_B; species Eubacterium_B infirmum. The sequence goes on from UGGN01000001.1 coordinate 1,354,711, forward strand.
ATTTGAGGAAATAGATTTTCTTTTACATCTAGCAAAGGAAGATGGTGTTGTGTTGATGGAAGGAGTTGGTTTTGGAGCAACTCCTGGTACAGTTAGAATTTCAGAAGCAAACCTAGAGGACAATGATTATAAGGAAATAGCAAACCGTATTATATCTCTTTTGAAAGAATATTACGAAAAGTATACAAAAGAAAAAAAGCTATAGTATGGAGGAATTTAAAATGAATATAGGTTTAATCTCACATGAAGTGTTTGAAACAGCACAACGTATTACGGTAACAGGCTTCTCTGATATAGCTCATTATTTGATTGCTAATCCAGTCATTTCTATCTTTATATGTCTTGCACTTGGATATTTTATTGGAAAGGTAAAGATAAAATCCTTTACGGTAGGTGCCACTGTAGGAACTTTGTTGGTAGGACTTCTCATTTCCCTAATATTGAAGGGGGCAGGAACTTACGAAATTGACGGAACGGTGAAGACAATCTTTTTCTCACTATTTATTTTTACTATCGGATATGAGGTAGGACCTTCATTCTTCGCAAGTTTAAAAAGATCTGGCCTTAAAATTATTGTCCTATCCATATTCTTCGCCGTGGTAGCTTTTGCAGTTTCGATTGTTTTGTTTAAGACTTTTGATATTGGAGCTGGAGAAGCTGGCGGAATTTTGGCAGGTAGTCTTACACAGTCAGCAATCTTAGGAACAGCGGATTCTACTATGAAGGGTATGCTTTCAGGAACAGAACTGAAAACGGCTGAAAGTCAAATGGCAGTTGCATATGCACTTACCTATGTTTTTGGAACGATTGGGGTAGTTGTGTTTTTGAGAAATGGTGCATCGAAGTTAATTGGTGCAAATTTGACAGATACAGTTAAGAAGAAAATTGAGCAAACAAATTTCCATGAGTCTTCTTCGGAAAACACTGTGGTTGGAAATATTAAAGCACGTGCATTTTGCTTAGAAAAAGGTGCAGAACTTATTGGCAAAACAATCGGTTCCATTGAAGAACAGTACGATGATTCTCTTACAATAATTCAGATTCTTCGAGATGGTAAACAGGTGAATCTTGCACCGGATGTGCAGCTTCTTGAGAAGGATACAGTTATGATTATAGGACTTCTTGATGCAGTATTAAATTTTGAAGCTTCTGGCATGGAGGAAACTAATGATTCAGAAGCTCTTAGGCTAGATGTGGTAAAGCAAGAAATAGTTTTAACTAACAATTTCTCTCTAGATGTTATAAAGAATCTTTCAGAAAATGGAATCGTCATTTCAGAAAGGATGAGAGATAACGATATTCTCCCTGAAGAGGAGGAGTTAAAGGCTCTTGATCACTTGATATTGGTGGGACCAAAAGCTGCTATTTCTAAGGCTGTAAAGAAACTTGGGTATGTGAAGGATACAGGAACTGAGACAGATATATCTTTTATCAGCATCGGGCTTGTAGTTGGTCTATTAATAGGTGCAATCAGCTTCGTTGTATCCAAAATTCCGATTACACTTGGATCTGGTGGAGGAGCTTTAATTGGAGGACTTCTGTTCGGATATTATCAAGATAGACATTCTAACTATGGACTGATGCCTAAAGCAACCCGATGGTTTTGTAAGAGTGTTGGATTAAATCTCTTTATAGCCATTGTGGGACTTACTTCTGGAGCTTCCTTCATATCTGCATTTCAATCTATGGGCTTAAAGGTACTATTAATTGGTATTTTGGTAACCATTTTGCCTCATATTGCTTCCGTTTACTTTGGAAGATTTGTGTTAAAGTTGGATGCTGTATATATCATTGGTGCTCTATGTGGTGCTGGAACGTGTACAGCAGCACTTAACGGAGTTGTGGAGGAATATGATTCAAGTATTTTTGCTATAGCATATACACCAGGATATGCTATGGGAAATATTTTACTTACAGTCTTAGGTCCTCTTGTAGTAGCAATATGCATACATTAGTTATTTGAGTAGATAAGATAGATAGATTCATACATTTATTTTAAGGAAAAGTGGTTGTATAATATTTAGCGTTGGTGAGAGAAAAAATTCGGCACTAAACTAGATGCGGGATTTTTCGTACTAAAAATCCCCATGCGTAGTGGGGATTAGCTTACTATATATTCTTAGCTGATTCAATGAGTTCTTCGGCGTTTTTTCGCGTTGCATCTGTAATGCTTTCACCACCGATGAGCCTTGCAATTTCATTAATCTGGGCGTTAGAATTGAGCTTTTCAATATGTGTATATGTGCTGCTGTCATCAGAACGTTTAAAAATGCGATAAGCAGTATCTGCCATAGCCGCAATCTGAGGTAGGTGAGTGATGCAGAGAATCTGCTTGTCAAAAGCGATTTCTTTTAGCTTCTTGCCGACGACGTGGGCTGCCTGTCCGCTTATACCTTGGTCTATTTCATCAAAGATAAGGGTAGGAATAGCGTCGCTGCTTGCCGTTATCTTTTTGATTGCCAGCATTATTCTTGAAATCTCACCACCTGAAGCCGTTTTAACCAGTGGCTTTATTGGTTCGCCCTTGTTTGTGGAGATTAGAATTTCAACATTATCAAGGCCGCTTTCGTCAGGAATTGACTTTGGGTCAAAGCGTATCTCTAGCGCTGCACCCGAGAAGTTAAGGTCATTTAGCTCTATCAGAATCTTCTCAGAAAGCTCATTAGCAACAGCTTTACGAACTTCGCTCAGCTTATTTCCGGCAGCGATCAAAGCATTGTAGCTTTTCGATAAAGAGGCCTCTAGGTTAAGTTTTTCATCGTCAAAGTTTTCTATGGTCAGAAGTTCTCCTTCAATGTTATCGCAGTATGCGAGAATATCCTCTATTGTGCTACCGTATTTCTTTTTAAGGGACTTTATGAGTTCTAGACGTTCAATCGCTTCATCAAGCTCAGATGGATCAAATGTCATTTCATCTGCTGTATCTCTTAAAACTGATACAGCTTCCTCAAGCCTATAATAAGCATCGTTGCATGACTCTAGGAGTTCATTGAGTTTTCCTGAGTATTCAGCAAGAGACTCAATGTACGAAAGGGCAGAACCCAGAGTGCTGTAGGCACCATGTTCACCATCTATAAGCTCATAGGCATGGCTTGCATCATTTGTAATTTTTTCTGAGTTTTTGAGCATGTCGAGGCGTTCCTCGAGCTCAGTATCTTCGCCGGGAACAAGCTTAGCGGCTTTTATTTCGCTTATCTCAAACTTATATAAGTCGAGTTTTCTCGCGTTCTCAGAAGAAAGGGAGATAAGCTTATTGAGCTTTGCTTTCTTATCCATGTAGCTTTGATATTCATCAGCGTAATCATTTTTAAGTTCATTTATTTTATCAAAACCATAGGTATCGACCAGCATAAGGTGATTTTCTGTATTAAGAAGCGACTGATTATCATACTGGCCGTGAATATCTGCAATCTTTTGGCAAGTGAGTTGAAGTTCAGATAAGGTAACCAGTCTACCATTTAACTTACAAAGATTTTTTCCGTTAGAATTTATCTCTCTTGAAATAATGACCTCTTTTCCGTCTATTTCACCGGAAAGCTCGATAATTGCTTTATCGCTCCCATAACGAACAAACGACGAATCAGCCCTGCTACCAAGTGCAAGGCTTATCGCCGTTACTACTATTGATTTTCCGCTTCCGGTCTCTCCGGTAATGATATTCAGTCCTGAGTAAAAGTCAACATCGGTGTTCTTGATAATAGCAAAATCTCTGATACTGATGTGATTTATCATTACTTGTGATTCCTTAAAATAAGCATGTTGTTAAAAATTGATAGGATCTCTTCTACATGGTCCTCATTATCGATAATCAGTAGAAGGGTATTGTCTCCTGCAATGGAGCCGACAACATGAGGCAAGCCTATGTTGTCAATAGCCTCACCGGCTGCTGCACCGCAACCTGAAAGAGTTTTAATGATTATTAAGTTGTGTGCAGATGCAAATGAAGTGATTGTTTCTCTAAAAATCTTTACAAATCGATCTGATATAGGTGCATTCTGCTGTGTGCTTACTGCATATTTATACCTGCCTGTTGGAGACAGTACCTTGATAAGCTGTAGCTCTTTGATGTCGCGCGATATAGTCGCTTGTGTAACATCAAATCCGTCGGTCTTTAGCATAGCTGCTAGTTTTTCTTGAGTTTCAATTTCGTTGTTTGAAATAATCTCAAGTATCTTGTTTTGTCTCGAGTAACGCATAATAATAACCTCTTCCTGGCAAATATGCCTCCCTATTTTGATAATTATAACACATGTATAGTTATAATTAAAGGAAATTTGAATGGGGATTTACAAATATTGACATATGAGTTCTCTTGTTAGACAAACATCTGTTCATATGTTATAATATCTAGCGAAAATCAGGAGAGATAATATATGAGAATTATAGGGATAGACCCCGGCTATGCGATTATGGGTTGGGGGATTTTAGACCTAAAGGGGAATAAGTTCAGCGTTGTAGATTACGGTTCAATTACAACTGATGCAGGCGTAGATGCAGCTAAGAGACTTCAGCATATATATGCTGAGCTTGGTGCCATTATTGCTAAATATGAGCCTGAGGAAGCTGCAATAGAGGAACTGTTTTTTAATAACAACGCAAAGACGGTGATTCTCGTTGGAGAGGCAAGGGGTATCGCCGTTTTGGCATGTGCAAATGCAGGACTTGAGATATCAGAATACACGCCTTTACAGATAAAGCAGGCTCTTGTCGGATACGGAAGAGCTGATAAGAAGCAGGTTCAGGCTATGGTTAAGGCAATCTTAAATCTAAAAGAAGTACCTAGGCCTGATGATACCGCAGATGCCGTTGCAGCAGCGATTTGCCACGGTCATAGTCGCGGCAGGAGGATAATCAAGTGATAAGATACATTAAGGGAATTATATATCACCAAATGGATAGCTCTATTATAGTAGAGAATAGCTCAGGCATAGGTTTTAATATAATGATTCCGTCAGGATCAAGTTTCTATAAGTTAACCGATGGAGAAGAGGTCAAGGTTCACACCTCTATGATAGTCAAGGAAGACGATATCAGTCTATACGGTTTTTCAGATAGGGAGGAACTTGAACTATTTGAGCTTTTGATAACCGTCAGCGGTATTGGAGCAAAGGGGGCTATGTCGATAATGAGTGTTCTTAGCCCTAATGCACTAAAGCTTGCAATTGCATCCGGTGACAGCAAGTCCATATCAAAGGCAAATGGTGTCGGTAAGAAGACTGCTGAGCGAATCATTATAGATCTTAAGGACAAGCTTGGAAGCTTTGATGAGACTGAATTGGACGCTCATATAGATGATAAGATATTTGTTAATGACGATACTCGCTCTGAAGCAAAGATAGCTTTGATAAGCCTTGGATATTCTCAGCAGGAGGCCGAGAATGCCATTAGCAAAATCAAGGGTGAGAGTTTGAGTATTGAAGATTATATCAAGCTTGCTCTAAAGCAGATGTAGGTATTAGGAATGGAAGATAGAATTACAAGAACAAGTGCCAATGAATACGAGGAGAGGCAGGAGGTCGGACTTAGACCGCAGCGCCTTGATGATTTTATTGGTCAAAGCCATGTTAAGGAAAATCTAAAAATCTTTATTGAGGCGGCAAAGCTTAGAGGTGAGCCACTAGATCACGTTTTGTTCTATGGTCCTCCGGGACTTGGTAAGACAACTCTGGCGGGAATCATTGCAAATGAACTTGGTGTTGATATAAAAATAACTTCGGGTCCGGCAATCGGTAGAGCGGCAGATCTTGCTGCTATTTTGACGAACCTGGACGAAAACGACGTTCTATTTATAGACGAGATACATAGACTTAACCGGTCAGTCGAGGAAGTTCTTTATTCTGCTATGGAGGACTATGTGCTTGATATAGTTATAGGAAAAGGACCGTCTGCAAGGTCGATAAGGCTTGATATAGCGAAGTTTACTTTGATAGGTGCAACTACGAGGGCAGGTAGCCTTTCAGCACCATTACGAGATAGATTTGGTGTCATAGACAAGTTTGAGGTTTATGATAGCGATGAACTTATCAATATTATAGGTAGATCGGCATCACTTCTTGGTGTGACTGCAGATGAGAATGCACTTTACGAGATGGCAAGATGCTCAAGAGGGACTCCGCGTGTTGCAAACAGAATTCTTAAGCGTGTCAGGGATTTTGCTCAGGTTAGCGGGAAATCACATATCGACTTTGAAACAGCACAGCAGTCACTATCTGCTCTTGGTGTCGATGCACTTGGTCTTGAGAAACTTGATAGAGAGATTCTTGATGCGATTATAACGAGGTTTAACGGCGGCCCGGTGGGTATAGATACAATTGCCGCATCGATTGGTGAGGAAAGGATTACGATTGAGGACGCCTATGAGCCATACCTGATACAGCAAGGGCTGCTTTACAGGACACAGAAGGGTAGAATGGCTACGGAGTTGGCTTATAAGCACCTTGGAATTGCATACAGCGGTGACAAAAATATTGATGCACAGGAAGATAATGCAGAGTAATTTGGAGAAATAGATGCATATAAACGATTTTGATTATGAGCTTCCGGAGGAGCTGATTGCTCAAAAGCCACAGAAGGATAGGGACAAATGCCGACTGATGGTTTTGAGACGCAAGGAAAACAGTATAGAGCACAGGCATTTCTTTGATATATTGGAATACCTCAAGGAGGGTGACTGCCTACTGCTAAATGACAGCAAGGTCATTCCGGCAAGACTTTATGGAATCAAAGAAGGAACCGGCGCAAGAGTCGAATTTCTCTTAATCAAAAGAGTAGATGGCGATATATGGGAGACGATGGTGAGACCAGGTAAACGGCTCAAACCCGGTGATAGCGTTTTGTTCTCTGATGAGGACGGGAAAAAGCTCAGAGCCGAGATACTTGACTACGGTGAAGATGGTACGAGAATCGTCAAAATGGAATACGATGGTATTTTGATGGAAAGGCTCGAAGAAATAGGTTCAATGCCACTTCCACCATATATTTCAAGACCCAGTAACGATGAGGATAAGGACGACTATCAGACGGTTTATTGCCATGAGGAGGGATCCGTTGCGGCGCCTACGGCAGGTCTTCACTTTACGACCGAACTCTTAGAGAAAGCTAAAGAAAAGGGTGTTAAAATTGCATTTGTGACGCTTCACGTGGGCATTGGTACATTTAGACCGGTTAAGTGTGAGACTATTGAAGAGCATCACATGCATTTTGAGGAGTATTCAATCAGCGAAGAGGCTGCTGAGATTGTCAATCGGACTGTTTTGGAAGGCGGAAGGATTATATCCGTTGGAACGACATCGACGAGAACTGCAGAAAGCGCAGCTTACTTCGATGAAAAAAGCGGAAAGTATCTGATTGCAGCCGGTTCAGGAAGTACGGATATATTTATTTATCCGGGATACAAATTTAAAATTATCGGTTCCTTGATTACGAACTTCCATTTGCCGAAGTCAACTTTGATGATGCTGGTTTCAGCGCTTTACGACCGTGAACACATACTCAAGGCTTATGGGAAAGCTGCTCGAGAGAAGTATAGATTTTTCAGCTATGGCGATGCCATGTTTATAGAATAGGAGGATTAGATATGAATGAATTTATAAAATCAATGAAATGGGGGATGATGCTGACCGGACTTTTGACAATCATCATAGGTATTATGATTTGTGCAAATCCTAGCGGTGCAATTATCTCAATTATACGTTTTATCGGATGGATTTTGATTATTGCAGGAGGTTTTTCTGCTATCAGTGAATTCATGCAGCGTACTACGACATATAGAACATATACGACGATGACATTTGCGATTATAAGTCTTATTTTTGGTATTGTACTTGTAATTAGACCGGCGTCATTTGTAAACTTTGTTGGAACAGTAGTTGCCCTAATTCTATTCGTACATGGAATCAATGCAATAGTTTCAGCACTCAATTCTAAGAAGTATGGATATAATCAGTGGAAGCTTGCTTGCTTGTCAGGTGTTGTTTTCGCTGTCGTAGCATTTATAGTGCTCGTTAACCCATTCTCATCAGCCAGTGCGCTAATGCTGTTCATAGGTATAGTACTCATAGGAGATGGAATATCTAACATCGCTATGGCATTTGGTATTGGTAGAACAATGCATAAGTATAATAGAAACGCAATGGGCGACAGATACATTGATGTAGATTACGAAGATGTTGACGATAAATAATTTGAGGTTTATTAATGAAGCATGCAGTCAGCTACGAGCTGAAGAGAAAAGATAAGAACAGTGGAGCGCGCAGAGGCGTTCTTCATACACCACATGGTGATATCCAGACACCTGTATTTATGCCGGTTGGTACTCAAGCTACGGTCAAAGCAATGACACCTGAGCAAGTTGAAGCTACAGGTGCCAAATTGATTTTAGGAAACACCTATCATCTCTTTCTAAGGCCGGGACATGAGATTGTTAGGGAAGCCGGCGGACTACATAAGTTTATGAACTGGAATCATGCTATTTTGACAGATAGCGGCGGATTTCAGGTATTTTCTCTCGGAAAGCTGAGAAAAATTTCTGAAGAAGGTGTTACATTTAGAAGCCATATTGACGGATCAAAGAAGTTCATTTCACCTGAGATTGCCATTGAGATTCAGAATTCACTCGGTGCTGACATCATAATGGCCTTTGATGAATGCGCACCTTATCCGGCAGACAGACGATATGTTGAGGACTCTCTAAAGAGGACGACAAGATGGCTAAAGCGTTGTAAAGATGCTCACAAGGATGTGGAGAGACAGTCGCTCTTTGGAATAATGCAAGGCGGAATGTATAGCGATTTACGTAAGATGAGTGCAGATCAGATAGTTGAGCTAAATCTTCCCGGCTATGCCATAGGTGGTCTTTCCGTTGGCGAGCCTAAGGAACTCATGTTAGAAGTGCTAGATAACTGTGTTGATTATCTTCCGTCAGAGAAAGCCAGATATTTGATGGGTGTTGGCACTGTTGACTATATTTTCGAGGGCGTAGAGCGTGGAATTGACATGTTTGACTGTGTTCAGCCTACGAGAATTGCAAGACATGGCATGGCTACGACGGCAAACGGTAAGCTTAATATCAAGAATGTAAAGTTTGAGAGGGATTTTTCATCCTTAGATGAAGAGTGTGACTGTTATACGTGCAGAAACTTTTCAAAGGCATACTTGCGTCACTTGTTTAAGGCAAATGAAATGCTTTGCAGCACACTTTTGTCAATCCATAATATCTATTTTCTGGAGAAGATGATGGAAGGCATACAGAAGGCTATAGAAGAGGATAGATTTTTAGAATTTAAGAAAGAGTTTTACGATAAATATGGAGAATTTTAGTCCCTGTCCACATCGTGAGTTTTGTGGTGGGTGTAAGTACAACGGGGAAGAATATGAGGAGGTGCTGGCGGATAAGAATTCGCTAGTTTTGTCATATCTTGAGAACAACGGCATAGATACATCTGTTTACGTAGGAATTGAGGGACGTCCACAAGATGCAAGATACAGAAATAAGATGGAGTATACCTTTGGAGATCTGGTCAAGGATGGCGAGATAACACTTGGGATGCATAAATCAGGGCAGTTTATGTCTATAGTTACCGTTGATCACTGTCAGCTTGTCGATGAGGATTTCAATAAGATTCTCAGATGCACACTGGATTTTGCAATAGAAAAGGGATACAAGAAGTACCACAAGCGTACTCATACCGGACTTCTTCGCAATCTGCTAATCAGAAAGGGAGTTCGAACAAAGGAACTCGTAGTAGATATTGTGACAAGCTCAGAGGGCGAGTTTGATGAGAAGGGATGGGCAGAAAGAATCAAAGCGCTTGATTTAAACAATAAACTTGTCGGTATTGCAAGAACAACAAACGATGGACTGGCAGATGCGGTAAACTGTGACGAGCAACACATAATAGAGGGAAGAGACTATTATTTTGAAAAACTTCTAGGTCTTGAATTTAGAGTAAATCTGTTCTCATTCTTTCAGACCAATGTAAATGCCATAGAAAAGCTGTATACGGATGCTATAAAGCTTTTTGATGATATAGAGGGGAAGACTGTATTTGACCTATACTGCGGGACAGGAACAATCTCGCAGGTCGTTGCATCAAAGGCAAAGCATGTGGTAGGAGTAGATATAGTGCCGGACTCGATACATGCAGCTGAAGAAAATGCAAAGATAAATGGTATAGAAAACTGCGAGTTCATCTGTGGAGACGTATTCGAAGTTCTAGATTCGGTAGAAAAGTTTCCGGATGCAATAATAGTGGATCCACCTAGAGTTGGAATACGAACGAAGGCAGTAAACAAGATAGCAGGCTATGGAGTTGACGAAATCGTATACATATCATGCAATCCAAAGACCATGGCAATCGACCTCGTAGATTTCCAAAATATGGGCTACGAAGTAAAGTATATAAAAGCATACGATAACTTTGTGTGGGCAAAGCATACGGAATGCGTAACACTACTTTCGCGAGCTACAAAGTAGCGACGGGAAAGTAGATGTACGTCCTACGCAAGGCGAGCCCAAGAAAACGAGCAAAAGCGAAGTTTGAATGGATGCGAGCTACTGCGACGGAATGCGTAACACTACTTTCGCGAGTTGCAAAATAGCGATGGGAAAGCAGATGTACGTCCTATGCAAGGCGAGCCCAAGAAAACGATTCATGGAAAGAAGGATATATATGAATAAACAGATGCTTGTTGATAACTGGCTTCATGAGCAAGAAATTGCCTATATAAAAGGATGGGATTTTTCTCACATTAGAAACAGGTATACGGAAGAAGATGATCTGCCTTGGGATTTCGGAAAAATAATAAATACCTATCTTAGAGACACGGATTGCTTATTAGATATGGAAACGGGTGGTGGAGAGTTCCTTTTATCTTTTAATCATAGCCCAAATTTATGCGCTGCAATTGAGGGTTATGAACCCAATATAAAAATTTGTGAAGATAGACTATTGCCATTAGGCATCGACTTCAAACCGGCGGATGGAGGAGATAAGCTTCCTTTCGATGATGAATATTTTGATGTTGTTACTAATCGACATGGAAAATATGAAATAAATGAACTTAAAAGAGTCCTAAAAAAAGGCGGTTTATTTCTAACACAACAAGTCGGTGCTGAAAATGATAGAGAATTGGTGAATTTACTGATAGGTGACTTAGATTGCCCATTTCCTGAAGCCTACTTAAAATTTGCTGTACAGGAATTCAAAGAAAATGGGTTTGAAATTTTAGAAGAAGGTGAATCATTTAATCCAATTAAATTCTATGATGTGGGAGCGCTTGTTTGGTTTGCAAGAATAATCGATTGGGAATTCCCAAACTTTTCTGTAGAAAAATATCAAAATAATCTTTTTAAAGCCCAGGAACTTCTTGAAAAAGAAGGTGCAATAGAAGGAAAAATTCATAGATATTATTTTGTAGCGAAGAAAAAGTAAGAAAGAAATTTGAAGTACTAGAAAAAATATTGAAAGATAATTATAGTAGTTGTAGCATTACATATGTAGTTTATTTAAGTAGTATTAAGCGAAAACGAAAAGTAATAATGTAATATAGAAGATATATTGTTAAGGAAGAAATAAATGAAGATACATTATTTTCAAAGATATCATCAGAAAGAGAATGTTGCTACTGCGAATACAATGCTCTTACTATCACGCTTATATTCGCATTCAACAAATCGTTTTTTTGAGTTTCTAAAGGGAAATTTCGAAAATTTCTTAAATGAAGTTGAGTTAGAGCCTGTTTTTGTTCTACAAGAGAAAAACAAGGATAGCACACCGGATGCAACGATAAAGCAGGAAAGCTTTAAGGTTATTGTTGAAACTAAAATGACGGATTGGTTCAATTTAGATCAATTAGAGAAACATTTAAATTCATTTGGGGATGAAAAATATAAAATCTTAATTACAATATCATCAGAAAGGATGAATAAAACAAAACTAAATAAATTTGAAAAGCTATTAAAAGAATATAATTGTCTGCATAATATCAATGTTATGCATAAAAATACGACTTTTGAAGAACTGATAAATGAAATTAGTGACATCATAGACCCTAGAGATTACGAAATGCAAGATATATTAGATGATTATTTGGATTACTGCTATAAAGACGAACTTATTCCAAATTACGATTCCTGGAAGTATATAAGAATGCAGCTTGCTGGAGCTACAATGGACTTTAATATATCTAACAATCTTTACTATGATAAATCAGAGAGAGGGTTTAGAGCTCATGATTATATCGGATTGTATAAACAAAAAAGTATGCGTGCAATTGGAAAAGTATGTGCGCGTATTACAGCAATCGAGAAACAAGATGGCTTACAATTTAACTCGGAATTTGGGGAATTAACGGAGGAAAGAAAAAGGCTGATTGAATTTGCAATTCAAGATAGCGAAAAATACGACTACGATTTAAAAACTGTTGAACATAGGTATTTCTTTGTAGAAAAATTTTATGAAACAGATTTTAGAAAAGTATCTTCAGGTAGTTGTAGGGGAACAAGAATTTTTGACCTCACAAATCTTTTGAGAGTAAAGGACATTCCTGATACTGAAGAAATTGCAGAAATTCTTAAGACCCTAACTTGGGAATAGAAAACATATATATAGTATTAAGGAGAGTAATATGGAGGAACAGTATTCATTTGAATCCGTATGCAAATATATAACAGGCACAATGAGCGAATTTAAAGATTTGATTGTATCAAAGTTTGAAGTACTTCAGTATATTGAGTGGACATATAGCAAGGGAACCACAAAGGTATGTAAGGCTGATGAAAACGGTAAAAAGAAACGTTGTAAGGTTGGGATAGAATACAATTCAAAGACCGAGTTGTCAGTTGATATTGCTGAAAAAATATGGCAGGAATTTAAGTTGTATTTTGGTAATAGTGATTTGTCAAAAATAGAGAGAATTACCGGAAATGAAGAAATAGGAAGATACGTATTTGTTGCCTTAAATGATATAGGTGATGAAGTTGAATGCGTAATTAATATTCCAGGAGAGTGGAATATACCCTTAATTGAAATAATAGGCTTTGTTAGTGCAAGATATAAAAATATTGATATTGAATAGGTGGGATGCGGAGCATTGTTGGAAAAACTGCGGAAGTAAAAGTCAGTGCGAGTTTGTCAAAGCAGGATTTGGAGAAAAAGAAATGAATGAATATCTAAAGGAATACATAGAGCTTAAGAAGAATTTTAATGCCCAAGATGGGGATAAGGCGAGTGTCTTAGCACTTTATCAGTTTGCAGATAGACTAGCTTTGATAGAGGAGAAGGAAGCAAAGGAAGTGCTTGTTGATGTATATCAGCAGCTCGGTTTGATGGAAAGTGCGTTTAAGATATTCATAGGCTTATGTGATAAGAATGATAGAAAACAAATTAAGAAGTTAGCCAATCTTCAGGAGCTTTCTAATAATCGTGGAAATGACTTTGCTTTACCCAGACCTTTGACTGTTGCAGAGATGAATGCAAGAAGAGAACGCCTAAAGGACTTGCCTCATTTTAAATATCATCCGGATCCGCTTTCGACCGGTTCATTTGATGAGGGCGAGGAAAAGATCTGTCCTTGCTGTGGTAATAATAGCAAGGTCTACTATTCGTCATTTCCATATTGCACTGAAGATGTGGAGTATATTTGTCCTACATGTATATCAAATGGAGAAGCTGCAATGAAGTTTGACGCAAGCTTTGTGCAGGATGCTGAGTGGCATGGTGAGCCGAATAAAGAAAAGGATGATGAGCTTTTCCATCGCACACCTGGTTACCTAAGCTGGCAAGGTGAGCATTGGCTTTCATGCTGCGATGATTACTGTGCATATATGGGAACAGTTGGAACTCGAGAGCTAAAGGCTATGGATATAGCTGATGAGGTGCTTGAAGAGTATGCTAAGAGGGGTGAATTTGCTGATGTAGAGGAGTATCTTGTTAAGGACGGAGCTATATGTGGATATTTGTTTAAGTGCCTTCACTGCGGAAAATATCATCTCTATGTTGATGCAGATTAAACGAAGGCGGAGAGGCAATTTTAGATTTTATATTACTGCTATTATAAGGATTCGATATATAAGCAATTATAGTTACATTTAACAATGATTAAAAAAATAATATTTTTATATAAATTTAGTGTATTTTGAAGAAATCTACGGTATAATAGTTACGTTAATAAAAGCAAGGTATGTTTTTAGAAAGGAAGGATAGATATGAAAGCTTCAATTCGTTGCAGCAAGGGTGTCGCACTTATTTTGACATTCTTGTTAGCTTTGATGATGATTATGCCTACGAGTATGGTGTATGCTGCCAGCACATATACAGCTACAGGTTCGGAGACGGGTGATCAGATCGCATCTATAATAGATGGAACGACAAAGGATCCATCAGGTAATGCCTATGACGTAGTTGAGTTTCCGTCAGGAACATACGACTACACAATGACAAAACCTGTAGATATTAGAAGAAAAGTAACCATTCAGGCAAACTCCGGTGCAAAGGTTACGTTTAATGGCGGAGACTTTAGAGGATATGCAAACTCTGAGACTACATTTACAGGTTCGGGAAGTTTTTTACTTAATAAGCCAATCAATTATGGTATATGGTCTAATGATGCATCTGTAGTATTCAATTTCAACAATACTAATTTTACCATTGATGGTGCGCCGGGATATGGTTTTTATGCTCTGTTAACAGGTAATACAACTAACATTAGAGGGGGGAACTTCGTTGTTAAAAATTGTGCTCAGAGCGGAGACGAAGGTGGAGTCGAGTTTGATGGTGGAAATCTTAATGTATCAGATGGCGCACAGATGACACTGGAAAATAACGGAAATGGAACCTTTGGCGACCTATATATGAACGGTCAAATGACTGTCACAGGTAAAAATACAAAGGTGGTAATAAACGAAAAAAGAGCCGGTGCTAAAGGATACGGAATGGTTATTCCAAATTCAGGTCATCTTAAGATAGATGGGGCTACATTTGAAATAAATACAAGTGCAGCAGGCAGAGGCATAAATGCAGCTAATAACGCTTATAACACAATACTGCTTGTGAATGGAGCTAAGCTCAATGTAAAAGCTATAGGTGGAGTGGCTAAAAGCGGTGTTAGGCGTGCAAGAGTTGCTGTCAGTGATAATAGTATTTTAAATGTTGAAGGATACGATTACGCTTTTGATGGCAGCATGCTTGTAGCTCATGACAAGTCACATGTTTCATTAAAGGGTAAGAGCGTAGATAACGGTTCAGTTCCTATGCTTACAGGCGGAACAAACGGATCTGTTATAATCGGCGGTTCTGTTTTAGAAAATCCTGCTACACATGTAGTTAATGGCGTAGAGGAGGCTGTTACGACAGGTTCTGCTGTAAGTACACAGGCTGTAAATACTTCAGGAGAGGCTCTGACGCGTTTTGACATAAAAGGATTTGCCAATGGAGCAATAAATATCGCAGCAGATCCTAAGAATCCGGGGCACCCTTCATACACATATTATGTTGGGGAGAATCATAATGGAGTAGCATATGTTTGGGCACCTGCTGTAAAGATAAATTTCTGGGAAAATAAGGATGCGCTTGATAATAATGATGCGAGCAAGCTACTCAAGACTCTGACAACAATACGAGGCAATAAGATTGAACTCGTTGGAGGAACACTTCCGTCCAATCCTGCTGCACCTGTAGGAAAGATTTTCTCACATTGGGTAAATGCTGAGACAGGACAGAAATTTGATGGAAATGCAGAATTTACAAAGGAAGTTACAGATGTATATGCTGTGTATAAAGACAAGCAGACAGAGCCTCCTGCAAAGCCACATGTAAAGAATGACAACAAAGCTAAGAATCCTAATACAGGAGATAATTCACCTATGGCTCTATACGTAGCAGTATTGACGAGCACATTGCTTGTTTTGACTTTAGGTATAAGGCTAAGACGTAAATCATAGTTATCATTATTCAATAAGGATTTGACAAAGATTTTTCATATTTAGTTAATTAAAATAGCATCATAAAAGCAAACGTGAAATTAAGCGCTTGCTTTTATATTTTGCATTATTTTGCTTTGTTAAAATACTTTATAATCCAGTATTTATTTAAGAAAATATAGAATTAAGAATATGGCTTGAAATATGCTTAATATACTTGTTATCAAAATTACTGCATTTCGATTCTCTGAGAGTACTAGGCTTTGCATTAGGCAAGTGGTGAAATTATAAAACTCATTGATAAAGTTATGACAATTATACCTATTATTATAGTTATATGGCTGTAGATTAGAAATGATATATTTGCTACTCATAATTTGGCTATCTAATTTACTTTAAGAAAAAATATAATTTAGTCAATGGATTTGAGGCGGATTTTAGAGCTGGACGTAAGACCGAGAGCTACGCTAGTCAGATAGGTTTAATTGAGTTTATTATAGGAGTAGTAATATCTATAGCAGCATTAGCATTGATTGTGTTTGAATAAAAGCACAACTAATTAGGGAGGTTTTAAGTTTGAGAGCTAAAGAGTCAAATGAAATTAACAACAAGGAGCTAAAGGAAAATATTGCCGATGTTGCGATTGGTCTACTAGAGGAAGGTTCTGACTACAATGAATTAGCGTATACGAAGGTTGAATTTGGGTATCTATTTGATATTGATGACCATGGTATAGAAGCACTACTTAAGGTTATTACTGATAAAACCACGGCATATTTTGCTGTTCAAGGTACAAGTATGATGAGACTCAATTTTTCGGATGAACTTTTTAATACTACAGTAGAAGGTTTCATGAATTTTCATGGTTGATATTAAATATAATCATTATTGTTGATATTTAAGGGATGCAAACAATGAAATTTTGGATATTTATGTTTATAATGACTTTACTGGTACCATTTTCTTTGATTTTCATGTGGTATGTGTGTCCGAGGATCAAAAGAGTCAACGGTATCATGGGCTATAGAACATCACGTTCTATGATGAACCAAAGCACTTGGGATTTTGCCCAGAGAGTGTGTGCTCGTAACTCTATGAAAATGTTTTTCCCTACAATCATTTTAGCAGTTGTAATCATGCCTTTTTGCAAAAATAAGGATATTGATACTATCGGATGGATAGGTCTTGGCGTTACCTTAGCACAGCTGATAAGCTATGTAGTCATTATTTACTTGACAGAAAGTGCACTTAAAAAGGAGTTTGATATTGGGGTAGGAAACGATAATTTATGAGTACGAAAGTAATTTGTTTAGGAGATAGTTTAACTTTTGGAAATGTTGGTTATTCATATATAAAACTTTTAGAGAAACAGTCATTTAATCAATATATTAATAGAGAGTAATATGAAGGAACAGTATTCATTTGAATCCGTATGCAAATATATAACAGGTACAATGAGCGAATTTAAAGATTTGATTGTATCAAAGTTTGAAGTGCTTCAGTATATTGAGTGGACATATAGCAAGGGAACCACAAAGGTATGTAAGGCTGATGAAAACGGAAAAAAGAAACGTTGTAAGGTTGGGATAGAATATAATTCAAAGACCGAGTTGTCAGTTGATATTGTTGAAGAAATATGGCATGAATTTAAGTTGTATTTTGATAATAGTAATTTGTCAAAAATAGAGAGAATCACCGGAAATGAAGAAATAGGAAGATATGTATTTGTTGCCTTAAATGATATAGGTGATGAAGTTGAATGCGTAATTAATATTTCAGGGGAGTGGAATATACCCTTAATTAGAATAACAGGGTTTGTTAGTGCAAGATATAAAAATATTGATTTACAATAAGTGAAAGGAACGTTCAAAATGGCAAATACCGATGATAAAGTAAAGAAACAAGATAGATTAAAAGGATTTATTGGTAAAACAAAAGAAAGTGTTATTAAACATATCGATGTAAACGATGATGGAGCATTCGACAAGAAAGATGTAAGCGAGACAGTTGGTAAAGTAATTGACGGCACAAAAAGTAAAGTCGATGGTATTAAAGCAAATATGGAGAAACGCAAGGATAATTCTGATCTTAAGTACTTAAATCCTATATTCAGCTCCGATTTAAAGGAAATAAAACGCAATCTGCCTAGGTTGATATGTATAACAGAAAAAGATAAAAAACATCAGGAAAGTAGAATCTGTGATGGTTCTATAGGACACATTGAAGTAGTTGATGGATTATAGGACACATTGAAGTAGTTGATGGATTAAAGGTTTTAAACATATATAGAGAGCACATTGGTTTATTTAACATTAATTTCTTCCCACGAAAAAATTCAGAGTTATATTATGTAGATCCAAGTGACTCTAAATGTTATATAGATCTAGATATTTACTTTGAGCAATTAAAGCAAGCACGGGTTTGTGAGCTGGAAAAAATTGCATATGATTTAGGAGCAAAACACTTTAAGATTACTTACAAAGAAGAGAGCACGGAATCAAGTAAAAAAGATGTTTCTGAAAAATTAAATGCAAAATTACCTAAAATTGTAAATGCCAAAGCTGATGTAGATGTGAAAAGTTCAAGTGATAAATTTAGATCTTTGGAAATTGCTGCGGAATCTACATTTATTGGTCATGAGCCGATTAGACCCAATTTAAAATATCTGCAACATGAACCAGATATTCTAAATTTAATTGAACTTAGAATGGGTGATAAGCCTATTACACATAAAAAAATGGAGATTAGGTTAATTGAGTCCTCTGGAATTAAGATGTCTGATGCAGTTAAAATAGACGCTGCAATAAAGCGCATGGGCAACACAAATATATCTATTTGCATAATATCTGATAATGCCTTTATGATCCCTAAGTGCGGGATGTTTGATTATCCTTAGTTTATGACCGTGACCGATCATATTCGCATTACAGTAAGGACAGAGCATAGGTTTTCGGACAAGCATGATATCATAGAAAATGGTACCATCAATAGATGTAATGTCCGATTTTTTGATGTCAGAATTAGTGACATTAAGCATAAGTGTGGTAAAATCAATATTTGGAATGATACATTCCTCCCTTCATAGTGATATATTATGACTGCAAATCAATCATATCCTATGGAGGGATTTTTTGCACCCACACGATAATTTAGAGTTCACCCACACGGACAAAAAAGTGGGTAAAAATCACCCACACGATAATTTAAAGTCCACCCACACCCACACGATAATTTAGAATGCCCTAAAAAAGACTAGTTTTGCTGGTCTTTTTTCTATATCATAAATCATTAAAATATAGTTGCTTAATTTATGACTTAATTACGAACCTGTATAAAATATTTTGCAAAGTATACTTGACAATAAATGCAAAGTGAACTATACTAAAAATGCAAAGTATACTTTGCTAATCATTGTTTTGATTAAAGGGTAGTAGAGGTATATTTAAATGAAAAATAGAATAAAGGAGCTGCGTAAAGAGAATAAACTTTCGCAGAATGAACTGGCTGATATAGTTGGAACGACTAGGCAGACAATAACATCAATAGAGGTGGGAAAGTATACAGCTTCACTGCCACTTGCATATAAGATTGCCAGGAATTTTGGGCTTAAGATAGAAGAAGTATTTGATTTCACAGATATTGATGAGGAGGGCTAAATCATGGATAAGAGATTAGAAAAAGCAAAAAAAGAAATACAAAAACAAAATGCTATTTTGTCATCTATTAATTTATTGTTGATACTATCTGTCTTGAATTTGAGGCATCTCACAAATGGATATAAAAACGATAATTTTGCCAGTTTCATGAAAGGATTCTACCTTGGATTTGTAATAATAGTTGGTATAATAGTCATGTCATATCTGGTTAGAAATATAAAGTATGCGAAAAATGAAAAGGCTTTGATTCGTATATATAACGAAATACATGATGAAAGAAAAGCAAAGATAGCAGGAATGGCTACTAAAAGAGCGATGCTAATATCTATTTATACAATGTTAGCAATGTCAGTTATATTTAGCTATATAAACCTATATATGTTTATAGGATCGTTGATTACGACATTGTTATTATCATTGATTACGTTTGCGTGTTTGTTTTATTATAAAAGAAACTATACTGACGATATTTAGGTGAACCATATGACAAAAATCCTTTTTATCTGCCACGGCAATATATGTCGCTCGCCAATGGCAGAGTTTATATTTAAGAAAATTATTGCAGAGGCCGGGCTTGAGAATGATTTTTTAGTCGACTCCGCAGCTACCAGTACTGAGGAAATTTGGAATGGGATCGGCAATCCGGTTTATCCGCCTGCAAAGCAAAAACTTAATGAACATGGTATTTCATGCAAAGGAAAGAGGGCTCGACAGATAACAAAGGAAGACGCATCAAAGTATGATCTTCTAATTGCGATGGATACGCGGAATATCAAAAATATGGAGCGGGTATTTGGAAAGGATGCTAAGCATAAGACACATCTTTTGCTTGAGTATACGGGAGATGCTAGAAGCATTTCAGATCCATGGTACAGCAATGATTTTGATAAGGCATATAATGAGATAGAGCAGGGTTGCAAGGCTTTGTTTAAGTCATTGCAGAGCTAGTAAAATCAAGCAAGGCGATGATGAGCTGCTTGAAGACTATGCTCAGAGAGACGAATTTGACAATCTGTATAATAAATATAGGGTTTTATATATCCGGATAGGAGTAATATGTTAGTTTTAAAAGTACTTGCGCTTTCGCTGGGATTGAAATATGCCGTATCAGGCTACTTGATTCATTTTAGGAAGAAGTATAGTCTCGTCAAAGGCTTCGAGGAAGAACTTAGAGCCGGATGTAAGAAAGAGAGCTATGCCAACCGGATTGGATTGATGGAATTTGTAGTAGGGATAGCAATTTCGCTTGCGGCTATAGCATTGATTATATTTGATAATTGAATTTGAGAGGTGCAACTATGGGTACTTGGATATCTATGCTTTTGATTTGCATGTTAATGCCCTTGTCTTTGATTTTTATGTGGTATTTTTGTCCGAGAATCAAATCGGTTAATAGCTGGATGGGGTATAGAACTGCGCGTTCCACAAAGAATAGCGAAACATGGGAGTTTGCACAAAAATCTTGTGCTGATAACTCATTGAAAATGTTTTTGCCTACAACAATTTTAGCGGTTGTAATCATGCCTTTTTGCCAAAATAAGGATAATAATACTATCGGATGGATAGGTCTTGGCGTTACTTTAACACAGCTATTAAGCTATGGAGTAGTTCTTTATTTGACAGAAAAATATCTTAAAAAAGAATTTGACGATAGAGGCAAAAGGCGAGCTTCAGCACCTGACTCGAATATTTAAAGAAGGAAAGATGTTAAACGAAGCAACAGAGGAGGAATTTAAGGAATGGATGAACACGCTATAAACAAAGTTAGGACTGTCGGTATAGTCAGCTTATCCAGCGGAATCATAGGTGAAGATTCTGTACAACATGAAGTTGAAATAGGAATTGATCGACTGAAAAAGTTTGGACTTAATATAATCTTCATGGAGCATGCACGCAAGGGACTATCGTATATAAGCGAGCATCCTGATAAGAGGGCCGAAGATCTAATACAGGCATTCAAAGACGATTCAATAGATATGATTTTATGTGCGATAGGTGGTGATGATACATACCGTCTATTGCCATATCTATTTGACAATGATGAATTGAAAAATGCCGTTAATCAAAAAATATTTCTGGGATTTTCAGATACGACGATGAACCATTTGATGCTCCATAAACTGGGAATAAAAACATTCTATGGTCAATCATTTTTGGCAGATATATGTGAACTTGAAAAGGACATGCTGCCGTATACGGAAAAATATTTTTTAGAGCTGATAAGAACCGGCAAAATCAGTAAAATAGAACCAAGCGATGTATGGTATGAAGAGCGTAAGGACTTTAGTATAGATGCTATAGGCACAAAGCGTATCATGCATGAGGATACCGGATTCAGCTTGCTGCAGGGCAGTACAGTTTTTACAGGTGAGATACTGGGAGGCTGTATAGAAAGCATATATGATATTTTTGATAACGGTTATCACAGCGATTCGGTTGAGATGTGTCAAAAGTATAAGCTTTTTCCTAATCTTGATGACTGGAAAGATAAAATCCTGTTAATCGAGAGCAGTGAAGAGAAAGCGTCTCCGGATAAGTATAGAAAGATGATAAAAGCACTTAAGGATACAGGTATCTTTGATGTGCTTAGCGGTGTACTTGTAGGCAAACCTATGGACAATGTTTTTGCCAAGGAATACGGGCAAATTCTTGTCGAGGTAATCGATAATCCAAAGCTGCCAATCGTATGTAATGTTAACATTGGGCACGCGACACCGAGGGCAATTATCCCTTTCGGAGTCAAAGCAACAGTAGATGTAGGCAGACAAGTAATTGAATTTGATGCATAAGAAAACACCGCTATATGGCGGTGCTTTCTACTTGTATTTTACTTTTACGGTGTAAATAAACCAGTATAGCAATCATTGGAGCTATGCATAGATATGAAATTACGAGGATTAGTGAATAGCTGAAATCCGTATCCCATGCCGGCGGCAAAGTGCTTAGAAAATTGTTTATTATATGCACCATGATTACCAGGAAAAGCGACCTTGTTTTCTTATAGTAGTAGGCGAGGATTATTCCTAGAATTGCAGTGTAAACTCCCTGTATGAAGCTTCCGTGCCATGTACCGAACATTACACCTGATACAATAATTGGAATCCATGGTATTTCTATAGCTTTCTCCAAACTCCTATATATCAGGCCTCTAAACATTAGTTCTTCGACAATAGGTCCTACGATTGCAATGGCTAGGAGTGTCCAAATATAAGGACTTTGTTCCATATCGTCGTAGAGAGTAGAGAATGTCTCTACCTGATTGTTAAGTATTTTAAAATATTTTGATATATATTCAAAGAAATCAAGCCAAATTGTCGATACTCCGCCAACACCGAAAGATATGATTATAGTAAATAGAAACGACTGAGCTTTTGAAAGTCTGACTTCCGGTTTGACTTTTTCCTTAAACATTAACTTGTATAGAACAAAGTAAATTATAATCAAGGATATGGAAATGATTGCGTCTATAAAGCTCAAACTATTATTGACAAAATTGTCGCTAAGCGGAAGATATTTCAGTAGCACTTTAGGAATGATGAACAATATATCAGTTAGATATTCATTTGCTATCCACAGTGCTACCGGAAAAAGCAAAAATAAAATCCTTTTCTTATCAAATGGTTTTCTTTCCATTTAAATCTCCTTAAATCTAAATAGTCAAATACAAATATTTTAATATTATAGCACAAAAGTCTGAAGTCTAAACATCGATTTGTTTACAATAAGTAGGAGCATTTCCTTTATAAAACTTAAATATTTGATATAATGTTCTCAAAGAAAAGGAGATAATAAATGGAACTTAAGCTAAATACATCACCAAAATACGAGAAAAAGGCTGATAAAATTCTTAAGCCACTTCTTGATTTACTAAAGAAGCTGACCTTACTTGAGGAAGAGATTTTTGAAAGAGATGAGGCTCTCGAAGTAGAAAAGAAAGAACTTAACATTCCTGAACATCAGGTTCACCCTAAGTGGGAGGATTTGATTAAGGAATATTATGATCGTTACACGAAACTCATAGATGGAAGGGTCAGCACTAAACTTCTTTCTAAGGACTATGCTGCCTCATATGGATATCCCAGCGAGTATTCCTATGCTAAGGGCGATGATTTTAAGATAGAATTTAAAATGAAAAGGTCAAACATTGCGACTGTGATTATAGAGTATATAAGCGCCACGGAGATGAAGCACAAGTTTGTGCTAAGACTCATCGATAATAAATGGCTTATTGATGAAAAATATTATGCCTTTGCCGGTGAAGACAAGTGGTATTCAGATAGAATTTAACTTGAAGGTCATTCAATAAACCGTGAACTGCGGTTTTCCAAGGATGACCTTTTTAATATATATTAGATGTAACTGTTAAGATATTGAATTTGAACCAAGGATTAAGGGGTAAATATGAGTGAACTTAACAAACAAAACGATAGGCTTGATTATCTTTTAGAGAGATTTAAGGCCGATTCAAAGAATTACAAAGATATAAAGATTCCAAATGACAAAGATGAGAAAGTGCGTATTTTGCGTTCTTTAATGAATATTCGCATGCCGGGGAGAATGTCAGAGGCGATAATCAAGGTTCAAGATGATTATTTGAAAGAATGTGCTAAGGAAAAGGGAATTGTTGAGCTTTCTGATATAGCTACAGTTAAGGATAATATTTCAATATGGCAGGGAGATATTACAAGGCTAAAGCTTGATGCCATAGTGAATGCTGCAAACTCTCAAATGCTGGGTTGTTTTATACCGATGCACACATGCATTGATAACCAGATACATACTTTTGCAGGGGTGCAGCTTAGAGACGAGTGTAATCGCAAGATGAAAGAGCTTAGAAAAGTATACGGAAGCAGCTATGAACAGTCCACTGCAATTCCAATGCTGACAGATGCATACAATCTTCCGGCAAAGAAGCTTATACACATAGTTGGACCTATAGTTGACTCAGGTCTAACGCCCAAAAAGGAAGAAGAACTCGCTTTATGCTATTGTAATACACTTGATATGTGCTTAGAAAATGGTCTCAAAAGTGTAGCCTTTTGTTGCATCTCAACAGGAGTATTCCGCTTTCCAAACAGAAGAGCGGCTCAGATTGCGACATCTACTGTTGAAAAGTGGTGCACAAAGAATCCCGGTGCGATGGATAGAATCGTATTCAATGTATTTAAGGATGAGGATAGGGGGTATTATGAGGAGTTTTTACAATAGAAAAGATGGATATAAAGATACTGTACAGGATTATCAAATGATGTTGAACTTGTTTTGGGACGTAAACCTATTTCGCTTAAGGATAATATCTAATAGAGGTTTGAAATGATTGAATATAAACATGTAGCATTGCACTATGGCGAAAAATCTGTTCTCAAGGATGTAAATCTAAGAATTGAGGACGGTGAGTTCATGGTTCTTGTCGGACCATCGGGTTCCGGTAAGACGACGATGTTAAAGATGATAAATCGCCTGCTTGAACCGACAGATGGGAACATATACATGGACGATAAGCGCATCAAAGACTATAACCAGAGAGACTTACGTCTATCCACAGGTTATGTACTTCAGCAGATAGCTCTTTTTCCAAACCTTACAGTTGCAGAAAATATCGCAATAATCCCGGAGATGAAGGGATGGAATAAGGATAAAATCAAACAAAATACGGCTGAGCTTTTAGAGATGGTGGGACTTCCTGCAGATGAGTATGCAGGCCGTTTACCAAGCATGCTTTCGGGAGGAGAGCAACAGAGAGTTGGAATAGTAAGGGCTATAATCGGCGAGCCGAGAATTCTACTTATGGATGAACCGTTTTCAGCACTTGATGCCATCTCGCGTAAGCAACTTCAAGCTTTGACGAGAAAACTACACGAGGAATTTAAAATTACAGTCATATTCGTGACTCACGACACAGATGAAGCACTGCTTCTCGCGGACAGAATTGCGGTGCTGGAGAGTGGACATATATGTCAAATTGATAAGCCAAATGTAATTTTAGAAAATCCGGCAAATGAATTTGTTGCAAATCTATTTGGAGGTGGCAAACATGAATGATTTAATTTTGACATTTCAAGATAGATTTAGTGAGTGGCTTGAGGCACTTGGCCAGCACCTTCAGCTATCGCTTTTGACATTGCTTATCGCTATACTTTTGACGATTCCGCTTGCAATTTACCTTAATACGCATAAGCGAGCATCAAAATGGGTGCTACAGATAGCCGGTATTTTTCAAACAGTACCATCGATGGCGCTTTTGGGCCTTTTCATTCCACTCATGGGAATTGGAACCATGCCGGCGTTAACCGCTCTTGTGATATATGCAATATTTCCGATATTGGAAAATACTATTACTGCACTTAATGGAATTGACCCCAGCCTTGAGGAGGCGGGCGTCGCATTTGGAATGAACAAGTGGGAGAGACTTAAGACTTTTGAGCTTCCCCTTGCTATGCCGGTCATCGTATCCGGAATTAGAACAGCAACTGTTATGATAATAGGTACGGCAACCCTAGCTGCACTGGTAGGGGCAGGAGGCCTAGGCTCGTTCATTTTGCTCGGTATAGACAGGAGAAATGCGAGCCTGATTTTAATAGGTGCTATATCTTCAGCAGTGCTGGCAATAGTATTTAATATAGTTCTAAGGAAGATGGAAAAGGCCAAGCTACGCGTTGTATTTCTTGCTTTTGCTTTGATGTTCCTAGGTGTGGGTGCGTCATATGTCCCTAAGCTTATACCAAAGCAAGAAAAAGCGCATATTGTAATCGCAGGCAAGCTTGGACCTGAGCCTGAAATTTTGATGAATATGTATAAAATTCTCATCGAGGAAAACAGCGATATTTCGGTTCAGCTTAAGCCAAATTTCGGGAAGACGGATTTCCTTTATCAGGCACTGAAAAAAGGCGATATAGATATATATCCCGAGTTTACCGGAACTATAACGGGAAGCCTATTAAAGCCTGCACCTAAAGTTAGCAAGGACTCTAAAAGAGTATATGAGGCTGCAAGAGATGGAATAAGGAATCAGGACAATCTTGTTTTATTAAAACCGATGGCATATCAAAACACATATGCTATTGCAGTTCCTGAAAATGTTGCAAAGGAATACGACCTCGAGACAATATCAGATCTCAAGAAAGTAGAAGACAAGTTGAAGGCCGGATTTACTCTTGAATTTAATGACAGAGATGACGGAAACAGAGGACTTAAGTCTGTATATGGGTTAAATCTCAATGTTGCAACGATGGAGCCTGCACTTCGCTACAGTGCTATACAGTCAGGTGAAATACAGATTATGGAGGTTTACTCAACCGATCCTGAAATTACAAAATATAAGCTTAAGATTTTGAAAGATGATAAGCATCTTTTTCCACCTTATCAAGGAGCACCGCTCATGAAAGCTGAACTGCTCGAAAAACATCCGGAGCTTGAGAAGATACTTAACAAGCTTTCAGGTAAGATTACGGAAGAACAGATGAGCAAGATGAACTATGAGGTAGGAATAGAGGGAAAATCTGCCGAGGTAGTAGCTCGAGATTTTCTTAAGAAACATGGTTTAATTAAGTAAATAAGAATTTAGGGAGTAGCCAGATAGCATGCTCCCTATTTTGTAATCGCAAAGTATTGAAATTTAATAGTTCTAGTGTTAGGATGTTAGTGTAAACTAACGCCTTGATAGATTACACTTTGGAGGCAAAATGAAGGCTCTCGATTTAAATTCGGAAAACAAAAGGACGATTTTACTTATTCACCCCATGCTTTCTTCAGCAGAAGGAATGAAAATTTTACTAGCAGATAATCTCGGTAATGATTTGAGATATATCATCCCGGATCTTTCAGCGCATGGCAGGTCTGCGAATAAGACATACCATACATCAAAAGAGGAAGCCGAAGAGATCTACAATTATCTAAAAGCTCATGAAATAATGGAACTTGAACTTGCGTATGGAGCATCTCTTGGAGGCGTAGTCCTCTTGCAACTACTTAGACACAAAGATATTAAGATAAAAAAAGTAATATTTGAGGGATGTAGTCTTTGGCAAAATTCATGGATTCAGGAATTCCTTCTAAAAAAGATATTCATAAAAAAACACCGAAAGGCTGTAGGGAATAGGGAGCTTGCAGTAAAAAAGATGACAAGGCTTTACGGAGAAAAAGCCTCGACTATGGCTGATACATTCATTGCAATGGATGAGGACAGTATCTTAAGCATAATTCATGACTGTGCATTTGTCGAACTTCCTGTTTTGACAGAAAGAGAACAGAAGAAATGCCTATTCACATATGGCTCAAAGGAACTTGATTTAAAGGGTGCCAAAAAGTTCCTACCCAAAAACTATCCACATGCCAATTTAAAGCTGTGGGATGGATATGGACACTGCACCAAGATTACTAGGGACAACGTAGAATATTGCAATTTTCTTAGAAAAGAGATCGATGCGTTGTAGAGTTTTAACTATCTGAATTTATCCGAAAGGAGCATTTTGTGGGAACTATATATTTCTTTGATAAGCATGTAAAGAAGCATCTAATGAAGGGGACAAAAGCCGTAAATCCATCAAATTCAGGAGTTTTCCCAAACGGAGTATCATGCATTAGGGAAGACGATGTGAATATGTGGTTTTATACTAAAGAAGGAATAGCTGTTGCATTTGACTCCGGTCACAGGGATTTTCCGGGTCTTGAGAAGGAATTTCGGAAGATAGGTATAAATCCGAAGGATATTAAAAATGTATTTATAACTCATGTAGATGTTGATCATGCCGGTGGAGTTGACAAAAATGGCAACAATATATTTCCAAATGCTCAAATATACATCGGCAGGGATGAGGAACAGTATATTACCGGCAAGATGCATAGAATGACAAAGCTGGGCTTTGTGAAGCTGAATGTAGGTGTAAGCCTTAACCACGGCTATAATTTACTTTCAGATGGTCAAGTAATAGATGTAGATGGAGTAAGGATTGAGGCCATTCATGTGCCCGGGCATACTCTTGGGCATATGTGTTATATAGTCGATGATAGTGTTTTGATAAGTGGTGACTGCCTTGCAATCAATCAAAATGGGGGATATCCCTTCTTTGATTTTTTCACACAGTTTCCTGATATGAATAAGAAATCTTTGATAAAGCTTAGAGATAGGCTTAAGGGTAAGCCGGTTAAAGCCGTATGCACGGGGCACAGCGGATATAGGGATTATGGCGCGAGTACTTTTGCACATATAGATGAAACGGCTGTCTTTGATAGGAAAATACACTTTGATGAGTCTGCACCCGAGGATTATACCAAGTACTAGAAATAGATAAATAGGACATGTAATAAAGGATAGAAAATGAGCAAGGATAAGCTTGATGTAAAAAGACAAAGAGAGCAGAAGATGGTTACTCAGATGATCAAACTTTACTGCAGGAAGAATCATAAGGATCAAAATGCAGCCGGACTGTGTGAGGACTGCAATGACTTGCTTGTGTATTCTCAGAAACGAAGCGAACGATGTCCTTTTATGGAGACAAAAACCTTTTGTAATAACTGCAATGTACATTGTTACTCACCTGAAATGAGGGAGAAAATTCGCAATGTCATGAGATTTAGCGGGCCGCGCATGATTATTTACCATCCTATTACTTGTATATGGCATGGAATTATGAGTCTAAAAAACAAGAAAAAATAAATATATAAAATAAGATAAGATATAAGAGCAAGCCTGATAAGTACTGAATTTACAAGGCTTGTTTTAGTTTATTCATGTATTAAGGATTATATACATACACGAGATATACACATTTCATTGTCTTTATTTGTATACTTACTTCACATTTTTGCCAATCCATCTACATTTTGTCAGTGCATAATGCAAGTAAGTTAAATCACAAATGAAAAACGGAAAGGAAGTGATGTCTTGAAAAAAGATGTAATTCATAAAAGATTAGTAGCATCCCTTTTAGCAGGTGTTATAACGGTATCAAGTATTGGGGGAGTTTCGCTATTGGCAAGCACTTCATATGCAGATGATTCAAATAAAGAAACTACACAAGTAAGTTCCTCAAAGGATGCATCATCCGGTAAATCGAGCAAGTCAACCGGAAACTCATCTAAATCAAATAAGAATAATAAATCAAAAACTAATAATGATAGATCAAAGGCTTCAAAGAGTAAGCAGAATGGGAACCATAGTGATACAAACGGACAAGGCGGTTCGGGAAATTCACAAGGACAAGCGCCGCAAGGAGGTCCTGGCGGGCAAGGCGGTCCGGGAAATTCACAAGGACAAGTGCCACAAGGAGGTCCCGGCGGGCAAGGATGTCCGAGAGATTCACAAGGGCAAGCACCACAAGGAGGTCCCGGCGGACAAGGATGTCCGAGAGATTCACAAGGGCAAGCACCACAAGGAGGTCCTGGCGGACAAGGATGTCCGAGAGATTCACAAGGGCAAGCACCACAAGGAGGTCCCGGCGGACAAGGTGGCCCGGGAAACTCACAAGGACAACCGCCACAAAGAGATCCTGGCAGGCAAGGAAGTCCGGGAAACTCACAGGGACAAGTTCCCGGAAATTCTTCTAAAAATAAGTCCTCAAATAAAACAGAACAATCTGCTCAAGCACTTGAGCAAGCATTGCAAGAGCTAGGTCAAATGATTCAAAATCTTACAAAACAGCTTAAGCAAGTAGAAGCAAAAACTTCAAAGTAGTAATAGTTGCTTTTGATAAATAAACCATTATAACTGTAATACATATTAGATTTTTCTCTCAAAACATAGTTTAAAATAAATAATCCCCCATTTAAAAGAGTGGTCATAAGTAGATGTAATCATCTGCTTAGATCACTTTTTTGATAGAGAAATTGTTGAATTTTGATGTATGACTCCTTATCATATGATAGTAGAGAGTTTTGTTTTAGTAAATATATGGTAAAATATAAACATCTAATTTGTTGATGAAGTGAGGTAGAATATGTTTAGAGCACTTAGAAGAAAGAAAAACGCAATTACAGATGAGGCTGCAAAGGAACTTCTAAAAGAGTCTAGAAGAGGTATTTTAGCGGTTATTGGTGATGAAGGTTATCCATATGCTGTGCCAGTCAATTACCTTTATGATGAAGCGAATCTAAAAATATATTTCCACGGTGCAAGAAGTGGACATAAGTATGATTCAATTAAAGCAGATGACAAGGTTTGCTTTACGGTTTTCGGTAGAGAGACCTTTAGGGATGAAGAATGGGCTCCTTATTTACAGAGTGTAGTTGTATTTGGCCGTTGCCATCTGCTCGATTACGATGAAGCTTCAATAGAACTACTAAAAAATTTCGCAAGAAAGTACTATCCAAACGAAGAATTAATTACTGATGAGATAATGTCTTCTGGAAGAGCTGTGCAAATGTTCGAAATAGATATAGAGTATTTTAGTGGTAAAGAAGTACAAGAAAAGTAGATTATACGAATTCTTAAATTAACGTAACAAGAGGAAAATAATGGGTTTAAAATATTTGTTAACTGGCTTTAACGATATATTTCAAGTTGGATTTATTAGGAATATTACCATAGTATTAGCGCTCATATCTTTGATTATCATATATAGAAGACTTTCAATAAGCAAGAAAAGCGGAGGAAAGTTTTCCTCATCATATAATATCAAAGATGGATATCTATATATACATAGTGGTTTAATGCCAGGCAAGAGGAAATTTCTTATAAAAAATATAGAAAGCATTTCTATTAATTTGATACGAGGACCAAAATGTAACGGAGATAGATACTTTATTTCGATATCTATGCGTGTTGGACGAAACACAGCTTTTTTCGTAGGCAAATCAAAGGGTAAAGAAGTAGAGATTGCAGAGCTAAGGAAAAAATTAAAAAAGAATTGTGTAAGGGTGTATTATTACGATTAAAGACAAATGAGCATGAAGTTAAAAATAATTAAAAGTTTTAAATTTGAAGAGACTAAGTTAATTGATAAATCATTTAAGTACAGTCCAGCTGCAGCAAAAAACATGATAGCACACGGGGAAAATGAAATCGTGTTTTTTTCATCAGAGATAGAAGACACTGGTTGTGGTTTAGTATGGATAAAAGAAGATACATTTAGATATATATCAAGTCCGGAAGCGAAGGATGAGAGAGATATCTGGAAGGAACCTGTGATTTTATCGTGTAACGAAGGAGTTATGCTTTTATGCCCTGCAACAAAGAAGTTATGGATGTTGACTGATATAAATGCGGAGTGGAAAGAAATCGAAGTCGAAGATTGGCCTGTAAATGCAATACCTATGAAAATAGCTGTATGTGGCGAAAATGGTAAATTTCCAATCGTGTGTAGGTGTGGGAATTCGCTAGAAGCTACAAATAGCTTTGCCATTTTAAGTGTTGATTTTGCTAGTAAAAAGGCTCAGTGGATAGCTGATGCAGCCTGTGTATATGCTAATGAAAGTATAAGACAAAAACATCTAGATGCAATAGAGCGTGCAGATGGTAAGTTTGATAAGGTAGATTTTAACTATCAGACTCCGATGATAGGCTCGATAACGGAAGAAGATGGGCATATATACGGTTTTTTGGAAGGAAGTATTATTAATCCTGCTGGGTTAGGAGTTATAGGATATTACTGGTTCCTTGAGATATCAAAAAACGGAATGTTTGCGGATAAGATATGGGGAAGAGATAATCTGAGCAGGCTCAAGGGCAAGCACGGCGTGAGGGGAAAGATATCAGGCGATAGAAAATGGCTGATAATCTCACCTATATTTAAGACCGATGAATGGAAGGGTAAACAGAAACTTCTCAGGATTGAAGATAATGAGATTATAGATATAACCCTGCCACGAGGATATGCTTCATATAGGCTGATTGATATATGGGGAAATCACGCTTTCATAAGCGATGAGGCTGAGAATTTAGCAATTTGCAATATGGAAGCTTAGTAAGGTGACTTATGAATAAAGATGAACTACTGACTTTGTGGAATGGCATAAACTGGGAAGAAACCGCAGGAGGCATATATTTTACAAGCTGTAAGCTTGCAAAGGAATTGAATTTTAGCTTTTCAGGTTATAAGGAAGAAAGCTTAAGCTATATCAAAGATAGCCTCATGATAAAACTTTCTACAGAACTTGAGACGCTTGATAATTTTGCTCGTCAAATCATACAAGAAAAGTTTGACGATGATAAAACGGAAAAACTTGAACTTACGGATGTAATGTTTGATATTAGCGGCTGTTATGGCGTCTTTGCTTTAGGATACTATGTAGGTGAATCCCCCGCAGGAGAGTTATATTTGTTAGTTAAATTTGATAATGAACTTAATGCTGATCGAGACTTGATATACGAGGTTTTTTAATACTGAATTCGGTGATTTGGATGATTAAAGAAAAAGCACTTGTTACGCTAAAGAAAGATATACAAATTGAATATCCGTTTTCCGATGATTTACCTATGATTTTCTTAGGTGAAATCTCTAATATGCCGGAGCATGGAATCTTTATCGGAAGGTCCGGGAAAAGCTATTTCGGATATCATATAGATAGCTTTAGAGAACTTAAAGAGGAAGAAATATGAATAATTTGATAGCATATCCTTTGACTTGGGATGACATTGAACTAAGAGCAAATAATACTGTTGGAATATATAAGATAAAGAATAAAATCGCAGTACTTAACTGTGTATCTTATGTGGTTGAGGCGGATGGTCCCAAGGACTATATGCAAGGGATTATACTAATCAATTTTTCTCTTGATTTTAAAAATCATAACCAGATTCGTCTTATGGACCTGGACGATATCTCAGCATTGGACTGTGATCTCTGCGAGCAAGATGGGAGATTCATAATAAATACAAAGAAATATAAGGGATATTCAAAGTCCTTAGAGAAACTGATAGAAGTGACTGATACAGAGCTCAAAGTGATAGGAGATGCACCTACGCCTTTAGATAATTTATATAGCGACAGCAAGGTGTATAGCTTTGGAAATTTAGAGGTTTATATGCATTCAGCTTTTATAATGGCGTGTAGAGAGGCTGATTCAGGCAAAGTTGTTTGGAAGACTAATCTGGGTGCGTATCTTTATACAGATGTTGATGAGAAAGATGGCACATTATATTTCGGTACGGATGGAAAAGGCGGAAAGTTCTTTGCTGTGAACCTGACTGATGGGAGTATAAAATATAGCTATAACACCAGGGGAACATCTAACTTTCTCTATTACAAGAATTATGTACTTCTGTCGGATGAGAAAAACAAACCTATTTTGATAAATAGGAATGACGGCAGCCTATATAAAAAGATTGAATTTGAAAAATTTGAAATAACAGTATATCAGCAAATGATAATAGATAATGATAAGCTTTATGTTATTGCGGCAAAGGGAAACACAGCCTATGCTGTGAGCACGGATCTATAGTAAATATTAGAATTTTTATTTTAGATAAATTGTTTTTTATCAAAATGAAAAGAAAGTTGTTTGAATAGAAGGGAGTATAATATGCGCGATATGATTCAAAGAAGGAAATTGCATATATGCTTAGTAGCAATTCTGACATTGCTTGTCACAGTTTTGGCTGTAAGTCCTGTATTTGCAGATGATGAAGAGATAGATGATTCTGTCCGTGAAATCTTTGAGCAATATGAGAATAGCGGAGCTGCAAAAAACGAATATATTTTTGATGGAGCAACGACAAGATATTTTAATGTCGAAATTAAAGTAAACAAGGATTATTCATATGAAATAACGGAGACAATAGATGTTTTATTTAAATCCGGTAAGTCTAAGCATGGAATTACAAGAAGTATTCCCCTCGCAGGAAACTACAGAATTAAGGACATAAGCGTCGAAGGAGACAAATATGATATAGGTAAAGATAATGGAAACCTCAACATAAAGATAGGTGATGCATATAGATACGTGACAGGGGAAAAGGTCTATAAGATTAAGTACAAGATTGAAAATTACCTTCAGTCCAATGTAGAAAATCACTTATATGTCGATATTATTCCAACAAACTGGCAGATGAAAATCATGTCATCAAATGCCACGGTTAAATTGCCGGAGGATTTTCCTTATACCGGGATGAAAAGCTACACAGGTAAATACGGCAGCACCGAGCAATATGGAACTTGGGAATATGATAAAAATAGCAACACCCTAAACTATAAGGCATCGATGATTCCGTCAAACTACGGTGTAACTCTTCTTGCAAATACTCCTAAGAATTACTGGGTGGGTGCACACAGTAAGGGCTGGAGCAATCCGCTAAATGTCCTTATTCTTTCGCTTTGTATAATTTTTATTTTATTAGTGAGACTTAAGAACAGTAATAAATCCAAGGATATAGTTTCACCTGTAATTTTTAATCCGCCTGATGGAATTACACCTGCTGAAATTGGATATCTGGTAGATGAGGTTGTTGATAGAGAGGACGTAGTTTCTTTATACCTATATCTTGCATCAAAGGGATACATCAAGATAGAAGAGGGAGAGGACAAAAATGACACTACGATTACTTCAATGAAAGTGCCTGAAGATGAACCCGATTTTGTCAATGAATTCTATAAAGCCTTATTTGAATCCTTAGATAATGAAAGCATAGGTCGAAAATGTAATATTGAAGATGCCGGTGAAGAGATAGGTGAATCATATAATAAGATTAGAGCTAATATCGAATGGAGATTTAAGGGAGAAAAGGCTATTTACTCTAAGGTATCTGAAAGCCTTGAGAAATTTGCAGTTAAGATAGGATGCATAGGCTTTTTCGCGACAGCTCTATTATCAGCATATAGATCGAGTGTTGTTTTGGATTTTGATATACTGTCCATCATTGGTATTTTCTTATTTTCCATTCCTGTAATGGCAGTATGGGCATTTTTATTTAAATTCCTCAGAAAAAAGATAATTTATATAAAATCCAAAAATGTTGCTAAAGGCACGGCAGGCATAGTATTTAGCGGTATACTTTATATGGCTTATTTGATAGGATTTAATGTGCTGATATACTTTACCGGTAAAGATGATACACCGATGTATATATATCCGGCTATAATGATATATGCTCTGATACTTCCGTTCTTGATAATTGGAATAAGAAAGAGAAGTGATTATAACCGTAAGATGTATGGAGAAATTTTGGGATTCAGAAACTTTATAGAAACTGCGGAAGTAGATAAGATCAATGAGCTTGTAGAAGAAAACCCATCATATTTCTATGATATTTTGCCATATGCATACGTGTTCAAGCTTACGGATAAATGGGTGAAGAAGTTTGAAAACATCAAAATGCCTGAGCATAGCAGTTATACCTCACATAGATCTGACGCTTTTGATTATATGTGGGTAAATATGATGATGAACAGTATAGAGAGCAGCACATATAGCGGTATATCCGCGGCAAGCCCTGATATTGGCGGCGGCGGATTCTCGAGCAGCGGTGGTGGCGGATTCTCAGGCGGCGGTGCCGGCGGTGGTGGCGGCGGTACCTGGTAAACCGTAAACCTGTAATTATAGGGCAAGCTAAAGTTTAATGTATTTGTATCATCATTGATATGATGATATGATATATCAGATAATACAATAAGTTAATGATTAAATATATGAGAAAAAGAGGTGTTTAGTATGTTACTTTATATAATTATTGGAATAGCAATATTATTAGTATTATGGCTAATTGTAAGCTATAACGGTTTTGTAAAGCTGGCCGCAAACTGCGAAGAGGGATTTTCAACCATGGATGTTTATCTCAAAAAGAGATTCGATTTAATTCCTAATTTGGTTGAAACTGTAAAGGGTTATGCAGCTCACGAATCGAAGACCCTAGAAGCTGTTGTAGCTGCAAGATCAGCTGTTGCAAGCTCATCTACAACGGCTGAGAAGTTGGAGAACGAAAATGTTCTTACCGGAACGCTCAGAAGTCTTTTTGCAGTAGCGGAGGCATATCCCGACCTCAAGGCAAATGCTAACTTTATAGAGTTGATGGAACAGCTTAAGCATGTTGAGGAGGATATAGCAAATTCACGTAAGTACTACAATGCTGTAGTTAAGAGATTTAATATCAAATGTAGAACCTTCCCATCAGCAATCGTAGCAAAGATATTCAGCTTCAGTGCAAAGCCTATGTTTGAAGTTAAGGATGAAGTTGAGCGTGATAATGTAAAGGTCAGCTTCTAGTTTAGACATATTTCAAATTTTGTAAGGAAATACTATGATAGAAATAAAAGATATAGGTTGCTTTCCGTCTTTGCCTGAGCTTGCCTGCAATGTAATCGACGAGAATATCAAAGCGCTTGAGGAGCTGCTTGCGAAGGGAATTGATATTAACAAGGAGATTAAGCTATCCAAATATACGGAGCTTTCGCCACTTAATCTCGCTTTGATTATGAACAAGACAAAGTCGGTTGAATGGCTCGTTGAAAATGGAGCTGAGCTCAATGATGAGGGAAGTCCGTCGTTTTTACTTGCTGTGAGATATTGCAGTGAGCCTCTAATTAGATATTTAGTATCAAAGGGCGCAAAAGTAAATGTGCTTAACAATGTTGAGACAGACGCTTTTGAGCAGACCTTATATGGAAATAAGCTTGAAAACCTTGCTTTGATAGATGAGCTGGGGCATAGTGTGAAAAAGTATGGAGGTCCGGCATTTAGAAAATCTGTGAAAGATAGAGATTATAAGGCTATGGAGTTCTTCATAAAAAGAGGTGTCGACATAAACTATAATCGTCCTGATATGGTTTACTCATTTTGTCCAACACCGCTCTGCGTGGCTGCCAGGTATGTTGACCTTAAGATGTGCAAATATCTAGTTGAACACGGTGCAGATGTGACCATTACCGAAAAGGATGGAATGAGGCCTTACAGCATCGCCATAGAAAAGGGAGATATGGAGATGGCTGAATATTTTAAGTCGCTTGAACCCGAGAAATTCCACAGCATGAATAACAAGCTGGATGAACTTAAGCCATACAAGCTGCCAAAGCATCTGCTGGAATTCTTACAAGGAGATAAGCTCCGCTTTGAACTTGAAGACTGCGATTTTGATTATATAGAATTTTTATCTTTGATTGAAACTATTCCAATGAAGATTGGCAGGAGAAAGCTTCTTAGAATTTCAAAGTCGACCGGTGACTATGACCATTTCTACATAGTATGGAATCCTAAGAGCAAGAAGATTGCTGCATATGACCTGGAACATGAGGAACTTCATGATCTCTGCAGTTTCAAGGAGTTTATGGAAGACATATCCGCCTACCTTCAGAAAGTTATAGATGGAGACATATAAGGAGATAAGCGCAATGGGAATGATTGATAACATAAAGCTAATTGAGAAGTATATTTGCGAAAACTTTGATGAATGGGATCTAGATGATCCTATTGAGGAAGAGTATTACGATGAGTATCTGGAACTGGAAGGGGCTTCAGATGAAGAACTGAGCAAGTTTGAAGAAAGCTTTGGTATAAGCTTGCCGGATGGGTTCAAAGAACTATATAAATACAAGAACGGAAGCAAGTATATGAGTATATTGCCTTGTAATATAGACGAACGCGATATGTGTTTCAATCTCATGAGTCTTTCTGAAATTGAAAATTGCAAGAGCTATTTTCAAAATAAAAATGCCTTGTTAACAGATTTTCCTGAGTATTTTTCAGATGAAGAGATTGAGGAAATGCGTGATACAAGGATAAAGCCATATCTTTTTAACGAGAAATGGATTCCATTTGCACAGTACTGTGACAGCTGCTATTTGATGCTGGACTTCGATCCTGATGAGGATGGTGACCTTGCTCAGGTAATTTGCTATATTCACGATCCGGATGAAATCATATATGCATCAAAAGATATTACCGAACTTGTTGAAAGCATAGTAGGGAGCTTATAGAACAGAATGGCGATTGATGGAGTAAAGATCATAGATAGTGACGATGGTTATGACATCTATAATTCTATAGTCGAAAGATATAAGGACGGTGAAAATATAGATAATATAATTGCTGATATCTTAGAGGAGGAGAGCAATTATTGCACGGATGATTTTTACACAGAAATTTATT
Organism: [Eubacterium] infirmum; assembly: GCA_900450455.1. Taxonomy (GTDB): domain Bacteria; phylum Bacillota; class Clostridia; order Peptostreptococcales; family Anaerovoracaceae; genus Eubacterium_B; species Eubacterium_B infirmum. The sequence continues at coordinate 1,393,297 of UGGN01000001.1, forward strand.
GGACTGCGCTTGCTTATTCACTTTGGAAGATAGGACATCTTCCGGAAGATATAAAGACTAAGGCGCTTGAGCTAATTGAGAATGGGGCTGATGACTTTTGGCTTGAAATTGACAGCAAGGCGAAGTCACAAAGGCAAAGGGCCCTTGATAAATTAGCTATACAGCTTCAAAGCGAAAATCCCAGACCTATCAAGGTGCCTAAGTCGAGAGTAAAGCGCGAGCCTTACTTTACGCAGGGAGATGTAATTAGCGTTGAATTTGAAGACGAATACGGTTTGCTATTTGTATCCGAAATAAATCAAACGCCGAGAAAAATCGAATATCACTTAGCATGTACTCGTTTATTGCAAAAAGATAAGCCGAGCGTGGATGACTTTTTAAATAGCGAGATTGCATGTTCGCATTTATCTAAAAATGTCGGGGTAAATTTAGATGATAATTTCAGTCTTGATGATATTTTTGATATCAAAATTTCACATAACTCCGATGGTAAGGAGTTTGCTGTCGATACGGACTGTTGGTTTAACCATAAGGATTTAGGTCTAATACTCGATAAATTAGAAAAAATAGCTGAAATCGAGCTTAATCCATATTCTCTTTGGACTCTCGCGCCGGCTAAAACGCTCAATGATATATATGAAGAGATAACAAGGAATAAAGAGTCCTTTAATCTAAAGTTTATGGAAACACATAAGCTGGTTAAGGATATAATTTGGGAAAAAAGTGAATGAAAAAATGGGAGTAGGCTACCGACTTACTCCCATATTGTATATTGTGCTCCAACGCTATAACTATCGAGTTTTCCGTCATCGTAGAACTTAGCTTCAATCCTATATCTTTTCCAAAGAGAGTATTCCTCAGTTTGAATAACTATAGTGAAGTCATTTTCAAGTCGAATTTCTTTTGAATCCACCGGATTCAATGAATAAACATCTTTTGTTTTATTGTTCTTAAAATCATCAATATTTAATTTTGATATATCTACCCGGTTTATCTTTACCTCATACAGTTGTTTGCTATCACCGGTGATACGGTAATGAGTGATTACGCAGTTTTTTAGCTTGTCTGTGTCATTACGCTTTGGCGTTAGGTAAACGTAGCCATAGGATTTTCCCTCACGAATCAGTTCCATGCGCTCACCATAGTAGAAATGATCGTTTCGCATATTTGTAATATTGCTGTCAGCTGTCTTTCCAACAAAGCTGAAGCCTTTTGATAAAAGTTCCGAGGCCTGCGTTCTTCCGACTGTCACGGTAACATTTGATATCTGTACATCAATCGGTTTTGCCGGATATCCGGAAATACTTAGACTAAGCATGATAACAAAGGCTGTCATGATAAATCCACCTAATACTGCGTTTACAGGTGAATATAGATAGGACTCCTTCTTATAAGATGTTAATTTTACAGAAATCAGTTTTATGATAAATAATACTATGCGATGTATTAATACAATCAAAAATTGAAATTTTAGACATTTATATATTGCAAAATCAGGGTTCCCTGATTTTAGATATATAAGATATCCTGTGATTAGATTTGCAAGTATCAAAGTTAGAATGCCGAAAGTCGCCTCAAAGAGGGCTCTTGTATCGGTTACGTCATCGTATTTGATTGGAATACGGCCCTGTAAAGCCTGCCCAAGCTTGTAAATCCAAGGTGGAACTTCCTTGTGCCTTATAACGGCAAAGGCAAGCCTGAAATACATGAAAAATGTAAATGCAAGCACTAAAAATGTTACAAAGTAGAATGCTAAAGTAAATACGAAAGATCCCATTTATATTCCTCGTTTTCCTAAAATAATCTAAGAAATATACATCACAATATTATATCATTTAATATGCTTTTTAAATAGAATTTGAACTTGAAAAATGCATAAAAATAGTTGATAATTTACTGAGAATGCAAAGTGAACAGAAAATGGAAAGGGATGTATGATTTTGCTTTTAATCAATCATACGAGTGATATATGTACGATAGTGTAAATAGAAGAAAGAGGTGTATAGGTCTAATATCAATCTTGGTTTTACTTGTCACAGCTTTGACTGTAAGCTATGCGTTTGCAACTGATGAGACATCAGGTGATGAAATAGAAAAGATATTTGAACAGCATGCTAATAGCGAATCTGCTAGAAGCGAGTACCACTCATTTGGAGCAACGACGAGGTATTTCAATGTTGAAATCAAGGTGAATAAGGACTATTCCTACGAAGTAACAGAGACGATAGATGTGCTTTTCAATTGGGGAAAACATGGAATTGTAAGATATATACCTCTTACAGGAAATTATAAGATAAAGGATATCAGTGCCTGCGGAGATGAGTATAAAGTATCAAAGGAAGAGGGAAATCTGGTAATCCGGATTGGTAATGGTAATAGATATGTGAGTGGTGAAAAAGTCTATAAAATTAAATATACAATACAAAATTATCTCCAGTCAAAGACAGAAAATCATATATATGTCGATGTCGTCCCAACAAATTGGGAAATGACGATCATGTCTACAAATGCTGTAGTCAAGCTGCCGAATGACTTTAATTATACAAAGATGAAAAGTTATGTAGGACATTACGGAAGCACCAACAATAAAGGAACATGGACATATGATGAGCAGAAAAATCAGCTTAACTATTCGGCGTCTATGATTCCATCAAAAAATGGTGTAACATTGCTTGCATATGCACCGAAAGCTTATTGGCAGGGGGCACTCAGCAAGGAATGGAGCAATCTGCTAAATGCAATCATTATTGTTATATGCTTGATATCTATAGTGATAATTAAATATAAAAGCAAAAAAAGTAAAGATATTATTGCTCCGATTACATTTAATCCACCTGAGGGTATTACACCTGCGGAGCTTGGATATTTAGTGGATGAGCAGGTCGACAGAGAAGATGTAGTTTCTCTTTACCTTTACCTTGCATCAAAGGGCATTATACAGATAAAAGAAGGTGAGGGAAAGAAAGACACAATTATATGTGCCCTAAAGACACCTGTGGATGAGCCGGCATATGTTCAGAAATTCTATCAAGCACTGTTTAAATCAACAAGTGAAAAGAGCGTAGGTAGAGAGCTTAATCTTGAAGATGCCGGGGAACAGATAGGTGAGTCATATAAGACTATAACCGATCAGATTGAAAGTAAATTTCAAGGGAAAAAATCGATTTACTCTAAGAAGTCTGAAACAACTGAACTCTACGCAAAGATAATAGGATGTGCCGGCTTTGTTATAACATTGATACTGTCTCTATACAGATCTAACATGTATATTTACGGTATTTCTTCTAAACTCTCATTTGTGGCATTTTTTGTATTTGCAGCATCTATTTGGGGAACATTACTTGAGAATTTAAGAAAGAAAATTTTTTACAGAAAATCAAAGAATAGAGTAAAGGGTACAATGGGTTTAATACTAAGCTCTATCGCCTATGTAATATATTCCAATACTTTAATATACTTCTCAACTAAAGGTGACACGCCTGTTTATATATATGCATTAACGGTAATATATGTGCTTTTACTTCCGTTTTTAATTATCGGAATAAAGCTAAGGAGCGATTATAACCGCAAGATATATGGTGAAATCTTGGGCTTCAGGGACTTTATTGAAACAGCAGAAATAGATAGAGTCAATGAACTTGTAGACGAAAATCCTTCGTATTTCTATGATGTTTTACCATATGCATATGTATTCAAGTTAAGCAATAAATGGATAAAGAAGTTTGAAACTATAAGAATACCTGAGCATCTCGGTTACGCACCACATGGAATAAGTACTTTTGATTATATTAGAATGAATACATTGATGCACAGTATAGAAAAAAGTACATTCGACGGAATATCAGCATCTAATTCCGACAGCGGTGGAGGATTTTTCTCCGGCGGCGGGTTTTCAGGAGGCGGCGCCGGCGGTGGCGGTGGCGGTGCCTGGTAAGTTTATATTTTAATATTGTTGTTAGGAGTATGATTTATGGAAAAGACAATTACTATTGACGGTAATAAATTCATGTTGGAAGAAGATGGTGTTTATTGCGGTGCTTATCTTGGTAAGATGAATGTATGGGGCAGAGATACCGACATTGTCCTTGAAACCGAAGAACAAATCGGTGAAGTAATTGACAAATTCGTCGAAAAGATAGCATGGCTAAACGATAACAGGACAGCAGTACTCGATGTGTTTATGGAGGAAAACTATGATTTCATAGATTTTGTCAATGAAGAATACAATACGGAAATTACGGAAGATGATTTTAGAGATGCTTTGTTTGTAGGAAATGTATATATTTTTATAAATGGAAGAAACAGCGAATTTTCATTTGATCTGGACGCTGAACCGGATTATCTGTGCGGACATCTTGCAAATATGATGATAAGTGGCAGATATGAGATTGAATTCGGAGGATTGAACGGGTAAATTATTGCATAATATAAAGGAGTTCTTATGAAAAAATTACAACCATCAAAGGAATGGAAAACGAGATATGATGAAGTAAAGGAGCTGCTTACATCACCTGTAAACTATGCAGAGTGCTTTGAGATGAAGGAGATACAAGGTAAGGAAATCTTCATTTTGGACATGGGGGAGATAAGCTTTCCAACAGGAGATATACTTGTCAGGGATCCGTTAGTGTGGTTAAACAGAGATGAAATGCCGTATTTACAGTCTGTACCGAAGGGAAGATTTAGAATCGAAACATTGGTTGTAAAATTAGAAGAAGACCACTACAGGTATGCGCTCAGCAGAGTGAAATTTAGGGAGAATTTTCCGGTTATTTATTACGAGGCTCTCAAAGGTGATGAAAACCTGGATGATGTAGACGATGATAGTATATTTGGATTTAATGTAGATGCCGGTCTTGCAACTATAGTTGATGTTGAGACAAGGAACGCATACTGTGATTTTGAGGATAAATGGTATGCAGAAAACCCGGGCAAGAATATATATGACGATTTTTTTGCAGCAATTTTTGCAAAGAGTGCTGAGGAAAATCCACTTTATCAAAGAGATGGCGGAGACTGGATAAACTTTAAAATACCGAATTCGGAACTTTCAATTCCGATGATACAATCAGGGTTTGGAGACGGAAGATATCCTGTCTATTTTGGTTATGACGAAGACGGGATGCTTTGCGATTTAGTTGTAGAATATATTTATTTAGCATAATGAGGTGTGATGTATGTCTTTAGAAAAAGTATATGATTATTTTAGAAATTATGATTCTGAAACTTATCAGGTGTTTGCATGTGGAGGTGAGGCTCCATCTGAAGAAGATATAAAATCATTTGAAAAGCAGTATAATATAAATTTACCAAAGGATTTCAGAGAGTTTACAATGTCCGCCTTAGGTGGACTTTATATGGAGGTTCGCGAAGAAATATGGCCTGCGGCTAAGGTATATGATGTCGCTCCATTCTGGGAATTCTGCCGTGGAATCATGGTCTACGGCATATCAAAAGATATTCCTGAATATCTTGATCTTCGTATAAGGACAAGGGAACTGCACGAGGAAGGGTATACGGATTACCTTCCTTTCTTCTCAGTTATTGGAGATGGAGATGAAATTTTTTGCTTTGACAGAGAAGGCAGGATAGTTGTGTTCAATTGGTACGAAGCAAAACCTGTCGAAGGTGATTTTCAGAGCTTCTTGCTAAATAAAATAGATGAACTTGAGGAACGCAAGGAGCGTAAGCTTAAGCAATTGGAGGAAAGAAACAGTAAAAAATAGGAGGAAGTATATAATGGGTTTTGATATAACATATCATCCGGTAAGCATAGATGAGATGAATAAGTGGTTCTTTGAACCGATAGAGGCTTTGAATAATGGAGATGATTCGGTACTTACTGGAGTTATTGAGTCTCAGTCCGATGACTTCTATGCAGAAAAATACGAGTTCATACTCAAGGATATCGCAAGCAGGTACACCGAGTTTCCAAGTGAAAAAGGGTTGCTCTATGCGATGGCAAATTGCATCGGCTTGTTCCAGAAGTATCAGTATGTTAGAGGCTCGGCTTTTTCTTTTTTGATTGAAAGAGAAGCTGTAATGGATAAATATCACACGCCTTGGAAGGATGTGATTCCGGGCTGGGTACCGGAGCCTGAAAGTGACTTGATTGCTGAGAACTACTCATCAGGAATATTCATCGGTCCTGACAGGGTTAAGAAACTTTTAGCAGATAATCAAAGTGATGAAAATGTGCATAGGATTTTATTAAACTTCTTCGGAGAGCGAAATCTGGAAGTATTCCTTAAAGCACTTAATGATGCCGCGAATATGAATAGCGGCCTGATAGAGGCTGCCGAGGTTATGGAGGTAAATCCGTTTGAATTAAACCAATCGAGCTGCTATTCGGATATAAGGAACTGCGATCCGGAGGGTGCGTTCATATATCAGGATGTTGCTATGGAACAATTAAAAGATGCAACAGGAATGAACGCGGATGAGATAGCGCAAAAAGTAGTTTATCAAAAGACCGACATAGATATTCCGGATAGCAAGGAAAAAAATGAGAAAGCAAGCGAGTCAAAGAAAGGTATCTTGTCGCGTCTGTTTAAGAAAAAATAATAGACTTAATAGAATCGTAAAAGAAAGGAAAATAACATGGGTTTTTTCAGCAAGAAGAAAGTAGAGGAAGAAAAGCAAGAGAGAAAGAGAAATCTTGTCTTTTGTATGCCACTGTTTAAGGGTGAGGAAGGGTACTCACTTGAAGCATTAATAGAGGATCTAAAAAACTATTGGAAACTTAATGTCACAGATGTCGATGGAAGCGACGAAGCTGCTACATTTAATGTAGATGGTGAGCTTGTAGGTCTTGGTTTTATGCCTGCACCGGTTCCTTCACAGGAGCTTGAAGAACTTTGCCCATATTCATACCTATGGCCAAACGCGGAAACAGAGGTGATGGAACATAGTAATCATGCTATTTTGTCTGTTATGAGTGAAAACTCATCCTTGCTTGATAAGTACTCTTTGCTGACGAAGATAAATGCTTCTATACTGAGGACCTGTGAAAGTGCTATAGGTATATATCAAGGTTCAGCAACACTTTTAATTTCAAAGGAACTATACCTTGATTTTGCTGAGATGTTGAACGAAGGTATGCTTCCTATACAGCTTTGGATATACATAGGTATAGTAGCCGATAATGAAAAGACTAATATGTATTCATATGGAATGAGTGAATTTGGAAAATCCGAGATAGAAATCATAGATTGTGAAATGGATAGAAACGAAGTCTTTGATTTTTTCAGTAATATTCTTTACTATATTATTGATCAGGATGTTACACTTCACGATGGTGAGACGATAGGAATGTCCGAGGAACAGGAGCTTGCAATCAGAGAGTCTAAGGCTGTTTATCTTGAAGGTAATTCATTAAAAATAGAATTGTAAATTACTGACATCAAGTTAGCATAAAAATATATTTCACTTTTATTAAAATAGTTGATTTTATGAGAAAAAAGGTAGATAATGCAGATATAAAATATATTGCACGGTAAGGTGCTGAGTAAGATGTTATAATGATCTATGGAGGTAGAACTATGACAGAGAAAATGAAAGAGATAATGGGTTACTTACAAGAGTGTAACAATTTCTTCCTTGCAACAGTAGAGAATGACAAGCCATTTGTAAGACCTATCAGCGTTCTTTGTGAGCATAATGACAAGATATATTTTGTATCAAGTAATCATAAGCTTGTTTACAATCAGATTAAAGCTAATGGAAATGTCGAAATTTGCGGTATGAACACACATGGTTCATGGATTAGAATAAATGGTAAGGTAGTAGAAGATGAAAGCCGTGAAGCAAGGATTGCTATAATGGATTCGGATATTGACGTTATTAGCTCAGTTTACTCAAAGGAAGATGATGTAATGCCGGCGTTCTATTTTGAGAGTGGAACAGTTAGACTTTGCTCAGCAAAGGGAGAAAATAAGGTTATAGATTTATAATAAACAAATAAAGTAATCTGCACCTCACCATTCACATGGTGAGGCGTTTAATTTCTAGACATGTGAGGTGGTAGTATGTCAATACAAGATATAATTAACAAAATAAAGCAGGATGAGAGGAACATTGAGTATACGAAGAGAAATATACCACCTATACTTCAGGTAAGCAAGTCCGCAAAGATATTAATTATAGGTCAGGCTCCTGGTAAGAAGGTTGAGGAAACACTGATTCCATTTAATGATAAGTCCGGGGAGACTCTTATTTCTTGGATGGGAATAGATAAAGATATTTTTTATTCTAATAAGATTGCAATACTACCTATGGATTTTTATTATCCGGGAAAAGGCAAAACAGGAGATTTACCTCCGAGAAAGTTTATAGCTGAAGAATATCATAAGCCAATACTTGATGAACTGGACAATATTGAACTTACAATTCTAGTAGGGAAGTATTCTATGGATTATTACCTCAAAGGACGGAAAAAAAAGAATCTTACAGAAACAGTTAGATGTTTTGATGAATATCTTCCCAAATATTTTCCTATTGTTCATCCCAGTCCGTTAAATTTCAGATGGCAGGCGAAAAATCCTTGGTTTCTTAAGGAGGTAGTCCCTGTATTAAAGAAAAATGTATGTGAAATACTTGAAAATTAAACGGTATATGTTTATAATGTCTGTGAAAAGTATATAAATATAAGGGTCAAATTGTCAAATCATATAATATTATGAGGGGGAATTGAAATGAAAACAGAGAGATACAGTAAAAAAATCTTTGTAATTGCAGTAGCGTTTGTTATGGTCATCAGTCAGATTGTAACTCTTGCTCCTGCTAATGCAAACACGGTGATGCCTGTAGCTCAATATGTGAGCTCGAGCGGAAGCGTCCAGAACGTAGCACCTAACAAGGCTACCTATAATGGTAAGGTAAATATCAATGTACCTATAACCAAGGTGCTTGCTCCATTTGAGGCGGATATGAAGAATGCCGCTGATAACGGATGGTATCCGCATGGGAGAGAAGGAAAGAACAAGATCGCATACATTGAATATAATGTGACATTTCCTGAGACTGTGGATATAGGCACAATCACAAAGACAAATACATCATCCATCATAAACGGAAATCGCATAGTAACTTCTGTTAACGGAAGAACCGTTAATTTTAAAATGTACCTTAATGATGTAAACTGGGCAAGCATTTACAATTATTACAATTCTGATAAGGCAAATCCGGATGCACACACAGTAAAGCTTGAAATCCCTTATTCAATCACAGCAAACAGCAAGGCTGAAGCAGAGAAATTTGAAAGCGAAAGAATAACAGCTCAAGGTAACTTTGCATTCTATCCGTCAGGAACCGGTGCAATGTTTGGTTTTGGACTTCAGGTATTTAATACGGATGTAGCGAGTGTCGGATTCACATCAAGTATTTCAGATTCACCAAGTTTTCCAACGGATGTAGGAACTAACGGAGATTTGGAAGGGGATTTGTTACTAGGTAGCGAAACCGAGCACGATAAGGTATACGAGACAACTAAGGATGCAATTATGGATTTCACCGGTGCTCTCAATGTAGCACCTATCAAGCAGGAGCTTAGACGTCTTGAAAGTGTTTACAATTCTTCAGGAGTAAAAGTAGAAAATATAAACACTGAGTTTGAGGCTACCATAACTCTTCCTGATGGAATGGAGTTTAAGGATGCTAATCCTGAGGTTGCTCTTAGCGGTGAAAACGGCAAGTTTGAAATAACTTCGCACAGCATACTAAACAATAAAGTCACAGTTAAGCTCAGTCTGAAGAATGCAAGCAGCATTAAGACCTATTCTCAGCTTGCAAATGCAGTTGACTCTGTAGACGATACTTTGAAAGTAACTGTTAAGGGAGCAAGGTTCTCAGGTTCTGCTACCCCTGACACAAACTACACTGTAACAGGTTATGTAGGCGGCACGTTTACAGCAAAGGCGACAAGTGCTAATAACAGAGTAATAAACTTCAGCTATAAGTGGAACGGTAAACAGCTTGCGAGCGGAGCGGATGCTATCGCACCAAACGATCTGAACAAGATAACTTTCACGGTTAAGTATAAAATTCCTGATGAAACGGAGCTTACTGCAACAGAAGATCTCATGGGAGATATCCTCATAGGAGATGAGACAGAACACGATAAAGTCTATGAGACAACTAAGGACGCAAGCCATGAGTTCACAGGACTTCTCAATGTTAAACCTATTAAGGATAAGATGAAGCAGATAGAAGCTGCATACAACAATCCTTTGAATCATAGGGTGTCTCTCGATAATGTAGACACAACATTTACAGCAAGTCTTGAACTACCTGCAGAGATGGCATTTACAGAGACCACTCCTACAGCTAAACTTGAAGGCGCTAATGGTGTATTTAAAATTACAAATGTACAGAAAATCGGTAATAAAGTAACTGTAACACTAAAGCTTGTAAAGAACTATTCGGACTACGATGAATTTGCCGCTGATATTAAATCCGTTGACGATAATCTCAAGGTAAAGGTTTCCGGAGCAGTATTTACAGCTGCAGCTAAGCCGAACACAAACTACACTGTAAAGGGTGAAATTAGTGGTGATTTCAAAGGAACTGCCACAATGAACGCAACGGGTAAGGTCGTGAAGTTCAAGTTTGCATGGAAAGGTAAGCAGCTTCCTGAGGGAGCAGATGCTATCGCTCCAAATGATTTGAACAACATAACATTTACTCTGAAATACAAATCAAGTTCACCAACTGTTGTTACGCCAACACCTAATAAGCCTGTTGTTCCAAACAAGCCTAATACCGGCGACAGGTCAAATCTTCCTATATATCTTGCAGTTGCAGGACTTGCAGGAATTGCACTGATAGGCGGGGCAGTTTTCAAGAGAAAGAAGCAGAAATAAATTCTAAAAAACGCTGAGCAATCAGCGTTTTTTTTATGTATTAAATTGATTTTATATCACTTTAGGGTAGAATATATGTTATAGAATAAATATAGAAATTTTTTAAAATTTCATGGAGGGCTTATGAGACGTAAGGATAGACAGATAATAAATTTTAATGAAATCTATGATATAATCAATCGTTGCGATATATGTCGTATCGCTCTTAATAACGAAGGTTATCCATATATCTTACCGCTTAATTTCGGTGTAAGTGTAGAAAACGAAAAGATTGTATTTTACTTTCACAGTGCGCTGGAAGGAAAAAAACTTGAGCTCATAGAAAAAGATAACAGAGCCGGCTTTGAGCTGGATTGTAGTCATGATTTAGAATACTTTGAGGAAAAAGGCTACTGTACCTATGCTTATGAAAGTGTAATAGGAAGAGGACACATTTTGATGATAGAAGATGAGAAGGAGAAATTCGAGGCACTTGAAATTCTGATGGCTCACTATCATACAAGCAAGGAGACTTGGTTTAATCCTGCTGCGATTCCGCGCACAGCTGTATATAAGCTTGAGGTTGAGGAGTTCACAGCTAAAAGAAAAGAACCGAAGAAGAGGGAAGGCAATTGAACAAACAGAAGAGAGCTGACCTACTTTTTTTAATCATAACAGGATTTTGGGGTGCATCATACTATCTTACCGACTTATGTATGAAGGAGATGCCACCCATGTTTCTCAACGCGTTTCGATTTATTTCCGCGTTTTTAATCTTGGGGATAGTGTTTTTTAAAAAGATAGTAAAAGTGAATTTAATTACAATCAAGTATAGTATCCTAATAGGTATCGCTTTGACGGGAACATATATATTCTATGCATATGGAATATCCGAAACATCACTTTCAAATGCAGCTTTTATTTGTGCGCTGCCTGTTGCAGTCACACCTTTACTCGAATTCCTTTTCAAGGGGATTAGGCCATCTAAGAAACTGTTTGCATGTCTTGTTTTGTGTACATTTGGTCTTGCACTGCTTACGCTAAGTGACACTCTTAAACCTGAGTTAGGAGATATTATATGTCTTGGAGTGCCTTTGTGCTATGCCATAGATCTCATTATCACTGAGAAGGCGGTCAAGATAGATGGAGTTGATGCTCTTAGCATGGGAGTGTTTGAGCTTGCATTTGTTGGTGTTGTTACATTGATTTTATCACTTATTATCGAGGAACCACATTTTCCCAATTCGGCATCAGTATGGACGGCTGCACTTTTTCTAGGCTTGTTCTGTACCGGTATTGCCTTTGTCGTTCAAGCTATTCAGCAGAAGTATACGACGGCTAGCCATGTAGGACTTATATTTACTCTAGAGCCCGTATTTGCATCTGTAATAGCTTTTATTTTCGCAAATGAGATACTTAGACCCAGAAGTTATGTGGGTATGTTTCTGATGATTGTGAGTCTTGTTTTGATGGAAGTGGATATTCCATTTTTAAAATCAAAAGCAAAGGATGTACAGGATTAGTTTTAGGAGTTTTTCTTTATGAAGATATTGATTGAACTTTTTACATCGTTTATGCGGATAGGCGGGTTTACCTTTGGTGGCGGATATGCGATGCTGCCATTAATACAAAAGGAAATAGTAGATAGAAGAGGCTGGGCCAGCGAGGAAGAAGTACTTGACTATTTTACCATCGGTCAAATCACCCCGGGTATTATTGCAGTGAACACAGCTACATTCATTGGATATAAAAAAGCAGGAATTTTAGGTGGCATGGTCGCCACGCTTGGAGTTATTTTTCCGTCGATTGTAATCATAAGTATAATCGCGGCGTTTTTGACTAATTTTGCAGACTTGCCTGTTGTAATACATGCTTTTAACGGAATTAGAGCCTGCGTATGCGTTTTGATTTTGGTTGCTGTTTATAATATGGGGAAAAAATCTGTTAAAGATGTTTTTACTGCACTGATTTTTATTGCCACAGCGGTTTTAGCGATTCTTAAAGTAACTTCGCCTGTAATACTCGTTATTGCAGCAGGATTGATAGGAGTTATTTTTCAGGTCATCAAAGCGAAAAGGCAGGTAAAATAGATGAAACAATTACCTTTGTTAATTTACTACTTTTTTACAACCGGTTTGTTTTCAATAGGTGGAGGTCTTGCTACGCTTCCGTTTCTATATGAGATAGGACGTAAAACGGGTTGGTATACGGCAGGCGATGTTGCCAATATGGTGGCTATAGCCCAAAGCACCCCGGGACCTACCGGAATAAACATGTCCACTTATGTAGGTTACACACAGTTTGGTATTTTAGGTGCCGTACTTGGACCTGTTGCAATAGTAATGCCGTCGTTCATAGTAATAATCATAGTATCAAAGCTGTTAAACAAATTTAAAGAATCAAAGCTTGTTCAGGATTCAATGTACGGGCTAAGGGCCGCTTCAACAGGTTTAATCCTCGCAGCAGCGTTTAGCGTAATCCAGATATCGATTTTTAATTTCAGCAATACAGGTGCAGTGATTGATTTTGTTAAATGGCCATCGCTTGCGCTTGCCGGTTTTGTGCTGGCATTGCATCTGTGGAAGAAGCCGCATCCTATAGTGCTGATTGTGATATCGGGATTTATAGGCGTGATATTTGAGTTATAAAGACTAACATATGTCTTTTAAATAGAAGGGGGTACTTTATGTACGAAACACTTAATAAGATAAATGGAGTGGATGATGTCAAAAAAATGAATCTGCAGGAGCTTAATGCTTTGGCAGAAGACATAAGAGAAGCACTTTTCAATAGACTAACGAAGATAGGTGGACATTTCGGTCCAAATTTCGGAATGGTAGAAGCAGAGATTGCTCTACATTATGTATTTAACTCACCTGTAGATAAGATTGTATTTGATGTATCTCATCAGTCATATCCGCACAAGATGTTGACGGGAAGAAAAGAAGGCTATATATGTGACGAACATTTTAATGACGATTCGGGTTATACAAATCCGCAAGAAAGCGAACACGACCTCTTCAATATAGGTCATACATCGACATCAATTTCGCTTGCAACCGGACTTGCCAAGGCCAGAGATATCCTTGGAAGGAAGGAAAATGTTATAGCTATAATTGGAGATGGATCCTTATCAGGTGGCGAAGCTTTAGAAGGTCTAAATGTTGCAGGCTCGGAGATTGATTCAAATCTTATAATCGTTGTAAATGACAATCAGCAGTCTATATCTGAGACACATGGGGGAATATATAAAAGCCTTGCAGCTTTGAGAGAGACCGGTGGTAAGTCGGAGAACAATATATTTAAGTCATTTGGGTTAGATTATGTTTATGTCGAAGAAGGCAATGATATAGCGAAAATGATAGAGGCATTTGAAAAGGTCAAGGACATAGACCATCCGCTTGTTATGCACATAAACACTATCAAAGGAAAAGGCTATGATATCGCGGAGAAGGATCGCGAAAATTGGCATTGGACACTTCCTTTTGATAGAGAGACGGGAAAGCTGACTGTCGAATGGGGTGATGAACCTGAATATAGCGATATTGCAAGGGAGTACATACTCAGCAAAGCAAAGTCGGACAGTTCATTTATGGTCATAACCCCTAATATGCCGGGAAGCATGGATCTATCAAAAGCGGATAGAGAAGCTTTAGGTGAGCAGTTTGTAGATGTCGGCATAGCAGAAGAGCAGTCAATAGCTATGGCAGGCGGTGCTGCAAAGGCAGGAGCAAAACCGCTGGTATTTACCAGTGTGACTTTTATGCAAAGGGCATATGACCAGATATCTCACGACATATGCATCAATAATCTGCCCATTACAATTCTCCTTACATCAGCTTCATTTACAAGCATGAGGGATGTGACACATTTAGGTATCTTTGGAATTGCAGAGTTCTCAAATATTCCAAACCTTGTAATAGTATCGCCTTCATCAAAGGAAGAACTTCTTGATGCTCTCGATTGGTCGATAGATCAAAGAGAACATCCTGTTATGATTTTGATGCCGGGAAATTGTGTGAGCAGCAGAAAACAGATACTTGGAATTGATGAGATAGATAAATTTGAGCTTACCCAGAAAGGCGAAAGGCTTGCAATAATTGCATTGGGCGATTTCTATCAAAAGGGAGAGGACATTGCAAAAGCGGTTGAAGAAAAATACGGTTTTATACCTACTTTGATAAATCCCAGATTTGCATCCGGAGTTGACAAAGAACTTTTAGATTCACTGGAAGAGAATCATGAGCTTGTCTTAACACTTGAAGACGGAATTCTTTCCGGCGGTTTTGGTCAGAAGCTTGCATCATATTTAGGAACCGGCAGTCTTATGGTAAAGAACTATGGACTGGATAAAAAGTTCTATGATAGATACAATGCTAAGGCACTTATGAAAGAACTTGGCATGGATGATGAGTCAATTTTAAAGTATATAAAGGAGTTACTATCGCTGTAAAGCTTGTATTTTCAACACTGTGATTTTGAGCCGAGTTTTTTGCAAAAGAAATTGCAAAAACTTGGCTTTTATTTAAAATTATAGGCGACATTTTAGCATATATGGGGTATACTATTACGGTAACAACAATATATGTTGTACTTTTATGTATTAAATAGTCAGGGAGAATTTTTGATGAAAACAATAATTAAAAGGAGTATGGCAGAGGAAAGCTATTCAGGGGATAAGATAGTTAGGGCAATGGAAAAAGCGTTTACTTCTGTCGGGATTGAGCAAGATGCTGACTTAATTGCAGACTTACTTAGACAGGTAGAAGCTGAATTTGCAGATAGAGATCAAGCCGGTGTCGAGGAAATTCAGGATGCTGTTGAACGAGTAATGATGGCTAACGGTTGCTTTGACGTAGCTAAGAGCTATATTCTATATAGAGAAAAAAGAGCTGAGATGCGTAAGATTAGAGAAACTCTTGTAGCCGAAATCGGTGATGAGAATCTCTTGCCTGTTCTTGATTCTATACAGTCAAGCTATGAGCACTATGACCTTACAAGACTCGAGGCTAAGTACATAGCTATGCAGAAGCCTGATAGCACTATAGATGCCAGACTGGAACTTTTAACAAAGTCTGCTGCAGAACTCACTACACAGGAGGAACCTAATTGGGAGAAAATCGCAGGTAGACTTCTTTACTATACATTCAGCAGAGAGCTCAAGAAGACTGAGGAAAACTATGGCCTGACTTCGTTTTACGAGAAACTTCGCTATTTGACATCAGAGGGACTTTATGGAAAATACATCCTCGAGAGTTATAGTAAGAAGGAAATTGAGGAAGCGTTTGAATTTATTGATGATGAACGTAACAACCTGTACACATATGCAGGTCTTGACCTTCTCATAAGCAGATATTTGATTCACAATCGTTCACATGTTGTTTTGGAATCACCACAGGAGATGTACCTGGGTATCGCTCTTCACCTTGCTATGAATGAAGGCAGGGATAGACTGACATGGGTGAGAAAGTTCTATGATATTATGAGCCTTCATAAGGTTACAATGGCTACACCTACCCAGTCAAACGCAAGAAAGCCTTATCACCAGCTTTCAAGCTGCTTTATTGACACAGTACCTGATTCGCTTGACGGAATCTACAGTAGTGTATCCAAGTTCGCCGATGTATCCAAGTTCGGTGGTGGTATGGGAATGTACTTCGGCAAAGTAAGATCAAGAGGTGGAAGTATTAGAGGATTCGAGGGTGCAAGCGGCGGTGTTATTCGTTGGATCAGAGTTGTAAACGACACTGCTGTAGCAGTAGATCAGCTGGGTATGAGGCAGGGTGCTGTTGCAGTATATCTAGATGCCTGGCATAAGGACCTTCCAGAGTTCCTTCAGCTAAGAACAAACAACGGTGACGATAGAATGAAGGCACACGATGTATTTCCGGCTGTTTGCTATCCGGACCTTTTCTGGAGACTGGCTAAGGAAAATCTCAACCAGGATTGGTACCTCATGGATCCACATGATATCATGCAGGTAAAGGGTTACTGCCTTGAAGATTCCTTCGGCGAGGAATGGGAAAAACGTTACTGGGATTGCGTAAACGATGTCAGAATCTCTAAGAGAGTAATCGGTCTTAAGGAGCTGGTAAAACTGATTCTAAAGTCAGCTGTTGAGACAGGAACACCATTTGCTTTCTACCGTGATACCGTAAACAGAATGAATCCTAACAAGCACAAGGGCATGATTTACTGCTCAAACCTTTGTACAGAGATTGCCCAAAATATGAGTGAAGCCGAGATAGTAAGTACTACGGTAGAAACTCATGAAGGTGATGAGGTAATCGTAACCAAAACTAAGCCAGGCGATTTCGTAGTATGCAACCTTGCATCACTTTGCCTAGGTAATATCAACGTTCATGACAACAAAGAGCTTGAGGATATTACTTCAACTGTAATTAGAGCTCTCGACAATGTAATCGATTTGAACTTCTATCCGATAAACGATGCAAAGCTGACAAATCAGAAGTACAGAGCTATAGGTCTTGGTGTATCGGGATATCACCATATGCTTGCCAAAAACAGAATCAAGTGGGAATCAGAAGAACATCTTGCATTTGCAGATAAGGTATTTGAAGATATCGGATATGCTGCCGTAAAGGCTAGCAATGAGCTTGCAAAGGAGAGAGGTTCATATAGCTTATTTGAGGGCAGTGAATGGCAGAACGGTCAGTATTTTGACCGCAGAGAATATAGCTCGGAGAGATGGCAGATGCTAAAGGCGAGCGTTGCTGATAACGGAATCAGAAATGCTTGGATAATGGCAACCGCACCTACAAGTTCAACATCAATTTTGATCGGTACCACAGCCGGTCTTGATCCGGTTATGAACAGATTCTTCCTTGAGGAAAAAAAGGGAGCTATCCTGCCTAGAGTTGCACCGGAACTTTCAATGGCAACATACTGGTACTACAAGCAGGCACACTACATCGACCAGACTTGGTCGGTAAGAGCTGCCGGTATCCGTCAGAGACATATTGACCAGGCACAGAGCTTTAATTTCTGGATAACAAACGACTATAAGATGAGTCAGTTGCTAAACCTATACATCCTAGCTTGGGAAGAGGGCGTTAAGACAGTCTACTATGTCAGGTCCAAAGCGCTGGATCCGGAGGATTGCGATAGCTGCTCAGCATAATTATAGAATAGTTTAATTTTGAAAATGAGATTAGGAGAATCAAATGAGTGATATAATAATGAAAAAGCCTCTATTTAATCCGGAGGGGGACATTGATGTAAGAAATAGAAGCCTGATTAACTTTGATACAACAAATATCAATGACTTCAACAACATGAAATACGAGTGGGTTTCAGACTGGTACAGACAGGCTATGAATAACTTCTGGATTCCGGAGGAAATCAACATGAATCAGGATAAGAGCGACTATCCGAAATTGCTGCCGGCGGAGAGAACTGCATACGACAAAATTCTGAGCTTCCTGGTTTATCTAGACTCGGTTCAGTCAGCAAATCTACCTAATATATCACAATATGTAACGGCTAATGAGATAAATCTATGTCTTTCGATTCAGACATTCCAGGAGTGCATACACAGTCAAAGTTATAGTTATATGTTAGACACAATCTGTAATCCGACTGAGAGAAACGATATTCTATATCAATGGAAGACAGATGAACAATTACTTAACAGAAACCGTTTTATAGGCAACCTGTACAACGAGTTTGTCGATAATCCAAACAAGGACAGTTTCCTAAGAGTTTGCATTGCTAACTTCATATTGGAGGGTATCTACTTCTACTCAGGATTTATGTTCTTCTATAACCTTGGAAGAAATGGAAAGATGCCGGGAAGCGTTCAAGAAATCAGATACATCAATAGAGATGAGAATACACATCTATGGCTATTCAAAAATATGCTTATGGAGCTTCGCAAGGAGGAACCCGGGCTATTCAACGATGATAATTTGGCGGTTCTTCGTGAGATGATTATCGAGGGAGTAAACCAGGAAATTGCTTGGGGTAAGTATGTAATCGGAAATGATATACCGGGGCTAAACGAGAATATGGTAGAGGATTATATCAAATATCTGGGAAATCAGAGGTATTCATCACTGGGTCTTGGAACTCTCTACGAGGGTTATGAGGAAGAGCCGGAGAGCATGAGATGGGTATCGCAGTATGCCGATGCCAATATGGTTAAGACAGACTTCTTTGAGGCTAAATCTACAGCCTATGCTAAGAGTAGCGCTATCGAAGACGATCTCTAAACAAACTCCTCCGGTAATTTACTAAGGATTTTCATCAAAAAGGAAGCTCTAAGCTTCCTTTTTGTTTCCATTGTGTTGCTTTAGCAGTGGTTCATCGAACGATAGAGAGATGAACAATTAACCACCGGCTATGCCGGTGAGGTTAGGAAGCTTTAGCGAAAAAAGACCTCCTATGTTAAGATAAATATGGTCACCAACCACATATCAAAACAAGGAGGTAATCCAAAATGGATAAGAATAGTTTATCACATACATCGTGGAATTGTAAGTATCACATAGTGTTTGCACCAAAGTACAGAAGAAAAGTAATTTATGGAAAGATAAGAGTAGACATAGGGAAAATATTAAGGCTTCTCTGTGAAAGAAAAGGAATATATATAATCGAAGCAGAATGTTGTCCTGATCATATACATATGCTTGTAGAGATACCACCAAAATACAGTGTGTCCCAAATTGTTGGATATCTCAAAGGGAAAAGTTCATTGATGATTTTCGACAAACATGCAAATTTAAAATATAAATATGGGAATAGACATTTTTGGTGTCGAGGCTATTTTGTTGATACAGTAGGGAAGAATAAGAAAAGAATAGAGGAGTACATACGTACACAACTTCAGGAAGATATAGCAGAGGACCAGATAAGTCTAAAAGAGTATATAGATCCTTTCACAGGAAATAAAAATAAATAGCCCTTTAGGGCTTGTAGAAAATGAAGTGCGGTTGGTGAACAATTCAGTACATCTTGAGATGTTGCTGGCAAAAGCCCCTTATAGGGGCAGTACAAACCACCGGCTAAGCCGGTGGTTATGATTATATTTTTTCAAAGTCGGAAGCCGGATGTTTGCAGAGAGGGCAGATGTAGTCTTCCGGAAGAACTTCTCCTTCATACTTGTATCCGCAAACCTTACAAACCCAAACTGTTCCATTAGAGTCAGCAGGTTTTTCCGGCTTAGGCTTTATATTGTTCTGATAGTATTCATATGTTGTAGAAGGTACATCTGAAAGAATCTCAGCCTCCGTAACTTTTGCAATGAATAGAGTATGGCTACCGCTATCTATAGTTTCCTCAACTTCAGCACTGATAAACGCATTCGTTCCCTTTGTGACATAAGCCAGTCCATTTTCGCTAAGCTTGTATGAATCATATTCTGCGAACTTGTCAATATCGCGACCGCATTGGAATCCGAAGTGTTTAAATATATCAAAGTCAGCTTCCTCGCTTAGGATTGAAACATTGAACTTCTTACTTTGCATAACCAGTTCATGAGTATAGTTAGCCTTGTTTATTGAAATACAGACTCTCAAAGGGTTTTCACTAATCTGCATAGCTGTGTTGATGATACATCCACTGTGCTTGTCCTCGGCCTTTGATGTAAGAACGAACAAGCCGTATGAAATTTTAAATAGTGCATTTTTATTCATATTAAAACCTTTTTACTTTCTAATTCATATTATTAAAGAAAACTTTTACAGTATTGATACCACGAATTTTGATTTTTAAATATAAAAAACAATATGGACAAAATTTGAGTTTCTACACATTTTGATGACAAATAGGATTATAATATAAACAATATAGATTGAAAGGGAAGTCATGTATCTTAGTGATAAATTACAGAAAAGCTATCTGTTAAGGACAGCCGTGATGCTCATCGTAAGCCTTGCAATTTGCATAATCGTTTACAATAACTTTTCCATTTATCAAAAGCCTATAGCAAAGGTTGAGCGGGTAAGCGAAGAGAAAGTAAAAACAAAGCAAGTGCAGAGTATAGAGCTTAAGCTCATGAACACCGGCGACAAGGGAAGGATTATAAGCGTTCAAAACAAATACGATGTATCCTGTGTCTATGATGAAAAGTACAGCAAGGGTGATATAGTTTTTCTAAACGGGAAGCATACAGAAATTATAGGCCTAAAAAGAGATTACTTTATAGCCATCACATTTATGATTTTGGTGAGTCTTCTTGTAATATTTGGAAACAAGAAGGGGCTCCTTGCTTCATTATGCCTTATAGTAAACGTGATGTTTTTCTATTTGATAATACTCGCTTATATGAAGGGCATGAACATACTACTCCTTACGGTTTTGGGAAGTCTTGGCTTTACAATTATAGTTTTAAGCCTTATCAACGGAATGAACAGGAATATGCTTGTTTCACTTGCTGCTACTATAGCAGTAAGCGTTATTGTCCTTGGATTGGCATCTATTTTAATATATATGTCAAAGATAGATTACGATTTTTTGGATTTTATACCTGAGCCATATACGAGAAATCAGGCGAATCAGTTCTTCCTTGCGCAGATTATCATAGGTTGTCTCGGTGCTGTAATAGACGTAGCAGTTACCATCACTGTGGCAAGTTCAGAGATTATAGACAAGAATCCCCACATACACATAAATGAACTTATGAAATCGGCAAAAGCGGTAGCTGATGATATAACCGGAACTATGATCAGTGTTGTATTGTTCACGAATATAGCTGCGATAATTCCAAACTTTGTCATTTCAGTTGCAAACGATATTGAGTACAGGACGGTTTTGCGCTTTGATGCATACTTTGATATAGTTAGATTTTTTATGGCCGCAGTTGCGATTTTGATTTCGATTCCGGTATCGGTTTTGGTTTCTTCCCTTATGCTCAAAAGAGGAGGTAAAAGGATATGATGATAATAATTCTTGCATTAATTTTCCTTGCATTATCTCTTTTTACGGGCGGTGATAAAACTGCAAAGTCTCTTATAACGGTATGTATAGATTTTATTGTTTTACTTGTTTCTATAAGACTAATGAACTCAGGTATTTCACCTATAGGAGTTTCCATAGTTGCGGTTATTTTGATAACGGCAATAACCGTTTACTATCAAAATGAGGTAAATCTAAAGACTCATGCTGCATTTATTTCGGTTATACTTACTGTAACTGTAATGTTTGGACTCATATGCCTTGTAGTAAAATTTGCGCATTTACAAGGATTTACTTCAGTAGGCGGTGAGCATATAAACGAAACAAACGGATATAAGGGAAACATAGGAAGGAATATGTTTGCAGTGCAGGTTGCGGTTATAGTTTTTGCTCTGGTAGGATCTATAATTGATACGGCAGTTGCTATAAGCTCAGGAATGTTCGAGGTTTATAGGCATGAACAAAAGTTGAATCCAAAGGAACTTTTCGATTCGGGACTCAATATAGGCAGGGAAATTTTAAATTCTACGGTCAACACGCTTGTATTTATTTTCTTCGGTGAGTACATGCTTTTAATGGTCAACTACTTGATGTTTTATTCATTTTCGACAATGATAAATTCTAAGGACTTTGCCCAGGGGGTGACAACTATAAGCATTTGTGTAATCGGATGTGTTCTGATAATACCGATAATATCTGCTATTTCTGCCTATGCTTACACGGCATTTTCTAAGGAAAAAAGAATTTAGTGATTAAATACAACCAAAAAGTGAATAAGTTCTTAGAGGGATATTCGGATTAGAGAATATGAAGAACGAATTTACTTTTAGGAGATGTGATGAACAGAAGCGTA
Organism: [Eubacterium] infirmum; assembly: GCA_900450455.1. GTDB lineage: Bacteria > Bacillota > Clostridia > Peptostreptococcales > Anaerovoracaceae > Eubacterium_B > Eubacterium_B infirmum. The sequence goes on from UGGN01000001.1 coordinate 1,415,902, forward strand.
GTTAAGAAGGTTAAGGGGTTTAGAACTGAGGACGGAGCAGGGGTTAGTCTCGTCAGAGTTTTGAGCCATAAGGATATAGAAATATTTGATCCTATTTTGATGTTAGATTCCTTTGATAGCATAAATACGGACGATTATACTGCAGGCTTTCCTATGCATCCTCACAGGGGAATAGAGACGGTAAGCTATGTTTATAGAGGCCGCATGCAACACAGAGATTCGGTGGGAAATGAAGACAGTATTGCTAATGGCGAGGTTCAGTGGATGACGGCCGGATCTGGAATTCTTCACGAGGAATCTCTTCCTGCAAGCGAAAGGATGTTAGGTGTTCAGCTTTGGCTTAATCTTCCTGCCAAGAATAAGATGTGCAAGCCCGAATACCATAGCATCAAGAATAGTGACATCAAGGAAATTGATATCGATGGCGGCAAGCTAAGACTACTGGCAGGACGTTTTGGTGAGCATGAGGGATATAAAGGCAAATATCTGCCGTTTGATTATTATGATATTCACATTGCCTCCGGTAGCTCCGTAGAACTGGACATGGATGAAAGCAATTCCGTTATGATTTTTACACTTTTAGGAAATGTCTCTGTTGAAGGTGAATATATTGAAGAAAAAACCGCAGCTAAGCTTTCAAATGGCGATAAGCTTAGAATTAGAGCAGAGGATGGAAAAGCGCAGGTGCTATTTATGAGCTCAAAGAAACTTGAGGAATCTGTTGTCTGGGGTGGTCCTATCGTTATGAATACTAGGGATGAACTGCTAGAAGCCTTTGATGAACTGGACAATGGCACATTTCTTAAAGAAAAAATATATTATTAATATTTGATTTTTTTATGTATGTATAGCATAATTATATCAAGCTTATTATTTTGTGAATTTTTAGGAGGAGAGATATGAAGTACCACAGATTTTTCGCATGGGCTGCAGTTGGATGCTTTGCTGCTGCAATGATTACAGGATATAAGAGAAAGTAGTTTCTGTTGAGGACTTATGGCAAAGACATACGAAATTCAAAAGTTATCAATAGATGAAGTTATTGATGAAGGGTTAAAGGATCAGATTAGAAAGAGCATTGTTATCAACAGAATACAGACTGTCTGTATTGCTTTTTTCGGTATATCATTTGCAGTTGTAGCTCTATTATCCCTTATTTTAAAGACAAGGGATATAAAGTTTATCGAGACGGGAGCGGGTAAGATTTGCGGCTTTATTTTGGCGCTTAGCATTATTGCCTATATAATAGTTCATTTTTTAGCCGGAGCAATCCCTAAGAAAAGCTGGAAATGTCCGTACTGTAATGAGAGCCTTTCTTACTTTGTACCAAGTGGAACGAAGGCTTCAGCAGGTAACAGGAGAGCGCAGATAATCTCAGAGAGAAAGAAACTTAGGATTGGAAGAGTTGACAAGAGCTTTTTAATGGTCCCGGAAAAATGTCCTTACTGTGAACAAAAGCTGCTTAGAGATAAGGAATAAGCTTCTCTGCTATTTCTTTGGTCGTAAAATTATCAGTTTCTATGCTTATATCAGCAATAGATTCATAGATCTGAACTCGTTTATCAAGCATGAGGGATATTTCCTTTATGCTTATGCTTTTTTTATTTTTAAGAAGAGGACGTGATTTATCGGATTTAAGTCTCTGCAATACGGCATTCGGACTCACTTTTAAGTAAATGCATCTTCCGCTTGCCTTGATTAGCTTTCTATTTTCAGGGGTCAAAGGTAGGCCACCACCGCAGTCCACTATTTGGTTGTCATGCTTTGAAATTTCAGAAAGAATCTCGTGTTCATGTTTTCTAAAGAATGCTTCACCATGTATAGCAAAAATCTCAGATATGCTCATTCCAAGTTTTTTTTCAATGAGTGCATCCACATTTATTTTCTTATTTTCACTAATTTTATCAAGTTCTGAAGCGAGGCTCGTCTTACCGCTTCCCATAAAACCGATGATATACAAATTGTTCATTATTATACATACCTATTCTCAATATATTTACTTTCGATTATAATGGTAATGAAAGGCAGCTTCAATAGTATGGAGATTATAATATGAAAAATATTGATGGAAAATCTAAGCTTTATGCGCTGTTTGCCAGTCCATGTGAGCATTCAATTTCGCCACTCATTCAAAACAGTGCATTTGAGAAGATGAATATAAATGCGGTATATATGGCATTTGATGTAGGAACGGATAAAATAGCTGATGCGGTATTGTCGATGAGAACTCTGGGAATAGCAGGTGCTAATATTTCAATGCCTAACAAAAATGCTGTTATAGAATACCTGGATGAGGTATCCGATGATGCCAGGTTTTGCAATGCAGTAAATACTGTAGTTAATAGAGACGGGAAACTTTATGGATATAATACCGATATCTTCGGTTCAGAAAAGGCGATAGAGGACTTAGGTATCAATATTACAAACAGCAAGGTATGTCTTCTTGGACTAGGAGGCGCAGGTCAAGCGGTTTTATATACTCTAGCAAAAAATAATGTTAATAAGGTGTGTGTCTTTGTTAGGCAAAACAGCATAGAATTCAGAAAGTCTTATGTGGATAAGGTACGTTCAAGTTTTTCAATCGATGTAGACATCTATGCTATTGAGGAACAAATGCTTCTATCAAAGCATATAAATGAGGCTGATTTACTCATAAATACTACAAAACTTGGAATGGCACAAGACATTGATAAAAGTCCTTTAGATGATGAAATTAAGCTTCCTGAGCATATATGCGTTTTGGATTTGATTTATAATCCCGGTGAAACGCGACTTTTAGCAAAGGCAAAAGCGGATGGCTGCATCAGGTATTCAAATGGACTTAATATGCTAGTATATCAGGGAGTAAAATCCTTTGAACATTTCACAGGTAAAAAAATAGATATTTATGATATATTTAGAGTGCTTGAAAATGCTTTTAAATTTTGATATATTTTTCTATATCAAAATTATCGAAGGGAGATAAATATGCTTAAAATTAATAATCTAACTAAGATTTACGGAGATAAAAAAGCCGTAGATGACTTGACATTACATATACAGAAGGGGGAGATTTATGGCTTTATAGGTCATAACGGTGCGGGTAAAACTACGACTATTAAATCATGTTGTGGCATTTTAGAATTTGATGAAGGAAAAATTCTTATTGATGGAACTTCAATTAAAGAAAATCCTATGCTTTGCAAGGAAAAAATCGCCTATATTCCTGATAATCCTGATTTATATGAATTTCTATCCGGAATTAAGTATATCAATCTTATTGCTGATATTTTCGGAGTGTCAGAAGATGATAGAGCCGATAGAACCCGTAAATTTGCAGATCTCTTTGGTTTGACATCTGATTTAGCACAACCAATAAGCTCCTATTCACATGGTATGAAGCAGAAGCTTGCTTTGATTGCGGCTTTTATACACGCACCTAAGCTAATAATCATGGACGAGCCTTTTGTTGGTCTTGATCCAAAGGCAGCTTTTCTTCTAAAGGAAGAGATGAGAAAGCACTGTGATAACGGTGGGGCAATATTCTTCTCAACTCATGTACTTGAGGTTGCCGAAAAGCTATGTGATAAGGTTGCTATTATTAAAGAGGGTAAGCTAATTGCATCAGGAACTATGGAAGATGTAAAGGGAAATACATCGCTTGAGAGTGTATTCCTAAATTTGGAGGGAAGCGATGCTTAGGATTTTAATAAAGCTCCGATTTTTGGAGATAATGAACCAAATGCAGGGCGGCAAAAAAAGAAATAAGAAAACTAATATATTAGGTCTTATAGCGGTATATTTATGTGCATTTTTAGCAGTCGGTTTTCTGTTTGTACAGATATTCCACTCTATATGTTTGCCATATCACATGATAGGACTTGATTGGCTATACTTTGCTTTTAGTGGAATAGTTGTTTTTACACTATGCTTCTTAGGAAGTGTATTCCTAGCACAAAAACAAATCTATGAGGCAAACGACAATGAAGTACTTCTTTCCATGCCGATAAAGCCTATGCATATTATTTTATCGCGTATATTGTCCTTACTTGGACTAAATTATCTGTATGCACTTGCAACAACAGTACCTGCGATTATAGTGTATATATTTGATGTCGGTTTCAACTTGGGAGTATTTATCGTTTTTGCATTGCTTTTATTGTTTTTACCGTTTTTATCCATGACATTCTCCATAATTTTCGGCTCGTTTATTGCGTGGATATCAAGTAAGGTTTCGAGGCCTAAGGTTATAATCGTTGTTTTTTCAATGATTTTCATGCTGGGATACTTTTATCTATGCTTTGCGTGGCAGAAACTCATGGCGGAAATGGCTAAATCCGGAGCTGCTGTAGCAGAGATATTCAGGAAATATCTTGCCATTTTCTATGTTTATGGAAAGGCTATTGCTGATACCGATATTCTTTTCGTATTGCTTTTCATACTAATCTGTTGTATCCCATTTGTCCTGGTATGCTATTTTATTAGCAAGAGCTTCATATCGATTGCTACAAGGAACAAGGGTGGAAAGAAAATCGCATATCATGAAAAGAGAGCTAAGGCAAGAGGAATCAAATCTGCTTTGATTAGCAAAGAATGTGCTATGTTTATAGGATCGCCTACATATATACTAAATGCAGGAGTTGGAGTTTTATTCATGCCACTCATATGCATATATCTTATATTTGGAGGAGATAGCCTTAGCAATTTTACTAAAATGTTAGGCACCGATTTAATCGGAGTATTCATTTGCATGGGCCTAGGTATTAGTACAGGAATGGTAACCATATCCAGCCCTAGTTTTTCGCTTGAATCAAAAACATTATGGATTTTAAAATCACTACCAATAAGGGAAAAGGATATAATCTTTGCCAAGCTTATGCCACATATACTATTCAGTTTCCCATTTGTGATTATCAGCGGTATAATCATCCAGTTTGCAATAGATTTAAATCCTGTGGATAGAGTTATGGTAATTCTAATTCCACTGGTAACAACTGTTTTAAATGCTATGATAGGGCTATTCCTAGGCATGTGTTTTCCTAAGTTTAACTGGACAAATGAAGCGGTTGCAATCAAGCAATCAAGTGCACCACTACTGTCACTTCTCTGTGGCGTTGCAGTAGAGGGAGGAGTAATAGGTCTACTGTTTGCTTTCGTCAAAGGCGAGATGTTCCGGGTTAACGAGCTTACGAGTGTTGTTCTTGCAATATACTTGATACTCTGCGTAATTATGGCAATAATAATCAAGCTCAAGGGCGAGTCACTTTTAAAAAAGATGCAAATATAAGATTGATGCAAAAGCGGTACCTTAAGTAATAGGTACCGCTTTTAAAGTATTTGCCTTATTCTATTTAGTTTGCATCGACGATGAGCTGGCAGACTGATTTGCTGAATTCTATTGGGTCATCAATCTGTATTCCTGAGATGAGCAGAGCTTGATCATATAGAAGATTTGCATAAACTTCCAACTTTTTACCATCAGTGTCTGTGCTCTTAATCTTATTAAGTGCCTTAAATACTGTGTGCTCAGGATTCAGTTCAAGAACTCTTTCAGCTTTAATGCCTTGATCCATAGGCATTGCATTTAAAATCTTTTCCATCTCAAGAGATATATCACCCTTGGTTGTCAGGCAAACTGCGGATGATTTTAGGCGAGGGGATAGCTTTACTTCGCTTACCTTATCTCCAAGAGCTTTCTTGATATCCTCAAGAAGTTCCTTGTTATCATCTTCGAGCTTTCTCATATTTTCCTTAGCCTCTTCGGTGTCGTCTTCTGCGATATCCTCCGCAGAAACCGATTTAAAAGGCTTGTCCTTATACTGGGAGAGAATATTGAAAACAAATTCATCCATCTCATCTGTCAAATAGAGAATTTCATATCCTTTTGATTTAACAAATTCGGTTTGAGGTAGAAGGTCAATCTTTTTGATAGATTCACCGGCTGCATAATATATAGCATTTTGGTCTTCCTTCATTCTCTCAAGGTATTCTGCAAGAGTTACGTTCTTATGTTCAGTAGAGGAGTAGAAGAGAACCAGGTCCTCGAGAACTGCTCTATTCATGCCGTAGCCCTCATAAAGGCCGTATTTAAGCTGTTTACCGAAGTTCTCAAAGAACTTTTCATAGCCGTCTCTGTCATTCTTAAGAAAATCTTCAAGGTCTCTTTTAATCTTCTTTTCGAGGTTCTTGGCAATGTTCTTAAGCTGTCTATCCTGCTGAAGCATTTCTCTTGAAATATTAAGAGATAAATCTTGGCTATCAACAAGTCCTTTGACAAAATTGAAGTAGTCCGGCAAGAGGTCCTTGCATTTATTCATAATCATGACGCCACTGGAGTATAGCTGAAGTCCTTTTTCGTATTCTTTTGTGTAATAATCAAAAGGGGCATGTCCCGGAATGAACATCAAAGCTGTAAAGCTCGAAACTCCTTCAACATTTGTTCTAATTACTCTTGCAGGATCCATGTAATCCATGTACTTGCTCTTATAGTAATCGTTATATTCCTCAGGTTTAACTTTGCTTTTCTGGCGTTTCCAGATAGGCTCCATGGAGTTTAGGGTTTCCAGCTCCTTGTATTTTTCAAATTCAGGTGCCTTACCATCCTCAGGCTCACCCTTAGGTCTTGATTTTTCGACCATCATGCGAATAGGGTATCTAATGTAGTCTGAGTATTTTTTGATAAGGTTTCTAATTGTGTATTCCTCAAGGAAGCTTGAATAGTTTTCACCATCTGCATCTTCTTTGATAGTCAGAACGATTTCTGTTCCGTGACCATCAAGGCTTGCTTCTTCAATTGTGTATCCGTCAGCTCCGCGGGAAACCCAGCGATATGCTTCGTCGCTGCCGAAGGCCTTTGATGTAACACTTACTATGTCTGAGACCATGAAGGCGGAGTAGAAGCCAACACCAAACTGTCCAATGATGTCAATATTATTTGCCTTGGCATTTTTTTCATTGTTCTTTTCCTGCTCCTCCTTAAAACCTAGGGATCCACTTTTTGCAATAGTACCAATATTCTTCTCAAGCTCCTCCTTGCTCATTCCTATACCGTTATCTCTGATTGTAAGGGTTCTTAATTCCTTATCGGGTGTAATCCGTATATAGAAGTCATTTCTTTTGATTCCAAGCTCACCGGAACTTAAGCTCTTGTAATATAATTTATCTAAGGCGTCGCTTGAATTACTGATAAGCTCGCGTAAAAAAATCTCCTTGTTGGTGTATATAGAGTGAATCATCAAATCAAGTAACTTCTTAGATTCTGCTTTAAATTGTTTTTTAGCCATGTCTGCCTCCAAAAATTTATTAGCACTCAACATCATAGAGTGCTAGATATAATTTAACACTAATGATTCCATTTGTAAAGCGATAATCAAATATTTATTTAATATGGCTAAAAAAATGTTATAATACCGATATGAAAAAGTCGGCAAAGAAAAGAAATAAATTAAAAATAGATAAACCAAGACTAATAATAGTTATAGCAGCGATACTATTTATATTAGTAATATTTATGTGGATAAGGTCATATAAATATGTTAACACATATGATGGACTGGGAAAGACGAAGGAATATCCGCAGATGAAATACAGTAGTGAAGGATTCTATAGAGATAAGTATAACTTTCTTAACTACAACTATAATGGTGTTAAAGGAAGAAGGGGCATAGACGTATCCGTACATCAGGGCGAAATTGATTGGGCGAGCGTCAAAAAATCCGGCGTAGAATTCGCTTATATAAGACTTGGATTCAGCTCTTATGCAGATGGGCAAATCTATATGGATAAATATTTTGAGAAAAACATTGAAGAAGCACAAAATAATGGAATAGAAGTAGGAGTGTATTTTTTCTCACAGGCCGTATCCACTGAAGAAGCTGTCAAAGAGGCAAGGTACGTGCTTTCAAAAATCAAAGGGAAAAATGTAAAACTTCCAATAGGTTTTGACATGGAACCGGTTACCGAAAACGATAGAATCAAAGCTCTTACTGTAGAGCAGAAGACTGAAGTTGCAGATGCCTTTGGTTGTATCATTAGAAAGCATGGAAGAGAAACGCTGATATATGGAAATCCTGAATGGATAGCAAATAACATAGATTTGAGTCTTTTGACAGATTATAAAATTTGGCTGGCTCACTATACTTCTATGAGCAGCTTTGAATATGATTATGCTATGTGGCAGTACTCATCAACGGGAAGAGTGGCAGGAATAAATACAAATGTTGATCTTAATATCATGTTTGTCAAATAGTTAATATATCTTACATGATATCAAAAAACCCGCCTAAGCGGGTTTTACTTTAGTTATCTTCTGTCTCTTCTTTGATTTCCTTGTGCTTTTGATTCTTTAGGAAAGTAATTATAGAACCTGTGTATACTTCCAGCTTGTCTTTATTGACAACTACATTCACAAGCTTAAGCTTTGGATTCTTTTGAGCTATAAATACTGCAGGGGTAGTTTGGACGCAGTTCTTAAATTCCAGACTGGAACGGTCGTACTCCTTATATGCTTCAATAATTTCTCTTTGAAATCTAGTAATATTGTCTTCATCAAATTCTTTGGAAAGTGGCTGAACCCTAGATAATCTATTATATGTTATTCCCGCAAGTGAACAGGTCGTTGCATACTGATTATCAAGCTCTGTTTGATTTGTCTTATCTAAGCTATAGCCTTGAGCGGATATAGTGAAGACTTCACCGTTTGTCGCAATAGTTCCAATATTAGATATGGTTACTATCTCATCATCTGTATTCCTATAGAAGACGCCGTCAGCCAGTGTATAAAGTGAACTTATAAGTGTGTTCTGGCTTTCTTTGGTGTAGACTGTACCAGGAAGGGTGATAGGTTCGTACTTATAGCTTGCCTTTGGATAGTCTTCCTTGTATTTTTTATCAAATTTCTCTATTGCTTTATCCAGCTTTGCAGTAAACTTCTCAACATCGTCTTCGCTTACCACTATAACCATTTCAGCGTTCTTGGGATATGAGCTTGAACTATTACCTCCTGATATGCTTGAAAGTTCAAAGATTAGCGAGTTTGTTTTAAACGATGCAAGCAAATCACCGAACATTTTAACAGGATTTGGATAGGATGAGATTCTTCCATCCGGTGTACCACCTGTTAATCCGCTTATAGATATCTTATATGCTGTTGTCAATGTAGGAGCTTCTGTTGCCAGTTTTCCTGAAAACAGGTAGTTGCTGTATCCACCTGAGTTTACAGACCAAAGAGCCTTGTGTCCACCTGATAAGCTTATAACCTTAGTGTTGTCTTTAAAATATTTTTTGCTTAATTTATCAAGTGAAGAGTAGTCGCCGTTTGATATTGGTGAAAATATAACATTCAGTTCACCTGTATTCTCGTTGTTCTTGATAATGTATAGAGCAGAAGCGATGGCATCCATGCTGTCGGCGAAGCTATCAGCATCGTAGCTACATACAACTGTAACGGGCGCAGCATCTATATATGCTTCGGAAGCGGCCATAGACATTATGATGTTCCCTTGGTTGTCTTTTTCATATTTTAGGTTTTTTGATTTAGCCCAGTTGAGTAGGTATTCTTGAATCTTGTTGTTGTCTGTCAAAGTTTCAGCTGAGTCCAGCAGGTCAGTTCTATATGCGAATGCCTTTGACGCAATTTTTTCATTCAAAGGTATCTCGCTATCCGATGACTTTTTTCCACATCCTGCAAGCGCCAATGTGAGTATTAGCAGTAAAGAAATTAACGAAATATATATTATTTTTTTCAAATTTTCACCTCCGTAAAACAATCGTGAAAAACTTTGTAAATTACTCTTTGATTTAAGTTGAAAATACTTTATAATAATAGCATATCAAAGGAGATACCGCAATGGAAACGAAGAACTTGATTATTAGAGAAAGTACATTTGATGATTGCTCATACTTTGCTGATTGGGAATCCGATATAGCAGTAACTGAGTTCTTTTCGATTGACGAAAGTAGGAACTACGAAGAGGTTGTTACTGAATTTATAGAAAATGGTAATGATGATACAAAGAGACAGTTCACCATTTTACAGAAACCAAATGATGTTCCGATTGGTAGAATCTATCTTTCAAGACTTGATAGTAATAGCGACTCAGTAGATATAACTAGGATTTATATTGCCGATCCAAAGCTAAGAAATCAAGGTTTAGGTAGGGAAGCATTGCTTTCAATTCTTGAATATGCATTTATAAGCTTGCATATGGAGAGAGTGACTATTGATCACTTTATCAAGAATGAGGCGGCAGCTCAACTATATGATAAGCTGGGATTCAAGTCAGAGGGTATACTACGAAGTGCAACCAAGAAGAATGGAAAGTATTACGACTTACATTTGAAATCAATGATTAGAGCGGAATATATTGGTCTTGATCGCACGCTTGTATAAATCGCGGAATTCAAGCAAAAAAGTACTTGTATTATACTTATTGACTATGGTATAATGCTACTTGCGGTTATTCAATCTATAGCCCCAAAACATACAAAAAGGTAATAAACCATATATCTGGATATACAATTTTTAACAAGGAGGTGCGGCAAATGTCAAGAAAGTGTGAGATTTGCGGAAAAGGTCAGGTTTCCGGAAATAATGTTTCCCATTCAATGAGACATACAAGAAGAAAATGGAATGCTAACATTCAGACCGTAAGAATCAATGACAACGGTACAGTAAGAAGAGCGAATGTATGCACAAGGTGCATGAGATCAAACAAGATTGACCGCGCCCTCTAATCAATAGGGACTAACTCCGCGAAGGCTTTTGCTTTTGCGGTTTTTTTTATCGGAGAAGATGAGATATGTCTGTATATAAATACACAAATCAGGGCAGAATAAGCTTTTCAGACAGAGTTGTTGCAACGGAAATCATAGATGTAATAAATAGTAAAAAGTATGACGATTTACTATGGATATCTACAGCCAAGGGAAAATTTCTTCTGGAAGATGGTGTTATACCATCCGGCGATAGCCTGAAGAATATTGAGATAAGTTTTGATGAGGATAAGCATCTAAGAATTAAATATTATGCCATAGTTAGGTTTGGCGAGAGTATCAAGAGCCTTCTCAAGAAACTTAATCAGGAAATCGTAAAGCATCTTCAGGAGAGATTAAGTATAAGTCCTTCTGAAATTATTGTCGTCATAACAGGTGTTAAATCAGAGAATGTTTCGTCCAGAAACATGGAGTTCAAATTCAAGTATGGAGATAAATGATAGCATAAGTGTACTAAAGGGTATAGGTCGAAAGAAAGCAGATATCTTCCACGAAATGGGAATTGAAACAATTGAAGATTTGGCTCTTTATTTCCCTAAATCATATGAGGATAGACGAAGTGTGACACCTATATCTGAGCTTAGAGCAGGTAGCAAAGTTCTCATTCAGGCAAGGATTGTAAATAAGAGAATGGGGGCTAACAGGTTTAAGAAAAAGACGCCGCTTATGCTCAATGTGAGCGATGATAGCGGAATGCTTGAAGTTGTTTTTTTTAACGGATATTTTTTGAATAAACTCTTTGATATTGGAAAAGAATATGTATTCTATGGAAGCGTAAGCGAGAATCTAAATAGATTTCAAATTGTCCATCCTGAGTTTGCACTTGCAGGCAGCAGCGATGATGTAAGGGGGATTATTCCTATATATTCTTTGCGACAGGGAATTTCACAGAAAGAAATGCGACGTATGCAAATGGATATTAAAGATATTTATTCCAGCATCAAAGAGTGGATTCCGGAAGATATTATCCGTAAAAACAGGCTTGCTTCACTTGATTTTGCAATATCTAATATGCATTTTCCCAGTAATGCTAAGAAGGTCTTACAGAGTAGATATAGGCTTGTCTTTGATGAACTATTTACGCTTGAGACAGGTCTCATGTACATGAAAGGTGCTTACGGTGAAGTAAGAGGAATTTCAATAGATATAAGCGAGGGAGATAAGTTTATTTCAAAGCTTCCTTTTGAGCTCACGAGCGGTCAAGTGGAGTCATGGAATGAAATCAAAGATGACCTAAAAAAACATAAAAAAATGAATAGACTTCTGCAAGGAGATGTAGGCTCTGGTAAAACCATAATAGCTGAAGCAGCTATGCTTTCTGCCGCGGCATCAGGTTATCAAAGCGTTATAATGGCTCCGACAGAACTTTTGGCAAGACAACACTTTGATACATTTACTCGTGATTTATCATCACATGAAATCGTTCCGGTTATTTTGACGAGCTCTATGACAGCTTCCGAAAAGAGAATGACGGTAAAAAGCATAAGTTCAGGAGATGCTAAGCTAATAATAGCTACTCATGCAGTTTTAGAGGAGAATATCGTATTCAAAAATCTAGGTCTTGTAATAACCGATGAGCAGCATAGATTTGGTGTGAATCAAAGAAGGACACTATCCGGAAAGGGAGAGGGCGTTAACATACTGGTAATGACTGCAACTCCTATTCCAAGGACAATTGCAGCTATCCTATATGGCGATTTAGATATTTCGCAGATAAGAACGATGCCCAAGGGACGAAAAGGAATCCATACATATAAGTGTTCACATGGTGAAAGGGAGAGGGTTTTAAACTTTGTCGAAAAAGAGATGAAAGCAGGAAGGCAGGTCTATGTGGTAGCACCTCTTATAGAGGATTCTGACAGCATAGATGCTAAATCTGCAAATGCGATATTTGACGAGCTTCAGGATAGATTTCATGATTATAGAATCGAGCTTGTCCATGGTTCGATGAAGAGCGATTATAAGGACAAGATAATGCAGGACTTCGCAAGTGGCGAGATAGATTTGCTTGTTTCTACTACAGTCATAGAGGTTGGCATAAATGTGCCAAACGCCAGCGTTATGGTCATAGAAAATGCTGAAAGATTCGGTCTTGCCCAACTTCATCAACTCAGAGGAAGAGTAGGTAGGGGAAGCGATGATGCTTATTGTTTTTTGATGTGCTATATAGATAGCGAGATTGCAAATGCACGTATGAACATAATTACAAGTTCTATGAGCGGTTTTGATATAGCAGAGGAAGATCTTAAGCTTAGAGGCCCGGGAGAAATTTTCGGTACAAGACAGCATGGACTCCCGCAGCTGAAAATCAGTGATTTATTAAGACACAGAGATGTGCTGGATGCGGCAATACTATCTGCACGGGAGCTTATAGAGCGTGATGCTAAGCTGGAAAACCCTGAAAGCATCATGGTAAAACAGAAAGTCAAAAAAATGTTTGGCAGTGATATAAGCATTGATTTATAGGAGATATGATGAGGATAATAACAGGAAAATACAGGGGAAGAAAACTGGAAACACCTTTCGGCAACGAAATAAGGCCGACAAGTGACAAAGTAAAGGAGTCAATTTTTAATATTTTGATGTGCGATATAGAGGATGCTGTCTGTGTTGACTTATTTGCAGGAACAGGAAACCTTGGACTTGAGGCACTTTCAAGAGGAGCATCAAAATGCTGGTTTTGTGATAACGAAAGAAATAGCATAGATATAATTAAGCGTAATATCAAATATTGCAAGGCGGATAATGAATCTATCGTACTTACCGGAGACTATAGGAAGGCATTAAAGAGGATAGATGAAAAGGTGGATATTATTTTTATTGATCCTCCATACCATGCCGGACTCTACGAAAAAGCTGTAGAACAAATAGATTTGCTTGATTTATTAACAGATGTAGGTATAATAGTAGCAGAACATGAAAAAATGACGGATTTGCCTGAACATATTGGCGGTATGAAACTTTTTAAGCATAAGAAGTATGGTAAAACATGCTTGTCATTATATAAAAGAGCGGGTTCGGATGATTTACTTGACGAGGAGAAGATAAGTGACTAAGGCTCTATATTCAGGATCCTTTGATCCTATGACAAATGGACATCTTGATGTTATAGAACGTGCATCAAAGATGTTTGATCAAATTGTTGTTGGGGTCGTTTCCAATCCTAATAAGCATCCTCTTTTTGGACTTAAGGAAAGGAAGGAACTAATTAAGACAGCAACAGCGCATCTGCCTAATGTTACAGTAGATGATTTTGATGGACTACTTGCAAACTACGTCAACCGGAACGGTTTTAATGCAGTTATAAGAGGTCTTAGAGCTACATCGGATTTCGAATATGAGATACAGATGGCACAGATGAATGCGAGGCTGTTTAATGCGGGAGTAGAGTCTATATTTTTGATGACCAGTCCCAAATATTCGTTTATAAGTTCAAGCATGATTAAAGAAGTCGTTTCACTTAACGGAAATATAGATGGTTTAGTACCGGAGAATATCTTGAACGAGATTAAGAAAAAATACTCATTATAGGCATAGGAGGATTAGGATGACAATCTACGAACTTTTAGAAGAATTGGAAGAAATTATCAATGTAGCACCGAAGCTACCGCTCACAGGCAAGATTATGGTCGATGCAAACGAAATTTTGGATATCGCAAAGGATATTAGACTTAGCTTCCCGGATGATGTTCAGCAGGCTGAATGGATTAGAAGAGAGAAGAACAGTATACTGGATAACGCCAGAAACGAATATGAAAAGATAATTATTGAGGCTAAGAAACAAGCTGATATGATGGTTGAAAAGGATGTTATTACAGAGAGAGCTGTCGACGTTTCAGGCGAAATCTATAGAAGAGCCGATGAGTATTCCAAGAATATGAGACTAAGAACTTATGCATATATGGATGATGTTTTGAACAATTTCCGTGTTAAGATTGACGAACTCAATAACAAGTACTTTGACGCAATGTACAATGATATGAATGCCCACTTCAACGATATTTCCAAGAAGCTTGATTCTGATATTAAGGATATAAGAAGTATAGCTGAGGAAACACAGAATACTGAAATAGAAAAACATAGAATAGATATTCCTATTGGTGAATCCAAATCTGAGGAAGAATAGCATAGATGAAGACTATAGGAATAGTAACTGAATTTAATCCGTTTCACGATGGTCACAGGTATCTCATAGATAATGCCAAAAAAAGTCAGTATGCTGATTTTGTGATTGCGATAATGAGCGGTAATTTTATGCAGCGGGGATACCCCGCTCTTTTTGATAAGTGGCAAAGGGCAAAAAGAGCAGTCGAAGGTGGAGTAAATCTGGTTTTAGAGCTACCACTCGTTTTTTCATGCGCCAGTGCAGGTCAATTTGCTTACGGAGGTGTAAACATCCTTGAAAAACTTGGAATTGTCGACGTACTGGCTTTCGGAAGCGAGTCGGGAAATCTAAAACAACTTAAAAAAACTGTGGATTTGATTACGAAAATAGATATTGACTATCCGGATGAACTTAAGGAAATTCTATCAAAGGGATATTCCTATCCTGCAGCGAGAAGTAAGCTCATCGCATCTATAGAGCCTGACTTTGATGATAGTATTTTATCTGAACCAAATAATATCCTGGCGCTCGAATACCTAAGGCACATAGATACTTTAGATGCTTATACTATTAAAAGGATTGGAAAGGGACATGTTGAAACTGCCAGTGATATCCGCAGAATTTGGAAGGAAGACAATCCACAAAAAACCGCTGAATTTGAGCAAAGATATTTTGATCTTGTGAGAAGCAAGCTTCTTTTGATAAGTTCAGAAGAAATTGATAAAACTGCATCTGCAGGAGAGGGACTTGGAAACAAGATAAAATCTGAGATTAGATATGCACAGTCTCTAGAAGAACTTGTGATGCGTGTAAAATCAAAGAGATATACATATAGTCGTATAAATAGACTTCTTGTACAGGCTTTATTTGGTATAACAAATGAAATAATAAATGAAGCGAGTCTATATGTTAGACCGTTGGCTTTTGATAGGCAAGGAGCGACGCTGCTAAGAGCAATAAAGGAATTATCTGATATTCCTGTAGTTGACAGCATTCCTAAGGCTCTCAAGGATAGGAGAATAGCAGAGACTATTAAGTATGATGTTTTAGCGAGCGATATATATAACATAATTTATGGTAATGACCTGTACAAAAATAGTGATTTTGTGCAAAAACCTATTACTATTATATAAATATAATGGTTTTATAGCTTTAATCTATACTCATAATATTTTACTAAATATGTGCAATGTCTTGATTTTCAAGCGTTCATATAGTATTATTTTATGGTAAAGTTTAATAAATATATGTAACAGACATGGAGGAATATATGAAAGTATTAGTTATCAACTGTGGAAGTTCATCACTTAAGTATCAGGTTCTCGATATGACAGATGAGACTCTTCTTGCAAAGGGATTGGTTGAGAGAATTGGTATGGATGGCTCAGTTATCAACCATACTAAGACAGGACAGGACAAGATTGTTACGGAAGTTCCTATGAAAGACCATAAGGATGCTATAGCTCAAGTTCTTGCAGCAGTTCAGGACAAGAATCATGGAGTGGTTAAGAACATGGATGAAATCGGTGCTGTTGGACATAGAGTTGTACATGCAGGAGAAATGTATGCAGAATCGGTTCTCATAACAGAGTCAGTTATTCAGGCTCTTGAAGATTGTATTGAGCTTGCTCCGCTTCACAACCCACCTAACCTACTTGGTATAGCTGCATGCAAAGAGCTTATGCCTAAGATCCCAATGGTTGCCGTATTTGATACAGCTTTCCATCAGACGATGCCACCACAGTCATACCTATATGCTCTTCCATATGAATATTACGAGAAGTATCGTGTAAGAAGATACGGATTCCACGGAACTTCACACAAATACGTAGCTCAGAAAGCTGCACAGATGATGAGCGTTAATATCAACGACCTAAAGCTCATAACATGCCATCTAGGTAACGGTGCTTCAGTTACAGCTATCAAGCACGGTAGAGTAGTTGATACATCAATGGGATTCACACCTCTTGAGGGTCTGGTAATGGGAACACGAAGCGGTGACCTTGACCCTGCTATCGTTAACTACATTAAAGAGAAAGAAGGACTAACAGATTCTCAGGTAAACGATGTTCTTAATAAGAAGTCAGGTGTGCTTGGTATTTCAGGTGTTTCAAGTGATTTCAGAGATTTGGAAACAGCTGTTAATGACGGAAATGAAAGAGCAGCTCTTGCACTAAGAATCTTTGCTCAGAAGGTTAGATTCTACATCGGTGCATATATTGCCGAGATGAATGGAGTTGATGCTATTATCTTTACAGCAGGTGTAGGTGAGAACGATATCTCGATGAGAGAAATTATTTGTACAGACCTCGGAAATCTTGGAATTAAGCTTGATCCAATCAAGAATAAGGTAAGAGGACATGAGACGAAAATCTCGACAGATGACTCTAAGGTTCAACTTCTACTAATCCCAACAAATGAAGAGCTCATGATCGCAAGAGATACGTATAGTATTGCAAGAAAAAATGCCAGATAATAGTTGACAAGATAGATAGATATAGATATACTTGAATAGTTATTGCGTAATATTATATATTTTATATATAATTAGACTTTGAACGAGGAGGTGTAGAAATGGCAGTTCCAAAGAGGAAAACATCAAAGGCCAAAAGAGATATGAGAAGATCACCGAATATGAAGAAATCATCACCGGGAATTTCGATCTGCCCTCAATGTCACCAGCCAAAGCTTCCACACAGAGTTTGCCCAACATGTAACTATTATGATGGCAAAGAGATAGTGGCAACAGAAGAAGCTTAATTAAGCGAATATATGGATTCAAAAGAGTAGTTTTTTGCTACTCTTTTGTTGTCTTTATGTTTTTCTAATTGGAAAAAATCAAAACGCAAGTTATTGTAATACGTGTATTTGAATTAGTTTAGGAGAATGTAAAATGAATGGTAAACAACTAACCGTAAGGGGTATGGTTATCGGTGCTATAGGCTCAGTAATTATTACATGCAGTTCTATGTTTATCGCACTGAAGCTAAGCTCGCTTCCATGGCCAATAATGTTTGTGGCTTTATTTTCAATGGTTTGTCTTAAGGCTTTAGGTGGTACTTGTCTAAATGAGATTAATGTCACGCATACCGCAATGTCAGCGGGGGCAATGGTAGCAGGTGGTGTAGCTTTCACTATTCCGGGAATCTTTATCTTAAATCCGAATGCGGAAATATCCCTGGTGCAGCTACTTGTTATTGTACTTGGAGGAACAGCTCTAGGCTTGATATTTACAGCTTTGATGCGTAAATATTTCATTGAAACTCAGGAGCTGCCATATGCAATGGGACAAGCTGCTGCAGACCTATTAGAAGTTGGAGATAAGGGAGGCAAGAAATCAGTACTGCTCTTCACGTCATTTGGTATAGCCGGATTATTTGCTGTGTTGAGAGATTGGTTTATGAAGATACCTCAGACCTGGTTAAGTAAGGGAATGATGAAGTATGGCTCTGTCGGGGGCTTATATATTTCGCCTATGCTCGTAGCTATTGGGTATATTGTTGGTCCTATATTTATAGGCGTTTGGTTCCTAGGAGCTGTTGTAGGTGATTTTGGAATCCTAATATTTGGGCAGAAGTTCGGATTTTTTACCATGCAGCAGGCAACTGATATCAAGCAGTCACTCGGACTTGGCATGATGGTCGGAACAGGAATAGGTATTTTGATAAAGGGTATACTCCCTAATATGAAGAAGATATTCGGAGCTATGTTCAGCAAGGAGAACACAGGTGATTCAATTCTCTCTATGAGATGGGCACCTATATTTCTTGTTTTGCTCGTATTTGTGCTTACATATGTTTGCAATTTAGGCATAATAGCTTCGGTAATTACTATAATAGGCGTTTGGCTAACGACATCGATGTCATCACAGTGTGTAGGACAATCAGGAATTAATCCAATGGAAATATTCGGTATCTTTGTTCTACTCGTTGTTAAGACATTAAGTTCAATCGGACAAAATGAGGCTCTATTTGTAGCTGCAATCGTTGCAATTGCATGTGGTCTCACGGGCGATGTTATGAACGATTTTAAGGCCGGACATATACTTAAAACAAACGCGAAAGATCAGTGGATAGCTGAGGTTATAGGTGGGTTCATAGGAGCAATTGTTTCTGTTTTTGTATTCTATTTTATGCTCAAGGCATATGGTGGCAATGCATTTAACGACGGTACTTTTGCAGCAGCACAGGCTCATGCAGTATCTGCCATGATAAAAGGAATATCAAACTATCCCGTATTTATATTGGGGCTGATTGCTGCAGCTATTCTTTACTGTCTCAAGCTTCCCGTGATGACATTTGGTCTTGGTGTATACCTACCGTTCTACCTATCAGCGACTGCATTCATAGGTGGAGCATTGAGGTTCATTGTAGATAAGTTCCTTCCTAACTTTGAAAGGGAGAGTAAGGGACAAATCATTGCTTCTGGGATATTAGGAGGCGAAGGTGTTGTAGGTGTTGTAATCGCAATAATCGTTGCGGTTAAGGCTATAGCTTAGATTTTTATGGTGATAGATATGTCTAATTTTGATATAAAGCAAATAGATGTATGCGATATGAAGGATTTTTATATCGCATCGGCCGAAGACTTTGATAAGGCAACCGGCGTGACTGTAATCGCATCTAAGGAAGGGGCAACTGCTTCTGTCGATGTGAGAGGTGGAGGACCGGCAACGAGGGAAACTGATCTATTAAGTCCGGAAAATATGGTTCAGGCTATTCATGCAGTAGTTCTTTCCGGAGGAAGTGCATATGGACTTGAAGCATCAAGCGGTGTAATGGAATATCTTGCATCAAAAGATATAGGCTTTGATGTAGGTGTCGGAAAGGTTCCTATTGTTTGCGGAGCATCCTTGTTTGACCTTCAAATCGGTCAGAACTCGTATCCTGATAAAGAAATGGGATATAGGGCTGCATATAATGCTTTTGAGGCCGAAAGCACATGCTTTAAACAAGGTAATTATGGTGCAGGAACCGGAGCTACCGTCGGCAAATATAACGGTATAGAGGGCATGATGAAGAGCGGCATCGGTTCTTCTGCTGTGCAGATAGGTGAGCTTCAGGTTGGAGCAATATCTGCTGTAAATGCTATGGGTGATGTGTTTGACTTTGACGGAAAAGAAATAGCAGGGCTTATGTCAGCTGACGGTGAGTTTCTTTCAACTTGCATGACAATGAAGGAGAATATCTACCGGTCGAAAAACGTTTTTTCCGGTAATACAACTATAAGCTGCATAATGACAAATGCGGTTTTGACCAAGGCACAGTGCAAAAAACTTGCTTCTATATGTCACGACGCATATGCCAGACGTATAATGCCTGTACACACAAGTGTCGATGGCGATACCATATTCGTCATGACTTCAGGAACTTTGGAGCTTGATGCGAACAGTTTTGATGCTATTGCAGTAATTGCCACAGAAGAGCTTGAGAAGGCCATAGTCTCAGGAGTCAAGTCGGCTAAGTGTATTTACGGGGTAAAATCATATTCTGATTTATGATGTTTATTGAGGAAGTTAAATGATTGAAAGAAACTTTTTAACACCTAAAGAGGTGGCGTGCGAACTTGTTACGGTCGCAGAAAATAAGGTTAATTATAGTATTGTTCAGAAGATAATTTTGGGAATAATAGCCGGTGCTTACATAGCTTTTGCAGCTGTAGCATCAAACACAGCGGCATTTCAGCTGATGAATAATCCGAGTACACTTGGTATATCAAAGCTCATCAGCGCTTTTGTATTCTCTGGAGGTCTGATTCTGGTAGTTGTGTGTGGATCAGAGCTTTTCACGGGAAATAATCTTATGCTCATGGGCGTCTACGAAAAGAAAATAAGTGTAAAACAATTGCTTTTGAGCTGGACTATTGTGTATATATCTAACTTTGTCGGATCAATACTCATAGCTTTTTTGGTAACAAAGTCGGGACAGCTTGATTTTGCCAGTTCGATGTTAGGTGGTTCAACAATCAAAATATCTTGCGCTAAGGTCTCGCTTTCAACACATAAAGCAATCATACTGGGAATACTTTGTAACTGGCTTGTATGTCTTGCAGTTTGGGGTTCTACGGCAGCTAGAAATATTGGCAGTAAGATAATGGCAATATTTTTTCCTATAATGATGTTTGTTACTGCAGGATTTGAGCATAGTATTGCAAACATGTATTATATATCTGCGGGTATATTTGCAAAGGGAAATATTCAATATATGGATGCAGCTATACAACTTGGCGTAAAGCAGAGCGACATAGTAAGTCTTGACTGGACCAGTTTCTTCATAGGCAACCTGATACCTGTAACATTAGGAAATATAATCGGCGGAACTGTGTTCGTTGCAACGACTTATTGGATAGCATTTTTAAAAAAAAATAAATAAAAGAACTGAGATATTTGATATGTACCCTCTTTACAGGACAAAGTAAGGTTCAATTAAAGAGGGTATTTTTATATTCAAATTCGGGTATTGTGTTTGGGAAATATTATGCTAAATATTTAAACTAAATACTTGTTGTAATAATGCGATATAGATAAATGGGTTGATTTTAAGCCGAATTCATGATTTGGAAAGCTCTAAATTAATCATTTTGTAGCATTGATGCAATAAAAATATATTTGCGACTCATATTTAGCAGTGATAAGGTATATATGTAGCTAAATGCAGTGTACATGTCAGAGTGTGCTTTTTTATTGGAAATTAGTTAGTCAAACCTAACTAATCGTTGCTAAAATAGGATTAGCGGCGCTAATCTAAACTTTCCAGTCGTTATATAAATTAAATGATGGAAAGGCAAAATATGTTTTTTAGGAGGAAAGACAGAATGCAAAGAAAAATATTTCATAAGTCGATTTTATCTCTTTTGATTATGGCTCTGCTCGTGACGAGCATTCCATTCGCATCGTTTGCTGAGGAAAGAGATGAAAACAATAGGGAAGACCTTATGAAACAGGTTGAACAAAAGGCGGATAAGCTTCTCGCTATGGATGATTTGTCTTCAAGAAACAGATTGACAGATTATGAGATGAAAACTGAGCTTGATGAAACAAACTGGTACCAAGTATGGGAGGAAGCCCAGAGATATAAGGATAAGGCGCGTTTTTGCACAGTTAATGAGTTAAAAAATGCTCTAAGTAATATGTCATATACGGAAAAGCTGTATGCTTATCCGGTTTCACATGATTTAAATAAGGATGGTTTCTACAGTGGATCATATGAGATTCGCAACCTTGTAAAGATTGGTGGTGGACATAATCAAAACCTATACTCTAAGGGTGAAGTAAATAATGAGATCAAGTCATTATTTGATGGTAAAGTAAGAATTATTAAATCGGGTAATCAATATGATATAAGACTTGATATAGACAGAACAAAGGTTAAATCAATAGAAACCGTTTACATGAACTATATAATGGCGAAACCTGTAAACATTGATTACCAGCAGGCAAAGCCTACTCAGGATGAAGCTAATGCGAGAATTGCATTTACCGTTACAGTTCCAGGTGAATTGACAGGCGAGGAACTTGCAGTAACAAGCCTAAAATATACTGATACTGCAGGAGTTTCGCATGAAATAGGTCCTTTTGGTATATTTATAAAATATGGAAATTTGATAAAGGATGAGAAATATGTTCTCCCGGACTATTATAACGATATAAGAAACAATGTAATGATGCTACAGACTAATTTGAGACCATTACTTGAAGGAGATGAGGATGCAAAATATATAAGTGATGAGCAGAAGGCTACAATTAAAAAGGTTCTGGATGAACTGGATGTATTTACGAAGCTACCGGATAAGCAGCTCACATACTCTAAGTATTTGGAAATTGCAAATCCGGCCATGGATATTGAAAACGCAATAACTCTTAAGAAGGATTTAGAAAGAAAGCTTGATTTTGAGATTTCAGATCTAAAAAATGGAATATACACTGTAGAAAGATATACAGAGAGCAGCATCAAAGCTTTAGAGAATTATTATAAAGAAGCAAAGGCAAAATTGCCTAAGTTATCTCTTAAGGAAACAGTATCTGAAACTACAAAATACAAGTTTGCAACTGCATTTTATTTAAGACACAATATGGCTGATCTTGAAGCTACTATCAAGCTTGCTCGAGAAAAAATGAAGTCAGGTGACAGTTATACAACAGGAAGCTATGGAAGGCTTTTGACAGCACTTTCAAATGCTGAGGCTTGGGTAAAGAAAAATAAGGAATATTGCTATACTGAGGATTCAAAAGATAGCACAAAAACATATAACGATGCATTGAAAGATGCAATTAATAAACTTGAAAAGGATAGCACTGCCGAGCCTACAAAAAAAGAGTACACTGTAAATGTTAGATTCTTAGATAATAACAATCACGAAAAAGAATCTATGGCGAATGTATGCCTGGTTCAAAAAGCAAAGCTTACAGAGGAAAACGGTGTAAGTAAACTTGTTCTAAACCTAAAGCCAATGTATAGAAACAGTAAGGCAGTAGGTACAATAAGTCAGATTTATACCTACAAAAATGCTGTCGACAAGGTTAAAGGAAATATAATCGAAAAGGAAAGTGTTGAGATTAATGGCACAGAAGTTAAATATCCTTCAGCTATAGAAATAGGTGTAGACGGAAAAACTAAGATGATAAAGTTACATCTGGACATTGAAGCATCCGGACAGGGTTCGCATTCGCATGATGTAATTTTAGAAATCGATTACGCTCATAAAACGGAGGGATTTGATCCTAATGAGTCTGTGAATAAGCAAGATTTAATCAAGGCAATAAACTTCTATAACAGCAAGGCTTGGAAGGAATCAATTTCAGTAATCAAAGCAAAGAATGTTGAAAAGCTTGAAAATGCTTTAGAAAATGCTATTAAAGTAAGAGAGGATAATAAAGCTACTCAGAAACAAGTAAATGATGCTTTCAAAAAACTTACATCAGAAGGCGATAGAGTAAATACTATTATCGTACAGTATAGAGCTTGCGAACAGGCGGCAGGTGACTATAGATCGGATCTTGCTTCAAAGAAATTTACAAAGGAAAGCATGAATGCCATCAAAGAGAGAATAGTTGAAGGTCAAGCTATCCTGGCAAAAGAAGAAATAACTGATAGTGATATTCAAAGATTGATAGCTATCGATTTCATTAATCTTTATGAGATGCGTAGATACGATACTTCCGGTATAAAGGAAGCGATTGAAAATGCAAATAAAAAGTTGGATGAGGGTAAAGAGTTTACTGACGAATCTGTTCAGGCGTTAAAAGATGCTATAAATACTGCGCAAGAATACATAAAAAAGGCTTCAGAAACAGCATTTGTTGCAGACGAAAGAGCAGATCACATTAAGAGAATAAATGAGAAAATATCTGCTTTAATAGCAAAGGAAAATGACCCTGATCCAAATTTAAAGCAGAAAAAAACAAGAATTGCAGGAAGTGATAGATATGAGACATCAATCAAGGTAGCGCAAGAGCTTAAGAAAACGATGAATGTCGATAAGTTTGATGCAGCTGTCGTGGCATATGGTGATAACTACGCAGATGCACTGTCAGGTTCATATTTAGCAAAAGTTAACAATGCACCGCTTCTTCTAATCAACGAGCATAATATGCAAGGTGCTCTAGACTTTATTAGAAACAATGTCAAAGCAGGAAAATCGAGCAAGGTTTACCTCCTGGGAGGCAGAGCTGTAATGCCTGAACTTATGAGAACAAAGCTGGAGGATAGCTATACTGTAAAGAGGCTTTCCGGCGATGATAGGTTTGCAACTAATATAGCCATCCTAAAGGAGGCAGGTGTAACCAATGAGGAGATAATTATTTCCTCCGGATACGGATTTGCAGATAGCCTTGCCGCATCGGCAACTGGAAGACCTATACTTCTTGTAGGTGATGAAATGACAAGTGGTCAAATGGCATACTTGAAGAGCCTAAAAACCAGAAAGTATACAATAACGGGTGGCTTTAAATCTGTAAACAGAGCAATTGAAGGATGGTTAAGCAGTTTAGGCTCGGTGAGCAGAGTATACGGAGAAGATCGATATATGACATCCCTTGAAATAGCAAAGCACTTCTTCAAGAATCCTAAGAGTGTGGTTATAGGATATGGAGATAACTTCCCTGATGGACTTTGTGGAGGGGTACTTGCTGAGAAACGTGGTGCAGCAATGCTTTTGATTAATGAGTACAACTTTGATTTTGCCAAGCAGTATGTAAAGGATAATGCAATAAAGGATCAAGTAGTGCTTGGAGGGAAAAGATTAATATCGGACGATTTGCTAAATTATATAGTTCGATAGCAAATGACAAAAACAGGAGCATTTAATTGATATTAAACGAAAGGTGATGTTGCAGAATAGGTGATTCTATTCTGCGTATCAAAAAAGACGAGGATTTTTTAGCTTTCCTCGTCTTTTTATTATAGGGCATATCTTAAGACATTAAACTTTAAGAAATTCTATTTAATCGGCGGTAGTGATGTAGTTAGCAGGAATGTTGAAAATGCAGTTTCAAAACTTGGAGATATTGAACGACTTGCCGGCGATGATAGATATGGAACATCAAAAGCAATAGCCGAAAAATTCTTTGCAGGAAAGCATAAGAACGCTTATATTACTTATGGATTAAATTTCCCTGACGGACTCTGTGCAGGTGTTTTATGCGATGCAGATAAAAGCGCTCTTCTATTAGCAAGCAATAAGAACATGAATGAAGCAAGCGAATATGTCAGCAAAGCGGGAGTTCTAAATTGCACAATTCTGGGTGGAGACGATTTAATTTCAGAAAGTGCAGCTGACATGCTTTTTAAAAAATAACATATCACATTTTAATATAAGATCTGATGATATAAGTGAATGTTTTATGGTTAAGGATGATTTAATCTGATAAATTTCGAGATGAGGACTGAAGATAACTTCGGCCCTCTTTTGTTGAGATTTTATAAAGGGTAAAACACTGAAAATCTTGTATTTACAGCTAAAAAATGATAAAATATTTTATTAGCTATAATAGATAGTTGAGGTATAATGATATGAAAAAATTAGAAAAAAAATTAAGAGTAGGAATTCTAGGTGGAACAGGAATGGTTGGACAGAGATTTATAACTCTGTTAGATGGACATCCATGGTTTGAAGTAACTACAATCGCAGCAAGTTCAAGAAGTGCGGGTAAAACATATAAAGAAGCTATGACCGGAAGATGGAAGCTTGAGGACAAGATGCCGGAGGCTGTTAAGGACATCATAGTTAAGGATATTAAGGATATAGACGAAATTTCAAGTTCTGTGGACTTTGTTTTCAGTGCTGTTGATATGACTAAGGAAGAAATCAAGGCCATAGAGGATGATTATGCAAAAGCAGAAACTCCGGTTGTTTCAAATAACAGTGCACATAGATGGACGGAGGACGTTCCTATGGTAGTTCCGGAAATCAATATTGATCATTTTGATATTATAGAGACCCAAAAGAAGAGACTTGGAACAAAGAGAGGATTTGTAGCAGTTAAGCCAAACTGCTCAATTCAGGGATATGTACCTGCACTTGCAGCATGGCAGGAGTTTGAACCATACGAAGTTTGCGTTACAACATATCAGGCAATTTCCGGTGCCGGAAAGAACTTCTCGGATTGGCCGGAAATGGTTGGCAACATCATTCCTTACATTGGGGGAGAAGAAGAGAAGAGCGAAATTGAACCTCTTAAGATTCTCGGTTCGATCAAGGGCGGCAAGTTTGTAAAGGCTGATAATCTTATTATCACTTCACAATGCGTGAGAGTACCTGTACTGGAGGGACATACTGCGGCTGTATTTGTAAAGTTCCACAAGAATCCAAGCAAGGAAGAGCTTATAGATAGGCTAAAGAACTTCTCAGGCTTTCCACAGGAGAATGATCTTCCGAGCGCACCGAAGCCGTTCATTAACTATCTAAGCGAGGACGATCGTCCGCAGGTCGCTAAGGATGTTTACTACGAGAAGGGTTTTGGTGTTTCAGTAGGAAGAGTTCGCAAAGATACTTTGTTCGATTATAAGTTCATCGGTCTTGCACACAACACTGTAAGAGGTGCTGCAGGCGGTGCTATTCTTTGTGCAGAGAGCCTTGTAGAAAAGGGATACATAACTCACAAGTAGTTAATTGAAAGGATGAGATAATTGGCGGGTAAAGCTAAAAAAAAATCAAGCAATAAAAATTCTAAATCGAAAAAATCAGCAGCTGCTGAAAGAGGAGTTATTGATAATATTTGGGGGATAGTTTTCATAATCATAGGTATATTTCTAATTGCTGCCGTATCTTTTCATGCTGCAGGTGAATTCGGAAATGTACTGGGTGATTTTCTCAAGGGCATATTTGGACATGTAGGTGTGATTTTACCTATATATCTGATAGCGTTCGGGATCGTGCTGATAGCTAACAAGGCTGTCGAGATAACAAAACTTAGCATTTCAATGTGCTTTGTTATTTTAATTATGCTCTGCCTTCTGAATTCCGGAAGATTCATACCACAAAACGGTATGGTATTTGAAGTATCCGAATTCTATAAGAATGGCGTAAGCCTTAATGGTGGCGGAGTAATAGGAATGAGCATAGATATGTTCCTGGTTAAGTATATCGGAAGAGTGGGTCTTTACGGTATATCAATCGCCGTTATCTTAATTTGTGGAATGCTGGTAGTTAACACGCCACTTTCAAGGGCATATTCTTCATATAAGCAGAAGAAACTGGATAAACAAGCCGAGATAAAAGCAAAACGTGCTGAGGAAATGGCTATACACCAAATGGAGCTTGAGACACGTGAAAAAGAAAGAGCAAAGTACCTCAAGGAACAAGAAAAACTCAAAAAAGAGCGTTTGAGATATGAGAAGGCAAAGTATAAAGAGGAACTCTATGCAACGCCCGAGCTTCTTTTTGAGACTGACAAGATGAGGATAGATAGAAATCCTGACAATATCAGTCAAAATCCGAATGAACAGCATTTCGTTTCAATGATGAAGGATGACTCTATGTTCGAACAGAGGGAGCAAAGAGAACCAGAACCTGTACCTATGGTAAAGACTTTTGGATTAGAAGAGGAACGTAAGTCTGAGTATGGGTTTGGTCTGGATGATGTTCCTGATGATGTTCCTAAGGAAGATTATCATGCAAATGCAGATACTGATTCGGAATTTGCTCCATGTGATACACATGCAAAAGCTGAGGAAGAGCCTGTTAAGATTAGCAATAAGGAGGCTAGGGAGGCAAAGCTTGATTTAACGGATTTTGCCAATACATCAAAGCCGATACAATACAAAAAGCCAAGTATCTCACTTCTAAGGTCCGTGAGAAACACTACAAATCCGGCACAGGTAAACGCAGAGTTAAAGTCTAAGGCTGCACTTCTTGAAAATACACTGCAGAACTTTAAGGTCGATGCAAAGGTTGTTGAGGTTACCCAGGGTCCTGCTGTGACAAGATATGAAATTCAACCGAATACAGGTGTTAAAGTAAACAGTATCAAAGCTTTAGCCGATGATATAGCACTTAACCTCAGAGCAAAGAGCATAAGAATTGAAGCTCCAATTCCCGGTAAAGCTGCAGTAGGAATAGAGGTTGAAAACGAAAAGATAAACATGGTTACGCTTCGTGAAATTATCGACAGCAATGAATTTAAACAAGCGAAATCAAAGATTTCATTTGCAGTTGGAAGAGATATTTCAGGTAAGAGCATTGTAGCAGATTTAAAGAGCATGCCTCATCTTTTGATTGCCGGATCTACCGGTTCAGGAAAGAGCGTATGCATAAACAGTATAATTACAAGTATTTTGTATAAGGCTAATCCGGATGAAGTCAAGCTTGTACTCATAGATCCCAAGGTTGTAGAACTTGGAAATTACAACGGTATACCGCATCTTTTGATACCCGTTGTAACCGAGCCGACAAAAGCGGCGGCAGCACTTAATTGGGCTGTTGCCGAAATGACAGACAGATATAAAAAATTTGCTGAGACAGGTGTTAGAGATCTTGAAAGCTATAATAACCACATAAAGGCACAGGACGAAAATGCCGAGAAAATGCCTCAGGTAGTAATCATAATAGATGAGCTTGCAGATCTTATGATGGCAGCACCTTCACAGGTTGAAGATTCAATCTGTCGTCTTGCACAGATGGCTAGAGCTGCGGGTATGCATTTAATTGTTGCTACGCAGAGACCTTCTGTAGATATTATTACAGGTGTAATCAAGGCTAATATTCCTTCGAGAATTGCCTTTGCTGTATCATCCCAGTTTGACTCAAGGACTATCTTGGATATGTCAGGTGCCGAAAAGCTCGTAGGTAAAGGGGATATGTTATTTAACCCACTTGGAATGGGCAAGCCTGTCAGAGTACAGGGCTGCTTTGTTTCCGACGAGGAAGTACACAACATAATAGAGTTTGTTAAGTCACAGGCTGAGGAAGTTGAGTATTCCGGTGAGGTTATAGAGAGTATAGAGAAGGGGAATATCTCTACATCAAAGGCGGACGACGTAGATGAACTTCTCGAGGAAGCTATAGAATGTGTAGTTTCTGCCGGACAGGCATCCGTTTCCATGCTTCAAAGGCGCTTCAGAATCGGCTATAATAGGGCTGCCAGAATTGTCGATGAAATGGAGGCTAGGGGTATTGTCAGTGCACAGGATGGTGCAAGACCGAGACAGGTTCTTTTGTCAGAGGAAGAACTGAGTGAGATGAAAGAGAAATTAGATGAGGAGTAAAAAAGTCTTTATAGATACGCTTGGATGTCCAAAGAATTTTAACGACAGTGAGTTTGCTGCGGGCGTTTTAGAAGAAAATGGATATGAGATTATAGATTTGCCGGAGGAAGCGGACATAATAATGGTCAACACCTGCGGATTTATTAACGATGCCAAAAAAGAATCCATTGAACATATCTTTGATATGAGTGATAGAAAAAAGGATAGTGGAAAGCTCGTAATATCAGGTTGCCTTTCACAGAGATACTCTGAGGAGCTGAGCATAGAGATACCTGAGGCGGATTGTATCATAGGTGTTAACCAATATAGCAAGCTTCCGGAAATACTATCAGATATTGATAATAATCATGTTGTAGCGAATAGTTGTGATTTAGATTATTTGGAAAAAAACGTAAGAAAGCTTTCTAATAATCCTTATACTGCAAGTTTAAAAATCGCTGAGGGCTGTGATAATACATGTACATACTGCATAATCCCAATGATAAGAGGAAAATATCGAAGCAAGAAGATGGAGGATATCGTAGCGGAAGCTCGGGAACTTGCGGCTGCAGGTTGCAAAGAGCTTATTTTGATAGCTCAGGACCTTACGTATTACGGTAGAGATCTCTATGGCAAGTTTGTGTTACCGGAGCTTCTAAGAGAGCTATGTAAGATAGATGGCATTGAGTGGATTAGACTTATGTACTGTTATGACGAGAGAATTACAGATGAGCTTATTAAGGTTATGGCGGAGGAAGAAAAAATCTGTAAGTATATAGATATCCCACTCCAACATGCATCTGATAGAGTTCTCAAATCAATGAGAAGGCAGACTACCGGAAAATCAATCAAAGAAACACTTGCAAAGTTAAAGGCAGCTATGCCTGATATTCATGTTAGAACTACGCTAATAGTAGGATTTCCGGGTGAAACAGATGATGACTACAATCAACTTCTTGAACTTGTGGAAAGTGAGAAATTTTCCAGACTTGGAGTTTTCACATATTCTCAGGAGGAGGGCACTGTAGCTGCTGAGATGGATAATCAGATTGATGAGGAAATTAAGCAGATTAGATTTGATGGTGTGATGAGAAGACAGATGCTAATATCTTCTGAACTAAATCAAGAAAAAATTGGAAAAGTTTTTGAGGTTATCGTTGATAGTAAAGATGAGGACGGTAGTTTCCTTGGAAGAACGAGATTTGATGCGCCGGAAATCGATAATTCGGTTATATTTACATCAAAGGATGAACTAAAACCCGGTGATATTGTCAAAGTTAAGATCAACGATGCTTTCGATTACGATATTATAGGTGAGGAGATTTAAGCTCCTATGAAAGGAATATTATGGCGGATAGAATCATTATTATAGATGGAAACAGTTTGATTAACAGAGCCTATTTTGCTATGCAGCGTCCAATGATTACATCTGAGGGCATTTACACGCAGGGGATATATGGCTTTTTGAATATGCTTAATAAGATTCTTGATGATTATTCGCCCGAATATATAGCTGTCTGCTGGGATAAGAAATCTCCAACATTTAGACATCTCGAATATAAGGAATATAAGGCGGGAAGACGCAAAATGCCGCCGGAGCTTGCTATGCAGATGCCTTTGATGAAGGAAATCCTTGAGGCGATGAGCATCGCAAACTATGAAATTGATGGCTATGAGGCTGATGATATCATAGGAACCATATCAAGGCTCGGTGAAGAGAATGGACTTGAACCTTTGATTATTACAGGAGATAAGGACGCACTTCAGCTGGCTTCAGATATTACAAAGGTGATTATAACCAAAAAAGGAATTTCAGACTTTGAAATTTATGATAAATCAAAGATGCTCGAAAGATATGAGCTAACACCGGAGGAATTCATTGATCTGAAGGGCCTTATGGGAGATAAGTCGGACAATATTCCCGGCATTCCCGGAGTTGGGGAAAAGACAGGAATAAAGCTACTAAAACAGTTTGGAAGCATAGCTAATATGGTTCAAAATGTTGATGAAATCGAGAATGTCAAGCTTAGGGATAAGGTAGCTGAGAATGTCAATATGGCTCTAATGAGCAGAAAGCTTGCGGAGATAAACAGAAATGTTCCACTCAGCTTTGATTTTGAGTCTATGAAACTAGGCAAGACTGATGAAAAGAAGCTGATAGACCTCTATGTTAAGCTTGAATTCAATTCATTCCTAAAAAAACTTAACATAGAAAACGACGTGAAAGAAGAGTTTAATTTCTTTGAACCTGAGAATATCTATGAGCTCACGGACGGCTCTGATTTGAGTCCGCTTGATAAGATTGAAGTTCAAAGCGAGATTATTATCAAGGTATTCTCAGATTTCTCACATTTAACGAAACCTCATATATCAGGAATATCATTGATTTCAGAAAAAGATTATTTTTTCATAAGCGGAAGTGAAACTTTTTTTGAAGAATGCTGTACTAAGATTGTGAAAAAAAAATGTAAACTTGTAGGACATGATTTAATAAAAGACATATATGCTTTGATGTACTACGGCATGTCTGATTTTGATATTGCTTTTGATTCAGCAGTGGCGGAATATGTAATAGATCCATCGCGTTCGAGTTATGATATGAAAACTCAGGTTTTAGAAAACTTCCACATTCAAATCGAAAGCGAAGAGGAATTTTCAAAGAGAACAGCACAGGTTGATCTTCTTGGAGATAACAAGGCTGAGGAAATGAAATTTGGTCTTTCTTTTTGCAAGTATGTAATCGAACTATCTAAAATTCAAAAGTCAAAGATTGATAAGCAAAATCTCGGTAAGGTTCTATATGATGTGGAGCTTCCGCTTATCAAAGTTTTAGCCGCTATGGAAAAAAATGGGTTTAAGGTTGATAAATCGGTACTTTTGAGCTATGGTGAAGAGCTTTCTAAGGAAATAGATTCTTTGACCGCTGCAATCTATGAAGCAGCCGATATGGAATTCAATATTAATTCACCTGCTCAGCTCGGAGAGGTGCTGTTTACAAGACTTGAATTACCTTCGGGCAAAAAGACAAAGAGGGGATATAGCACCAGTGCGGACATATTAGAAAAACTTAAGGATAAACATCCTATAGTTTCAGATGTGTTGAAATACAGAACTTTAACAAAGCTCAAGAGTACATATGTTGATGGATTGAGTACTTTGATTGCATCAGACGGTAGAATTAGGCCGCATTTTCAACAGACCGTTGCTGCAACAGGAAGGATATCATGTACAGAGCCTAACTTGCAGAATATCCCAATCAGGAATGAATATGGAAGGTTGCTTAGAAAAGCATTTATGCCTACAGATGGGAATATACTTGTTGGGGCTGATTATTCTCAGATAGAGCTAAGAATACTGGCACATCTTTCAGGTGACGAAGCTTTGCTTGAGGCGTTTAATAACAATGATGACATCCACAGAGCTACGGCTTCAAGAGTTTTTGGCATAGAATATGATAAGGTTACTGATATTGATAGAAGTCGCGCTAAAGCAGTAAATTTCGGTGTGATTTACGGTATGAGCGGATTTGGTTTGTCAGACGAACTTCATATCAGCATTAAAGAAGCTGAAAGCTATATAGCCGATTACTTTGACAAACATCAGGCTGTTAAGGAATACATGGATAGTCAAGTAGAGTTCTGTAAGGCAAACGGTTACACCGAGACTATAATTGGAAGAAGAAGGTATATCAAAGAGATAAATTCTTCTAATTTCATGACTAGAAAATTAGGTGAAAGACTCGCCATGAACAGCCCGATTCAGGGAAGTGCAGCTGATGTAATCAAACTTGCAATGATTTCAGTCCATAGGGCTTTAGAGGAGAACAATCTCAAATCAAAACTTATTTTGCAAATACATGATGAATTGATAATAGATACAGCAATTGACGAAGAAGAACAGGTAAGTAAGCTCTTGGTAGACTGCATGCAAAAGGCTATGGTTCTCAAGGTTAAACTTATAAGCCAGCTAAATACGGGAAGCAACTGGTATGAACTTAAGTAGGAAACGCAATGAAAGTTATTGGTATTACTGGAGGAATTGGAAGCGGTAAATCGACAGTTTCCGATATTATTAAAAAAAATAATTTTCCGGTCATAGATTGTGATGAAATATCACGTGAACTGACACAAAATGATGATGCTGTTTTGAGTGAGATAAGGAGATGCTTCGGAGCTTCTGTCTTTGATGATAATGGTAATTTGCTCAGGCAAGATCTGGCAAATATTGTTTTTTCAGACTCATCAAAGAAGGAAAGTCTCGAGGACATCGTGGTTACAAGGATATTTGAAATTGTTCAGGATGATTTATCCAAGCATAGGAGTTTGGGAACAAAGCTTGTATTTATCGATGCACCGCTTCTCATTGAAACAGGTCTAAACCGCCTATGTGATGTTTGTGTTCTGGTTACAGCCGATATCGAGACCAGAATAAATAGAGTCGAAAAACGTGATGGAATAAACCGGGATAGAGTTTTAGAGAGAATAAGCAATCAAATGCCGGAATCCGAAAAGAAAGCTGTTGCTGACGAGCTCATAGATAACAGTGGATCGATAGAGTATCTAAATAATAGCGTTGAAAGGTTAATCAATAAATATGTTGAATACTAAAAAGAACAAAAAAATAAGAAGAAACAGAATCATATATCTTATTCAGGAAAACTTTTTAGTTTCGGTTATAATAGCTGTGGCTATTATTTCTATGGTTATTTCCGGTATCGTTGCAACTGAGCATTCGAGGGAAAGAGGTAAAGATGGCGGTACCAAGACAACTCTTGTAAAAGCGGATACAATAAATTTGGCGATGTTTGAACCAAGGAATTTTAATGTTTATGAGTCAATTGACGAGGATATTTTTTACATAAATCAGCTGGTTTACAGCAGTTTGTTTAAACTTGATAAAAATCTGAATATCACACCTGACGTGGTTTCAAAGTATAGCGTAGATACATCAAACGGAGAAGTTAATATAAGCCTCAAGGATAACGTAAAGTTTTCGGATGGTTCAGATCTTGAATCATCTGATGTCAAGGCTTCAGTCGATAGAATCATTGCAGCAGAGAGCAGATCGCCATACTTTGTTTATGCAAGCAAAATAAATCATATACAAATTAACGACAGCAAAAATTTTACTGTTGTATTTAACAGTGCAAGTGATGCGGCTTTAGATAATTTGATTTTCCCAATAACCTCAGCAGGGGAATATAAGAAAGGTGAAAGCTTCGCAATCGGCAGTGGACCGTATGCATATTCGGGACACGAAAGTGGTAAAACCCTTAAGCTTGCAGTGAATAAATATTATTATGACGGGATAGCAAAGCTTCCTATCGTTTTTAATATTGTCAAGGACAGATCTGTAATTCCGGGCCTTATGACCATGGATGTTGTGACTGCATATCTTAACAAAACTCAGGATGCCGATTCTATAGCACAGGATAAGAAGCTAAAGTATAAGAAGCTTGCAAGCGGAGAGCTTGAATATTTAGGTTTTAATCATGAGAATAAGTATTGCAGCAATAGCAAGTTTAGAATCGCTATATCGAAGGCAATTGATTCAAGCAAGATAATTAAATATAATTATGCAGGTGCGGCAGTTACATCTGATTCTATTTACTATCCGAACTTTTTAGGTGCAAAAAAAGATGATACATTTAATTTTGAGCCCAAAAAGGCTACTAAACTTCTCAAAGAGTTAAAGCTGAAGGATAGAGATGAGGATGGAATCCTAGAGGATGAAAGCGGTAATCCGGTTACTCTTAGAATTCTGGTCCAAAACACAAATAAACAGAGACTTGAAGCTGCCGAGACAATCATAGAAAACTTAAAACAAATAGGCATAAATGCAGAACTTGTAAGCGTTGATGCAGATAGTTATAAAGATAAGCTTGAGTCGAAGCAATATGATATATATTTTGGCGGAATCAAGATAGACAAGCAGTTCAATCTGACAGATTTATATACTACTTACAACAAAATAGGATTCTCCGATTCTAAGCTTTTAACTCAGATTTCCAGACTGGAGCAATCTTTGAGCAGCGAGGAACAGTTAAAACAGTTCACTGCCATAAAGAAATCTATAAATCAGGATGCCAGCTATGTTCCGGTTTGCTATAAAGCATATTGGTTTCTTTCAGTTGACACGCTAAAGAATGCAGATGATGTGAGCTTCTATAGCCCATATGAGGGAGCAGTTAAATGGCAGTGGTCTAAAAGAAAGACCAAATAAAAAATGCTTGCATTTTGCTGGATTTATGATAGTATATTGAAGTGTAGTCAAAAGACTAACTATACTTGCGGCCGTGGCGGAATGGCAGACGCGCACGTTTGAGGGGCGTGTGGGCAACCGTGCTGGTTCAAGTCCAGTCGGCCGCACCATTTCAGCTTACATTTGATGTAAGCTGTTTTTTATATCGCTTATCTTGACGATAAATATCGTCTATGATAAAATTAAATCGTTGTGTATGCCGGCGTGATGGAATTGGCAGACGTGCGGGATTCAAAATCCCGTGGTGGCAACACCGTATGGGTTCGACCCCCATCGCCGGCACCATATTTTTTAGTTAATTAGGAGGCCCAAATGAAGAATTTTCCTTTTCAGATGATTATGCT
Source organism: [Eubacterium] infirmum (assembly GCA_900450455.1). Taxonomy (GTDB): domain Bacteria; phylum Bacillota; class Clostridia; order Peptostreptococcales; family Anaerovoracaceae; genus Eubacterium_B; species Eubacterium_B infirmum. The sequence continues at coordinate 1,452,045 of UGGN01000001.1, forward strand.
CGTTGTATTCATCGGTTTGATGTATTTTCTGCTAATCAAACCACAGAAGAAGAAAGAAAAAGAAATTAAGAGCATGAGAGATAGCATCAGCGTAGGCGATGAGATTGTTACAATTGGAGGTATCTGCGGTAAGGTTGTTAAGACCAAGGAAGACACAATTGTAATCCAGGTTGGAGCAGATAAAGTTAAATTTGAGATGAAGCGTTGGTCGGTTTCAACAATTGAAAGCAAGAAGGGTGATGCTAAGGTTAAGGATGCTGATACTGAAGAAGCACCAAGGAAACCGAAGCGCCTTGTTAAGAAGAGCATAGACGAAGCTGATGAAGCACCTGTTTCGGTTAACGATGGTGACGAAGTAGTTAAGGACGAAGAATAAAATAATAATTGTTAAAAGTAAACTAAAGAACTTTGCATAGAGCAGAGTTCTTTTTTTGTTTAAAAATCGGCTATAAATCAGTGTTTATCTGTATTTTTTTATTGAAGAAATCGTGAAAAAGTAGTATGATAGTAAATAGAATGCCATATTTGTATACATTTATTTTTAGTTATATCTACGGAGGAAAAAATGAGCTCTAGATTAAGAAAAATTTTATCGCTTTTAATCATCTTAACAGTCATTGTAGGATGGTATGTAACTATCTTTGGTATAGGGAAGATTCACTCAATCAAGGATATTATGAAGTTCGGTTTGGACATCAACGGCGGCGTATATGTCGTAATGGAGGCTAAGACCAATCAGGATGGTGAAGAACTTGCTAAGACTATGGATCAAACCAGACAGGTTTTAAACAAACGTGTTAACGAGATGGGTACATCCGAAGCTACGGTTTCCTTAGAAGGAAAGAAAAGAATTCGTGTTGAATTGCCGGGCGTTGAAAATGCTGACGAAGCCATTCAAAAAATCGGACAAACAGCTAAACTAAGCTTCTTACTTTCGGATGGAACCAAGGTTCTTGATGGTAAGGACGTGAAAAATGCAAGCATAGATACTGACAGTGAACACGGTGGATATAAGATTAAGCTTGAATTTACAGCAGATGGAACAAAGAAGTTTACTGCAGCTACATCTAAGGCAGCATCAGGCAGCGTCAAGTCGTCTAATAAGGATGTCCAAAATAATGCAATAATGATTGTCCTTGATAAAGAGGTGATTTCATCTCCTACAGTTGAAAATACAATCAATTCAAGTACGTGTGAGATTACAAGAAAGGGTGGTTTCGATAGGGAAGAGGCATCAAATCTCGCAGCTCTTATAAGAGGTGGTGCACTGCCGGTAGAACTTAAGGAGGTAACTTCATCAGTACAGACAGCTACTATCGGTGAAAACGCTCTTAAGATGAGTATAATAGCCGGTGCGATAGGTCTTCTGTGCGTATTCATACTGATGATTCTAATGTACAACGTACTGGGTCTTATGGCAGATATCGCTCTACTGCTTTATGTACTCTTAGAGCTTTGGGCTATCTCTGCAATGGGAATAGTCTTAACCTTGCCGGGTATTGCTGCGATTATCCTATCAATAGGTATGGCCGTAGACGCTAACGTCATAATATTCTCACGTATAAAAGAGGAGATTTCAAATGGTAAAACGATTAGAGTTGCTGTTTCAGAAGGTTTCAGACATGCGGTTGTAACCGTATTAGATGCTCAAATTACAACACTTATTGCCTCTGTAGTTCTATATCAGATCGGATCGACAACTGTTAAGGGATTTGCTATAACTTTGATGCTCGGTATTATCGTAAGTATCTTCACAGCTGTAGTGATTTCACAGATATTAATCGGTCTAATCGCAAACAGTAGAAAGTTTGCTAAGAACAAGTATTTCGGAGTTAACGAAGATGGAACACCTAAGAATCTAATCAAGAGAAGTTTTGGATTCATAAAGAAACGTAAGATATTCTACGGATTCAGCATTTGTGTAATAGTTTTAGGTATATCTGTAGGACTTATCAGAGGATACAACTACGGAATTGACTTTACAGGTGGAACGATGCTCCAGCTAAATATGGGTAAGACAGTAAATACTGCAGAACTCGCCGATACAATCAAGGAGTATAAACTCAATCCGTCAATCGTTCTGGCCGGCAAGAATCAGGATCAGGTTATCATTAAGACTATCAAGGCTCTAGATAACAAAAAGCGTGAAGAAGTAATCAAAACCATAGGTAAAAAATATAAGATTACAGATAAGGACGTCCTTGCGTCTGAACAATTTGGACCAACAGTAGGTAAGGAGCTAAAGAGCAACGCAATTAAGTCTGTTATCATAGCTTCAATAGGAATGCTGATATACATAATTTTCAGATTCAAATCGTGGAAATATGGTATATCTTCAGTAGCGGGACTGTTGCACGACGTACTGGTTATATTGGCAATATATGGATTGTTTAATATTACAATCAATAATCCATTCATTGCCGGAATTCTAACAGTAGTCGGATATTCAATAAACGATACAATCGTTATTTTTGACAGAATTAGAGAAAACAGATCTCTATACAAGAAAGAGCCGCTTGGCGAAACCATTGATAAGAGTATTAACCAAACACTAAATCGTTCGCTCATGACATCGTTGACAACACTAATCTGTATGGTACCGCTTACGATTATGGTATCATCGTCAATCAGAGAGTTTGTAATTCCGCTTATGGTCGGTGTACTCGTAGGTACGTATTCATCGATATTCTTGTGTAGCCCGGTGCTATATGATTTGAGCAAAAACGATAATAAGTCAAAATATCAGCTAAGCAAAGAGCAAAAAGGGAAAAGAAAGGCATCAAAGTAACAAACTTTGATATGTAAGTAGCTAATGGAAACTAAAGCGCAGTTTTTAGAAGAATTAAAAAAATATAATGACAATTACAACCCGGAAGTAATAGGCGCTGCTTTTGATATGGCGCACAAGCTTCACGAGGGTCAGCTGCGCAAGAGTGGAGAACCTTACTTCATCCATCCTATTGCTGTAGCGATAATACTTGCACAGCTGGGGATGGATGAAGCAACGATAGTCGGCGGCTTGCTTCACGATGTAGTAGAGGATACGGAATATACACGTGAAATGCTTGTAAACGACTTTGGAGAAGAAGTTGCAGTATTGGTTGACGGAGTCACGAAGCTCGGTTCTATTAAATTCGACACAAAAGAAGAGGCACAGGCTGAAAACTTAAGAAAGATGTTCTTTGCTATGTCAAAGGATATTCGTGTATTAATTATCAAGTTGGCGGACAGGCTTCACAACATGCGTACAGCTGAATACTGGAGTGAGAGCAAGCAGAAGGAAAAATCACGTGAAACCCTAGACATTTATGCACCTTTAGCTAGCAGGCTCGGTATTTTTACAGTCAAATTCGAACTTGAGGATACAGCACTCAAGTATTTACATCCTCAGGAGTATGAGACACTTAAGAGAGAGGTAAGTGAGAAGAGAGAGCAGCGCGAGAAGGTTATAAATTCCGTTATCGAAAGGATAAGCGCAAACCTTGAGCAACTTAACTTGCACTTTGACATTTCCGGACGCTCCAAACATTTGTACAGCATTTATAAGAAAATGGTTCTCCAAAACAAGCAATTAGATGAAATTTTTGATCTTACTGCTGTAAGGGTTATCGTGGATTCCGTAAAGGATTGCTATGCTGTTTTGGGGCTTGTGCATACGATGTGGAAACCTATTCCAAGGCGCTTTAAGGACTACATCGCTATGCCTAAGCCAAATATGTATCAGTCACTTCATACGACTGTTATAGGTGATAACGGTGAACCTTTTGAGATTCAGATAAGAACCTTTGAAATGCATAAAGTGGCAGAATATGGTATCGCAGCACACTGGAAGTATAAGGAAGGTAAGAGTGATTCTAAGCAGAATAACGAAGACCTGAAACTTGCTTGGCTAAGACAGACTTTAGAGTGGCAGCAGGAACTTAATGATCCTAAGGAGTTTATGGAAACTCTAAAGATGGATTTGTTCTCAAGTCAGGTATTCGTATTTACGCCTAAGGGTGAGGTTATAGATCTTCCTGCAGGCTCGACACCTCTTGACTTTGCTTTTAAGATTCATACTGATGTCGGATGCAAGTGTGTAGGAGCAAAGGTCAACGGTAAGATGGTAACAATTGACCATCAGCTAAACAATGGAGATATAGTAGAAATTGTCACCTCATCTAATTCAAGCGGTCCTAGTGTCGATTGGCTTAAGATTGCTAAAAGCTCAACTGCAAGAACAAAGATAAGACAATTCCTGCGTAAGGCAAATAAGCCTGAGGATATAGTGAAGGGCAAGGAAGCTCTCGACAGATACGTTAAAAAGAAGGGTTATGATCCTCATGAGGTCTGCAAGTCTGCATTCCTAAACAGAGCACTTAAGGAAACAAGCATAGCATCTAATCTTGATGAGATGTATATACAAATTTCCAATAATCAGGTTTTGAGCAAGTTTGCAAGTTTTTTATTTAGATACTACGATGAAGAACAGAAACTTGTAGCCCAAAGGGAAGAAGAGAAATTCAAGGCAATAATAGCTGATGAAAACAAAAAGGCTAGAGAAAAGCAGATTAAGAGAGATAACCCCGGCATAGTTGTAAAGGGCTCAGATAATCTTATGATTAGAATTGCAAGGTGCTGTAATCCGGTACCGGGAGATGAAATCGTTGGATTTATAACAAAGGGAAGAGGTATTTCCGTTCATCGTAAGGATTGTTCAAATATGACATCGCTTCCGGAGAGTGAGCATGCCAGGTTTATCGAGGTAGAGTGGGAAGATCTTACTCTTGGAAAGTCCTACGATGCTGATATCTGCATGGTGACAATAGATAGGAAACACATGTTTTCAGATATATCCAGAGCATGTGAAGATATGGATGTACATATCTCAGGTGTAAATGCTAAGAGCGGTAAGAATGATGAAGTAAACATCGTTCTTACCTTATCGATTTCAAGTACTCAGCAGATGCAGAAGGTACTTAAAACTCTAAGAAACATCGAAGGCGTTAAGAATGTTTACAGAGCGAAGTCATAAAACAAAGTAATTATAGTTTTTAATCAGTTAGGAAATATATTTTGAAAGTTAAACATTATTTCACAGGACCTTACGAGGTTAATGCATATATAGTATATGATGAGACAAAGAGCGCTTATATCGTTGATCCGGGTGGGTATAAACCTGAGCTGAACAGCTTTATTGTGGAGAACGAATTGAATTTAGAATACATAGTTTTGACACATGGGCACGGCGACCATATAGGCGGCGTAGAGCAGCTCAAGGATCTTTATCCGCAGGTAAAGGTTGTTGCTCACAGAAATGAAAAAGAAATGCTGGAGAGCCCATATCAAAACACCTCTATTGAAATCTACGGTAGGCCTATTACAATCACCGCCGACATTTGGGTAGAAGATGGACAGGAGTTAAAGTGTGGAGATATGACCATGCACTTTATCTATACACCGGGACATACCAAGGGCGGAATGTGTATACTTTGTGGAAACATTTTATTCAGCGGAGATACGCTATTTCAGATGTCAATAGGAAGAACCGATTTTTACGGGGGAGACTTTGATGAGCTTATAAATTCAATCAAGACAAAACTTTTCGTGCTTCCTGATGACACAATTGTTTGCCCGGGGCATATGGGTGAGACAACTATATTAGCTGAAAAGAGGTATAATCCTTTTGTACGCATTTAAGGCATATAACTATCCCAAACCGGAACTTTTATATGAGCTGATAGATCAGTTTATAATGCCAAATCAGTACAAGCTTTACGAGGAAGTTCTTGATGAGGATAAGGAGATTATTGACCTTAGAACTGTTTTGATGGGTGAATCAAAGGACTCTATCAAAAGAGAAATCTATCAAAAGTTATCGGCTGCAACAGGATTAAAACCTGAGTGGGGTATACTTACCGGAATCAGGCCGGTCAAGCTTTGCGGTGAACTAATTGAGGCAGTCGGATTAGATGAAGCAAAAAAAGTATTAAAAAATGAATATCTCATAGACGATGGCAAGATAGACATGATTATCAAAATGTATGAGTATCAGATTGCATCTTTTGGCAAAGCTGCACCAAATTCTGTGGGTATGTATATCGGTATTCCGTTTTGTCCAACCAGATGTCTATATTGCTCTTTTATTTCAAGCCAGGCCGAAAATGAAAAAATCGAAGCATATGTGGATGCTTTGATTGATGAAATCAAAGCTATAGGTACAAGACTTGATAAATCGGAATTTCAAATTGAATCCTTATATATAGGTGGTGGAACACCGACAACACTGAGTGAAAATCAGCTGAACAGACTGCTTAATGAGATAAATAGATATCTTGATATTGATAAAATTAAAGAATATACGATAGAGGCAGGGCGTCCGGATACGATTAACTTTGAGAAACTTAAGATAATCAAAACCCATGGATGTGAAAGAATAAGCATCAATCCTCAGTCTATGAAACCTGAGACTCTTGTGAAAATAGGACGTTCACACACACCGGTCGAAATTGAGAAGGCTTTTGAGCTTGCTCATCAGCTTGATTTTAACAGTATCAACGCTGATTTGATTGCAGGACTTCCGGGCGAAAATTTATCTGATTTTAATGCTTCTTTATCAAAGATAATTGATTTAGGGGCTGATAATATTACTATTCATTCGCTGGCAGTAAAGCGAGCTTCAAGACTAAAGGATGAAGATCCTGCTTTTCACTATAAGCAGTCGAGTATTACGAATTCAATGACTGCAAAGGGTTTTAAAACGCTTTGTGACGAAGGTTTTGAACCATATTATTTGTATAGACAAAAGCATATGGCAGGTGCAGGTGAAAACATAGGATATTGTAAAGCCGGTAAAGCAGGTCTTTACAACATTAGAATTATGGATGAGCATCAGAGTATTTTAGCTTTAGGTGCAGGAGCTATAAGTAAGAGATTTTATCCCGAGGAAAATAGACTCGAGAGAATCCCAAACGTATCAAACATTGGACACTATATAAATAGATTAGATGAGATGATTGAAAGAAAGGACAAGATGTTTTTCAATCAGAAGGGAGAAGACATATGCTGACAAAGGCACCTAGAGGAACAAAAGATATAATGCCCGATCAGATATATAAGTGGCATTTTATTGAGAACAAATTTGCAGCTATATGCAGAAAATATGGTTTTGAGGAGATTAGGACTCCTATATTTGAACATACAGAACTTTTTCAAAGAGGTGTGGGCGATACTACCGATATTGTGCAAAAGGAGATGTATACCTTTGAAGACAACGGACACAGAAGTATAACTCTAAAGCCGGAAGGAACATCATCAACTGTAAGAGCATTTCTTGAGAGTAAGCAATATGCTGAATCGCAACCGACAAAGTACTATTACGAAACTCAATGTTTCAGATATGAGAAGCCACAGTCAGGTAGACTTAGAGAATTTCACCAGTTTGGAGTAGAAGTATTCGGAAGTAAGAGCATGCTGGCTGATGCTGAGGTAATAGCTCTTGCTAATGATTTTCTCACCGATATGGGAATAGAAGATATAGAACTTAGAATCAATAGCGTTGGATGTCCTAAATGCAGAGAAACATACCGCAAGGCACTTCAGGACTTCCTAAAGCCCAATTATGACAATCTATGTGAAACGTGCAAGGATAGATATGAAAGAAATCCTATGAGGATTCTCGATTGTAAGAATGAAAGCTGTCAGGAGATAGTCAAGAATGCACCTATGATGCTAGACTATCTATGCGATGATTGTAAGGAATCCTTTGAGCAGATTAAAAACTATCTTACTGCATCAGAGATTGAGTACACAGTTGACCCTAAGATTGTAAGAGGGCTTGACTACTATACAAAGACAGCTTTTGAGTTTGTGTCAAATAATATTGGAGCACAGGGCACAGTGTGTGGTGGTGGAAGATATGATAACCTTATCAAGGAGGTCGGAGATATAGATGTACCTGGTGTTGGATTTGGACTAGGTATAGAAAGACTCATTCTGCTGTTAGATGCACTCAGTATCGAGATACCTAAGCCGTTAAACGATAAAGTTCTCATTGCTGTAATGGGTGAAAATGCAAAGCTGTTTGGTCTTAAGCTCCTAAGCGATTTGAGAAAAAATGGAATAAGTTCTCAGATGGATTTAATGGAGAGAAACATCAAAGGACAGTTTAAATTTGCTAATAAAATTAATGCGAAATATACCATTGTCATTGGTGATAACGAACTTGAAACGGAGACGGTATCAGTCAAAAACATGGCGGATTCAAGCCAGAAGCAAGTAAAATTTGATGATTTAGTAAAAGAGCTAAGTCACTAAGGAGGAAGAATGTCAAAGCTAATTAAAAGAACGCACTTTTGTGGGGTTCTAAATATTAATAATATTGGAGAAGAGGTTTCATTAAACGGTTGGGTCGCTAAACAGAGAAGCCTGGGAAGTCTAATATTTGTTGACCTTAGAGATAAGACAGGCATAGTACAGATTGTCTTTGATGATTCAATTCCACAGGAAATATTTGATATAGCTGGTAGGCTAAGAAGTGAATTTGTTATAGGTATTACCGGTGTAGTTAGGGAGAGAAGTTCCAAGAATCCTGATCTTGCAACCGGTGAAATTGAGGTTGTGGCAAAGGAATTAGTCCTTTATTCAGAATCTGAAACACCACCAATATATGTCAAGGATGATGATAATGTAGATTACAATCTCCGTATGAAGTATAGATATCTTGAGCTCAGAAAGAGTAAGATGCAGAGAATTCTCAAGATGCGCCATGACATAACTAATGTTACAAGGCAGTACTTCTATGGTGAAGGATTTACAGAGGTAGAAACACCAAACTTAATTAAATCAACGCCTGAAGGTGCAAGAGACTATCTTGTTCCAAGCAGAGTTAATCCGGGAATGTTCTATGCGCTTCCACAGTCACCACAGTTGTTTAAGCAACTTCTAATGGTAAGCGGGCTGGATAGATACATTCAGATTGCAAGATGCTTTAGAGATGAGGATTTAAGATCGGACAGACAGCCTGAATTTACACAGATAGATCTTGAAATGTCATTTGTTGAAATGGATGATGTTCTTGCTATTCAGGAGGGGTATCTAAAGAAACTTTTCCATGAAATCAAGAGTATTGACATAGAGCTTCCGCTTAGAAGAATGAGCTATGCAGATGCCATGGAGCGATTCGGTTCCGATAAACCGGATCTTCGATTTGGATTTGAGCTAAAAGATATCAGTGATTTAGTAAAGGACACTGATTTTCAGGTGTTTAGCAAGGCTCTCTCAAGTGGTGGAAGCGTTAGAGGTATCTGTATTGAAGATGCTTCAGATAAGTTCAGTCGTAAGGATATCGATAGGCTTACAGATAATGCAAAGCATTACGGAGCCAAGGGGCTTGTATGGATTCGTATTGAGGAAAATGAAATCAAGTCATCTGTAAACAAGTTCTTTTCACAGGAGGAGCTGGCAGAAATTGCCAAGGTATTTGATGCCAAGGTAAATGATTTAATTTTAATAGCTGCAGACAGAAACAAAGTTGTCTTTGACACTCTAGGATTCCTTAGAAGACATGTAGCTGAGATACTTGGACTTCTTGACGATAGTAAGTACGAGCTACTTTGGGTAACCGATTTCCCTATGTTCGAAAAGGATGATGAAACAGGAGCGCTTAAACCGATGCACCATCCGTTTACGCATCCTAAGTCAGATGAAATTCCAATGCTTGATGAGGATCCATCAAAAGTTAATGCCTATGCTTATGACATAGTTATAAACGGATATGAAGCAGGTGGCGGAAGCATTAGAATTCACGAGGCTGATCTCCAAAACAAGATGTTCAAAATACTAGGTTTAAGTGAAGAAGATTGTCAGCAAAAGTTCGGATTCCTAATGGATGCATTTAAGTATGGAGCACCACCTCACGGCGGAATCGCTTACGGTTTGGACAGGCTTGTAATGCTCTTGACAGAGGATCTTGATATAAGGGATGTTGTGGCATTTCCAAAGAATCAAAAAGCACAGTGCTTACTTAGTGGAGCACCTGCTGAAGTGGATTCAGAGCAGCTAAAGGAGCTAAGCATAGCGACAGATATTGAAGAGTAGTAATGAAGAAAATAGGTATACTCGGCGGGACATTTGATCCTGTACACCTAGGGCATATAGGACTTGCACAGGCAGCACTACATGAGCTTATGCTCGATGAGGTATTGCTAATGCCTGCGAGCAAACAGCCCTTTAAAAAGAATAAACATGTAGAAGATGCATCAAAGCGCCTTAGAATGATAGAGCTTGCAACAATGAATTGCGAGCATATTGGCGTTACAGATATCGAGCTTCAAAATGAAGGTTTATCGTATACTTACGACACTATGCTTAAACTCATGAAGCTATATCCGAATACAGAAATCCACTTTATTTTAGGTAGCGATTCACTTCTTAGAATAGAATCATGGTATAAGGGTAAGGAACTTCTCAAGCTTTGTTCATTTGCGGTCGGTCTTAGACCCGGTGATGATAGAGCAATGCTAAGAAATGAAGCTGATAGGTTAACAAGCATCTATGGGTGTAAAATTACGCTTTTAGTGGATTTAATGAAACCTATAAGCTCTACATCCATAAGAAATCATGTCCATTATAAGGAAAGTATTTCCGGGCTGGTTAGCGAGGAGGTAGAAGAATATATATATGAACAAGGATTATATATTTGATTTTGTCGATAAAACCTTGACAGATAAGCGTAAAATTCACACTGAAGGTGTAAGGAAAATGGCTCTTAAGCTCTGTGATATATATGGAGCAGATAAGGAAAAGGTTGAAATTGCAGCCATTTGCCACGATTTATATAGAGGCAAGAGCATGGAAGAGCTCAACTCTCTAGTTAAAAAATATAATCTTGACGATAAATATATAGATAATCCTAATCTTGCCCATGGTAAAATTGCTGCTGCGGTAATGAAGAATATTTTAAAGATTGATGACGAAGACATTTTAAATGCTGTGAGCTTTCATACTACCGGAAGAGCGGCCATGTCTCAAATAGAAAAAATCATATTTATATCCGATGCTATCGAGCTGAACAGAAAACCGTATCCAAATTTAGATAAGATAAGAGAGCTTGCCGTTACAGACCTGGATAAAGCGTGTGAGATGTCTCTAAAAAGTACTATCAATTTTCTTAAAGAATCAAATAAAACTATAGATAAAGATACCTTAGATGCGTATAGGTATTTTCAAGAAAGGTAAAAAATATGAGCAGTAAAGATATTGCAATTAAACTAGCTGAAATGTTGAACGATAAAAAAGCTGAAGATATTGTCGTAATTGATATTGCAGAGAAATCATCATTTGCTGATTTTCTTGTAGTTGCAAGCGGAACCTCCGATAGACATATCGAGTCTTTGATTGATGATGTTGAAGTTCTTGCAGCAAAGGACGGTTTTACGACAAAGGGAGTCGAAGGCAAAAACGGTACGGGCTGGATTTTGATTGACCTATGTGATGTTATCGTCAATGTTTTTAGTCGCGAAATGAGAACAAAATATAATATAGAGAAGGTTTGGGCAGATTGTGAAATGACCCGAGTGGAGGAATAGAATGGAACAAAGGTATGATTTTAAAAATATTGAAAAGAAATGGCAGAAATACTGGTATGAGAATAAATCATTCAAGGTAAATGAAGATAAAAATAAAGAAAAATACTATGTTCTTGAGATGTTCCCGTATCCATCGGGTAAGTTACACATGGGACATGTAAGAAATTATTCTATAGGTGATGTAATCGCCAGAACAAAGAAAATGCAAGGATACAACGTTCTTCATCCGATTGGATTCGATTCATTTGGACTTCCCGCAGAAAACGCAGCTATCCAGCACGGCGTTGCTCCGGATAAGTGGACATGGGAAAATATTCATGAGATGGAGGATAATCTCAAAGCTTTAGGTCTTTCATATGACTGGGATAGAGAGGTTCAAACTTGCAGTCCGGAATACTACAAGTGGATGCAGTGGATATTCATTCAGTTTTATAAGAAGGGTCTGGCGTATAAGAAGGATAATCCGGTCAACTGGTGTCCCAGCTGCCAAACAGTACTTGCAAACGAGCAGGTGGTCGACGGTTGCTGTGAAAGATGCGGAACAGTTGTGGGAAAGAAAAACCTATCACAGTGGTATCTTAAGATAACAGAGTATGCAGATAAGCTTCTCGATAACCTTGAAGAATTGGAAGGATGGCCCGAAAAGGTTAAAGTAATGCAGAAAAACTGGATTGGGCGCTCTGAAGGTGCTTTGATAAGTTTTCCAATCAAGGATTCGGATAAAGTTCTAGACGTATTTACAACCCGTGCAGATACTGTGTTTGGAGTAACTTCAATGGTTGTTGCACCTGAGCATCCTTATCTGCTTGAACTGGTAGAGGGAACGGAATATGAATCTGCAGTTAAGTCATACATAGAGGAAGTATCACATAAAAATGATATTGAGAGAACTTCTACAACAAATGAGAAAACCGGTGTTTTTACAGGTAGATATACAATAAATCCATTGAATGGTAAAGAAGTTCCTATCTACGTATCGGACTACGTTCTAATAGGTTATGGTACCGGCGCAATCATGGTTGTACCGGCTCACGATCAAAGGGACTTTGATTTTGCCAAGAAATTTGGAATAGATATAATTCCTGTAGTTGAGCCGGCAGATAAAGATGTTGATATCAACAACCTAAAGGAAGCCTTTGCAGCTGAAGGAAAGATGATTAACTCAGGTAAGTTTGATGGACTTAACAACAAGGATGCAATCGCTGCAATTATCGAATACTTGGAGAGCGAAAACAAAGGACATAAGACTATAAATTATAGACTTAGAGATTGGCTAATTTCTCGTCAGCGTTACTGGGGAACGCCTATCCCAATGGTATATTGTGATAGCTGTGGATGGGTGCCGGAAAAAGAAGAGAACCTTCCGATACTGCTTCCTAAAGATGTTGAATTCACAGGAAAGGGTGAATCTCCATTAACTACATCAAAAGTATTCTCAAATTGCAAATGTCCTAAATGCGGACAGCCTGCCAGAAGAGAGCTGGATACCATGGATACATTTCTTGATTCTTCCTGGTATTTCCTAAGATACTGCGATGCAAAAAATGATAGAAAAGCATTTGATAAGGAAAAAACAGATTATTGGATGAACGTAGATCAGTACATAGGCGGTGTAGAGCATGCTATTCTTCACCTTATGTATGCTCGTTTCTTCCAAATGGCACTTCATGACCTCGGTCTTGTTAAGGATGAGGAACCTTTTAAAAACCTTCTAACTCAGGGAATGGTAAACAAAGACGGCTCAAAGATGAGTAAATCAAAGGGTAATGTAGTAAGTCCTGAGGAAATTATAAATAAGTATGGAGCTGATACAGCAAGACTTTTCATCCTGTTTGCTGCACCTCCCGAAAAGGAGCTTGAATGGTCAGATCAGGGTGTAGAAGGTAGTTACAGATTCATAAATCGTGTATATAGACTCGTAAGCGAGTTTATTGAAAAGTACGGTACAGATCTTGATACATCAAAGATAGAGGCTGTAACAGACGAAGATAAACAGCTAAACTATGTTCTTAACTCAACTATCAGCAGAGTTACAGAAGATACAAATGGTCGTTTTAATTTCAATACTGATATAAGTGCTATCATGGAGCTCATTAATGAGCTTTATAAATACAAGGAGCTTAATAGACTAAATAAAGAACTATATGCCTTTGCAATAGAAAAGGCTGTTATAATTCTCTCACCATTTGCTCCGCATCTATGCGAAGAACTTTGGGAAGCTCTGGGACATGAAGGTTCAGTAGGTGATGAACCATGGCCAAGTTTCGATGAATCAGCACTAATAAAATCAACAGTTGAAATCGTTATTCAGGTAAATGGGAAGTTGAAGACAAAGATGGACGTTCCCGGAGATTTCGGCAGAGAAGAGATGGAAAAACTCGTTTCAGAGTCAGATGAAATTAAGGAAATTATTGCTGATAAGAATATTTTAAAGATAATTGCTGTACCGGGAAGACTTATCAATATTGTTGTTAAGTAGAGGTTTTATATGAGAAATACAAACATATCAAAATCCAATGCAAGTAACAAGGCAAGTTCAAATACATCAAAAAAACGTAACGGAGACAGGAAAGAGCTTAACAAGAAAAAGGCATCATCAAGCCAACAAAAGTCAAAAAAGAGCCAGAAATCGCCTACATCAACTAAACAAAATAAAATGCAAGGCAAGCAGAATGCTCAATCAAAGACTAAAAAAAGCAAATCACAGAAGCCGGCTACCAAAAATACAAATAAAGCAAATAAGCCTGCTGTAAAGCCGCTCAGTAATACAAAAAAGCCTAATGTAAATGCTGTAAGTAAGTCTAATAAGACTGTTAACACAAAATCAAAGAAAAGCACTAATGAAGTTCTAAAGATCATTCCTATCGGTGGATTGAACGAAATCGGAAAGAACATGACTATTTTAGAGTATAGAGATCAAATTTTGATTATCGACTGTGGAATGTCATTTCCGGAAGACGACATGTATGGAATCGATGTAGTTATCCCTGATTTCAGTTATCTTGAAAAAAATGCAAAGAAGATTATCGGTCTTGTAATAACCCATGGTCACGAGGATCATATCGGTGCAATACCTTACTTCTTAAGAAAGATTAACGTACCTATTTATGCAACCAGGATAACTCTTGGACTTATTGAAAATAAGCTAAAGGAAAGAGGAATCTCAGGAAACCTAAATGTTATAACAGCCGGTGATAAGTTCAGAGTAGGTGAATTTACAGTTCAAACTATAAGAACGACACACTCGGTTGCTGACGCAATAAGTCTCAACATTACAACGCCGGCAGCTACACTCTTTCATACAGGAGATTTTAAAATCGACTATACACCTATCGATGGTGAGCCAATAGATTTACAGAAGTTTGCAGAAATTGGAATGCAAGGTGTAGATATCATGCTTGCAGATAGTACAAATGCGACCAGAAAGGGTTTTACGAAGTCAGAAAAATATGTTGGTGAAGCTCTGGATCGTATTTTCAATATGGCTAAAGGTCGTATAATCATAGCTACATTCTCATCAAATGTGCATCGCGTTCAGAAAATAATAGAACTTGCAATCAAATATGGTAGGAAATTTACAGTTTCCGGAAGAAGCATGGACAATGTAGTACACCTTGCGCAGGAACTTGGATACATCAAATTTCCTAAAGGAAGCTATGTTGAACTGAATAAGGCTAACAATATTCCTGATAATGAGATGGTTATCATAACTACCGGAAGCCAAGGTGAACCAATGTCAGCTTTGACACGTATGGCAAACGATGAACACAGAAATGTAAAGCTCAAAAAGGGTGATATGGTAATTCTTTCATCTTCACCGGTTCCGGGAAATGAAAAGAGCGTATCAAATGTCGTAAATAGGCTATACGATAAAGAAGTTGATGTAATTTACAATGACATTGCAGATATACACGTATCAGGACACGCATGCCAAGAGGAATTAAAGCTTATACAGTCACTGATAAAACCAAAGTTTTTTATGCCGGTTCACGGTGAATCAAGACACCTTAAGGAACATGCAAAACTAGCTGAAAGCTTAGGACAAAAGCCGGAAAATATCTTCATTCTATCAAATGGAGATCAGCTAAGTGTAAATAAAGAACGTGCAACTAAATTTGAAAACGTAGTGAGTGCTGACGATATTCTTGTTGATGGACTCGGTGTAGGTGACGTTGGAAATATCGTCCTTAAGGATAGAAAGCTACTTTCTGAATCAGGGCTTATAATTGTAGTTGCATCAGTCAATATCAAGGCAGGAATTCTAGTTTCCGGACCGGAGATAGTATCCAGAGGATTTATTTATGTCAAGGAAAACGAGGATATTATTAATAAGGCAAAGGAAATAGCCGAAAGAAGCATAAGCGATAGCTTGAGCTACAGAAATGTGGATTGGAACGAGATGAAGACCTCAGTAATCGATGATTTAAGAAAATTCATCTACAAAAATACACATAGAAGTCCGATAATCCTTCCGATTTTTATGGATGTATAAAAATATTGTTAAACAAGCATAAATTTGCTATAATATACGGTAACGAATTCAGTATAAGAAAGAGAGAAAAACATGATTACAGCAGGAGATTTTAGAAAAGGTATAACTTTTGAGATCAATGGTGAACCATATGTAATACTTGACTTCCAGCATGTAAAGCCAGGTAAGGGTGCTGCTTTTGTAAGAACCAAATATAAAAATATCATCACAGGAGCAACAAGAGAAGAAGCGTTTAACCCAAGTGATAAATTTGAGAATGCTCGTATAGATACTAAGACGATGCAGTATCTATATAATGATGGAGATCTTTACTACTTCATGGACAATGAGTCGTACGAGCAGATTCCTATCGGTAAGGACCAGGTGGAAGAAGCTATGAAGTATCTCAGAGAGAATGATGAGGCAACAATCAAGTTTTATAACGAAAAGCCTTTCCTAGTAGAAGCTCCTAACTTTGTTAACCTGACTGTAACTGAGACAGAACCCGGTGTAAAAGGTGATACAGCCACAAACGTAACAAAGGCAGCTACGGTTGAGACAGGTGCTGTAATACAAGTTCCAATTTTCATAAACGAAGGCGAAAAGATTCAGATAGATACAAGAAGCGGCGAGTATCTAGGTAGAGCAAAATAATAACTATGAGAAGAGGGGGAACGCAATATTGCGTTCCCCTACATATATATAAAGGATAATATGAAAAGTAAGTTAAAAAAATTTCTTCTGTCTGTTCTTGTCTTGATGATTATTGCTGTAGGATTTTTATTTTACTATGTTCATTCTGCCGGTAAACCGCTTGATAACAAGTCAGATAAGAGAATCAATATAGAGGTAGTCCAGGGAGCTACAGTAAAGACAATATCAGATGAGCTTGAGAAAAAGGGAGTAATTAAATCTTCCTTTGCTTTTAGGCTATACTGCAAGATACACAGCTTGGATAGTGGATTCCAGGCAGGAAACTATTTGTTTTCACCATCCATGAGTGCTGACGATATAGCAAAAGACCTTAAAACCGGAAATGTAAATAAAACTACATTTACCATCCCGGAAGGATACACAAGCAAGCAAATTGCTGAGAAACTGTCCAAAGAGGGTGTTGTCGATTATGATAAGTTTATGAATGTAATTGCAAACGAAAAGTTCAGCTATAGCTTTTTAGATGATTCCATTCAAGGTAATAGCAGACTTGAGGGATTCCTTTTTCCGGATACATATTCTGTTCCAAAGGGATCAAATGAGAAGTTTATCATAAACGAGATGCTTAAAAGATTTGATGAGATATATACATCTGATATGCGTAAAAAAGCAAAGAAGATGGGATATTCTGATAGACAGATAGTTACCATTGCCTCTATTATCGAAAGAGAAACAGTTTTGGATGATGAGCGAGCAAAGGTAGCAAGCGTAATTTACAACAGATTAAATAAGAAAATGAAGCTTCAGATGTGCTCGTGTGTTCAGTTCCTTCTAGGGAAGCAAAAGAAGTTTCTAGATGAAAATGACATAGCTATCGAGTCACCATATAATACATATATACACGAGGGACTTCCACCCGGACCTATTGCTTGTCCGGGCAAAGCTTCACTTGAAGCTGCAGTTAATCCGGCAAAGACCGATTATATCTACTTTGTTGTAAGCAATAAAGGTGACGGCTCAATGAAATTTTCTAAGGACTATGACGAATTCCTGAAAAACAAAGAAGATTACTACGCTTCCGTTGAGGGTAAATAATAATGACAAATCTTAGAGAGGATCTTAGAGAATATATAAACAGCTTCTATGAGCCTATATGCGATGAACTTATGGGACTCAGGCTGATGTCAGAGGAGGAATATATTCCGGTTATAAGAAGAGATACGGAAATGTTTCTCAGAACAGTTTTGGAGAGCAAGAGACCTAAGAAAATACTGGAGATAGGTACTGCTATTGGATATTCAGCAATGTATTTTTCAAAAATCTGTAAGGACGCTGAAATATATTCAATAGAAAAGGATGAAGGGATACTCGATATTGCAAAGAAAAATGTTGCTTCATTCGATAATTCAGGCAGAATTCATTTTATGCTCGGTGATGGACAGGAGCAGTGTGATAGACTCTTTGACATGGGAATAGCTGACTTTGATTTTGTTTTAATAGATGCCGCAAAGAGTCATTACAGACGTTTTTTCGACGCAGCTGTTAGAATATGTGCAGATAATGCAATCATAATTTCAGATGATATTTGGCAAAGAGGCGTTACAGTTTCAGAGAAATATGATTGTAAAGCTAAACATCGTACCAACGGCAGAAGGATGAACGAATTTTTGAGCTTCTTAACTCACTGCCCATATCTTCATACCACACTGCTCGACATAGGTGATGGACTTGCGTTAAGCGTTTACAAGGGGAATACATGCAAAGAATAGAATTATTAGCTCCGGCGGGTGATTTAGAAAAACTAAAAATAGCTATCGAATACGGTGCGGATGCCGTATATTTTGGTGGTCAGATGTTCAGCCTCAGAGCCGGTGCAGGTGGCTTTACCAAGGAAGATATGATAGATGGACTTGAGTTTGCTCATGAGAGAGGTAAAAAGTGCTATATGACACTTAATATCTTTGCTCATAATGAAGATATTAAGCCTTTGACAGAATATCTACACTCCATAAAAGAACTTCCTATAGATGCATTTTTGATTTCTGATCCGGGAATAATGGCTATCGTTAAGGATATTATTCCAAATGCGGAAATACATCTTTCAACTCAGGCGAACATGACAAATTATGCAACGGCTAACTTCTGGTACAATATGGGATTAAAGCGCCTTGTTTTAGCCAGAGAACTTTCTCTTGCAGAGATAAAGGAACTTATGAAGAATATCCCTGATGATCTTGAAATAGAGGCATTTGTACATGGTGCTATGTGTATATCATATTCAGGAAGATGTTTGCTTAGCAATTTCATGGCCGATAGAGATTCAAACAGAGGAAGATGTGCACATCCCTGTCGTTGGAAGTATGCGCTTCAGGAAGAGAAGAGACCCGGTGAATACTATCCTATAGAAGAGGATGAACGTGGTACATACATAATGAATTCCAAGGATTTATGTATGATAGAGCATATAGAAGATTTAGCCAAAGTCAATATCGCTTCTGCTAAGATAGAGGGCAGAAATAAGAGCATATTTTACCTTGCAATAGTAATTGGTGCATATAGAAGAGCAATAGATGCTTATTACGATGGTAAATACGATGCAGAAGAGAAAGAGCAATGTCTGATTGAACTGAGTAAGGCAAGCCATAGAGAATTTACAACAGGATTTTACTATGAAAAAGCCGATGAGGATGCTCAGAACTATAAGTCATCTTCATATGTTAGAGAATATTCCTTTGTCGGTATGATTAAGGGGTATGAGGAAGATACATCGATGGCTATTGTAGAACAGAGAAATAAGATGCTCATAGGTGATAAAGTCGAAATTTTCGGGCCTGACTGCAAAGCTTTTGAACAAACCCTTACAGAGATGTATGACTTAGAAACCGGGGAGGCACTAAAGAGCGCACCTCATCCACAACAAATGCTTAAGATTAAGGTCGATAGACCTGTTAAAGTCAATTATATGATGCGTAAAGAAAATAAATAAAGGAGATATTATGTCCAGTGACCCCATTAGCCTAACTGTAGGAATAACAATAATTGCAGCATTACTACTGTTTCACGCCATGATAATATTATGTAATACTGCATATAGTAATGTCAGTCTTAATAGGGTTCTCATACCTAATTCGGCAAGCAAAGATAAGAAGGGAACTCTAGCAGAGAAAATACTTCAGAAACCTTTTAGATGCAGATATACGAATAGAATTGTCAACTATGCTTGCATAATTGCAGGTTCCGTTATCGTTTTGTTCATGCCTTGCAGAATATACATTGCTTTGCCTATATACATTGCAGTGCTACTAATATTTGGTGAGCTTTTCCCAAGAAAGCTTGCAATACAGCATAGCGACATAATCGTATACAAGTTCTCAGGATTTCAAAATTTCATTTTGATATTGTTTTATCCATTAGTTATAATTTCAAAGTTCTTCGCTGATATTGTTCTAAAGATCTTCCGTCAAAACACGAAGATTGAGATGAACAGATTTTCCGAAGAGGATGTAATGTCCATGCTTGAAGCAGGACAAAAAAGTGGTGACATCAAAGAAGAAGGAAAGAAGATGATTAACAGCATCTTCGAATTTGATGATGAGCTCGCATATGAAATTATGACTCCGAGAACAGATGTATTCCTTATAGATTTGAATGATTCTGCTGATGAGTACATCGATCAGCTTATGGAACTGAGGTACTCCAGAATTCCTGTGTGTGAGGGTGAATCGGATAATATCATAGGCATTCTTCACATCAAAGATTATCTTATAAAAGCTAGGGAAGATGGATTTGAAAATGTTGATATCAAATCAATACTAAGAAAGCCATACCTGGTTCCTGAGACAAAAAACATAGATTCTCTATTTTTTGAACTACAGAAAGAGAGACAGCATATTGCCATTTTGATAGATGAATATGGCGGATTCAGTGGTATTGTTACGATGGAAGACATTATCGAAGAAGTAATGGGTGAGATTGACGACGAATATGATGAGGAGGAATTTTCACTTAACAAGGTCGATGATTCAACATACATTATAAACGGTAAGGCCAATCTTGATGATCTTAATGAAGAACTCAATATCAAGCTAGAATCAGATAATAGCGAAACACTCGGCGGATTTTTAATCGACCTTCTTGGTGAAATCCCAACAGAAGATGAAACTAACCGCGTAATCAAATTTAAGAACTTTGAATTTACAATACTGTCCGTTAAGGATAGAAGAATAGAGAACATCAAAATGAATATATTGCCTGAGCAAGAGGAAGATATAGAAGATGAAGAGCAATAAACTCACTCTTGGAGTATTTGCTTCAGCTGATACAGGTAAAACAACCTTATCTGAGAGCATCCTATTTAACTCAGGCGTTATAAGACGCATCGGTCATGTAGATGAAGGTGACAGCTTTCTGGATAGTGACAGCATGGAAAAAGAGCGGGGAATAAGCATTTTTTCTAAGGAGGCAAGATTCAGTGTAGATGATATGGATGTCGTGCTGATTGATACTCCGGGTCATATTGATTTTGCTGCAGAAGCAGAAAGGACTCTAAATATACTTGATGCTGCTATTTTGATTATATCATCTGACGGCATAAACAAGCGCACAAGGCAGATTTGGAGTAAACTCGATAGATACAGCATACCAAGGCTTATCTTCGTTAATAAGTGCGATTTAGCATCTTTTGATAGGGAAAGGATTGAAGCACAGCTTCACAGAATATCATCAGCGACATTTGATGTAACTAATTTGCAAAAGATAGACGATGATTTATGTGAAAAAATTGCCTTTAGCAGTGATCTTGCGCTTGATATCTTTGAGCAAAGTTCGGGTTTTAGTAAATCGGATATAAAGATGTTAATAAATAGAGTTGCACTCTTTCCTTGTGTGTACGGTTCTGCACTAAAGGGAGATGGTGTAAAAGAGCTGATTAAATCACTTTCATATTTTGATAAACAAAGGGAATACGATGATGCCTTCAGCTGCTTTGTATATAAAATTACAAGAGATAAGAGCGGAAGCAGACTTTCGCATGTAAAAATAACAGGTGGAAGTATTTCTTTGAAGCAAAGCATTAACGATGAGAAAATCAACGATATAAGACTATATAACGGTGACAGATTTACATCAAAGAAAGATGTATCAGCAGGTGAGATTTGCGTACTTACAGGTTTGGAAAAAACCATTTCCGGGCAGCTTATAGACAGAGATAAAATAGCTGTCTTACCCAAAAACGATGCCTCTGTGGTTAGCCGCAAGATTAAATTACCAAGCGGAGCAGATTTTCACAGTGCAGCTATGGAGCTTAAAAAAATATATGAAGAACTGCCGGAAATACAACTGGAAATAGAAAGTAATAATGATATAAGGATTGCTGTAACAGGAGAGCTTCAGCTGCAGACACTATCTCGAATTATTGAGAGAAGGCTTGGCTATTGTGTTGAATTTGGCGAGGAATCTATAACATATCTGGAAACTATAGCAAAACAGGTAGAAGGGTATGGCCATTTTGAACCCCTAAAGCACTATGCCGAAGTTCATGTGAGGCTAGTCCCATTGCCACAGGGCACCGGAATAAAAATCAGTTCATCTTGCAGTGAGACTGAGTTTCCACCAGGCAAACAAAATAAAGTTCTAAATATTCTTCAGGAATATGACCATAGAGGGGTACTCACAGGCTCAAGATTGACAGATGTTGAAATCGTGCTTCTCCATGCGAAAGAACATGCGAGGCATACTGAAGGCGGAGATTTTTGGGAAGCTGCAAGACGTGCCGTAAGACAGGCACTTATGAAAGCAAGCTCGGTGCTTCTTGAACCCGTTTATAGCTTTGAAATATCCGTTTCTAGCGACGATTTCGGTAAGATTAATTCAGAGCTAACTAAACTTGGTGCAGTAATTGATTCACATTCAATAGATGGAGATGTTATTGTACTTAAGGGTAGTGCTCCTGTCATAAGTCTAAAGCCGCATATAGAAGAAATATCAGCATTTAGCATCGACGGTTCCGGCTTTGATATAAGTAGCAACGGCTATCTTCCATGTAGAAATAGCGATGCGGTTATAAGCGCATCAAAATATAATCCTGATGAAGATACAGAGAATCCTTCCTCTTCAATATTTACTCAAAACGGAAGCGGCATGTCTGTGAGCTGGAGAGAATGTGAAGAATTCATGCACATAAAACCTTATGTTAAAAGGGTATCATCGAATTTTGATAGAAAATCAAATTATTCAAGGCAAAGTCTGGACGATATATTTAAACAAACCTATGGTAAAAATAATGTTAGTCATGTCAAGTATAAGAAACTGATTACACCGGAACAAGATGAACACAAATATCAATCAAAACAATTTAAAAACAGTAAGAAGACAAAGCATGTACTTCTCGTAGATGCCTATAATCTCATTCATGCAAATACTTATCTAAAGGATCTCGCTAAGCTGGATTTAGGTGCGGCTAGAGAAAAAATGCTAGAGATTGTTGCTGAATATTCATCGATGAAGGGTTTTGAGGCGATATTGGTATTTGATGCGTATAAAAATAAAGATAGGCTTGCAAACAAAGAAGATGCTTTGGGTGTATCATTTGTTTTTACAGCAAGTAATGAGACAGCGGACAGCTATATAGAAAGATATGTTTTTGAACATATTAAAAGTGAAAATATCACAGTTGTCACTTCTGACAGGCTTGAACAGATGACGATTTTTCAAATGGGGGCAAACAGACAATCGGCAAGCGATTTCTTCGATGAATTTGATTTATTGAAGACCAAGCTGATGCCTCACTTATTGCACTGAATGAGTAAAAATGATATAATTTCAGTGTCTATGGAGGTATTCTATAGTGAGTAACAAAAGCAAACATGGAGATGTTCATTTATCCAATGATTTCATAGCTATTTGCATAGCTTCCTGCGTTAGAACAATCGAAGGCGTAGTCGATTTTGATGACAGTCTTCCTCAGAATTTAAGTATAAATATGCTTAGGCGTGAGGCAAAGGCAAGCAGGGGAGTTAAGCTATACAGAAAGAATGATTGTTTAGGAATAGACCTATATATCATCGTTTCCTACGGTGTGCAAATACCACAGCTCGCATGGCATATACAGAGAACTGTAAAGACATATGTTAAGGAGATTATTGGAATAAATGCTGAAGAGATAAATGTACATGTACAGGGTGTACGCATATTAGGAGAGAACTTATGACGAGACAGAATGCGCGTGAGATGATGATGCAAATCCTTTATCAACTCGATGTAAACAATGAATTTGATGTTGATAAACAGGAGAAGTATTTAGAAAATCTCGATATGGGGAAGCAAGAGGAGTATTGCAGAAATATACTCTCGCTTGTCTGCAACAAGAAGAAAGAAATTGATGAAAAGATCTCTTCTAACTGTCGCAACTGGACTGTAAACAGAATGCCAAAGACAGATATTGCTGTTTTGAGACTTGCTGTATGTGAAATCCTATTTTTAGATGATATGCCAAATTCAGTTTCAATCAATGAAGCTGTTGAACTTGCAAAGAAGTATGGTGAGGAAGCATCCTTTTCATATATAAACGGAATTCTAGGTGCAATCTCTAGATCAGAGGATGACTAAAATAGATGAAGTATTCACTTGGAATAGATACAAGCAATTATAAGACTTCGGTAGCGCTGACAGATATAAATGGTGGTATCGTTTATGATAAGAGAATTCTACTAAATGTGGATAAGGGAAAGCGCGGACTAAGACAACAGGAAGCGCTTTTTCAGCATATCAACAATTTACCGATTTTATTTGATGATATGTTTAATAACTTTGATACAAAAGATATATCTTGCGTTTCGGTTTCTGATAAGCCAAGATCTGTATCAGGATCATACATGCCGGCTTTCTTAGCCGGTGTATCACAGGCAAAAGTGCTTGCCTGCAGTCTAAAATGTCCATTATACAGATTTTCACATCAGGATGGACATGTACGTGCAGCATCTAGATTTACAGAGCTATGCGAGGCAAAACGCTTTATAAGCTTACATTTCTCCGGAGGTACCACCGAGGTTCTTCTATATGATAATGGGAAACTTACTATAATAGGTGGAACAAAGGATATTTCATTCGGGCAACTGCTCGATCGTATAGGAACAAAGCTTGGTCTTGACTTCCCGTGTGGAGAAGAACTTGATACTCTAGCTTATAGATATTTGACGAAAAATGTCAAAGCAAAAATACTTGTTTTTCCGAAGATAAAAACAAACTCCGGATATATTAATTTATCAGGCATTGAATCTGCTGTCTTTAGATTTATCGATGGTAAAATATTAGAAACAGACGAGAAGAATCAACTTATTTTAGGTATCTTTTCAAGTATAAGCACTGCAATATTAGATATGCTTGATGAGGTATATAAAAAATATGCCATAAATGATTTCTTGTTTGCAGGAGGAGTCTCTTCAAGCAAGACTTTGAGAAAAATGATTGGTGAAGCAGGTACAAATTTTAATTTTGTCTTTTGTGAACCTGAGCTTTCATCGGACAATGCAATAGGTATTTCCTTGCTTGGAGGTGAGAAAATATGGCGATAAAACCGGTTTCAGTTTCCATGCTGAACGAATATATAGGCAAGCTTATTTCTACAGATCCTCTTCTTTGCAATGTTGTGGTAAAGGGGGAGATAACTTCAATTAAATATCATGGAACCGGACATGTTTACTTCAGTATTTCCGACAATAAGAGTAAAATAAATTGTTTTTTGGCTAAACAAAGAGCTATGAATCTTACCGAAATGCTAAGCGATGGCGATGAAGTCATACTCACAGGTTCGGTTAGTGTCTATCAAAAAGGTGGATATTATTCACTAAATGTAACTGGTATAGAGATAGAAGGCGAGGGAGCTCTAGCCGCCGAATTTGCAAAGATAAAAGCAAGACTGGAAAAGGAAGGTCTATTTGATTCTAAACACAAAAAAAGGCTTCCCGAATTTCCTAAGCATATAGGAGTGGTAACATCTGAAACAGGTGCTGCAGTAAAGGACATCCTAGCTATAATTCAAGCTAGGACAAAGCTTACAAATGTTAGCATATTCCCGGTTTCTGTACAGGGTGATAGAGCTTCTTCTGAGATAAGTCATATGATTGATTTCCTTTCCGATACCAGAAGTGAGGATATAGATCTTTTGATTGTCGGAAGGGGCGGTGGATCTCCTGAGGATCTTATGGTCTTCAATAGCGAGGAACTTGCAAGAAGCATATATGCTTGCAATATACCTGTAATATCTGCAGTAGGTCACGAAATTGACTTTACAATAGCTGATTTTGTTGCCGATGTAAGGGCAGAAACTCCTACAGCCGCTGCTGAACTCGCAGTGCCGGATATGAAGCTTTTATATGAGAAAATTAATAAGCTGCACGAGGATATCTCACTCAATTTAAGCAACAGACTCATGTATGATGATATTCGGATTAAGAACATTTATGACAGCATTTCTCATATTTTGACTAATAAAATTCAAAGCTACGAAAATACACTGAACCGGCTCGCTCTTTTGCTAAGTGAAAATAATCCTAGAGCGATATTAGAGCGAGGATATAGCATACTTTCAGATGAAAAAGGCATGCCGATTGCCAACGTGAGCAAGCTTAAAATTGAAGCAAGCTACAAATTAAATCTTTCTGATGGAAGTGCAGATTGTAAGATTTATAACATATCGGAGGACGTAAATTATGGCAGATAATAAGCAAGATATCAGTTTTGAGGAGGCTCTTGCAAAACTGAATGACATTGCAACAAAGCTTAAAGCTAAGGACATTTCACTTGAAGAAACAATAAAATACTTCGAAGAAGGAAACAAGTGTTATAAGCTTTGTAAGGATATTTTGGATAGTGCAAAGCAGAAAATAGAAGTTTACCAAGGAGAGTAGTAATGAGAGAAGACTATAACGAATATAAGTCGCTGGTTAACGATTATCTGCTCGACTATCTGCCTCGCGTTGATGCTATTAGCAATACTCTATATGAGTCCATGGTATATTCGCTTACTGCAGGTGGAAAACGATTAAGACCGGTTTTGCTACTGGCTGCATGTGAATTTGCGGGTGGAAACTCCGTAGAAGCTCTTCCTTTTGCGTGTGCTATGGAATATATACATACCTACTCTTTGATTCATGATGACCTTCCCGCTATGGATGACGATGATTTAAGAAGGGGGAGACCGACAAATCATAAGGTATTCGGCGACGGAATGGCAACACTTGCGGGTGATGGACTGTTAAATACAGCATTTGAGGTTATGAACAAGAATCTCCTTATGTATTTTGACAAGCCGGATGAACTCAAAAAGCGTATAAATGCTATGTATTGCATTGCAAAGGCTGCCGGAGTAGGTGGAATGATTGCAGGGCAGGCATCAGATATAGAAAACGAAAATACGGATTGCACTAATGAACTTCTTGAATATATTCATATAAATAAGACCGGTGCTCTTATCACAGCCGCAGTCAGAGCAGGACTTTACCTAGGTAATGCAGATGACGAAATGGTAAAGAACATGACAAAATACGCAGAGTGCATGGGCCTGGCATTTCAGATTGCCGATGATATCTTGGACGTAAAGGGTAATCCGGAAAAGCTTGGAAAAAATACCGGTGCGGATGCAGCTAAGTCTAAGACAACATATATTTCAGTAAACGGTCTTGAAAATTCAGTTAATCGTTTGGAGGAGCTTACAGACGAAGCTGTGGAAGCTATTGCACCGTACTACGATAATGCGGAGTTTTTCCGTAATCTTGTCAGAAAGCTTGCATCTAGAAACGATTGATAGAGGGATAAAATGTCTAATCATATTGATGAATATAAACTACCGGAGGATATAAAATCTATGGACCAAAATTCCCTCGAGCTTTTAAGCACGGGAATAAGGGCATTTTTGATAGACACTATATCAAAGACAGGTGGACACCTCGCCTCAAATCTAGGTGTGGTTGAAATCAGCGTTGGATTACACAAGGTCTTTGACTTTCCAAAGGATAAACTCATATGGGATGTCGGACATCAGTCATACATTCACAAAATTTTGACAGGAAGAGCTGATAAGTTTGATACTCTTAGACAAAATGGCGGAATATCAGGCTTTCCTAAGCGTGTCGAAAGTAAATACGATGTCTATGATACAGGACATTCAAGCACGTCTATTTCAGCTGCAATGGGGCTTGCTGTAGCTAGAGATCTTAATAAGAGCGATGAGGAGGTTATCGCAGTAATCGGAGACGGTGCGATGACAGGCGGACCTTCATTTGAGGCACTTAATAACCTTGGAAGCTTAGGCTCCAAACTTATAATAGTCCTAAATGATAATGGAATGTCAATATCAGAGATAAACGGTGGCCTTTCCGAGCATTTGAGCAAACTAAGAACCTCTTCAGAATACCAGAATACAAAGAACAGCATTAAGAAAGCTATAACTAAAATTCCGGATCTTGGTAAGCCTTTAAGCAAAGGATTATCCAGATTCAAAAGAGCTGTAAAATATGCTATATTCTCAGGTGGTGTTATATTTGAAGAGCTTGGTATTACATATCTGGGACCTTTCGACGGTAACAATATGGCAGATGTTCTAAAAGGCCTAAATCAAGCAAAGAACGCTCCGGGACCTGTTTTAGTACATTTCATAACAAAAAAGGGTAAAGGATATAAGCAAGCGGAAAAAAATCCTGATAAATTCCATGGAATAGGAGCTTTTGACAAGGAAACCGGAGTTGCTCTGTCAAAGTCACAGATCAGTTACTCAGAGGTATTCGGCAAGAAAATGTTTGAGCTTGCCAATAAAAAAGAAAACCTCGTTGCACTTACCGCAGCAATGTGCACAGCAACCGGACTTGATCGTATGAAAGAAAAGTTTCCTGAGCGAGTATTTGATGTAGGTATAGCGGAAGCTCATGCCAATATCTTCGCTGCAGGCCTAGCTCTTGGGGGAATGCATCCTGTAGTTGCAATTTACTCATCATTTTTACAGAGAGCCTATGATGAAATAATAGAGGATGTCTGTTTGCAGAATATCCCGGTAACCATTGCCATAGATAGAGCAGGTATAGTCGGAGCAGATGGTGAGACACATCATGGTATCTTTGATTTATCATATCTGTTGCCGCTACCAAATATGACAGTACTTGCACCATGCGATGCAGGAGAGCTTGAGAAAATGCTGGAATTTGCAGTATCAAAGGACGCTCCCGTTGCCATAAGATATCCAAGAGGAAACGCTGATATGACAAAGCATTTCGATGACAACGGAGAAATTAAAAACAATGTGGTTTCAGAAGGTAAGGATGTAAATATCATAGCTGTTGGAACTATGTTAAATACGGCTATTAAAGTTGCGGGAATTCTTAAAGAGCAGGGGATAAAGGCTAAAGTATGCAGTGCCTCTGTGTTAAAGCCATTTGATGACAGCATCATCTCAGCAGACGATAAGCTTGTTGTCACACTGGAGGACAATTTGATTCGCGGAGGTTTTGGCGAATATATTTCAGCTAGTTACCCAAATAAGGTTATTAATTTAGGATGGCCTGACAAGTTTATCGAGCACGGTGACTGTGAATATCTATATAAGAAATATGGACTGGATGCCGAGGCGATAGCAGAAAGGATAAGGCGAGAACTTGAAGGAAAGGCTTGATGTACTTCTTGTAAAGAAGGGATTCTATCCGTCAAGAGAAAAGGCAAAGAGCGCCATAATGGCAGGACTTGTATTCGTTGACGGTCAAATCAGCGACAAAGCCGGCATGTCCATTAACATCGATTGCGATATCACAGTTAAGCAGGATATTTGCCCATATGTAAGCCGAGGCGGTCTTAAGCTCGAAAAGGCTATAGATTTATTTTGCATAGATTTAAAAGACAAGGTGTGCATGGATGTAGGCGCATCAACCGGTGGATTTACCGACTGTATGCTCATGAACGGAGCTGCAAAAGTATATGCTGTCGATGTAGGATACGGACAGCTTGCCTGGAAGCTCAGAAGTGATAGCAGAGTTATAAATATTGAGAAGTGCAATTTTAGGTATTTTGATCAATCTCAAGTCGATGAAGAAATTGATTTTATGAGCATGGATGTATCGTTTATTTCGCTTAAACTCATCTTTCCGATGGCTACAAAGCTCCTCAAGGACGGCGGTTCCATTCTATGTTTGGTTAAGCCGCAATTTGAAGCCGGAAGACAGCAGGTTGGAAAAAAAGGTATCGTGAGAGATATCAATGTTCACGTGGAAGTCATAGAAAAAGTAATTTCTTATGCACGAGAAAACGAACTAATTGCCAAAAACTTAACATTTTCACCAATTACAGGTGCAAAAGGCAATATAGAGTATCTTTTATATCTTAACAAACAGAAAAATATAGGTTATAATATGTCATATAAGGACAGTTTTGATGTCGCTGAAGTAGTCCAAACCTCTCATGCAGAGTTGGTATAAATTATCTTATAATCTTATATTATAAAAAGGAGCTGTGAGTTATGAAATTTTCTAACAGAGTGCAGGAGATGCAATTTTCACCAATAAGAAAATTCAATCCTGTTGCCGCTAAGGTAAAAGAGCAGGGCAAGAAAGTTTATCACTTTAACATCGGACAACCTGATGTTGCAACACCGGAATGCTTTATGCAGGCAATCAAAAGCTTTGATGAAGCGGTAATCAAGTACGCTGAATCAGGCGGATTGACTTCACTACAGGATTCCGTAATTGATTATTTCAAGCAGTACGACATGCATTATGACAGAAAAGACATGATCGTTACAAACGGTGGTTCAGAAGCGCTAACAATGGCATTCCTTGCACTTGTTAACCCGGGTGAAGAAATTCTCATTGCAGAACCGTTCTACACAAACTACCATTCATTCTTGACAACAGCAGGTGGTAAGGTTGTACCTATCACAACAAAGGCTGAGAATGGATTCACCTATGCAACAAGAGAACAGATTGAACCTTTGATTAACGAAAAGACGAGAGCAATCTGCTGTATCAGCCCAGGTAACCCAACAGGTAATGTTTTAACGTTGGACGAGATGAAACTAATCGGCGAAATCGCTAAGGAGCACGACCTATTTATAATAGCAGACGAAGTATATAGAGAGTTTGCATACGATGATCGTGAAGTAACATCGTTCGGTATGCTTCCTGAGATTGCTGACAGAGTTATCATCATCGACTCAGTATCAAAGAGATTTTCTGCATGTGGAGCAAGAATCGGTCTACTTATCTCCAAGAACGAAGAGTTCATGAGCAATGTAATGAAGATTGCACAGGCAAGACTTTGCGTTTCAACAGTAGATCAGGTTGGTTCAGCTGAGCTATTCAAGCTACCAATGTCATACTATGAAGAAGTTAAGGCTGAGTACTGCGGAAGAAGAGATGCTGCATACGAAGAGATTATGAAGATTCCGGGAGCTGTATGCCAGGTTCCGGGTGGAGCTTTCTACATGACAGTTAAGCTTCCTGTAGATGATGTTGAAGATTTCTTGATGTTCATGCTCGAAGAGTTCGAAGACAATGGTGAGACAACAATGTTTGCACCAGCTGAAGGATTCTATGCTACACCGGGACTAGGTAAGGACGAAATCCGTATCGCTTATGTACTAAATAAGGACGATATGAGAAGAGGTGCTGAACTTATTAGGCTCGGTATCGAAGCTTACAACAAAAAGCTTGGTAAATAACGATTACAGAGGGCAGCGAATCTTAGGTTCGCTGCCCAATTTACTTATTAGACTATTTTGAGAAAGGTAATATATGCCGAAGAAACTATCTCCAATGATGGAGCAATATTTTCAAATAAAGGACAATTATCAGGACTGTATACTTTTTTATAGAGTTGGCGATTTTTACGAGATTTTTTACGATGATGCTCTTGAGGCTTCAAGGGTGCTTGAGATTGCACTCACGGGCAAAAATTGCGGACAGGAAGAACGTGCTCCCATGTGTGGAGTTCCTTTTCATTCTGCGGAAACTTATATTCACAAACTAGTCGATAAAGGTTATAAAGTAGGTATTTGTGAGCAAGTAGAGGATCCGGCTACGGCAAAAGGTATTGTCAAGCGCGATGTTATTAAAATCATAACACCGGGAACTTTAACCTCGCAGATGATGCTAAATGAAAGTGAAAACAACTACCTGGCAGCTATATACTGTGATAAGGCAGGTATCTCAATTTCCTATTGTGACATCTCAACAGGTGAGCTTAGGACAACTGAGATGACTGCGGGTAATGACATATATAACGACATGATTAATGAAATCTGCCGTATAGGATGCAAGGAAATCATTGCAAATGAAGGATTTGAGGATATATTTTCAAAAGAAAAGCTAGCTGACGCAAGCGGTGCATATGTGCAGATAAAATCCGATAAGTACTATTCATCAAAGGCTGCAAAGGACATCTTAGATGAACTTTTAGGCAAGGGGGCATTTCTAATTTCAGGAATAGAGGATAGATATCTCTGCCATAAAAATTTAGGAGCGCTCTTAAGTTATTTGATGGAAACACAAAGACAAGGCCTGAATCAGATAACCGGCTGTGTTTATTTCGAATTAAACGACCAAATGTCACTTGATAAGGCCAGTCTCCGAAATTTAGAGATAAGCGAAACTCTATACGACAAAAATATTAAAGGTTCATTGCTGGGTGTTTTAGATAAAACTAAGACAGCCATGGGTGCAAGGCTAATCAAAAAGATGCTTAGAGAGCCGCTAAACGATGCAGATAAAATCAACGATAGACTGGATGCCGTAGAGGAAATATACATAGACCCACTTCTCGAAAATGATTTAGTTGAGTCACTTAAGAAAATTTACGACTTTGAAAGACTTGCCGCAAGGATAGCTACCGGAACAGCAAATGGCAAGGATTTAATAGCACTTAGGAATTCGATAGCAGTTCTTCCAAATATTAAAGCTGATTTATCAAGTTCCGGATCGAAGCTGCTAAAAGATATACACGACGGAATTTCAAACCTAGATGATATAGCAGACTTAATAACGCAATCTATCTCCGAAAATGCAGGCTTTACTATCAAAGAAGGCGGACTTATTATCGATGGTTTTTCAGAAGAACTGGATAAGCTCAAAGCTTCCATCAAAGATGCAAAGGCTTGGATAGCAGGACTGGAAGCACATGAGCGAGAAAGAACAGGGATCAAAACTCTCAAAGTCGGCTATAACAAAGTCTTCGGTTACTACATCGATGTCACACGTGCAAATTCAAACCTAGTGCCGGAAGACTATATCCGTAAGCAAACTCTTGTAAATAACGAGAGATATATAACTCCGGAACTGAAGGAGACCGAAAACCTGGTTTTCAATGCCGAAACCAAGATAAATAAACTTGAATATGAAATTTTTGTCTCTATCCGTACACAAATAGAAGCGAGAATTAAAGAAATACAAGACACATCAAAGGCGATTGCAATCTTGGATGTAATCTGCTCTTTCGCTGCTGTAAGCCGCAATTATGGCTACACAAAGCCTATTGTGGATAACAGCAAGGAACTCGTCATCGAAGCAGGCAGGCATCCGGTCGTAGAAAGAATGGAAGGTGGCGAGCAGTTTGTATCAAATGAAACATACCTGAATGATACGGATTCCAGCCTAATGATTATCACAGGTCCTAATATGTCCGGTAAATCAACATATATGAGACAGAATGCTTTGATAGTTTTGATGGCTCAGGCAGGATGCTTTGTTCCATGCGATAGGGCAAGAATAGGTGTTGTAGATAGAATATTTACCAGAATCGGAGCATCTGACAACCTCTCAGGAGGTCAGTCTACATTCTTTGTTGAGATGAGTGAACTATCATATATTCTCAACTGTGCAAGTGATAGAAGTCTTATAATCCTTGATGAGATAGGTAGGGGAACAAGCACCTATGACGGACTTTCCATCGCTTGGTCTTGCGTAGAGTATCTCTGCAATAAGAACACCCATATACGCACGCTCTTTGCAACTCACTACCATGAGCTTACGGCCCTTGAGTCACAAATAGACGGCGTTAAAAATCTCAACGTTGATGTAGCTGAAGATGACGGAGATATCGTATTCTTACATAAGATAGTACCGGGTGCAGCAAGCCGAAGCTATGGAATCCATGTAGCAAAGCTGGCAGGAGTCCCAAAGGTTCTTCTGGACAATGCCGAAAACAAGCTGGCAGAACTGGAAGAATCAGGCAGCGAAATAAATATATCAGCTGATTCTTCTGTTAGTGAAGATCAGCTATCACTCTTTATGCCCGGACCATACGATGAACTGGCACAGAAGATTAAAGATATTGATATTATGAATTTGACACCGGCAAGAGCTATAGAAATTATTATGAAACTAAAGGAGTCAATCAGCTAATATATCTATTTTATTGATAAGATTAAGTAAATTCAGAGGCGAATATGATAAATATACTCACTAAAAATGTTGCCGATAAGATAGCGGCAGGCGAGGTTGTAGATAGGCCGGTCTCCATAATCAAAGAGCTCACCGAAAACTCCATAGACGCTGGTGCCTCTTCAATTACTGTAGAAATACGAAGCGGTGGCAAGGAATACATAAGAGTTACAGATAACGGCTCAGGAATTGATTTTGAAGATACCGAAAGAGCGTTTCTCAGACATGCGACCAGCAAAATATGTACAGCTGACGATCTAAGACACATAGAAACTCTTGGATTTAGGGGCGAAGCACTCGCCAGCATAGCAGCCGTTACAAGAACTGAAATGCTCACAAAAACTAAGGAGTCCAAAGCTGGAACAAAGGTCATTATCCACGGTGGAGAGATTGTGACAAGAACTGCTGTAGGTTGCCCTGAAGGCACCAGCATAGTTGTAACTGATTTGTTCTATAATACACCGGCAAGAGCCAAGTTTATGAAGAGCGAATCTGCTGAAACTTCACTGATAATAGACCTTATATCAAGGATGGCTCTTACACGCCCGGAAATACGCTTTAACTTGATTAATAACGGAAAGTCTATATTTGTATCACCAGGACTTGGTGAAAGGCTTAAAACGATTATTTCAGTCTATAAGGAGAGAGATTTCAAAGATCTGCTTGAACTACACTTTAAGAGAGATGGAATTTCTGTTGAAGGGTATATTTCAAGACCTTCACTGTCAAAGAACAACAGAAGAAGTCA
The DNA here is from genome assembly GCA_900450455.1 of [Eubacterium] infirmum. Lineage (GTDB taxonomy): Bacteria > Bacillota > Clostridia > Peptostreptococcales > Anaerovoracaceae > Eubacterium_B > Eubacterium_B infirmum. The sequence continues at coordinate 1,486,896 of UGGN01000001.1, forward strand.
GTTTTTCTTTGTAAACGGAAGAGTTGTAAAGAGCAATACGATAGAAAAGGGGCTTAGTGCAGGATATAAGGAAAGACTATTTGAAGGCCGGTATCCGGTAGCATTCATATTCGTTTACGTTGATCCTGAAAAGCTTGATGTAAACATACATCCTAATAAGAAGGAAGTTAGATTTGACGATGAAGTGGCTGCCAGCAGTGCAGTCTGCGAAGCCGTTATTCATGCGCTTGCCAGTAGTCAAGCTATGAGTGAGCCAAAGGACAGTATTGCCAAGTTGGCAGATAAAAAGATAACTACACCTGAAGCAGACTTTAAGGTAAGTCAAAAGGAACTGAAAAAGGAAGATGAGTCTGAACAAATAAACATAAGAAGTTTATTGAAAACCAAAAGAAATTTTGAATCGGAATTTATTATTCCAAACGGGCTTTCTGATGCAGTTATGAAAGATGGTGCAGACGATTATCAAAAGAAAATTGATGCTGAATCCCTTATTTCATCTGAAGCGAAACCTGTCGTAACTGATATAAATGCCTCTTCAGATAGTTCAAATATATGCTTTGGAAAGCCTGATTTAAACTATAGTGCACAGGTAGCTTTTGATTTTGATAATTTAAAGCTTGGAGATATATTCTTCGGAACATATATCAGTGCAAGCGATGACGAAAACTTCTATTTAATTGATCAACATGCTGCACATGAGCGTGTAAACTACGAGAAATTTATCAATGCATATTTTAGTAGCGAAAAGAACAGTCAAGTTCTGTTACTTCCATTTACCTTTGATGTGCCGAATATTTTAACGACGGACGATGAAGAATGGCTAAACACTCTTAATGCTATGGGTTATCATATCGAAAGCTTTGGTGAAAACACCTACATAGTAAAAGAAATACCTGAATTTGTAACCATTCCGGAGGCGGAAGGATTTGTTAACGATTTCATAGACAGTTTTGCCGAAGGAGTAAAGCTCAATAACAAGATTGTAATAGATAAGCTTATTACAAAATCATGCAAGAGTGCAATCAAGGCACACGATATGATTTCGGAAGAGGAGGCTGAGGAGTTACTTAAAATGCTCAAACAGTGTCGCAATCCATTTTCATGCCCACACGGAAGACCGACCTTTGTTAGGTTCAGCATAAGAGAAATAGAACGCATGTTTAAGAGAATAGTTTAACGGGGAAATATGAATAAATTAGTCGCAATTTGTGGACCGACGGCAGTTGGAAAAACAGCATATTCGATAGAAATTGCAAAGAGATTTGATGGCGAGATTGTTTCATGTGACTCAATGCAGCTATATAAATACATGGATATCGGTAGCGCAAAGCCTAGCCTAGATGAACTCAAGCAAGTGAAACATCATCTTATAGGTGTCGTTGAGCCTAGCGAGAATTTCAGTGTAGCAAAGTATAAAGAGCTTGCAAGCGCATCTATAGACGATATTCTAAGCAGAGGCAGGCTTCCCATCATTGCAGGCGGAACGGGACTATATCTTGACGCATTGATGTTTGACCTTGATTTCGCTGCTGCACCAAGCGATGACAGTCTCAGAGATGAGCTATATAAAATTGCAGAAGAAAAGGGTAATCTGGAGCTTCATTCAATTTTACATGAATGTGATCCTGATTCGGCACAGCGTATACATCCTAATAATGTACGAAGGGTGGTAAGGGCTATAGAAAGCGCTAAATCTGGCACTAAGCTTAAAAATTTTGCTAAGGACCTAAGTCTAAATGATAAATACGAATTCATCCTTGTCGGACTTAGAAGGGATAGGGAAGAACTTTATGACCGCATAAACAGAAGAGTAGATATACTAGTGGAAGAAGGACTGTTTGACGAAGTTGAGATGCTTCGTGAAATGGGCCTTTCAGAGTCAGATATATCTATGAAAGGTATAGGTTATAAGGAAGTTTTAGCTTATTTTGATGGGGAATACGATTTAGAGACAGCAATAGATACAATCAAAAAGAATACACGCCATTTCGCCAAAAGGCAGATTACGTGGCTTAAGCGCTACGATGATATGAAGTGGTTTGACCTATCAGAATCAAAGGATGACAAGGATTCTATCAGGGAGATAATTACATGGCTGGGAAAAAACTTATAATCAGCAACAAAAGCAATAAACCGGATAACATAGTCATGCATGAGGCCGAAATATACAGCAAATGCGAGGAGTTTGAGGCATTGATGCCAAGATTTATGCGCAGTTTTTTCATCTACCTTAGAGGAAATGTTCTCCCTATGACAAGGCTGGCATATCTAAGGGATATAAATTTCTTCTTTGATTATCTAATCAAGCAGACCGATTTAACCGGTGCAGAAAAAATCTCCGATATCAAAGCAAGTGAGCTGGCAGAACTAAAAGCCATGGATATAAATCTATTCATAGACTACTGCCGACATTATTCCGTCTTTGATGAAGAAAGCGGAAATACATATGTTTATGAAAACAGTAACAAGACATTGGCAAGAAAAAAATCTTCGCTGTCAGTTATGTTCAAACATCTTTATAGAGACGAAATACTTCCAAAGAACATCACAGATGGATTTGATCCTATAAGGGTGCAAAAGGCTGGAGAAAAGGAAATTAAGGCACTTCAGGATGATGAGGTGATGCTTATGTTAGATGCTGTGACAAACGGCACCGGACTGACAAAGCAGGAGTATAACTTCTGGAAGAAAACAAAGAAGAGAGACAAGGCAATCCTGATGCTGTTCATTACCTATGGACTCAGACTTTCCGAGCTTTGGCAGCTAAATACCGATTCATTTAATTTCAATAGAGGCGAGTTCATCATTTACCGTAAACGTGATAAAGAAAGCACCATGCCGCTTAACAAGTCGGTCAGTGAATGTCTGCACGACTATATAGAAAATGAAAGGGCAAAAGATGACACGCTATTACCGGAGCACAAAACTGCTCTATTCCTGTCGCTTCAGGGAAAGCGAATGACGGAAAGACAGCTGAGACAACTCGTAAAGAAATACACTTCAATTGCGCTTCACACCTCAAGAGATGGGGGATACAGTCCTCATAAGCTCAGGGCTACAACTGCAACAAGCCTGATTGGAAGAGGTAACTCAATTTACGATGTTGCAGCACTTTTAGATCACGAGCAAGTGACGACTACTCAGCTTTATGCTCAGCATAAGAAGAATGTGAAGAGAAACCTCGTAAATGAAATGGAGTGGGAGGAAGAACGCAAGGAGACAAGTAGTAATCAAAACGATACAGAATAAGGATTAAATTAGTATAAATGAACACGAAAAAAACAAAAGAATTTCTAATAGATAACTTTAAAATAAGCGAAAATATAATTGAATTCGTACAGTGCTGTGAGGATGAACTCAGAGAACAATTCAAGGAATTAGATCAGATAACTGAATACAACCAGCTTAAAGTTCTTAGCGCTTTCCAAAATAACAGAATATCTGATAATCATTTCAATTGGAACACAGGCTATGGATATGACGATATAGGCAGAGATGCTGTAGAAAGAGTATATGCTGATATCTTTCATACTGAAAGTGCTCTCGTTAGAACGCAGATGGTTAATGGAACTCACTCGATTGCAATAACTCTCTTCGGTGTTCTAAGACCCGGAGATGAGATGATCTACTGTACAGGTGGTCCTTACGATACACTTGAAGAAGTAATCGGAATCCGTGGCACCGGCATGGGCTCTTTGATTGAATACGGAATTAAATATAAACAAGTCGAACTAGGTGTTGACAATAATATTGATACGGAAACTCTACGCTCTGTTATTACGGATAAAACTAAGCTTGTATGCATGCAGCGTTCAACCGGATATAGTTGGAGGAAATCTATCGAGCTAAATCAAATGAAGGAAGTTGCTGACTTAGTTCACAGCATAAACCCTGAAATTCTGGTCATGGCAGATAATTGTTATGGAGAGTTCGTTAAGGATATTGAACCTACCGATGTAGGAGTTGATATAATTGCAGGTTCTTTGATAAAGAATCCGGGTGGCGGTCTTGCACTTTCCGGTGGATATGTGTGCGCCAGCAAGGAAATAATCGATAGAATCGCATATAGGCTCACATGTCCGGGAATCGGTTCTGAATGTGGTCTTACATTTGGACAAACAAGAAACGTTCTTCAAGGTATTTTCTTGGCTCCAAGAACTGTAAATTCAGCAGTAAAAGCAGCTATGCTTTGCGCAAAGGTCTTCGAAAAACTAGGCTTTGATGTATGTCCAAATTCAAATGTAAAAAGAAACGATATAATTCAGGCTATCTGTCTAAGGGATGAAGACAGAGTTGTGGCATTTTGTCAAGGAATTCAAGCTGCAGCACCGATAGATTCTCACGTTGTGCCGCTTCCTTGGGACATGCCCGGATATGAGGATAAGGTTGTCATGGCTGCAGGTGCCTTTGTTCAGGGAGCTTCAATAGAACTCAGTGCCGATGCACCGATAAGAGAGCCTTATAATGTGTATTTTCAGGGTGGACTTACATATGAACATGCCAAGTTTGGAGTCTTAAAGGCGGCAGATAGCATGTATAAAAAAGGATTGTTAAGTTTATAATGAACAACAAAAAAGATAATGTAAATAAACTAACAGCAGTATTAAAGCTCTTGCTACTCTTTGGAATAATGATAGCTATTCCGGTATATCTCTTTGTATTTCAAAAGGATATGATGAAGAGTTTCAAAAGTCTAGACGATGTAACTGCATTTCTCAATGCTCATCGATCTAAAACAGTGCTTTTATACATAGGAATTCAGGTTGCACAAATAGTCATAAGCGTAATACCAGGGCAGTTCTTCCAAATAGGAGCAGGCTATCTATTTGGTTTCCCTAAAACCCTTGTATTTTCAGTTATAGGCGCATTCATTGGAACGTTTATATCATTTTATCTAGCTAAAATATTGGGCAGAGAATCCATTAAAGTGCTATTTAAAAATCATAAAATAGATAATTACCTAGATCATTTAAACAGTCAAAAGGGATATACTATTGTATTCTTGATTTATTTAATCCCCGGATTTCCAAAGGATATAGTAGGGTATATAGGTGGTTTATCAAATATGAATTTTAAAGCGTTTGTTCTTTTTTCTTTACTGGGTAGAACTCCTGCAATGAGCATAAGCATCCTGGTAGGAACCCTATATTATTCTAAAAATTATACAGCACTTGCAGTAGTAATCACTGTAGTTATTGTAATTACAGGAATTTGTATTCTTAAACGCAAGAAAATCTCCGAATATATAGAGAGACTTTATAAGAAAGTATCAAAATAAAAACATATAAACATTTGTTCTTTTTATATTGACAACGAACATTCATTCTGATATTATATAGAAAACAAACAAACATTCGTTTTCTATGGAGGTATAGATGATGTTCAACAAATATAGAGTAAAGCATAAGAGCAGATTTATAATTTTTACAGTAGTACTTATTTTATTAGTTATGAGTGCATTCAGCACAATTACCGGTGCTATAAATGCAAGCGGTTCATCGTCAAATGTTTATGAGACAGTTACTATTCAGCCCGGTGATACACTTTGGAGCATTGCTGAGAGACATATGGATGATTCTAAAGATATTCGTAAATTCATCTATGAGATTAAGAAATTAAACAATGTTTCTGCCGATACTCTAACAGCTGGACAGAAGCTGATGATTCCGGCATAGTGCTAAATAATGGGAAAATAACGAGGCTCTAATTTGCGTTTTAAGCGATTTTAACTGATGAGGGTATATCTTTATACCTTGAGAAAATCGTCTAAAACCGGTTATATTCCTTATATATAATAAATGAGGTATATGAAGCTATATTTATAAGTTTTTACACCAGCAAAAGCATATATAAGATATCGACAAGGAATTAGATCTAAGTTAAGACACATAGCATGGATAGATAAATATCGCATGTGCAGAGAGCATAATCCTTGCGTTAATATAGTTAGGTAGAGAACCACACTTGCAAATATATTTCTTTACAAGACGAAATGAGATACAGTAAATGTATCTCATTTTAATTGTGTTGCTTTAGCAGTGGTTCATCGAACGATAGAGAGATGAACAATTAACCACCGGCTATGCCGGTGAGGTTAGGAAGCTTTAGCGAAAAAAGACCTCCTATGTTAAGATAAATATGGTCACCAACCACATATCAAAACAAGGAGGTAATCCAAAATGGATAAGAATAGTTTATCACATACATCGTGGAATTGTAAGTATCACATAGTGTTTGCACCAAAGTACAGAAGAAAAGTAATTTATGGAAAGATAAGAGTAGACATAGGGAAAATATTAAGGCTTCTCTGTGAAAGAAAAGGAATATATATAATCGAAGCAGAATGTTGTCCTGATCATATACATATGCTTGTAGAGATACCACCAAAATACAGTGTGTCCCAAATTGTTGGATATCTCAAAGGGAAAAGTTCATTGATGATTTTCGACAAACATGCAAATTTAAAATATAAATATGGGAATAGACATTTTTGGTGTCGAGGCTATTTTGTTGATACAGTAGGGAAGAATAAGAAAAGAATAGAGGAGTACATACGTACACAACTTCAGGAAGATATAGCAGAGGACCAGATAAGTCTAAAAGAGTATATAGATCCTTTCACAGGAAATAAAAATAAATAGCCCTTTAGGGCTTGTAGAAAATGAAGTGCGGTTGGTGAACAATTCAGTACATCTTGAGATGTTGCTGGCAAAAGCCCCTTATAGGGGCAGTACAAACCACCGGCTAAGCCGGTGGTTATGATTTATAAGGTAAAAGCTTTGAATATGTTTCTAGAGCGTTAATCATGCTCAAAGCCGTCCATATTCAAAATCATATCTAAATCTATTCCGTAAATTATGATTTTAGGAATAGATATAACAAATCCCTTTCCTCTTAAATCCACTATGGCAGATTAAGTTATACACGAAATAAAGAAAGCCCTATTGCTAAGGCTTTCTATCCATTTTATTTGATTACCGTATGTATATTGATAAATTAAACTCAACTTTATATCCCTTTGATTAATAAAAACATTTATTTAAAGTATTCAACGGCAGATTCGAACATTTTTATATCAAAGTTTCCCGGAACATTCTTATAGAGGTCTTTTCCGATACGCTCTGAATGAGCCATCTTTCCTAGTACCCTACCATCCGGAGATGTTATACCTTCAATTGATTGATACGAGCCGTTAGGATTGAACTGAATATCTGCACTTACATTTCCATCTAAATCAACATACTGCGTTAATATCTGTCCATTTTTTGCAAGCTGCTTGATTAGTTCATCGCTAGCTATAAATCTTCCTTCACCATGTGAAATTGGAGTTGTGAAAATGTCGCCGGGTTTTGTTTTTGACATCCAAGGAGACTTGTTTGATGCAACTCTTGTGCGTATTAGCTTTGACTGATGCCTAGCTATCTCATTGAATGTAAGTGTTGGAAAATCAACATCTATGTCGCATATCTTGCCATATGGAACAAGGCCAAGTTTGATTAGGGCCTGAAATCCGTTGCAGATACCTGCCATCAGACCTTCTCTCTTATCCAGCAGTTCTGTAACAGCATCCTTAATCTCAGGATTTCTGAAGAACGCAGTTATGAACTTGCCCGAACCGTCAGGTTCGTCGCCTCCGGAGAAGCCTCCGGGTATGAATATCATCTGTGATTTCTTTATCTTTTCAGCAAAATCCTCTACCGAACGCATTACATGTTCTGCACTTAGATTTTTTATTATAAAGATTTCACCTTCTGCTCCTGCAGCTTCAAATGCCTTTGATGTATCGTATTCACAGTTAGTTCCGGGGAATACCGGGATAAGTACCTTTGGCTTTGCTATTCCCATATTTTTATGAGTTCTCTCACCTGCTGAGTAGCTAAACGTCTCAAGTTTCTGTTCTTTTGTCTCTATATTGCACGGATATATCGGTTCCAGCTTTCCTTCGTATATGTTCTCAAGTTCATCAAATGCAAGAAGATTTTCCTTCCATGTAAGTTTATTTTCTGCAGTTGTTTCACCTATCAATTGTGCATTTTCAGGGACGTCTGCACCATCAGCAAGCTCCAGCACAAAGCTTCCATATTTATACGAGAACATCTGTTCTAGTTCGTATGTGTCTTCATATTTAAATCCTAGACCGTTACCTATGCACATTTTGAATATAGCTTCAGCAACACCACCCATGCAAGGAGTGTATGCACTTAGCACTTTTCCCTCTCTCATCAAAGCATTTACATTTGAATAAATTGACTTAAGTGATTCTCCATTTGGAAGTGCATTATATCCACAGCATGGTGAAATAAGCACAACTTTGTGATTTGCACCCTTAAACTCAGGGCTTATTATCTTGTCAGCGTTTTCTGTTGTGACTGCAAATGAAACGAGCGTTGGAGGTACATCCAGATCTTCAAAGCTTCCACTCATCGAGTCCTTACCACCTATTGCTGCAATTCCTAAGTTTTTCTGAGCTGCAAATGAACCTAGTAGAGCTGCAAGCGGTTTACCCCATCTGCTACCGTCCAGTCCAAGCTTTTCAAAGTACTCTTGAAAACTCAAATATGTGTCATCTAGGCTTGCGCCTGTAGCTATAAGCTTAGATACAGACTCTACAACAGCCAGATATGCTCCCTTATATGGGCTTGCCTCAGATATCTTAGGGTTAAATCCCCATGACATTAGCGAGCAAGTATTGCTGAATGACTTCTCTGTAGAAATAAGATTAACCATGGCCTGAATAGGTGTTCTCTGTCTATTTCCACCGAAAGGCATAAGCACGCTTCCTGCTCCTATTGTGGAGTCAAAGCGCTCTGATAGTCCCCTCTTTGAGCAAATATTTAGGTCTCCTAGAAGCTCATTGTATGCCGTTTTAAAGTCATCTGCATGCTCGAAAACTATCTTTTTCTGAGGCGGAACTGTAATATCGATATGCTTTTCTGCACCGTTTGTATCTAGGAACTCACGTGAGATATTTACAATGCTCTTACCATTCCAGTTAATCTTTAGATATGGTTCTTCTGTCACTTCAGCGACAATGCTGGCTTCGAGGTTTTCCTGCTCTGCAAGTTCACAGAATCTCTTTGCATCAGCCTTATCAACTACTACTGCCATTCTCTCCTGGGATTCACTAATAGCTAGTTCTGTTCCATCTAAACCGTCATATTTCTTAGGTACATTGTTTAGGTTTATATCAAGACCGTCAGCAAGTTCGCCTATAGCAACTGACACACCGCCTGCACCAAAGTCATTACAGCGTTTGATAAGCTTTGATGCTTCAGCATTTCTAAACAGTCTCTGAAGCTTTCTTTCTTCAGGAGCATTACCCTTTTGAACTTCGGCACCGCATGACTCTAGTGAGCTTTCTGTGTGAGACTTTGATGATCCGGTAGCACCGCCACAGCCGTCTCTTCCGGTCTTTCCACCAAGAAGAATTACAAGATCTCCGGGCGCCGGTCTTTCTCTTCTAACGTTCTTTGCCGGAGCTGCAGCGATAACTGCGCCAATTTCCATTCTCTTAGCTGCATATCCGGAGTGATAAAGCTCGTCTACCATGCCTGTCGCAAGACCTATCTGGTTTCCGTATGAGCTATAGCCTGCAGCTGCTGTTGTGACAATTTTGCGCTGCGGTAGCTTACCCTTTATTGTCTTTTCAATAGGCTGAAGAGGATCAGCTGCACCGGTTACTCTCATTGCTGAGTAAACATAGCTTCTACCCGAAAGCGGATCTCTTATAGCTCCACCAATACAGGTTGCTGCACCACCGAATGGCTCAATTTCTGTTGGGTGATTATGTGTTTCGTTCTTAAATAGAAGCAGCCACTTCTCTGTTCTTCCATCGATTTCTACATCTGTCTTGACGGTGCAAGCGTTGATTTCTTCGGACTCGTCAAGCTTTGATAAAAGCCCCTTTGATTTTAGATATTTAGCAGCGATGGTGCCCATATCCATGAGAGTTATAGGCTTTGTTCTGCCGAGTTCCTTTCTTGTCTCTATGTAATCAGCATATGTTGTCTCAGCATCTCCATCCTCAAACTTGATGCTATCTATGCATGTGTTAAATGTAGTATGGCGGCAGTGATCTGACCAGTATGTATCGATAACCTTAATCTCAGTTACAGTTGGATTTCTCTTTTCTGATTCAAAGTATTTGCGACACATTTCAAGATCGGCTATGTCCATAGCCAGCCCGTTTTGACGGATGAAGTCCATAAGCTCATTTCTGTTCATATCTATGAATCCATCTAAAACAGCAACTTCTGTAGGTATTTCATACTCTACCTTAAGAGTGTCAAATTCTTCCATAGACGCAAGTCTTGATTCTACAGGGTTTATAACGTATGACTTTATCTTGTCCAGCTCGGCTTCGCTCAAATTTCCTTTGATAATATATACCTTTGCCGAACGAACTAAAGGTCTCTCTCCCTTACTTGTGAGCTGGATACACTCAGATGCTGAGTTTGCTCTTTGATCAAACTGTCCCGGAAGAAATTCAACAGCAAATACGCTCTCATCTTCTCCGTAGCGTAGCTTTTCGGATGCCATATCGACCTGTGGCTCAGAGAATACGGTCTTAATAGCTCTATCAAAAATTTCCTGACTACAGCCTTCAACATCATAGCGATTAACAACTCTTACCTGCTCAACTGACTTTAGCTGAAGAATATCAACCAATTCGCTGAATAGACTTTTCGATTCGTGTGCGAATTCGTTTTTCTTTTCGACATATACTCTATATACCATCTTATTCCTCCAATGCTTTGAGCGCTCTTGCGCCTATGTCCTTGCGATAGTATGCATCTTTGAAATCAACATACTTTGCTTGCTCATAGGCCTTATCTATTGCACCTTTGAGACTATCTGCTATAGCTGTAATTCCAAGTACTCTACCTCCTGATGTAAGTAGTTTTCCATCATTTAATGCAGCACCTGCAAAGTAGAGATTGTCAATATCACCTTTGATATCTATTTCATAGCCTTTGTTATATCTAACCGGATATCCGCCTGAAGCTATAACAAGACAGCATGCGTTTTGATCTGCAAATTCGACTTCACACTCTGCGAGTCTTTCTTCCGTAACAGCCTGCATTATCTCCAGCAAATCCGACTTTAGAAGTGGGAGTACAACCTGAGTTTCAGGGTCTCCAAATCTGCAGTTATACTCGATAACCTTAGGTCCATCTTCAGTAAGCATAAGTCCGAAATAGAGACATCCCTTAAAAGTTCTTCCCTCCGAATTCATGGCTTCCATGCTTGGAATGAAGATTTCCTCCATACATCTTTCTGCTATTTCATCTGTATAGTATGGATTTGGAGCAATTGTTCCCATTCCGCCTGTATTAAGTCCTAAATCGCCGTCTAAGGCTCTCTTATGGTCCATCGATGAAATCATAGGCTTAACAGTCTTACCATCTGTAAAGCTTAAAACTGATACTTCAGGGCCTGTAAGAAATTCTTCTATAACGATGTTGTTTCCACTGTCTCCGAAGACCTTGTCCTCCATCATGGATTTTATGGCTATTTTAGCTTCATCGTAAGTTTCAGCAATAATTACACCTTTTCCCAGAGCTAGACCGTCAGCCTTAATAACTATAGGCATCTTCTGCTTGCTAACATAGTTAAAAGCCTTGTTAATATCACTGAATATCTCGTATTTTGCTGTGGGGATATTGTACTTTTTCATCAGTTCCTTGGAAAAAGCCTTGCTTCCTTCGATTATTGCGGCGGCTTTGTTCGGGCCGAAGCATGGAATTCCAATATCTGAAAGCAAGTCAACAAGACCTAGCACAAGAGGATCATCAGGTGCAACAACGGCATAGTCAATCATATTTTCTTTAGCAAAGTTGGCTACACCATCAAGGTCAGTAGCTGCTATATCAACACAAGTTGCATCCCTTGCAATTCCACCGTTTCCCGGTAATGCAAATATCTCTTTTACTGCCGGATTTTCTTTTAGTTTTTTGATGATGGCATGTTCTCTGCCACCCCCACCTACGACTAACAGCTTCATTTTTATCTCCTTATTAGTGATGGAATAATCTCATTCCTGTAAATACTGTTACCATATTATATTTATTGCAAACTTCTATAACGTTATCATCTCTTACCGAACCACCCGGTTCAGCAACGTACTTAACACCGCTTTTTGCAGCTCTTTCGATATTGTCACCAAACGGGAAGAAGGCATCGCTTGCGAGCGAAACATCTTTGATCCTATCAAGATATTCCCTTTGTTCTTCAAATGTGAATGGCTCCGGCTTTTCTGTAAATATCTCTTGCCATCTGCCATCAGCAAGCACGTCTTCCGGATATTTTCCTAGATAAATATCAATGCTGTTATCGCGCTCAGGTCTTCCAATATTTGGTTTAAATGGAAGATTGATAACCTTCGGCGACTGACGTAGATGCCAGAAGTCTGCCTTTTCACCTGCAAGTCTTGTGCAGTGAATTCTCGACTGCTGTCCGGCTCCTATTCCTATTGCCTGTCCGTCTTTAGCAAAGGCAACTGAGTTTGACTGAGTGTATTTTAGACAAATCAAAGCGACTGTAAGATCGCGCTTTACTTCATCACTTAAAACCTTGTTTTCGGTAACAATCTTCTCAAAGCAGGAATCATCAACCTTATAGTTATTTCTATTCTGAACAAAGCTAATTCCGTAAACCTGCTTAGTTTCTCTTTCCTTCGGAACATAGTTAGGGTCAATTTTTATGATGTTGTAGTTACCCTTTTTCTTTGATTTCAGAATCTCTAGAGCCTCTTCTGAATATGAAGGAGCTATGATTCCATCCGAAACCTCTCTCTTTAGAATGCGTGCCGTCACTTCATCACACTCGTCTGAGAGCGCAACAAAATCTCCGAATGAACACATTCTCTCTGTTCCTCTTGCACGTGCATATGCAGTAGCAATTGGAGAATCATCTATACCCTCGATATCATCTACAAAACAAGCTCTCTTTAGCACGTCGTCCATCTTTACTGCAACAGCTGCAGAGGTTGGGCTTACATGCTTAAAAGAAGTAGCTGCCGGAAGTCCGACTGCTTCCTTTAGCTCTTTTACAAGCTGATAGCTGTTAAAAGCATCCAGAAAGTTTATATATCCGGGTCTTCCGTTAAGTATTTCTATAGGAAGGTCGCTTCCATCTTCCATGAAAATACTGGCGTCTGATTGATTAGGATTGCATCCGTATTTTAACTTAAAAGACTTCATCGCTTACCTCCCTAAGCTGTTGATTATTCGCTCTTCAACATTTCCGCCATCAAAATCGGAATACCTTACATATAGTGAAATCTTATTATCATCGTCTAGGCTTTCCCAAATTGAATTGGCAAAAGTATCTATGTCATTTTCAATCTCTAACTTCTTTGGCTCTCCTTCAAAGCTTGGAAGCGGATTTCCATCCTGCACATAGGTGTGAATCAAATGACCAAGCCCGGGAACAGATGAATACTCAAAGAAGTTTCTCTGGCAAGCATCATTATCAGCATCTTCGCGCTTCAAAATGCTTAGTTTGTATGTGAAGCCATCCTTTGCATGCTCTACTATGCCACTGATTCTAGGTGTATAATTTGGAGCGTCCGGCTCATATTTTCTTGTTTTTAGGGCTCCTTCAAAGCTCTTTCCATGAGCTATAAAATCATATATAGTGTCAGTTTGATCGCCATTTGTAATGATAAGCTGCTGACCGTTCTTTCTTACAGGATAGTAGATTATCAAAGACGGATCCGTAACCTTGCTCTCATCAAAAGGCTTTATCATCAAATTCTCTCCATCTTTGACGAATACTCTGTTACGGCTATTTTCAGAACGTCCCATTATAAAGTATGCACATGCACATTTTTGATTGATTGTAGTTCCGATTATTATGCCTCTTCCGCAGTAGGAGTTTCCGCTAATCGCTTGCTTTACTCCGATTCTATTCATTTTATAATTCTCCATTTTTTATCATAAGCGCAACATTCTCAACTGCCTGAGGTAGTATTATATGCTCCGCCTCTGCCATAACTCTCTTTTGCAGATCTTCAGCAGTATCGCCCTCGTGTACTCTTACCGCCCTTTGATCTATAATCTTTCCGCCATCCGGGATTTCATTGACAAAATGAACAGTTGCCCCGCTAACCTTAACTCCGTACTCAAGAGCTTTTTCGTGAACCTTAATCCCATAGAAGCCCTTGCCACAAAATGATGGAATCAAAGATGGATGAACATTTATAATTCTGTTGCTATATAGCTTGCAAAAATCTTCGCTCAAAATCCTTAGGTATCCAGCCAAAACGATAAAATCAATTTCTAGGCTTTTTAGTTTTTCAACAAGTCTTTGCTCATCTTCTATGATAAAAGTCTCTATATCATGTTTTTTTGCCCTCTCAAGTGCATATGCATCCTTATTGTTAGATGCAACAAGGCAAATATCTGCGTTCTTGATTATTTTACCGCGACTATCGAGGATGGCCTGAAGGTTTGTTCCTCCACCTGAGACGAAAACTGCAACCTTGCATTTTCCTTCTAGCATATCTTCACACCTTCATCCGATTTTGATATGGTTCCAAGAACATAGGCATCTTCTCCGTGTTCTTTTAAGATAGAGATGCTTCTGTCAGCGTCTTCTTTTGATACTATAATCGTCATGCCGACGCCCATATTGAATGTATTGAACATGTCACGCTCAGGAATATTTCCTTCCTTTGCAATTAAATCAAAGATAGGAAGCACTCTTATGTCTTCTCTCTTAATTACTGCACCAAGTCCATCCGGAAGACTTCTAGGGATATTCTCATAGAATCCACCGCCTGTTATGTGTGCAATTGACTTAGCCTTTATTTCCTTGAGAAGTGCAAGAACCGGCTTGACATAGATCTTCGTTGGTGTCAAAAGCACCTCGCCTATGGATCTGCCGCCTAGTTCAACAACAGGCTTTGATATATCCGAGCTTTCCACATCAAAGACCTTTCTCACAAGAGAAAATCCGTTTGAATGAACGCCTGATGAAGGAAGTGCTATCAATACGTCCCCTTCCTTAACATTGTTCTTATCTAAAACATTCTTCTTATCTACGACACCTACTGCAAATCCGGCCAGGTCATACTCGTCCACAGGATAAAATCCCGGCATCTCTGCTGTTTCTCCGCCAACGAGAGCTGACTCTGACTGTACGCAGCCCTCAGCCACGCCCTTAACTATCATAGCAATCTTCTCAGGATTGTTCTTTCCACAAGCTATATAATCGAGGAAGCAAAGAGGCTTTGCGCCAACACATATAATATCGTTTACGCACATAGCAACGCAGTCGATTCCTACTGTATCATGCTTATCCAGAAGAAATGCCATCTTCAGCTTTGTTCCGACTCCATCGGTTCCGCTAACCAAAACAGGCTTTTCCATTCCTTTTGTATCCAGTTCTATCAGTCCGCCGAATCCGCCTACATCAGATGTATTGCCGAATACCATGGTTTTAGCTATATGCTGTTTCATCAGTTCAACAGAGCGATATCCTGCAGTTATATCTACTCCGGCTTCCTTGTAGCTATTGCTGAAACTCTTTGACATATCACACACTCCTATTGTTTGATTCTAAATATGCTCTTCATTATCGCTTACATGCTTCTCAAAAATAAACTTTTCATCTCCATCCGGAGTCTTTGTCGGATATTCTCCGTTGAAACAGCTATAACAGTAACCGGTGTTCTTCTGGCTTCCTATCAGCATGTTAAGGTGATTAACATCTAGATATCCAACGCTTTCAGCTCCAACTACCGATGCAATCTCATTTAAACTGTGCTGACATGCGATAAGATTATCCTTAGAACTAATATCCGTTCCGTAGTAGCATGGATCAGTGAATGGTGGTGCAGATGATCTCACATGTATTTCCTTTGCCCCGGCCTCACGAAGAAGTCCTATGATTCTAGCTATGGTAGTTCCTCTTACGATGGAATCATCTACTAAGACAACTCTCTTTCCATCAACTGTATCCTTGACTACATTTAGCTTTATTCTAACCTTATCCTCACGGTTCTTTTGACCAGGAGCAATAAATGTTCTTCCTATGTATTTGTTTTTTATGAAGCCTATTCCATATGGAATTCCGGACTGTTGTGCATATCCAATAGCTGCATCTAATCCTGAATCAGGAACGCCTATTACGACATCAGCTTGAACCGGATGTTCCATTGCAAGACATGCTCCTGCACGCTTACGAGCTTCATGAACGCTAACACCTTCTATTACTGAATCCGGTCTAGCGAAATATATGTATTCAAAAATGCATATTTTATGTGGTTGTTTGTTGCAGTGATCTTTGATTGATCTTATGCCGTCTTTATCAAAGATTACTATTTCACCGGGCTCTATATCTCTAATATATTCTGCATTTACTGTGTTTAGTGCACATGTTTCTGATGCAACTACATATGAGCCGTCACTTCTCTGTCCATAACAAAGCGGTCTAAATCCAAAAGGATCGCGGACGGCGATTAGCTTGCTTGCAGACATGACAATTAAGGAGTAGGCACCCTGTAGCTTATCCATTGTTCTGTCTATTGCAGTCTCAATGGAATCACAAGAAATTCTCTCCTTCGTTATTAGATATGCAATTACTTCTGTATCTGCTGTAGTGTGGAATATGGAACCCTGTGTTTCCAGTTCCTTACGCAGTTCAAAAGAGTTCACAAGGTTTCCGTTGTGAGCAAGAGCCATACATCCCTTGTGGTGATTTATAACTATAGGTTGAGAGTTAAGTCTCTCGTTTCCTCCTGTAGTACCATAGCGCACGTGTCCGACTGACATATTTCCTTCGCCTAGGTCCTCAAGAATGCTCTGTGTGAATACATCGTTTACAAGACCGCTATCCTTATATGTCTTTAGGATACCGTCATCATTAACTACTATTCCGCAATTTTCCTGACCTCTGTGCTGAAGAGCAAAAAGTCCGTAATATGTAGTCTTGGCAAGATCACTTTTTTCAGGTGAATATACTCCAAAAAGCCCACATTCTTCCCTTAGTCCGCTCATTTATCTTCCTCCGAATTTAGCTTCAATAGCAGCATTTTTCTTAAGTACCTTTTCCTTGTCCTCTCCCCTCTTGCGAATGAGCATCTTGCTAAGATTTTCATCGCTTAAAGCAAGAATTTCTATAGCTAGCAGAGCTGCATTTTTAGATCCGTCTATTGCCACTGTTGCAACCGGAATTCCACTAGGCATCTGAACTGTGGAAAAAAGCGCGTCTATTCCATCAAGAGTACCTGATTTTACAGGGATTCCTATTACCGGAAGTGTCGTATTTGCGGCAATTGCTCCGGCAAGGTGAGCTGCCTTCCCTGCAGCTGCAATTACCACTCCGAAATCGTTGTCAATTGCATTCTTTGTAAAGTCATGAACAACCTCGGGTGTTCTATGAGCTGACCAAACGTGAACCTCAAAAGGTACACTAAACTCATTTAGCGTTGAAATCGCTAATTCGACTACCGGCAAATCACTATCAGAACCCATTATTACTGCTACTTTTTTCATAAAAACCACCTCATGCATAAAATATCAAATTCATTTTCATAATTAAAATTTAGCACAATAAAAATGAGGCTTCAATATTCGTTCAGATAATATGAAGTTTTTTCTTATATTTTTCAACTTTTTAGCCATAAAATACGCAAATACACGAACATTAGTATGAAAATTGTTATGTTATATTCGTTTTTGATAAATATATCTAAGCTAGACCATGCTTCCTTTGCTATCTAGATAGCTCTGCATTATGATAACAGCTGCCTGCTTGTCCACGTATTTCTTTCTGTCCTCGCGTCTCACATTTCCGGCAATCAAAACATTTTCGGCAAGTTTTGTTGTAAATCTTTCATCCTGCCAAACAATTTCTACATCAGCAAGAGCACTGCTTCTCATCTTATTTTCCAGCTTTGTACGAAACTCTCTAACCTTCTCAGTCTGAACGCTATCAGTTCCATTTAGATTTAGAGGAAGTCCTATTACAACTGTGTCACAATTGTATTCTTTTATAAGCTCAACTACCTTTCCAGTATCCTTCTTTATCCCTATTCGTTCTATTGTCATAAGACCCTGACCAGTAATTCCAAGTTCGTCACTTAGGGCAATTCCGATGGTCTTATCTCCTACGTCAAGTGCAATCTTTCTTCTCATTCATTTTCTCCTGAATCTCATATTAAAAAAATACGGCGGGACAAAACCCGCCGCTGCATTCTTACTTGTTTAGATACTCTTTTAGGATTTCTTCAACCAAATCGTCTCTATCGATACGGCTTATCATCATACGAGCATTATTATAACTGGTTATATATGAAGGATCACCAGAAAGTATGTAACCGACCATCTGATCGATTCCGTTATATCCTCTTTCTTCTAATGCTTCATAGACATCTTTCAAAACTTCCTTGGTAGTTTTTTCCTGCGCCTTGTTTGTATCAAACATTATAGTCTTTCTTTCCATCATGTGCCCTCCTATACTCCAATATCGTCATATTTATTATACTACTTGAATAAATTTTCTGCAAGCGCGAAAGCATCGTCAAGCTTTGATATATCCTTTGCTCCGGCCTGAGCCATATTAGCTTTACCACCTCCGCCACCGCCACAAGCAGCTGCAACTTCCTTGACAATTTTACCGGCATGGAATCCGGCATCTACGAGATCATCGCTTAGAGAAACCAAAATTGCGGCCTTATCGCCGTCAACAGCAGCAAATACCATAGCTACATTATTTGATTCCTTCTTAATATCATCTGCCAGTGTTCTAAGCTCTCCTGCATCCATAGAATCAAACTTCTTTGTGATTATCTTAATTCCATTTACTTCCTTTGCTTCTGCAAGAAGCGATGTTGCTGCATTTCCCAGCTGTGCCTTCTTAAACTCTGTAAGCTCATGTTTAAGGTTCTTTAGCTCTTCTGACAGTGAAACTATTTTGTTTTTGAGCTGATCCTTATTGCATTTTAGCTCTGCTGCGCAGTTCTCAATTAGCTCGGTTTGTTTGTTTGTAAGCTCGTAGATTGCTCCTGCACTTACAGCCTCAATTCTTCTAACACCTGAAGCTACGCCCGATTCTGAAATCACCTTAAAACAACCGATTTCTCCGGTGTTATGTACATGTGTACCCCCGCAGAGCTCAATGCTGAAAGCTCCACAGCTCACCATACGAACTGTGTCACCATATTTTTCACCGAAGAGCGCCATAGCACCCTTACTCTTAGCTGTTTCGATATCAGTCTCCAAGGTATTAACATCATCAAATCTATTGATTTCATCGTTTACAATTTTCTCAACTTCCTTAAGTTGTTCCTTTGTTAATGCCTCAAAGTGAGTGAAGTCAAATCTAAGGCTGTTCTCGTTTACGAATGAACCTGCCTGTTGGATGTGATCTCCTATAACCAGGCGGAGCGCCTTGTGTAGCAAGTGAGTAGCTGTATGGTTTCTTGCAATTAGGTTTCTTCTCACCCTATCAACACAACATGAAACTATATCTCCTACGGAAAGCTTGCCCTCAAGAATTTCTATCTCGTGGCAAAATGCTCCGTTCTGCTTGTTAACAGCCTTCACATTAGCCTTTAAGCCATTTGATTCAATTACACCGGTATCGTAAATCTGTCCGCCACCTTCGGCGTAAAAAGGTGTCTGATCAAGGTAGATTCTGACAGTATCACCCTGCACCGCTGAATTAACCATAGCGCCGGACTTAAGTATAGCCAGAACTTTAGAATCGCTTGTCATAGCGCTATATCCTACAAATTTTGTCTCAGGAACATCTACTGCCGTTACAGCTTCTTTCCAGCCTTCTTCATCCTCAGACTTACGTCCGGCTCTTGCCTGTTCCTTCTGTTTTTCCATATTATCCTTGAAACCCTCCTTGTCAGCTGTGAAGCCGTTTTCTAAAAGGATTTCTTCAGTCAGCTCCGGTGGAAAACCGTATGTATCATAGAGCTTGAACATTTTCTCTCCGTCGAGTACGGTTTTACCCATCTGCTTCATCTCATCAACATAGCCCTGGATAATATCAATACCTTGCTGTATTGTAGAAGCGAACTTCTCCTCCTCAACAGCTATAATCTTCTTAATGAACTGCTGCTTTTCGACTAGTTCAGGATAAGCTTCTCCCGAAACATCAACAACTCTATCAGCTAAATCTGAAAGGAATCTTCCTTTGATACCTATCAAGTTACCATGTCTTGCTGCTCTTCTTATAAGTCT
Organism: [Eubacterium] infirmum; assembly: GCA_900450455.1. Lineage (GTDB taxonomy): Bacteria > Bacillota > Clostridia > Peptostreptococcales > Anaerovoracaceae > Eubacterium_B > Eubacterium_B infirmum. The sequence goes on from UGGN01000001.1 coordinate 1,507,097, forward strand.
TCTAAGAACATATCCGCGTCCTTCATTTGATGGAATGATGCCATCAGCAATCATAAATACCATCGAGCGAATATGGTCCGTGATAATTCTAACCGATATATCTGTTTTCTCAGTACCCTCGTCCTCATATTTGATTCCTGAAAGTTCAAGAACTCCCTGAAGTATGTACTTAATAGTGTCTATGTCAAAGATGGATGTAACGCCCTGCATTATACATGCAATTCTCTCAAGCCCCATTCCTGTATCAATGTTTGGATGCTCAAGATTGCTGTAACTTCCGTCCTCTTCCTTGGAAAACTGTGTAAACACGTGGTTCCAGAACTCAACGTATCTGTCGCAATCGCAACCCGGTTTGCAATCTTCTCTACCACAACCATATTCTTCACCTCTGTCAAAATAGATTTCAGAACATGGTCCACATGGACCCAGACCTATTTCCCAGAAGTTGTCCTCCTTGCCGAGTCTTACAATTCTCTCAGCAGGCATTCCAAGCTTTTCCCAAATTTTCTCGGCTTCTATATCATCCTCATATACAGTTGCCCAAAGCTTATCTGTTGGAAGCTCTAAAACCTTAGTTATGAACTCCCATCCCCATGTAAGCGACTGCTCCTTGAAGTAGTCACCAAATGAGAAGTTACCAAGCATCTCAAAAAATGTACCGTGTCTTGATGTGATACCGACATTTTCGATATCACCTGTTCTTATACACTTCTGACATGTAGTCATCCTCTTAGCCGGCGGAGTATCAAGCCCCGCAAAATATCTCTTCAGGGGTGCCATACCTGAATTTATAATAAGCAATGATTTATCGTTTTGGGGAACCAGTGAAGCACTCTTTGCTGCATAGTGTCCCTTACTTACATAAAAATCCCTAAAAGATTTTCTAATATCGTTGAGTCCTTTTTTCTGCAAGCTTAATTCCTCCTATTACATTATCTTTAAAGTATATCACTTTTTTACATCTTAGTACACTGTTTAGTACACTGTAAAACCATTTATAAGTTTCTCTAATTTATTTGCTATTTTTAAATCTTTCGGCTCTAGGTACATGTAAAGCTTAATCTTCGGCTCTGTCCCGGAAGGTCTTATAATAAAAGTACTCTTTGATTCAGTTTTCATAATCAAAACATCAGCCTTCGGCATGCCCGTCTTATCTTTCAAAAAATCTATGCGTTCATCAAAGCGGGCAATCTCAGAAAGTTCATTTGTCCTAAAATAGTCCATTATATTTGCAATTCGCTTTTCACCTTCTATTCCCTCAAAAACAAAGTTTTCAATACGTTCTATGAGCCTTCCGTAGCTTGCGTTAATCTGATTTAGCCTTTCAAATAAATCAATGCCTTCAGACTTATACTGAGCAGCCATACAAGCAATAAGCAAAGCCGTACTCACACCATCCTTATCACATATGAATGGAGATGCGAGAAATCCGTTGCTCTCTTCGTATCCAAAGAAATACTTATCTTCTTGATTTTCTTCCTTTAGACCAGCAATAATCTCTCCAATATACTTAAATCCGGTAAGAGTACGTACTACTTCTATGTTGTTTTCAGCAGCAATTTTATCTATCAAAGGAGAAGACACTATGCTTCTAACACATATTGAATTTGCCTGTTTTTTCTTGAATCTGCAGAGGAAATCAAAGAGAAGTATCCCTATCTGATTTCCTGTAAGATTAACCTTCATTCCGTCGCTTACAAGTGCACATCCTATTCTATCGCAATCCGGATCTGTTGCAATAATTATATCCGCCTTACATTCGTCCAATGTCTCAAATGCCTCCGCATAGGCACTCATTTTTTCAGGATTTGGCGACTTACAAGTTGGAAAGTTGGCATCAGGGGTTTCCTGCGATTTAACTATGCTTATTTTATCGAATCCGCTATCAGCAAGTGCTTTACTCACAAATTTAAGACCTGTTCCGTTTAACGGCGTGTAGACGATATGTAAGTTTGATTTGGCTTCTTGACTTATTCCATTTGGTTCAAGCGAGTTCACCTTTGATAGAAAGTCATTCTTGATTTCATCATCAAGCATAATAACATTTGAATCATCTTCAGCTATCTCATCAAAATAATCAAAGCGTTTCTGCTCATTTAAAATTGAATCAAGCTCACTTCCAATTATCTGGTATCCATGTTTTCCGTAAACTTTATATCCGTTATAAACCGCCGGATTATGACTTGCTGTTATCATGACTCCATAGTCACACGAAAGCTTGGTAATTGAATAAACCAATACAGGAACAGGCGTAAGCTCACAGAATAGATATGCCTTTATTCCCATTGCAGACATCAAAGCAGCTGTCTCACGCGCAAATCTCGATGAGTTCTTACGACTATCATAAGCGATAACAACAGATTTACTCTTACAATTTTTATTAATATGGCTAGCCAGTGCAAGGTTACTCCTGTGCAAAACATAAGTGTTCAGTCTGTTAGTACCTGCACCCAATATACCGCGCATTCCTGATGTACCAAAGTCGAGTTCCTTATAGAAACTTTCAATAATTTCATCTGAGTTATCTTTCATCAAAGCAAGCTCAGACCTTAATTCCGCATCGCTCACGCAGTCAATCCATCTTTTATATTCGTTTAGAATATCAACTTGAATATCCATTTCCCTACCCATACAAAATTACGGCAGTGCATCTGCACTGCCGCTAAATTATAGTAATATCTTATTCCTCTTCGATCTCGTGGTCATGTTCATCTTCATCAGCATTTGGATCAAATCCCTCTAGTCCAGCATATGTCTTATTATTCTTCTGTGCATAGTCATAGATTGCTGACTTAATAGCGTGGTCAGCGAGAACTGAACAGTGAATCTTAACTGCCGGAAGACCACCAAGCTCATCAACTACGTCCTTATTTGTAATTTTCAGTGCTTCTTCTACTGTCTTACCGATAATCATCTGTGTTGCCATGCTTGATGAAGCAATAGCACTTCCACATCCGAAAGTCTTGAATTTGCAGTCTGTAATTACATCGTTTTCATCAACTTTAATCTGCATCTGCATCATATCTCCACATACAGGGCTTCCATAAATACCCGTTCCTGATGGATTCTCAATTTCTCCAACGTTCTGTGGATTCATAAAGTTATTCATAACTGTATCATTATATAGTGCCATAACTATTCTCCTTTCTTCGGACTTAGAGGTGATAAATCTCTCAGCCATGCAACTACTTTCTTAGTGCATTCTACAGTATAATCTATATCTTCCTTGGTGGTAAAATCACCTACTGAAAACCTTATAGTTCCATGTATCAACTCATCCGGTACGCCCAAAGCTGAAAGAACGTGCGAAGGTTTCAGCGACTTTGATGAGCATGCGGAGCCAGTTGAAATACAAATTCCACAAGCGTCCAGCTGAATCAGGATAGATTCTCCCTCTATGTACTTAAATGTTACATTTAGGTTACCCGGATGTCTATTCTCCATAGAACCGTTGATAATTATATCAGGAATCTCAGATGTGAGCTTATCTGCGAGATAGTTTCTAATCTCAGTACTATGTTTAATATGCTCGTCAAGACCGTTAATTGCAAGTTCAGCAGCTTTGCCGAATCCAACTATACCGGCAACATTTTCGGTTCCTGCTCTCTTACCGCTCTCCTGTCCTCCTCCGAAAATCAAAGTACCCAGCTTAGCGCCACGTCTGATATACAGTCCGCCAACACCCTTAGGTCCATATATTTTATGTGCTGACATAGATAGGAAATCAACACCCAAATCCTTGACATCTATCGGAACATTTCCCAAGGCCTGGACTGCATCAGTATGAAATAGTACACCATGCTTCTTAGCAATAGCTGCAAGTTCCTTAATAGGATGTATGGTTCCAATTTCGTTGTTAACCATCATTATGCTGACCAGGATAGTTGTTTCCTTAATAGCCGCCTCTAGCTCTTCAGGCTTAAGTCTTCCCTGATCATCTATACCTAGATATGTTACCTCATATCCATTCTTCTCTAAATATTCACATGTTCGAAGCATAGCTGGATGCTCAGTTACTGTTGTGATTATGTGGTTTCCTTTGTTCTTGAGTGCACTTGCTACACCCTTAAGAACCCAGTTGTCTGACTCGGATCCGCATCCTGTGAAGTAAACCTCATTAGGCTTTGCATTTATCAATGTTGCGACCTTTTCTCTAGCCTCGTCTAATGCACGCCTTGCAATTAGACCCGGTGTATATAAACTGGATGCATTTCCGTAGTTTTCGGTAAGAAACGGCAACATCTCCTTAAGAACATCACCTTTGATAGGAGTCGTTGCGGAATTATCAAGATATACCTGTCTCATATATTTCAGCTCCTTCTGTCTGTTTTATCATTATCATTTACGACTTATTTATACCTATGTCCTGTGGTTTTTAAACAGCATACAATCTAATTAAAATTTGATAATCGACATTAGGATTCCTTATTCTTCTTAGCATCCGGCTTCATCATATCCAAGTGGGAACGCAGGTTATTTTTAAAAGAATCAACATACTTACGTCTTAGCTTATGTTGTTCTTTCTTTTCATCTTCGCTTAGTCCTTCATCCATCTTAGATTTTTTTGCCAGCTCATTAATGCGTTTAATTTCATCATCTGTAATCATTGTAATTCTCCTAATCATTAACTATATTATTATAGCAAAGCACAACGATTCAATCAAGATTATATGGTCACATAAGTTTTAATTTTATCAAATTTTTTTGCACCTATTCCTTTTACATTCATAAGCTCATCTATTGATCCAAAAAAACCATTTGAATTTCTATATTCAATTATTCTTTTTGCCATAGACGGACCTATTCCTGCTATGCTTTCAAGCTGTTTTTGGTCTGCCTGATTTATGTTTACTAATCCACTTGCATTGCTCGAACAGTCCGCATCTCCACTCTGCTTCATATCTTGACCTGTGCTTGCCTTGCTTGGAATAACAATCTTCTGCCCGTCAGAAACTGTAGAAGCCCTGTTTATTACATCGGCATTTGCCATTTCACTAAGCCCTCCGGCCTGTTCTATAAGCTCATATACTCTTGTTCCCGGTCTAAGCTTATATACTCCGGGTTTATTAATTTCGCCGCTTATATCGACGATTATAAGTTCATCGTAATCAGAGCTTTTCCTTGCTTTGTTTTTAGATTTATTCTTGGTCACTGTCTTCGATTTAGTGTTTATGCTTTTAGAAGCGTCTTTACTACTATGCGGTTCCTTTAGACTGCTTATGGATGGTGCTTGCTTTTTATCCATATTAGAGGATTTTTCCCCATTAAACACAAAAAATAGCAAAGCGGCTATGATTGCAATAATCGTAACCGCTATTTGGACATATTTACTATTCCTTTTGACAATTGATTTAGCTGACTGAACATAGCATTCTATGCTGCTCAATCTAAGTTTTCCTCTCTGCAAAATTCTACCCCCGTTTAAACTTAATTTTCGTGTATCAAGTCTAAACCCATTGTTTGGGGAATACAAGAGTTAAATCTTAAAAAATCCCTACTAACTTCTATATCATATCTTTGGATATCAAGTTTGCTATGCTCTATAAATGTGGTAATTACCAGCTCCGGACTAAGATTTGATGCGCTTCCGCAGTCTAGATCAAGCTTTAAAACTATATTTCCATTTACATCCTCTGCATCTATTCTGCGTATCTTTGATCTAATATCAACCTCTCCCAGTTTCTTTGTCTTCTTCATTCGCTTTAGAGCTATTATTGATTCCTTTGCCAAATATGATTCTATATAGGTATTAATTTCATCTAATGACTTATCTAGCGTATCAGGCAAGAAAACACTATAAACTGCAGAGCTTACAGCTGCTGCAAGTGAGCCTTGTGTTCCATCTATATATCCGCAGGCATGTATGCTAATTCCCTCAGGAAACTCCTCGTTTAGCTTTGATAGAATATCATCCCGGGTAGTTTCCTCATAGGTATAGAACTCTATGAGTTCTTGCTTTGATGTATATCCCAGTGAAAGTGGTTGCGCAAAGCTCATTCTGGGATGTGGATTAAAACCTTTGGAATAATCCAGTGGAATTCCTGCTCTCTTGAAAGTGCGTTTGAAAAGTCTCAGCATGTCGAGATGCGAAATGTATTTTATATATCCCTGTTTGCTAAATTCTAGTACAAATCTATTCATAGATACCACCTAACTTGCAAACTGTTCTTCTGTTGATTCCACATCCCGTGCAGCCATTTCTGCAGTCAGGTGTAATCTGTGCAACTTTTGCGCGCTTCCACTCTAACTTTAGGTACTCCTCACTTACAGAGCTATCGATAATATACCACGGAAGAACTTCATCGACATCTCTTTCTCTCTGAGTATAGAACTCGATATCAATACCGTTCTTTCTAATTGCTTTCCTCCATTTTTCTTCGTCGAAACACTCCGACCAGCTATCGCGTACACAGCCTTCCTCGTATGCCTGAAGAAGCAGCTTTCCTGTGCGCCTATCTCCACGAGCAAATACAGCCTCCAGCACGCTTGTGAAATCATCGTGGTAGTTAAATGTTATGCCTTTGACATATAAAAGTCCTCTAAGGAAGTCGTGCTTGCGCCTGAACTCCTCTAGACTGTTTTGTCCCATCCATTGAAACGGTGTAAAGGCCTTTGGAACAAAATTAGACACGCTGACAGTTACATTAAATCTGCCGCCCTTGCCAACTTCTTTCTTTATCTGCAAAATTCTCTTTGCTATATCAGCTATTCCTTCAAGATCCTCATCTGTCTCTGTCGGATGTCCTATCATGAAGTAGAGCTTAATATTGTTCCAACCGAGTTCTATTGCTTGACGCACTGCAGAAAAAATATCATCCTCTGTAATGCCCTTGTTTATAACATCTCTAAGCCTTTGAGTTCCTGCCTCAGGCGCAAATGTCAGGCCTGATTTTCTGTATTTTTGTATCTCTTGGAGAACAGTAAATGAAAAGCTGTCAAGTCTAAGTGATGGAAGTGAAAGTGCTACATTTCTATCTGCACATTTATCCATTACCGAAGTCGCCAAGGCTTCAAAATCAGAGTAATCACTTGTAGAAAGTGATAGGAGCGAAAGTTCATCGTGCCCTGTTGTATCTAGCTGTCTTTCTACGATTCGCTCTATTGTTTCCTTTGATCTTTCTCTAATAGGTCTATAAATCATTCCCGCCTGGCAGAATCTACATCCTCTTGTGCAACCTCTAAATGTCTCAACGACAGCTCTATCGTGCACTGTATCGATGAACGGAACCATAGGTCTTTCCGGGAACGGAATATCCTCTATTTCACTTATTAAAGCCCTCTTAACTCTTTTTGGTGCCTCTTCTATCAAAGGGATATACTCTTTAACAGTATTGTCATCCTTATAAATGACATCATAAAATGATGGAATATAGACTCCATCTGTTTTAACTATGGATTTTAGGAAATCTCTCTTACTTATGCCCTTTTCTAATGACTTCTTGTATTTCTTTAGGAAATATGGCAGAAGTTCCTCTCCATCACCTATCAAAAATACATCAATAAAATCACTTAGCGGCTCAGGGTTATATGCGCATGGACCTCCAGCTATAATGAGAGGCTCATCTTCAGTTCTATCCTCTGATTTAAAAGTAATTCCTGCAAGGCTAAGCATATCGAGTATATTCGTGTATGACATCTCATACTGAAGCGTAAAACCTAAAACATTCATATCTCTTACGCTTGTCTTAGTTTCAAGCGTGAAGAGGTCAAGTTTTTCCTCTCGCATCAGAGCTGCCATATCCTGGGCAGGCGCAAAGACCCTCTCACAGTAAATCTCATCATCAAGATTTATGATATTATACAAAACCTGTAGTCCCATATAGGACATGCCAATCTCGTATAAATCAGGAAACGCAAAAGCAAATCTAAGCTTATTCTGTGGCTTTTTCTTGCAAATATTCTTCTCTGATCCGATGTACCTTGCCGGTTTTTCTACACGCTTTAGAAGTCTATCAATCTTCTTTTTGCTATCATCATACCTGAAGAGGCTATCAATTCTTAAGCCCATCCTTATCTCCAAAGCCTTGATAAATATTTTGGTTTCTTCCTTTTTTTTCATTAGGATTTCTGTTCTCTCGGCTGTTTTCCCCGGCTTATCTATAAGATAATCGACACGCTCATCAATCCCAACATATTTGTCTTCCTTAACAAGCCTATCAGCAAGGCAAAAAATGTCAGTTTCAGTTATATTTTCAGGCACGTTAAACTCATACCTCATATGGTTTCTAACAGCATTTGCTTCCTGCATGTATCCAAGTGATTCAAGTAAATCAGCTGCAGCCTCTCCATGATTTTCAGACTTTCTCATCAAATCGTGGATAAGACCTGCAGCTCTTACTAAAGACACATCGAAGTTGAAACCGGATTTATTCAGAGCACTTGCAATCACTGCTCCCGTCTCGCCAACCGCTTTGCAATGTCTGATTACACGCTCAGGGGTTTCATATTTAGCGTAAAGCTCCTTACAGGTTTCTTCGCTGAGACGCTTTTGTTTTTTTGATTCACTACTCATCGTATTCATCATAATATTCAAGCTCAAAGTCACCTATCTTTACAATATCGCCTTCCTCAAGCCCCATCTTTCGAAGTTTTTTAAGCGCTCCACTCTTCTCTATATACTTATACAGATATCTCAGGGAACCCATATCATTAAAGTTTGTGGAATCGAATATCTTCTGAAGCTGCTGCCCCTCAATTATATACTGTCCGTTTTCACAGCGAACATCCACTCTTCTATAATCGGCATCGTTTAACTTCTCTGATTCAAAATCAAAGTACTCGTATTCCTCTTCCGGTGGTGGATTTAGTTCTGCCTTAGCCAGTGCCTCAGCGGCAGCTGAAAGCAGTTCCTTAACACCAAGATTCAAAGGTGCAGAAATCGGAAATACCTTATAACCCTTGCCTTCTACATAAGCCTTAAACTTAAGGTAGTTCTCATCATCTTCCTCTATCAGATCTATCTTGTTAGCGGCTACAAGCATAGGCTTTTTTGTGATCTTATCGCTGTACGATTCCAGTTCCTTCATTATTTTATCAAAATCTTCTATAGGGTCTCTGCCCTCACAACCTGAAACATCGACAACGTGAATCAAAACCTTGGTTCTCTCAATATGCTTTAGGAACTTAAAACCAAGTCCAAGCCCCTGATGAGCCCCCTCGATAATACCTGCGATATCAGCCATTACATAGTCAGTATCGTATAGCCTTACCACACCGAGATTAGGATCTATGGTCGTAAAATGATAGTTTTCTATCTTAGGTCTTGCATTTGTGGCAACAGCAAGAAGACTGGATTTTCCTACATTAGGAAATCCAACAAGACCTACGTCAGCAAGCAGCTTAAGTTCGAGGATTACATCTCTTTCCTTAGCCTTGTCTCCTGCTTCAGCAAAGTTTGGTGCCTGTCTTATCGAGTTTTTGAAGTGGATATTACCCTTACCTCCTTTGCCACCCTGAGCAGCAACAAAGCTTTCTCCATCCTCCTTTAGATCGTGCATCAAAAGTCCGGACTCCGCATCAAAAACCATAGTTCCGACAGGAACCTTGATAACCAAATCCTCACCTTTTCTGCCGTAGCATTTTTTCTTCATGCCGTTTTGACCACTCTCGGCTTCGTATTTTTTCTTGTATCTAAAGTCCATCAAAGTTCTAAGGTTTCTATCAGCAAGGAAAACTACGTTTCCGCCGTTTCCACCGTCTCCACCGTCCGGACCACCTTCAGGAACAAAGGGTTCTCTTCTAAATGAAACGGCACCGTTTCCGCCCTTACCTGAAACTATTGTTATTCTTGCTTTATCTACAAGCATATTAACCTCTTATCAATTAAATTAACAAAAAAGAGCCTCTTATGAGGCCCTATAGTTAAGCTTCTCTTGAATAAACACTGACCTGTTTTCTGGTTTTGTCGTATCTTTCGAACTTTACATTACCATCAATCTTAGCAAACAAAGTGTCATCTCCACCGATACCTACATTGTTACCTGGGTGGAACTTAGTACCTCTCTGTCTAACTAGGATACTGCCGGCGCTTACAAACTGTCCGTCACCAATCTTGACACCAAGCCTTTTCGATTCGGATTCGCGGCCATTCTTGGAGCTTCCTACACCTTTTTTACTTGCCATGTAAAGACACCTCCTCGTCGGTTAAACTTTATTACTTAGTTGCAGCGTTGCAGCTTCGATTTTTTCGATGATAACTGCTTTTGTAGCCTTAGCGTCTATTTCAACGCCCTTAGCTTCTGCATATGCAATCAATTCATCCTTCTTCATCGATGCTAGGTTTTTTACTTCTTTTTTAACTTCTTCTTTTGCTTCAGTCTTTGCTGCTTTAGCAGGTTTAGAAGCCTTTCCGCTTAATGATGTAATCTTAATCATTGTATATGGCTGTCTATGACCCTGTTTCTTTCTGTAGTCTTTCTTGGCCTTGTACTTGAAGATAATTACCTTCTTGCCCTTGCCACTTTCAACTACTTCACCAAGGACCTTAGCGCCATCGATATATGGTGCTCCAACCTTAACATCACCATCTTTACTTAGAAGCAATACTTTGTCGAGTTCAACCTGATCTCCGTCTTCTACTGCCAATTTTTCTACAGTTATGACATCTCCCTCAGCAACTCTGTACTGCTTTCCGCCTGTTTCGATAATTGCGTACATGTGTTCTACCTCCTCTATCCAGTCTCGCCTATTACAGGTAGCTTATGCTTTAGAACCCGTTTCGTGCGGTCTAACTATGTAATGATAACATCTGTACCTCAAACTGTCAACCATTTTATAAGCGAAATCAGATGGTAATCGATAATCTGTATCTGCTAATCAAAAACTGCGAAAACCGGTGTTACACCGGTTTTCTATCCATACAACTGCGCTACTTATTTAGTAGCCTTCTTAAAGTAACTGCTGCAAACATTCCGCTTGAAATGAGCAACAAGCTTATATAAGCCATTACATCATTTGTGTCACCCGTATCAGGGGTATTCTTTGCATTTGGCTTTGTCACCGGCTTATCTTTGGGCTTAGACAGATTTATATTCATTGTGAAGGTAATATCATCTTGTGTGCCAGGATCCGTATTTATAAAATCTCTTCCTTCATCTGTTTGAATAGCCGTCCACTCAAATGAGAAAGGTTTTGAAAGCTGCTCAAAACTAGCTATACCGTTAAATTCACCGAAGAGAAAACCTTTGAATGTATAATTAACGCTCGGCTTAGCTTTTTCATTAACCTTTAGCCCTTTAAAATCAAGCTTTAAAACGTCATCCACAGCTTGTACTTTGTTATATAGAATTTCAAAATTCGTTATCTCTGCAGAATCTATCTCCATCGTAACCTGAATTCCGATATGATTTGTATGTACGTCGATAAAACCGACATCCGTAATTTTAAAAAGCCCATCCGCACCTGTAAGCTCTACATCCTCAGGTTTAAAATCACTTAAATCAAATACTTCGTGATCAGGTACATATATGCTTGCTATAAACTTACATTTAGCCTTTATCTTAATTGCCCTTGCTCTATCGTCCAATATTTGGCTTCCGTTATTATCAATTAAAAGACCTTCATCTTTAGCTATTTCCTTAATCAAGTCTTTAATGCTCTTGACATTCAATTCGCTTGTTAAATTGAATGTTTTTCCCTTTAATTCGTAAATCTTATCATGTTCGGTATCATCACCGATCTTCAAATCACCGCTTAAATTATATTTATACTGATTGTATACTACCTGAGCTATAAATTTAGAATCACCGTTCTTTGTAGCAAGCCAGCTATATGATAGAAAAGATGAATCTCTTAGATCATAATCGCCATAAAACTTACCGGATAAAGTTTCTTCCAACTTATATACCGCTCCCGTAACGGCCTTTTCATTAAATCTTGCAGACAAGTTTAACTCTAGTTTAGTTGGTGTTGCTTCTATCGCATCGATAAGTTCACCTACGGTCTTAGGCTTATCTTTTAGGCTTATTTCAATGGTAACGGAATTGTCATCACCCGGAGTTACACTATCGATTTTAAACGCACCGCCATCTTTAAAGGCTGCATTAACATCGAGTGAAATTTCCTTGTCGGCCTTTATCTTTGCTTTAAATGTGGAGTTAAAATCTTTAAATTTTGTATCTCTGTCAATGCTCCCTCCTATAAGCTGATTCATCTTATTCTTAATATCCGAAATATCAACGCTTTTTGTGAGTTCAAAATCATCACATCTCAATAATTCTATAGGCCTTACATCGGTATAGGCATCACCGTTTACCATGAATTCACCGGGTAAATCGTAAGTACCGTCCGTTGCAGCACACGACTCTTCAACCGCTATCCCTGCCATCTGCATGCCAAAAATCATCGTCATCAAGACAGCTAAAATCAGTGCAACTGATTTAGATTGTTTTCCTTTGGTACTCTTTCTCATAATAATTCCTCCTCAAAATTACAATACATTGGAACGGCATGACTCCTTATTATCAAAAGTATATCAAAGCAAAAAATTATTGTCCCCCGTATAAATACGGGGTTTTAAAAGAAATTTAAAAATTTTATTATATTTTATTTGATGTTAAGCTCAATTTTAACTAAAATAACCGATATAGCCACTGTATATTCAGCAGTTATATCGGTTTAAAAAATCATATTTAGATAATATTGAACTTAGCCCTATCCGGTAACTTAAGTAACCGGATATGCAATACAAAATTAATCCTCTAGGATTACTCCATCCTCATCAACTCTAAATTCAGTAGCATCTGATACTAAATCATCAGCTACATCTCCGTGCGCCTGTAAAGCGGTAAGAAGCTTCTGCTCTATATCCTGAGCTATATCGCTGTGCTCATCTAGATAAACCTTAACGTTCTCACGTCCCTGTCCAATCTTCTCGCCGTTGTAGCTATACCATGAGCCTGCCTTCTCAATGATGTTCTGTTCAACTGCACTATCTAGTATGTCTCCTGACTTGGAAATACCCTCACCGAACATGATGTCGAATTCAGCGCGCTTAAATGGCGGAGCCACCTTATTCTTGACAATCTTAACCTTGGTTCTGTTGCCGAGGATATCATCACCCTTCTTGATGCTCTCACCCTTTCTTACATCAAATCTCATAGTTGAGTAGAACTTGAGTGCTCGTCCGCCCGTAGTTGTCTCAGGACTTCCGTACATTACACCAATTTTCTCTCTAAGCTGGTTTATGAATATAACACATGTCTTGGAACGGCTCACCGTACCTGCAAGCTTACGAAGTGCCTGTGACATCATTCTCGCCTGAAGACCTACGTGTGAATCTCCCATCTCTCCCTCTATCTCAGAGCTTGGTACAAGTGCTGCAACAGAGTCGATAACGATTACATCTAAAGCTCCACTCCTTGCAAGAGTATCACAGATCTCAAGGCCTTGTTCACCTGTATCAGGCTGTGAAACGAGAAGTGAATCCACATCTACACCTATACTCTTAGCGTAAACAGGATCCAAAGCGTGTTCTGCATCGATAAATGCAGCTCTTCCTCCTTGCTTCTGAGCTTCTGCCACAATGTGGAGTGTGAGCGTTGTCTTGCCTGATGATTCAGGTCCGAAAATCTCGATTATTCTTCCCCTCGGTACTCCGCCAACTCCTGATGCTATATCAAGACTTATTGATCCGGTAGATATAACTGAGAGATCCTTGTTCTGTGCGTTCTCTCCGAGTCTCATTATAGACCCGTCCCCAAATTTCTTATGTATATGCTTCAGAGCTTCTTCTAAAGCTCTATCCCTATCATCGGGATTAGAAGCCGCAAATTTCTTCGTTGCCATCCTTACCTCCAAAATGAACATTCGTTCTTATTTTATTCTACATTAGCTGTTAACAAAAATCAAGTCAAAGTTTTACTGTAAATTTTTAACATTTATAGTTTTACATATTTCTCTTTATAATGTCAACAAATTCTAGATTTTCCCCTTATAAGCAATGGCCTTTTTTATTTGATTAAACATCTCTAGAGAGCAGAAATTCCTATTCCAGTTTCTGTCACTACGATGCGTCTTTACCTCATGTACATGCTCATACTCGCCAAACACAATGCCTATATACATGGTTCCGGCATCCAGACCATGATAGGCATCAGGCCCGGCTACACCGGTTGATGAAATACACAGTTCACTACCGGTCTTAGCCCTTAGTCCTTTTGCCATTTCAAGTGCAACTTCAGGACTTTCAGCTGTGTACTTTTCTAAAGTTTCCTTATTTACACCAAGTTCCTCTCGCTTTGCTCGCTCAGAATATGTAACAAGATCTCTGTCGAATACCTTTGATATTCCTGATACACTGACTAACATCTGTGCAAAATCACCTCCTGTACATGATTCACATGCGGAGATACTTATATTCCTGTCTATTAGAGCCTTGCCTATTGCATCGCAGAACTCCTCGCCATCAAAACTATATATATATTCGCCTATGATTTCTTCTATGTCTTTGCAAACTTTATCCACAGCATTCTTTGCCTCATCATAATCTTTACGCTTTGATGCAACCCTTATCATGCACTCGCCTTCCTTTGCATATGTTGCAATAGTAGGGTCTGTCTGAACGTCTATCAAAGGTAGAAGCTCTGTTTCCAAGAGAGATTCTCCAATTCCAAAGGTCCTTATCATTCTATAGACTATGCTTTCCTCCTGCTTTGATAGAAGAAATGGCATTGCCTCGTGCTCCCATACGTAATGCACCTCTCTTGGTGGTCCCGGAAAACTTATGACGATTTTGCCGTCCTTTTCCAGTGCAAAAGCAGGAGCTGTTCCGGCTTCATTATCCAAGACCACAGCATGCTGAGGCATCATTGCCTGCTTATAATTATTTTCCGTAAGCTTGCGGTTTCGCTTCTTTGCATATTTCTCAAGCGCTGCGAAGCTTTCTGCATGCATCACAAGTTCTTCACCAAAAACATCGGCAATTGTTTCCTTCGTTATATCATCCTCTGTCGGTCCAAGTCCACCGGTAGTTATGACCAAATCGCATTTTTCAAGTGCATATTTCAGTGTTTCACCGAGCCTCCTGTCGTTATCACCCACAACAAAGTGATACAATACATCAAAGCCGAGCAAATTTAATTCCTTAGATAGATATGCAGCATTGGTGTTTATCGTGTGCCCAAACAGAAGCTCCGTACCAACTGATAAAATACAAGAACGCATATTTTCACCCCTAACAAAAAACCGGCAAAGCTGCCGGTAAAAAATCAAATCATCTTTGCAATATAATATAGATTACATTGAGAATACTTTTCTATTCTTGAGAACATACTCTATTCCTGACCAAACTGTCATGATAAGCGATGCCCATAGGAATATCTTAGCAAGCAGCTCAAAAGGTCCCAGTAGCTTTTCATTGGATATTGTCTCAACGAGTAGAAGAAGTGGAACTGCTATCATCTGAAGCACTGTCTTAATCTTACCGGTTAAACCTGCTGCTATTACGATTCCCTCTGCGGCTGCAACCATTCTCATACCACTGACAGTAAATTCTCTTGCCAGTATTATAATCAGCATCCATGCCGGAACCGCACCTGTTGTAATCAACAAGCAAAAGGCCGAATAAACAAGAATCTTGTCAGCTAGCGGATCCATAATTTTTCCAAAATTTGTAACCAAATTATATTTACGAGCAATCTTTCCATCTAACATATCTGTCAAAGACGCCAGTATAAATATAATAAACGCAGTAAAGAAATGGTTTGTCATAAATGCCAAAATGAAAAATGGTACTGCAATCACTCTGGCAACCGTGAGTTTATTAGGTAAATTCATATATAATCTCCTCAAAATTGCCCGAAACTCCGTCAAGCTATAATTGACGCCCTATCAACAGATAGGTGGGCATTCTATCATCCATTCTGTCTTCCACTCAAAGGAGGCTTGACATAGTGAATGAGCTCAAATTCCCTTGCAATTAGTGTAGGTTCAATTATGAACACCCAACGCAAGTTCCAGGCAACTTCATTATACTACAAACATTCCAGCATTTCACTTATATCGTAAATAAAGTTAAAATACTAAATCTATATGGACTTATTCGAACAAATCGATTGAACAGTTTGTATGCACCTTCTGAATATCATCGTTATCCTCAAGCACATCGATAAGTTTTCTGAGCTTTGGAATGTCGTTTTCTGATGGAGTTGAATCTACTGAAGGCACGAACTCCACATCAGACTCAATGAAAGTATAACCTGCATCCGTCAAAGCCTTATGAACATCCGGATATACCGCCGGATCTGTGTATATAGTAAAGGACTCCTCATCGGAAACGATATCATCAGCCCCTGCTTCAAGTGCTGCTTCCATAATGTCATCTTCTTTGATTTCGTCTGTTTTCTCTATTAGTAGAACACCCTTACGCGAAAACATGTATGAAACACATCCCGGAGTTCCGATATTCCCGCCGTGCTTATCAAAGCTTGACTTAACAAATGATGTTGTTCTGTTTGTATTATCTGTCAAACAGTCTACAATGAAAGCAACTCCGCCGGCACCATATCCCTCAAATGAGAGTTCCTCATATGATGCACCTTCGAGCTCTCCGGTGCCCTTCTTGATGGCTCTGGTGATGTTGTCGTTAGGCATACTGATAGCCTTGGCTTTTTCTATTGCTACTCTCAGTCCTGCGTTATATTCCGGATCTCCGCCATCCTTTGCTGCAACAGTGATAGCCTTTGCATACTTTGTAAAAAGTGCAGCTCTCTTGGAGTCTTGTGCAGCCTTTCTACCGGCAATTGTACCGTGTCTTCCCATGGAGACACCTCCTTCTGATTTATATGTTTTTCTGAGATATTAGTATACACCATTTAATGGCTAATTTCAATTTTCCTCCTTGAAATTCTTCCTAGCCGTTGTCATCATCAGCTTGATACGATTAAGCTGATTTACATCACTTGCACCGGGATCATAGTCGATAGCCGCAATATTTGCATATGGATTCATCTCTCTAAGGGACTTCATTACACCCTTACCTGTCACATGGTTAGGTAGACAAGCAAAAGGCTGTAGGCAGACGATATTAGGAGCTCCACCGTGTATAAGCTCTATCATCTCTCCCGTCAAAAGCCAGCCCTCACCACATTGATTTCCTAGTGATATAACCTTTGTTGCAGCTTCTGCTGTTTCATTTATATACCCAGGTTCTGTGTAGTGCTTGCTCTCTCTTAGAGCCTTTCTCATAGGCTTTCTCATCATCTCTATCACTTTGATAGCTAGTTGATTCAGCTTTGTTTCTGTGAACTTACCTGATAGATATTTGAAGTTATACTGCTTGCTGTACATTCCATACAGGAAGAAGTCCAGAAGATCCAGTACAACCGCCTCTCCACCTTCATCCTCAATAATATCAACAATTCCATTGTTTGCATTAGGATGATACTTTACAAGTATTTCACCTACAACACCTACCTTAGGTTTTTTAATATCAAGACGTTCCAGATTATCAAAGTCTTCAACTATCTGTTTTAGATTTGCCTCGTAATCCTTTTTCTTGAAATTTAGTATATTATCTATTATTCTATCATGCCAACTCTCCAGCAAAGCCTCAGCACTACCCTTATTCGCCTCGTATGGTCTGGTAGCATATAGCAACCTCATCATAAGATCTCCGTATATTGCACCTAGGAGCAACTTAAAGCCCATATTAAATGTGATCTTAAATCCCGGGTTTTTCTCCAGTCCTACCATATTAAATGAAACGACAGGAACCTGTGGCATATCCAGATCCGTCAAAGCCTTTCTTAAAAGCGACACATAGTTACTCGCTCTACATCCGCCACCTGTTTGCGACATGAATACAGCTGTCTTATTTAAGTCATATTTTCCTGACTTTAACGCTGAAATTATCTGTCCAAGTGTAACTATGGTTGGATAGCAGGCATCATTATTGATATATCTCAGTCCTTCATTTACTGCGTTTTCATCTACAGCAGGAAGAAGATCGACGGTATAGCCACAGGACTTCATAGCCTCAGAGAAATATGTAAAGTGAATTGGTGACATCTGAGGAACTAGTATTGTATAGTTTTCACGCATCTCCTCTGTAAACAGAACTCTCTCGTAAGGTTTAAACTTTGAATCTGAAAGAACACCGTTCTTTTCACGCTCTTCCATAGCAGCCTTAAGCGATCTGATTCTAATTTTGATAGCACCTAGATTCGATACTTCATCTATCTTAAGAACCGTGTATATCTTATTATTGCTATTACATATTTCTTCTATCTGATCTGTGGTTACTGCATCAAGACCGCAGCCAAAAGAGTTTAACTGTATGAGCTCGATATCATCGTTTTTCCCAACAAAATCAGCAGCCTTGTATAGACGTGAATGGTAAACCCACTGGTCGAGTACTCTTAACGGTCTTGGAAGTTCTCCAAGGTCTGATACAGAATCCTCAGTGATTACAACAAAATCAAAGCCGGTAATCAATCTATTTATTCCATGATTAATCTCAGGATCAAGATGATATGGTCTTCCTGCCAGACAGATTATCTTCTTACCATGCTCTCTGGCATATCCTATAGCCCTCTGTCCTTCTGCACGCACATCTTCCTTGAACTGTTCCTGTTCCTGTCTTGCAAGGCGAAGCGCATTCTTAATTTCTGAACGTGAGATATTATATTCTTTGAATGTATCCACCAAAGCATTTAACAGTCTCTTATCGTTATCGTAAGGAAGGAACGGATGCATCAGCTTTGCTCCTGCTTCTTCAAACTGCTCTGTCATGTTGTTTGCAATTACCTCGGCATAGGTAGCAACGATTGGACAGTTGTAATTTGACGGAGCATTTTTATCCTCTTTAACTTCGTAGTTAATGCAAGGATAGAAAACAGTTTTAATACCCTGTTTCAGCAGCCATTTTATATGTCCGTGCACTATCTTTGCCGGATAACATGCTGTATCAGATGAAATAGTATCCATTCCGTCCTCGTAGAGTTTTTTACCGGACTGCGGTGATACAATAACTCTGAAGCCCATCTCGGTAAGCAAAGTAAACCAGAACGGAAAATCCTCATACATATTGAGAACTCTTGGAACACCGATAGTTCCTCTTCTTGCCTCCTTTTCGCTCAAAGGGAGATAGCCGAACAGTCTCTTAGTCTTGTATTCGTAAAGGTCCGGAATTTCAGATTTTGTAACCTCAATACCAGCACCTCTTTCGCAGCGATTACCGGTTATGAACTTTGATCCGTCCCCAAACTTGTTAATCGTCAAAATACAACGGTTTTCACATCGATTACATCTACCGTTGGTATGTACAACATGGAAATTTCTTAGCTCATCAGCTTTCAAAATAGCTGAAACATCGCCTTGCTCAAACTTGCTTTGCGATATCAAAGCGCATCCGTACGCGCCCATAAGCCCTGCGATATCAGGTCTTACAACATCCTTTCCCATGATTAGTTCAAGACTTCTGAGAACTGCATCATTTAAGAATGTACCTCCTTGAACAACGATGTTTTCACCGGCATCGCTAGCATTTCTGAGTTTTATTACCTTGTAAAGTGCATTCTTTATGACTGAATATGAAAGACCTGCAGATATGTCCCCTATCTCAGCCCCCTCTTTCTGTGCCTGTTTAACCTTGGAGTTCATGAAAACTGTACATCTGGTACCAAGATCAACCGGCTTCTCGGCAAAGAGCGCTTCCTTAGCAAACTGTTTTGTATCAAGATTTACAGATTTAGCATAGGTCTCCAGGAACGATCCACAGCCGGATGAACATGCTTCATTAAGCATGATGTTATAAATGGCATTATCCTTAATCTTCATGCACTTCATATCCTGACCACCGATGTCGAGAATGAAGTCAACATTCGGAAGGAAGTGCTGTGTTGCCCGAAAATGAGCCATTGTTTCAATTTCGCCATGGTCTGCATGGAAGGCAAACTTAATAAGCTGCTCGCCGTAGCCGGTAGTTGTAGTACCGGCAATATAAGCAGTATCCGGAAGCAAATCGTATAACTCTAGAAGCATATTTCTCGTAGTCTCGATTGGATTACCACCATTGCCTTGATAAAAGGAGTACAGCAAATTTCCATCCTTATCTATTAAGGCTGCCTTTGTTGTGGTCGATCCCGCATCAATCCCAAGGAACACCGGTCCCTTTGCTTCATTAATATCCTTGCGACTAACCTTGTCCTTATCATGTCTAGCCTTGAATTCATCGTATTCTTCTTGATTATGGAACAAAGCGTCTATATGCTTGCTATCTGCCATCAAAGCTGGATTTAACTTCTCAATTTTTCTTAACAGTGTTGTAAGTGAAACGGCATCAACCTCGTCTGCTAGCATCTCCGCACCGATGGCAACAAAAAATTTGGAGTCGTCAGGGAATATAACCTGATCCTCACTTAGTCCGAGCGTCTCAATAAATCTCTTTCTCAGCTCTGACATAAACGAAAGAGGTCCCCCCAGAAACGCTACATTCCCTCTAATTGTACGACCACATGCAAGTCCGCTTATCGTCTGATTTACGACAGCCTGAAATATAGATGCTGCAAGGTCTCCTATAGCTGCACCGTCATTTATCAAAGGCTGAATATCAGTTTTAGCAAATACACCGCATCTAGCTGCAATCGGATAGATGATATTATAGTTTTTTGCTGCCTCATTTAGACCATTGGCATCCGTATTCAAAAGAATGGCCATCTGATCTATAAATGCGCCTGTACCACCCGCGCATGAGCTGTTCATACGCTGCTCAACGGTCTTGCCGTAATATGTAATCTTGGCATCCTCGCCACCGAGCTCAATCGCCACATCTGTCTGAGGAATAAGCTCCTCGACAGCTCTACTACATGCTATTACCTCCTGCTCAAACTTAATTCCCAAAAGATTGGCAAGAGCTAGTCCACCGGAACCTGTAATTACAGGTTTAATATCAATTTCGCCAAACTGCTTATACAAATCAAGCATAAGCTCCTTAAGCTTATCCATTACGTCAGACATATGTCTTTCGTAACGTGAATACAAAATTCTACCATCATCCTCAGCAAGTATAAGCTTGACGGTTGTAGAACCTATATCAATACCTAATTTCATTGTTATACTCCGTGTATTTGAAACAAGTTCAAACGCTTAATGTCTTTACTATAGTTGTTTAATCTGCTTGTTATACAAGTGTGCCAGCATAACTGCCGAATACGTTAGTCCAAGTATTTCTGCAAGTGGAAATGAATACCATGATGCAGAAACACCATAGAAGTGATAAAGCAAATATGCTAAAGGTAAAATGCCGAAAAGCTGTCTTATCAAAGAAGCAAAAAGGCTGTAAATTCCATGTCCTGTGCCCTGAAAGAGCGTTGAAGTAATAATGCCAAAGGCGGCCGGTAGGAAGCAAAGACTTATTCTCATTAAAGCCGGAACACCTATGCTCATCATATTCTCGTCAGCATTGAACATTCTGAGGAAGAACTCTGGAATAACCTGAAACAGGATAAAACCAATTCCCATTATTATCAATGCCGTCATTAGTGCTAACTTATATGTTTTCATCAACCTAGCTTTGTTCCTTGCACCGAAGTTATAGCCAAAAAGCGGCATAGCTCCTTGGTTAAGTCCAAAAACCGGCATGAAGATAAATGACTGTATTTTAAAGTAGATACCTAAAACAGCTACAGCTATTGGTTCTGCAGAAAGAATATTATTATATCCAAGCAGCATTACAGAGCCTATAGCCTGCATTATGATAGAAGGAAGACCAACCGCATATATATCCTTAACGATTTTCCAATCCATCTTAAAGCCGAAAAGCTTTATATTCACTGCATGCTCTTTTTTCTTGATGAACAATGTTGCAACTATAAATTAAATGTCAACACTAAATCGGAATTTTTTTCAAATAATATTATAATTTTTTTATCATGTATATGATAAAGTTATTATATAAGCACGCTCAAATGTTTATCAAATTGTTTATATAAAATTAAGAACATATTACTAAATTAAACACTGATTATTTGTAATTTCTATGCATTATAAATAATCCTTTTGTATAGATTGATTCATACAAGGATTTTTATTTTTTCGTGATATATTTCTGACTGTTCGATACTATAAATTCATTTACATTTACTTCAACATCTGTAATAATGCGCCACTCCGAGCTTTATAAGTTCAGTGATAAAAAGCTCTTTTGAAGTTTTTCCTTTATGTATTCCCCTTGGGTATGTGTTGATCCATTCCTGAACTTCTTTTGCTTTTACAGTTGTAAGATATTTATCGAAATCCATACCCTTGTGGAGAAATCTCCTCACAAGCAAATTACAATTCTCATTACTGCCTCTTTCTCCAGGAGAATTTGGGTGGCAATAATATATTTCTGTGCGCTTTCCTTTGCGATATAAAGCCTTTTCCATAGCACTGCAATCCATAAATTCGTGTCCATTATCAACAGTAATAGATTTAAACACAGTATAAAAGCTGCTCTTACATCTTTTTTCAAC
This sequence comes from [Eubacterium] infirmum, assembly GCA_900450455.1. Classification (GTDB taxonomy): domain Bacteria; phylum Bacillota; class Clostridia; order Peptostreptococcales; family Anaerovoracaceae; genus Eubacterium_B; species Eubacterium_B infirmum. Next base: position 1,529,548 of record UGGN01000001.1, read on the forward strand.
ACGATTCAATGCTTTTACTACTTCATCTGTTGTGTGATACTTTAATTTTTCAATAATTTCATATCTTGTTTTTCTTTCAGTGAAAACAAGTGCTGCCTTCTTATTCTCCTTTTTGCCTAAAACGCAATCCATTTCCCAGTGACCGAAAACCTTTCTTTCATCCACTTCTAAAGGTCTTTCTTCAATGCTTTTACCAGGGATATTTCTTTTGTATTTTTTATCCTTAGGAAGCCTTACCTTATACTTTCCTCTCGGTAAATCTTTTCTTTTAATTCCCGGAATAAACCCTTTTTTTATAGCAGAATATATTGTGGTATATGACTTGATACTTTCATCAAAATTAATACCACTGTTTATAAGCTCATATATAATGGCTTTAGGAGAATACTTTTTATCCTTTATAAGGCTGTATATGTACTTATTTAATTTTTGATCTCGTTCTATCTTTGCTCTTCTTCCCTTTTTCTTAAGATTAGCTTCATATTTATATTGTGCAAAATCGGCTTTATATTCCATTACTTTGGTTAAATCTGATTTCAACTGCTCACAAGTACCTCTCTTTATCTCAAGATAAATTGTACTAAGTGCAACATCAAGACAGCTTGATATTTCGGAAGGTGTATATCTTTTCTTTAGCATACGCTCGATTTGCTGTCTCTTTGAATAGTCAAGGTGCTTAAATTTTCTCATATAACATCTCCAATATTTTCCCCTGTTATCGTTATACAAAAAAGGTTTTCCCTTGTCTATAACATAATGCTATTCCTTCAAGCCTCTATTTTAGTGTTTAAGCAGCTTTAACCATATTAGTATATAAGTCAACTCGCTTTTATTATATATCTTCTTAAAAACGAAAAAACGGCGGCATATGAGATTACTCTCACATGCCGCCGTTTTTAAAATTCAAATTCCTCCTCATCTTTTGAAAGGAAAAATTCTTCATCTTCATTCTTTTTTTGTTTCTTAAGGTCTTGACTTTTATTCCCATCACATTTATTATTATATATATCTGATGGCGGTTGCTCCCGGGTTAAAGCTCTCGTAAAGAGAGTTTGGGAGAACTCGCCATCTTTTCTATTTAACAAGTTAAACTCTATTTCCTTTAGCCTTATCTTATGTACGAATAAATCATTATTACTATTTTCTCTTATATCAACTATCATCATGCAAATATAATCATCAATAATAAGAGGTTTGTTAAAGTAATGCCACCCTTCAGTTGCTTTATGAATTGAATTTTGGTTTTCTTTAGCTTCTTCCTTACTTCCAACATACGTCGATGTTTCTATCAAATTAACCAAGTCCTTTTCAACACCTATATTTAATTTTGTTTTATATGATTTATAGCTTTCAATTTTATCCATATGTTTGAAATGGTGATTAGTGATTCTATTGATGTTTGCATTTTTTTCTTTATCAGAAAAAGCGTTTATATCAGGGAACGGAAGCTCAACCTGCATGCCCTGGTACTTATTGCTAAATATTTCATTAATATACTTTATCTTTTCTTTTTTTGTCATTTGCTTTGTAGCGTCATCGAAGACTATAACATCTATTCTATTTCTTTCATATTGCAAGCCTTTTGTTAAATCCTCGTTAAAATCCTTATTTATTGGAATTTCCCGGGTAATGTAATAGTCCTTACCTATCGTTTCTGCTATCTTTGTGCAAAATCTATATCCATACTTATCATTATCTGTACATATATTAATATGTTCTATGGCAGCGTTCCTTTCCAAAAAAGCAGTTAATGCTCTATCGCTTACGCCACCGAGTGCTATATAGTTTTCATTTCTTGCAAGCTCCGGAAGCATGCTAAGGTACGATAAAAGATCAATCTCACTCTCAAATACATTTACTGTAGTATTTGTATGGTTTTCAACTCTAAATCTATATTCTTTCATGCTACCGTATTCATCACCACTTTTGAAGTTAGAGTTTCCATATGTTCTTGTACTTCTCTTAAAAGCACTTACAATATTACCGTCATAGTCTTTACCTACAAAAACAGCGTTATTGTATTTTTTATCCTGGTAAATAAGCCCTTTGTCTAAAAGACTTTTTACAATATCTTTGTTAAGCCCTCTTGTTTTTGTAAGATATGCATAGACGTTCTTGTTATTCTCAGCCTTTTCCGGAAGAGAAAATTCACCGTGTATATAGTTTGGATTTGCAGCAAAACTATCTGATATTACTATATCTTTTCTTGTGAAATCATAGTTCATCACCTCAAGAACATGGTATGCTGCCGTAGTAAAAGGCATACCTTCAACCTTAATATAGTAATCTATAGGATTTTTAGATCCGTACCCTTGCGAAAACCAATAAAAACCTTTCCCCGGTGATATAACCATACTGTCATGTTCTCTATGTCTATACACTCCTGAGGTAAGCTTCATTGGCACGCCATCTCTTGATAATATATCAAATACATCCTGATCTGCTGCAATTTTAACTAAGTTAGGTTCAATGTAATCTTTCTTATTCATCTCTTTACCTTTCCACATAAAAACAAGGCTCTAAAATCGTTTTTAAGCGACTTTTAAGCCTTATCCTTTACATTCTATTTATTCTACTCACTTTTATCCTCTAATATTATTTTATTTCCTTTGGAATCCCATTTAGCTACTCCTGAAAAAGGCTTTCCGGTCTTATCACTAATAAAGCCATCTACATTGACTTCTTCGCCTTGATAAAGCCTTTTTCGTTCTTCTTTGCTCCATACATGTCCAAGCGTTTCTTCAGGAAGCCCTAAGGTGTATGTGTAAATTTCTTTACCTTTGTACTTAATTTTTTCAAGCTTACCGATGATTTTTTTATTATCACTTGTTACAACTTCTATTTCTTTGTCTAATATCAATTTATCTTTTCCATTTTTACTCATCTTATACTTTTTCCTTATTTTTCATTATAATAGTAGTTTTTCCTAAGTCTTAAATATCCTGCCTTATGTATAACAATAAGATCATCGCCAAGTTCCTTCCACTCTTCTGGCTGAATTACATAATCCCTTTGCGTACTTATACTTGTACTTGTTCCGCCCTTTCCTTTTGATATACTTTTTTTGTCTACATCTTTCTTTCCAATCAGATTTGAAAAATATTCTCTTGTGCTGTTATCTGTCGAGTCAAGAACAACAATATATTTTGAGTTATCAAGGATCACCTTTCTCTCTTTTTCACTGTAAACAAGATCTATATCCACAAGTGACTGTGTTAGGATACATAAGTTACATCCATTTTTTCTAAACTTTCTAAATGGAGCAAGCACATCAAAATGACCAAGGCTTGTAAATTCATCAAGTGCAAGAAGTATCCTTTCGTCTTTTCCAGGAACAAATTTTCTGCTTCCTATATATTCAAGCAGCTGTGCTGTTACAATATGGATAAACGGAGCATAGTATTCCTGCTTTTTATCTGATACTTTAAGAAAAATTTTCTTTTCTTCGATCATCCCAGGATTGAAGCTTTCTTTACCTGGATAATCTCTACAAAGAATACTTTCCATATTTGCGTTATCAGAAAAAAGCTTTATCTTGTTATTAAGCGCTGATTTTGCTCCGGAGATATTTTTCTCGTTCTCTCCTGCAAGTGGCTTTATGTAGCTTAAAGCAAGTTCGTTTTGAGTTTCAGAAATAAGCTTAACAAGCTCGTTTATATTATTAAAAAATATAGTTTTACAGATATCTGTAAAATCTAGTCCAATATCATAAAAAGCAAGAAGTCCTGCTAAAAAAATTTTCCTTGCAGTTTCAAGAAAGTAAAGGTTAGCATCGTTTGCATTTGATGGTATGTCTACTATAAGCATAACAAGCTGCTCAAGCATTGTCCTTTTATCGTTTTCATCAGTAGCTTTATCAATAAGATAGAAAACATTATATGTAACGCTATTTGCCGGGTTTTCCGGCTCAATAATTATCTTTTCCTCAGAAGCAAGCTTTACATTTTTTGATATATCGCCGGAAATATCTATTGAAAAGAAAGGTGCATTCCAGGCTCTAAGCGTAGGAACAAGAAGCGCTGAAGTCTTTCCTATACCGCTGCCACCGAAAATGGCAATGTGTCCTTCTTTAGTATTCTCAAGATATACTTTGTTTTTCTTGAGAAAACCAAAAATAAAACCATGCGGGGAAAGTGCTTTTTTAAGACCACTTCCTAATATAGTATTTCTTGCACCAGTATCTTTTCCAGCTATTTTACTTATAGGTTTACCGCTAAGCTTAAGATAAATTAGCTTTAAAATTGCAGTAACTATAAATATTGCTACAGCTATAAAGCTGATTTTCCATAGCAAGGGCGTTAAATAAGTGTTCATTTAAAACTCCAATTCCTCATCGTCTTTTGAAAAAGAAATTACTTCTTGTTCCTGGCATTTTTCTGTAAACGTATTATTATTTTCCTTATCGCAACTTCCAATATTGATAATATTATCCTTCTTGTATTGGTATAGCTGTGCATTTTCAATCATATAATCTGCTGCCTTTTCAGCCTCTTTTATTGCCTTAAAAAGGAAATTTTTATTATTTCTAATTTCCTTTGCCCAGCTCTGAATATATGCTTTATGCTTATCTAGAATCTCATCTGTTAAAGGTTCTTCTATATATTCTCCCATAAAACTTGATGATATTTCGGCAATTAATTCTTCGAAGGCATATTTTTTGCTCCCGAATTTGTTATTTTGCTCTCTATTAAGTCTATCCTTATGCCCTGTTGAATGAGATAGTTCATGCAGCGCTGTTCTACAATAGTCCTCTTGTGACTTAAATTGCTCCTTTTCAGGAATTAATATGTAATCCTCTCCAGGATCATAAAAAGCACTTTGTGAATTTCTTCTTTCAACAATTTTAACCCCTATACTATCGGATATTCTCTCTATTACCTCTTCTTCATTTATTTTATTGGCTGTATATGAAGGCTTAAACTACTCTATTCCATCAATCAAGCTTGCATTAAATACTGTATATATTCTTTGCTTTAAACTAAATCTTTCGTCATCAAACTCAGGATCACGAGAATATTTATTATATTCATCGAAGCTTATCCACTTCTTCTCTTTATTGTCATATGGAATATAATATTCAACCTTGGCACCTTTAGCACCCTTTTGTAGATGATACCCCTTGTCCTGGATTTGTTTAAATGTAAGCCATCTGTTATCTCCATAACCGTTTTTTACCTCAATTATTTTAAGATAAAGCTTGTTAATTCCACTATACTCTTTATATGTGAAAGAGTTCATTGGACTTCCTGTTTGCGAAAAATTCCATCCCTTAATAAATTCAATCGGGTCTTCATCGAGTGCCAGGATAAAAAAATCAGCTATTTCTTCTCTATAATTCTTCGTCATCAGAATCGTCCTCTCTTTCATAACTGTCACCCTGAAGCATTTCTTCTTCAGATAAAGTTTCCGTATCTACAAATATTACTTCCTCATTTTGTTTCTTATCCATCTCTATACCTTTCCACATAAAAACAAGGCTCTAAAATCGTTTTTAAGCGACTTTCACAAGCCTTGTTTATAACTTAATCATAGATAATATTTCTCCTAAAGTATTATCTAAAACATAAAATAATGCTTCCCTTGTATCTTTGTAAATTAAAGTAATTATAGCAATAGCAATTAGCACAACCGACAGTGCAGCAAATAGGAATTTTAAAATACTTATAACTACATCTATAACAACCTCAAGCCTTCCTTTTTTGTTTATGATTATGGTATGTTCTTTTTCATCCTCTCTTTGTTTCGCATCGTAAAGCTCACCTACAAACTCATTAAGAGTTTTATTGTCGTTATTACCTCATCCTCTGCTGCTCTTACATCCTCTCTTCCATGCACTTCATAAAAGCCGTTTATTATTTTTTCAAGTTGGTCTTTCTGCATCCCAAGACTAAGGCTTTCGTTTACAAAGCTTTTGATTTGTGCCGCAACCGCTGCCTTTATAATCTCACTCTTTGGATTATCTGTAGCAACATATAAAATAGGCTTAGCTTTGTTCACCCTTTGAATTCTTTTAATGATATTTATTATCTCAACAGTTTCATCAAAGTATTGATCAATATCATATATTATATACTTTGCTTCACCAAGTGCCAGGATATCATTTTCTTGATTTTTAATGCTTATATTCTCCGGGATATATCCAACATTTTCATTTAACCTTTTTGTTACAACCTCAGCCATAGCAGAAAGTCTATATTCACTTCCCACAATTATTATCATTAAAACTCCATCTCCTCATCCATTAGATTGTTCTGAAATCTGTGCCATCACTTTCTCAAAAGTTAATCCGTCTTCAAGTTCTCTCCTAATTTGATCCATTTGTAGACACTCAAACTCAGGCTTTGCGTAAAGTTCTACTTGTTCAAAAGTTAGTCCGTTCTGAAAGCCTGCACGAATTTCTTCCATCTGCCAGTATTCAAACTCGGGCTTAGCATAAAGCTGAACCTGCTCTTTTGATAGCCCGCCTTCAAGTCCTCTCCTAATATTTATAATCTGCCAGTATTTAAACTCGGGCTTAGCGTAAAGTTCTACTTGTTCAAAAGTTAGTCCGTTATAAAAGCCTGCACGAATTTCTTCCATCTGCCAGTATTTAAACTCCGGCTTAGCATAAAGCTGAACCTGCTCTTTTGATAGCCCGCCTTCAAGTCCTCTCCTAATATTTATAATCTGCCCATACTCAAACTCGGGCTTAGCGTAAAGCTTAACCTGCTCAAAAGTTAATCCATTCTCAAATCTTCACGGATTTCGCCTCTTCGCCAACATTCAAGGTTTACACTTGTTGTAAATAAATTGTGTTTGTATTTCCTATAAATAAAGAATCAGGATCATCAAACTCCACTACTGTCTATTCCAAGCCTTTCGCATAACTCTTCATATACTTCATTATCAACCGCATCCCATGAGTCTGCATTATCTATATATTTAATTACTTCCCTCATCGCTCGGATATTCGACTGTTTCACCTTTTTGATAAAAGGTATTAATTGTTCCATCTTCATGTTTATAAATCATGCCAACTCCTCCTTAAAAACTCATCTCCTCATCTCGCTCAAATTATATTTTCTGTATGTTCTTCACCAGAAAAACACACATCATGTAAATCATATAATGTGTGAATATAAAATGGATCCCTTATCATTTTTACAATCCAACATTATTATATTCATTAATTGTATTAAATATCTCTTCTTTCTCTACTTCGTATTCAAATGTTACTAAAAAACTCTTTATATGAATTACTAATATGTTTTGCTTCTAATTCAGTAAATGAAAAATGTACAATTCTATCATCTTCCAGCGATGCGAATAATTTTATAGTAAAAGGCTTCCGCTTATTTTCAAGCCAATAATAACGGTCTTTGTTTTGAAGAAATTTTTCTTCTTGAATTTCGTCTATAGTTAAAATAACATCTTTGTCTTTATATTTAAATCTAAACCCTGTATGTTCGTTTACTTCATCAAAATCATCACCGCAACTCGGA